>CAVXBF010000001.1:0-198808 GCA_963759935.1 uncultured Actinomycetota bacterium
AGGGTCAGGCGCCGCTCTTCCGTCGTCGTGACGCGCACTCATGCCAGAGGCCAGATCCGCGGAGGACCTTGATGGCCTCTACGCTTTCACTCCCCGGCCCGTGTGAGGTGCAGCCGTGACCCAGGACGAGGCGGTCGATCGCGCCACGATCGCCACCATGGTGACGACCTTCTTCCACGCCTTCAGCTCCGGCCCGGGCAGCGCCGATCGGCTTCAGGCACTACGCGAGGCCTTCCTCCCCGAAGCGGTGATCGTGCGGACCTGCGGCCTCGAGCCGGCCGTCTACGACGTCGAGGGCTTCATCGCGCCACGCCAGGCGTTGCTGACTGGTGGCGCCTTGACCGACTTCCGCGAGTGGGAGGAGTCAGGCACGACCGAGGTGTTCGGCGACATCGCACATCACTTCTGCAGCTATGCCAAGTCCGGCGTCCTGGACGGAGAGCCGTTGGTGGGCCGCGGGATGAAAGCGCTCCAGTTCGTGCGGACGTCGAACGGCTGGCGGATCAGCGCGGTGGCCTGGGACGACGAGCGTGACGGACTGACTGCGCGTCCGGCCAACTGAGCTACTCCGGTGCTGGGCCAGGGCCAGCGCGACCCCCGAACCGCGTCATGTACAGCCACGTCGGCTCGAACCCGAGTCGCTGGTACAGGGACACCGCGCTGGCGTTGTCCGGAAGCACGCCGAGGATGAGGTTGGTCGCCCCGAAGGTCGCGAGACGCTGTGCGAGCTCCTCCATCAGGGCAGTGCCGAGGCCCGCGCCCCCGTAGGCGGGCAGGACGCTCAGCGACTCGACCTCGGCGATCACCCCGTCGACCGCCCACGTGTCATCGATCCAGGCCCGATCCGGGACGTCCATGACATAGCCCAAGGCATAGCCGATGACCTCATCCTCGTCTTCAGCGAGCACGAGCACGGCGCCCGGCCGCTCGAGCAGCTGCTCATACAGTCGCCGTCGCACAGCCCACGAGGTGTCGTCCGACGCATAGGGCCCGAGCTGCGGGCTGGCCGCCCGATGCTGCCGATGGATGTTGAGCCACACGGCTTTGAGCCGATCCACGTCGTGGGCGCTACCCGCCGTCAGAGTCGGCCGCTTGCTGACCATGGCGCGACGCTATCCCGCCGAGCCTCGTGTTCGTCCGAGATCGCGTGACCGAGACGTGCGGCCGCGATGCACCTCGGCTGCCACCTACGCAACCATTGGTTGCGTTAAGTCAGATCGTGGACTACGGTGATGCGCAACCATTAGTTGCGAGAGGAACCGCCATGACGACACTGGACCACGCCGAGGTCGGCAGCATCGAACGCGAGCTCTACATCGATGCCTCGCCGGAGATCGTCTTCGACGTTGTGAGCAAGCCGGAGCATGTGGCCCGGTGGTGGCCGGACACTGCGTCGTACGACGTCCGGTCAGGGGCCACTGGCGAGGTGACCTTCGGAGACCCGTCCGAGGGCGGCAAGTCGGTGACGCTCACCGTGGTCGACGTCGAGCCCCCGAGGACGTTCTCGTTCCGCTGGACCCACGCGGCAGACGAGCCGGCCCAGGTCGGCAACTCGCTGCTCGTGACCTTCGAGCTGGTGCCGACGGGGGCGGGCACGACCCTGAAGTTCATCGAGACCGGCTTCCGCGAGATGGGTTGGGACGCCGCCACGACCGAGGCGACGGTCAAGGACCACGTCAACGGCTGGGATACCTTCCTCCCGCGCATCGCGCCGTACGTCGCCTCACTCGCCAGCCGCTCATGACGCTGACCGCGGTGGACGACGAGCTGTGGTCTGCTCTGGGCGATCCGACGAGACGGCGGATGCTCGACATCCTCCTGGCCGAAGGCTCGGGCACCTCGACCTCGCTCAGCGACCGGTTGCCGGTGAGCCGGCAGGCCGTGGCCAAGCACCTGACCGTGCTGGATCGCGCTGGACTCGTCCATGACACCGTCGTCGGCCGCGAACGGCACTACGAGATCGACCAGGCCCAGCTCAGCCGTGCGGTCGACCAGCTGACCGCCGTCACCACCGAGTGGGATGGCCGGCTCGCCCGGATCAAGCGCATCGCCGAGACCATCCAGAAGACCAAGAAGAAGTAGCCCCAGAGACCTAAGGAGCACATCCCATGGTGGACATCCTGCACCGCATCGCCGTCGAGAAGAACGCAGCCGAGGCGCTGTACCGATCACTGACAACCATCGACGGCCTGGCCGGCTGGTGGACCGAGGACACGACCGGAGACGCCACACCCGGGGGGACGATCGCCTTCCGTTTCCCGCCTGGTGGCTTCGACATGCTGGTCACCGAGACCGTCCCCAACGAGCGGGTGGTGTGGGAGGTCGTCGACGGCCCGCCGGAATGGATCGGCACCCACGTCGACTGGCGGCTGCGCCAGGACGGCGACTGGACCGTCCTGTTGTTCGCCCACACCGGGTGGGCCGAGCCGGTCGAGTTCATGCACCACTGCAGCACCAAGTGGGGCAGCTATCTGATGAGCCTGAAGCAGCTGGTCGAGACCGGCGCGGGCCTCCCCTCGCCACACGACGTCCGCGTTGCCGAGTTCGACTGAAGCAGATGCAGAGCCGCGAACGGCCGGCAGATCAGCGCCAGGATCAGCAGCACTCCGGCGTGTGCGTGGCCGGCCCAGACGAACGTCTCCTGGAACGGCGTGACCGCTTCTCGCCCAGGGACGATCTTCAGCCGGCCGAGACCCGAAGGACGATCTTGCCGCGCGTGCGCCGCTCCGCAAGCTGCGTGTACGCCTCGCGCACCTGCGCCAACGGGAAACTCGCTGCGATGGGGACGGTCAGGTCACCGGCCTGAATCAGCTCGACGAGTTCGGCGAGTACGTCGGCGGACGTGACCTGGTAACCGAACACGATCTTGGTCCCGAATCGCTCGGCGGCTTCGAAATCGATGATCGTGACGATCCGGTCGGCATCGATGCCGATCGCGACGGCGAGTGCGACGTACCCGTCGCCGAAGGCGTCGTAGGCGGCATCGATGCCGTCGGGCGCGGCGTCGCGAAGCCGTTGCTCCAGACCTTCTCCATGGGGCACCGGCTCGGCGCCTACCGTCCGCAACCACTCGTGGTTCGCTGGCCCGGCAACGGCGAGCACGCGGACGCCGTTGCTGACGAGCAGCTGGGTCAGGATGGAGCCGACACCACCGGCCGCTGCGAACACGACTGCGGTCTCGCCGGACCCGGTGGGCACGATGTCGGCCATGGCTCGGGCGGTGCCGCCTGCGACGTACAGCGAGCCCGCTTGGTCCCACGGTACGGACGACGGCCGCGCGATGAGCTGGTCGGCGGGAACGGTGACGAACTCGGCCTGTGCGGCCCGCTCATCCGTCCAGCCGATGACCTCGTCTCCGACGTCCCACTCGCCGCCATGATTGCCGACCTCGGCGACGCGCCCGGCAAGATCGCTGCCCTGCCCGGACGGAAAGCTTGCCGGTGCCACCTCGTGCTTCGCGCCCTCACGGATCGCGATCTCGCCCGGGTTGATCGCCGTCGCGACCACCTCGACGAGGACTTGACCGGGGCCGGGTGTCGGCTTCTCAACCTCGACCACCTCGAGGACATCCACCGGTCCGTAGTGATCGAATCGCACAGCCCGTGCCATGTCGTCCACGGTACCCGCGGGGGGCGAGACCGAGCGCCAGCCCGGCGCCGAGATCCGTGCAGGTCACGGCGCCGCCAGCACGTGCGGGGTCGGCTGCGCCGCGCGCTCCTGCCGCCGGGCAACGATGATGGCCGCGGCGATCAGCCAGAACGGCAGCAGCACGTAGTTCACCAGGCCCCCGGGCGGGATGCCGGCGTCGCCCAGCGCACCAAGTGCTCCGCAGACGACGGTGAGGATCGCGAACCACTTCGGCAGGACGGCGTTTCGGATGCCGCCGAGCCCGGTCGCGATGAAAGCCGTCGCCAGGCCGATGCCCATACCGGCCCAGCCGAAGTAGGCCACGTAGCTCAAGGAGTGCAGAGCGGCGTCGTCCTTCGCGGCTGCCGCCCCGTTGATCAGGCCCCAGCCCCACATCACCATCTGCGAGAGTCCGGCCACCACGACGACCCACCCGCCGTAGGCGATGCTCGAGTACGTCGCCTCCCGCGGCTCGCCGGAGCGAAGGAGGTTGCGGATCGCGGTGGCGAAGAACAGCAGGGCGATCCCCATCAGCACGAGGCAGCCCTGGGCTGCGTGGTTGAGGCCGACGTTGTCCTGGATGGTTGTGGTGGTCGCAGCACCCGGGAGGTCCTTGGTGTACATGCTCTGGAGGGCGTCCTGGGCGACCCAGCAGAGGCCGGCGACGGCTCCGCTCCAGGGCAAGAGCTTCTCGAACGTGCTGAGCGGCATGGTGCGCTCCCTTTCTCAGGTGGGGCCGACGGCCCCTCGGCGCACCGAACGTCTCCCGCCCGCCGACCCGACCGCACGATCCAGCAGTCCCGCGCAGTCCGGGAAATGTTCCCGGGCGCCTGCCCCCCGCGCCGCGCAGGACGCACACTTGCCCCATGAACCCCGCCGTCGCACTCGGGGCCGCCTCAGTGGCCGTGCTCGTCGGCCTCCTGCTGCTCCTGCGCGCGGGCCGCCCCCGGCTCGGTTGGCTGCTGGTCGCGCACGGTGTCTGGTTCGGGGCCATGCTCACGTTCGGCGGCGAAAGCACCGGCCACGCAGGGATGGTGGTCGACCAGCTCCTCTCGGGTGCGTGGGTGTTCCTGTTCCTCTGGCTCGTCGTGATCGCCTATCTGGTCCCCGACGGACACAGCCTGTCGCCTGGCTGGCGTCGTTGGCTGCTCCTCGGACTGGCCGGGGTGACGGCGTTTCTCGTGGGGTCGGCCGGCGACGCGCAGGGCTTCCGGGAGGCCCACCACGGCGCCGATCCCCCGTTGGCGTGGCTGCCGGCGCCGGTGTCCGGCGTCCTGGGCGGTCTCGGCCTGCTCTTGACCGTCCTGCTGTTCGGCGGGGCAGCGTTCGCCGTGCGCGCGCGGTTGCGCCGCGCCTCCGGTGAGGCTCGGCTGCAGCTGTTATGGCTCGTGTGGGGAGCGACGAGCCTGCCCCTGGCGCTCGCGCTTGTCTGGGCCGGGTACTTCGTGTTCGACGCCAACCCGGTGGTGGTGGACGCCGCCCTCGTCTTGGCTGGGGTGGCCCTCCCCCTCGCGATCGGCATCGCCATCCTGAGGCACCGGCTCTTCGACATCCAGCTCGTTCTGAGCCGGACCCTGACGTACGGCGTCCTGGTCGTCGCGGTGGTGGCGCTTTATGCCCTCCTGCTGTTCGGCGCCGATCGTCTGGTCGGCGACCGTGTCGTCGGCGACCGAACCGCCGGCGTGGTGCTCGCCATCGTGCTCGTCACGGTCGCGATGCAGCCCGCCTATGGACGCCTGCAACGACGGATCGAGCGATGGGTCTACGGCTACCGCTCCGACCCGGCCACGGCGCTCCGGCGGCTCGGCGCGAATGTCGAGTCGGCCGATCCGCTCCACGTCGTCGAGTCCATCACCGCCTCCGTCGCCGACGCGCTCAAGGTCAACCGGGTGTGGGTGGAAGCGCGCGGCGATTACCCCTCCGACGACCCGCGGACCCTCCGGGTGCCCTTGGTGCACCGCGGAGACCGAATCGGCGACCTCGCCTTGGCCGTGCCGGCCGGCCGCACCATGTCGGCGGCAGACACGGCACTGCTTCACGACCTCGCTCGGCACGCCGCCGTCACCGTGCGCGCAGCACAGTTGGCCGGCGAGCTGCAGACCTCGCGGTCGCGGATCGTCAGCGCCCGGGAGGAGGAGCGCAAGCGGCTGCGCAGGGACCTGCACGACGGGCTCGGGCCATCCCTGGCCGCGATCCTGCTCAAGCTGGGGGCCGTCCAGTCCCGCGAGGATGCCGCCGAGCGCAACTGCCTCCTTGCGGAGGTCCGTGAGGAGACCAGGGCGGCGATCACCGAAGTGCGCCGCGTGGTCGACGACCTGCGCCCACCGGCGATCGACGAAGTGGGCCTCGTGGATGCCATCCGCCAGCGCGCCGCGAGCCTCTCGACCGATCTGCTGACCTATCACGTGGACGGCCCACAGATCCTGCCCCCGATTCCCGCTGCCGTTGAGGTCGCTGCGTTCCGGATCGCGTCGGAGGCCATGACCAACGTCGCCAAGCACTCCGGTGCGAGTCGCTGCCAGGTCGAGCTGGAGCTCGACGGGACACTGGGGCTTACCATCTCGGACAACGGCCGTGGCAGTGGCCAGCCGACCGACGGCGGTGTCGGCTGGACCTCGATGGCCGAGCGTGCCGCGGAGCTCGGCGGCTCGTGCACGGTCTCCACCCGCGCCGAGGGCGGCGTCATCGTCCGCGCCGTTCTCCCGCTGCGCGAGGACGTCGGCATCGAGGCTCTCGGATGACGCGCGTGCTCGTCGCCGACGATCACCCGGCGTTCCGTCGTGGGCTCCAGCTGATGCTGCTCGACGTGAGGGACCTAGAGCTCGTGGGCGTTGCGGAGACCGGCGCTCAAGCGGTGGAGCTGGCCGGTTCCCTCGCCCCCGATGTCGTCCTGATGGACCTGCGCATGCCTGACCTCGATGGCATCGAGGCGACCCGCAGGATCACCCGGCAGGACGGCGCAACGGCGATCGTGGTGCTCACGATGTACGAGGACGACGACTCGGTGTTCGCCGCGATGCGAGCGGGCGCCCGGGGCTACCTGCTCAAGGGTTCCGACCAGGACGAGATCGTCCGGGCGGTCCGAGCAGCGGCGGCCGGGGAGGCGATCTTCGGCCCGGAGATCGCAGCCCGCGTCATCGCCCACTTCGCGAGCGGCTCTGGGTCGTCCGCCATGGCCTTCCCGTCGCTGACCGAACGCGAGCGCGAGGTGCTCGAGCTGATCGCGGCTGGAAAGGGCAACGCCACCATCGCGTACGAGCTGGCGATCAGCCTCAAGACGGTTCGGAACCACGTGTCGAACATCTTCGCCAAGCTCCAGGTGTCCGACCGGTCCGCCGCGATCGTGCGCGCTCGTCAGGCAGGACTTGCCGGGGAGGCATGACCCCGCTCAGTACCGAGCTAGGCGATGGGCTGCGGCGCGCTCGGGGGCGCCAGGGTCCCCAGCTGAATCCGGGCGCTGACCTCGTCGCGCACTCCCCAGTGTTCCGCCAGCCGATCCCCCTCGGTGCGGTAGATGTGGACGGTGGTCATTGCGTAGGAGCCGCCGTCGGCGCCCTCGCCGAAGAAGCTGTCCAGGCCCACGCCTCGGGCGGTGGCGCGGACCACCACGCGGTCGGCCGTCGCGAAGGCATCCTCGACCGTGTAGCGGATCTGCAGCACCTCATGGACGAACCCGAGCACCTGGCCGTACCCGTCAGGCCCCGGCGGCAGCGCGAACGGTGCCCCGTGATCGACGAAGTCCCCGGTGACGTAGTCGCCGAGTCGAGACAGATCACCGGTGTTGATCGCCTCGAACACCGCGAGCGCGGCGGGCAACGCAGGGTTCTCGAGGGTCATGGCGTTCGCTCCCACAATTCGTTAGCATGGTCTTCTAGTGGAGTTGGAAATCTAGCGCCAAGGGGAATGCGTGGCAAGGGCCTATCGGAGCGCGGTGCGGCAGGAGGCGATGCGTGAGACGCGGCGACGGATCGTCGCCGTCGCGACCGACCTCCTGGTGCGCGGCGGTTACGGAGCCATGACCATCGCCGGGCTCGCGCGCGCCGCAGGGGTCTCGCCCCAGACCGTCTACAACGCCGTCGGCGGCAAGGCGGAGGTGGTCAAGGCGGCGTACGACGTCCTGCTCGCCGGCGACATCACGGCCGTCGCGATGTCGGATCGACCCGAGTTCCGGGCTGTGACGCAGGCGCAGGACCCGGCGTCGTACGGCGCCGCATACGCGGCCTGGACCCGACGGATCCACGACCGGGTCGGCGACCTGCTGGCCGCGTTGCTGGCGCACGGCGCAGCCGGTGACCCCGTGCTCGAGGAGTTCCTGCGCACGATCGACCGGGAGCGGCGGACCGGGAACGAGGCCAGCCTCCCCACCGCCATCCGCGCGGACCTCGGGTCACAGCTGCCGCGGGTGGTGGACGTCGTCTGGCTCCTCACCTCACCGGAGGTGCACGAGCGCCTGTGCCGGCGAGCCGGCTGGACACCCGAGGACTACGAGCGATGGCTCGCCGCCCAGCTCGAGCGCGCCGTCACCGGACCCCTCACGTAGCGGCCCGCGGCGTGGCCGGCTCAGACCAAGCGGTGCTCGAACGCGTAGGCCGCCGCCGCGGTGCGGGACGCGACGTCCAGCTTGCCGAAGATGTTGGACAGGTGCCGCGCCACGGTCTTCTCGCTCAGCACGAGCTCGGCGGCGATCTGGGTGTTGCTGCGCCCGGAGGCGACGAGCCGCAGCACCTCGACCTCACGCGCGGTCAGCCCACCCGGCAGGCCGACCGGGCTGAGCAGCCGCTCGACCTCCTCGGCGTCGGGCACTGCGCCCAGCGCGCGGAACGCATCGCGGGCCGACTCGAGTTCCTGCTTCGCGGACTGCTCGTCGCCCAGGGTCGTCAGGGCGCGGCCGGTCAGCAGCCGCACTCGCCCGCACTCATGCGGACTCTCGAGCCGAGCCCAGAGCTGACGGGCCTTGCGCACGTAGGGCAACGCGCCAGCGGCGTCGCCGGACGCCCACTCGACCGCGGCCGACGCGTACGCCGCATGGGCCAGCAGCGCCTGCGAGCCGAGGCGCGCGGCCACGTCGTCGAGCTCGACGGCGACAGCCCGCGCCTCGTCTACGGACCCGGTCGCCAGCAGGACGTCGACGGCCGCCGGCAGCAGCCGCGACCGGTGCACGGGGTCGGCGGCCTCCCCCAGCAGCCGGCGGACCGCTGCCGCCGCGGCCTCCCCCGAGCCGCGCGCCAGCCAGAGCAGCGCCAGCCCCGGCTGCGGGTCGTAGCCGCGCTCGCCCGACGCCTGGTAACACCGCTCGGCCGCGTCGTACTCCCCCCTCAGCCGGTAGACGTCGCCTCGCTCGTACTCCGCCAGGCCGACTGCATCCGGTGAGTCCATCTGCCGGTAGCGCTCGATCGCCCGCTCGAACTCCTCCAGCGCCTCCGGCCACGCACCGCGCGACCGCATGATCTGCCCGCGGTGCACCGAGCACTGACCGGTGAACGCGACCAGCCCCGGCTGCTGCGCGCACCAACGGTGCAGCGCCGACGTCCACTCGGTCATCCGACCGAGATCCGCGATCTCCTGGCAGCCTTCGATAGCGGTGCAGTACACGTGGCCGAAGACGATGGGTGACACCTCGCCCGCCGTCAGGCCGGCCATCGACTCGTCCAGCAGTCCCAGGCCGTCGGCCACCCGCCCGGAGTAGAGCGCCATGCGGCCTTGCGAGCACAGGCCGAGTGCGAGCAGGTCGGGGTCCGCGTGTGCGCGCGCCATCGCCGTCGTGTCGTCGGCGCACTCGGACGCCGCGGCGAAGTCGCCGGACTGGAGATGGCTGAACATCCGCAGGAACGCGACGTAACCGCGCTCCAAACCGTCGTCCCCGATCTCTTCGACCAGCCGCTCGGCCCGAGCTCCCCAACCCGCCGCCAGCGCCGGCTCTCCGCCGGTCGCGAGGATCATCGCGAGGTGGAAGCAGCAGCGGACCGCACCCGCCTGGTCGCCGCTTCGCTCACGCAGCCGGAACGAACGCTGCAACGACGCGACCGCCGTATCGCGCTGCCCGACCAGGAACGCTGCTGTGGCTGCGGCGCTCAGGTCGTCCGCGCTCATCTGCTCGGGCTCGACCTCGGACCACTGGTCGACCGCGGCCGCCCAGTCGCCGCGTTCGAAGTCGGCGCGAGCCCGTAGGAGTTCGTCGACGACGCCCATCGCGGATACCTCCGGTCTGGACGATACCGGCGGCGGGCGCCGGCCGGGGCCGAGTCCGCTCACACCGGCTGGACCTGCCGACCGCGCGCGTTCCGCGTCACCCGAGCCACGATCCGGTCAGCGACGTGCCCGGCATCGCGTCCGACGCCGGGCAACAGCATCGAGGCGAACGAGAACTGGAAGGAGAGCCCACAGAAGAACAGGCCAGGCGTCCCCTCCACCACCCCGCGGTACTCGGTGGGCCACCCGTCGTCGCCCAGGATCGGCAGGTCGAGCCAGTTCAGCGCCTGCCGGAACCCGGTCGCCCAGACGACGGTGGCCGCCTCGACGGTGGTTCCATCTGAGAGCAGCGGCCGGCCGTCGCGGACCCCTTCGACGCGCGCCTCATTGCGGACGACGCCCCGCTCGGCGAGGTCGGAGCGCATCACCCGCAGCATCGGCCCGCCGTGGACGCGCACCGCCGCCATCTCCTTGCGCCCCATCGGCGTACGGCGAGTCAGCAGGTGACGCCAGACGAACAGCAGCGCGGGGAAGACCGCCTTCATGCGCCGAGAGTCGATCCGGATCGGGATCTGACCGCAGTCGCGGCCAACGAGCGTGGTCGGCCGGCTCGCGGCGACCTCGTAGGCGATGTCGGTGCCCGAGTGGGAGGCACCCACCACCAGCACCGGCCCGTCACGCAGCTGGCCCGGTCGCCGGTACTCGCTGGAGTGCAGCTGCAGGATCGAGGGGTCCAGCTGGTGCGCGAACTCGGGGATCATCGGTGAGCGGCCGAACGTCCCGGTGGCGACCACGACGTTGGCGCAGGCCAGCGGCCCGGAGTCGGTCTGCACCACGTAGCCCCCGTCGTCCCCTGCCCGAAGCCGGTCGACCCGGACGCCGAGCCGGACCGGCAGCTCGTGCCGGCGGGCGTAGGCCTCGAGGTAGTCGGCCACCTCGTCCTTGCCCGGGAACGAGAACGGCTTGGCGGGGAACGCCATCCCCGGCAGGCCGTCGTACTTCGCTGGGGTGTACAGCCGCAGGCTGTCCCACTGCTGGCGCCAGTTGTCGCCGATCCGCCGGTTGCGGTCCAGGACGACGCAGGCGCGGCCGCGCTGTCGCAGGTGGTACGCGGTGGACAGGCCGGCCTGCCCGGCGCCGATGATGACGGTCTCGACGTGTTCCATGGCTGCTCCTCGTGAGTGGTGGTCTCACGCTAGGAACGGCGTCCTGCTCTCCGCGTCGGGCGGACGGCGCATCTGCCGCGACGCGGGCATGGGTGGAACGACCCATGCCCGCCGGCGACCGTGCGGTGCGGGTTCGCCCGGCTACGCTCGCAGTCGTGCCGTCGTGGGCGACGTACCGGGAGAGCATCGGCGACAGATCGGGATTGTTCGCCGCGATCCTGCGGGACTGGGCACCTGCGCGAGCGCTCTACCCGGGCAGCTACGTCGATCTGTCCCCCCTCGACCGCGATCGCATCAGTCACCTACGTCGACACTGACCGCCGGGCCGCGACGTACTTCGCCGACCAGGATCGCGTCGTCGCCGAGCTGCAAGGTCGGACGCTGCCCGGAGCCGGCACCAAGGTGAGGTTCCTGCACGCCGACTACACGACAGACCTTCCCGTCCCGACCGCCGGATTCGACCTGCTCATCTCCCTCTACGCGGGCCTGGTCTGGGATCACTGTCGGCGTTACCTCGCGCCGAGTGGCCTGCTCCTGGCCAACACCAGCCATGGCGACGCCAGCATCGCCGCGATCGATCCGCGACTCGAGCTCGTGGCCGCGGTACACCACCGCGGTGGCACCTACCGTCTCGACCGCACCGCCCTCGACAGCTACGTGGAGCCGAAGAGCCCGTCGGCCGCAGACGCGGACCACATCCGCGCCACGGGCCGCGGGATCGCTTACACCAGAAGCGCGTTCGGCTATGTGTTCCAGCGGGTCTGACCGAGTGATCACCGGGTCGGCACGGAGCTGCGTCCTGCCGCGTGGGCGGGTCAGGCGCAGCTAGGCTCGCGGGCGTGACGACGGTCCACGAGCTGTCCAGGCAGGACGCCCGCCGCATCGCCGTGCGTGCCCAGCTGCTGGACGGCGAACGTCCGACCGATCTGCAGGACGTCGTCCGGCACCTGACGCTGTTGCAGGTCGACTATGTCCAGGCGGTGGCACCGAGCGCAGACCTGGTGGCGTGGAGCCGGCTGGGATCGGCGTACGCCCCGGCCGAGCTGCACGCCGCGCTAGCCGCGCGAGTCCTCGTCGAGCTGCAGATGATGGTGCGGCCGGTCGAGGACATCTCGTTGTACCTCGCGGACATGGCCGCCTGGCCGGGCACCGGCGAGCTGGACGAGTGGGAGCAGGGCCGACGTGACTGGGTGGCGGCGAACGACGCGTGCCGCCGCGACATCCTGCACCGGCTCGACGAGCTCGGCCCGCAGCGGGCCCGAGACGTCCCTGACACCTGCGTGCGGCCGTGGGGGTCGTCGGGGTGGAACAACAACCGCAACGTTGGCCGGCTGCTCGAGATGATGGAAGCGCGCGGTGAGGTCGCGGTGAGCGGTCACGAGGGCCGCGACCGCCTATGGGACCTCGCCGAGCGCGTCTACCCGGAGGTCGAGGTGATGCCTGCCGACGAGGCGCGCCGCACCCGTGACGCACTGCGGCTGCGGTCGCTGGGGCTGGCCCGCGCCCGCGCGCCGATCTGCCCCGGCGAGCCGCAGGATGTCGGCCAAGCCGGGGAGCCAGCGGTGATCGACGGCGTGCGCGGCGAGTGGCGGGTCGACCCCACGCTGCTCGGTCAGCCGTTCCGTGGCCGTACGGCGCTGCTGTCGCCGCTGGACCGCCTGGTGTACGACCGCAAGCGCATGGCCGAGCTGTTCGCCTTCGACTACCAGCTCGAGATGTACAAGCCGAAGGCCTCGCGCCGGTGGGGCTACTACGCACTGCCGGTGCTGCATGGCGACCGGCTGGTCGGCAAGGTCGACGCGACCGCCGACCGCAAGACCGGGGTGCTGCGGGTCGACGCGATCCATGAGGACGGGCCGTTCGACGAGCCGACGCGCGCAGCAGTGCACGCCGAGATCGAGGACCTCGCGCAGTGGCTCGAGCTCGACCTGGCACTGCCCCGCTAACCACCACTCCGCGCCGGCGGAACCTAGCGCGGCGGTGCCGACGTTGGTGATATTGCCCCTGTCCACCGCGCCGGTGCCCGCCCGGCACCTAGACTCGGGGCCGCGCGCGAACAGCAGGTGCGCACCCACGCCGGTCGCCAGGGACGAGGAGCAGCTGTGAGCGAGTCCGGCGGAACCCGCCCGCTGGGCACCGAGCCGTCCGTCCTCGCGTCGTTGACCAAGGCGATCAACTCCAACCTCGACCTGAAGGCCGTGCTGCAGGCCGTCACCGACGCGGGCACAGAGCTGTCGGGTGCCGCCTTCGGCGCGTTCTTCTACAACGGTCACGACGAGCACGGCGAGCTGTACCACCTGCACGTGCTGTCGGGGGTCGGTGCCGATGAGTTCGCTGCCATGCCGCTGCCGCGGATCACCCCGCTGTTCGAGCCCACGTTCGCCGGTGCCAGCACGGTCCTGTTCACCGATCTCGACCTGCGGCGGCCACCCACCGCGCTCCCGCACGGTCACCCACCGGTGCGCAGCTACCTGGCCACCCCCGTCGTAGCCCGCACCGGCGAGGTCATCGGTGCGCTGCTGTTCGGCCATCCGGAATCCGATGTGTTCGACGCGAACAGCGAGCAGCTGGTCCGGATGGTCGCCGAGCACGCCGCCGTCGCGGTGCAGAACGCCCGGATGTTCGAGGCCGAGCAGTCCGCGCGACAGAACGCCGAGCTCGCCGTCGACCGGCTCGCACTGCTCCAGCAGGTGACAGCCCGGCTCGCCACCGCGTTGACCACCACTGAGGTGCTCACCGCAGTGCTGGAGTCCCTCGGTGACGCCGTGGGCGCCGCGCGGCTGGGGGTCTACCTGCGTGACGGTGACGACTTCCGGGTCGTGACCGCACCGCCCTCCTCAGTACCCGGGGGCCACGGCGACCAGATGACGGCGCCCCCCAGCCCGGCGCTGCGGGTGCTGCCCGTCTCGGCCAATACCCCGATGCGCGACGCCGCCCAGACCCGCCGACCGGTCGTCCTGCGTGCTGGAGACCTCGAACGGAACTACCCGGAGGTCGCCGCAGCGTCCCAGAGCGCAGTCGGCTCGGCCGTCGTCCTGCCCCTCCTCCTGCCGGACTCCGTCAGCGGCGTGCTCGCGATCGCATGGGCGGACGCCCGGGCGCTGCCGGACGGTGAGGTCGACGTCCTTGCCGCCGCCGCCGGCCAGGTCGCGTCCGCCCTGGAACGGGCCCGCCTGTACGAGGCGCTGACCGAGGTGTCACGCACGCTGCAGCGCTCGCTGCTGCCGCGGCAGCTGCCGCGGGTCGAGCGCGTCTCAGCTGCCGTGCGCTACGTGGCGGGCACGGCCGGCGTCGAGGTCGGCGGCGACTGGTACGACGTCGCGCCCACCCCTGACGGCGGCGCGACGTTCGTCATCGGCGACGTCCAAGGGCACAGCGTGCACGCCGCGTCGGTGATGGGCCAGCTGCGAGCAGCGCTGCACGCCTACCTCGCCGAAGGCCACGCACCCGACACCGCGCTGCGGCGGGTGAACCGCGTGCTCGCAGACCTGGACCCCCATGTGCTCGCCACCTGCACCCTCGCTGCGCTCGCACCCGAGACCGGCGAGCTGGTGCTGGTGCGGGCCGGGCACCCCAACCCGCTGCTGCGCCGGGCCGACGGCGCCGTCACCGAGCTCGACGTCGAGGGCGGGGTGCCCCTGGGGGTGCTCGATGACCCGTACTGGCCGACCACGAGGGTGCGGCTGCGGGCGGGCGACCGACTGGTGCTGTACACCGACGGCCTGGTCGAGCGTGCCGGGCAGGACCTGGACGTCGGCATCACCTGCCTGCGGGCCTCGGTCGAGGCCACCGGCCACCAGGACGTCGACGCGGCAGCCGACGCCATCCTCGCGACGGTGGGCGACCGGCTGACCGACGACGTCGCCCTGCTCGTGTGCGACTTTGCCGGACCGAGCGCCGGGCACCGCACCGCCTACCTCCAGATCGAGCCGCACCCGCGGGCGGTGGGCCAGGCGCGGCGGTTCACCCGCGAGACCATCGCGGGCTGGCAGCTGGTGGTCGACACGGTGGCGGCTGAGCTGGTCGTCAGCGAGCTGGTCACGAACGCGCTGCGCCACGCCCGGGGCCAGGCCACCCTGGAGCTGCGCTCGGAGCCCGACCGTCTGCGGATCGGCGTCACGGACGGCGGCACGCACCTGCCGCGGGTCAAGGGCCTGACCGAACCGCTCGACACCGGCGGACGTGGCCTGCAACTGGTGCAGACGCTGTCGCTGTCGTGGGGGGTGGCCCCGCACGGCCAGGGCAAGACCACCTGGGCCGAGCTCGACGCCAGCGCAGCCGAGTAGCGCCGCTGGCCGCACCCCACTGCGCCGCCCCCGACCTTCCGGCAGTTCTTGACCGTGGACCTGTATACCCGGTATACCTCCTGGTCACAAGGGTGCGGGGCGTGGTCAGGGGGGCCGAAGGTCGATGGTGCATGCAGCGAGCAGAGCGGACGACGAGCAGGTGCTCGTCGTGGACACGCGCCGCCTTCGACGCCGTCGACTGACCCGGGGCGTCGCGGTCGTAGCGGCACTGGCGCTGACCGCCGCACCAGCCCAATCGCGGCTCAGCCGGTGGTGGGACGCTGGGCGGTCGGTGGTCACCCCAGGCTCGACGTACGACCCCGGAACTCCGCACGCGCTGTCACCCGGCGACCCGCCGCCGGTCGAGCCGAGCGGGGTCGGCGACGTCGACCACCTGACGCCCGCCGTGCGGCGAGCGCTCGACCGAGCCTCGAAAGACGCTGCGGCACAGAGCATCTCGCTGCAGGTCACCTCCGGCTGGCGCAGCCCGGCCAAACAGCAACGACTGTTCGACGAGGCGATCACCAAGTACGGCTCGCCGCAGAAGGCCCGTCGCTGGGTGCTGCCGCCGGAGGAGTCCGAGCACGTCAAGGGTCGCGCGGTCGACGTCGCCCCGCGCAGCGCAGCCCGCTGGCTTGAGCAGCACGGGGTGCGATACGGCTTGTGCCGGCGGTACGCCAACGAGCCCTGGCACTTCGAGCTGCTGGCGCCGCACAGGGGCCAGCCCTGTCCGCCGATGGCGGCGCATGCCTGATCGGCGGCGCCACCGCCCTGAGCACATCCTCGCCGGCACTTGTGACGCGTTTCGGTGGTCTCCGATGGCCAGGAGACCACCAAAACGCGTCACAAGTGATGGGGCTCAGGTAGGGGCCGGTGGCCGCCGACAACAAGGGGGACATGTCCGAGCTGACGTTCAACCCGCCGCCAGGGTGGCCGCCTGCCCCGAAGGGCTGGGTTCCGCCCGTCGGGTGGACGCCGGACCCGTCCTGGGCGGTCGCGCCCAGGGGCTGGACCTGGTGGCTGACCGCAGCCGACCCCGCCCCCGACCCGCCTGTCCGGGAACACAGCGGGGCGGCGTCTCTGTCGTTCGTGCGAAAACTTCGCCGTCCTCGCGACCGCCCGGCGGCGCAGGTCCTGCCGCCCAGCGGCCCGGAGGGTCACGAGCGTCACGCGAGGTAGTCGAGCCGGGTCATCATGCCAGCTTCGGCGTGGTAGGCGTTGTGGCAGTGGACCATCCAACGGCCCGGGTTGTCGGCAAGCACATCGACGTCCACGCCGGACATCGGCGGGACAAGCACCGTGTCCTTGCGGGGCCCGTTTCCCCCGGCCTCACCGAGCTGGAACGTGTGTCCGTGGACGTGCATCGGGTGACTCATCATCGAGTGGTTTCGGAGGCGCAGTCGGGTCGTCTCGCCCTGTCGGACGGTCAACGGTCTGGTCCGGTCGTACGTGCGCCCGTTGATGGTCCAGACGTAGTCGCTCATGCTCCCCGCCAGCATCACGTCCTGGGTCGTGGCCGGCGTCCGTGACGCGAGGCGGGAGCCCGGCGCAGCGGTCAGGTCGGACACCGTGAGCGGCGGTCGGCCCTGTCCGACGGCCTGCTGGTCGGCCGCCGGGACGCTGCCGGCGCCGGTGCGGACCAGGGCTCTGGCCTGACCAGCCTTTCCGACCGGTCGAGCGACCAAGGGAAAGGCTCCGGAGCCGAGCGTCACGACGACGTCGTACCGCTCGCCCATCCCGATCCGCAAGGAGTCCGCGGTGACCGGCACGACCGGGTGCCCATCCGTATGCGTGACGCTGAGCCGATGGCTGTCGAGTGCTACATCGAAGATGGTGTCCGCGGCGGCGTTGATGATCCGCACCCTGACCCGTTGGTTCGGCTTGGCGCGCAGCACGTCCGGATCCTCGGGCGGGCGGCCGTTGACGAGGTACAGCGGGTAGGTGACGTCTCCGCCGTCGCTCGAGCCCATCCCCATGCCGCCCATGCCGCCCATGCCGCCCATGCCGCCCATGGACCCACCCGAACGCTTCAGCTCGGCGAACACCTCCTTCGGCGACGGCCCTATCCCGTCGGTCCAGTCGTCGAGCACGACCACCCACTCGACGTCCTGGTCGCCCGAATCCGCCGGGTCGTCGATGATGAACGGCGCGTAGAGGCCCCGATCGAGCTGCAGGCCGGTGTGCGGATGAAACCAGTACGTGCCCGGATCGGGTACGACGAAGTCGAAGGTGAACCCGCCACCCGGGGCCACGGGCGCATTCGTGAGGTGCGGCACGCCGTCCATGTCGTTGCGGATCGCCAGCCCATGCCAGTGCACGCTGGTCTCCTCGGGCAGGCGGTTGGTGAACTCGATCCGCATCCGGTCGCCCGCGGTCGCGCGGATCAGGTGTCCGGGCGTCGAGTCGCCATACGCCCAGGTGTCGACCACTCGACCGCCGAGGTCCAGCTGGGTCGGGCGGGCCTCGACGCGGTAGGCGCGAACGCGCCCGCTCCTCGAGCGCGCTGCTTCGGCCGCTGCGATGGCGGCGGCCCCGACCGGCCGGGCGGTGGAGGTGCAGCCGGCCATGCCGACCGCACCGGCGCCGAGGGCCAGCAGGCCACCGAGCGCGGCGCGACGTGAGATGGGCTGTGACGTCATGTCGTCATCCTCCGCCGGACACCCCGCGAAAGCCGTGGACCTTGGATGAAGGTCGCATCAAGACGCCGCCTTGATCGAACCTTCATCGAAGTGCCCGGCTGCGCCATACCTGGTCGGGGCAGGCTGGAACTGTTACGAGACCGAGGAGGTCGCCATGATGGGTTGGTACGGGAACGGAGCATGGTGGGGCATCGGCATGGTGTCGATGGGCCTGTTCTGGATGGTTGTTGTCGTCGCCGCGGTCTGGGCGGTGGCTCGGCTGTCCGCACGGCCGAGCGAGCGGCCAGCCGCCTCCGCGGAGTCGGCTCGTCAGATCCTCGACCGACGGTTCGCCGCCGGCGAGATCGACGAGACGCAGTACGCCCAGGCGCGGCGCGTGCTCGACGGACGCAGTGCCGACGACCAGCATCGATAGGCTCCGACCGCTGCGTGAACGCGACGGCGAGGAGGGTTGATGGCCGACGAACCGCGCGTGCTCGTCGTGGACGACGAGTCGGCCCTGGCGCGCGTGGTCGAGGGCTACCTCCAGCGCGAGGGGTTCGCCGTGGACCTCGCCTTCGACGGCCCCTCAGCAGTCGCCGACGCCAAGCGGCGTCCGCCAGACCTGGTGGTGCTGGACGTCATGCTTCCGGGACTCGATGGCATCGAGGTCTGCCGACAGCTCCGGACGTTCAGCGACGCCTACATCATCATGCTCACGGCGCGCGACGAGGAGATCGACAAGGTGGTCGCCCTGTCGGTCGGCGCTGACGACTACCTGGTCAAGCCCTTCTCCCCCCGTGAGCTGATCGCCCGCATCCGAGCCATGCTCCGCCGGCCTCGCGGCGGGTCCGCGACCGGACCGGCGCCGTCGTCCTCCTCCGCAGTGCTGCGCTTCGCCGACGTCGTCGTCGACCTTGAGGCGCGGCAGGTGCACCGGGCGGGCGAGCCGGTGGACCTCACGCGCACCGAGTTCGACCTGTTGGCCACGCTTGCGTCCCGTCCGCGGGCCGCCTTCACCCGCCGGCAGCTGCTCGACGCCGCCTGGGGCGAGGGGTGGTACGGCGACGAGCACGTCGTCGACGTCCACGTCGCTCACGTGCGCAGCAAGCTCGACGACGACGCCAGCGACCCGCGCTACCTCCGCACGGTCCGAGGCGTGGGCTACGGCCTCGTCGGGCCGAGAACGGGAAGCGACGAGTGAGGCCGACCGGAGGACTGGTCCGCCTGTTGATGACCGCGCAGGTGCTGGTGATCGCCGTCGGAGCGCTGACCCTCGCGGCCACCACCGGACTCGTAGCGCCTGCGGTGTTCCGAGACCACCTGGCCAGGACGGGCGAGGCCTCGGCTGCCGTGCGCAGTCACGCCGAGCAGGCATTCGCCTCCTCGTTCGCCATCTCGCTCACCGTCGCGACGTTCGCGTCGCTGGTCACGGCCGGGCTGGTGTCCTGGGTGCTGCTTCGTCGCGTCGCGAGACCGGTGGAGCAGCTGGCCGACGCAGCCGATGCTGTGGCGTCCGGGCACTACGACGTCCAGGTGCCCGGGGTGGCCTTCGGTAGCGAGCTCACCCGCCTGACCGAGGCGTTCCGGCACATGGCGACCCGGCTCGCTGACACCGAGGCGACGCGTTCGAAACTGCTCTCGGACCTCGCCCACGAGCTGCGCACCCCGCTGGCGACGCTCACCGCCTACGTCGATGGGATGGAGGACGGCGTCGTCGAGATCGATCCCGCCGCCTGGGAGACCATCCGTGGCCAGGTGGGTCGGCTGCGCCGGCTCGCCAACGACGTCCGTGAGGTGGCAGCGGCCGAGGACGCTTCGCTGGAGCTGCGCATGGCGAGCACCGATCCGGTAGCGCTGGCGAAGGAGGCAGTGGCCACCGCTGGCCCCGCGTTCGATCAACGCGAGGTGCGGCTGTCGTACGACGGGCCGCCCTCCGCTCCCGCCGTGACGGCCGACGCCGACCGACTCGGGCAGGTCCTGGCGAACCTGCTCGACAACGCGCTGCGGCACACGCCGACCGGCGGCCATGTCGCGTTGCTCGTTCGGACCGACCCAGGTCACGTGGTGGTCTCGGTGCGGGACGACGGTGCCGGGCTCGCCACATCCGATCTCGACGCCGTCTTCGCGCGGTTCTACCGCGTGGACCCAGCCCGGGGCGGCAGCGACGGCGGTGGCAGCGGCCTGGGCCTGAGCATCGCGCGGGCCATCGCTCGGGCGCACGGCGGCGACCTCCGTGCCGCCAGCGACGGTCTCGGACTGGGCTCGACGTTCACCCTGCGGCTGCCGACTCGTCCCGGGGCGTGACCTGCCGGTCGCCTCCGTCGACCCTCAGCCGCCCCCGGCCAGCCGGAGCGCGGCGCCGGCCAACAGGCCCAGGCCGATGCTCGCCGCGCCCGCCACCACGGCCGCACCCGCCGCCCAGGGCCGGGGCGCGAACGCACCCTCGGCGGTGCGTTCCAGTGCCTCTCCCGGACGGTAGACCGGAGCGATCCAGCGCAGGTAGTACCCAAGGCTGACGAGCGTGTTGACGACCAGGGCGACGGCCAGCCACGCCTGCCCGCCCTCCCAGGCAGCCGTGGCGACGGTCAGCTTGCCCACGAACACCGCGGTCGGTGGGGTACCGAGGAGTCCGAGCAGGGCCACAGCAAGCGCCGCCGCGAGCCAGGGCCGGGATCCGGCCAGTCCGCGGTACGCCCCGAGGTCACGCCGCTGCGGCAACGCCGCCACCACCGCGAAGGCACCGAGGTTCGTGACCGCGTACGCCGCCAGGAACAGCAGCAACGACGGCAGGGCGAGGTCGCTGCGGCCAGCCACGGCCACCGGCACCAGCAGGTAGCCCACTTGGCTGACCGTCGACCACCCCAGCAGCCGGCGGGGGTCGCGCTGACCCAGTGCGGCGAGGTTGCCGAGCGTCATGCTCGCCACCGCCAGGACGGCGACCAACGACGGCCACGCGAGCCCGTCGGGCAGCACCGTCACGAACCGGTAGAGGGCCAGCAGCGCGCCGACCTTCGGCACGGTGGTCAGGAAGGCCGCCGCAGTGGAGCCGGCCCCCTGCGCAGCATCAGGCACCCAGAAGTGCGCCGGCACGGCCCCGGCCTCGAAGGCGAGACCGACCAGCACCGCCACCACGCCGGCACCGACCGCGGCCACCGGGGCCGCCCCGAGCCCTGCCGCGAGCTCGTCGTACGTCGTCCCGCCCGCCAGCCCGTACAGCAGCGTGACGCCGAGCAGCAGGACGATCCCGAAGAGCGCGCCGAGCAGGTAGGTCTTCATCGCCGCCTCGGCGGCCCGGGCGGTACGCGACATCCCGATGAGCGCGTAGACCGGGATGCTCGCCAGCAGGAAGCCCACCGCCAGCACCAGCAGGTCGCTCGCGCCCGCCAGCAGCAGCACGCCGTCCGCCGAGAGCAGCAGCAGCGCGTAGGTCTCGCTCTCGCGGGTGTCGCCGGCCAGCTCGTCGACCCCGAGCCCGATGACGAGCAGGACGGCGGCCACCACGATCAACCGCGCCACTCCGGTGCTCGTGTCGACGGTGAACGAGCCGCCGTAGACCATGCGGTCGGCGCCGGTGAGCCCGGCGACGGCCGCGGCGCCGGCCAGCAGCAGCGCCAGCGCCGCCACGAGCCGCGCCACCCACTGACGCTGTCGCGGGAGGAACGAGCCGCCGATCAGCGCGGCCAGCGCCCCGACCAGGACGATCAGCTCGGGCAGCAGGGCGAGCGGCTGCATGGCCAGGCCTGCCTCCACGGACTACCGCCCCACCAGCTGCACGAGGACGGCGGAGGCCGGCTCGACGACGTCCAGCAGGAGACGTGGCAGCACCCCGATCGCGAGCGACAGCAACAGGAGCGGGGCGATCGACCAGGTCTCGACGGCCCGCAGGTCCGTGAAGCCGACCGACGAACCTTCCGTAGGCCCGGTGAGCAGGCGTCGTACGGCCAGCAGGAACAGCGCCGCGGTGATCACGATGCCCGGCAGCGCGACCATCGTGACGGGGGCGGCCGCGATGCTGCCCGCGAAGACCTGGAACTCGGCGATGAAGCCGCTGAAGGCCGGGATCCCGAGCGAGGCGAACGCGGCGACGGCGAACAGCGCGGCGAACCGCGGGGCCGGGGCGGCCAGGCCCCCGAACCCGTGCATGTCGTAGGTACCGGCGCGCTGGTAGACCACGCCGGCCAGCAGGAACAGGGCCGCGGTGATGAGTCCGTGACTCACCATCTGGGTGACCGCTCCGGTGACCGCCACCGAGCGCGTCTGCGCGTCGCTGCCGCTCACCAGTCCCGCAGCGCCGACCGCCAGCACCACGTACCCCATGTGGTTGACCGACGTGTAGGCGATCATCCGCTTGAGGTCGCGTTGGGCGAGGGCGACGAGCGCGCCGTAGAGCACTGACACGATCCCGACGGCCACGACCACCCAGGCCAGCGAGCGCCAGGCTCCGGGCAGCATGGGCATCGCGATGCGCACGAACCCGTAGGTGCCCATCTTGAGCAGGACCCCGGCCAGCACAGCTGACCCGATGGCTGGAGCGTCGGTATGCGCTGGCGGCAACCAGGTGTGGAACGGGAACGTCGGGGTCTTGACCGCCAGCCCCACGAGCAGGGCGGCCAGCACGAGCCCACCGGCCACCGGCCGCCCGGCCAGCGGCGGGTCGGCCGCGAGAGCCAGCATGTCGAACGTGTGCGGCGCGGAGGCGACGTACAGCCCGATGAACCCCAGCAGCAGCGCGAGCGAGCCGAGGAACGTGTAGAGGAAGAACTTCAGCGCCGAGCGAGCAGCGTTGCCGTGGCCCCAGCCGGCAATGACGAAGTACATGGCGACGATCGACAGGTCGAAGAACACGAAGAAGACGATGAGGTCTGCGGCTGCGAAGAGCCCGACGCAGGTGGACTCCAGGAACAGGAAGAGAGCCGCTTGCGCTCGCGGACGGTCGCCTTCGGTGAGCGCATAGATCGCGCAGGCCACGAACACCACCGCCGTCAGCGCGATGAGCGGCAGCGAGAACCCGTCGACGCCCACGTGGTAGCTGCTGCCGACGCCTGGGATCCACCGCACCTGCTCCTCGAACGCGAGCGTGCCCGGGGCAGGATGCTCGTACCCGGCCCAGACGACGGCCACCAGGGCGAGCTCGGCCAGCGTCACGCCCAACCAGGTCCACCGGGCCCAGCGGTCGGGCAGCCGCGGCAGGGCAGCCAGGACGAGCCCTGCGAGCAGGGGCAGGAACACGAGCAGGCTGATCACGTTCACCTCACCACGAGAAGCAACAGGACCCCGGCGGCAGCGACCGACACGGCTTGCAGGTAGTAGTGGTGCAGCTGGCCGGACTGCGGCCGCACTGCCTGTGCCGCAGCGCGGCGCACCGCTGTAGCCAGGGACTCGACGGCCCGGTCGAGCACCGCGGTGTCGCCGGTCGCGAGCCGGGTCGCCAGTCGCCCGCAGGCGCGCCCGACTCCCTCAACGGCCCCGTCGAGCACGGCGTCGTCGAACCGGGCGAGCCGTCGAGCCAGGCCCACGACCGGCCGGACGACGACGGCGTCTGCGACGGACTCCAAGCCCAGCCAGCCTTCCGCCCAGCGCGGCATGCTCCAGCGGGGTGGCGCGGCGCGGGTCGACATCCCGACGACGGCTCCGAGGACGGCCAGCGCCAGCACTCCCGAGGCGACGAGCTCGAGCAGCCCGGGCGCCGACTCGCCTGCCGCCCCCAGCAGGACGCGCACCCGACCCCCGAGCGGCGGCAGTGCCAGTACTCCGAGAACGGCGGCCGCCGCCGCGAGCAGGACCACCGGGATGCGCTCGAGCAGACCGATGCTGCCCGCGTCGTGCCGCTCGGGCCGCGGGTCCGGCTCGGGCGCGCGCCACACCTGGACGAGCGCCTTACCGGCGTATGCCGCCGACAGGGCCGCGCCGGCGAGCAGCACGATGTACAGCGGCAGCGACCGTTCGAGGGCCACGGCGAGGATCGCGTCCTTGGTCGCCCACAGGGCGAGGGGCGGTAGGCCGGCCAGGCCGAGCAGCCCGACCGCCGCGGCCACACCGACCACCGGCCATCGCCGGGCCGCGCCGCGCAGGCCGGTGAGCTGCTTGGTGCCCAGCGCCGAGAGCCAGGCGCCGGCGACGAGGAACAGCAGGGCCTTGGTCGCTGCATGCGCCACGAGCTGTGCCGCGCCACCGACCACCGCCCCGACCCCCGCTGCGGCGACGACGAAGCCGAGCTGCGCCGCCGTCGAGGCCGCCAGCAGCTGCTTGAGGTCGCGCTGCGCAAGAGCCACGGCGCCGAGGGCAAGTGCCGTCAGGGCGCCGACCCAGGTGGCGACGTCCGCAGCCCAGCCGGTGACCTCGAGCAGCGGCGCCACCCGCAGCAGCAGGTAACCGCCCATGGCGACCATGGCAGCCGAGTGCAGCAGCGCGCTGACCGGGCTCGGGCCTTCCATCGCACGCGACAGCCAGAACGAGAAGGGCAGCTGTGCGGCCTTGCCGAGGGCGGCGACGAGCACCCCGCCGGCGATCACGTGCCGCCACCCGGGGCTGGCGGCGGTCAGGTCGGCCAGCGCCAGCCCACCACCGCCGGCGAGCGCCGCCCCGGCTGCCAGGTACAGGCCGAGGTCGGCGGCGCGGGTCGTGACGAACGCCGTCGCGCCGGCCTTGACCCGCCGTGGCTCGCGCCACCAGAAGCCGATCAGCGCGTACGACGTCGCGCCCATGACCTCCCAGGCGCCGAGCAGCGCGGGGAGCGTGGTGGCCGTCCCCGTGACGAGGACCGCGCTGGCGAACAGCAGCATCAGCCCGTGGAACCGGGCGGGTGGGCCGTCGAGGTCGCCGGCGGCGAAGACCAGCACCAGCAGCGTGATGACCGCCACGGTGACGACGATCAGTGCGGACAGTCCGTCCACGGCGAGCCCGAACTGGGTGCCCGCGACGAACGGGGCCGAGACAGCAGGCTGCTGAGCGGCGGTGATGACAGCCAGCGCCACCGTGACCGACGCCGTAGCGACCGAGACCGCGACCGCCCACGGATCGGCCCGACGTCCGGCCACGCAGAGCAGCGCCCCCACCACGGCTGGCAGCATGGTCAGCGCCCACAGCGCCGTCATTGCGCCAGCTCGCTGGCCGAGTCCGTCATGTCGTCGCCGCGCGAGCGGTGCAGCAACGTGGCGACGGCGAAGCCCATGGCCATCTCGAGGGTCATCGCCGCGATCACCACGAGCAGGAGCACCTGGCCGGTGGGCGCCGGCGCGAGGAACCACCAGCAGGCGGCAGCGGCGAGGATCACGCCGTTGAGCATCAGCTCGAGGCCCATCATCACCATGACGACGACCTGCTGCGAGATGGCGCCGTAGAGCCCGACGCTGAACAGGGCCGCCGACACCACGAGCACGGCCTGCAGGGTCATCGACCCACCCCACCGGGCTGGACGTCGTCCGCCGGACGTCGGCGCAGGTCGTCGCCGAGCCGGTCGTAGCGACCGTGCGGTGCCGCAAGCGATACGCCGGCGACGATGGTGGCGACCATCACCGGGCTGAGCGCCATCATCACCAGCATCTTGGAGCCCATCAGGGCCTCCCCCAGCGCGACCGTCGCGTCCGCTGGCGGCACGCCTCGGCGGGTCGGCCAAGGGACGAGGACCGCACCGGCTGCCAGGAGGACGAAGCAGGCGGCCGCGGCGAAGGCAGCCTTGCGGTTGTCGTGCACCATGCTCATCGGCATCAGCGCGGGGTTCATCCCCATGAACATCACCATGTAGACGGCCATCACGGCCATCTCCATCACCATCATCAGCACGGTGACGACGCCCACGTAGTGCAGGTCGACGAGCAGCAGCGCCAGCCCGACAGCGACGAAGGACAGTGCCAGCGCGTATGTCGCCCGAGCCATCGAGTCGACCCGGAAGACCGCGATGCCGGACGCGACGGACGTCACCGCGAGCACCCAGAACACGATGTCGGTCGCCATCAGCTCACCCCCTCACCACGACGATCACGGACACCACGAGTACCTGGAGCAGAGCGACCGGCAGCAGCACCAGCCATCCCACCTCGGCGAACCGGTCGGGTCGCAGCAACGGCACCCTCGACCGGACCGCGACGAGGAGCGCGAGGAGCAGCGCTGCCTTGAGCAGCACCCACGCCCAGCCCGGGAGCAGCGGACCGGCCCCGCCACCGAGGAACGCCGGGACCGCGAACGCAGCGCCCGCCGCGAGCAGCGCGTAGCGACCGGCCAGCACCAGGAACCGGTCGACCCCGGACAGCTCGGTCAGCACCCCGCCGGCGACGTCCGCGCCGGCTGCTGCCGACAGCGGGCCCCACACCGAGAAGCCGAGGACGCCGACGCAATACACGGCGAAGGCGAGCGGCATCCACACGACGAACCACAGGTCCTGCTGGGCCGCGACGACGTCGCCGAGCCGCAGGCTGCTGGCAGCGACGGCGGGCGCAGTGAGCGCGAACATCAGCGGCAGCTCGTAGGCCAGCGCGAGAGCCAGGAACCGGTAGGCGCCCACCAGCGAGTGCACGGAGTTCGGTCCCCAGCCCGCCAACCACACGAGCGCCCAGACGGCGACGTCGACGGCGTTGAACCAGACGATGCCGACGTCGAGGTCGGCCAGCGTCCACCGGCCGAGGGGGACGACGGCGACCATCAGCAGGGCCGCCACCACCAGGCCGCCGCCGCCCATCCGCCAGAGCATCGAGTCGGCCTGCACGGTGCTGCGGCGTCGTTGGCGCAGTAGGCGCGCGACCTCGGTCACCGGCCGGGTGAGCGCGCGGGCCGGTGCGCCTGTCTCGCCGCGCGCGACGAGCAGCGAGTCGAGCAGGACGGCGAGTAGGGCCAGGGCTCCGAGCAGCGCTGCGGCCACAGGAACCCAAGCGGCCGACACCGCCACGACAGGCTCACTCACGAGTGGCTCCTGTCGTCGCCCGCGCCAGATCGGCGCCGAGCCCGGCGACGAGCAGCCGTACGGCGCTCAGCTCGAGCCCAGCGACCAGCTCTGGCAGCAGCGTGCGGACATGGGCCGGATCGACGTCGCCGACTGCGCCGCCGTCGCCGCGCAGCTCGGCGGCGGCGGCGTCCAGGAGGGCGAGCAACCGCTCGCGGACATCGCCGCGCAGCCGGGCCGGCAGCGTCGGGGCAGCCACCGGTGCGAGCCCGTGCAGCAGGTAGCGCAACGTTCGCGAGTGCTCGAGGCGCGAGCGCAGGGCCGCCAGGTCGACAGCGACGGTCTGCACGTCCGAGCCCTCCAGCAGCGCGTCCCGCAGCTGCCGGGCCGACCGTGCCGCGCTCCCCCAGCCGGCCAGCACGAGCACGCTGTGCGCGGCGTCGCACCACCGCGCGGCACGCGTGACAGCGTCCTCGACGCCCGGCTCGGGAGCGCCGCCGAGCAGCTCGACCTCGGCCGCCATGACGACGTCGCCGTGCAGCGTGGAACGCAAGACGAGCCCGGCCGGCCAGTGCGTGAGCACCGGCCCGAGGGGGACCTGCAGGACGTCCATCTCGAGGCCGTCACGATCGGCGGCACCACCAGCCAGGGCGATGCCGGAGGGCGCCATGTCCATGTCGCCGTGGTCCATGTCGCCGTGGTCCATGTCGCCGTGGTCCATGTCGCCGTGGTCCATGTCGCCGTGGCTGGCAGGTCCGTCGTCCGGCCGCCAGCCCTGGCGGCTCACTGCGTCGCCGACCTGGGCGGCATCGTCGAGCAGCGCCGCGGCCGCGTCGTCCAGCGACCCGGCAGCCTGGCGAGGGTGCAGCACCGTGACCCGCGCCCGCGGGCCGGGCAGCTGGTCCCAGACGGCTTCCACGGGCCCGGCCAGGTCGCCGTCGGGTTCCCCGCAGACGACGAGCACGTCGGCGTCCGCCGGCGCGTCGGCGAGCCGCCATCCCCGTTGCCGCACGGCCTGCTCGACGGCGACCCGGGCCCGCCACCCGCCCGGCAGCTCGACGACGAGCGCATGCGCCCCGCTCACCGCCTGCTTCGCGAGCCACTGCCTCACACCCATCGCAGCGCGCCCTCCCGCTTGGCCCACAGCACCGCCAGGAGCAAGGCGCCCAGGAACGCGAACATCTCGATCACCGCGGACGCCCCGATCTCGGCGACCACGACAGCCCACGGGTACATGAAGAGCATCTCGACGTCAAAGGCCAAGAACACCAACGTCATCGGGTACCAGCGCGCATGGAAGCGCGACAGGGCGTGCTCGGGCGGCGCCCACCCGGACAGGAACGGCAGCACTGTCAACGGCTCGCGCGCCACCGTCGTCACGCGGTGCAGCAGGTACATCAGCAGGACGGCCGCGACGGCGAACGCCAGCGTCCACAGCAGCCCGGCGTAGTCGGCCAGCGTCATTGCGCCGCAGGCCTCACGCTCGCCGGCGCGCGGTTGGTCGCCGGCTCAGGAGCGGGCGCCCCCGAGCGAGGAGCGAACCTGCGCAGCCGCAGGCTGTTGGTGACGACGAACACCGAGCTGAAGGCCATCGCCGCGCCGGCAATGAGCGGGTTGAGCAGCCCGGCGGCGGCCAGCGGGATCGCCGCCACGTTGTAGGCGAACGCCCAGAACAGGTTGCCCTTGATGGTGCGCAGCGTCGCTCGCGAGAGCCGGATCGCGTCGGCTGCGGTGCGCAGGTCGCCGCGCACCAGGGTCAGGTCGGACGCCTCGATCGCGACGTCGGTGCCGGTGCCCATCGCCAGGCCGAGGTCGGCTGCGGCCAGGGCCGCGGCGTCGTTGACGCCGTCGCCGACCATGGCCACCGTGCGGCCCTCGGCCTGCAACCGGCGAACGACAGCGACCTTGTCGGCCGGCAGCACCTGCGCGTGGACGTCGGTCGGGTCGATCCCGACCTGCGCGGCCACGGCGGCGGCCGCGCGCGCGTTGTCGCCGGTGAGCAGCACCGGGCGCAGACCCAGCGCGCGCAGCTCGGCGACCGCCTCGGCCGACGTGGGCTTGATGGTGTCGGCGACCACGACGATGCCGCGGACCGCGCCGTCCCAGGCCACCCAGACCGGTGTCTGGCCAGCGGCCTCCGCCACCCCGGCTGCGGCGTCGAGCTCTGGGCCGGCGTCGTGGCCGACGACCTCGACCACCCATTGCCGGCGGCCGACCACGACGTCGTGACCGTCGACGACTCCCGATACGCCCAGGCCGTCGTTGCTGGAGAAGCCTTGCACCGCAACGAGTTCAGCACCACTGGCCTCGCGGGCAGTCGTAGCGACGGCTAGGGCGATGGGGTGTGCCGAGGCGTGCTCGAGGGCGCCGGCCAACGCGAGCACGGTGCCGTCGTCCTCACCGCTGGCAGCCACGATGCCGGTCGTCGCCATGCGCCCGGTAGTGATGGTTCCCGTCTTGTCGAGCACGATCGTGTCGATCGTCCGGGTGGACTCGAGCACCTGGGGGCCTTTGATGAGGATGCCGAGCTGGGCGCCGCGGCCGGTGCCGACCAGCAGGGCGGTCGGGGTCGCGAGGCCGAGGGCGCACGGGCAGGCGATGATCAGCACCGCCACTGCCGCGGTGAACGCCACCGACGTGGCGGCCCCGGTGAGCAGCCAGACCACGAGGGTCAGCAGCGCCAGTGCGATCACGACGGGAACGAAGACCGCGGAGACGCGGTCGGCGAGCCGCTGCACCGCGGCCTTGCCGTTCTGCGCGTCCTCGACCAGCCGGGCCATCTGCGCAAGCTGGGTGTCGGCGCCGACCCGGGTCGCGCGCACCACGAGGCGACCGCCGGAGTTCACCGTGCCACCGACGACGACCGCGCCAGGGGTCACCTCGACCGGGACAGGTTCGCCGGTCAGCATCGAGGTGTCGAGCGCGGACGTGCCCTCAGTGACCACGCCGTCCGAGGCGAGCTTCTCCCCCGGTCGCACGACGAACTCGTCACCGACCTCGAGCTGCTCGACCGGCAGCCGCACCTCCCGGCGGGTGCCGGCCACCTCACGCAGCACCGCGACGTCCTTGGCGCCGAGGTCGAGCAGGGCGCGCAGGGCTGCACCGGACTGGCGCTTGGCCCGCGCCTCGAGGTAGCGGCCGGTCAGGATGAACACCGTGACCGCCGCTGCGACCTCGAGGTAGATCTCGTCACCACTGCCGCCGCCGGCCGGGAGGAGCGTGAAGTCCATGTGCATGCCGGGCATCCCGGCGTCCCCGAGGAACAGGGCCCAGATCGACCACAGGTAGGCGGCCCCCACCCCGACGCTGATCAGCGTGTCCATGGTGGCGGCGCCGTGCCGCAGGTTCGCCCAGGTGGCGCGGTGGAACGGAAGGGCACCCCACACGACGACCGGTGAGGCGAGTGCCAAGGACGCCCACTGCCAGTTGGTGAACTGGGCCGGCGGCACCATCGACAGGACGACGACGGGCAGGGTCAGCGCGAACGAGACCAGCAGTCGCTGGCGCAGGGACGACGCCTCGCGGTCTGCCGGAGCGGCGGGGTCAGCTGGTGCACCCGGTGCGCCGGTGTCGCGGGATGGCGCCGGCCTGGGCACCGAAGCCTGGTAGCCGGTGGCCGCCACGACCGCGACCAGGTCGTCGGTCGAGACGGTGCCGGAGTAGCTGACCTTGGCCTTCTCGGTGGCGTAGTTGACCGAGGCGCTCACGCCGTCCAGCTTGTTGAGCTTCTTCTCGATCCGGGCCGCGCACGAGGCGCAGGTCATGCCGCTGATCGACAGCTCGACGGTGTCGGCGGCGATCTGCACCTGCGCGCCGTCCGTCGAGCCGGTGGAGGTGGTCACGACAGGGCTCCGTTCGATCGGGTGCTGGGGGACGTGGGCGAGTGGTCAGCGGCTCGCGGCGAGCCGGTAGTCACCCGCCTCGTCGAGGGCTGCCGCGACCTGCTCGTCGCTCAGCGGTGCGTCAGCGGTCACCACGACGGTCGAGGCGCCCTCGGCGTCCAGCTGGACGGCGACGTCCTGGACGCCGTCCAAGGCGGTGAGCTCCTCGGTCACGGCGGCGACGCAGTGCCCGCAGGTCATGCCCGACACGAGGTAGGTGGTGGTCTGAGGGCTGGTCATGGGAGCTCCTTCACGGTGCGCGGTCACGGGGCGTGGGTCATGCGGGGCGTGGGTGGTGCGGGTCGTGGTGGTCAGGAGCGCACGAGGCGCGCGATGGCCTCGGACGCCTCCTTCAGCTTGAGGTCACGCTCAGGGCCGCCCTCGGTGACGGCATCGGCGACACAGTGGGCGATGTGCTCGTCCAGCAGGCTGAGCGCGACGGCCTGCAGCGCTTTGGTGGCCGCCGCCACCTGAGTGAGGACGTCGATGCAGTACTGGTCCTGCTCGACCATGCGGGCGATGCCACGCACCTGGCCCTCGACCCGGCGGAGCCGCTTGAGCTGGGCGTCCTTGGTGTCGGCGTACCCGGGCGGCCGTGCTGCGGCCGTCGGTTGCGCCGTCGCACCCGGCGCCTCGTCGGCGTCCTGAGTCGTCATGGTGCCTCCTCGACGGGAACCCCTAGGGGGTATGCACCCTACCCCATGAGGGTATCCCCGGCAACCCGAAGCCCGTCCCCACTTGTGACGCGTTCCTGTTGCCTCCCGGCCATCGGAGACAACAACAACGCATCACAAGTCGTGGCGGGGGGCGCGGGTGGGGCCGCTGCTCGCCGCGCCGTGTGACGGGACTACTCCTCGCCGAGCACCGAGTCGATCGCCGCGACGGCGTCGCCGAGCGCGTGCAGTCGGGCCCGCGACACCTCCTCGGGTGCGAGCTCCTCGTCGGTCGTGCCCGACCGGTCGAACTCCTCGACGGCGTGCATCAGCCGGCCGACCGGCCCCTCGCGCCCCACGAGCGCGCGGGTGAGCTCGTCGTCCAGCCGCGCCTCGCGGGCGATCTGGGCCGGGTCGCAGCCGAGCACGTCCACGACGCCGGACAGCAGGCCGGCCGCGTAGGCGGTGGGAGCGTCGAGCCCGACCTGACCGGTGAGCAGCTCGCAGGTGCGGGCACGGGTCAGCACCGTCACCATCTGCTGGCGGTCACCACTGGCACCGCCGAACGCGGCCAGCAGCACCCAGGTGCTGAGCGAGCGGCGTCCGAGCAGCACCAGTGCCTGCTTCAGGCTGCCGACCTCGCGGCCAGCACCGGCCGCGGAGTTGACCGCGCCCAGCACGCGCAGGCTCAGCCCCGGGTCGACCGAGACGATGCGCTCGAGGTCCTCGGGTGTGGAGTCAGGGTCGGACAGCGCCGCCAGCAGCTGCAGCGACACGGCCTGAGAGGGCACGACGCGCTGGCCACCCGGGGCGGGACGTGCCCCGCCGGCCGCGCTCGTGGGCGTCGCCGGCGCGAGGACCGGCACCCCCTGCAGAAGGTCGAACCCGGCCTCGCTCGCCGCCTGGGCCACCGCCGCACTGGGCAGCGCGTCGGCCAGCAGCTGGGCCTGCGGCACGATGCCGCGGATGTACTCGACCAAGTCAGGCAGGGCGTCGTCCGGGGCCGGAACGGCCACGCGCAGGATGTCGATGAGGGGGTACAGCCGGTCCAGCGCGTCGCCCGCGCAGCCACTGTCGACGGCCAGCCGATAGCCAGCCGCCTTGAGCGCCGAGACGCCGGCCAGTACCGCCTCGTCGACGTCGACGTCGGGCAGCAGCTGCACGACGACGTTCTCCGGACCGAACGGCAGCGGCACTACGCCGGTGAGGAAGGGCCGCGGCAGGTTGACGTACAGGTGCCGGCGCTGCCCCAGGCGCTCCATACCGAACTCGCCGAACGCCGACACGATCATCCGGCAGGCCAGCAGCTCAGCCTCGGCCGCCTCCGCACCGGACAGCTCGGCGCCGTCCGCTCCGCCAGCGCCGCTGAACCGCAGGTCGTAGCCGACGACGGCCCCGGCCTGGTTGGTGATCGGCTCGCGGCCGATCGCGGCACGCGGCCGCGCCGCCGGGCGCGGCAGCAGGCCTGCTACCGCCCCGGACGACGGGTCGACGAGCTCAGGCGCGGCAGTCATGGGGCCCCCTCCGTGGTTCGCACTGCCTATCCCTTCGGCAGGGTGCGGGCCGACATGAACCCCGCTCGGCCCTCCGCGATCCGGAGCGGTCCCGGAACGATCCGGTCAGGAGTAGGCGCGCTCCGCGGCTTCCGCGAGCTGGCGGTGCGGCCAGCGCGCCCAGGCGGGCACGAGCGCCAGCACGGTGATGGCCGCCGCCAGGACCACCGCCGTCGCCGGGCTGGTCCAGTCGGCCAAGGCCCCGACCAGCACGAACGACATCGCCGACACCAGCGCGAACCCCGATCCCGCCACCGCGCCGAGCCGCCCCCGCAGCTCGTCCGGCGACAGCAGGGAGAACGTGGCCATCAGCGGCACCATGAAGCCCTGGAAGGCACCCGCCAGGACGAACAGCCCGGCCGCCACCTGCCAGCCGGGGTCGAGGACCAGCCCCAGCAGCGGCACCGGGACGCAGCTGGCCAGCACGAGCAGCCGCCGCACCTGCACGATGGGCGCCCACCGGCTGACCACCAGGACGCTGACGAACGCCCCGAACGGGCTGGCCGCGAGCAGCACTCCCCCGGCTGCCGTCGACGCACCATGTGCCGCCGCATACGGCAGGGCCACCGCCTCCGGGGCGATGAAGGCCAGCAACATCAACCAGGCGAGCAGCATCAGCGACCGGGTCGGCAGGTCGCGGCGCAGGAAGGCCAGGCCCACCTTGACGTCGCGGAGCAGTCCGGCGAGGCCGGGGACGCCGCCGGTAAGTGCCGCCGGCCGGCGCTTGACGAAGGCCACGATCAGCAGCCCGGAGACAGCGAACGTCACGGCGTCGACCCACAAGGCGCGGTCGGCGCCCAGTGCAGACACGACGATCCCGCCGATGGCCACGCCCGCGACCTGGTTGAACTGGTACGACATCTGCAGCAACGAACTGGCCCGCAGGTACAGCGGCCGCTCGGAGAACAGCTCGGTGAGCAGCGCGCGACTGGCCGCGAAGAACGGCGCCCCCGCCAGCTCGACCAGGAACAGCAACGCCAGCAGGACCGGCAGCGCGACACCGGAGCGCACCGCGATGACCAGGACCACGAGGAAGGCCGCCCGCAGCGCGTCGCACGAGACCATCAACGTGCGCCGGGCCACCCGGTCGGCGATCGGCCCCAGCAGCGCCTGGCCGAAGACCGCGGGCAAGAAGCTGACGGCGAACACGGTGGCGGCGAACAGCGCCGAGCCGGACCGATGCAGCACCAGCGCGGCGATGGCCACGCGGGCGAGCTGGTCGCCCCAGTCGGACAGCACCCGCGCGACGTACAGCGCCGCGAACTCAGGACGACCCAGCGCCCGCCGGAACGTCGGCCCGGCGTGCGTATCCCCCCGATGGCCTCCTGTCACGGCCGAAATCTACCGGATCGGACATCCAGGGCGACCCACGCAGGGTCAGCCATAGAAGACTCGTTCAACCACGGCCCGGGCGCGACGCGTGATGCGCCGGTAGTCGTCGACGAGCTGCGCGGACGGACCCGGGCGGGTAGCCCACGATGCGCGCGACGCCGTCCAGGTCGCGCAGGTCGCTGGGCAGCGAGTCCACCGGCCGGCCACGCCACAGCACCGCGGCGTTGCGCAACCTCGAGGCCAGCGTCCACGCCTCGGCCAGCACATCGGCGTCCGGGCCGTCGACCAGGCCGTGCTCACGCGACACCCGCAGCGCGGTCATGGTGCCGGTGTGCCGCAGTCCGGGCACCTCGTGCGCATGCCGCAGCTGCAGCAGCTGCACCGTCCACTCCACGTCCGCCATCCCGCCGCGACCGAGCTTGAGGTGGCGGCCCGGGTCGCCACCTCGTGGGAGGCGCTCAGCCTCGACCCGCGCCTTCACCCGTCGCACCTCGCGGACGTCGGCCTCGCGCAGGCCGCCGGGCGGCCACCGCACCGGGTCGATCAGGTCGCGGAAGCGGGTGGCGAGCTCGGCGTCACCGGCCAGGGGCGTCGCCCGCAGCAGCGCCTGCGCCTCCCAGACCAGCGACCACCGCTCGTAGTACGCGGCGTACGAGGCCAGCGAGCGCACGAGCGGCCCCTGCTTGCCCTCCGGGCGCAGGTCGGCGTCCAGCTGCAGCGACGGGTCGGGGCCAGGCCCGGACATCAGCCGGCGCAGCTCGCCGACGACGGCTAGCGCCGCCTCCTGCGCCGTCGCCTCGTCCGCCCCGTCGTTGGGGTCGTGCACGAACAGCACGTCCGCATCACTGCCGTAACCGAGCTCGCGGCCGCCGAAACGGCCCATGCCGACAACCAGCAGGCGGGTGGGCAGCGGGCCACCGCGTTGCGCCTCGACCACCCGGATGGCGACCTCGAGCGCCCCTGCGAGCACGGCGCCAGCGACGTCGGTGAGGGCGCGTTCGACGTCGTCCAGCACCAGCCGGCCGAGCAGGTCGGCCGTCGCGATGCGGAACAGCTCGCGCCGCCGCACACCGCGCGCCGCCGCGATGGCCCGCGCGGGCTCGTCGTGTCGCGACACAGCGGCGGCCACCTCGGTCCGCAGCGCGTCCGCCTCGCGTGGCACCAGCCCGGAGTCGTGCCCGAGCACCTGCACCGTCTCGGGCGCCCGGGTCAGCAGGTCTCCCGCGAACCGGCTGCTGGCGAGCACGTGGGCCAGCCGCTCGGCCGCCGAGCCCTCGTCGCGCAGCATCTTGAGGTACCAGTGGGTCGTGCCGAGCTCGTCGCTGACCTTGCGGAAGGCGAGCAGCCCAGCGTCCGGATCGGCCTCGTCCGCGAACCAGCCGAGCATCACCGGGAGCAGCTGGCGCTGGATGGAGGCGCGCCGGCTCACCCCGTCGGTGAGCGCGGCGAGGTGCCGCAGCGCGCCGGCCGGATCGCCGTAGCCGAGCGCCCGCAGGCGCGACTCCGCGGCCTCCGGGGTGAGCCGCACCTCGTCGCTCGACAACCGCGCGACCGCACCGAGCAGCGGGCGGTAGAAGAGCCGCTCGTGCAGCCGCCGCACCTCGCGCGCCTGCGCCTGCCACTGGGCGACGACCGACCGCACCGGGTCGGCGCGGTGACCGAGCTGTCGTCCCAGCCGGCGAAGGTCGACGTCGGACGTCGGCATCAGGTGGGTGCGGCGCAGCCGGAAGAGCTGGATGCGGTGCTCCAGGGTGCGCAGCAAGCGGTACGCCGTCTTCAGGGCCTCGGCGTCGTCCCGGCCGACGTAGCCACCGGCGGCCAGCGCCTGGAGGGCCTCGAGCGTGCTCGGGCTGCGCACCGAATCGTCAACCCGCCCGTGCACGAGCTGCAGCAGCTGGACGCTGAACTCGACGTCGCGCAGACCACCGCGGCCCAGCTTGAGCTGACGGTCCAGCTCGTCGGACGGCACGTGCTCCTCGACCCGGCGCCGCATCGCCTGCACGTCCTCGACGAACCGCTCACGACCCGATGCCGTCCACACCAGCGGCCCGATCGCGCGGGAGTAGTCCTCGCCGAGCGCCCGGTCACCGGCGAGCGGGCGCGCCTTCAGCAGCGCCTGGAACTCCCAGGTCTTGGCCCACCGGTCGTAGTAGGCGAGATGGCTCGACAGCGTGCGCACGAGCGGGCCGTCCCGGCCCTCGGGGCGCAGGTTGGCGTCCACCGGCCACAGCGTGCCCTCGGCCGTTGCCGCCGAGCAGGCTCGCATCAGGCCCGTGGCGAGCTGGGTGGCCGTCGCGATGGCCCGCCGCTCGAGGTCCGAGCGGGTCGCGTCGTCCAGGTCGGCCAGGTCGGTACCCGGCTCGAGCACCGGCTCGGCGACGAAGATGACGTCGACGTCGCTGACGTAGTTGAGCTCACGGCCACCGCACTTGCCCATGCCGATGACGGCCAGCCGGCACGGGGTGAGGCCGGGCTCGAGCTCGGCCCGCGAGATCGCGAGCGCCGCCTCGAGGGCGGCAGCGGCGAGGTCCGCCAGCTCACGTGCGACGTCCGGTAGGTGGGTCGCCGGGTGGAGCGCGGCCAGGTCTCGTCCGGCAACGGCGAGCAGCCGGTGCCGGTAGGCGACCCGCAGCTGGTTGTAGGCGGGCCGGCCGCCCTGCGCGGCCACCGGCTCGTCGGCGAGCGGGTCAGCCCCCACGGCCTCGAGCAGCATGGCGCGCAACGCCTGCGGGCCGGCCGGCTCGTCCTCGGTGAGCGCCGGCCAGTGCGCTGGATGCCGGGCCAGGTGGTCGCCGAGCGCGGCCGATGAGCCGAGGACGGCGAGCAACCGCTCGCGTACGCGCCCTCCGACCCGCACGGTCTGGAGCAGGTGGCTCGCGTCGGCGTGCTGGACGTCGGGATCGTCCGGATCGCGACGCGCCATGTCCCGCAACGACTCCATCAGTCGCACCAGGCTCAGCAGCGCCAGGTCCGGGTCCGGCGACTCGGCGAGGTCGACGAGCAGGCCGTCCTCGAAGACGTCGTCGAGCGGGTCGAACAGACCCGCCAGCGCAGGGTCGGCCATGAACCGCTCGGCTCGCGCGGGGTCGGCGAACCCCAGCCGCGCCAGCTGGCCGGCCACGCTCGTCGAGCGGGTCGAGGTCACGCGGGCCACGCTACCGGCGGCCGGCGTCCGGACGTCCCGCGCGCTGCTCCGTCAGCCAGTCACTGAAGGTGCGCTCGCCCCGGTCGGCGTCCGGGCCGGCCAGGTTGGCGCCGCCTGCCAGCGCCCGCACCGCCCCGAACATTCGCGGGATCGCGATGATCCGCGGCGCTCGTCGTCCGGCCGCCTCGGCCCACCGGGCGACGGCCTGGCGCAGGTCGACGAGCTCGGGCCCGGCGAGGTCGCGGGCGCGGCCGGTCGGCCCGGCTTCGACCAGACCGGCCAGCCGGTCGGCGACGTCGCGGACGTCGACAAGCTGGCTGCGGAACCGGGTGGGCAGCAGCATGACCGGCCCGCGACCCAGCATCGAGACGAGCAGCGGCACGAAGTCGTGGAACTGCGTGGCCCGCAGGACGGTGCCGGGTACCGGTCCGCCGAGCACTTCCCGCTCGGTGGCCGCCTTGGCGCGGTAGTACGGGAAGGGGACGAGGTCGCAGCCGACGATCGACACGAACAGCACGTGCCGCGCGCCAGCGCTACGCGCGATCTCGAGCATTCTGGCCGTACCCTGGACGTCGGTTCGGTTGGCGCGCAACGGGTTGCTGGCCAGATGCACGACAGTGCTCGATACCGTCGAGGGCCGCTGACAGCCCCTCCCCCGTGTCGAGGTCGCCGACGACCCGCGGTGCCCCGCCGACGTCCGCGCCGGCGGAGCGAGAGAGCACGCGCACGTCGTGACCGCGGGCGGCCAGCACGGGCACCACCGCCCGGCCCAGCGTTCCGGTGCCACCGGTGACGAGCACGCTGGTCACGCCGGGCTCACAGCATCGGCAGGTAGCGCGCCAGCTCGAACTGCGAGATCTGCGACCGGTACTCCTGCCACTCGGCTCGCTTGTTGCGCAGGAAGAAGTCGAACACGTGCTCGCCGAGCGTCTCGGCCACCAGCTCGCTCTCCTCCATGACGTGGATCGCCTCCGCCAGCGAGGTGGGCAGCTGCTTGAAGCCCAGGGCCTTGCGCTCGGCCTCGGAGAGCGACCAGACGTCGTCCTCTGCCTCGTCCGGCAGCTCGTAGCCCTCCTCGATGCCCTTGAGACCGGCTGTCAGCATGACCGCGAAAGCCAGGTACGGGTTGCAGGCCGAGTCGATGGAGCGCATCTCGACCCGGGTCGACTGGCCCTTGGCCGGCTTGTACATCGGCACCCGCACGAGCGCCGAGCGGTTGTTGTGGCCCCAGCACACGTAGCTGGGCGCCTCGCCCCCACCCATCAACCGCTTGTACGAGTTGACCCACTGGTTCGTGACGGCGGTGATCTCGGCCGCGTGCCGGAGCAGGCCGGCGATGAACTGCCGCCCGACCTTGCTGAGCTGGTACGGCGCGCCGGCCTCGTGGAAGGCGTTGCCGTCACCTGCGAAGAGCGACAGGTGCGTGTGCATGCCCGAGCCGGGGTGCTCGGCGAACGGCTTGGGCATGAAGCTCGCGTAGATGCCCTGCTCGAGCGCGACCTCCTTGATCACGGCCCGGAAGGTCATGACGTTGTCTGCGGTGGTGAGGGCGTCGGCGTACCGCAGGTCGATCTCGTTCTGCCCCGGCGCGCCCTCGTGGTGGCTGAACTCGACCGAGATGCCCATCGACTCCAGCAGGCTGATCGCCTGGCGGCGGAAGTCGTGCGCCGTGCCGTGCGGCACGTGGTCGAAGTACCCGGCCTGGTCGACCGGAACGGGGGGCTGGCCCGGCGGGGTGCCGCGCTCGAACAGGAAGAACTCGATCTCGGGGTGCGTGTAGAACGTGTAGCCGAGGTCGGAGGCCTTGGCCAGGGCCCGCTTCAGGACGTTGCGCGGGTCGGCGAAGGACGGCGTCAGGTCGGGCAGCGTGATGTCGCAGAACATCCGCGCGGTGCCGGGGTTCTCGCCGCGCCACGGCAGCACCTGGAAGGTGCTCGGGTCGGGCTTGACGAGCATGTCGGCCTCGTAGACCCGGGCGAAACCCTCGATCGCGCTGCCGTCGAACCCGATGCCCTCGGCGAACGCGCCCTCGAGCTCGGCCGGCGCGACCGCCACGGACTTCAGCGTGCCGAGCACGTCGGTGAACCACAGCCGCACGAAGCGGATGTCGCGTTCCTCGATCGTGCGGAGCACGAACTCCTGCTGCCTGTCCATGCCGCTCATCCTAGGGGGGCGGCCCGCGCGCTCAGACGACGTCGAACAGCTCGGTGTGCACGCGTCGTGCCGGCACCCCCATGGCGTCCAGGCTGCGCGTCGTGGCGGCGACCATGGGTCCCGGGCCGCAGATGAAGTAGTCGATCTTCCCCTTGACCCGGCGCAACGGGACGGCGTCACGCAGCATCTGCTCGGTGAGCCACCCGACCTCGCCGTCCCACTGCTGCGGCGGCTCCTCCAGGACCTCGACGACGTGCAGGTCAAGTCGGCTGTCCAGGTGCTCGTGGTCGGCGCGGTGCAGCATGTCGTCGGCGGTGCGCCCGGCGACCACCAGCACCACGGGACGGCGGTCGTGCCGCTCGGCGAGCGTGCGCAGCATGCTCAGCATCGGGGTCACGCCCACGCCCCCGGCGACGAACACGAAGCCGGCCGACCGCAGCCCGTCCAGCGTGAATGCGCCGTGCGGGCCGTCCAGGTACACCCGGCGGCCCGGCCGTAGCCCGGTCAGGATGTCGGTGAAGTCGCCCAGCGGTTTGATCGCGAACTCCTTGCGCCACGGCTCCGTCGCCGCCGAGGCGATGGTGAACGGGTGCTCCTCGAAGACGAACGGCGAGGCCCCGATCTTCAGCCAGGCGAACTGACCGGGCCGAAAGCGCACCCCGGAATGGCCCTGCGCGTGCAGCACGACCGACGTCGCTCCAGGACCACCCTTGACCTCGTCCACGACGTAGGCGCGCCGCCGCGCACGCAGTGGTCGCCACAGCCACCGGTACACCGTGAGCCCGAGCATCAGCACGGCGAGCGCCTCGAACCACGTGCGGGCAGCGGCGTACCGCGTGAGGTCGCTCAGCCACACGACGTGCAGGGTGGTGGCGAGCAGCACGACGTTGGCCAGCACTACGTGCGCCAGCCGCCACCCCTCGTACCGCGGCCGACGCCTGCGACGCGTCACCGCCAACGCCACCAGGGCGAGCAGCGCGACGGTCGCGACGGACGCGGCCCACACCCGGGGCGGCGCGGTGCGCAGGTCGAGCACGGCCAGCCCGTTCTCGTCCCGCACCAGAACGAACACCACGTGGGCCAGCACGAACCCCACCGCGACGACCGCGAGCGCCCGGTGCTGACGGAGCAGCCGCTCGACGCCGAGGTGCGAGGTGAAGGCCCGCACCTTCGAGGGCAGGAAGAAGGTGGCCGCGAGCAGGGAGGTCGCGGCCAGGCTGGTCGCGAGCGACAGGAACCGCCATTGGCTCATCCCCGAGGACCTGAGCGTGACCAGGATCCACCACGGGATCGCGAGGGCGGCGGCGACCGTGATCAGCCAGAAGGTGGGGGCGAGTCGACGTCGGGTGGCGCCGCCCCCGATGCTGACCAGACGTCGACCAGCCCGGGTTGCGAAGGCCACAGGGCTCCCAATTCCGGACGAGGGCGACGCTCCGAGACTAGGACCGGTTGCCGCGACCGACCTCAAGGCCAGGTCAAAGCAGCCCTAAGCCGAGCCGAGGCGCTCAGCCGGACCCGAGAACAGCCATCGCAGCCGCCCGGCCCGGGATCCCACTGACGCCGCCCCCGCGGCGCGCTCCTGCCCCGCACAGCAGGACCTTCGCGTCCGCGGTCTCCACGCCCCACCGGCCGGCGTCGGCGTCGTCCTCGGCCCAGGGCCAGGACAGGTCGCGGTGGAAGATGTTGCCGCCCGGAAGCCCGACGTCCGCCTCGAGGTCCACCGGGGTGCGCGCCTCCAGGCAGAGCCGACCGTCCGGGGCACGCAGCAGGCAGTCCTCGATCGGCTCGGCCAGCACCGAGTCGAGCGAGCGCAAGGTCGCCGCCAGCGCGTGGTCGCGGGTGCCGTCGTTGTCGACGCGGAACAGCCTGGTCGGCATGTGCAGGCCGAACAGCGTGAGGGTGTGCGCGCCCGCCCGCCTCAGGTCAGGCCCGAGGATCGATGAGTCGGAGAGCGAATGGCAGTAGATCTCGCACGGCGGGAGGTCGGGAACGGCACCGGCCGATGCCTGCCGTTGCGCCGCCTCGAGCTGGGCGTAGCCCTCGTTGACGTGGAAGGTCCCGCTGAACGCCGCCGTGGGGTCGACGTCGGTGTCGAGCAGCCGCGGCAGTCGGCTCAGCAGCATGTTGACCTTGAGCTGCGCGCCCTCCGGCTGGTCGGCGCTCTCTCGGCCGAGCAGCCGGTCGAGCGTCGCGGGCGCACACCCGGCCAGCACGTGACCCGCACCGACCGACGTCGAGCCGCCGGCGGCGTCCGTGAAGGTCACCTCACCGGCCGGATCGATCGCCGTGACCTGCGCGTGCGTCACCAGCTCGGCGCCCGCTGCCCGAGCGGCCGTGGCGAGCGCGGTCGTGACGGCACCCATGCCACCCACCGGCACATCCCAGTCGCCCGTCCCGCCACCGACGACGTGATAGAGGAAGCAACGGTTCTGTTGCAGCGTGGGCGATCCCGCGGCGGCGAACGTGCCGATCAGCGCGTCGGTCAACACCACGCCGCGGACGGTGTCGTCGCCGAAGGTGCGCTCGATGAGCTCGCCGATCGGCTGTTCGACCAGTCCGTCCCACGCCGCGTCGTCGTCGACCAGTGCGCGCATCTGCTCGGCCGATCGCAGCGGCTCAGTCATGGTGGGGAAGACACGCTGCGCGAGGCGACCGGTCATCGCGTAGAACCGTTGCCACGCAGCGTGATCGGCCGACGATGCCACCCTTGCGAACGACGCGGCAGTGCCGGGCTCGTCACCGTTGTCGACCAGCAGGCCACGGCGCGGGTCGGCCGGAACCGGCGTGTACGAGGAGTACCGGCGGCGTACGAGCTGCACGTCGAGCCCGAGCTCGTCGACGATCAGCCTCGGCATCAGCGACACCAGGTAGCTGTAGCGGGAGAGCCGGGCGTCGACGCCGTCGAACACCGGGGCTGAGACCGCCGCTCCCCCGACGTGGTCGAGCTGCTCGAGCACGAGCACCGAGCGGCCGGCGCGAGCGAGGTAGGCAGCGGCCGTCAGTCCGTTGTGGCCGCCACCGACGACCACGACGTCGTAGCGAGTGAGCATCCGGCGAGGCTAGCGGCCACGCCTGTCCTGCGTGCCGGCAGGCACGAACGGGGGGTGCCGTCGCCCAGACCGCCCGACCCCTCGATCGTGCCTGCCCGGGCGCGGGCGACCGACTGTGACCGGTGGCACATGCGGGGGGCGCGGGCGCGGCCGTAGGCTCGCAGCATGCCGCAGCTGCGACTCGCGCTCGCCCAGGTCGATGCCGTCCTTGGCGACCTCGAGGGGAACGCCCGGATGATCCGGGACTGGACGGCTCGCGCGGCCACGGACGGCGCGCAGCTGGTCGCCTTCCCCGAGATGGTGCTGACCGGCTACCCCGTCGAGGACCTCGCCCTGCGCCGCTCGTTCGTCGACGCTTCGCGCGAGTGTGTGCAGCGCCTTGCTGCCGACCTCGCCGCGGACGGCTACGCGGATCTGCCCGTCGTCGTCGGCTACCTCGACCGTGCGGAAGGTCGCGATGCCGACCCCGACGGCGACGGCGTCTCCGAGGACGGCCGCACCGGTGTGCCGAAGGGGATGCCGCAGAACTGCGTCGCCGTCCTGCACCAGGGCCGCGTCGCTGCGCGGTACGCCAAGCACCACCTGCCCAACTACGGCGTCTTCGACGAGTTCCGCATCTTCGTGCCCGGGCACGACCTCACGGTCGTCCGGGTCGGCGGGGTCGACGTCGCCCTGGCCGTGTGCGAGGACCTCTGGCAGGACGGCGGGCCGGTGGCCAAGACGCGCGAGGCCGGGGCCGAGCTGCTGCTCGTCGTGAACGGCTCACCGTACGAGCGCGACAAGGACGACATGCGGCTCGAGCTGGCGACCCGCCGTGCCGCCGAGGCCGGTTGCACGCTGGCCTACCTGAACCTCGTCGGCGGCCAGGACGACCTGGTGTTCGACGGCGACTCGGTCGTCGTCTCGGCCGACGGCCGGGTGCTGGCGCGGGCTCCGCAGTTCGTCGAAGACCTGCTCGTCGTCGACCTCGACCTGCAGGCCTCGACCGTCGACCCGGCAGGTGCGGTGCCTGACGTGGTGCACGTCAGCCTGAGCGAGGAGCCGCTGCCCGCGTTCGAGCCGCGGCCGGCGCGCTGCGCGACCCGGCTCGATCCGTTGGCCGAGGTGTGGAGCGCACTCGTCACGGGCCTTGCGGGGTACGTCCGCAAGAACGGCTTCTCGTCGGTGACCTTCGGCTTCTCCGGCGGCATCGACTCCGCCGTGGTGGCGGCGCTGGCCGCGGACGCCATCGGCGGGCGAAACGTCGTCGGTATCTCGATGCCCAGCGACTACTCCAGCGAGCACAGCCGGGACGACGCCCTCGACCTGGCGCAGCGGATCGGCGCCGACTACCGGGTGCAGCCGATCGCCGCCATGGTCGCGGCGTTCCAGGACCAGCTCGGGCTGACCGGTGTCGCGGAGGAGAACCTCCAGGCGCGGGCGCGGGGAGTCGTGGTGATGGCGCTGTCGAACAGCGAGGGCCATCTGGCGCTCGCCACGAGCAACAAGAGCGAGCTCGCCGTGGGGTACTCGACGCTCTACGGCGACAGCGTCGGCGGCTTCGCGCCGCTCAAGGACGTGCCCAAGTCGTTGGTCTGGAAGCTCGCCCGCTGGCGCAATGACGAGGCAGCCCGACTCGGTCAGGTGCCGCCGATCCCGGAGAGCTCGATCAGCAAGCCGCCGTCCGCCGAGCTGCGCCCGGGCCAGACCGACCAGGACTCGTTGCCGTCGTACGACCTGCTCGACGAGGTGCTGGAGCACTATGTGGTCGGGGCGGAGGGCCGCTCTGAGCTGGTCGACGCGGGGTTCGACCCGGTCGTGGTCGACCAGGTCGTCACGCTCGTCGACCGGGCGGAGTGGAAGCGGCGGCAGTTCGCGCCCGGCCCCAAGATCTCCACGGTCGCGTTCGGGCGGGATCGCCGCCTGCCCATTACCAGCCGCTGGCGCGAAAGCCACGCCCCAGCGGCTCCCCCCGGCGCGCCCACTACGAGCACCGGCGGGCCACCCCTGCCCGCCGTCCCGGCCGCCGCCTCGTCCAAGGAGCTCTCGTGACCGACCAGACCGCCGGACCGACGTCCGGCCAGGGCGAGGAGCCGGCCCCCTACGGCACCGGGCCGGTTCCTGCGGTGGCCGGCGCGCCGCGGCGGGTGCGCGTCCACCACCTGCAGCAGATGAAGGAGCGCGGCGAGCGCTTCACCATGCTCACTGCGTACGACCAGTACGCGGCCGAGATCTTCGATGAGGCGGGGATCGACGTCCTGCTGATCGGCGACTCGGCGGCCAACAACGTGCTCGGGTACGAGACGACCGTGCCCATCACCATCGACGAGATGCTGCCGCTGGTGCGAGCGGTGGCCCGCAGCGCGCGACGCCCGTTGGTGATCGCCGACCTGCCGTTCGGCTCGTACCAGGCCTCTCCGAAGCAGGCGCTGGCCGCTGCCACGCGGATGATGAAGGAGGGGCTCGCGCACGGCGTCAAGTTCGAGGGCGGACGCCGGGTCGCGGCGCACGTGGAGGCGGTCGTGGGCGCGGGCATCCCGGTGATGGGGCACCTGGGGTTCACGCCGCAGAGCGAGCACGCGCTGGGCGGCTACCGGGTGCAGGGGCGCGGCGAGCAGGGCGAGCAGGTGGTCAAGGACGCGTGCGCGCTGCAGGACGCAGGAGCGTTCGCCGTCGTCCTCGAGATGGTGCCGGCACCCGTGGCCGCGCAGGTGACCGAGGTGCTACGCGTCCCGACGATCGGCATCGGCGCCGGACCCGACTGCGACGCGCAGGTGTTGGTCTGGCAGGACATGGCCGGGCTGCGCGGCGGCCGGATGAGCCGGTTCGTCAAGCAGTACGCCGATCTGAGGGGGACGTTGCTGCGCGCCGCTCAGGACTACGCCGCCGACGTCCGCGGCGGCACCTTCCCTACCGCCGAGCAGTCCTTCGACGCCTGACCCACCCCGGCCCACCCCGCTCCCCCTCGCCGGGCGCAGTTGATCACGTCAAGCGGGCGGTGTGCTGCTTGCCGAGGCCTCCAGACCTCGGCAACGGGATCGAGCCCTCGGCAAGCTGCCGCCCACGGAATCCCGGGCCGCCCGGCCGCTGCCGGTGCCCGAACGACGCTCGGCCGGCCTGGCCGCGCCACTTGCCGAGGGTTGGGGCACCTTGCCCAGGCCAGGAACCCTCGGCAAGAGGGCCACCGCCTGCTTAACGTGATCAACATCGGCAGCGGTGGGGGAATGGGGTTGGGTCACGACGACGGGGGACGGCAGGATGGGGGCATGAGCGCATCAGGCAAGGACGACCACAACCCGGCGCCGGACGACGTCCGGCGCAAGTTCAAGGAAGCGCTCGAGCGCAAGCAGAGCAAGCATGACGAGCACCGGGTCGACGGACCCGAGGCCACCGCCCAGTCGCACACCGGGCCGGCCAAGCCGCAGCGCACGTTCCGCCGCAAGTCCGGCTGAGCGAGAGCCGCGCATGCGGCCAAGGTGCCGCAACGACCGCTGCCCGCCGGCTCACCTGCCGGCGGGCAGCGCGTCGTCCAGCTGAGCCGACAGCACCTGAGCGGCTTCCACCAGGCTCGGCCCGTACCACGTCAGGTGCCGGCCGCTCAGCAGCGCGCAGTCCTTGCCCGCGAAGGCTTCCGGACCGTCGTCGGCCGCGAAGGCGTACGGCTCGTCCGGCAGCACCACCAGGTCGTGGTCGGGCAGGTCGGCGGGGTCGAATCGCGGGTAGCGCTCCGCGGACGTCGCGAGCACGTTGTCGACACCCAGCCTGCTCAGCACGTCGCCGGCGAAGGTGTCCTGCCCCAACGCCATCCACGGGCGCCGCCAGATCGGCACCACCGCGCGCCGCCGCCGTCCGGACGACGGTCCCGCACTCCCCCAGACCTCCCGCGCCGACTGCAGCCACCCGGGTTCTGGCGCACCGCAGACGGACAGCAGCCGGCCGAGCGAGCCGAACGCCTCGTCCACCGAGCGCACCTGCGTCGTCCAGACCGCGACCCCGGCAGCGGCGAGGGCCTCGAGGTCGGCTGCGCGGTTCTCCTCCTCGTTGGCCACGACGAGGTCCGGGCGCAGCGCCAGCACCGCGGCGACGTCCGGGTTCTTCGTGCCACCCACCCGCGCGACGGCCAGCTCCGCCGGGTGCGTGCACCAGGCGGTAGCGCCGACCACCAGCCCGGGAGCGCTCATCACCAGCGACTCGGTCAGCGACGGCACGAGCGACACCACTCGCTGCGGGCCGCCGGTCGGTAGTGCCAGAGCCTGGCCCGTGTCGTCCGTCACCTCGCGCACCACCGAATCCTCGCAGGGACTAGCGTCGGTTCCATGAGCGCCCTGACCGTCGGATACGCCGCCATGCTCGAGCAGTTCCACCCCACCGAGGCGGTGGCGCTGACCGAACTGGCCGAGCAGCACGGGTTCTCCGGCTGCATGGCGGCCGACCACTTCCAGCCGTGGGTGCCGCAGCAGGGCCAGGCCAGCTTCGTCTGGAACGTGCTGACCGCGGTCGGTGAGCGCACGGTCGGCGACCTCGGGCCTGGCGTGACGTGCCCCAGCTTCCGGTTCCACCCGGCCGTGGTCGCCCAGGCCGCCGCAACGCTCGAAGCCATGTACCCCGGCCGGTCGTGGCTCGGGCTCGGCACCGGCGAGGCGCTCAACGAGCATGTGGTGCCGGGCTACTGGCCCGAGGCCGGCGAGCGCTCGTTGCGGATGTGGGAGGCGATCGAGCTCATCAGCAAGCTGTTCACCGCCTCGCTCGACGGCAAGGACGTCAAGCACTCCGGCCGCTTCTTCGCCATGGAGACCACCCGGCTGTGGACGATGCCCGAGAAGGCGCCGCCGATCATGGTGGCGACCGCCGGGCCGATCAACGCCAAGAAGACGGGCAAGTTCGCCGACGGGATGATCACGGTCGGCGCCCCGTTGGAGAAGATCGAGGGGCTGTTCGGTCGCTTCGCCGACGGTGCCCGCGAGGCGGGCAAGGACCCCGACACGATGCCCAAGGTGCTGCAGCTGCACCTGTCCTGGGCCGAGACCGACGAGCAGGCCATGGCCAATGCCATGACCGAGTGGCCCAACGGCGGCATGAAGTTCCCCAAGGCCGACATCCGCAGCCCCCACGACTTCGCGGCGATGGCCCAGCTGGTGCGCCCCGAGGACTTCGAGGGCCGCATGGTGATCTCCAGCGACCCCGACGTGCACCGCGCGGCGATCCAGCGCTACGTCGACCTCGGTTTCGACCGCGTCTACCTGCATAACGTGGGGCGCAACCAAGCCGACTGGATCCGCGTCTTCGGCGACCAGGTCGTTCCCCGACTGACCCGCTGAGCGCGTCGGCGCACCTGCGACCCCTCGCCGGTGGCAGGATCGTCCCCCATGGACTCCGAGCGGGTCGCCGCGCTGCGCGACGCACTGCTGCACACGAGCTGGTGGTCGCGCGCGACCGACCTCGGGCAGGCCGTCCGCCGGACGCCGGGGCCGGGCCACCTGCTGCTGGTCGGCACCCCGCGCGTCGAACCCTGGCACCTCGCCGCCCACCTGGACGACGAGGCCCGGCTCAACGTGCTGCCGCAGATCGCGCCGCAGCTGGTGCGCTGGCGTCCGCCGGCCCAGGCGCCCGACCACCTGAAGATCGGGCTGAGCCGGCTGGAGCAGGTGAGCCGCGGCGAGACGGTCTTCGTGGTCGCGCCGGACCAGGCACCGGACCCGCTCCTGGAACGGGTCGACGACGCCCGCCGGATCGGTGCCACGATCGTGGCCCTCGACACCGGTGACAGCGAGCTTGGTTCCCTGGCGCACGAGCGCATGACGGTCAGCGCCGGCGGACTGATCATCCCCGAGGGGCTGATGCCGGACCGGCCGCCGGCCGAGCCCGAGCCCGAACGCGACCAGGACGGCGTCTGGGTGCCGACGTCGGACGACGACCTCCCGCCAGAGGTGCTGGCCGGCCTCGCGCTCCCGGCGTCCTTCGACCTGGCCCAGCACTTCGTCAGCGCCGCCGCGGGACTGCCCACCGTCGACCGGCAACGGGGTTGGCGTGAGCACCTGGGGCGGCTGATCGACCTGATCAGCGGACCCTCGCCGCGCCAGCAACCCCGGCCGTGAGTCGGTACCACCTCGACCTCACGCCGCTGCGGGCCTCGCGTGACTTCCGGCTGCTGCTCAGCGCCGGCACCGTGTTCTACCTCGGCGGGATGGTCACCTACGTCGCGGTGCCCTACCAGCTGTACCACCTGACCGGGTCGAACCTCGCGGTCGGACTGGTCGGGCTGGTCGAGCTCGTCCCGCTCGTCGTGTTCGGCCTGTACGGCGGCGCGCTGGCCGACCACGTCGACCGGCGCAAGATGCTCGTCGCGACCGGCGTCGCCCAGATCGCGCTTACGTCGGTGCTGCTGCTGAACTCCACCTGGACGCAGCCGCGGATCTGGCTGATCTACGTCGTGGCGGCCCTGCTCTCGGTCGCGCAGTCACTGCAGCGGCCCAGTCGGGAGGCGCTGCTGCCGCGCGTCGTCACCCACTCCCAGCTCCCCGCGGCGGTGGCGCTGTCGTCGTTCGGCATGGAGCTCGGCGCGGTGGTGGGCCCGACAGTGGGCGGCCTGCTGCTCGCCGGACCGGGACCGGCCTGGGCCTACGCCGTGGACGTCGCCGGGCTCGCCGTCGCCACCGGGCTCTTCGCGGCGCTGCACTCCTACCGGCCGCTCGAGGTCAGCGAGCCCCCGAGCCTGGCCGGCATCGTGGCGGGCGTCCGGTATGCCGTCGGCCGCCGCGACCTGCTCGGCACGTACGTCGTCGACATGCTGGCGATGTTCCTGGCCGTCCCGGTCGTGCTGTTCCCGGCCCTGGCCACGCAGGTGTTCGACCGGCCCGAGCTGCTGGGCGCGCTCTACACGGCCGAGACCGTCGGCGCGCTGCTCGCCAGCCTGACCAGCGGCTGGATCGCGCACGTACAGCGGCACGGGCGGGCGATCGTGCTGGCCGCCGCCTGCTGGGGCGGCGCGGTGGCACTGGCCGGCCTCGCGCCGTCCATCTGGGTGGCGGTCGCGCTGTTCGTCGTCGCGGGTGGGGCCGACGCGATCAGCGCGATCTTCCGCGGGACGGTGTGGCACCAGACCATCCCGGACTCGATGCGTGGCCGGATGGCCGGCATCGAGATGCTGTCGTACTCGGTCGGCCCTCTCGGCGGTCAGGCGCGCAGCGGGCTGGTGGCCGACCTGACCTCGGTGCGGACGTCGATCGTCAGCGGCGGCGTGCTGTGCATCGTGGCGGTGGCCGGCACAGCGGCCTGGCTACGCGGTTTCTGGACCTACGACGCGAGCACCGACGAGCACGCCGTGCAGGAGCGACGGCGACGCGCGGAAGCCGGCGAGTGAGGGGTCAGTCCTCGCCCTCCCACTCGCGGTCCTCGCGGTCCCACTTCTCGGTGCGCTCGTGCGCGGTCTCGATCGCCCGCTCCGCCTCGGCGCGGGTGGCGTAGGGGCCGAGCAGGTCCTTGCTCTGGCTCTTGTCCTCCACCTGCTCGACCTGGCCGGTGCGCGTGTTGAAGTAGTAGTCAGCCATGTGCGCATCCTGCCGTGTGGCCACGTCCAGCGCATCCCCCACCCGTCGCCCGGGCGAGCGCCGCCGCAGCGGGCTCCTAGACTGCCGTCATGTCCCCTGCCCTGACCACTGTCGAGCCGGGCACGATCTCGCCGCGGCGACCGGTGCCGCCGTCCATCGTCCGTCCGGAGTACGTCGACCGACCCGCGCCCGCGACGTACGACGGCCCGGAGGTCAAGAGCCCGGAGATCATCGAGCGGATGCGCGTGGCCGGCCGGATCGCGGCGCAGGCCATGGCGGCCGCGGCCGAGGTGATCGCCCCGGGCGTGACCACCGACGAGATCGACCGGGTGGGCCACGAGTTCCTGCTCGACCACGGCGCCTACCCGTCGACGCTGGGGTACCGCGGCTTCCCCAAGTCGTTGTGCACCAGCGTGAACGAGGTCGTCTGCCACGGCATCCCCGACGACCGTCGCCTCGAGGACGGCGACATCGTCAACATCGACATCACCGCGTACGTGACGATCGACGGCGTGGGCGTGCACGGCGACACCGACGCGACGTACCTCGTCGGTGACGTCGACGAGGAGTCCCGGCTGCTCGTCGAGCGCACCCGCGAGGCGATGATGCGCGCGATCAAGGCGGTGCGGCCAGGACGCGAGATCAACGTCATCGGGCGCGTCATCGAGTCCTACGCCAAGCGGTTCGGCTACGGCGTGATCCGGGACTTCACCGGCCACGGCATCGGCACCGCGTTCCACTCCGGTCTGGTGGTGCCGCACTACGACGCCGCTCCGCACTACGACGAGGTCATGGCGCCGGGCATGACCTTCACGATCGAGCCGATGCTCAACCTCGGCACGCACGAGTGGCAGATGTGGGACGACGGGTGGACGGTCGTCACCAAGGACCGACGCCGGTCCGCGCAGTTCGAGCACACCCTGCTGGTCACCGACACCGGCGCCGAGATCCTCACGCTGCCCTGACCCGTCCACCGACGCTGGGAGACCTGATGAGTGCCACCACGTTGAGCCGGCCCCGCAGGGGACGCGTGATCGCCGGGGTATGCGCCGGACTGGCGCGCCGGTTCGGGATGTCCCCGATGACCGTACGGGTGCTGTTCGTGCTGTCTGTCCTGCTGCCCGGCCCGCAGGTGCTGGCCTACCTCGTGCTCTGGGTCGTCATGCCGAAGGACCCGGCGTGACGAACCCGGTCGCGCTGGGCATCGACGTCGGCGGCTCCGGCGTCAAGGGAGCGCCGGTCGACCTGCACACGGGCGCGCTGATCGCTGACCGGGTGCGGATCGAGACGCCGCAACCGGCCACTCCGGAGGCCGTCGCCGAGGTGGTGGCCGAGATCGCGCGGCAGTTCGCTGACGAGCTCGGGGACGGGCCGATCGGCGTCACCGTGCCGGGAGTGGTGACGCACGGGGTGGTGCGCAGTGCCGCCAACATCGATCCGACCTGGATCGGTACCGACGCCGACACCATGATCAGCGAGCTGCTCGGCCGGGAGGTCCACCTGGTCAACGACGCCGATGCGGCGGGCGTGGCCGAGGCGCGGTTCGGCGCCGCGAAGGGACAGCGCGGACTGGTGCTGGTGACCACGCTCGGCACCGGGATCGGCACGGCGCTGCTGCTCGACGGCCGGCTGGCACCCAACAGCGAGCTGGGCCACCTGGAGATCGACGGCTTCGATGCCGAGACCCGGGCGGCGTCGTCGGTACGCGAGACCGAGGACCTGTCGTGGGAGGAGTGGGCCGAGCGGCTGCAGCGGTACTTCGGCGTGATCGAGGACCTGCTCTGGCCCTCGCTGATCGTCGTCGGCGGCGGGGTGAGCAAGAAGGCGGACAAGTTCCTGCCCCTGCTCCACCTGCGTGCGCCGATCGTCCCGGCGTCGCTGCGCAACCAGGCGGGCATCGCCGGCGCAGCGCTGCTCGCCTACGAAGAGCGCGGCAGCCGCCCCTGAGGCGCCGGCTCAGGCGACCAGCTCAGCGGCCCCGGCGCGCGCGACCACCAGCTGCCGCTCGGCCGGGTCGAGCCGGCCCAGCCGGTGCCGCACGACCGCGGGGACGACGTCGAGCTGGCCGGCGACCGCCTCGAGGTCGTCGCGGTGGGCGGCCAGCGCGTCGGCCAGCGCGCGGGCGCTGACCAGCCGCCGGGCCGCCCAGTCGTCGGCCGCGGTCTCGACCCGCTGCGCCAGCCATCGGCTGTCGCCGTAGTCGTGGCAGGCCTCGTGCCCGAGCAGCGCGTGCCCGAGCTCGTGAGCGACGACGCAGCGGGTCTGGCGGCGGTCGAGCCGTTCGTCGACGAGGATCACCCGCTCGGCGGGGCACCACCACCCGCTGCCCTCGGCGAGCCGGCACCGGTGCACCCAGATGTCAGGGTGCCGCCGGAGCTCGGCCCACGGCGACCAGGTCACCGGGGCGGTGCTCACCGGTCGCGCCTCACGTCGGCCTCACTTCTGCGGTCCGTCACCCTGGCGCCCAGCATCGTGTCGACCACCGACAGCCGGGGAGGGTGGCGGACGACGCTGCCGCCGGGCAGGCACGATCGGGGGGTCGTGCAAGCCACGGCCCCTCACCCCCGGTCGTGCCTGCCGCTACGCAGCTGCTCACTTCAGCGGTTCGTCACCCTTGCGCACCCGGCGGGCCGTCGCGCTCGCCCCACGCGACCCGGACGTCGAGCCGCCGGGGCGTCGTCCGGCCTGCGCCACTGCGCGGGCCGACAGCGGGGCGTCCTGCGAGCGGTCCTTCTCGGCGGCGTCGAGGATCGCGTCGACCACCCCCAACACGACGGCTCGCTCGGACTTGGTCAGCGTGTCAGCGCGCCGCGGCAGCACGAACGGCCCCTGCGGGATGCGCTGGCCAGCCACCTGCAGGACGGTGGCGACCGGGACGTCGAGCGCGAGCGCCAGGCCCTCTGCCACCTCCTGGCTGATGGCGCCGGAGTGCTGACCGATCCGCAGCAGCCGGAGCGTCTCGTACGACACCTTGCCCTGCGAGCGTGCTGCGGCCCGGCGGCTGGGCATCGGCCCACGATGGTCCCCCAGCTCGCGCAGCCGGCGCTCCACCAGCTGCTGCAGGTCCCCCACGTCCTTCACCCTGGCTCCCTCCGACACACCGAGCGCCCTGACAACCAAGGCGCGGCCCGCAGCGCCGTCCGCACTGTCTGACCTGGGCGGCATCATCGACGGCAACTTGTCAGGATGACAACTATCCTGCACCGGCCAGGCTGACGATTGTCAGGGTAGGAGGAATCGGGCAAGATGACGCCAGACCAGCCAGCGATCCACCCGGGGGCACCATGAGAGTCAGGGACGGCGCAGCGATCCGACGCCGCAGGCAGCGGCTGGGCCTGAGCCAGCGCGACCTCGCATTCTTGTGCCGGCCGTGCTCGCAGACCACGATCTACCTGCTCGAGACCGGCCGGATGGCGACGGTGACCGACGAGCTGGCGCTGCGGCTGGCCAAGCGACTCGACCTCGGGGTCGACGAGCTGTTCACGGAGCGCGACGCAGCAGCCGCACCAGCGCCGCGCCGGTGAGCGCCGCCACGACCGCGGCCATCACCACGCCGGCGAGCACGCCGATGGCGATCACCTGGGTCAGCGGCTGGCCCTCCTGCCACAGCGGCGTGGCCACCGCCATGAAGGCGAGCAGCCCGACAGCCCAGGCGCCAGCCGTGGTGACGACCCACGACCCCGACTGCGGCAGCACCCGGCGCAGCACGAGCCACTGAGCGGTGCCGATCGACGCGACCAGGGTCAGCGCTCCGGCGGAGACCAGCGGCCCGACGACCCACAGCGGCAGGGTCGACCACGCCGAACCGAGCGCGGACGGCGTCAGCGCGATCGCGTAGGCCAGGGCTGCTGCCACCGCGGTGGCCAGGATGTAGGCCCGGCGGTCCAGCCCGCGGCGCACCCGACGCAGGACGTGCGCCTGCACCGCGCCCAATGCCGCACCCTCCACCGCACCCGCCGCGATGACGGCCGGCACACTCAGGCTGGTGGCCCACGAGACCGAGACCGCACCCACGGTCGCCGGCACGCTGAACCCGGCTACCTCGCCGGCCGTGCTCCACCAGAACCAGGTGGTCCAGACCCGCCGCGAGGTCTCCCGCGCACCGACGACCTGCGCCGCACTGCGGCCACGGAGCGGGATGCTGCTGCCGGCCATATCGCCAGGCTCGCCTGCCGTGCGGCCGTCGTCCTGGGCCGTTGGTCCCGGGGCTCGTGGTGCGGACGAGCCAGCCGATACGCCGGGTCCTGTCCCCGCGCGCGGTTACCCCCGCACGGGTGGCGACCATCCATCTCGGCGTGCTGTTGCCAGCACGCTCCAGCGATCTACCCGGGAGCTCGGGCGGGCCGCCCTCGAACGCTCCCTGTCTGACCTTGCTCCAGGTGGGGTTTACCGAGCCACCCCCGTCACCGGGGGTGCTGGTGGTCTCTTACACCACCGTTTCACCCTTACCGGCCCGGCGAACCGGGCTGGCGGTCTGTTCTCTGTGGCACTGTCCCGCGGGTCACCCCGGGTGGGCGTTACCCACCACCTTGCCCTTCGGAGCCCGGACGTTCCTCGGCACCGGCGAACCGGTGACGCGGCCGCCTGGCTGACTCGTCCGCGTGCCGATCGTAGCGGGCGCAGCCGCTAGCGCACCCGCCGACGTCCGCGCTGCTTGGGTGCGGTCCCCATGAGCATCGCGACGCCGCGCGCCAGGTGGTACAGCCCGATGGTGACGACGCTGCCGAGCGCGATCCCGGTGAACGAGAAGCTGTCGCCGAACTTCAACGAGATTCCGCCGCCGGCGATCGCCACCACGACCCCCGCCGCGACCGGCACCAGGTTGAGCGGTTCGCCGAAGTCGACCCGGTTGACCAGCCAGATCTTCGCTCCGAGCAGCCCGATCATCCCGTAGAGCACCACCGTGATCCCGCCGATCACCCCGCCCGGCGTCGCCGCGATGACCGCTCCGAACTTCGGCGAGAGCCCCATCACGATCGCGATCACCGCGGCCACGTAGTAGGCCGCAACGGAGTAGACCCGGGTGGCCGCCATCACCCCGATGTTCTCGGCGTACGTCGTGGTCGGCGCGCTGCCGACCGCGCTGGCCAGCACGGTCGTCAGGCCGTCCGCGGCGATGGTGCGTCCGACGTAGGGATCGAGGTCTCGGTCGACCATCTGCGCTACAGCCTTGACGTGCCCGAGGTTCTCGGCCACGAGCGCGACCACCGCCGGCACCACGAGCAGGATGAACAGCCAGTGGAACTGCGGCAGGTGCCATCCGACGATCTGCGTACCGTCCGCGGTCACGCCGCCGGTGTGCTTGGGCAGCCCGAGCCACGAGGCATCACCGACCTGCGACCAGTTGACCCGGTCGCGGGTGCGCAGCGTCAGCGTGTTGGGGTCGATGGAGTTGATCGGGCCGGTCAGCCGGTCGAGCACCCACGACAGCGTGTAGCCGAAGACCAACCCGATGAGCACAGCCATGCGGCCGATGAAGCCCCGTCCGGCCACCAGCAGCACCGTCACGAAGACCATCGTCACGAACGCCACCCACCGGTCCTGCGGCCAGAACTTCTGACCCACCAGCGGCGCCAGCGCCAGGCCGATCAGCATGACCACCGCGCCCGTCACGACCGGCGGGAGCACCGCCTCGACGACGCGTGCGCCGAGGAAGTGGATCACCACGCCGATCAGCGCCAGGACGACGCCCGCGACCAGGATCGAGCCGGTGACGTCGGGCTGGGTCCCGCCTTGGGTGTAGATCGCGGTCGCGCCACCGACGAAGGAGGCCGAGGAGCCGAGGTAGCTGGGCACCTTGCCGCGCACGATGAGCAGGAACAGGATCGTCGCCACGCCGCTGGTCATGATGGCCAGCTGCGGGTCGAGCCCCATCGAGACCGGGAACAGGAACGTGGCACCGAACATCGCCACGACGTGCTGGGCCCCGAACCCGATGGTGCGCGGCCACGACAACCGCTCCTCCGGCAGGACGACGTCGCGCTCGCGCACGTGCCGCCCGGTCCGGAGCACGTTGAACTCCACCGTCACGCTGGATCCGATCTGCTCGGGCGGCCGGGACGATCAGGCCGGGGTGAACTCCACGCGCCGCCGGTCGACGTCCGCCAGGGTGAGGCGCACGCGCAGTGTGGCACCGAGCTGGACCTCGCCCAGGATCGGTGCCAGCACCGGCGGTTCGAGCAATTGAACGCTGCCGCCGTCCCCGTTGTCCTTGAGATCGACCACAACACCCTCGAATGTCTCCCCGACCCGGTGCGCCAGGACGGCGGCCTCGACGGCGTCCGTGCACGCGCGCTCGAAGCGGCCGGCCAGCTGGTCGGACGCCGCCATCACCTCGGGCAGCTGCGGGAGCGCCTCGCGGACCCAGGCCGGCACCTCGGTGTCCTGGCACAACGCCTCGCAGACCACCAACCCGAACCGGTCCACGAGCCGGCGCAGCGGCGCCGTGACGTGCGCGTACTGGTCCGCGACCGCCGCGTGGCCGGTTGCCTCGGGCACCGCGCCGTCGAACGGCGTGTAGCCGGCGCCGCGGAACAGGCTCGTGGCCTCGTGGATCAACGCGAGCTGCCGCGGGTCGGCGCGGTCCAGCGAGCGCAGGAACGCGCCGTACTGCTGCTCGGCCGGCCAGCGCGCCCCCAACGCCGCCGCCTGGCGCCGGAACCGTGCGAGCGCACCGTGCGTGGGCGCCGGCATGGTGCGCAGGATTCCCACCTGACCGGCCAGCATGATGTCGGCGGCCGCCGTCCCGGTGAGCAGCGACACCTGGGCGTTCCAGTCCTCCACGGCCGACGGCGGCCGCAGCCGCAGCGTGTAGTGGTCGTCCTCGAGCACCACGTCCTGCTCGGGCAGCGGCAGGCTCGAGCCACCACGACTCTGCTCCAGCGCGATCCGCCGCTCGCCGATCTCGCCCAGCAGCACCAGGCGGTCGTCGGTGCTGCCGGCATCGACCTGCGCCTGGAGCGACTCGTAGTCCAGCCGCTCGACGCTGCGCACCATGGCGCGCGCGACGTCGGCCGACCGCAGCTCGCCGTCGGCGTCCAGCCGCAGGTCCCAGACGAAGGCCGGCCGTTTGGCGCCGGGGAGCAGGCTCCCGGCATCCTCGCTGATCGTGGGCGGGTGCAGCGGCGTGCGGCCGTCCGGTGCGTAGAGGGTCTGGCCGCGTCGCCGGGCCTCGATGTCGACCGGACTACCAGGCCGGACGAAGGCGGGGACATCGGCGATGGCGTACCGCACCCGGTAGCCGTCGCCGTCGCGCTCGAGGTGCATGGCCTGGTCGAGATCCATCGAGCCGGGCGGGTCGATGGTCACGAAGGGCACGTCGGTGCTGTCGGTGCCGGGCAGGTCGGGACGGCTGACGGCTTCGGCTGCCGCCGCGAGCACCGCGTCGTCGAAACCTCGCGGGATCTCGAGCTCGTCGCGCACCGCGTCGAACACCCGGTCGAGCGCCGTCGAGTGCGCGCCGTCCGCCCTCACCTGCAACCGCACGCGTCGCTGAGCCATGCGGGCCACCCTAAGGCCCGGGCCGACGTCCATCATCCTGACCCGATCCGGGCGCCCCGGGACCACGGCCACCCGGCCTGCCACCTAGGCTCGGCGCGTGCTCGTGCTGCTTCCCCCGTCCGAGGGCAAGACCCGACCGGGGCGGCGGCGATCGCGCACCGATCTCTCGTCGCTGAGCTGGCCCGAGCTCACGTCCGCCCGCGACCAGGTGCTGACGGCGCTCGCCGCCGCGAGCGGCCGGCCCGACGCTCTCGACCTGCTCGGTGTCGGAGCCTCGCTGGCCGACGAGGTGGCCGCCAACACCGTCCTGCGGTGGGCGCCCGCGGCTCCGGCCGGTGAGGTCTACAGCGGGGTCCTGTACGACGCCCTCGGCGTGGCCACGCTCAGCCCGGCCGGCCGGCGGCGCGCGGCGCGCCGACTGGTCGTGGTGTCGGCGCTGTGGGGAGCGGTGCGGCCGGGCGACCGGATCCCGGCGTACCGGCTGTCGATGGCCACCTCGTTGCCGCCGCTCGGGCCGCTCGCCACCTTCTGGCGGCCGCTGCTGGATGCCCCGCTCACCGCGGCCGCCGGCCGCGGTCTGGTCGTGGACTGCCGGTCATCGACCTACCAGGCAGCGTGGGCTCCCCCGCCCGAGCTGGCCCGGCGAACGGTCGCCGTCCGGGTGCTGCGCGAGCACGAGGGCCACCGGACGGTCGTCTCGCACATGGCCAAGGTCACCCGCGGCGCCGTGGTGCGGCAGCTCCTCGAGCGGGACGACGAGCCGCGCACCGCGGCCGCCCTGGCCGCCGCGGTCGGCGAGACGTTCGCCTGCGAGCTGACCCGGCCAGCGCGTCCGGGGCGTCCCTGGACGCTCGACGTGGTCGTCCGCGAGTGATCCACGCAGCACTGCCCGCGGTGGCGCTCACCGAACTCGCGCGCGGTCTGGGTGCCGAGCTCTGGCATCGCGTGCTGCCGGTGCTGGCGTTCCTCGTGGCCATCACCGTGGTGGCCGAGCTGAGCGACGCGGCGGGGGTGTTCGACGTCGCAGCCGCCGCTGCGGCCCGGATGGCGCACGGTCGCGTGGGGCTGCTCTGGTCGATGGTCGTCGTGCTCGCGACGGCCGCGACGGTCGTCCTGTCCCTTGACACGACGGCCGTTTTGCTCACCCCCGTCGTGCTCACGCTGGCCAGCCAACTGCGTCTGTCAGCCGCTGCCTTCGCGATGACCACCGTCTGGCTGGCGAATACGGCCTCGCTGCTGCTGCCGGTGTCGAACCTGACCAATCTGCTGTCGCTGCACCGCCTGCAGGCCCTCGGGATCGGCGTGTCCGGCTACCTTCGGCTCACCTGGCTGCCGGCGCTGCTCGCCGTGCTCGTGACCGTGCTGGTGCTGGCCGTGATGTTCCGGCACGATCTGCGCGGTCGCTACGATCGCACGCCGGAGCCGGTCACCCGCGACCGGTTGGTGCTGAGGGTCGCCTGCGGCGTGTGCCTGCTGCTCGGACCGGCGTTCGTCACCGGCATCGCCCCCGCCTGGCCGGCCGGTGTCGCTGCGCTCGCGCTCGTCGCGTTGTTCGCCGTTCGCGACCGGACGCCGCTGCGCTGGTCGCTCGTCCCCTGGCAGGCAGTAGCGGCGGTCGGAGCCCTCTTCACCATCGTCTACGTGGTGGGCGCACTCGGGCTCACCGCCGCGCTGACGTCGGCTGCCGGTGGTGGTACCGGCTTCCTGCCGTACTTGCGGCTGTCAGCCGTGGCGGCCCTGACGTCGAACACCATCGACAACCTGCCGGCGTACCTGGCGCTGGAGCCGGCCGCAGGTGCCTCCGCCGCTCGCGTGGTGGCCCTGCTCATCGGCGTCAACTGCGGCCCGCTGGTGACCCTGTGGGCCTCACTGGCAACGATCCTGTGGCGCGAGCGCTGCCGGGCGCGCGGGGTCGACATCAGCTGGTGGCGGTTCGCCCTGCGCGGCCTGGTGCTCGTGCCGCTGGTGCTCGTGGCGTGCTCGGCCGGCCTGGCAGTCGTGGCGTGACGCGCAGCCTGCGGCGTCGGCTCAGACGGGCAGCACGGAGATGATCGACAGGTCTCCCGCGCCGTAGGACTTGATGTCGAGCGTGACGTCGAGGCGGCCGGTGAGGGTGATCGTCCACGGCACCACGTCGGCCGGCAGCCGCTCACCGCTGCCATGCACGCGGTAGAGCCGCTGGTGCACGAGCGAGAACTCGTTGATAGTGCCGGCCAGCACATTGAGTAGCTCGTACGCATTCTCCTGCAACGGTTCTGGCATGAGTCCGTCCTCGATGACGGCCTCCGCGTGCGAGCGCGGCACCAGTCCGAGCGCGGCCCCGGCGTTCGCCGTGAGCGCGAAGTCCATGACCACCACGGTCGTGAGCTGGTTGCGGTCGTCGACGTAGACGGCGGTGAACGGCGCGGGCTGGGCGGCCATGTTGACCCGTCGGCCGTACGACAGCGTGATGTCGCGGCCGAGCAGCGTCTCGAACATGTCCTTGACCGACTGGGTCGTGGGGAGGGCCATCGCCGGCCGCCTCAGCCCAGCACCGGGGACAGCGAGTCCCGGAAGCCCTCCGGGGTGAACGGCTTGACGATCACGAAGTGCGCACCGGCGCGCTCGGCCACCTCGCGCATGTCGTCCGAACCCTCCGACGTCACGAAACCGAACGGTACCCGGTTGCCGTCGGCGCGTAGCGTGCGCAGCAGCTCCAGGCCCGACATGTTGGGCATGTTCCAGTCCGACAGCACGAGGTCTGGGGGCCGCTCGTCCATCTTCGCGAGGGCGTCCAGGCCGTCGGCGGCCTCCACCACGTCGTGTCCGCCGTAGCCGGCCTGACGCAGCGTGCGGACGACGATCTGCCGCATCACACGGCTGTCGTCGACGATCAGGAGCCTCATCGTCGGGCACCCGACCCAGCGTCGTAGACCGGGGAAGCGAGCCGCCACACGCCGATGCGAGCGACATGTCCGGACCACTCGACTCCGGTGCGGCACAACGACTCCGCCTGCATCGGAACCAGCCGCGAGCCGACGCGCGGCAGGCCAAGGCGAGCGCCGCCTGGCACCAGTGCCTTGACGTTGCCGCCCAGCACGTTGGCGATCTCGCCCATGACGTCGTCGACGTCTGCCGCCTCCGGCTCGGCCGCAACCGGGAGGTCGAGCATGGCCCGGGTCACGGCCAGGGCGGATGCCGGCGGGCACGTCACCGACACCATGCCGGACCACTCCCCGTGCAGCTCCACGCTGGCCGTCACCGCGCCGTCCAGCCCGAAGGCGTGGTCGGCACGCACCGCGGACAGGCCGAGCATCGACTCCCACACTTCCTGCGCGATCTCCCACACGTCGTCCGCCGACAGCACAGGCGGGGCGCTACGAGCCATCACAGCACACCGCTCGTGGCGTTCTCGGCCGGCACCAGGCCGAGCAGCAGCAGCTTGTCGCGCATCGCATCGGCCGTGAACGGCTTGATCAGGTACTCGTGCGCCCCGGCAGCCAGCGCGCGGACGATCTGGGACTGCTCGCTCTCGGTGGTCACCATCATCAAGGTGACGTCCCGCCACTCGCGGTGCGATCGGACCTCGCTGACGAACGCCAGTCCGTCCATGACGGGCATGTTCCAGTCGATGCAGGCCAGGTGGGGCAACGGTCCGGAGTGCATCGCGTCGAGAGCCTGCCGCCCGTCCGCCGCCTCGGTGACCTCGTAGCCGAGGCCGACCAGGGTGCGGCCGACGATGCGGCGCATCGCCCGCGAGTCGTCAATGACCAGTGCGCGCATCATGCGGGGTCCTTCCCAGCGTCCTGCTTCATCCGGTAGACGGAGCAGCGGCCGATCGGCTCGCGCTCCCAGGCGTCGTCGACGCCCATGGTGGTCTCGGTGGCGCCGAGGTAGAGGAATCCGTCCGGTGCCAGCACCTGGCGGACCCTTGCGAGCACCTCACGCTTGGTGTCGAGGTCGAAGTAGATCAGCACGTTGCGCAGGAACACCACGTCGAAGCGCCCGATCTCCGGCAGCGGCCGGATCAGGTTCAGCTGGCGGAAAGTGGTGAGCGAGGCGAGGTCGCGGCTGACCCGCCACGCTGCGCCGTCGCGCTCGAAGTGTCGCACCAGGTGGGTCGCGGGGAGCCCACGGTTCATCTCCATCTGGTTGTATCGCCCGTCGCGGCACCGCTCCACCATCTCGAGCGAGAGGTCGGTGCCGACCACCTCGAGGTCCCAGCCGGCCACGGCCGGGGTCTCGTTGAGCACCATCGCGATGCTGTACGGCTCCTGGCCGCTGGCGCACGCCGCCGACCAGACCCGCAGTCGTCGCACCGCGCTCCGGGAGGCGGCCAGCGCCGGCAGGACGTCGTTCCGCAGCCCGGCGAACGGGTCGCTGTCGCGGAACCACGACGTCTCGTTCGTCGTCAGCGCCTCGACGATCTCACGGACGATGGGGCCGGTCGGCTGGCGCCGTGCCCTGGCCACGTAGCTGTCGATGTCCGGATCGCCCTGCGCCCGAGCCAGCGGGAGCAGGCGGGACTCCACGAGATACTCCTTGCCGGTTCCCAGCACGATGGCGCTCTCCCTACGCACCAGGTCGCAGACGAAGCCGAAGGCCTCCGGGGCGATGGTCATCGGCCCTCCCCGACCGGCTGCCGCGTGGTGCCCACCGGCTCGGCGACGTTGCCACCCGGGCGGAGCCGACGGCCGAGCGCGGCCGCCAGTGCCGGCAGCGGCAGCACCTCCTCGGCGCACCCGGCCTGAGCCACCGAGCCGGGCATCCCCCACACGACCGACGTGCCGGCGTCCTGCACCAGGACACTGCCCCCCGCCGCGACGATGTCCCGGGCTCCGCGGGTGCCGTCAGCACCCATCCCGGTCAGCACGGCCGCCAGGACGTCGGAGCCGAAAGCCTCAGCGGCACAACGGAACAGCACATCAACGGCCGGCCGACAGAAGTTCTCCGCGGGCCCCTGGTCGAGGGCAGCGCGAACGCCGGTGCCGTCTCGGCGCAACCGCAGGTGGAAGTCACCGGGAGCGATGTAGACGTGACCGGGCTGCAGCCGCTCACCGCCGGCCGCCTCGACCACGGTGAACGGGAGGTTGCGGTCGAGCCGCATCGCGAACTGCTTGGTGAACACCGGTGGCATGTGCTGCACGACGACGACGGGAACCGGCAGGTCCGGTGGCAGACCGGCCAGCAGGGTCGTCAGCGCCTCCGGGCCGCCGGTCGAGCAGCCGATCGCCAGCACCCGATAGGCCGAGGTCCGGTGGCGACGCGGCGCCGTGACGACGATCGGGACGCCGACGACGGCAGCGGCGACCGGCGAGGGAGCGGCCGCCGTCGTGGCTGCGGGCCGAACGTCGTCCGCCACCCGGCTGCCCGGGCTGGCCGGGCGCGGCACGAGGGCTTTGATCTTGGGGACGAGCGCGCGGCGTACCTGCTCGAGGGAGTCGGCCAGGCTGGCGACGTTGCTGGGCTTGGTGACGTAGTCGCTGGCGCCGGCCTCGAGGGCGTCGAGCGTCGATGCCGCACCGCGCTCGGTCAGGGTGCTGAGCATGATCACCGGGAGCCGGCTGCCGCCAGCCCGCATCTCGCGCAGCGTGGTGATGCCGTCCATCTCGGGCATGTCGATGTCGAGCGTGACCAGGTCCGGGGAGACCTGGGCGAGCCGGGTCAGCGCGAGCCGCCCGTTCGCCGCCGTCCCGACCACCTCGATGTCGGGGTCTGCGGAGAGCAGGTCACTCACCAACCGGCGCACGACGACGGAGTCGTCGACGACGAGCACACGCACAGGCGGCACCACGAGCTCCTCGGGTCGTGCCGCACCTCATCGGCCGGCACTGTCCCTATCGGCTCACCAGGGCCGGACCTGAGCCGGACCTGAGCCGGACGACGAGGGCCAGACCCCGCGCCGCGCCCTCAGCGCCCCGGCTGACCGCCGCGAGCCAGCTGCCACGGCCGCAGCAGCGTAGCCATCTCGTCGTCGCCCAGCAGATCGCGCACCGTGAGCGCCTGCAGCGTGCCGCTCAGCGCGTTCCACGAGCCCTCGGCGGCGTCCTGGGCGGTGAAGCCGGCCTGACGGAACGCCAGCACACCCTGCAGCTGGCTGGCGGCCGCGGTGCGGGTACGGCCGGACAGGTGCGCGGCCCACCCGGCGTCGTGCATGGCGCTGGTCCATGCGCCACTGCCCGAGCGCAGCAGGTCGACGGCCGCCCGCCAGTCGTCCCGGTCGTGCGACGACCAGGTCGACACGTCGGCGAGCACCCGGCCCACCCGGCCCTCGGCGCCGGGAAGCGCCAGCGCGGGATCGAGCTTGCGGGCCATGGTCAGGTACGGCGTGGTGAGGTGCCGGCGCACGCCATCGTCGAGCAGGTCCGAGCAGTACGCCGCGGCAGCCGCGTCGACCAGGACGTCGGCCGCCAGCCGGTCGCGCAGCCGCTGCACCGAGATGTCGTTGGCCGACTCCCAGGTCCAGTCGAGCACCTCGCGGCGCACCAGGCGGTCGAGCGCGTCGAGGTCACCGACGGGGGCTCCGGAGAGGCGGGTCATCAGCTCCAGGGCCCGCTCGGTGTCGGCACCGGCGGCAAGGTCGAGCACCTGCGCGGACAGGTCGAGCGTGGACGACATCCGCGGCCGTGTGGCGGACGCCTGCTGCACGATCTCCCAGCACCCCGAACGGCAGGATCCGGGATGCACGTTCGCCATGGCCTGCAGCGCGCTCTCGTCCGCGGCCAGGGCGCGCAGGAGCACCTCGGCCGTGTTCGGTCCGGCCGGCAGCCGCGCAAGGTCGAACCCCAGTGCCGCGGCACTGACCAGCGTGTACGCCACGTGCTCCCACTCCATCCATCGGTGCGCCCAGCGTCGCTGGTCCGGGCGCGGCACGCCACGCTGACGCGCCCACTGCCACCCGTCCGCACGACGCTCCACCGGATGCGTGGCGAGAGGGTCACGCTGGGTAGCTCGGACCGGGCTGGCGAGTGGTGCGTCAGTAGGTGAAGCGGGCGATCTGGGTGTGCAACTCGGCGGCCATCTGGGACAGCTCGTCGATCGCCGCCCGGGACTGCGTCACTGCCTCGGTGGTCGACGCACTGGCCGAGGCCACCCCGGTGATGTTCGCCGCGATCTCCCCCGACCCGGTCGCCGCCTGCGTCACGTTGCGGCTCATCTCCTGCGTGGTCGCGGTCTGCTCCTCCACCGCCGAGGCGATGGTCAACTGGTAGTCGTTGATCGAGGCGATGATCGCCGCGATCTGACCCATCGCCACCACCGCACCCTGCGTGTCAGCCTGGATCGCCTCCACCCGCTGCGCGATGTCCTCCGTGGCCCGCGCCGTCTCGCGCGCCAGCTCCTTGACCTCACCCGCCACCACCGCAAACCCCTTGCCAGCCTCCCCCGCCCGCGCCGCCTCGATCGTGGCGTTCAACGCCAACAAGTTCGTCTGCTCCGCGATCGAGGTGATCACCTTCACCACATTCCCGATCTGCACCGAGCTGGACCCCAACGCCGCCACCGAGGAGTTCGTCGACTCCACCACCCCCACCGCCTGCGACGCCACCCGAGCCGCCTCATTGGCCGACACCGCGATCTCCCGGATCGAGGCACCCATCTGCTCCGAACCCGCCGCCACCGTCTGCACGTTGCGCGACACCTGCTCCGCCGCAGCCGCCACCACCCCCGCCTGCGCACTGGCCTCCCGCGCCCCCGACGCCACCGCCTCACCCGACGCCGACAGCTCCTCCGACGACGACGCCACCGCCGACGCCGACACCGCCACCTGCTCCACCACCGACCGCACCGACTCCTGCGCCTCATTCAACGCCGCCGCCATCTGCGCCACCTCATCACGACCCGACACCACCGCCCGCGCCGTCAGATCACCACCCGCCATCGCCACCAACGCCCGCTGCACCCGACGCACCCGCACGACCACGCCGTTGGAGATCAGCGCGGCCCACACCGAGATGCCGACTGCGGCCAGCAGGATGGCCGCCACGACCACCACGCGCGCCCGCTGGGCGGCTGAGGACGCGTCGGCCACCTCGCCGGCGACCCGCCGGGTCACCGACGCCACCAGGGCATCGGTCTCGTCGTTGATCGTGTAGTAGATGTCGTGCTCGGGACCGGCGATGGTGGCGTCGGCCCGGTCGACCGACAGCGGGTCGCCCTGGGCGTAGAGCTCCTTGATCGCATCGTCGGTGGAGAAGAACTCGTTCCAGAGCACCCCGATCCGCTGGAAGGAGGCGCGCTCGTCGTCCGTCATCGAGCCCACCGGCATGCTGGCGAGGGTGCTCCGCAGACCCTCGGTCGACCTCAGGTAGCCCGCCCGGTTCGTGCTCGTGTCGGCCACGGCCTTGACCGGCCCGACCTTGCGCGCGTCCCAGGCGTAGGCCGTCTGCCACGAGCCGACGTCCGCGTTGTAGAAGCGCACCTGCTGAAGCTGGGTGGACAGCTGCTGGAGGTCACCCAGCCGGTGGGTGGTCGACTGCAGCCGGCCGAGTGCGACCAGCGCCGTGCCGCCGACGACACTCGCCGCGAGGATCCCGATGGCACCCACCGCGAGGATGCGCGGACGCAGGCCGAGGCTGCGGCGGGGGCCGCGGGTCTTGGCCGGTGTGGTGTCGTCCATCACGAGACTCCTCAATCGTGGTGCGTCAGTAGGTGAAGCGGGCGATCTGGGTGTGCAGCTCGGCGGCCATCTGGGACAGCTCGTCGATCGCCGCCCGGGACTGCGTCACTGCCTCGGTGGTCGACGCACTGGCCGAGGCCACCCCGGTGATGTTCGCCGCGATCTCCCCCGACCCGGTCGCCGCCTGCGTCACGTTGCGGCTCATCTCCTGCGTGGTCGCGGTCTGCTCCTCCACCGCCGAGGCGATGGTCAACTGGTAGTCGTTGATCGAGGCGATGATCGCCGCGATCTGACCCATCGCCACCACCGCACCCTGCGTGTCAGCCTGGATCGCCTCCACCCGCTGCGCGATGTCCTCCGTGGCCCGCGCCGTCTCGCGCGCCAGCTCCTTGACCTCACCCGCCACCACCGCAAACCCCTTGCCAGCCTCCCCCGCCCGCGCCGCCTCGATCGTGGCGTTCAACGCCAACAAGTTCGTCTGCTCCGCGATCGAGGTGATCACCTTCACCACATTCCCGATCTGCACCGAGCTGGACCCCAACGCCGCCACCGAGGAGTTCGTCGACTCCACCACCCCCACCGCCTGCGACGCCACCCGAGCCGCCTCATTGGCCGACACCGCGATCTCCCGGATCGAGGCACCCATCTGCTCCGAACCCGCCGCCACCGTCTGCACGTTGCGCGACACCTGCTCCGCCGCAGCCGCCACCACCCCCGCCTGCGCACTGGCCTCCCGCGCCCCCGACGCCACCGCCTCACCCGACGCCGACAGCTCCTCCGACGACGACGCCACCGCCGACGCCGACACCGCCACCTGCTCCACCACCGACCGCACCGACTCCTGCGCCTCATTCAACGCCGCCGCCATCTGCGCCACCTCATCACGACCCGACACCACCGCCCGCGCCGTCAGATCACCACCCGCCATCGCCACCAACGCCCGCTGCACCCGACGCAGCGAGCGCACGATGACCGCCGCCACCGAGATCCCGAGGCCGACCCCGAGCGCGAGCCCGGCCACCAGAGCAAGCACGATCCCGGCGCTGGCGGCGCGCGCGGCGCTGCGCGCTGCTCCCGCCTGCCGGGTGGTGTAGGCACTGAGCTCGTGGCCGGCCGCGTCGAGGCTGGCGAGGTAGGTGCGCACCAGCGGCTCCGACTGGTCGATGGCTGCACGGGAGTACGCCTCGTCCTGGCCGGCCAGCGCGGCGGGCAGCAGGACGGTGTCCCGCAGGCTCTTCCAGCGCTCGAACCCGGTCACGAAGGCCGCCCACGAGGGCATGACCGCCGCGCCGCCCGCCCGGTCGAGCCGGGCCGTCGCCGCCGCCAGCTCGTTGTCGTTCGCAGCGACCTGCTGGGCCCAGATCTGCTTCTGGTCCTTGCTGGTGCTGGCGGCCACCTGCGCCACCAGCAGCCTGGCCTTGAGCTGGTCCTGCTGCACGATGGCGCGGTCGGCCGCCAGCCCGCCCTGAACGCGCACCAGCTGCTGGGTCGTGGCGGACTGCCGCGACATCCCGGTGAGTGCGAGCCCCGCGACCACGAGCGACACCAGCGCGAGGGCCCCGACCGCCGTCAGGATCTGCGTGCGGACGCTGCGGTTGCGCAGCAGCCGCAAGGGGCTGCGGCGGGGGGCAGCGCGATCTGCGGTGGGAGCGGACATCGGTGTTCCTTCCGGCGACATGACGTCGGTGGTCATACCCCGACCACACGGTCGGCGTTGAGGGCGAGCAGGAGCAGGTTGGGGAGCTTGTACGCGCCGAGGATCAGGTCACGGCGGGCGTCGATGAGCGTGTCGGGCGGTGGTTCGAAGTCGGCCTCGGCAACCTCGACGACGTCGCCGATGGAGTCGACGAGCAGGCTGACCGGCTCGCCACCGACCCGGACGACGACGACCATCGGCTCGCCACCGACGCGGGGTGGCAGCCCGAGGGGCACGCGCAAGTCGATCGCGTCCATCACCTGGCCGCGCAGGTTCACCAGGCCGACCACGTGCGGCGGCGCCAGCGGCACCCGGGTGCGCGGTTGCGAGCGCAGCACCTCCTGCACCTGGTCGACGTCGATGCCGAAGGTGTGCGCGTCCAGGGTGAAGGTCGCGAGCTGGGTCAGCATGCCGGCTCCCGCCGGTCGTGCGCGTCGAGCGCGCCCAGCCCGCTCGGCTCGTGGGTGAAGAACTCGGGGTCCGCGGCGAGCACCGCGGCGCGCACGTCGAGCAGCTCGATGACCCGCTCGCGCACCACCGCCGATCCCAGCAGGCCGTCGTCCTCGACGTCGCTGCGGACGTCGACGGCGTCCACGATGTCGACGACCTCGTCGACGACGAGCGCCACGCTGCGACCGCGGCTGCTGTAGACCACGAGCAGCAGGTCGTCGTCCGGGCGGGTGCTGCGGGCGTGCAGGTGCTCGGCGAGCCGCACGATGGGCACGATCGCGCCGCGGTACTGGATGACCTCGCGACGCCCGACCCGCTCGACCCGGTCGGCCCGCACCTGCTCCAGCCGGGTCACCATCGCGACGGGAATCGCCACGCGCCGTCCGCCACCGACGCCGGCGAGCAGGACCCGGGCCGACGCGTCGGGCTCGACCGCGACCATCTCGGGAACCGCCGCGGCGCGCACGATCGTGTCCGGGCGCAGGGTGCGCTTGGCGAGGTTCTGGACGTCGAGGATGAGCGCGACCGACCCGTCGCCGAGGATGGTCGCGCCGGAGTAGACGCCGATCGACCGGAGCCGCGAGGACAGGGGCTTGACGACGATCTCCTCGGCGTTCAGCACGCGGTCGACGATCAGGCCGAACCGCCGTCCGTCGGCCTGCAGGACGGCGATGACGACCTGACCGTCAGCGCGCGCCGACCCGACGCCCAGGACGTCGGCGAGCCGCACGATCGGCAGCAGGCTCCCGCGCAGCCGGTAGACCTCCGCCGAGGCGACCCGCTCGAGCTGGCGCGAGGCCTCGTGGGCGTCCAGGGCAACGAGCTCGGCCAGGTTGACCTGCGGCACGGCGTACCGGTCGCCGGCGCACTCGATCGTCAGCGAGGAGATGATCGCCAGCGTCAACGGGATCCGCAGCCGGCAGGTGGTGCCGTGGCCAGGCACCGACTCGAGCTCGATCGTGCCGCCGATCGCCTCGATGTTGGTCTTGACCACATCCATGCCGACGCCGCGTCCGGAGACGTTGGTGACGGCCGCCGCGGTGGAGAACCCCGGGGCGAAGACCAGTTGCAGGACCTCTGGCCCGCTGAGCTGGGCGAGCTGGGCGGGTGTCAGCAGGCCTCGCTCGGAGGCCGCTTCGCGGATCAGCTCCGGCCGGATGCCGGCGCCGTCGTCGGTGACCTCGACGACCACCTGGCCGCCCTCGTGGAAGGCCCGCAGCGTCAGGACGCCCTCGTCGGCCTTGCCGGCGGCAGTCCGCTCGGCCGGGGACTCCAGCCCGTGGTCGACCGCGTTGCGCACCAGGTGCGTGAGCGGATCCTTGACCGCCTCCAGCAGCGTCCGGTCGAGCTCGGTCTCGCCCCCGTGCAGCTCCAGTCGCACCTGCTTGCCGCACTGGGCCGCGAGGTCGCGCACCACGCGGGGCAGCTTCGACCACAGGTGGTCGATCGGCTGCATCCGGGTGCGCATGACGCCCTCCTGGAGCTCGCTCGCGATGAGCGAGAGCCGCTGGGACGAGTGCACCAGGTCCGTGTCGTCCTGCAGTCCGGCCTGGCGCACGATCTGGTTGCGGCACAGCACGAGCTCGCCGACCTGACGCATGAGCGAGTCGAGCAGCTCGACGTCGACGCGCACCGACTGGTCAGTGGCGGCCCGCCGGGGCGCCTGGTCGGGCTCCTCCGGGGACGGCGACTCGGGGTCGAGCTCGTCGTCGACGTCCGCCTCGACGTGGTGGTCGGTCTCGGCCGCAGGCTCGGGCTCGGCCGGACCGTCCAGCAACCGCTGGACGACGGCCACGACCGGCGCGACGTCGACGTCCCCCTCGGTGCCGCCGGCCTCGATCGCGGCGAGCAGGGCGCGGACGGCGTCCACCATGGCCAGCAGACCGTCGGCCACGTCAGGCGTCATCGTCGCCTTGCCGTCCCGCAGCCGGGCGAGCAGGTTCTCGCCGACGTGGGTCAGGGCCTCGAGCCGCCCGAACGCCAGGAACCCGCTGGTCCCCTTGATGGTGTGGATGGTGCGGAAGATGCCCGCGAGCAGGTCCCGGGAGTCGGGTTCGCGCTCGAGCCGCACGAGATCGCGGTCGAGCTGGTCCAGGTTCTCATGGCTCTCGACCAAGAACTCCTGGACGATCTCGTCCGTGTCGTCCACCACGTCTCCCTCGGCATTGCGGCGGTCTGCCCATCGACCTATCGGCCGAACGGGGGACCATCTGAGGGAACGTCGCGGGCGTCAGCCCGCCGCGAGGGCGCGATCGAGGTCGTCCCGCAGGTCGCGGGCGTCCTCGAGCCCCACCGAGAGCCGCACCACCCCGTCGGTAATGCCGACGGCGGCTCGCCCCTCGACGCCGAGTCGGCGGTGCGTCGTGGTGGCCGGATGCGTGATGAGGGACTTCGCGTCGCCGAGGTTGTTGCTGATGTCGATGCAGCTGAGCGCGTCGAGCAGTGCGAACGCCTCGGCCTTGCCGCCGTCGAGCTCGAGCGTGACCACGGTGCCACCGCCACTCATCTGGCGGCCGGCCAGCTCGCGCTGCGGGTGGGAGTCCAGGAAGGGGTAGCGCACCCACCGCACCCTCGGATGTGCCTGGAGGTGCTCGGCGAGGGCCAGCGCCGAGGCGGTCTGCCGCTCGACCCGCATCGACAGCGTCTCCAGCCCCTTGGTGAGCACCCACGCGTTGAACGGGCTCAGCGAGGGTCCGGTGTGCCGCATCAGCACCTGCACCGGACCGTCGATGAACTCGCGGGTTCCCAGCACGGCACCGCCCAGGGTGCGGCCCTGGCCGTCGATGTGCTTGGTGGCCGAGTAGACGACGACGTCGGCGCCGAGGTCGAGCGGGCGTTGCAGCACCGGCGTGGCGAACACGTTGTCGACGACCACCTGCGCGCCAGCGGCGTGCGCGATCTCGCACACGGCCCGTACGTCGACCAGCTCCTGCATCGGGTTGGACGGCGACTCGAAGAAGACGGCCGCCGCGGGCGTGCTCAGCGCCGCCCGCCACTGGTCGAGGTCATGCCCGTCGACGAAGTCGGTGTGCACGCCGAACCGGCGCAGGATCTCGTCCAGCACGACGTAGCACGAGCCGAACAGGCTGCGGGCGGCCACGACGCGGTCGCCGGCCGACACCAGGGCGGCCATGGCCACCCAGACCGCCGCCATGCCGCTAGCCGTGGCGAAGCAGGCCGGCGCCCCCTCGAGCAGGCGCAGCCGCTCCTCGAACCCGCGCACGGTCGGGTTGCCATAGCGCGAGTAGACGAACCGGTCGACCTCCCCGGCGAAAGCAGCCTCGGCGTCCGCCGCGGTCTGATAGACGAACCCCGAGGTCAGATAGAGCGCCTCGGCGGTCTCCTCGAAACCGCTGCGCGCCAGGCCGCCCCGGACGGCAAGGGTGTCCGGTCGCCAGCCGGCAGGCCCGTCGGCACTCACGGTGCGGGGTCCGGCAGCACCAGGGCCTGGGCCACCACGACGCGCCCTTCCACCGTGGTGAGGCTCGGGGAGCCGTGCAGCACGTAGCCGGAGTCCAGCGCCTCGCTGATCCGCTCGCAGAAGGAGCGGTCGTCGGGGCCGGTGAGCACCCGGTACCGCAGCCGGGCCTGAGGGGTGGGCTGGCTCATGGCCCTCAGCGTAGGGCGAGACCAGCTGCGAGCAGATGCGCGGTCTCGTTGAACGAGACGACGCGCGAACCGCCGTCGGACCACCAGCTGGTGCTGCTCACCGACGCCGGCGAGGACTCCAACCGCCAGGCCACGGCGGGGGCGGTACCGAGCGCGGCGCAGACCAGCGCCTTGATCGGGCCGGCGTGGCTGACGACGAGGACGCGGGCGCGGGGGTGGCGGGCCAGGGTGCGGTCGCGTGCCCGGCGAACCCTGGCGTCGAGCGCGTCCAGGCTCTCGCCGCCGGGCGGCGCCACCGCGGACGACGCGAGCCACGCCGCGTGCTCGTCCGGCCAGCCCGCAACCACCTGGGCGGTCGTCAGGCCCTCCCACGCGCCGAAGCCGCCCTCGGTCCAGGCGTCGTCGGTGCGGACGGTGAGGCCGAGGCGCTCGGCCACGACCGCAGCGGTCTGCTGGGCCCGGGCCAGCGGCGAGGCGATCACGGCGTCGAACGGCCCGGCTTCGGCGAGGGCCTGTGCGAGCGCCTGCGCCTGCTGGGCGCCGAGGTCGCTGAGCGGCAGGTCAGCACCACCGCTGCCGCTGAACCGCCGCTCGCTGGTGTGCTCGGTGACCGCGTGGCGCACCAGGACGAGCGTGGTGCCAGGGCCGACGTCCGCCGGCTCGGCCGGCAGCAGCGGCTCGGCGGGTTGGGCGGGCTGGGCGGGTTGGGCGGGCTCGGGCAGGGCGGGTGCTGTCCTGCGGGTGTCGCCGAGCTCGGCGGTGACGCCCCGGCCGCGCCACGGCAGCCCGCGGCCCGCGTCGTCCATCGCCTCGTTGGCCAGCTTGTCGGCCGCCTTGTTGAGCTCGCGCGGGATCCAGGTGTACCGGACCCGGCTCGGGTCGACGACCTGCCGGGCCTGGCCGGCCAGCCGGCGCATGTCCTCGTGCTTGATCTTCCAGCGCCCGGACATCTGCTCGACCACGAGCTTGGAGTCCATCCGCACCTCGATGGTGCAGTCCGGGTCGAGGGCCACAGCGGCCCGCAGGCCGGCGACCAGCCCGCCGTACTCGGCGACGTTGTTGCTGGCGATGCCGATGGACTCGGCCTCCTCGACCAGGACCTCACCGGACTCGGCGTCGCGCACGAGCGCCCCGTACGCCGCTGGACCAGGGTTGCCGCGCGACCCGCCGTCCGCCTCGACGACGAACCGGCGCGTCACAGCCCTGACTCGCCGGTGCGGACCAGGATCCGTCCGCAGTCCTCACAGCGGACGACCTCGTCGTCGGCGGCGGAGCGGATGCGCTGCAGGTCCTGCGGGTTGAGCTCCATGTGGCAGCCCTCGCACCGGCGGGCCCGCAGCATGGCGGCGCCGGTGCCGCTGTTGGCGCGGATCTTCTCGTAGAGGGCGAGCAGTGGCGCGTCCAGCCCGGCGATCATGCCGGTGCGGTCGCGGTGCAGCTTCTCGCGCTCGTCGGCCAGGGCACCGAGGGCGCTGTCGCGCCGGGCGGTCACCGCCGCCACGGTCGCCTGCAGCTCGTCCCGCTCGGCGGTGAGCCGGTCGACCTCCTGGGTCAGGGCCTCGAGCCGCTCCATCACCTCGAGCTCGGCGTCCTCCAGGTCGCTCTGCCGGCGGCCGAGCGTGGCCAGCTCGTGCTGCAGCGACTCGAGCTCCTTGTGCCCGCCCTGACCCGCCTCCAGGCGCGCTCGGTCGCGGTCGGCCCGCTGGCGGACCTGCTCGACGTCCGCCTCGGCCTTCGCGACCTCGCGCTGGGTGTCGCTCGCCTGCGTCTCGACTCCGACGAGCTCGTCCGCGATGACGCTCGCGCGAGCGCTCACCTCAGCCAGCTCAGCGTGCTCGGGAAGCGTCCGCTCCCGGTGCGCGATCTGGTCCAGACGGGTGTCGAGGGCCTGGACGTCGAGCAGCCGCCACTGGTCGGTCGTGGGCGCGATCAGTTGGTGCTCCCTCGGCTGGGGACGTGCATCGTCCACGGGTCGGTACGCGTCGTGCTGGCGCGGGTCTCCACCGTACTGCCCAGGTCGCCGAGGGCGGCGACGAGCCGGCTCTCGCACCCCGCCAGCCACGGCCACTCACTCGCCCAGTGCGAGACGTCGACGAGGTAGGGCGTGCCGTCGCCGGCCGCCTCGCGGGCCTCGGACGCCGGGTGGTGTCGCAGGTCAGCAGTGAGGAACACGTCGGCGCCGCTGGCCCGCACCGCAGCGAACTGGTCGTCGCCCGATCCCCCGGCGACCGCCACCCGCTGCACCAGGGCGTCCTTGTTGCCGCTGACCCGCACGCCCTGCACGGTGAACGGCAGCGCGGTCGCGACGAGGCGGGCGAACTGGTCGAGGGTCACCGGCTCGACGAGCGTCCCGACCCGCCCCACGCCCGAGCCGTTGCCGTCGTCCACCAGCTCCAGCACGTCGAAGGCCGGTTCCTCGTAGGGGTGCGACGCGCGCAGCGCGCGCACGACGTCGCCGCGCCGCCGTCGCTGCAGCACCATCTCGACCCGCGTCTCGTCGACCTGCTCGATCCGGCCCACCCGGCCGACCGACGGCGTCGCGCCCGGGCCGGGGGTGAACGTTCCGGTGCCGGCCGACGTCCAGGCGCAGCGGCTGTAGTCGCCGAGCTCACCAGCGCCGGCCGCGGCGAGCGCGTCGACCACCGTCGCCGCGGACGCCGTCGGGACGAACACCACGACCTTGTCGAGCTCCGCGACCGGCAGGGGACTGAGCGGCTCCAGATGGTCCAGCCCGAGCACCCGTGCCAGGGCGTCGCTCACGCCCGGCACGGCGATGTCCGCGTTGGTGTGCGCGACGTACAGCGCGCACCCGGCTCGGATCAGCCGGTGCACGATGCGCCCCTTCGGGCTGCTGGTCGGCACGGCACTGACCGGGCGCAGCAGCAGCGGGTGGTGCGACACGATCAGGTCGGCGCCCCACTCGAGCGCCTCGTCGACGACGGCCGCCGTGGGGTCGATGACGAACAGGATCTTGCGCACCACCTGGTCGACATCGCCGCAGACCAGGCCGACCGCGTCCCAGTCCTGCGCGCTTGAGGGCGGGTAGAGCGCGTCCAGCGCGGTCAGCACGGCGGACAGTCGCGGCGGCTCGGCCAGCGCGTGGTTCGTCGTGGTCACTCCAGGCAAACTACTCGCTCCCCGGGAGGCGTCAGACGGCGCGCCAGGTGGTGGTGGGTGGGCCCGGCCGGGTTCGAACCGACGACACCCGCGGTGTAAACGCGGTGCTCTACCAGCTGAGCTACAGGCCCTGCTCGCCGCTCAGAGGGCGGCGACCGCCTCACGGTACGCGTGCGTGTCGCGCGGCTGGCCGGGGTGGCTGACGACGCTCCAGCGCAGGACGCCCGCGGTGTCGACGAGGAAGCTGCCGCGGCCGGCCCCGCCGGTCTTCTCGTTGAGCACGCCGTAGGCACGCGCCGCCTCGCCGTGCGGCCAGAAGTCGGACAGCAGCGGGAAGGTGTACTTCTGGTCCTCGGCCCAGGCGCGCAGCGTGTTCATCGGGTCGCACGAGACCGCCAGCACCTGCACGGCGTCGCTCTCGTAGGCGGCCAGGTCGTCGCGGATCTCGCACAGCTCGCCGGTGCAGATGCCTGACCAGGCGAACGGATAGAACACGACGAGCACCGCGCGCTGGCCGCGGAAGTCGGACAGCGCGACCTGCTCGCCGTGCTGGTTGCGCAGGCGGAAGTCCGGCGCGGGCGCGCCGATGGCGGGAGTGGACTGCTCGGACATGCGTCGTGCCTTTCGAACGGGGTCGGATGCGCAGGGGGCGGGGGTATCAGCCGGGCGAGCGGGTGCGCCGGGCGCGGCTCAGCGTCGTGCGGTCTTGGGTGCGACGAGCTGGGTGGCACTCCAGTCTCGCCCGGCACTGAAGGTGCTCGTGCCGTGCAGGCCGGCGGCCAGCGCCGCCTCGACGACCTCGCTGGGCGGTACGTGCCCGTCGCGCCCCGCCTTCGGGGTCAGCAGCACGACTGCGCCACGCTCGGCGAGGTTGGTGAGGGCGTCCACGAGCGCGTCGACCAGGTCGCCGTCCTCCTCGCGCCACCACAGCAGCACCAGGTCGGCGACGTCGTCCGCTTCCTCGTCCAGCAGGTCACCGTCGACGGCGTCCTCGATCGCGACGCGGATGCCGTCGTCGACCTCCTCGTGCCAGCCGAGCTCCTGCACGACCTGGCCGTGCTGCAGACCCAGGCGCCCGACGAACCCCCGGTCAGCCGCGTCGTCCGCGGTGGCACTCACGTTTCCCACTCCCTCGAGCCCTCATCCCTGCCTCTGGCCCGGCGCGATCGCCCCGGACCACGCCCGGCATTGCGGCCCGACGTGCCCGTAGTCCACTAGAGCGCAGGGCTGAGCGCAAGCGGCTCTCCACAGCCGACCGCGTGGTGGACGGCCGCGCGGGGGGTCCGTCAGCCCGCGGCGGGCTGCGCGACCGGGCGCTGTGCGGGATCGCTGCGCCGGCTCGCGCGTGCGAGGCTGACCGCATGGGACGGGTCACCACGCGCACTCCGGCACAGCGCCTCACCCTGAGCGAGGACGGCCAGCAGGTCGTCACCCGGGTCGACACGGTGACCGTCGAAGAGCCGCTGCAGGTGCGGGTCGGCGGCCGCCCGCTCACCGTCACGATGCGCACGCCCGGTGACGACTTCGACCTCGCGCTCGGCTTCCTGGTGAGCGAGGGGCTGGTTGGCTCGGCGGACGACGTCAGCCACCTCATGCACTGCCAGGACGAGGACGACGACGGACGGCCGACGTTCAACGTCGTCGACGTCACGCTGCGCCCGGGCGTCGTGCTGCCCGACGTCTCGATGGAGCGCACGTTCGCGGCGACGTCCTCCTGCGGCGTCTGCGGCAAGACCAGCATCGACGCCGTCCGGCTGCGCTCGCCGTACGCCGTGGCCGACGACACCATGCGGCTCGACCCCGTGACCTTGCTGGGCCTGCCGGAGGCGTTGCGCAGCCGGCAGAAGGTGTTCGACCGCACGGGTGGCGTGCACGCTGCCGGGCTGTTCACCGCGGACGGCGAGCTGCTCGCCGTCCGCGAGGACATCGGCCGGCACAACGCGGTCGACAAGCTGATCGGCTGGGCCGCCCGCGAGCAGCGCCTTCCCCTCACCGGATGCGTTCTGGTGGTCAGCAGCCGGGCGTCGTTCGAGCTGACCCAGAAGGCGATGATGGCCGGGATCCCTTGCCTGGCAGCCGTTTCGGCACCGTCGAGCCTCGCCGTCGAGCTCGCCCTTGAGGCGGGCCTGACGCTGGTCGGGTTCCTGCGTCCGCCGCGGATGACGGTCTACGCCGGCGGGGCGAGGCTCGGGCTCGGCAGCGCCGCCGGCTAGCGCGGGGTCTCAGCCGGCGAGGAACGACAGCCGCACCGTGCGCTCGGGGTTGTCCACGTTCGTATCGACCAACACCACGCTCTGCCAGGTGCCCAGCGCCAGCCGGCCACCCACGACCGGGAGCGTCGCGTACGGCGGTAGCAGACCGGGCAGCACGTGGTCGCGACCGTGCCCGGCCGACCCGTGCCGGTGCTGCCAGCCCGCGCCGGCCGGACCGGCTGGCGGCAGCAGCTCGCGCAGTGCAGCCAGCAGGTCGTCGTCGCTGCCGGCTCCGGTCTCGATGACGGCCAGACCGGCCGTGGCGTGCGGCACGAACACGTGCAGCAGGCCGTCCCGTGCGCTCGCCTCGGTGAGGAACTCGCTCGCAGCGCGAGGTGAGGTCGACGACGCGCTCGGCGTCGCCGGTGCGGATGCTCAGCTCCACGGTGTCCATGGCGCAGGACGGTAGTGGCCGCCCGGCGGGCAGGCACATTCGCGCTTCGGTGCGCGCACAGCGCACCGCACCCCCTTCGTGCCTGCCCGCAGGCCGCGCTACCGACGGGTAGATGTGACGGCGCCATCGGCGAGGGGCAGGATGGAGGGGTCATCAGCCGCGAGAGAGGACCACCGTGAGCAGTCGAGAGGACGCCGGCCCCATCCTGAACGGGATGCCGAGCCAGCTGCCGGACATCGACCCGGACGAGACGCGGGAGTGGCTGGAGTCCCTCGACGGCGTGCTCGATGAGAAGGGCCGCACCCGGACGCGCTACCTGATGCTGAAGCTGCTCGAACGCGCCCGCGAGATGCACGTCGGGGTGCCGAGCCTCACCGCCACGGACTACATCAACACGATCAGTCCGGAGGCCGAGCCCTGGTTCCCGGGCGACGAGGAGGTCGAGCGCCGCTACCGCGCCTGGCTGCGCTGGAACGCCGCGGTCATCGTGCACCGCGCGCAGCGACCTGGCATCGGCGTCGGCGGCCACATCAGCAGCTACGCCTCGAGCGCCACGCTCTATGAGGTCGGCTTCAACCACTTCTTCCGCGGCAACGACCACGAGGGCGGCGGCGACCAGATCTACTTCCAGGGGCACGCCTCCCCCGGCATCTACGCTCGCGCGTTCCTCGAGGGCCGACTCAGCGAGGACCAGCTCGACGGCTTCCGCCAGGAGCTCAGCCACCCCGGCGGCGGCATGCCGTCGTACCCCCACCCCCGCCTGATGCCGGACTTCTGGCAGTTCCCGACCGTGTCGATGGGCCTCGGCCCGATCAACGCGATCTACCAGGCGCAGTTCAACAAGTACCTGCACGCCCGCGGCATCAAGGACACCAGCCAGCAACGCGTGTGGGCGTTCCTCGGTGACGGCGAGATGGACGAGCCGGAGAGCCGCGGCCTCCTGCACGTGGCCGGCTTCGAGGAGCTCGACAACCTCACCTTCGTGGTCAACTGCAACCTGCAGCGGCTCGACGGGCCGGTCCGCGGCAACGGCAAGATCATCCAGGAGCTGGAGTCCTCGTTCCGGGGCGCTGGGTGGAACGTCGTCAAGGTGACCTGGGGCCGTGAGTGGGACCCGTTGCTCGCGGCCGACCGCGACGGCGCCCTGGTGCACCTGATGAACACCACGACCGACGGTGACTACCAGACCTACCGGGCCAACGACGGCGCCTACATCCGCGAGCACTTCTTCGGCCGCGACCCCCGCACCCGCAAGATGGTCGAGAAGCTGTCGGACGACGACATCTGGAAGCTCAAGCGCGGCGGCCACGACTACCGCAAGATGTACGCCGCGTACGACGCCGCCGTGCACCACACCGGCCAGCCCACGGTCGTCCTGGCGCAGACCATCAAGGGGTACGGGCTCGGCCCGCACTTCGCGGGCCGCAACGCCACGCACCAGATGAAGAAGCTCACCCTCGACGACCTCAAGCTGCTGCGCGACAGCCTGCGCATCCCGATCACCGACGCCCAGCTCGAGGCCGATCCGTACCGCCCGCCGTACTACCACCCGGGCGCGGACGACGACACGATCAAGTACGCGCACGAGCGTCGGTCCAAGCTCGGCGGCTCGATGCCGGCCCGCCGCTCGCACGGGCGCTCGCTCAGCCTGCCGCCGGACTCGACGTACGAGGTCCTCAAGCGCGGGTCGGGCAAGCAGCAGATCGCCACGACGATGGCGTTCGTGCGCTTGCTGCGAGACCTGATGCGCGACCAGGAGTTCGGCCCGCGGATCGTGCCGATCATCCCGGACGAGGCACGCACCTTCGGCATGGACTCGTTCTTCCCGACGGCGAAGATCTACAACCCGCACGGGCAGAACTACGTATCGGTCGACGCCGACCTGATGCTCGCCTACAAGGAGTCGAAGACCGGCCAGATCCTGCACGTCGGGATCAACGAGGGTGGCTCGGTCGCCGCGTTCACGGCCGCCGGGACGTCGTACTCGACCCACGGCGAGCCGATGATCCCGGTCTACGTCTTCTACTCGATGTTCGGCTTCCAGCGCACCGGCGACGGGCTCTGGGCCGCAGCCGACCAGATGGCGCGCGGGTTCCTCATCGGCGCCACCGCCGGGCGCACCACGCTCACCGGTGAGGGGCTGCAGCACGCGGACGGCCATTCGCCGATCCTGGCCGGGACCAACCCGGCCGTGGTGGCGTACGACCCGGCGTACGGCTACGAGATCGGGCACATCGTGCGCGACGGCATCCGGCGCATGTACGGCGACTCGCCCGAGAACATCTACTACTACCTGACGGTCTACAACGAGCCGATCGTGCAGCCGGCCGAGCCGGAGGGCCTGGACGTCGACGGGCTGCTCAAGGGGATCTACCTGCTGCAGTCAGGACAGACCGACACCGGACGGCCGCGGGTGCAGCTGCTCGCCTCCGGCGTGGGGGTTCCGTGGGCGCTGGAGGCCCAGGAGCTGCTCGGCCAGGACTTCGGCGTGGACGCCGACGTGTGGAGCGTCACCTCGTGGAACGAGCTGCGTCGCGACGGCCTCGCCTGCGACCAGCACGCCTTCCTCAGCCCCGACGAGCCGGCCCGGACGCCGTTCGTCACCCAGCAGCTGGCCGGACGGCAGGGTCCGGTGGTCGCGGTGAGCGACTACATGCGCGCCGTCCCGGACCAGATCCGCGAGTGGGTGCCGACCGACTACGCGACGCTGGGGGCGGACGGGTTCGGGTTGTCCGACACCCGCCCCGCGGCGCGGCGGCACTTCCACATCGACGGGCCGTCGGTGGCCGTGCGGGCGCTGCAGGCTCTCGCCGCGCGCGGTGAGATCGACGTCCGGGCTGCGCGGGAGGCGGCCGAGAAGTACCGGCTGCTCGACGTCAGCGCCGGCACCTCGGGCAACGCCGGAGGCGACGCCTGACAGCAGGGCGAACGTGCATGATCACCGCAGGAAGAATGGCGGTGATCATGCACGTTCGGCCCGGGCGGGCGGTCAGGCGCGGGCGGTGCCCCGCCGGCGCGCGGCCAGCGCGTCGAGCTGGTCACGCAGGTCGATGACGTCGGCCTCGGGGTTCTCGGCGAGCGCGTCCAGGTGCCGGCGGGCCTCGCCGATCCGGCCGGCCTCGGCCGCAGCCTGGACCAGCTCGCGACCCGCGCCCGGCACGTGTTCGCGCGGTCGCCAGTGGCCGACCCCGAGCGACAGCGCCACCTCGGGCATGCCCTCGCGGCGCAGCATGGCCAGCCCCTCGGCCAGGGCCCGGCCGGTGGGCTCGCGTTCGACGGCGATGGCCAGCCGGCGCTGAGCCCCCTCGAGGTCCTCGTGCAGCGAGAGGCGACCGAGCTCGATCAGCGGGTACCACGCGCGGGAGCTGTGGGCGAGCTCCTCGGCCAGTGCCCACACGGCGTCGTTCGCGGCCCGGGGACGGCGCTCGGCGTCCTCGTGACCCTCCGCCGCCTGCCGGCGGACCACCTCGGCGAGGGCCGCGAAGGCCTCGCTGTCGTTGGGGTCGTCATGCAGGCGGGCCCGCAGGGTGATCTGGTGGTCGTCGGACTCCGGCCCCACCACTCGGCGGCGTCGCAGCCGGGCGGGCGCAGGGGCACCGGGGGCGGAGGCCGCAGACCTCGCACGCACCCGTCCCCGCAGTCGGTCGAGCAGTCCCACGGCACCTCCCTGCCAGCGCGAAGCGGCAGGGCTCAGGCCTGACCCGGTCCCACCCGCACTGCGACCATAACCCAGCCTGGGCCAGGTGGCAGCCGCTGATCGTGTGCAGCGTCCCCGGTGACAGGCCCGTCACCTTCCTGTGACCATTGTGTTGCCGCCACAAAGAACGCACTAGGCTGCCGCTGTGGCAGCACGGGCGGCGGGAGCGCGCACGCGACGCCGGATCGAGCAGGGCATGCCCGACCTGGCGCGGCTGGCGACGGCCCGGATGGAGGCATCGCATCCGTGGTACCGCGCGCTGTCGGCCGAAGACCGCTCGTGGGTCGGGCTGGTGGCCCAGGCGGGAGTCGGCGCGTTCCTTGCGTGGTTCCGCAACCCGTCCGGCGTGCTGGAGATCACCGCCGACGTGTTCGGCACCGCCCCGCGTGAGCTGACCCGCTCGGTCACCCTGCGCCAGACGCTGGACCTGGTCCGCACGGTCGTCGACGTGGTCGAGGACCAGGTGGACGAGCTGGCCGCCCCTGGTGACGAGCAGGCGTTGCGCGAGGCCGTGCTGCGGTACTCCCGGGAGGTCGCCTTTGCCGCCGCGGAGGTCTACGCGCAGGCAGCCGAGTCGCGCGGCGCCTGGGACGCGCGGCTGGAGTCGCTGGTGGTCGACGCCGTTCTTCGCGGCGAGGCCGACGACGCGCTGCAGTCGCGCGCCGCAGCGCTCGGCTGGGACGCGCAGACGGACGTCGTCGTGGTGGCCGGCGAGGCCTCCCCCGGTGCCGCCGCAGAGGTGGTCGAGGCGCTGCGGCAGCAGGCCAGGAGGTTCGACGTCGACGCGCTCGGTGCAGTGCAGGGTGGCCGGCTGGTGGCCGTGCTCGGCGGGGTGGCGGACGCGCTGCGCACCACCCAGGGACTCGACGCCTGCTTCGCCACCGGCCCGGTCGTCGTCGGCCCCACCGTGCCGCACCTGTTCGCTGCGGGGCGCTCGGCGCGGGCGGCGCTGGCCGGCCTGGTGGCGGCCCGCGCCTGGCCGGAGGCGCCGCGTCCGGTCCTGGCCGACGACCTGCTGCCCGAGCGGGTGCTGGCCGGTGACACCCCGGCCCGGCGGGCGCTCGTCGACCGCGTCTACCGGCCGCTGCACGACGGCCGGGGCAGCCTGCTCGACACGGTCACTACCTACCTCGAGGCGGGCGGCTCACTGGAGGCCTCGGCCCGCATCCTGTTCGTGCACCCGAACACCGTCCGGTACCGATTGCGCCGCGCCGCCGAGACCTGCGGGTACGACGTCATGCAGCCGCGCGACGCGTACGTCGTCCGGGTGGCGCTCGCCCTGGGTCGGCTGGCGGACTCACCCCGGCGCAGCATCGGCCAGGCGGTCGGCGAGCCGCTGCGGCCGGTGCGCCCGCTGCCTGGCGCCTGAGCGGCGCGTTTGTAGGAAACCTCCAAGACTGCCCTCGAGAGTTGGTCCGCGTCGGCAGCCCCCGGACGGGCCGTCAGCAGCGAGGGTAGAGAGGTGCTCGTCATCGCCTGCCCCGGACAGGGCTCCCAGACTCCCGGCTTCCTGCGCCCCTGGCTGGAGGTCCCGGGCTTCGAGGAGCGGCTGAACTGGCTGTCCGCCGTCGCAGGCATCGACCTGCTGACGCACGGCACCGAGTCCGACGCCGACACGATCCGCGACACCGCGATCGCCCAGCCGCTCATCGTGGCGAGCGGCATGGTCTCGCTGCTCGCCCTGTTCCCGCACCCGGCCGAGGCGTTCCGCCAGGTCGCCGCGGGCGCCGGGCACAGCGTCGGCGAGATCACCGCGGCCGCCGGCGCCGGCGTCCTGTCGGCCGAGCAGGCCATGGTGTTCGTCCGTGAGCGCGGCAAGGCCATGGCCGCCGCGAGCGCGGTCACCCCTACCGGCATGACCGCGGTACTCGGCGGCGACCCCGACGACGTCGCCGCCGCGCTGAGCCGGCACGGGCTGACGGCGGCCAACGCCAACGGCGCCGGGCAGGTCGTCGCGGCCGGCACGCTCGAGCAGCTCGCCGCGTTCAAGGACGACGGGCCGGCCAAGGCGCGGCTGGTGCCGCTGCAGGTGGCCGGCGCGTTCCACACCGAGCACATGCGGCCCGCGGTCGACGTCCTGGCGGGATACGCCCGGGCGATGACGACCCACGACCCGCGCACCCGGCTGCTGTCGAACGCCGACGGTCACGTCGTGCACGACGGCCGCGAGGTGCTGCGCCGCCTGGTCTCCCAGGTGAGCAACCCGGTGCGCTGGGACCTCTGCATGGAGGCGATGCGCGAGATCGGCGTCACCGGCGTCATCGAGATCCCTCCCGCCGGTGCCCTGACCGGCCTGGTCAAGCGCGCCCTGCCGGACGTCGAGACGCTGGCCCTCAAGACGCCGGACGACCTCGACGCGGCCCGCGAGATGGTGGCCCGGCACGGCCAGTCCAGCGGCCTGTCGCAGAGCCCGACCTGGCGGCTGGTCGTCGCCCCCATCAAGGGCACCGTCCACTTCACGGCGCTCGACGCCGGCGCCAGCGTCGACAACGGGCAGACCGTCGCGACGGTCGCCACGCTGCGCGACACCCACGACGTCGTCGCCCCCCACGGGGGTCGCATCGTCGAGTGGCTGGTCGAGGACGGCGACCCCGTCTCGCCCGGCCAGCCCATCGTCCGGCTGCACCCGCAGGAGGTACCGGCATGACGTCCGGTGCGCAGATCTCACCCCCCAGTGGCGCCCCGCACGCCCGCATCATGGGCGTCGGCGGCTACCGACCCGAGCGCGTCGTCCCCAACTCCGATCTGGTCGAGCGGATCGACTCAAGCGACCAGTGGATCCGCGAGCGCTCCGGCATCGTGTCGCGCCGCTGGGCCGCGCCCGACGAGAGCGTCGTCGACATGGCGGAGGCGGCCAGCAGGCAGGCACTCCAGGCCGCCGGGCTGGACGCCTCGCGGATCGGCGCCGTCCTCGTCGCCACCGTGACCCATCCGTTCCAGACGCCGTCGGCGGCCTCGCTGCTCACTCACCGGCTCGGCGCCACCCCGGCCGCGGCGATGGACATCTCCGCCGCGTGCGCGGGCTTCTGCCACGGCGTCGCACTCGCCGGCGACATGGTGCGCGGCGGCAGCGCCGAGCACGTGCTCGTCGTCGGGGTCGAGAAGCTGTCCGACTTCACCGACCTCGACGACCGCGGCACCGCGTTCATCTTCGGTGACGGCGCCGGTGCGGTCGTGATCGGCCCGTCCGACACCCCAGGGATCGGCCCCACCGTGTGGGGTTCGGACGGCGAGCAGTGGGACGCGATCCGCCAGCGCGAGAGCTGGCTCAACGTGCGCGACCACAAGACCGACTGGCCGCACATCACCATGGCCGGGCAGACCGTCTTCCGCTGGGCGGTCTGGCAGATGGCTCCGGTGGCCCAGCAGGCCCTCGAGAAGGCCGGCATCAGCGCCGACCAGCTCGACGCGTTCATCCCCCACCAGGCGAACATGCGGATCATCGACTCGATGATCAAGGCACTCCGCCTGCCGCCGCAGGTGCCGGTCGCCCGCGACATCGCCGAGACCGGCAACACCTCCGCCGCCTCGATCCCGCTCGCCATGGAGCGCATGCTGCGCGAGGGCGAGGCGCCCAGCGGCGGCCTGGCCCTGCTGATCGGCTTCGGCGCCGGCCTGTCGTACGCGGCGCAGGTCGTCACCCTCCCCTAGTCCCCCGTGGCCCGACGGGAACCTCGGGCAGCACCGCGCACGTCACCACGTCACCGACCACAAGGAGCGCCACGAATGGCCAACAGCGAGCAGGAGATCCTCAGCGGCCTCGCCGAGATCGTCAACGAGGAGACCGGTCTGCCCGTCGACTCCGTCGAGATGGACAAGAACTTCACCGACGACCTCGACATCGACTCGCTGTCGATGATGACGATCGTGGTCAACGCCGAGGAGAAGTTCTCCGTCCGCATCCCCGACGACGACGTCAAGAACCTCTCGACCGTCGGCGACGCCGTTGCCTACATCCAGCAGGCCCAGGGCTGACCCAGCCCCCCACGTCGCCCCGGGGGCGGCGTCCCGGTCTCCTCCGGCGCCGCCCCCGGAGCACCCCAACCCCTTCCAGCAGCAGTCGTTCGAGGAGCTGACCGAGCATGGCCACGAGCCCGAACCGTCGCGTCGTCGTCACCGGCCTCGGCGCCACCACCCCCCTCGGGGGTGACGTCGCCACGACCTGGCAGGCGGCCCTCGACGGCACCTCCGGCGCCCGCACGCTGACCCAGGACTGGGTCGCCGAGCTCGACCTGCCGGTCACCTTCGCCGCTTCCGTCGCCGTCCCGCCGATCGAGCAGCTCGCCCGGGTAGAGACCCGCCGGCTCGACCCGTCCGGGCAGTACGCCCTCATCGCCGCCCGCGAGGCCTGGGCGGACGCCGGGTCGCCCGAGGTCGAGGGCGAGCGCCTGGGCGTCGTCGTCGCCAGCGGCATCGGTGGAGTCTGGACGCTGCTGAGCTCCTACGACACGCTGAAGGAGAAGGGACCCCGCCGGGTCTTCCCGCTGACCGTCCCGATGCTGATGCCGAACGGCCCGGCCGCTGCGGTCAGCCTCGAGCTCGGTGCCCGGGCCGGGGTTCACACCCCGGTCAGCGCCTGCGCCTCCGGCGCCGAGGCGATGAGCTACGCGGTCGAGATGATCCGCTCGGGCCGGGCCGACATCGTCGTGGCGGGCGGCACCGAGGCCGCGATCCACCCCCTGCCGATCGCCGGGTTCGCCGCGATGCAGGCGCTGTCCACACGCAACGACGACCCGGCCCGCGCTAGCCGCCCCTACGACCTCAACCGCGATGGCTTCGTCCTCGGCGAGGGCGCCGGGATCGTCGTCCTGGAGTCCGAGGAGCACGCCCGCGCCCGCGGCGCCCGCATCTACGCCGAGGTCGCCGGTGCCGGGCTGACCAGCGACGCGCACCACATCGCGGCACCGGACCCTGAGGGCACCGGAGCTGCCCGTGCCATGCGCATGGCGCTCGAGGCGGCCGGCGCCGGACCGTCGGACGTCTGCCACCTCAACGCCCACGCCACCTCGACGCCCGTGGGCGACACCGCCGAGGCGACGTCGATCCGGGCCGCCCTGGGCGCGGCCACCGACGGCGTGTGCGTGTCGGCGACGAAGTCGATGACCGGTCACCTGCTCGGTGCGGCCGGCGCGGTCGAGGGCATCTTCACGATTCTCGCGCTGCACCACCGCCTCGCCCCGCCGACCATCAACGTCGACGACCTCGACCCCGCGGTCACCCTCGACGTCGTGGTCGACAAGCCCCGCCAGCTGCCCGAGGGTGACCTCGTCGCCCTGAACAACTCGTTCGGTTTCGGTGGCCACAACGTGGCACTTGCCATCAGGAGCGCCTCATGACGGCTACCCAGTCCACCGGCACCGACGTGCAGGTGGAGGTCGACCCCCGCGACCCGTTGCTGCGACTGAACATCTTCTTCGACGACGGCAGCGTCGAGCTGCTCACCGAGCGCGACGACAGCGGCATGCTCGCCGCGTGGGGCACCGTGCAGGGAACACCCGCGGTCGCGTTCGCGAGCGACGCCACGATCCAGGGCGGCGCGATGGGCGAGGCCGGCTGCAAGGTCGTCCTCGCCGCGTATGACCGGGCGCTGGCCGACGGTGTCCCCGTGCTGGGCCTGTGGCACTCCGGCGGCGCCCGGCTGCGCGAGGGCGTGGTGTCACTGCACGCGGTCGGCGAGGTCTTCGCCATGATGACCCGCGCCTCGGGCAAGATCCCCCAGATCTCCGTGGTGATCGGCGCGGCGGCCGGCGGCGCCGCCTACGGCCCAGCCCTGACCGACATCGTGATCCTCGGCCCGGACGGCCGGGTGTTCGTCACCGGCCCGGACGTCGTCCGCTCGGTGACCGGTGAGAACGTCGACGCCCTGCGCCTCGGCGGCCCGGAGCCGCACGGTCGCCGGTCCGGCGTCGTGCACGTCGTCACCGAGACCACCGAGGCCGCCTACCAGCGGGCCCAGCTGATCACCGTGCTGCTCGGCAACCAGGGCACCATGGACCCGTCGACGGTCGCCGAGCGTGACCTGGCCGGCCTGCTTCCCGAGTCGATGAAGCGGGCCTACGACGTCCACCCGCTCGTCGAGAACGTCCTCGACGACCCCAGCACCACCGTCGAGCTGTTTCCCCGCTGGGCACCGAACATCACCACCACGCTCGGCCGCCTCGGCGGGCGCACCGTCGGCGTCATCGCCAACAACCCGATGCGCCTGGGCGGCTGCCTGGACTCCTCGTCCGCCGAGAAGGCAGCGCGGTTCGTGCGCATGTGCGACGCGTTCGGCGTCCCGCTCGTCGTCGTGGTCGACGTCCCGGGCTACCTGCCGGGAGTGGGGCAGGAGTGGGACGGCGTCGTGCGCCGCGGCGCCAAGCTGCTGCACGCGTTCGCCGAGGCCACGGTGCCCCGGGTGACCCTGGTGACCCGCAAGGCCTACGGCGGCGCCTACATCGCGATGAACAGCCGCTCGCTGGGCGCGACCCGCGTGTTCGCCTGGCCGGGCGCGCAGGTAGCCGTCATGGGTGCTGTTGCGGCCGTGCGCATCCTGCACCGACGCAAGCTGGCCGACGTCCCGGACGACGCTCGCGCGGAGGTCGAAGCCGAGCTGGCCGCCGAGCACGAGGTGCTGGCCGGCGGTCTGCCCCGTGCGGTCGAGATCGGCGTGATCGACGAGATCGTCGAGCCCAGCGACACCCGCGGCGCGCTCGCCCGGGCCATCGCCGCGGCTCCGGCGGTGCGCGGCGACCACGGCAACATCCCGCTCTGACGGCTGGGGTAGCGGACGGGGTCACGCCGCACTCGCTCCTGGTGGGCTGATCGAATACCAGGTTGCCCGGCGTCCGGAGCCCGGCGTATCGTCTCCCTCGGATGAAACGAAACCGTTTCGTTCCATCGAGACGAGGCGAGCGGAGGCGGGCGAGTGAGCGGCAGCGTCGACGACCGCAGCCGGCCTCGGGTCGAGGGGGCCCGCGAGGAGGAGATCTTCGCGGCCACGCTCGACCTGCTCAACGAGGTGGGCTACGACCGGCTCACCATGGACGCCGTGGCCGGCGCGGCGCGGGCCAGCAAGGCCACGCTCTACCGCCGCTGGACCACCAAGGCCGACCTCGTGGTCGATGCCGTCTCGCGCGGCTCCTGCCTGCCCACCCCGGACGACGTCGACACCGGCTCGCTGCGTGACGACCTGCTGGCCCTGGCCTGCGGCCGTGGCGGCGTGGCGGACGACGCCCCGATGGGCGTGCTGGCCAGCCTGGTCACCGCGCTGCACTGCGACCCCGAGCTCGCCGAGGCCTTCCAGCGCCACTTCATCGGACCGCGGATGGCCCTGGCCCGGGCGCTGTTCGACCGCGCCGCCGCTCGCGGCGAGCTGGCCGACGGCTTGGACCTCGAGCTGCTGTCGCAGGTGCTGCCCGCGCTCGTCGTCCACCGCACCTTCGTGCTCGCCAAGCCGGTGGGCCGGCCGTACGTCGAGCAGGTCGTCGACGAGGTCGTCCTCCCGGCCTGCCGGCGCCGCTCCCCCTGATCGTCCCGCTCCACCCGCCGGACTCCACCGCACCGCCACCACCCAGAGGACCCCCATGTCACAGGACACCGCGACCACCGAGCCGGTCGGCACCCCCGATCCCCCCGAGGGCGAGCCGGGCCACGGCCACCGCCATCTCGGGATCGCGCTCGCGTTGATCAGCGCGGCGCAGCTCATGGTGGTGCTCGACGGCACCATCGTGAACATCGCGCTGCCGCACATCCAGACCGACCTGGACTTCACCCCGGCCAACCTGTCCTGGGTGGTCAATGCGTACACGCTCGCGTTCGGCGGGCTGCTGCTGCTCGGCGGCCGGGCGGGCGACCTGCTCGGACGCCGCAAGGTGTTCATGACCGGCGTCGGCATCTTCGCCCTGGCGTCGTTCTTCGGCGGGGTGGCGCAGAGCGAGGGCCAGATGCTCGCCGCCCGCGTGCTGCAGGGACTCGGCGCCGCCGTCGCGTCACCCACCGCGCTGTCGCTGATCACCACCACCTTCCCGGCCGGACCGGCGCGCAACCGGGCCTTCGGCGTCTACGCGGCGATGTCCGGGGCCGGCGCCGCCGTCGGCCTGATCCTCGGCGGCGTACTGACCGAGTACGACTGGCGCTGGACGTTCTTCATCAACGTCCCGATCGGCCTGCTGGTGCTGGCGCTCGCCCCGCGCTTCCTGGGCGAGTCCCGGCGCGAGACCGGCGGCTTCGACCTGCCCGGTGCGCTGACTGCCACCGCCGGCCTGGTCTCGCTGGTCTACGGCCTGACCCACGCGGCGACCACGTCGTGGGGAAACACCACCACGCTGGTGACGATCTTCGCCGGGCTCGTGCTCATCACGGCGTTCCTGTTCATCGAGGCCCGTTCTGAGCACGCCCTCATGCCGTTCCGCATCCTGGCCGACCGCACCCGCGCGGTCAGCTACCTGGTGATGCTCATCGTCGGCGCCGGCATGTTCGCGATGTTCTACTTCCTCGGGCTCTACATCCAGCAGGTGCTCGGCTACAGCGCGCTCAAGGCCGGCTTCTCGTTCCTGCCGTTCAGCGTGGGCATCGTCGTCGCCGCCCAGCTCGCGTCGTCGCTGATCTCGCGGGTCGACCCGCGGTGGATCTCCGGCACCGGCGCGCTGCTCGCCGCCAGCGGCATGCTCGGCCTGTCGCGGCTCGAGGTCGACTCCGGCTACCTCACCGGCCTGCTGCCGTGGATCCTGCTGCTGTCGTTCGGCCTCGGCCTCGTCTTCGTCCCGCTCACCCTGACCGCCGTCAGCGGTGTTGCCCGGCGCGACTCCGGCGTCGGGTCCGCGGTGCTCAACACGATGCAGCAGGTGGGTGGGTCACTCGGGCTGGCCACCCTGTCGACCGTGGCGGTGTCAGCCGCCACCGACAAGTCGCAGGCGCTCGTCGCGGCGCTGCAGAGCCGGTCCGGCGGCAGCGGGCAGACGCCCGAGCAGCTCGCCGAGGCGCAGCGTCAGATCGCCCTGGTCGCGCAGACGCACGGTGCCACCCGGGCGTTCATCGTCGCGGCGCTGATGGTGCTGGGCGGCGCCCTGATCATCCTGGTCGGGTTGAACGTCAAGCACGAGGTGCTGGCCAACGACGGTCAGGTGCCGGTCGCGCCCGTCGGCTGAGCCAGGGCGCGAGCGCACCTTCTGCGCCGGGTCGGGCTCAACCGACCCGGTGCAGCCAGCGCACGGGCGCGCCGTCCCCGGCGTACCGGAACGGCTCGAGCTCCTCGTCCCACGCGCGGCCGAGCACGCCGTCCAGCTCGCTGGCGAGCAACGCGGCGTCACCGCCGGATGCCCGGACGGCGGCGCGCAGCCGGTCCTCCCCGACCAGGACGTCGCCGTGCACCCCCACGACGGCGTGGTGCACCCCGAGGGACGGCGTGTGGCTCCAGCGGGCACCGTCTGCCGCGGCGCTCGGCTCCTCGGTCACCTCGAAGCGCAGCCGCACCCAGCCGCGCAGCGCGGAGGTGAGCCGCGCCCCGGTGCCGGCCTCGCCCTGCCAGGACAGCTCGGTGCGCCAGGTGCCGGGCTCGGCGGGCTGCCCGGTCCAGTCCAGGTGCACGCGGACGTCGAGCACGCCGCCGAGCGCCCACTCGACATGGGGGCACAGCGCTGGCGGCGCAGCGTGCACGAAAACAACACCACGCGTCATCGCGGCAGACATCACGACCTCCTCAGGCCTCGAGGGACGTCTTCCCCAACGACCTCGAGCCGGGACCGTGCTGCTGCACGTGCTGCTGGTGTGCGGCGCGCAAGCGCGCTCCGGGCATTGTGCCCCACCCGCACCATCTGCACCAGCCCCCACGACCCCCTCGACCCCGGACGGCCCCGAATTGCGGTGCCGAATGGTTGAAGAACCGGGACCGGTGTGCCGATGGTGCAGGCGGACGTACCGATGGAGGGACGAAGGACCGTGGAGAACAGCGAGCTGCTCATGGCCGAGGCCTACGACGAGGGTGTCGTCTCCGAGGTGATCCGCCCTGCCGCCATCGTGCCGGAGGAGGCCGCCCGAGCCGTCCTCGTCGAGCTGGCGCTGCGCGACGTCCAGAACGGCGGCGTCTGGCAGTCCGAGCCCCAGCTGTGGAGCCTGTACGACCGACCGTGGCACGGGTACAACAACCCGTCGGGTGCCGAGCTGATCGGCACCATCCAGGTCGCCTACGGCACGCCCACCAAGTACGAGATCACGATCTACCGGGTCACCGTCACCCGGTTCGGGGTCGAGAACGGGTGGACGGTGCACAGCCTGACCGACTCGGCCCTGGAGTTCGGTGGCCTGACCCTGGATGCCTGCCCCCGCGCGACGCTGTCCGCGCCGCCGCGGCCGTTCAAGTACTGACGCCTGCCCTCCGCACGCCGGCCTCGACAGCATGGACACCGCGCCCGAGCACCCGCTGGTGCGGTTGGCGTCCTGGGCCCGCTCGATGGCCGAGGCGGCCGACGTCCCGGACGTCGTCAGCCACCTCACCGAGGCGTCGCTCGCCCTCACCGGGGCAGACAGCGCCCACGTCAGCCGGTACGACCTGCCGACCGGCACCGTGACGGTGCTCCGCAACCTCGGTGACCTCGCGCCGTGGGAGAAGACCTGCCCGGTCGACGAGAGCTACCTGATCGCCGACCTCCCGCAGGCGGTGACCACCGTCGAGAGCTCGGGGTCGTGGCGCGGCGGGGTCGGCGACGACGCCACCAGCGCTGCGGACCAGCGGCTGCTCGCCTCCATCGGCAAGCAGGTCGGTGCCAGCGCACCCGTCGTCGTGAGCGGTCAGGTCTGGGGTGAGGTCTACGTGGCCCGCACCGCCTCCCGGCCGTTCACGGATGCGCAGGTCGCGGTGCTCGAGGTGGTCGCCGCCCTGGCCGCCACCGCCTTGTGGCGTCTGGAGGGCGACGAGCAGATGCACCGGCTGGCCCACACCGACGCCCTCACCGGGCTGGCCAACCGGCGGGCCGTCGACCAGGCCCTCGAGACGTGGGCCAGTAACCCGGCGCTTGCCGGGTCGATCTCCGTGACGATCTGCGACGTCAACGGGCTCAAGCAGGTCAACGACCAGCACGGCCACCTCGTCGGCGACCGGTTGCTGCGCGAGGTGGGCGCCTTGGTGTCGGCGGCTGCGGGCCGACTGTCGGAGGGCCTGGCAGCACGGCTGGGCGGAGACGAGTTCGTCGTCATCGCCCCCAACCCCGACCCCGACCTGGTGACCGAGGTCGTGCGCGACCTCGCCGTTGCGGCACAGGCGCTTCCGCTCGGTGGCGGCCTGTCGTGCGGCACAGCGCGAGCGAGCGACCTGCCGCGCTCCGAGCCGACGCCCACCTCCCTGACGCGCTCGCTGATGCGACTCGCCGACGCCGAGCAGTACCGCCACAAGCTCGCCTACCGGCGCGGCTTCGCCGGCCCCGTCGCTCCCCCGGCCCGGTGGCAGGGCATGCGCGAGCCGGGCTTCCTGATCACCCGGGTGACCCGGCTGACCGAGCGGCTGCGGGCAGACCGGTTGCCGGCCGGCGAGCGCCTGGCACTGGTCGCGGCCGAGCTGTGCGCCGCCGCATCCGGCGCTGCCTGGTGGGTCAGCAAGGTCAACCTGGCGGCTGGAACGGTGGTTGCGGCTCACTGCGGCACCCCCCGTCCCGACGACGCCCGGGACGGCGAGTGGCCCGAGGTGGCGCTCGACACCACCGAGTACCGGCTCGAGGACTACCCCGCCACTGCGCGGGTCGTCACCGGTCGCAGCATGTACGTCGACTCGCTGGTGGGCGACCCGGCCGAGCGACACCTGTTGGCGCAGACCGGTTTCTCGTCGCTCGTCGCGACGGGGGGCACCGCCGCGGATGGCTCGACCTGGCTCGTCGAGATCTACGGTGACGCCTACACCGCCGAGCTGCAGATGGCCGAGCCGATGCTGCAGGCGCTGACCTCGCTCGGGCTCGACGCGACCTTCGACGTCCGCCGGATCCACAGCGCCAACGGCGCTGCCTGAGCCCTCGGAGCGGCGCTGCCGTCCACCCCGGCGGCCTTATTGCGGTCGAGGCGGTACGCAACGGACACCCCCGTGACCGGCGCGGGAAACCATGGCCGACGGTGCTTGTGCAGGCAACCATCCGGCCATAGGTTCGGCCTGCCCCAGGCCGAGAGGAAGCCCCCCATGACGTCGACCAACCCGTCGCCGGTGACACCCAGCAGTTCTGACGAGGAGCACCTCGCGGCCCTCGGCTACGCCGGTGAGCTGCACCGGCACATGGGGCTGTGGTCGAACATGGCCCTCGGCTTCACCTACCTCTCCCCGCTCGTCGGGGTGTACTCGCTGTTCGCCTACAGCCTCTCGATCGGCGGACCCCCGGCGATCTGGTGGCTGCTCATCGTCGGGGCCGGACAGCTCACGGTGGCCATGGTCTTCGGCGAGGTCGTCTCGCAGTACCCGCTGGCGGGCGGCATCTATCCGTGGGCCCGCCGGTTGTGGAACCGCCGATACGCCTGGATCGTCGCGTGGGTCTACATCTGGGCGATCATCGTCACCGTCACCGCGGTCGCCGAGTTCGGGGCGGTGTTCGTCGGCGCCCTGCTCAGCGTCGAGGCGACGCCGGCCGTCACCCTGGCCACGACGGCGGGCCTGCTGCTGCTGGCACTGGCGTTCAACTACAGCGGCACCCGGATGCTCGCCCGCATCGCCCGCATCGGCCTGTTCGCCGAGCTGGTCGGTGTGGTCGCGCTGGGCCTGTTCCTGCTGGCCTTCAAGCGCGAGCAGCCGTTCTCGGTGTTCTTCGACTCCCTGGGCGCAGGCGGCAGCGGCTCGTACCTCGGGACGTTCCTCGCCGCCTCGCTCAGCGGGCTGTTCCTGTTCTACGGCTTCGAGGCCTGCGGCGACGTCGCCGAGGAGGTCGAGGACCCGACCCGGCAGGTGCCGCGGGCGATGATCCTCACCATCCTGGTGGGCGGCGTCTCCGGCACGATGTCGTTCGCCGGCTACGTGCTCGCGGCTCCCGACCTGCAGTCGATCGTGGACGGCAAGGACGCCGACCCGATCCCCTCCATCCTGGAGAGCTCGCTGGGCACCGCCGGGTCGAAGGCGTTCCTCGTCATCGCCGTCATCGCGTTCATCTCCTGCGTCCTGTCGCTGCAGGCGGCCGGCAGCCGGCTGCTGTACGCGTTCGCGCGCGACCGGATGCTGCCGGCCAGCCCGTGGCTCTCGCGGCTGTCGGCCAAGCACGCCGTGCCCACCAACGCGCTGCTCGTCGTCTGCGTCGTCCCGCTGCTCATCGCGCTGTTCGTCTTCTGGCGCCCCGACTCCCTGGCGAAGGTGACGGCGTTCGCGGTGCTCGGCATCTATGTCGCCTTCCAGGCCGTCGTCCTCGCCGCGCTGCGGCAGCGGATCAAGGGCTGGCGTCCAGCCGGGCTGTGGACCCTCGGCCGGTGGGGCATGACCGTCAACGTGGTGGCGCTCGCCTACGGCATCTTCGCCATGGTGCTGCTGTTGCGTCCGGCGGACGCCGAGACGTTCGTCGACCGCTGGGTGGTGCTCATCGGTCTGGTCGTCGTCCTCGGCAGCGGGTTGCTCTACCTGCTCCTCGCCCGCCCCGACCGCGCGTCGCAGGACGTGGCGGAGGGCGACGCCATCGAGGTCGCTGCCCACCTACGGGAGATCCGCGGCCGCGCGGGCGACCGCGCCTGACAGCCGCGGCAGTCGAGGGTCGTGCTGGGGTCAGGCCATGGTGAGCAGGTCGTGGCCCCAGACGACGGCGGCGAGGTGCGCCATCTGGACGTCGAGAGCGGCGTCGACGTCGAAGCCGGACACATGCCGGTCGACGTCGCGGACGAGCACCCCGAGATCCCCCTCGCCGTTCAGCAGCGCAGCGCGGATCGGTTGCGAGGCACCGACGGTGTCGAGCATCTGGCCGACGGGCACGCCGGACTTCTCGGCCAACGACGCAACGAGGCCGGCAAGGAACGCCTCGCCGGGGTGACCGCCGCCGCGGGCCTTGCTGACCAGCTGGCAGGCTCGAGCCCTCACCAGCACCTCGATCGAGGAGACCTCGTCGCCTGAGTCCTCCGCGGCCACGAGCATGAGGGCGATCCAGCCCGACAGCGTGGCCGGGCCGACGAGCACCAGCGCCTGGTGCACCGAGCTGATCGCCCGGCCGGTGCCGGCAGCGGCGCTGTTGGCCATCCGCAGGGTGCGCACGGTCAGCACCGGGTCGGAGCTGACCAGCTCCTCGAGCTGGTGCATGTCGAGCTCGTCCTGCGAGAGCGCGGTCAGCAACCGCAGGCACACGATGTGCCGCGGTGACATCGACAGAGAGTGCTGGTCTGAAGGTCGCGCGTACCAGTAGCCCTGGAACAGGTCGAAGCCCGCCGCCAGAGCGAGCTCGTGCGTGGTGCGGTCCTCCACCTTCTCCGCCAGTACGACCAGGCCGCTGCCGTGCAGCCAGGCCACGAGGTCGTGCCACTGGTCCGACGGGATGGTCAGCACGTCGAGCTTGACGATGTCGGCCAGGGGCAGCAGTCGCTCGGCAGATGACCCGGGTACGAAGTCGTCGAGGGCGATCCGGAAGCCGGCCTCGCGCAGCTGCAGGATCCGGGCCACCACGGCCTCGTCGACCTCGACCTGCTCGACCACCTCGATGACGGTCTGGTCGGCCGGCGCGAGGTCGATCAGGTCGCCCATCAGCAGGCCGTAGTCGACGTTGAGGAACAGGGGGTGGCCGCCCCCGAGCCGCTGCCAGCCGAGGTCGCAGGCCGCCGTGACGAGCACCTCGGCGGTCGCGCGGTCACCATCGAAGCCAGTGGCGGGGGCGGTTCCGCGGAACAGCAGCTCGTAGCCGTGCAGCTGGCCCGAGCGGTCGACGATGGGCTGGCGCGCCAGAGCCACGGACCCCGCCGTACGGCGCCCCGCTCGCCCCAGTCCGGTGCTCGTCGTCACTCCCTCGTCATCGGCACTGCCGTGCTCGCTCTTGAGCGGCGCGCCGTGCTGCCGGCTCAGGTCTGTGCCGGTGGGCGGCGCTGCCGGACGGCGTCCTGCAACGCCGCGAGCGCGCCGTCACTCGTCGCTGCCGCAGCCTGGTTGGCGGCCTTGACGGCCTCGTAGACCTCCTGGCGGTGGATCTGCACGTGGCGGGGTGCATCGACCCCGATCCGTACGACGTCCCCCTTGACATCGAGCACGCGGATGACCACGTCGTCCCCGATGACCAGGCTCTCGCCGATCCTCCGCGTCAGTACGAGCATCGGCCCAGCATAGGTGCCGGGTCAGCGCCAGCGGTCCAGGCACGGCGCAGCCCAGGCGCCGATCGTGGCGGGCTGGTCGTCCAGCCAGGTGACCTGGATCCCCAGCTCGAGCAGCCGCAGGGGCGTCGGCGACTCGTCGACGCCGTGCGCGGCGACGTGGTCGACGCCGCGGCCCTGCGCGCCGAGCGCCGCAAGCCACTCGCGAGTCGTGGCCGGGTCCCAGCGCGCGTCGACGACGGCGGTGACGTCGTCAGCGTCGAGGGCGGCGAAGCGTCGGGCCGCCCGGCGAGCCTGCGCACGGGTGGTGCCGGCGTCGAGCACGACGAGCACGCCACCGTGGCGCGCCAGTGCCTCGCGGATGCGGGCGGCCAGCTCGTCCTGGGTCTCGGAGCCCTCCGCCGCACTGTCGAGGACGACGTCGCCGTCCTCGCCGCAGACGGCGGCCCACGAGGCGGCAAGCCGCCGGGCCGCAGTGCCGTCTCCGACGACGACCTGCACGCCACGCAGGCGGCGAGGGACGGCGACGGCGAGGTCGGACAGGACGTCGAGCAGCGCGACCCGCGGGTCGGCCGGGTGCTCGGGCTGCAGCTCGCGCACCGGCAGGCCGAGGTCCGCGACGGACTGCGACACGACCACGGGCCGGCCGGAGTGCTTGGCGATGTACTGACGTTCGGTCATCGACGGTGCGGCGGGCGCGGCCACCGGAGCGGCGGGCGCCTCGGGCCAGTCGGCCCGGGGCGGCGCCGGCGGCCAGTCACCACGCGGGTGGGCCGGGGGCTGGTCTGCGGCGGTGCTCGCGACGGCCGGGGTGGCGGGAGTGGTGTCCTGGTCGAACCGTGCCGTCCCGGACGGGAACCTGGCCGGCGGGTAGAGGTCGGCGGCGCGGATGCCGAACTCGGCCGGGTCGAGCTCGGGCAGGCCGAGGCCGGGCAGGTCGACGTGGGGCACGTGGTCGCCGTCGGCGTGCAAGGTGGCGACCGGGCTGAGCACCCGGGGCACGGAGGCCTCGAAGGCGGGGCCCTGGGGCGGGACGAACGGCACCGGCTGCAACCGCGACTCGGGCTCGGCCCGGGCCACGAGGTCACGCACCAGGTGGTCGAAGGACGACGTCTCGGTCGACAGCGGCCGGCCGGCGGGGCGGTTGGCGCCATCGTGCTCGTCCGCCAGCGCGAGCAGCTCGTCCAGCGTGGTGGGCGCCGGGCGCCCCGACTGACCGGTGGTGTCGAACGTGGTCATGCGCGGGACCTCCTGGGCGCGGACGGGCGGGGTCGACGGGCGCAGCGCGGGCGCTGCGGACGTCGGAGCAGCTACGGGAGCGGATGACGGCGCGAGGGCGGGCGTCGGGGTGGGGGCTTCGGGCGCGGCAGGTGCGGCAGGTGCGGGAGCGTCGACGCCGACGGCGACCGCGACCTCGTACCGGCGGCGCGCGAAGAAGCCGGCCACGCCGCCGACGAGCTTCTGCTCGGCATGCACGATGCGCGCGTCCGGACCGTGCTCGACGCGGACCCGCTCGAGCAGCTCGTCGATGTCGTCGCCCTCAAGCAGCAATCGCTGTTCCACAGCTCACCACCCCCGTCGTCTCGATCCTCAGCGTCGGGTCGATCTCGGCGTACGACAGCACGGGCAGCCGCGGTACGTGCGGCGACAGCAGCCGGCGCAGCGGAGCGCGGACGACGGGCGGGCAGACCAGCACCGGCGCACGTCCCTCGCGCTCGGCAGCCAGCAGGGCTTGCGAGGCAGCGTCGACCAGCCGCTCGACGGTGCCACCGGGCAGTGCGATGACCCCGCCGGTCTCGCCGGGCCGGACGGCCTCCACGAGCTGCTGCTCGAGCATCGGGTCGAGGGTCAGTACCTGCAGCACGCCGTCGCGGGCCCACGTGTCGCAGACCGCCGGGCCCAGCGCCAGCCGGGACGCCTCGACCAGGCCGTCGACGTCCGCGCCGGCCTTGGCGCGCTGCGAGAGCGCCTCGAACACGCGCACCAGGTCGCGCACCGAGATGCCCTCGGCGAGCAGGCCCTGCAGCACGCGCTGCACCTCGCCGGTGGTCATCAGGGCGGGCGTGAGCTCCTCGACGACGACGGGGTGGGTGCGGCGCACGGACTCGACCAGCGCCTTGACGTCCTCACGGCCGAGCAGTCGGGCGGCGTGGGTCTGCACGACCTCGGCCAGGTGCGTGATGAGCACGCTGGACCGGTCGACGACGGAGGCGCCGTAGAGCTCGGCCTGCTGGCGCGCCTCGATCGGCACCCACTTGCCGGCCAGTCCGAAGACCGGCTCGGTGGTGGCGCGGCCGGGCACGGCGTCCAGGTTGTCGCCGATGGCCAGGACGTGCCCGGGGGGCGCCTGGCCGCGACCGACCTCGACACCGCTGATCCGGATCGAGTAGCCGGACGTCGGCAGGTCGAGGCTGTCGCGGGTGCGCACCGGGGGCATGACCAGCCCGAGCTGGAGGGCGAGCTTGCGGCGCAGGGCGCGGACCCGGTCGAGCAGGTCGCCGCCGACACCGGTGTCGACCAGGTCGACCAGGTCGGGAGCGAGCACGACCTCGAGCGGGTCGACGCGCATCTCCCCCATCAGGATGTCGGGGGTCTCCTCGCGCGGTCCCTCGTCCGCCGCCACCAGCTCCTCGGCCTCCTTGGCCTTGGCGGCTGCGGAGGACGTGCGCTGGGCGATGAGCAGGACGATGGCGCCGATCGTGATGAACGGCAGCTTGGGCAGACCGGGCAGCAGCCCGATGCCGATGGCGGCCGCGCCCGCGATGTAGAGGGCACGCGGCTGGGCGCCGATCTGCTGCGCGGCGTCCGAGCCCATGTCGCCGTGGCTGGTCGAGCGCGTGACGATCAGGCCGGTGGCGACCGACATCAGCAGGGCGGGGATCTGCGAGACCAGGCCGTCGCCGATCGTCAGCAGGCTGTACGTGTGCAGGGCCTCGCCGGGCGACATGCCGCGCTGCAGCATTCCGATCGCGAAGCCACCGATGAGGTTGATGATCGTGATGACGATGGCGGCGACGGCGTCACCCTTGACGAACTTCGAGCCACCATCCATCGCGCCGTAGAAGTCCGCCTCGGCGCCGACGTCGGCACGCCGGCGGCGGGCCTCGTCCTCGTCGATCAGGCCGGAGTTCAGGTCGGCGTCGATCGCCATCTGCTTGCCGGGCATGGCGTCCAGGGTGAACCGGGCGCCCACCTCCGCGACGCGACCGGCACCGTTGGTGATGACGGCGAACTGGATGACGACCAGGATCAGGAAGATGACCAGCCCGATGACCAGCGAGCCACCGACCACGAAGTGGCCGAACGAGTCGATCACCTTGCCGGCGTAGCCGTCGCGCAGCACCAGCCGGGTGGCCGACACGTTGAGCGAGAGCCGCAGCAGGGTCAGGACGAGGATCAGCGAGGGGAAGACCGCGAAGTCGAGCGGGCGCTTGATGTAGATCGAGACCAGCAGCACGGCGATGGCAGCGGTGATGTTGAACGCGATGAGCAGGTCGAGGACCGCCGACGGCAGCGGGACGACGAGCAGCAGGACAACACCGACCACGCCGATCGGTAGCGCGAGCGAGCTGGCACGTGAGGACACAGACACCGGGCCCATCGGTATCGGGGCCGGTCCTTGGCCTCTGCGGTCGCCGTCCTGGCAGTCGTGGAGCAGTCGTGTGACTGACCCACTCACTGCCTCGGCAGCCGGGGCCGAGACCTTGAGCGCGGACTCAGGCGGGTCGGCGGGCCATCGCGCTGGGCAGCACGTGCGAGCCGGCCGCCACGCCCCGGGCGCGCAGGCCCATGACGAAGGCCAGCACCTGCGCCACGGCCGCGTACAGCTCGGCCGGGATCTCGTCGCCCACCTCGCAGACGGCGTGCAGCGCACGTGCCAGCGGGATGTCCTGCACGAGCGGTACCCGCGCGTCGCTGGCCCGCTCGCGGATCGCTGCCGCAACCGGGCCGGCTCCCTTCGCCACCACCATGGGCGCACCCTTGCCCGGCTGGTAGCGCAGTGCGACTGCGACGTGCGTCGGGTTGACCAGGACGACGTCCGCGCCGGCGACGTCGGCCATCATCCGGTTGCGGCTCATCGCGAGCTGGCGCGAGCGGCGGGCCCCCTTGACGTGCGGGTCACCCTCAGCCTGCTTGTGCTCCTGCATGATGTCGTGCCGCGACATCTTGATCTGCTTGTTGATCTGCTTGCGCTTGACCAGGTAGTCACCGACCGCCATGACCAGGCCCATGATCACGCTGGCCCGCACCAGGTTCAGCACGCCCTCCCCCGTGACCACGAGCGTGGAGATGAGCGGCGCGTCCGTGGCACCGGTGAGCCGCGGCAGGATCGCCACGACGATCGCCCACAGCACCAGGCCGAGGGCGGCCGACTTGACCAGGATCTTCATCGCCTCCCACACGGTCACGACCCCGAAGAGCCGCTTGACGCCCTTGATGAGGTTCAACGACTTGAAGCTCGGCTTGAGCTTCTTCGTCGCGGGATGCAGGCCGCCCTGCGCTGCGGCGGCTGCGATCCCGATCACCATCAGGCCGGCGCACAACGGCACCAGGGCGAGCGCAGCCCTCGCGCAGCCCCTTCGACAGCAGGGCGACGGCGCGGCCGGGCTCGGGGTCGACGATGGCGGCGCTCAGGCCCATCATCAGGCTCATCACGACCTGCGACACCGAGGACGCCGCGCGCGGCAGCAGGTAGGTCGCGGCGAGGATGGCGAGCCACGCGCCGAGGTCCGGCGTCCGGGCGACCTGGCCCTCCTTGCGGGCCTGCTTCAGCCGTTTCGGTGTCGGCTTCTCGGTCTTCTCCCCGCTCACCCGGTCACCACCCGCACGAGCGTGGCACCGACCGTCTCGGCCAGCCGCTGGGTCACCTGCGGCAGCGCGGAGACGATGGTGCCGACGAGCGTCAGGGTGAGCATGATCTTGAACGGGAAGCCGAGGGCGAACGCGTTGAGCGCGGGGGCGACGCGGGTGAGCAGGCCCAGGGCGACGTCGGCGAGGAACAGGATCGCGAGAAGCGGGGCCGCGATCTGCAGGGCGCTCAGCAGCAGCTGTCCGAGCCCGCCGGTGGCGACCCGGGAGAGCGTGCTGAGGTCGAGCCCGCTGTCCAACGGGATGGCTGCATAGCTGCGCAGGAAGCCGTGCAGCACGATCAGGTACCCACCCGAGACCATGAGCAGCGTCGTCGCGACCAGCTGGAAGAACTTGCCGAAGACCGCGTTGCCCTGCTGCATCAGCGGGTCGAACTGGAACGACAGCGACAGGCCGCCGAACATGTCGATCAGGTCACCCGCGGCCTGCACCGCTGAGAAGATGAGCAGGCACAAGAAGCCCAGCGCGGCACCGACGATCAGCTGCAGCACCATGGCCGACACGAGCGCGGCCGTCTCGAGGGTGGGCGCCTGGACGCCGGGCAACGCGACCACGGGTAGCGCGATCGCGACCGACAGCAGTCCCTTGACCGGGCTCGGGATCGATCGGTTGGAGAACGGCGGCGCGATCGCGAGGAAGGCGCCGGCCCGCATCGCAGCCAGCATCACGGTCACCAGCAGGTCGGCCGGCAGGTCGAGGCCCACGGCTCAGCCGTTCATCAGGATCGTCGGGATCCGTTCGTACAGGTCGGTCGTGAAGCCGACCAGCTCGTGCAGCATCCAGTTCCCGCAGATGACGATGACGACGCCGATCGCGATGGCCTTCGGCACGAAGCTGAGCGTGGCTTCCTGGATCTGGGTGACCGACTGGAACAGCGAGATGCCGAACCCGACCGCGAGCGCGGTCAGCAGGATGGGGGCGCACAGCTTGGCGGCCAGCAGGATGGCCATCAGGCCGATCTCGATGACCGTCTGGTCCTTCATGGCCGCCTCACCGGTAGCTCGCGATGAGTGCCTGGACGATGAGACCCCACCCGTCCACGAGGACGAAGAGCAGCAGCTTGAACGGCAGCGACACGGTGACGGGCGGCAGCATCATCATGCCCATCGACATCAGGACTGCCGAGACCACGAGGTCGATGATGAGGAACGGCACGAAGACGAGGAAGCCGATCACGAACGCCGAGCGCAGCTCGGAGAGCACGAACGCGGGCACCAGCGTGGTGAGCGGCACCGAGGCGGCGTTCTTCGGGCGGGGCATGTTGGCGGCCTTGGTGATGAGCGCGAGCTCCTCGGGCCGGGTCTTGTTGACCATGAACGTCCGCAGCGGCTTGACGCCGGCGTTGAACGCCTGGGACTGGTTCAGGTCACCCTTGAGGTAGGGCTGGATGCCGTCGGTGTTGACCTTGGTGAGGACCGGGCTCATCACGAACATCGTGAGGAACAGGGCCAGCCCGGCCAGCACCTGGTTGGGCGGCGTGGTCTGCAGGCCCAAAGCGTTCCGGGTGATGCTCAGCACCACGAAGATCTTGGTGAAGCTCGTGGTCAGCAGCAGCAGCGCCGGTGCCACGGACAGCGCCGTGACGGCGAGGATGATGACGATCGAGCTCGACGGCTTGTTGCCACCCTGACCGGTGCCACCGATCTGGATGCTGACTCCCCCGCCGCCCGACGGCGCACCGGGCGCGGTGGGGGCAGTGGGGCCGGAGGCGGGCCGGGTGGTCGCGGCGGCCAGGCCGGTCATGGCGACGGCCCGCACGTTCGCGCTGACCGACGTGGTGGCACGGACCGGCGCGCTGGCCGAGGCCGGGCTCGCCAGCAGGACGGCGCCGGCGCCGAGGAAGGCGAGCAGCAGGGCCATCGCACCGGCACGCGACAGGGCAGTCACCGGCGCACCGTCCGCTCACGCACGGCGTCGACCGCCTTGACCCAGGTCGCCGGGGACAGCGCCGAGCCGGCCAGACCACCCTGCGCCGGCCGCTGCACCTTGGCGGTACGGGCGACGGAGCGAACGGCGGCACGCGAGGTCGGCACCCCGGTGAGGGCGGCGAACGCATCGGGGACGGAATCGTCGACGTCGTCGACGAGGGACTCCAGCTCGGTCACCGGCAGCAGGGCCGACATGGGCTGCTCGCAGAGCAGCTCGACCCGGTGCTCGGTGACGCCGAGGATGAGCGCGCGCTCACCCACCTGCACGACCGCGATGGACGAGCGCTGCGCCAGCGACTGGCGCACGAGCACGTCGACCTCGATCCCGTTCTGGGTACGTCGCTGGGTCTTGCGCAGGCCGCGCGCGGCGAGCCAGAGCAGGACCAGGACGACGACCAGCGACAGGATGACGCGGCCGGCCAGGGCGAGCAGCTCCATCAGTCGTTGCCCGGCAGGGTGGTCGAGACCAGCTCGGTGATCTTCAGCGCGTAGTCCTCGTCGACGACGACGACCTCGCCACGGGCGATCAGCCGGCCGTTGACCAGCAGGTCCGCGGGGCTACCGGCCAGCCGGTCGAGCTCGACGACGGCACCGGGCTGCAGGTTGAGCAGGTCGCGAACGGTCATCGTGGTGCGTCCCAGCTCGGCGCTGAGCTCCATGACGACGTCCTGGAGCAGCTCCAGCCCGGCACCCGAGACGGGTGCGCGCTGCTCCTTCGCCGGTGCGGCGGGGGCGTCCGAGACGGTGACGGCGAGCCACGCAGTCGGCCCGGTCGGCCCGTCCAGCGGGACGACGGTGACGTCGTTCCCGCCGAGGAGGGCGACGATCCCGGCCGCGGTGGTCTCACCGACCTGGCCGAGCGCGCCGACGCCGAGGGCCGAACGCAGGGCCTCGAGAGCCGGCCGTAGCGCGTCCACGAGCTGCAACGGGCCCATCGGCGACTCGGCGAGCGCGGTGGCGAGGGCGCGGTCGACCACGATGGCCACCGTGCCGGCGCGGCTGCCGAGCACCTCGGCGTGCACCGCGACCGCGTCCTGCGGGATCACCGCGGCGGCCTGGTCGAGACCGGTGACGGCACCGGCAGTCAGGGGGGCGCTCGTCGGCAGCAGGTCGGCGACGTTCTGGGCGGTCGCGACGACGTCCTGCTCGATGGAGGTGGTGGTGGTCATTCGCTGGCCCTTCCAGGCAGAACCGATGAGGCGATGGACGCGGCAGCGGGAGAGCTGATCGCGGAGGAGGTGATGAGGCAGGCCGCACGCGGGCCCTGGGCGCCGGCGACACCGCGAGCGCAGACGACTCCGGCGGACACGACGTCCAGCGGGCGGTCGACCGGGTGGTTGAGGCGGATCACGTCGCCCTCGCGCAGCTCGAGCAGCTGGGTGGACGGCAGGGTCCGCGGGACGAAGCGCACCGAGACGTCGACCGGCACATCCTCGACGAGCTGGCTCATCAGCATGCGCGACCGGACCCGGCCGGCACGGACCGCGGGGTCGTCGGCGCCGGTGTCGTTGCTGCGCAGGGCGAGCACCGGCGCGGGCATCGCGACGGTCGCCGGCGCGGACGACTCGCCGATGGTGATCGTGAAGGTGGCCACGATGTAGAGATCAGTCGCGGCGGCGACCTGCACGAACTGGGGGTTGAACTCCAGCGCCTTGAGGGCCGGCGAGACCTCTGCGACGGCCGCCAGGCCGTACCGCAGCTCACCGAGCATGCGCTCGACGATGCGCACGATCAGCTGGGTCTCGATCTCCGTGGGGATCCGGGACGGCTGCTCTCCCCCGGTACCGCCGAGCATGCGCTCGATGGCCTGGTAGCCGGTCTCCGGCGAGATCTGCAGGAACCCGGCGCCGGGGTGCGGCTGGGGCTGGAAGACGGCGAGCAGGTTCGGGGAGGGCATGTGGCTGACGTAGTCGTCGTAGCTGCGCTGCTCGACGCCGTCGAAGACCACGGGGCACTGCGAGCCCAGCTCGGACCCGAGGACGGTCGCCCACTGCCGGGCGACGGTCTCGTAGACCATCTCCAGCAGGCGGCTGTGCTCGCGAGCCAGCTTGGTGGGTCGGCGGAAGTCGTACGGCTGCGGCTCCGCGCTCACCTTCGCGCGCCCGGGGCCGTTCTCCCCGCTCTGTTTCGTGGGCATGACCCTGTATCGGCACGAGTACCGACGCCTTTACTCCGAATGGGGCATCTTTGCGCCCCGGCCTTCGGCTACTGCATCACCATCGTCGTCGTGTACAGGTCCATCACTTCGTGCTCATAGGCCTTCTCGACCGCCTTGGTCAGGGTCTCGATGGCCTTACGGCGCTCCTCGGGCTTGGACAGCTTCTCCATCGACTGTCCGCTGAACTGGTCGATCGCGATGGCCAGTGCCTGGCTCGGGTCGGGGGTCTCGTGGCTGTCCTTGGTGAGCTGCAGGGCGAAACCGAGCTTGAGGTAGTGACCGTCGGCCAGGTTGATGTTGACCGCGTCGACGGCCAGCACGGCACCCTTCTCCGGCTTCGGCGGCGGCTTGGGAGCACCCTTGGGCTTGAGCAGGAAGAACCAGGCGCCGCCACCGGCGATGGCCAGCACCAGGACGACGACGATGATCTTCTTGAGCTTGCCGCCCTTCTTCTTCTTCTTGCCCTTGGCCTCGCCCTCAGGGGCGGCCTTGGCACCGGGCGGCGCGGCAGTCACGGTGGTGCTCACGATTCTCTCCTCGGACGGGTCCACGAACGGGTCACAGGTTGGACAGCTGGGGGGCGAGCTTGGGTAGCAGGGCGCGGACCTCGGGCGACTGGTCGCTCACGAGCACGATGTCGACCCGGCGGTTGAACCGGATCGAGCGCGGGTCCGACGGGGGGTAGAGCGGCCGGGACGAGCCGTACCCGGTGGCCGACAACCGAGTGTCGGTGATGTGGCCGTTGCTGGCCAGCCACCGGACGACGCCCGCCGCACGCGCGCCCGAGAGCTCCCAGTTGGTCGGGTAGACCGAGCTCTTGAGGGCCAACCGGTTGGCGTGCCCCTCGACGGCGATGCTGTTGGGCAGCGGCCGGATGGCCGGCCCCACGGCCTTCAGCACCGACACGCCCCGCGGTCGCAGGGTCGCGCTGGCGCTCTCGAAGAAGACGTCGTCCGACACCAGCGCCACGACGAGCCCGCGGTCGGTCACCTTGAACCGCACGTCGTTCTGCAGACCCTTCTTGCGCAGGGCGGCGCGGATCCGCTTCTCGATGCCTTCGAGTCGCTGGATCTCCTTGAGGGCGGCCGCCTGGGTGGCCGTGACCTTGGCCTCCCCCGTGGAGGTGGTGCGGTTCTTCGGGTCGCCCGTGCTGGCGTCCTTGTAGGAGGTCTGGTCCTCGCCGGTCGTCGTGTCCTGCTTGACGCCGAGCCCGACGTCCATGTTCATCGGGGCCGGGACGACGCCGTCGTTCTCCGTGATGCCCGTGCCACCGGTGAGCGGCATGCTCACTGTGGCGCCGAACCCGGAGGTCAGGCCGTCCTTGAGCGCGGCGAACTTCTTCTGGTCGACCTGGCTGATCGCGAACATGACGATGAACAGCACCATGAGCAGCGTCATCATGTCGGCGTACGACACCAGCCACCGCTCGTGGTTCTCGTGCTCCTCCTCGTGGCCGCCGCGCCGCGAGCCGCCGCCTCGTCCCCCCGACATCAGGCCGCTTCCTTCTCAGCGGCCGGGGCAGCGGACTGCGGCGGCAGGAAGCTCTGCAGCTTCTGCTGCACCACCCGCGGGCTCGTGCCCGACTGGATGGCGAGCACACCCTCGACGACGACCTCCATCTGGTGGCACTGCACCTCGGACAGCCGCTTGAGCCGGCTGGCGATCGGCAGCCACAGCACGTTCGCGCTCAGCACACCCCACAGGGTCGCGACGAACGCGCCCGCGATGAGGTGGCCCAGCTCGTCCGGCTTGCTGAGGTTCTCGAGCACGTGCACGAGGCCGAGCACGGTGCCGATGATGCCGATGGTCGGCGCGTAGCCGCCCATGTCGCCGTAGAACTTCGCGGTCTGCTTGTCGGCCGCGCGCTTGGTGTCGATCTGCGCGTAGAGGATCTCGCGCAGCTCCTCGGGGTCGGCGCCGTCGATGGCCGCCTGCAGGCCCTCGCGCAGGAACGGGTCCTCGACGTCCTGCACCGCGGTCTCGAGGGCCAGCAGACCCTCACGACGAGCGTTCTCAGCGAGCTTCACGATCACCTCGACGGTGCCGTCAGCCGTGATCGGCTTGCCCAGGAACGCGTCCTTCAAGGCGGCGATCGACCGCTTGAAGTCGCTCAGCAGGCCACCGGCCATGCCGGCACCCAGCGTGCCGACGAACACCAGGATCAGCGGGGGGATCAGGAAGATGGCCATCGGGTTGCCACCCTCGAGGATCATCGTTGCGAAGATCGCTGCGAAGGCGACGGCGATGCCGATCAGCGTCGCCGGATCCATCAAGGCCTCCGGCGGGGACGCAGCGGAACGGCTTCAGCGATGGTCTCCTCGTCCGAGTAGCCCTCGTCTTCCTGCGCCTCGTACGCCAGGTGCTGCGCGAGGGCGACGACGGAGGCGCGGTGGGTCAGCACGCGCTCGCTGAGCAGGTCAACGGACTCGGCGACGACGTACTTGGTGCCGTCCACGAGGGTGATGACGGTGTCCGGAGTGGCTTCAGCCTTCTGGATCAGGTCGGGATTCAAGAGGAATCCCGGCCCGTTGAGGCGAGTGAGGTGTATCACGAGGTCCGTCCCTGGAGTGCCGCGGCGACCCGTCCGTGGGTCGCTTCAACCTTCCCATCGGCGGGGACGCGCCCCTCCTGAGCGTTCTGACGAGTGAACGGACCGGGCGGAACCGGACGCGGCGCACCTTGGCCCGCGCAGCACGCGAAACGGGGCGAACACCCGCGATGCCAACCCTTGCGGGCCAGGCGGATCGCGAGCGTTCGCCCCGTTCGTGGGCGGAACCCGTCAGCGCTTGATGTTGACCAGGTCCTGCAGGATCTCGTCGCCTGCGGAGATGATGCGCGAGTTCGCCTGGAAGCCGCGCTGGGCCACGATCAGGTTGGTGAACTCGGCCGCCAGGTCGACGTTCGACATCTCCAGTGCGCCGCCGGCGAGGGCACCGCGCGAGCCGCTGCCCGCCGTGCCGATCTGAACGAGCCCGGAGTTGGTCGACGCGACGTAGCCGGACGCGCCGGCCTTGCTGAGGCCGGCCGGGTTCGCGAAGGTGGCGACCGCGATCTGGCCCAGCGACTTGGTCTGGCCGTTGCTGAAGGTCCCGGTCATGACACCGTCGCTGCCGATCGAGAAGCCCTGGAGCGTGCCGGCCGTGGAGCCGTTCGCCGAGCCCACGCCGAGCGTGCTCAGCCCCGAGTAGCCGGTCAGCTTGCCCAGGTCGACAGTGATGCCACCGAGGGTCAACGAGGTCGGCGAGGGGGTCGTGCCGTCCGCGGCGAACGTCAGCGTGCCAGTCGTGCTCGTGATGCCGTCGGTGAGGCTGACGTCCCACGTCGTGCTCGACGTCCGGGTGAACGAGGCGTTCATGGTGCGGGCGTTGCCCTGCTGGTCGTAGACGTCGATCGAGGTCTGCGGCGCGGTGGACAGGGTGCCGTCGGCCGGCAGGTTGCCGGTCAGGACCACCGAGTCGGTCGCCTGCGGCGCGATGGTGGACGAGATCGGGATCGACAGGTTGGCGATCTGCGCGTTGACGTTGATGGCGCCGTTCGCATCGGCCATCCAGCCCTGCACGATGCCGCCGTCCGGCCCCACCAGGCGGCCCTGGGCGTCGAAGTTCAGCGCACCGTTGCGGGTGTAGACGTTCTGGCCGTTGAGCTTCTCCACGAAGAAGCCGTCACCCTGGATCATCACGTCCGCGCTGCGGCCCGTGCTCTGGGCGGCGCCGGGGTTGAAGTTGGTGGTGATCGCCGCGACGCGCACGCCGAGGCCGATCTGGGCGGGGTTGGTGCCACCGCGGAAGTTCGACGGCGCACCCGAGCCCTGGATCAGCTGGCTGAGCGTGTCCTGGAACACGGTGTTGGAGGCCTTGAAGCCGGTGGTGTTGACGTTGGCGATGTTGTTGCCGACGACGTCCATCATGGTCTGGTTGGCCCGAAGGCCGCTGATTCCGGAGTACAGCGAACGAAGCATGGTCTTCTCCTCAGGAGAACGGTCGAGAGGGTCTCGAACCGCTGGGGTGTGAAGGGATCTGGGTGCATCCGTGCACCTGGTGCGATCGCATCCATGCTTGGTCTGGCTGCGGGCGGTCAACCGCCCGGCGTGGCTGTGTCGGTCAGCAGGGTCAGCCTCCCGCTCGGACGGTGGTGATCTGCGACAGCGGGACCTGCTCGTTGCCGACCTTGACGCTCGGCTCGGCGGTGAGGCTGCCCCCGAAGGTGGCCGACTCGGCGACGCCCTGATGCGCGACGCCGTTGGTGTCGACCCAGGAGATCGGCTTGCCCACCAGGCTGCTGGCGGCCAGGCCCTGCTGGAGCGACAGCGCGGCTGTCGAGTCCTTGGCCATCTGCTCCAGCTTCTCGACCTGGGTGAACTGGGCGGTCTGCGCCATGAACTGGCTGCTGTCGACCGGCTTGGACGGGTCCTGGTACTTGAGCTGGGCCACGAGGAGCTTCAGGAAGGCGTCCTTGTCGAGCGAGCTCTTGTCGGTGGTCGGGGCGTTCTTCTGCAGCAGCGTGCTGATCGGGCTGACGACGCCGGACGACGTGATCGGGTCAGTCATCTCGCCACCTCCTTCTGCTCGTGGGTCTTCGGGCTCTTGGTCATCTTCGGCTGCATCGGGTCACACCTTCAGGTCGAGTCGGCGACCGACTCCGGGTGGTCGGGCTGCGGGCTCGTCGACGCGGCTCGTGAGGACCGTGGCGGTGGGCGCCGCGATGCTCGACGCCGGCTGGCCACGGCGTGAACCGTTGTCCTGCTGGGCTCCGGCCTGGTGGTCGGGCGAGCGGTCGGACACCTCGAGCGAGGCCACATCGCGCACCCCGCCGGCGGTCAGGTCGGCCCGCAGGTCCACCAGCGACGCCCGCAGCACCTCGCGCGTGACGTCGCTCGCCGCGTGCAGGTGCACCGTCAGGCCTGCCTCGGTCATGGTCGCCACCACCTGGATGCTGCCGAGCTGGGCCGGCCGCAGCTGGACGGTGATGGTGTGCAGGCCGGACGTCGTCGCGGCGAGCGCAGCGGCCAGCGCACGCGGGCCGACCTGCGCCGTCAGGAGCGCCGGGACGACGACCGGCGAGGCGGCCGCCGGTGCGGCGGCTGGGGCGACTGGTGCGAGCTGAGCCGGAGTCGAGGTGACGGACGCCGCCCCCGAGGCTGCCGATCCGGCATTGCCGAGGTGACTCCCGGCTGTTGCCGACTGGTCGACGGCGAGCACCGGAGCCGTTGCAGCAGAGGGAGTGTCGGACGGCACCGAGGCACTGGCCGCAGCGCCACCTGCGCGTCCGGGCTGCTGCTGAGCGGTGGAGTCCGAGTCTCCTGCCGAGTCCCCTGCCGAGCCGCTCGCCGGGTCACCGGTCGCCCGTGCCGCGGCGGCGTCGGGTGCGACGGCCGGCGGCGTCCCGGTGGCGCTGCCGGACGTCGGCGCGGCTGGAGCGGGGCTATTGGCCGGCTTCGCGGACGTGGCAGCGACGGCCTCGGTGGCGCCCGAGGTGGCCGCGGCGTCGCCGGGCGACTGCCCGTCGAGGACACCCACCACGGCTGCAGCGGCACCCGCGGCAGACGTTGCCGACGAGGTCGCCTCGTCAGTAGCGACGCCGCTCTGCTGCATGGCCGCCGCGTCGTCTGAGGCGGCCTTGTCCGCTGCGGGCTTGTCCGCGGCGGCCTGTGATGCCTGCGACGACTCGCCGGCCGCCGCAGGTGCGTCGTGGTCGGACGACCGCTTGGCCGGACGGGCGGCGCCCTCCGGCCTGCGGTCGACGAGTTCGTCCCGCCGGCGGCTGGACACGTCCTGCCGCCGCGTCGCCGGCTGCTGGTCGGCCGACCGGGCCCGGTGCAGGGCAGCGTCGAAGCCGCGGGCGCGGGTGGCGCGGTCCGCAGTGTGCTGCTCCCCCGTCGACCCACCGGACGTGCCGGTCGGTGCGACAGCGGTCGCCTTGGGCTGCAGGGCAGCCGAGCTGGTCATCGGACTCACGTCCAGGCCTCCATGTTCGCGGCGACCCGGCGCACGTAGGCCTGGGTCTCCCCGTACGGCGGGACTCCGCCGTACTTGCGTACCGCGCCCGGCCCTGCGTTGTAGGCGGCGAGCGCCAGGGGCAGCGAGCCGAACGAGTCGAGGTGCCGCCGCAGCAGGCGCGCGGCGCCGTCGACGGCCTGGGCCGGGTCGAGGGCGTTCACGCCGAGCTCACGGGCCGTGCCGGGCATCAGCTGCATGAGCCCCTGCGCGCCGGCGTGGCTCTGGGCCGTCGGGTCGAACCCGGACTCGGCCTGCGCCACCGCCTTGAGCAGGCCGGCGGGCAGCCCGTAGCGCTGGGTCGCCGAGGCGAACATCGCATCGAAGGCCGACGACCGGCCGGTGCCCTCGCGCAGCGCGGACGGACGGGCGATGCCGGCGGCCGCACCCGCGTCGACCCCGTCTCCGGCCGCGACCACCCGGCGGATCCGGGTGGGAGTCTCGTAGACGTCGGCGATCTTGACGACGTCACCGGTCTTGGGCGCATGCAGCATCTTGCCGTCGCCGACGTAGATGCCGATGTGGTGGTCGCCGAAGACGAGCAGGTCACCCGGCCGGGCGTCGTCCATCGAGGCAACTGGGGTTCCGACGTTCTTCTGCTCCGACACGGTGCGGGGCACGCTGACGCCGAGGTCACGGAAGACGCGCTGCACCAGGCCCGAGCAGTCCAGGCCCGTGCTCGGGTCGGTGCCGCCCCAGCGGTAGGGCACACCGAGGTAGCGGCGGGCGTCGGCGACGACCGCGTCGCCGTCGGCTGCACCCGAGGCGCCTGCCGGCAGTGCGGCGGAGCTCGAGGCGGTGCCGGTGGCAGCGGCGAGCGACGACGCGAAGGCTGCGCCGGACGTCGTCGCCACGGGGTGGTCCTGGCGGCAAGGGTGGCGATCGTCGATTGGATCTCGTCGATACGCGCGAGCACGGCCATGTCGGTCATGAGGTCACCTCGTCCGGACGGTGCAGCGCCGCGTGGCGGGCCCCTGCCAGGTCGTCGCTGAGTGCCTGCTCGGCCTTGGCACGCTCCTGCTGACGCAGCAGCCGGTCGCGCTCGGCGAGCCGCTCGATGGCCCGCGCCCGCATCCGGGCGGCAAGCCACTCGCTGCGTGCCTCGTCCAGGCCGTCGACACTGAGCTCCCGCAGTGCCAGGGCCTGGTTGACCGAAGCGGCCATGCTCGCCCGGCTGGCAACGCCGGCGAGGAACATCGCACCGGAGCCGCCGGGGGGCGGACCCGCTGCGCTCAGGGCGTTGTGCCGGTCGTGCACGGCGTTGACGGCGGCCGAGAGCCGAGCCTGCGCGGCTCCGAGCTCGCGGCGCGACTGCTCCTCCTGCACGGTGCGCGCCCGCAGCAGGCCGGACAGCTTGAAGCGGCTCATGAGCGCGCCCCCGCGTCCCGCAGGGCGTTGACCAGGGCGTTGAGGTGCGACCACGACGCGTGCTGGCTGACGATGTCCTCGATCGGCTGGCGCAGGAAGGCGTTCACGGCGTCCCAGTGGACGAGCGAGGCGTCGACGTCGGGGTCGGCCCCGGGTGCGTACGCGCCCACCTCGATGAGCTCGCGGGCGTCGCGGTGTGCGGCGAGCACGCGGCGCAGGACGGTGGCGTCGGCGCGCTGCTCGGGGGTGGTGACCGCGCCGACGACGCGGGAGACGGACTCGAGGACGTCGATCGACGGGAAGTGCCCGGCGGTGGCCAGCCGCCGCGACAGCGTGACGTGGCCGTCCAGGATCGAGCGCGCCGCGTCGGCGATGGGCTCGTTGTGGTCGTCACCGTCGACCAGCACGGTGTAGATGCCGGTGATGGTGCCGACGGCGGCCGGACCAGCGCGCTCGAGCAGCTTGGGCAGCAGGGCGAAGGTCGACGGCGGGTAGCCGCGGGTGGCCGGGGGCTCACCGTTCGACAGCCCGATCTCGCGCTGCGCCATGGCGACACGGGTCAGGCTGTCCATCATCAGCAGGACGTCAAGTCCGTTGTCGCGGAACCACTCTGCGATCCGGGTCGCCACGAAGGCCGCCCGCAGCCGGGTCACCGCCGGTGCGTCCGACGTCGCCACGACCACCACGGAGCGGGCGAGGCCCGCGGCGCCGAGGTCGCCTTCGACGAACTCGCGCACCTCTCGACCACGCTCACCCACGAGGGCGAGGACGCTGATCGAGGCACTGGTGCCGCGAGCGATCATGCTCAGCAGGCTCGACTTGCCGACACCCGAGCCGGCGAAGATGCCGAGCCGCTGGCCGCGGCCGGCCGGTACGAGCGTGTCGAGGGCGCGGACGCCGAGCGAGAGCGGGGTGTTGACGCGCTGACGCTGGAGGGCCTGGGGCGCAGCGTTCTGCACGCCGACCAGCTGCCCGACGAGCGCCCGGCCGCCGTCGGCGGGACGGCCGATGCCGTCGACGACGCGACCGAGCAGGTCTTCTCCCACGCGGATGCGCAGTCCCTCGCCGCTACCGACGACGGGGTCGCCGGCGCGCAGGCCGTCGATCTCGCCCAACGGCATGCAGCGCAGTCCCTGACGGCTGATCCCGACGACCTCGGCGGGCACGCCGTCCAGGCCGGTGGTGGAGGCGAGCAGCAGCAGGTCGCCCACGGCTGCGTCGACGCCGACGACCTCGACGACCAGCCCCAGGACGGCGCTGATCCGGCCGACGCGGTGCGGACGAGCCACCCGGGCGGCGGTCTCGAGCCGCTCGGTCAGCGTGGCGCTCATGCCGACCACGCCTTGGACCGCACGGCCTGCAGTGCACGGGCGAGCGCGGCGTCGATCCGGGCGTCCACGACGGAACCACCCTGGTCGGCGACGGCGTCGCCGCGGCCGAGCGACGCGTCCGGCACCAGCCGGACCTCGTGCCCCTCGAAGTAGGTCTCGCCGGACGAGCCAGGCTCGGCGCCCATGATCTCGAGCGCCCGCTCGTGGTCGGCCGGGCTGAGCCGGACGGTCACCCGGGCGTCGGTCGGCAGGGGACGGAGCACTCGCCGCAGCGTCGTGACCGCCACCTCGTCCATGACCTCGAGCTCGGCGTCGATGATGGCGCGGGCGAGCACGAGCGCTGCCTCCAGGACGGCGTCGCCGACCTGGTCGAGCACCGGCGCGGACGCACCGACGAGCTGGCGGGCAGCGCCGTCCAGGCTCGACAGGACGTACTCGACGTCCGAGCGGGCTGCCTGGACGGCGAGATCGCGCTCGCGCTGGATCGCGACCCGGGCGCCCTCGGTCTGTGCCGCGGCGACCCGCTGTCCGCTCGAGAGCCCCTCGGCGTAGCCGAGGGAGCGAGCTGCCTGGCGCTGCTGACCGATGTCGTTCCCGGTGCCGGCACCGAGCGGTGCGAAGCGGCGGGTGTCAGTCGACGTACTCATCGTCTCCCCCACGCCGCAACATGATCTGGCCGCTCTCCTCGAGCGAACGGATGACCTGGACGATCTTGGCCCGGGCCTCCTCGACCGCCGAGACGCGCGTCGGGCCGAGCAGCTCGATCTCCTCGAGCAGGTTCTCGCGAGCGCGCTCGGAGACGTTGCTGAGCACCTTCTCGCGCACCACCTCGGTGACGCCCTTGAGGGCGATGGCGAGGTCGCCGGTCTCGACCTGGCGCAGCACCAGCTGCACACCGCGGTCCTCGAGCGTCGTGATGTCCTCGAACACGAAGAGCTTGGCGCGCACGGCCTCCGCCAGGGCGGGGTCGCGGCTCTCCAGGCTCTCCAGGATGATCCGCTCGGTGGCCGGGTCGGCGCGGTTGATGAGGTCGACGAGGGGCTGGACCCCGCCCACCGCGGCCGCGTTGCGGCCCGGCTGCAGCACCATGGACGTCTGCCGCTCGAGCACCTCGGCGACGACCCGGACCATCTCCTGGTTCGTCCGCTCCATGGTGCCGATCCGGTGCGCGACCTCGGCCTGGGTCTCGGGCGCGAGCCCGGACAGGATGACCGACGACTGGTCGAGCTGCAGGTGCGCGAGCACCACCGCGACGACCTGCGGGTGCTCACCGGACAGGAAGCCCACGAGGGTGCGCGGGTCGGCGTCGGCAAGGAACGCGAAGGCGTCCGTGGCGTGCGCCTTGGCCAGCCGGTCGATGACGGCCGTGGCCCGCTCAGCACCGAAGGACGCGGTGAGCATCTCGTGCGCCACCTCGACGCCGCCACCGCTGCCGGCAGCACCGTTCCCGATGGACTCCTGGAACTCACGCAGGACGGCCTCGACGATCTCCGGCTGCACCGAGCGCAGTCGGACGATCTCGGTCGCGACCTCCTCGATCTCGGCCTCGCGCAGCTGCGAGAGGATGATCGCGGAACGGTCGCGGCCGAGCTGCATCAGCACGACGGCGGCCTTCTGCGGGCCGGTCAGCCCACTCACCGCAACCTCTGTGTTGGTCGCCACGGTCATCCTCGGCGATCCGCGAGCCAGCCGCGCAGCAGCTCAGCGACCTCGTCCGGCTGGCGCTCGACGAGCGCCAGCACGTCCTCCTTGCGGCGGGCCGGGCCGGACGACGGGTTGTCGCTGGACTCCAGGGCCGGCTGCTGCCCGGCGCCGTCGAGGGCGCGGCGCTGTGCGCCGGCACCGATGCCGGCGGTGGCCTGCTGCTCGACCAGGTCGAGGCGCACGAGCTCGTCGGCCGCGCTGCTGCCCTTCTTCTTGCGGCGGGACATCCAGATCAGGAACAGCAGGACCGCGACGCCGAGGTAGGTGGCCGCCTGCTTCGCCCAGCCGATCATCTGGTCCTTCTGCTGGGCCGCCTCGGCCTTCTTCAGCTCGGCCGCGGCGGTGGTCGCCGTGGAGGTGTCGAACGGCAGGCTCGTCACGTTGAGGGAGTCGCCGCGGGTGGTGTCGATCCCGGCAGCGGTGCTGATGGCGGTCGACAGCTTGTTCAGGTCGACCCCGGTGGCCTTCGCGTCGACGACGACCGACACCGACTGCCGCACGACCGCGCCCGGCGCCGCCTGCTTCTTCTCGGTGACCTTCGACTGCGCGTTGTTCGTGGTGGTGCTCGTCTTCTCGTACTTGCCGGTACCGGCTGCGCCGCCGCTGGGCACCGCGATGTTGTCGGTGCCGAGGACGCCCGTTGCAGCGCCCGAGCCTCCACCGGAGTAGACCTCCTTGCTGGTCGTCGACGCCAGCGGCTTGGCCGCCGGGTCGGTGTAGACCCGCTCGGTGGTGGTGTCGATCGTGTCGAACTGCAGGGTCGCGTTGACCTGGGCGACCGCCTTGCCCGGGCCGACGATCCGGTCGAGCACCGCCTGCAGCTGGCCGGCCTCACGCGTCTCGTAGTCGGCCGTCATCTGGTCGTTGCTGTTGCCGCCGGCACCGACCGCGCTCTGGCCCTTGGTCGAGAGCAGGTTGCCCTTGCCGTCGACGACGGTGACGTCGTCCGCGCTCATGCCCTCGATGCTCGAGGCCACGAGGTGCACGATGCTCTGCACCTGCTGGTTGCTCAGCTCACCGCCGGGTCGCATGCCGACCAGGACGGACGCGCTCGGCTTGCTCTGCGCGTCGAGGAACACGTCCTTGGCCGGGATCGCCAGGTGCACCACCGAGCTGCTGACCCCGTCGATGGCGTCGATCGTCTTGGCCAGCTCGCCCTCGAGGGCTCGCTGGTAGGTGATCTGCTGCTGGAACTGCGAGGCGGTCACGCCCTGCTTGTCGAGCAGCGAGTAGCCACCATCGGACGAGGAGGGAAGGCCCTGTCCGGACAGCTTGACCCGCTCGGCGTACACGACGTCCTTGGGCACCAGCACCGTCGCACCGCCGTCGGTCAGCTGGTACTTCACGCCGTCGGCGTCAAGCTTGTCGACGATGGCACCGGCGTCCGCGCCGGCCAGGTTGCTGAACAGCGGGGTGTAGGTCGGGGCGCTCACCCATCGCATGAAGGCGAAGCCGCCGATGAGGACGCCGACGAGCAGCAGGGCACCGATCACCTTCTGCCCGGCGCTGATCGTGTCGAGCTGCTGCTTCACGCGCAGCAGCGTCTGGTTCATGGCGCGCGGCATCAGCCCTGCATCCTCATGATCTCGTTGAACGCCTCGAGGGCCTTGTTGCGCAACGTCACCGTGAGCTCAGTGGTCAGCTCGGCCTGGGTGGCGGCGATCATGTAGTCGTGAACGTCCTTCAGGTCGCCGGTCGCTGCCTGCACGCCCAGCTGGTCGGCCTTGGACTGCACGTCGTTCAGGTTCTGCAGGCCACCCTGGAGGGCCTGGGCGAAGCCGGCACCGGACGTCGCGCCGGTACCGCCGGCGGCGCCGACACCGGTCGTGGGCAGCGAGACCGACGACGCCACACTGGCGGCGCCGATGGCGGGGATGCTCATCACTGCCTCCCGAGCTGCAGGGCAGCCTGGTAGGCGTCGCGGGCGCGGTCGACGACACTGAGGTTCGCCTGGTAGCCGCGCTGGGCCATGATCAGCTGGGCCATCTGCTGACCGAGGTCGATGTCGGGGTACTTGACGTACCCGTCCTTGTCCGCCAACGGGTGTGCCGGGTCGTAGACCATGCGGCCCTCGGCGCTGCCGAGCTCGACGCCGCCGACCTGCACGCCCTGGCCGTCGCTCATCTCGGTGGCGATGACGTTCCGCTGCTGGTACGCGGCCTCGGAGGTGGACGACACGTTGTTCATGTTGGCGATGTTGTCGCTGACGGCGTCGAGCCACTTGCGGTAGACGGCGACGCCGGACTGCGCGATTCCCAACGCTGCGAAGACCGGCATCAGCTGCTCCTCATCGAGGTGCGCAGGATGCTGAAGTCGTGGTCGACCGCGCGCAGCGTGAGCTGGTAGCGCAGGTTCGTGTCGACGCTGCTGAGGGTCTCGGTGTCGAGGTTGACGTTGTTGCCGTCGAGCCGGGTGGGCTCGAGCGAGGTCTGCGTCGTCGGCTGAACGCCGCTCACTGCACCGGAGTCGAGCGAGCCGTCCTGCAGCGCGCTGCGCAGGCTGTCCTCGAAGCTCACCTTCTTCGCGTGGTAGCCGGGCGTCTGGACGTTCGCGATGTTGTCCGCGATCGTCCGCTGCCGGGCCGACAGGCCGCTGAGGGCGCTGTGCAGAGCCACGCTGGTCACGTCGTTGAACACGGAACACCACCAAACGCTGTCGCCTGTTACGCGGTGGCCGTTCCGTGGCCGAGGGTGAGCGCTCCGTGCTCCCTAGATCTCTCGTCCGCCAGCGGCCGGACTTGAGCGTTGAACCACAGCGGTTTTCGCTGTGGCGGGAGAAATCAGCCGGTTGCGGATCAGAAGGCGGCGTCGACGAACATGGGCCGGCTGGTCGCGTCGTCCGGACGCATCCGGCGCTGCACCTCGAGGTGCTGTCGCGAGCGCACTGCCGCGTTCGCGATGTCCTCGATGACGCGCAGCTGGCGGGTCAGCACCAGCTGGGCGCGCTCGAGCAGCGTCTCCGGCAGCGGGCCGAGGTGCGTGGGCGGCGCCCAGGCGCCGACCACGACGGGTACGTCGGTGATCTCCCACGCCCGCACCGACGAGATCAGCCGCTCGGCCGTCTCGACGTCCATCTCCAGCTCGGCCAGCGCGTGCTCCCAGGCCGCGCTCCACGCGTCGCCGTCCAGGTCGGCGAGCGGCGTCATCCGGCCAGGCCGATCGACGACGAGGTCCCTGCCGCAGGGGACGCGGCCGCCGCGGTCCAGGCCTCACGCAGCGGCTCGACGACCTCGATGCAGGCGGCGGTGCGCGCCGGGTCCATCCGGACGTTGGCCTTGGTCATCTCGGTCAGCAGCCAGGTGTAGATCCGCGAGAGGTCGGCGGCGCCGTCCCAGGCCGGGACGTCCAGGCTGGCGAGCAGCTCGGCGACGATGTCCTGCGCGTGGCCGAGGTTGTCGTGCGCGACCTCCCGGAGCCCGTCGAGCTGCGCCTGGCGGGCCCGGTTGAGGTCGAGGGAGAGCCGGTCGTAGAGCAGGACGAGCAGCCGTTGCGGGCTCGCGGTCGAGACGGCGTCGTCGCCGTACCGCGTGGCGGCTCGCGCGTAGGCCGACTGCTGCGAAGGCATCATGGTGGTCACCGCGTCATCCCAGGGACTTGATCTGGCCGTTGAGCCACGTTGCCTGGCTCTGCATCTTGCTGAGGGCGGTCTCCAGCGACGAGTACTGGCGCTGCAGGCTGGCTTTGCTCACTGCCAACCGGTCGTCCCAGTTGGCGATCCGCTTGTTGATGTCGGTGATCGACGAGGTCCGTCCCTGGATCGCCAGGGCGATCGAGCCCGTGCTGCCCGCCGTGTTCTTGGCCAGCGCAGCGACCTTGGTCGCCAGCCCGGACGCTGCCGTGTCGGTGGAGGTGAACAGCGCCTTGGTGCCTGTCGGGTCCTTGGCCAGTGCCGCCGCGAACTTCGTGGCGTCGAAGTTCACCGTGCCGTCGCGGGAGGTCGAGATCCCGACGGTCGACAGCGACACGCCGCCGATGCCGTGCGTGATGTTCGAGAGCAGGTTGTTCGTCAGCGACCGCATGCTCGAGTCGCCGGCGAGGGCTCCGGCCCCGGTGCGCGTGCCGCCGCTGCCGAGGGTGCCCGTCGTCGACTGCGACCTGATCGAGCCCAGAGCGCCGTTGAGCGCGTCAACCATCGCCTGGACCGACGACGTGATCGTCGCGGTGTCCTGGCTGGTCTGCACCGTGACGTTGTCGGCCAGGGAGTTCAGCTTCAGGGTGAGGCCCGGCATCAGGCCCTCGATCGTGTTGCTGGACGAGGTGACGTCGTAGCCGGCCCCGACGTCGCCGACATGCACGAGGGAGTCCTTGGCTGCGGTGACCGTGTCGAAGCTCAGATCCGTGAGCGGCGCACCGCCGCTCGCGGTGACGCTGAAGTCGTTGGCCAGGCCGGTGGTCTTGGAGGTCAGCTGCAGCCGGTAGACACCGGGAGACACCTGGACTGCGGCAGCCGTGAGGCCGGCGTCCGGGCTGGCGTTGACCGCACGCACGACGTCGGCGAGCGAGCTGCCGGTCGGGGTGATGGTCGCCCGCAGGCTGCCGTCCGCGCCGTGGATCTCGATGGGGCTGTCGGTGACAGCGCCAGAGTCCGTCGTGGACGAGTAGGTCTGGGTGCTGATCGATGCCTTCGCCGCGGCGAGGCCCTTCACGCTGAAGGTCAGTGACCCGGCCAGGGCGCCGGACGCTGCGGTCGCCGTGACCGCCGTCGACGACGAGGTGGCGGCGGCCGAACCCCACGTGGTGATGTTCGCGAGCTTCTCCGCCGCGGTCTGCAGCGTGGACATCTTGGTGTTGACGGCCTGGAGCGCGGTGACCTCGGCCTGGGTGCTGCTGAGCGTGGTCTTGAGCCGGTTCTGCGGTGCCGCCTGCAGCTGCATCAGCTGGTTGATGATGCTGGTGGTGTCGAGCCCAGAGACCAGTCCGTCGACCGCGGTCGTCATCTCGCACCTTCCGTCTGCCGGCTCGGTGCCGGGCGGGGCCCGGCTCTCGTTCACCCGGTGCGGCCCGTTGGGGGCGGGCCGTGAGGCCCGCCCCCGTCGGGGTGCACTGGGTCTTGCAGGTACTGCCGTGGTGCCTTCTCTTACTGGAGCAGACGGAGAACCGACTGCTGCGAGGAGTTGGCCTGAGCCAGCATCGCGGTACCGGCCTGCTGCAGGATCTGAGCGCGGGTGAACTTGCTCATCTCCGACGCCATGTCGGTGTCGCGGATCTGGCTCTCCGACGCGGACAGGTTCTCCACCGCGACGTTGAGGTTGTTCACCGTGTGCTCGAACCGGTTCTGCAGAGCACCGAGCGAGGCCCGCGTGGTCGACACGGACTTGATCGCCGCGTCGATGGCGGTGATCGCAGCCTGCGCCAGCGAGATGTTGCCGGTCACCGTGGCGGAGCCGCTAGCGGCCAGCGACGCGCTGCCCAGGCCGAGGCCTGCCGCGTCCAGCCCGCCGCTGCCGGCCGCGATGGTCACCGAGATGGTCTCGCCGACGTTCGCACCGACCTGGAAGACGCCCGAGAAGCTGCCGTTGAGCAGTGCCTGGGAGCCGAACTTCGTGGTGCTGGCGATGCGGGTGAGCTCGTTCTTCAGCGCGGTGAACTCGGTGTTCGCCGCAGCCTGAGCGTCGGTGTCCTGCGAGCCACCGTTCGAGGCCTGCACTGCGAGGTCACGCATGCGCTGCAGGATCGAGGTGGACTCGTTCAGGGCGCCGTCAGCCGTCTGCACGACGTTGATGCCGTCCTGGGCGTTGCGGACAGCGACCTTGAGGCCACCGATCTGAGAGCGCAGGCCCTCGGAGATCGACAGGCCCGCAGCGTCGTCAGCAGCGCGGTTGATGCGGAAGCCGCTCGAGAGCTTCTCCAGCGACTTGCTCATCTGGTTGTCGGTGACCGACAGGTTGCGGTACGCGTTGAGCGCCGCAATGTTCTGGTTGATGCGAAGACCCATGATGTGCTCCTCCGTGATGGGGTCCGACGGCGCCCTTCCGTGGGCTGCCAACCGCTGTATCGGTGCGGTGGCGGGCGGGCTGAGGGTTTCCGGTTAGGCCGTAAGGGTGATGTCGCGCCGCGGGTGCACCGCCGGCTCGAACTTCCCGAGCGCACGCTGCGCCGGGACGGCCGGCGCAGCGGCGAAGGCGGCGACCTGCGCGTAGTAGGCGCTGCGACGTCGGGCGACCACGCCGTCCGGCCGCTCCGGCTCCGGCACCTGGCCGGGGTCGAGGTGGGCGTTCATGCCGTCCTTGAGCAGCGCGAGGGCCTCGGCCCGCAGCTGCGAGACACGTGACTCGGTGACGCCGAGCTGAGTGGCGATCTCTGCCATCGGCCGCTCGCCGAGGAAGTACTGCTCGACGACGACCCGCAGCCGCTCCGGCAGCGCCTGGACGGCGGCAGTGAGGTAACGGATCCGTTCGGCCTGCACGACGTACTGCCCGGCGTCCACCTGGTGGGTCCCGGGGTCGAGGTGCTCGTCCGCCGAGCCACTGGTGTCGACCAGCTGGTCGAGGCTCACGACGACGCTGCGATGCAGATCGGCGCGCGAGGTGCGCACGGCGGCCAGGTCGACGTCCAGCTCGCGGGCGAGCTCGACGTCCGTGGGCCAGCGGCCCAGGCCACTCGCCAGCCGGTCCTCGGCCTGGGCGATCTGGCGACCCTTACTGCGGACACCACGCGTGGCCCAGTCGGCTGCGCGCAGCTCATCGACGAGCGCGCCGCGGATGCGGGTGCGGGCGTAGTGACCGAACGGGACGCCCGTCGTGGGGTCGTACGCACGGGCGGCCTTCACGAGGGCGAGCTGACCGGCCGAGACCAGGTCGTCGCGCTGCACGTGGGCCGGCACCCGGCTGAGGATCTCGGACACGAGGTAGCCGACCACCGGGAGGTGCTGACGCACCAGGTCGCACCCGCTCTCGTCGAGAGGCGCCGCCGGTACCCCGGAGTCCGGCACGGGGCGGACGTCGGGAGTCTGGAAGGGCTGCATGAGAACTCTCTCGGCGCGAACGGGTGACTCCTGTAGGGCTGACCTGATCCTCTGCCGACAGTTCTCCTCAGGTCCCTGTGGTGCTGGTCGATGGGACGGCAACGGAGAAGGTCTCCGGCTGGAGGTAGTCCGATGGGCTTTGCCGAGGTGTCCACCGTGCTGTGGACCGAGCGCGAGCTGCTCGAGCTGCTGCTGTTCAAGCTCGAGGAGGAGCAGCTCGTCCTGGCGAGCGGTCGCACGCGCTGGTTGGCGCACGCGACCCGCGAGGTCGAGATGGTCATGGAGCAGATCCGCGGTGCCGAGCTGTCCCGCGCCGTGGCCGTCGACCAGCTGGCCGGCGAGCTCGGTCTGGGGCCTGGCCCCAGCCTGACCGCGCTCGCGGACGCGGCCACCGCCCCCTGGGACGAGATGCTGCGCGACCACCGGCAGGCGTTCCTGTCGCTCACCGACGAGATCAGCGACATGTCACGGTCGAACCGCGAGCTGCTGGGCACGGCGGCGCGCGCCAGCCGCGAGGTGCTCATGGGCGTCGAGGTGCACGCGGCGCAGACGTACACGCCGCAGGGCCTGAAGACCCAGCCGCAGCACTCCACCCGCGTCATCGACCGGGCCCTGTGAGCTCGCCATGAGCAGCACGTTCTCCGGTCTGAGCACAGCGCTCAACGCGCTGATGGCCCAGCGTGGCGCCCTGACCGTCACCGGTCAGAACATCGCGAACGCCAACACGCCCGGCTACACACGGCAGAGCGCCGAGCTGAAGGCCGTGTCGACGCCGACCCAGGCCGGCATCATGTCGTCGTCGATGATCACCCAGAACGGCGGCGGGGTGACCATCGCCTCGCTCCGCCGGATGGCCGACGCGTTCATCGACGCCCGTCAGCGTGACGCCCACTCGCAGGCGTCGTACGCGACCGCCTCATCGTCCGCGCTCGACCAGGTCGAGTCGATCCTCGGCGAGCCGTCCGACACCGGCCTGTCCACCCAGCTCTCCGCCTTCTGGGGCGCCTGGCAGGGCGTCGCCAACAACCCGGACAGCGTCCCCGCCCGCCAGGCGCTGCTCAGCAAGGCAGCCAGCGTCGTCGGCACGCTCCAGCGCGGTCGAGTCGCGCTCGACGCGGCGTACAGCGACACCCGTGCGCAGCTCGACGCGCTCGCGACCCAGGTGAACGTCACCTCGCAGGGCGTTGCCGCTCTCAACGACAAGATCCGGATCGCCACCGCCAGCGGCAACCCGCCCAACGAGCTCACCGACCAGCGCGACCAGCTCGTGCTGCAGCTCTCCGAGCTCGTCGGCGCCAAGGCGACTCCCAACCCGGACGGCAGCGTCAACCTGAGCGTGAACGGCGTCGGTATCGTCTCCGGCGTCCGCGCCGCGACGCTGTCGGTGTCCGGCGGGCTGACGATCGACAACAGCCCCTCCACTCCCCTGCAGCTGACCTGGTCGAACGGCGGCAACGCGACGTTCACCAGCGGCCAGGTCGGTGGCGTCGTCGATGCGCTCCGTTCGACCTACCCGGACGCGGCGGCCGGCTACGACCAGGTGGCCTCGACGCTGGCCAGCTCGGTCAACACCGTGCACGCCTCCGGGCAGGACCTGAACGGCACTCCCGCCAGTGACTTCTTCAGCGGCACCACGGCCAAGACGCTGGCGGTCGCCCTGACCGACCCGCGTTCGGTGGGTGCGGCGGCCCAGACTGGGACCGCCTCCTACGACGGCTCGATCGCCGACCGCATCGCCCAGCTCTCGACGTCCGCCGCCGGCGCCGACGTTCGCTGGAGCGCCTTCGTCGCGGCGACCGGTGTCGTGTCGGCCTCCGCGCAGAGCCAGCTCGCGGTGCAGACCTCGATCAGCCAGCAGTCCGACGCAAGCCGGGCCTCGGCGTCCGGGGTCAGCCTCGATGAGGAGATGTCGAACATGCTCATGTACCAGCGCGCCTACGAAGGCGCGGCCCGCGTGATGTCCGCGGTCGACCAGATGCTCGACACCCTGATCAACCGCACCGGGCTGGTCGGACGATGACCGGCATGCGGATCACCCAGGGGTCCATCGCCGCCTCCAGCCTGGCGAACCTGCAGGCCAGCCTGGCGCGCGGCGCCAAGCTGCAGGCGCAGCTCACCAGCGGCAAGGTGATCAGCCGTCCCTCCGACTCCCCCACCGGGACGGTCTCGTCCCTGTCGCTGCGCTCGCAGATCGCCTCCCAGGAGCAGTTCTCGCGCAATGCCGCCGACGGCCAGGCGTGGCTCGGGACCGTGGACTCGACGCTGCAGAGCGTCAACTCCCGCCTGCAGCGTGTCCGCGACCTGACCGTGCAGGCGTCGTCCACCGGCAACATGGACACCCCTGCGCGCCAGGCGATCGCCACCGAGATCACCAGCCTGCGCAGCGAGCTGATGGGGCTGGCCAACACGAACTACAGCGGCCGCCCGGTCTTCGGCGGCACCACCGCCGGCGGCACGGCCTTCGACCCGACGTCGTACGCCTACGTCGGCGACTCCGGCCAGGTCACGCGACGCATGGACGCCGCCACGACCATCGAGGTCGGCGCCGACGGACAGGCGGTGTTCGGCACCGGGAGCGGCTCGGTCTTCGCCCTGCTCGACACCCTGGCCAACGACGCGGTCAACAACCCGTCGGCCCTCAGTGCGAGCCTGACCGCGCTGGACGGCAGAATGAGCAGCGTGCTGCAGACCCTGACCGACGTCGGAGTGCGCTACAACCGCGTCGAGACGGCGGCGACCACCGCTGACGACCGGGCGCTGTCGCTCGGCACGACCCTGTCGGGCGTCGAGGACATCGACCTGCCCAAGACCATCCTCGACCTGCAGCTGCAGAGCACCTCCTACCAGGCCGCCCTTCAGGCGACCGCGAAGGTGCTGCAGCCCTCTCTGATGGACTTCCTGCGATGAGCGATACCGATCTTCCCGTCATCGAGTTCGTCGACGCCGTCCCCGGCCTGCCGGGGATGACCCGCTGCATGTTGGTGCAGCTGGACGACAGCGGCGCCCTGTACCGGCTGCGCTCAGTCATCGACCCGGACCTCCAGCTCGTGGTGGCTGCGCCGTCGGTGTTCTTCGCCGACTACTCCCCCGAGATCGACGACGACACCGCCGCGAGCATCGGCCTCACCGACGCGCAGGACGCGCTGCTGCTGGTGGTGGTGACGCTCGGGGAGACCTTGATCCAGTCGACGGCCAACCTCCTGGCGCCGATCGTCGTCAACCAGGCGACGCGTCGCGGCGTCCAGGTGCTGCAGGCGGCCGGCGAGCACTCGCTGCACCAGCCGCTGGTCCCTGCCTGACCGGTCCGTGGTGGGTCTATCCGCCCAGATGGGGCTACCTGCGAGCGTCGACCGATTCACTCACATGCCGATGAGCCGGCGACGAGTAATGGCTTGCCCGGTCGTCGGGGTGCTGTGAACATCGGCTCGTGACGTCCACGTCTGTGCTGTACCTGACCGTCGGGTTGCCGGGGTCTGGGAAGACAACGTGGGCGCGTCGTGTCGCCGAGGAAGAGCGAATCCTTCGTCTGACTCCAGACGAGTGGATGGCCCCGCTGTTCAACGACAGCGATGCTGATGGCCGGAGGGACATCCTTGAGGGACGCATGATCTGGGTTGCCCATGAGGTCCTGAGGAGCGGCTCGTCCGTAGTCCTTGATTTCGGATGTTGGTCGCCAGAGGAGCGGTACGCAATTCGCGCAATAGCTGAATCGACCGGAGCGCGTTTCGTTATCCACTACTCCAACCTCAGCGAGGACGAGCGCCGTACTCGAGCGCACTTGCGGTGGGAGGCCGCACCGGAAACGACGTTTCCCATGAGCGACGAAGATCATGACCGGTTCGTCGCACTCTGTCTGCCGCCATCGCCTGCGGAACTGTCCTACGCCCCGGTGCCAGCCCCGCCATCGGATTGCGAGAACTGGTTCGACTGGGCGAGTCGCCGCTGGCCGTCACTGCCTCGCCTCGACAACCCCCGACTTCCCGATCTGCCGCACAGCGTGCGCGATCAAGCCGAGACCCGGTAACCGAGCAGTCGGCCTCGCTGGAGTCGGAGTCGTTGTCCAGGCGCCCTCCCGGGCCGTCGGCGTAGCTTCCTTGTCCGTCCCGAACCTTCCCAGCGCCACTGCTCGGCCCACCTCGTCGATGACCTCGATCGTGGCCGAGCGCTCGTGCGGGTCCATCCCGATGATCACACCCATGCTCTTCCTCCATCACTCACGGAACTGCGAGGCGGGGAGGGCGTCGTTCCGTTCATGTCAGTCGATGGTCAGCTTGCACAGCGATCACTTCAACGGGTCAACGGCCTCAAGGTGAGTCCTGTAGGGCACTCGAACCGTGCCGCCCGGTGAGCACATCGAGCTGGCCGAGGTAGGCAGCGGCGTGGCGCGCCGGCACGGGAGTTACCACCAAACCCTCGTAGACGGTCTAAACTACATAAACAACCACCACATTATCTAGTTTAGACCGTCTGTGAGGGCTTCTGGTGCACTCGTTCGTCGACCTTGACCGAGTCCTCGGCGCTGTGCCAGCGCCCGTGGTCATGACGTTGCGCGACATCGACCGCGGCCAAGGCAGCGAGGGGCTGTACCTCAACCAGGTGCCCGACCTACTGACTGAGCTGGCCAACCGCGCTCGAGTCGCGAGCATCACTGCGTCGTCTGCCCTCGAGGGCGTCGTCGTCAAGAACCGCAGCCGTGCGGCCGCCATCATCGCCAACAAGCCGATCGAGCTGCGCACCCGCAGCGAACAAGAACTCGCCGGCTATCGCGCTGGCCTCGACTACCTCTTCGCCGAGGACTGGCGCCCCTTGAACGTCGGCCTGCTCCTTCACCTCCACCGACTGCTTTTCGCGGATACCCGGGCCACCGGTGGGACCTTCAAGCAGAGCGACAACCTTGTCGTCGACCGGTCTCCCGACGGGGTCCAGACGGTCCGATTCATGCCCGTCCCTGCCGCTCGCACCGAGTACTACGCCGCCGACCTCATCGACCGCTACGCCGATGCCGTCAGGGCAAACCGCCATCACCCAGTGCTCCTCGTCGGCCTGTTTGTCTTGGATCTGCTCATCATCCACCCGTTCGACGACGGCAATGGCCGCGTGGCGCGCGCGCTGACGAATGCCCTTCTCGCCGAGGCCGGGTATGGGGTAGGCCGCTTCGTGTCGCTCGAACAGCTCATCGGCGAATCTGCCGACGACTACTACCAGGCGTTGCTTGACTCAACCCACGACTGGAACGACCACGCCAACGACCCGTGGCCCTGGCTGGCGTACTTCAGCAAGCTCCTCGCTCGCGGCTACACCCGGTTCGCTGAAGGTGTCGCCGCCGATAGGTCTGGAGGCACGAAATCGGAACGCGTCCGCGAGCACGTCTTGAGGCACGGTGCGCCCGTCTTTGCGATCTCCGATATCAGAGCCGCGCTACCCGGAATCAGCGATCCCACCATCCGACTCGTCCTCAATGAGCTGAAAGACGAAGGGCTCCTCAAGCCGCAGGGCACAGGACGCTCGGCCGTGTGGTTGCGTGTGACCAGATAGGCCGCCTCTCGGTCATTGACGGGCGGTCGCAACCTGCGTCTATGCGCCGCGTGACGGCGCCTACAGGACACGCGTTCATCGCAACGAACGTCAGGTTTGCGGCAGGAATGGGCTTCGAGGTATCCGCCTACCCGCTGGCTGGCGACGGTGTCGGATGACTACCGCCGACGGCCATGGGCGGGAAGTCCTCTTTGCGTCCGGCCGAGGAACACGGTGGTGTCGGTGCCTCTCCTTGTCGCTCACGCATGCTGCTGGGCGCGAACGGATCCACGGTCCGGGCTGGTCGCCAGGGTCGCCGACGGCGCGGTGCGGGGCCAGGTCCAGGCGTACCGCAGGATGAGGGCGAGAAGGATCACTTCCAGGACGACGCCAAGGCCGTAGAAGTACGTCCAGGACTCGCCCACCACGTTGAATGCCGCGTAGGGGATCTGTACCGAAGCCACGATGAGGTTCGTGATGCGGTTCGCCCGGGCGGGCAGCGTCATCGACAGCACGATCATGAAAATTGGGATCGCCATGAGCGCGAGGAAGGTGGTCAACAGCGTCTGGCTGACGTCGAACTGCCAGACCTTGCCGGCGAGAGTGTCTTCGACGACGCCGGGCTTGAAGAAGGCGATGATGTCCACGTAGGCGTACAGGAACATGATGCCTGTCCACGCTGCGGCGAGCTTGGCTCCCACCGGGATCGGCTGGTCTTCCAGTGTGGCGGTGGGCTGACGGGTGGTCATCATGGGCTCCGTTGTTGTGGTGAGGATCGGTAGGTCCACAATCGCTGAGCCCGGCGGCGAGCACACCGGCCAGGAGGCCGGATTTACCTGGCCGATGGGATGATCTCTCTCGTGCTTTCGGCCGATCCGCCGCGGCCGCGCTGCCCCTATATGAGACAGAAGGTGCCGAAGGCGCTGCGCTCGCAGTGGGCTGAGAGCCTCGACCGGCGAACCTCCCGCGACGGGTGTGCCGGGTGGGGCGCTCGTCGCGGTGCTCCTGGCGCGGTCGGTGGTGGAGGCGGTGCTACCGCGAGGACCTAGCATCGCGACCGCCGCCAGTCGAACGTAGACGCGGGTCGTTGCTACTCGGATGTCGGACGTGCGGAGTGGCCGGCGACGGTGCTGAGAGCCCGCAGGTAGAGCGAGTCGATCGTCACGAGCGTGATGCGCTTGTTCTTGTAGCCCTGCGGTTCGGAATGCCACGTGGCATCGGGGCGCACCTCCAGGAGCCACGTCCACGTGGAGGTGACCTGGTCGACCTCGCCCACCCACATCGCGGATCGCTTTCGCTCTTGCTCGATCCCCACAAGCGCTGAATGTGCAGCCATGCTCCGGACCACCGCCTCGGCGCAGTCCAGTTCGACCTCATCGGGGCATCGCGGCGGCCAGGTAGACAGCGTCTGCGCGAACCTCTTGCTGAAGCCATCTCGCCCGTGCACCCTCTTGACGTCCTTCAACGGAAACGCGGAGTAGCCGTCGAAGTAGCCGCCCTCCCGGAGATTGTGAGTGACGGCCCAGTCCTGGCCGACCGCGACGACGAATCCCTCAATGTCGTCGGCGTACTTCGGCGAACGCGCGATGCGCACAACGGATTGGTCGCGCATCGCCCGCCGCAACTGAGCTCGAGTCCCCATGCCGCCAGTGTTCCAGCGACAGGCCCTCAAGGTCATCGACGCTCCCCCACGGTGCGTCCATCCGCCGCGAGCGGACCGCCCCCGCCGAGACGCAGCCGAACAGCGCGGCCTTGGCCGAGTCAGCCGCGGAAGTTGGCGCGGACCTGGGCCGCTTGATCGGGGGTTAGTTCCCAGCGGGCGTAAGGGACGCTCTGCCAATCCTGACAGGCGCCCGACCTGGGGTTCAGAGCTAGATCTTCTTCAGGTAGCCCGCAATCGGGATCTTGGTGAATCCCAGGCTTTCGTAGAGGGCACGCGCTGCCGAGTGGAAGGCATCATCCCCCGTGCCGATTCCCACGACGTCCACCCCGCTCTGCTTCATCGCGTCGATGGCGTGCAGACAGAGCTGGCGGCCCACGTCCTGACGACAATGCGACGACGAGACCGTCAAGATCTCAACGACGCCGCTGTACTTCCTCTCGCCTGGTCTCCAGGCGACGTATCCGACGATGTCTTCGGCGTCGACCGCGACCGCGACATCACGCCCAGCGGCAGGTTCATGCAGTCAGGGAACCTCGTCCCTGTAGTCCTGCTCCCACTGACCGTGCTGGTGGCTGAAGACTTCATCGCCCAGCAAGGGGTGGACGTAGTCCTCGTAGAAGGGACGGAACGCGGCGATGGTGAGGTCGATGAGCGTGGGGAGGTCGGAGTCGGTGAACGGCCGGATACGCATGATGACGCCTTTCGGTCTGAGGGATGGACGACCTGCCGGCACTTCAGGTAGCCGGCTTCTCATGCCCGTCCTCGAACGGGCGTTCCCTCAGCGGATGCGCAAGGCGGCGCTGTACCTCATAGCCGCATCTTGGCATGGCAGCCATGCAGATTCAGGTTCGAATGGACTGCGGGAGCGTTCGGTCGTTCACCGGGCCGGCCTTCCTGCCTGCTGCCTTGAGCGCCCAGAACTGCCGACTGCCGTGTCGTGCCGATCGCAGTGCACGCTTCGCGCAAGACCTCAACCAGCGTGGCCTTCGACCAGTCCCCCCGTGTCCCAGGTCGACAGGCAGAACGGGTGGCCCGCCGGGTCGGCGTACACGAAGCAGTGATCGGAGTTGGGCTGGAAGTCGAGCAACGTGGCACCGGCGGCGAGGACCCGCGCCCCAGTCGCCTCAAGGTCGTCGACGACGAAGTCAAGATGGAGCTGCATCGGCACGTCCCTCCCGGGCCACTCCGGCGGCCGGAAGTCGTCGACCTGCTGGAAGGCGATGACCCCGTTTGAGCCGGTGACGGCTGCCCAGTGCGCGGTGCCCGTCGCGACGCCGTCGGTGATTTCGGCATAGAACCGCGCCAGAGCGAGAGCGTCGGGTGCGTTCACCGTCGTCCCGTCCAGCCTGATGTTGTCGGACATCAGCCGACCACGGTGTCTTGGTACTCCGGGGTGAGCTCGGTCCAGCGCGCGTGCCAGGCCGAGGCCGGCGTCTGCTCCGACCAGCCGCCGACATGCGCGGGGCTGTCGGTCGCCAGCGAACGTCCGAGGTCCTCCAAGTGGACCTGCCAACCGGCGCCGTAGAAGTGGAGCGAGTCGACCGGCAGGCCGCGCTCCTCGACCACCAGCCGTGTCCGAGATCCCTCTGCGGTGAGCCAGGCCTCGAGCTGGGACTCGTCGTCCGTGCCGGGTTCCGTCGTGAGCAACAGATGCTGCGGAGCGTCGCAGACCTCGATCCTGGCCGGACCGCTCCACGTGCTCGCAAAAACGGCGTGGACCGTCCCACCCTCGCGCAGGTCGCCGGATACCTCGGCGATCCAGCGCGCGAGGCGGTCCGGCGTGGTGCACGCCTGCCACAGGTCTTCGATGTCGGTGTCGTACACGTCCTCGACGCGCACCGCTCCACGGGTCTCGTCAAGTGCCCGCATCGTTCCGATGATCTTCATCTCTGCGCCTTCTTTCCTCGTGCGATCTCCGTGTGCAGGGCACCGAGCCGGTTCTGCCACAGCGCTCGGTAGTCCTCAAGCCACTCGTCGACCTCGACGAGCGCCTCCGGCCGCAGGCTGTAGATCCTGCGCTGCGCTTCCTGGCGTACGTCGACCAGCCCGGCCTCGCGCAGCACCCGCAGGTGCCGAGACACGCCGGGCCGAGCGATCGGCAGTGCGTCGGCCAGCTCGCCGGCAGACGCCGGGTGATCCCGCAGGATCTGCAGCACCGTGCGACGGCTCTGGTCGGCCAACGCCTGCAACACCGCATCCATGCGGGGAGCGTACCCAACCAGGTACGTAACCGCAAGGGTACCTAAGCGCGCACCGGGAGCGCGGCGCCACGGTCAGGCGAAGACGGCCTCGACGACGCGCTGGGCAGCCTTGCCGTCTCGCCAGGGCGCGAACCGCTCCACGAACGCCTGGTACGTGCTGGCGTAGTCGTCCACCCAGGAGTCGATGGTGGCGAGTGCCTCGGTCACGAGATGAGCGCGATCCACCAGCGGTCCGGGTACGACCTCTTCCATCCGGAAGTAGTGCCCGCGCAGGCTGCCCCGGTACCGGTCGAGATCCGGCGTGAAGAACACCATCGGCCGTCCGGTGATCGCGAAGTCGAACATGGACGACGAGTAGTCGGTGACGAGGACGTCGGCAGCGGCCAGCAGGTCGGCCATGTCCGGGTACCTGCTGAGGTCGGTCGACCTCGTCGCCCCCGAGCTGCTGCGACGCGTGCTGGACGAACCGGTGCGCGCGCACCCACAGGACGGTGTCCGGCCCCAGGACCCGTCGCAGCCCGCGCCAGTCCAGCGTCGGGTGCCCGTCGAGCACCGGGCCGCCGATCTCGGTGAGCACCTGGTCATCACGCCAGGTGGGCGCGTAGAGCACGACCCGCTGGTCGCGAGCGACACCGAGCCGGTCACGCACCTGCCTGCGGGTCTCCTCGCGGCGGGCGGGGTCGGCGAGCACGTCGTTGCGGGGCAGTCCGGTCTCGAGGATCTGGCCGTCGAAGTGGAAGCCGCGGCGGTAGACCTCGCTGCTGAGCGGGTTGGCCGAGACCATGTGGGTCCACTGACGGGCCTGACGGTCCAGGTCCCGCAGGGTCTCCGGCGCTCGGGGCGAGACCTCGTGCAGGTCGAACCGCAGCCGCTTCAACGGTGTGCCGTGCCAGGTCTGCAGCACGGTCTGGTGGTCTCTGCGCTCGAAGAAGCCGGGTGTCGCGTCGTTGTCGACCACCCAGCGAGCGCGACTCAGCACCTCCACGTGCTCCGTCGTACCGCTGACCAGGGGCTCGCAGCCCTCCGGCACGGGGGCTCCTGCTGCGGCGACGACCCACCATCGCCGGGCGCTGTGGCCGACCCGCTGCAGCTCCTTGGCCAGCGCGAGGGGGCTGGCGCCGAGCGAGTGTCCGGCGAACGACGTGAGCACGACGGCGTCCTGCAGTCCCCGGGCGCGAGCTGCGGAGACGACGGCGGGGCTAGGCGCTGTGAGGCGTGGGACGGGTGGCGCGTCGGCAAGGGGCTCCGCCGGCGGGGCGGCAGCGTCCGACGTCGGGCACAGCTCGTCCAGCAACCCGGTGACGAGGTCCGCCGCGATCCGCTTGGCGCTGTTGCCGTCAAGGAAGGGGAACGCGCGAGCGACCGCGGCCGCGCGGTGGGTGCGCCCTCGTCGCTCCTGGATCGCACGCGGTCCAGGAACGCCGCCACGTCGGGCCAGGCGTCGGCGCGGTCGGCGATCTCCAGATGGCCGCCCTCGGCGCTGGGTCCCGGTCCGTCAGCCCGGTGCAGATAGAGCAGTGGCCGTCCGGTGACGAGGAACTCCGAGGCGAGCGAGCTGAGGTCGCTCACCAGCGCGTCGGCCACGCCCAGAGCGTCCCGGTAGTCAGGTGACTCGTCCAGCAGCAGGTTCGGCACCGCAACCGCTGCGGCGCGAAGGTCGCGCTCGAGCTGGCTCAACCCGCCGTGCCGCAGCTCGGAGAAGAGCCGGAAGTGCGGACGCACGATGAGCAGGACGTCGTCGTGGTCCTGCGCGTACGCGACCAGCTGGCGCACGTAGCGAGGGAACGTCGACCAGCCACCTGGCGCGGTCCGGAAGTGGGGGTTCCACACGACCACCGGGCGACCGGCCGCCAGCTCGCGCCAGCCGGTCGCCAGCGGTGACGGCTCGCGCACGGCGTCGTTCGCCGCCTGACGAACGATCCGGTCGTGCTTGGGATTGCCCAGCACCCGCACCGGCTCGTCACCCGTCACGCAGTGCCGGGCGTAGAGCTCGCGCTGCGTCGTGCTGGGCAGGTAGTAGCGCCAGGCGAACCGGTGCAGCGGCATGTCCCACAGCATCGTGGTCATGAAGTCGCCGCTGATCGCGTTGCCGCCGTAGGGCAGCCCCACCAGACGCACGCCGCGGCGCACCAGCGCGTCGACCCGCAAGGGCGGCGGTCGCGTCTCGTCGTACGGGTTCTCGAGCACGACGGCGTCGACGTCGTCGAGGTGCTGCATCAACCAGTGTGCTTCGCGTGGGTCGAGGCCGCGGTCGCGCAGGAAGTCCAGCGTGGAGCCGGACCGCTGGTCGACACCGCTCTCCAAAGCAACGGGGACGAAGTCGACGTGATCGCTGGCCGCCAGCTCGCGGTAGACGTCCTCGACGGCGGCCCAGTAGCTGACGTGCTGGAAGAGGCCGACGACGGTCGGGCGACGCCGGCCGCTCGCACAGGCCACCGCCCCGCGGACGTCGTGCCGCGCCACGGCCTCCAGGGCGCGGGCGCGCTGGAGCAGCGCGGGTGCCCCCGCGTCGCTTCCGGCTCGGGCACGCGGTGCGCCGGGCAGCTGCTCGGGTTGCTCGGGCGGATCGGCCGGCGTAGCGACGGGCGACGCGTGCTGTGCCTCCCACACTGACTGTGCTGCGGCGGTGAGCAGGGCGACGGCTCGCGCCGCCGACACGACGTCGCCGGTCGCCGACACCCGGACGGCCGCGGTGAGCCGGTTCGCCTCTGCCTGACCGACGAGCAGCGTCTCGGGGAGCTCCAGCGGGGTGGGGACGGCCGCATGGCACCAGCCGAGCACCACCTCGGCCTGCTCCTGGGTCGGCTCCTCGCACGCCGTCAGGCAGAGGACGACGTCCACCGGGTCGGCCGACGAGAACAGCTGCATGGCAGCGCTGACCACCGTGCGGGCGCCGTCGCTGACCAGGTCGTCCACCTCGACCACAACGCGAGTCCGACCGCCGTCGGCGGCCCCCTGCGGCTCGCTCACGAGACGGCACCAACTGCTGCGGTGGGCTCGACCACCAGACCGGGGGCGTACCTGGCGAGCGCCGTGAGGAGCTCGCTGGTCTCGTCGTCGGGGAGGTCGGCGGCGACGTGGTCGAAGGCCACGAGCGCGTCCTGCTCACCGAGCGCGTCCCCGAGGATGGCAAGGGCCAGGCATCGCTCGGCCGCCGGTCGCTCGACGTCATAGCCCATCGCGCGCAGCGGGCACAGGTCGTTCAGGCCGCGCTCACGGACCCGCAACGACCACTTGAGCACGCCGTCCATCGGCAGCCGCGGGGCGACGACGGAGCCCGCTACCAGCACGCTCGGCTGGGGGTCGGCGAGCCAGAGGGCGTCCAGCCACTGGTCTGCGGCACCCCCGGGCAGCTGGACCGCATCGCGCAGCGAGCGGGCGAGGAACTGCGGACCACCGGCCGACACCAGGTCGGCCAGCGGGTACCCGGCGTTGACCGCCGCTTGCACCAGGTCTGCGAACGGCGCCTTCTCCTGGCGGCGGCGCAGGAGGTCGAGCAGCAGGTCGAGTGCGGCCTGGTCCTCGCCTTGACGCGACAGCACCCGCGCGCGGGTACCGACGACGTCGTCGGGGTCGAACGGCACGCCCCAGGGGTCCACGCCGCCGACCGAGGTGGCCTGGTCGATCTCGTGCAGAGCTCCGTCCAGGTCACCGTGGTGCAGCAGCAGTCGCGCTCGCCACAGCGCCAGCGCGCCCGGCGCCTCGCCGTATCGCCGCGCGACGTCGAGCCAGGTGTCGAACGCCTCCAGCCGTGGCAGCTGCAGGCACGACGACAGCGCCACGCGGGCGGCCTGCACCATCTCGGACCGGTTGCCGGCCAGCTCGATGATCTCGGCCAACGCGTCGAGGCCCTCGGCGACGCGGCCGGCGCTCACCAGCGCGCGCCCGTAGTTGGTCCAGGCCCGGGCGCCTTCGGCGTCGGTGCTCGCCGCCGTGAGCGACTCGACCTGGGCCCGGGCGATGTCGAGGTTGCGGGCGCGCTTGTCCTTGCTCGCCATCCGGTCACCCTGGTAGCCGGAGTGCAGCAACCGCACGGGAGCGGCTGCGTGCGCCAGGACGAGCGCGTCGTCGGCTCGTGAGACGAGCGTCTCGTGCAGCGCCCCGGTCCAGTGCGCACGCTCGCGCCGGAAGACCCGTGCCGGACGGTGCTCGTCGCCGTCGTCAGCGGCCGACCAGGTCGTCGACACGACGGGCACCAGCACCAGGTCGGCCTGCTCCCCGACCAAGCGCGCGCGCAGTGCGCCGGGGGCGGACTGGATCACCTCGTCAGCGTCGAGCGAGAGGACCCAGTCGGTCGTGCAGTGCTCGAGCAGCCGGTTACGGGCAGCGGCGAAGTCGTCGTCCCAGTGGCCGCGGATGACCCGAGCACCGTGCGCCTCGGCCAGCGCGACCGTGCCGTCGGTGCTGCCGGTGTCGTAGACCACGACCTCGTCGACCTCGGCCCGGACGGCGTCCAGGCACTCGGCGAGCACGTCCTCCTCGTCCTTGACGATCAAAGCGGCGGTGAGCGTGACGTGCTGGGCTCCGGCCGCTGACTGCTCGCTCGCCCGACCGGCGGTAGCCATGACCTGAAGGGGCTGCTGCTCCGCGGAGTCCTGCGGCCAGCTCAGATCGGGGACGTCGGGCAGCTGGACCTCCTGCGCCTGGGTGGAGCGCACGCGGTCGCCGAAGACCAAGACCCGAGCCTGCCGACCACCGAGCACACCGACGCAGTGCGGCATCGGGGCCACGGACTCCTCGAGGCGCGCCAACCAGCTGCCGGCCACCCGGGTGTCCGAGGTGAGCACCACGACCAGGGCCGGACGCACCGCCTCGGCGGCAACGGCATCAGCGATCGAGCTGTCCCTGGCGACGCGCACCTTGCGTACGCGGCGGGCGAGGGGCTTGGGCAGGGCCACGGACCTGGTCGAGACGGCCACCACCTCGACGGACGCGTCGACCGTCCGGGCGACCGCGCTCAGGCAGGAGAGGAATCGGTGCGGTGACGTCACGTCGGTAACGACCACCGTTCGCTGTGCGGTCATGGCATCCTTCGTCTCGTTGACGGGTCCGAGGGACCCGTCCCCCATTTGGCCTATCGGCAGGACCGGCCGGACCCTTGAACGACGGTGGAGGTGCGATGGCGTCGGACGCCTGGGAGGCTGAGCGCGTGCGCGCTGAGCGGCTCGCGCGCGCCGAGATCGTGCGCCTCGAGGCGGTGCTGGCGGCGTCCCCGATCGGCTCCTCCCGCCGGCAGCGAGTGGCCGTGCAGCTCGGGCTGGCCAAGCACAAGCTGCGCACGACGCTGACCCTGCGCGACTTCGCTGCCCACGTGCGCAGCACGAACCCGGCCCGCTACCAGGCGTTGGTCCGCGAGCACGGGCCGGTCTAGCCGCGCCGATCGCACCTAGACTCGGGCGGTGCAGTACGTCCCGGGTGGCCGACGTCCGGTGCTGCTGCGCCTGGACGCCGGCTGGCGCCCGGGCCGGCTGGCCGGCTGGCAGCGCGCGGGTGCCGCCTGGACCGCCTACGTCTGGTATCCCACCGGGCCGCCGGTGCACTCCAGCGTCTTCGCCACGGCTCCAGCCGCGGCCGTACGGGACGCGGCGGCCTGCCTCGACTGCCCCGCCGCCCAGCGGGCCCTTGCCGCCGTCGTAGGGGCCGGAACGGCCCCTACTCGACGATCCCGCGGGTGAGCAGCACCACCGTGATGAAGGTCCGGTAGAGCCGGATCGGGTCGTCGTCGGTGATGCGGACCGTGCGGGCATCCAGCTTCTCGACGCCGGCAACCCGGGTGGCCATCTCGGCCAGGTCGCCGTTGTGGAACAGCACCTCGAGCGTCGCGGGCAGGTCGATCGCCGGCGGCTTGGCTGTCGACAGCGCCTCGATCGCGGCAGCTGCGCGGTCGCGGATCAGCGTGCAGGCCGCCGTCGGGTGCAGGCTGTCGGCAGCGAACCGGGTCACCGACCGCTTCACCACCGCCGAGTGGATGCCCGGGCAGACTCGCTCGGCCTCCTCGGCGGTCGTATCGTCGCCGCTGACCAGCACGATCGGCACCCCGTGACCCAGCGCGACGAGCGCGTTGATGCCCGACTCGCCCACCTCGACGCCGTTGAGCAGGACGCGCGCGATGGCGCGCGGGTTGTACGTGTGCGACAGCGTCGACGCCTCGCTGGCCATCGAGCCGTGGTAGCTGATGAAGAAGACGGCGTCGAAGGACGCATCGAGCCCCTCCATCATGTACATCGGCTTGTGCCGACCCGACAGGTAGCGCGCCTCGCCGAGCAGCTGGTCCGGTCGCAGGTTCTGCATGCTGGAGTGCGAGTCGTTGACCAGGAACGAGGTCGCGCCGGCGCTCAGGGCACCCTCGATCGCGGCGTTGACCTCCGCCTGGAGCAGCGTCCGGTAGTACTCGTACTCCGCGCCCGGCCCGATGCACTGGTTCCAGTCGACGACACCGGCGGTGCCTTCCATGTCCGACGACAGGTAGATCTTCACAGCACGCTCCTCTGGTGGATCCGCGGTTGCCGGTCATCGACGGTCATCACGGCGTACGTCGACCCGGCCTGGCCGGCCGCCCCGCCATGCCGGCCGTCCGGAGTGAGCGCGAGGACCCGCAGCTCGGCGCGGAAGGCATCGGGCAGCTCGGCCGCGTCCTGCAGCGCGGTCCGGCATGCCTTGTCGACGTCGTCCCCGGCCGCCAGGGCGTCGACGACCGACCGGGCGGTCCCGGAGCGCATGCTCAGCTCGCCGCGCCCGGTGCAGGCCGCGCCGCCGCCGCGCAGGTCGCACCAGTTCCCGGCCCCGGGCAGCGCCGAGTCGCCGACCCGGCCGGGGTACTTCCAGGGGTAGCCGCTGGTCGAGACCCCCACGACGAGCTCGCCGTGAGCGTCGAGCGCGATCACGTTGATCGTCCCCCACGGCCCGTCGTGCGGGGCGAACCGGTCGACCAGGTCGACGGCGGCCAGCCGGTACGCCTCGTCGCCGGGCAGGCTCGCCGTCTGCTCGCCCTCGACGGACTCGGTGGACGGCGCCAGCGCCTCGCGGAACAGCCGGCGCGACTCGTCCGTGAGCAGGTCAGCGGTCGCGAAACCGTTCTCCTGGGCGAACAACGCGGCGCCCGCCCCGACGAGGAGGCAGTGCTGGGGCAGCCGCTCGAGGACGGCACGCGCGACGGAGATCGGGTTGGGGTAGCCCTGCAACGCCGCCACGGCGCCGAAGGCACGGGTGGAGGCGACCATGAGCGAGGCGTCGAGCTCGACGACGCCCTGGGCGTTCGGCAGCCCACCGGTCCCCACGTAGTGGTCGGCGAGGTTGTCCTCGCAGGCCCGCAGCGCGACCTCGACGGCGTCGAGTGCCGAGCCGCCGTCCCGCAGCACGTCCATGCCCGCCGGCAGGCCTACCTCGCTGCGCTCGCTGCCGATGATGACGGGAGCACTCATGCGTCGTCCTGCCAGTAGGTGTCGGGTTGGTTGGCGGTCGCCGGGGCGGTGACCAGACGGGGGACGGACGACAGCAGCAGGCGCGTGTAGTCGTCGAGCGGGTTCTCGAACACGGCCGCGGTCGGTCCCTCCTCGACGATGACGCCGTCGTGCATGACGGCGATCCGGTCGCTGATCTGGCGCACCACCGCCATGTTGTGCGAGACGAAGAGCATCGACAGGCCGAGCGACGCCTTCAGGTCCAGCAGCAGGTTGATGATGTTCGCCTGCACCGAGACATCGAGGGCAGAGACCGGCTCGTCGGCGATCAGCACCTGCGGCTCGAGCGCGAGCGCCCGGGCGATGCCGATCCGCTGGCGCTGTCCGCCGGAGAAGGAGCGCGGCAGCTGGTCGATCGCCCGCGCGGGCAGGCCGACCAGGTCCATCAGCTCCAGGACGCGAGCGCGCACCTTGTCGCGGGGCACGATGCGGTGGTAGCGCAGCACCTCCCCCAGCGTCTGGCCGACGCTCATCCGCGGGTTCAACGAGCTGTACGGGTCCTGGAAGACCATCTGCACCAGCCGGCGCTGCTGGCGGGTCGGTGCGCCACGCAGCGGCTCACCGGCGTACGAGACGACGCCGGCCGTGGGCACGTAGAGGCCAGCCGCGCACCGGCTCAGCGTGGACTTGCCGCAGCCGGACTCGCCCACCAGACCGAGGGTCTCCCCGCGGTGCAGCACCAGGTCGACCCCCTCGACGGCACGGACGACGGACTCCTCGCGGTGCAGCAGCCGGTCGAACACGCCGGCCCGGCCACGGAAGTGCTGGACCAGCCCGTCGATGCGCAGCAGTTCCTCGGTCATGCGCGAACCTCTCCGGTGGCTTCGGCGATGTCGGCCGGCCAGTGCTGCGGGTCGTCGGCCCGCCAGCAGGCACTCTCGCGCCGACCGGCGAGCTCGCGCAGCGGCGGCACCTCGACCCGGCACTTGTCGATGACGGCCGGGCAGCGCGGCGCGAACGAGCAGCCCGTCAGGTCGTCCATCAGGTCCGGTGGCTGGCCGGCGATGGTGAGCAGCCGGTGCACCGGCTGGTCGGGATCGGGCACCGAGCGCAGCAGCGCCGCCGTGTAGGGGTGACGCGGCGCGCTCAGCAGGTCGGAGGTGAGGCCGTCCTCGACGATGCGCCCGCCGTACATGACGTTGAGCTGCTCGCAGGCTCCGCTCACCACCGCGAGGTCGTGCGTCACGAGCACCAGCCCCACTCCGCGGTCACGCCGCAGGTCGGCGAGTACGCCGAGCACCTGAGCCTGGATCGTCACGTCGAGCGCCGTCGTGGGCTCGTCGGCCAGGATCAGCCCCGGCTCGGCCGACAGTGCGATCGCGATGCACACGCGCTGACGCATCCCGCCGGACAGCTCGTGCGGGTAGGCCTCGTAGCGACGCTCGGGGTTCTTGATGCCCACCTGGTCGAGCAGGTCGATGGCACGCGCCCGTCCAGCGGACCGCGACATGCCCAGCCGCCGTCGTGGCACCTCGGCCACCTGGTCGCCGACGCGCATCGTCGGGTTCAGGGCGGTGAGCGAGTCCTGGAAGATCATCGACATCACCGACGACAGGTGCTCCCGGCGCTTGCGCGGCGTCAGCCCGGTGACGTCGACCCCACCGGCGATGATGCTCCCGCCCGTGATCCTGGCCGGTACCGGCAGCAGGTCCATGATCGCGCGCAGGGTCAGGCTCTTGCCCGACCCCGACTCGCCGACCAGGCCGACCGACTCGCCGGCCGATGCCGAGAGCGATACGCCGCGGACGGCGTGCAGCGAGCCACTGCGCAGCGGGATCTCGACGTCGAGGTCGTGGACCTCCAGCAAGGCGGTCATCGGCGTCCGCTCCGCTGCACGAAGCCGTCGGCGACGAGCGCCAGGGCCAGGCCCGTCACGACCACCGCGAAACCGGGAACGGCGGCCAGGTACCACTTGGTGAGGATGAACCCCTGACCCTCCTGGATCATCGAGCCCCAGTCCGGCGTCGGCGGCGGCACCCCCAGACCCAGGTAGCCCAGCGTCACGATCGCCAGGATCGACAGCACGATGTCGCTCATCGAGAAGACGAAGGCCTGCAGCACGACGTTCGGCAGCAGGTGCCGCAGCAGGATCCGGTAGGTCGGAAGGCCGCTCGCACGGGCGGCGAGGGCGTACTCCTGCTCCTTGGCGACAAGGACCTCACCGCGCACGATGCGGGCGTACGCCACCCAGCCGACCAGGGTGATCGCGATGTAGATGCTCGAGGTGCCGGGGCCGAGCGCGAACACCATGGCGATCACCAGGACGAAGAACGGGAACGCCACGACCATGTCGACCACCCGCATGAGCACCGCGTCGAACCATCCGCCGCGCCAACCGGCGATGAGGCCCAGCGTGCCGCCGATGAGGAACGGGAAGAGGACGGCGAGCGCTCCGACCCGCAGGTCGACCCGGGTGCCGTAGAGCAGCCGCGCCAGAACGTCGCGACCGAGCTGGTCGGTGCCGAGCAGGTGCCCGTTGCCCGGCGACTGCAGGGAGTTGGTGAGGTCTTGCTCGATGGGGTCCCAGTGGGTGAGCAGGGGGGCCGCGATCCCGGCGAGCACGATCAGCGTGAGCAGCGTCAGACCGGTGATCAGCGTCGGGTTCATCCGCAGCGAGCCGCGTGCGGCCGGACGACGGAGGCGGGCCAGGGCGGCCGGGGTGAGGGTCACGACAGGTCCACCCGGGGGTCCAGGGCCGCATGGGCCACGTCGGTCAGGAGGTTGACGATCACGACCATCACCGCGAACACCAGCGTCACTGCCTGGACGACGGCGAAGTCCCGGTTGAAGATCGCTTCGAGCATCAGGGTGCCGACACCCGGGAGGGCGAAGACGCGTTCGACCACGAGCGTGGAGCCCACCAGGTAGGCGAGGTTGACGCCGAGCACCGTGACCGACGACACCGCGGCGTTGCGCAGCGTGTGGCCGACGATGACCCGGCGGTGGCTGAGCCCTTTCGCCCGGGCCGTCACCACGTAGTCGCTGTCGAGCACCGCGATCATCGAGGTGCGCAAGCTGCGGATCAGGATCGGCGACAGCGCGAGCGCCACGGTGAGGGCCGGCAGGAAGATGGAGTGCAGGTGGCCGACGACCCCATCACCGAAGCCGGAGACCGGGAACAGCCTGAGCCGCAACGCGAACAGCAGGATCAGCATGATGCCGAGCCAGAAGGCCGGCATCCCGAGCCCTACCAGCGGGACGGCCCGGATGACCTGGTCGAGCGCACCGCCTCGGCGACTGGCAGCCACGACCGCCAGCGGCACGCTGATCAACAGCGACAGCACGGTGGCCGCCACCAGCAGCCAGAGCGTGGCCGGCAGCCGGCCGGCGACGAGCCCGCTGACGTCGGTGTTGTAGAAGAACGACGTCCCCAGGTCGAAGTGCGCCAGCCGGCCCAGGAAGTCCAGGTACTGCTCCCAGATCGGCTTGTCCAGCCCGAAGGCCTTGTGCAGCGCCGCGACCGAGTCGTCCGTGGCCCGGATCCCGAGCAGCGTGCGCGCCGGGTCGCCGGGCACCAGGTGGATCATGAAGAACACGATCACGGTGATGCCGAAGAGCACGGGCAGCATGGCCACCAGCCGCCGCAGGACGTACGTCAGGTGCCTCATGCCGCCCGTGCCCTTCTCTCGGAGTGTGCCGACCGCTGAGCGACTACTTGTTGAGGGTGACGTCCTCGAGGTGGTAGTTGCCGGTCGGCAGCGCCACGAAGCCGTTCACCTTGCTGGACAGCGCGTAGCTGAACGGCGAGTAGTACAGGAAGGCGAGGAAGGCGTCGTCCGCAGCCTGCTTCTGGATGGCGCTGTAGAGCTTCTGGCGCTCCTGCGGGTCGAAGGTCTTCTGCGCCGCCTTGGTGTCGGCCACGACCTTGGGGTTGTTGTACCCGGTGAGGAACGAGTGGCTACCGGCCTCGGGGTCGACCGCGAAGGTCACGAGCTCGTCCGGGTCGGCGATGTCCATCGTCCAGTACGAGTGGCTGATCTCGTACTTCATCTCGTTCTGCAGGTCGTGCGCGGCGCTCGGGTCGACGTTCTGGATCTTCACGGTGATCCCGAGCTCCTTGAGCGAGGACTGCAGCACCTGGGCGAGCGCCTGGTCGGTGTTGTCGCCCGACGACGCCAGGAACGTGGTGGTGAAGCCGTTCGGCACCGAGGACTGTGCGAGCTCCTCCTTGGCCTTGGCCATGTCGTACTGGATGCCGGGGGTGCTCTTGTCGTAGTAGGGCACGTTGGGCATCAGGAACGAGTTCGCCACGGTGCCGTTGCCGAACAGCAGCGTCTTGACGAGCGCCTCGCGGTCGATGGCGTACGAGATCGCCCGACGGACGTGGACGTCGTCGTACGGCTTCTTGCTCTGGTTCATCAGGATGTAGTCGGTCTTGGTCGAGGGGAAGAGCTCGACCTTCACACCCGGCTGGCCCTTGAGCTGCTCGAGGCTGGAGAACGGCGGGCTCTCGTTGACCTGTGCCTGGCCACCCTGGATCTGGACGTTGCGGGAGTTGTCGTCCGGCACGACCTTCCAGGTCACGCTGTCGAGCGAAGGCTTGCCGGCGTCCCAGTACGTCGGGTTCTTCACCAGCTTGAGCTCGCTGCCCTTGTTCCAGTGGTCCCAGACGAAGGGACCCGTGCCGATCGGCGCCTTGAGGAACTCCTCATGTGTCTTGCCGGCGTAGTCCTTCGGCAGGATCGCGTTGCTGAAGTTCGCGAGGTCGGCGAGCAGCGGCGCCCACGGGTACTTCGTGGTGACCACGACGGTGGCCGGGTCAGGAGCGTCCACCGACTTGATGGCGACGTCCAGGAACTCCCAGCCACCCTTGGTCGAGCGGGCCTTGTCGAGCGAGAACTTCACGTCCGCCGAGGTCATCGGCGAGCCGTTGCTGAACTTCACGCCCTGCTTGAGCTTGAACGTCCAGGTGAGCTTGTCGGGCGAGAGCGTGTGGCTCTCGGCGAGCAGCGGCTTGACGTCCCTGCCGTCCGGCGTCACCTCGTAGAGCGACTCCAGCATCTGCTGGAACACCCAGATCGAGGCGTTGCTGAAGACCATGGTGTTGTCCATCGACACCGAGTCTCCGGGCCGGACGATGGTGAGGTCTCCACCCTTGGCCGGGGTGCCCCCACCCTGGGTCGTGGCGCTGTTGCTGCAGGCGGCGAGGCCGGTGACCATCACGGTCACCGCGGCAATCGCGGCTAGGGACTTGCGCAAGGGATCCTCCGGGAGCATTCTCGGGGCTGGTCGCTCAAACATAGGGCTGTTATCTCAGTTGTCAATCATCTGTATGTAACCGTTGCGTGACGTCCCATCTCAGTGCCATGCTCCGGCCGTGAAGATCACTGTCATCGGGTCCGGGGCCATCGGCGGGACCGTCGGTGCCCACCTTGTCCGGAGTGGGCACGACGTCCTGTTCTGCGACGTCGACGCCGACCACGTCCGCGCCATCAATGCCGACGGGCTACGGATCACCGGCCCGGTGGAGTCGTTCACGGTCACCGCCAGGGCGGTGCTCCCGGAGGACCTCCCCGCGCAGATCGACTGCGCGGTCATCGCGGTCAAGTCGCACCACACCGCCGCGGCTGCGCGGCTGCTGCGCGGCCGGCTGAGCCCCGACGGCTTCGTGCTGTCGCTGCAGAACGGGCTGACCTCGGACACCATCGCCGCGGAGGTCGGCGCCGACCGGGTCGTCGTCGCCTTCGTCAACTTCGGCGCCGACTACATCGAGCCCGGCGTGGTGCTGCAGGGCAACGTCGCGACGTTCCGTGTCGGGGAACCGGGCGGGCCGATCAGCGACCGCGTCCGCGAGCTCGTCGCGGCACTGCCGTGGGCCGAGGCCACCGACAACATCGCCGGCTACCTGTGGTCGAAGGAGGCCTACGGCGCGATGCTGTTCGCCACCGCCGTCTCCGACCTGTCGATCGCCGACGCGCTGGCCGAGCCGAGGTACCGCCCGCTGATGCTCGGCCTGGCCCGCGAGGTGCTCGCCCAGGCGCCCGTGACGCCGGAGTCCTTCGACGGCTTCGACCCGGCCGACCTCGAGGGTTCGATCGACCGCCTGGTCACCTTCAACCGGGCCAGCGCCAAGACGCACTCGGGCATCTACCGCGACCTGATGGTGCGCCGTCGCAAGACCGAGGTCGACGACCTGCTGGACGGTCTGGCCGGCCCGCTGACGACGTACGTCGGCGAGCTGATCAAGGCCATCGAACGCGGCGAGCGTACCTGCGAGGTCGCGAACCTGGACCTGCTGGCGAGCTACGAGCGGCTCGAGCGGCTGGGCCGCCCGCTCAACGCCGTGGTCCGCGGCCTGCCCGCGCCGCTGCGAGCCCCTGCCGGGCCGCTGCTCGGCACCGCCGTGGCAGTCAAGGACATGATCGACGTGGCCGGCGTCCCGCGGGGAAACGGAAACCCGCGCGCCATGGCTGGACCCCCGGCCGGGGCTGATGCGCCCGTCGTGGCCCGCCTGCGCGCGGCCGCAGCCGACGTCTTCGCCACCAGCGCGCTGCTGGAGTACGCGGCCGGTGCTCCGCACCCCGACCTGCCCGAGGCGCGCAACCCGGTTGACCCGTCCCGCACCGCGGGCGGCTCGAGCGGAGGCTCGGCTGCGCTGGTGGCGGCGGGCGTCTGCCCGGCAGCCCTCGGCACCGACACCGGCGGGTCGATCCGCATCCCGGCTGCCTACTGCGGCGTCGTCGGACTGAAGCCGAGCCACGGCCTGGTGCCGGTCGCAGGAGTGACTCCGCTGTCCCCCGTCCTCGACCACGTCGGCGTGATCGCCCGCGACGTCGCCACCACCGCAGCTGTCTTCGAGGTGATCTCGGGAACCGCGCCGGCACCCGAGCCGTCGACGCTGCGGATCGGGCTGCTTGCCGCCCAGCTCGCGGACCCTCGCCTCGAAACCGCTGTGCGAGAAAGCATCCAGACCGCCATCGATCGACTGCGCCAAGCCGGGCTGGAGGTGGTCGAGGTCGACGCGACGCCGCTGGCAGCGTTGCACGAGACGTTCGAGCCGATCGTGCTGCACGAGGCGTGGGCCCAGCTCGGGCCGCTCGCCGAGGCGGACCCGGAGCACTTCGGGGCCGACACCGACCGGCTGCTGCGGGCGGGTCAGAAGGTCGAGGACTCTGCGTACCAGCAGGCTCTCGAGCTGCGCGAGCGACTGAGGCCGGCCGCGGACGCCGTCCTGGACGGGCTCGACGTGCTGCTCGGCCCGGTGGTCGCGTTCACTGCCCCGACGGCCACCCCGGTGCTGGACTCGCCGGAGGGCGAGATCGAGAGCCTCTTTACCGAGACCGCGAACCTGACCGGCCAGCCGGCGATCTCGCTGCCTTGCGGCTACGACGGCGACGGCCTGCCGGTGGCCCTGCAGCTGGCCGGCCGCCGCGGTGCGGACGCCGAGCTGCTGGCCGCCGCAGCCGTGGTCGAGCGGGCCCTCGCCGGAGCAACGCGATGACGGCGCCACTGGCCGGGCGGGTCGCGCTCGTGACCGGCACGGCGCACGGGATCGGCGCGGCCATCGCGGCCATGCTCGAGGCCGATGGCGCCCAGGTGCACGGCATCGACCGTGACACCGTCGACGTCACGGACGCCGCGGCCGTGAACGCCTGCGTCGCCGCGATCGGCCCGGTCGACATCCTGGTGAACAACGCCGGAGGGGTCTGCGGGCAGACCGGCAAACCGCTGGAGGAGGTCACGGACGACGACTGGCACGTCGTCGTCGACACCAACCTCACCAGCACCTTCCACTGCACGCGTGCGGTCGTCCCGGGCATGAAGGCACGCGGCTGGGGCCGTGTCGTCAACATCTCCTCCGGCGCGGGTCGCAGCGTCAGCCTCACGGGGATCCAGGCCTATGCCAGCGCCAAGGCCGGCCAGATCGGGCTGACCCGCCAGACCGCCCACGAGCTCGGCCGCTTCGGCATCACCGTCAACTGCATCGCGCCGGGGTTCGTGCTGTCGAACCCGTCGACCCAGCGGCAGTGGGAGAGCTACGGCGAGCAGGGTCAGGCCGCGCTGATCGACGGCATCGCCGTACGCCGGCTCGGCACCAGCGACGACATCGCCAACGGCGTGCGGTTCTTCGTCTCCGACGCGTCGTCCTGGATCACCGGCCAGACCCTGTCGATCGACGGCGGCCATGCCATCTTCTGACCTGTCGGCGGCGCTCGACCTGGCTGAGCTCGCCGAATGGGTGGCGATCCCCAGCATCAGCCGGGACGCGTCCGCCGAGACGATGCTCGCAGCCGCCCAGTGGCTGGCCGACCTGCTCGGGCCGGTGGGCGGACGGGTGGAGGCCACCGGCGGGCACCCCGTGGTCCGCGGCGAGTGGCTCGGGGCGCCCGGTGCCCCGACGGTCCTGGTGTACGGCCATTACGACGTCCAGCCCACCGGCGACCTCGCGGAGTGGGCCAGCCCGCCGTTCGACCTCACGGTGGACGGCGACGTGCTGCTCGGTCGCGGCGTGTCCGACGACAAGGGGCCGGTCTACCTCGTCGTGGTCCTGCTCCGTGCCCTGCTGGACAGGGACGGCCGGCTCCCCCTGAACGTCAAGGTGCTGATCGAGGGCGAGGAGGAGATCGGCAGCCCGCACCTGCCCGCCTACGTCGGAGCCCGGACCGACGAGCTCGCCGCGGATCTGGTGATCTCGGCGGACGGCGCCATGTGGCGGCCGAGCGAGCCGTCGCTCTCCACGGCGTCCAAGGGGTTGGCCACCTTGTCGGTGGTGGTCACGGGGGCCGCTGACGACCTGCACTCGGGCCGGTACGGCGGCACTGTCGCGAATCCCGCGCACGCCCTCGTGCAGCTCCTGGCCGGCCTGCACGAGCCGGACGGCAGCGTGGCGGTCAAGGGCTTCTACGACGGCATCCCGCCGTTGTCCGCCGCACGCCGCGCGGAGCTGGCCGCCGTCGAGTTCGACGATGACGCCTACGCGCTCGACCTCGGCATCACCGAGGTCTTCGGCGAGGCCGGGTTCAGCACGCTGGAACGTCTCTGGGAGCGGCCGACGCTCGAGGTGAACGGCGTGAGCGCCGGCGGCAAGTACACCGTCATCCCGCATGTAGCCTCCGGACACGTCTCGTGCCGCCTGGTTCCCGGGCAGGACCCCGACCTGGTACTCGCGGCCATCACTGACCATCTGGACGCACACCGTCCGCCCGGCGTGCGGATAGAGGTCGTGGAGGACGCGGCCCGAGTCCCCGCGTACACGATCCCCGCCGACCACCCGGCCATCCGCGCGGGCACTGCAGCCCTGGAGCACGTCTACCCCGGCCATGACGTCCTGCTGGCCTGCATCGGCGGCACCCTGCCGGCGACAGCGCTCTTCGAGCAGGCGCTCGGCGTGAAGACCCTGTTCTTCTCGTTCTCCACGGCCGACGAGAACCTGCACGCTCCCGGCGAGTTCCTGCGCACTCGCCGGCTGGCCGAGGGCATGCAGGCGTGGGAGCAGCTCTGGAGCCTGCTCGCCGACGGACCCCACCGACTCGCCACCCACCACGACAGGAGCCTGACCACGTGAGCGAGAGGCCGTACACGTCGTACTCGTACCTCACCCCGGGGGCCGACTACCCGCAGATCGAGCTGGCTCCCGAGTTCGACCGGGTCCCGGCGTACGACGGGCGGTTGAGCGCCGACCAGCACGACCGCGCCGCCCGGCTGCTCGACGAGAGCCTGGTGATCAGCCTGCACGACCACCCGGTGCGCTTCCCGGCGGACATGCACCAGACGCCCGCGTACAACCGCGGTGGCCGCCAGCACACCGGCTTCGCCGGGCTCGCCGCGTCCGGCATGACCGTGGTGTTCGACAACATGATGGACGGGACGGCCTGCGTCACCGGCCACGCTCCCTGGCGGTGGGACGACGTCGTCACCGACCTCGGCATGCGCCAGGCCGACATCGCGCACCAGGACGACGTGGTGGTCGTCCGCCGGGTCGCCGACATCGAGCACGTGCACCGCACCGGTCGCGTCGGCATCGTGTTCGGGCTGGAAGCAGCCACCCCGATCGAGAACGAGATCGACCGGCTCGACGTGCTGTACGGCCTGGGCCTGCGGCAGATCGGCATCGCCTACTCCGACTCGAACTCGCTGGGCAGCGGTCTGGCCGAGCCGGTCGACGGTGGCCTGACGTCGTTCGGGCACCGCGCGGTGACCCGGATGAACCAGCTCGGGCTGGCCATCGACGTCTCGCACTCCTCGGACCGCACGAGCCTGGACGTCTGCCGAGCGAGCGCGGCCCCGGTGCTCATGACGCACGCCGGATCGCGCACGGTATGGGACATCCCGCGGATGAAGCCGGACGACGTCCTTCGGGCGATCGCCGACACCGGTGGGGTGATCGGCATGTCAGCCGCACCGCACACCACCGTCTCCACGGCACACCCGCGGCACAGCATCGACTCCGTCATGGACCACTTCCGGTACTGCATCGACCTGGTGGGCATCGAGCACGTGGCGTTCGGCCCAGACACCCTCTACGGCGACCACGTGCAGCTGCACACCGTCTTCGCGTCGCTGCTCAACCTCGGTGGGGCCGGCGACGGCCCGCCGCACGAGCGCGTGCCGTACGTCGACGGGCTGGAGAACCCGACCGAGAACTTCGCCAACATCTGCGGCTGGCTCGTGCAGCACGACTTCAGCGACGACGAGATTCGCGCCGTGCTCGGTGGCAACATCCTGCGTGCCGTGCGCGAGATCTGGGCATGAGCCGCGCACCGCGGACACCGCACCCGGACCTGGCGCGGCTCGACCAGCAGTTCTTCGCCGCCGTCCACACCGCCGACCCGTTCAACGCCACGGTGCTCGGCGTCGAGGGCTTCGACCACCTGGTGCCTGACCCGAGCCGGACCGCAGCGGCCGCGGCGGTCCGGCGTCTCACCGCGATCGAGCAGGCGGCCGACGCTCTGGATCCTCGCCAGCTGGACGACGAGGACCTGGTCGACCGTGCGGTCCTGCTCAGCCTCGCCGGCGCCGCCCGCGCCGACCTCGAGCACGGCAGCTGGGAGACCAACGCCTCCGCGGACGCGTACGGATCGCCGCAGGGGGCGGCGTTCATGGCCCTGTCGGCGACGTCGTTGCCGGACGCGACAGCAGTGCAGGGGTACCTGCTGCGGCTGGAGTCGTTGGGTGAGCTCTTCGACAGCGTCCGTGACCGCTACCGCCAGGCTGCGGCCGATGGACGCCGTTCCACTGCCGTCGGCATCGCCCAGGCCGTCGAGCAGCTCGATGGCCACCTCGCGTCCGGTGGCGTCGACAACGCGTTCTGTCGGCCAGCCCTGCCCGCGGACGTCGACCACGCGGCCACCCGCGCGCGGATCGGCGAGACCGTCGAGCGGGTCGTACGGCCGGCCATGCACCGGCTGGCCGCCACGCTGCGCGACGAGCTCGCACCCGTCGCCCGGCCGGACGACCAGGTGGGCCTGTGGGCCGTCCCGGGAGGGACCGACGCCTACCTGGCAGCCGTCCGTCGACACACCACCACCGACCTGACGCCGGAGCAGATCCACGACATCGGTCACCAGGTGCTCGCCGACCTGCGGGCTGAGTGGACCGAGCTCGGCGGCCGCGTCCTCGGCACCGGTGACGTCCCCGCCACCCTGCACCGGCTGCGTACCGACCCCACGCTGAGGTTCACGTCCTCCAGCCAGATCGTCGACGTCGTGACCGCCGCCCTCGACCGGGCAGAGGCGGCGCGCGGCGACTGGTTCCCGCCCCTGGGCATCGGCCCCTGCTCGATCGAGGAGATCGACCCGGTCGAGGCGGGCAACGCGGCCCTCGCCCACTACCGGCCGCCGTCGGCGGACGGGTCCCGACCCGGCGCCCACTGCGTGCTCACGGTAGACCCGCACGAGCGCTACACCTACGAGTACGAGGCCCTCGCCTTCCATGAGAGCGTGCCCGGGCACCACCTGCAGATCGCCAGCGCGCAGACCCTGCGCCACCTCCCGGACTACCGGCGGTTCCTCGACGCAGAGGTCTGCGCCTACGTCGAGGGCTGGGGCCTGTACACCGAGCGGCTGGCCGACGAGATGGGGCTGTACAGCTCGGACCTGCAGCGACTCGGGATGCTCTCGTTCGACGCCCTCCGGGCGTGCCGGCTGGTCGTCGACACCGGGATGCATCACCTGGGCTGGTCCCGCAGCCAGGCCATCGACTTCATGTGGGAGAACACCGCCACGACGCGGCAGAACGTCGTGAACGAGATCAACCGCTACATCGCCTGGCCCGGGCAGGCGTTGGCCTACCTGGTCGGTCGCCGTGAGATCGTCCGGCTCCGCCTGGCGGCCGAGCAGGGCCTCGGACCCCGGTTCGACGTCCGCGAGTTCCACGGCGCCGTGCTGTCCAGCGGCGCGCTGCCCCTGAGTGTCCTGGAGGACGTCATCCTCCGCTGGGTCGACGCAACCGCGTCCTGACCCCCTCCCCATCCCTGGAGCGTCGTCGTGCGAGTCGAGATCAACGGTGCCAGCCTCAACGTCGAGGTCCTCGGCCGGCCGGACGCCCCCGTCCTCATCGCCCACCACGGTGGCGGTGGGATCGGATCGCTGGCCGAGCCCAAGGCGACCTTCGGTCCGTTGGCGGACCTGTTCCGCGTCATCGTCTTCGACGCCCGCGGCTGTGGCCTGAGCGAGGGCGTCCCGCCCTACTCGCACGCCCAGTGGGCGGCGGACGTGGACGGCCTGCGCGAATGGGCCGGTGCCGAGCAGATCGTGGTGGCGGGCGGTTCCTACGGCGGCTTCATCGCGATGGAGTACGCGATCGCCTACCCGCAACGGGTCCGCGCCATGGTGCTGCGCGACACCGCGGCAGACGCGTCGAACTTCGCCCTCGCCTACGACAACGCCCGCAACCAGGACCGCGTCGAGATCGACTGGGACAACTTCGACCGCTACTGGTCGGGCCGGATCCACGACGACGAGGACCTGAAGGCCCGCTGGGCCGAGATCATCCCGCTCTACGACTTCGACTACGACCCGGTCAAGTCCGCGGCCGCCGTCGAGGCGGGCAGCTATCGGCACGAGTCGCACAACTGGTGCTTCCAGCACAACATGCCGGTCTACGACCTCAAGCCGCAGCTTCCCGACGTCTCCTGCCCCACGCTCGTCACGGTGGGGCGCACCGACTGGGTCACCCCGGTGTCGGCGGCGCAGACCATTGCCGACCTCGTTCCTGCGGCCCAGCTCGTGGTGTTCGAGAAGTCCGGCCACTCACCGCAGATCGAGGAGTACGAGCTGTTCCAGCAGGTGCTGCGCGACTTCCTGGTCGAGGCGGTGCCCGAGGTGGGCGAGCGCGTCGGCTGAGGACCGGCTCAGCGGGACCGCACGATCGCGGCCACCCGGGCCATCTCGTTCCCGACGATCATCATCCCCTCGTCGACCCCCATGCCGGGCTTGGCCAGCACCTGGTCGGCGCCACAGGCCATCGCGACGTGCGCGGTGACCTGGGCCGAGCGCTCGGTCTCGGTGGCACTCCCCCCGCAGTAGGCCAGCAACCCATTGCGGCGCACCAGCAGCAGTGCCTCGATCGTGTTGTTGAGGCCGCCGAGATCCGGCACCTTCACGTGGACGACGTCGGCCGCACCCGCTGCGACGAAGACCGCGACGTCCTCCACCGTGTTGCACCACTCGTCGACGGCAAGCTGCACCGTTCCGCCGCCCGCGGCGACAGCCCGCCTCAGGGCCACCATCGCCGCGACCTGCGCGTCGCGGCTGCCGGCATCGAGCGGATGCTCGACCCGCAGCCGGAACGGCGCGGCGACCTGCTCGAGGCGCAGCAGGTACGCCGCAATGCGGACGACGTCCTGGCCGAACGCCAGGCCGAGCGTGCCGTACACGTCCAGGTGCAGCACCGGCTGGTAGCTCGGGTCGCGGCGGAGCTGAAGCACGCGGCCGCGCACCCAGCGAACGTACTCGACGAGCAGCTCGCCGTCCGCCCCGACCTTGTCGTGCACGGCGTTCACCAGACCGTGCGGGAGAGCGTCCGCCCCCCGCAGCACCATCTTGTCGACGTTGTCGTACCGCTCGTCACCGCACTGCGCGAAGACTCCCACCGGCCGCAGGTCGACGCCCGTCGCGTAGTCGTCCCGAACGACCTCGGCCATCGTCAACCGCCGGCTGCGGGCGACGGCGTCCAGCAGCGCCTGGGTCACACCGAACCTGATGGCGCTGTGCAGCGGCAGCGCGTCGACCTCCTCGGCCAGCTGCCGGAACGAGCCCAGCTCGCGGCCGACGAGCAGCGGAGCGACATCGCGCTGCACCTCGCCCGCAGCCACGTCAGCGCTGAAGACCGGATCGCGTCCCCCTGCCCCGGCGTACTGGACGGCGGCGCAGTCGCCGTGCGCGACCTGACCATCGTCCAGCTCGAGCAGCACCGAGAGCGCCTCTGCCGGTTGCCGGACCGCCGCGAAGCCTGGGGTGAGCGGCTCACCGACGTACCCGAAGCCGTTGCGGGCCAGTCCCGAGCGGATCGCAGCCTGGTCGTCGGTGAAGAACCCGCCGCGCACCGGCACCGTCAGCACCCGGGTGACCCGCACGCGCTAGAACACCGACTGCAGCAGCTGACGCGAGGCGCCGATGTGCTCGCGCATCGCCTGCTCCGCCGCGGCAGGGTCTCTCGCCTCGAGGGCCGCCAAGAGCGCCGCGTGGGACAGCATGCTCGAGTGCTGGGCCGGGCGGGTCGCCCAGTACGAGCGCCAGAACCTCAGGTTGTGCTGCAGCAGCCGGTCTGCTGCGTCCTGCAGCAGGCTGTTGTCGATCATGTGCACGAGGAAGGCGTGGATCTCGTGGTCGTCGTGCAGGTAGGTCTCGGCCACCGCCTCCTCGCGCGCCTGCTCGGCCGCCAGGATCAGCCGGCGCAGCGTCGCGAGGTCGTCGTCGCTGGCCCGGCGGGCCGCGATGTAGGCGACGCCGCACTCGATCGCCTCACGCGCCTCGAACATGTCGAGCACGTCCTCCAGGCCGATCGCCGTGACCACGGTGCCCCGACGCGGCATGACCGTGATGAACCGGTCGCCGGCAAGCCGGGCGATGGCCTCGCGCACGGGCATCCGGCCAAAGCCGATCTCGGTGGCAAGCTGCTGCTCGTTGACGACGGCCCCTGGCGGCAGACGCAGGTCGAGGATCCGCTCGAGCAGCTGGTCGTAGGCCTCGTCGCTGGCCCGGCGCGCTCCACCCATGGCGGCATTCTCCTTCACGATGCGGTGGGCACGACATCGACCGGCGACCCGACAGGGATGATCCGGGTCTGCAAGGTTGTCCGGTCGATCACCAACAGCTGGCCGTTGCTCAGCGTCTGCCACCCTGCGCTGTCGGTCCACCCGGTCGAGGCCACCACGACGCGCTCCCCCACAGTCCGATACAGCAACGGGTAGTAGTCAGGATCCTCGTCCGAGAGCGGGTCGTAGGAGCAGACGGCGTACAGAGCCTCCGGCGTCAGGAGCATACAGTTCATGCTCTTGGCCTTGGCCGCGCTCGACACGATGGCGCCCACGGTGTCGACGAGGGCCTGTGCCGGGTCGGAGTGTGACATCCGCGAGAGCAGCGCGAGGAAGAACCGCTCGCTGTCGGTGTCGCCCTTGCGGTGGGCGGCGAGCTCGGGTGCGATGAGATCGTCGAGGGCCGCCGGCGGATCGATGGAACCGTTGTGCGCGAAGGCCACCGTCCCGTCCGAGAAGGGGTGCGTGTTGTCGGGTTGTACCGGCAGGCCCATGGTCGCCCACCGCAGGTGGGTCACCCACGCCTCGGACGGCGTACTCGCGGCCAGCGCGGCGAGCTCGGCGCTCTTGCGCGCCGAGTCAGGCGACTTGCGCACCTCGAGGGCGGTGCCGTCGAGCCAGGCGTGGCCCCACCCGTCGCCATGCACGGCGGCCAGCTCGAGGAACGCGCCGCGCTCGTCGCCGAGCACCTGGTCGATCGTGACAGGCACGCGAGACACCGAGCCGAGCAGTCTGCACATGGTCAGTCCTCCTGGTCGTGGTGGTCAGAGGTAGTTGCTCGAGATGCCACCGTCGAGGACGACGGTCTGGCCGGTGATCCACGACGCGTCGTCCGAGGCGAGGAAGCAGGCCAGACCGGCCGCGTCCTCCGGACGACCGAACCGGCCGAGCGGCACCCGGGCGAGCCGCTCCTGCCGCGCCTGCGGATCGGGAAAGAACGCCTCGACGTGCGCGGTCAGGACCGGGCCGGGCGCCAGTGCGTTGACCCGGACGCCGCGCCGACCCAGCTGCACCGCCATCGAGGTCGTGAGGGCTGCCACCGCGCCCTTGCTGGCGGCGTAGGCGTCCTGGGGGACGCTGCACCCGAGGAAAGCCAGGAACGAGCTCATGTTGACGACGGCACCGCCACCTGCGGCGATGAGGTGCGGCACCGCGTGCTTGCTGCACAGCACCGTGCCATGCAGGTTGATGTCGTTGATCGTGCTCCACAGGCCGAGGTCGGCGTCCAGGAAGGAGATGTCCTGGTGCGGCATGACGCCGGCGTTGTTGAACAGCACGTCCAGCCCGCCGAAGGCCCGCACGGCCTCGGCCACGGCCGCTACCACCTGTGCCTCGTCCCTGACGTCGGCGACCAGCGCGACGGCGTCGCCCCCCTCGGCCTCGATCAAGGCGACGGTCTCGCGTGCCGCGTCCGCTGACACGTCGAGCACGCCGACCCGGGCGCCCTCCCGGGCGAACCGCAGGCTGCTGGCCCGGCCAAGCGCCCCTCCCGCACCCGTCACGAGGGCACGCTTGCCCTGCAGCGCCGTCACGTCCGGGCCGCCAGCCCGTACAGCGAGCGCGCGTTGTCGCTCAGCACCTGCTCGCCGGCCCGGCGGGCCTCGTCGGGCGTCAGGTCGCCGTCGGCGACCAGCTCGCCGAGCGCCTGGCCGAGCAACCGGCGACCGTCATGGGCCCCGATCCAGTGCAGCTCGGGGACGCGCGCGCCGTCCGAGCTGTACATCAGCTTGCTGGTCGGCGCTGCGCCCAGGGCCGCCCGGGTGACAGACCGCATCTCCTGGCGCGACAGGAACGGGATTCCGAACGACAGGTCGAGGTAGGCGTTGCCGTAGACCGCCGCGAGGTAAGCCCCCTCGCGGACATACGGCCAGCACCCGTGCAGCAGCACGACCGGCATGCCCCGGTAGGCGCGGTCCTCGAGGATGGCGTGCAGCAGCAACGGGTTCGCCTCGCGAAGGTCCGCGTCCGGGTCGCCGTAGCCGACGTGGAACTGCACGGGGAGCTCCTCGGCCGCCGCGACCTCGAAGACCGTGTGCAGCAACGTGTCGAGCAGTGGCTTGTAGCCGAGCCGTACGGCCCCCGTCCGCTCCGCCTCCTGCCGGGCGGCCGCGAAAGCCGACTCGACGTCGTCAGCCGGCCACCGGCGCACGTCAAGGCCGGTGCGATAGGCGGCGATGCTCTTGAACCCGGCGAAACCCTTGTCGCGCAGCCCACCCAGCCGGTCCTGGACTGCCGCCACGAGGTCGGGGAGCGTGGCATGCTGAGCCACCAGCTCCTGAAGTACCAGCTCGATCCGCACCAGCCCGACGCCTTCGCAGCCTGCCGCGGACGCCATCTCCGCCGGGGTCAGCACGGTGCTGGGCTCGGGGTAGCCGGTGTCGACCACGAGGGCGCCGACCTTGGCGTCGCCCAGCATCCGACGGGTGAGGTCACGGACGTCCTGACCGGCTCGGGCCTCGAGGACGTCCTCCTCGCGCGCCGGGACGCCGTAGAACCTCGCCAGCTCTCCGACCAGCTTGCGGTAGAAGACCGTGTCTGCCACGGCCTCGGTGCGCATGACCGGGTCCGGTGACTCGCTGAACAGCGGACGCCACGCCGCGAGATCGGGGAAGTCCTGCACGCGATCCACCGAGTGGCAGTGGTTGTCAACGACCTCGATGTCGGCGAGGTCCACGGGAGTGGCCACGTCAGAACCGGTAGAAGTGGTTGCGGATCTCGAACTCCAGGCTCTCGGCGCTGAACACCGCGTCCTCCGACCGGCGCACCGCGAGGTAACAGCGGCTCAACAGCGGGCCGAGCGCATCGATCAGCAGGGTGTCCTTCTCCAGCTCGTCCAGTGCTTCGGTCATGGTCGAGGGCAGCGGCCGCACCTTGCTGCGTGCCAGGTCCTCAGTCGTCATCTTCGCCGGATCGTGCTCGCACGGCTCACCGGGCTCGAGCTCGCGCTCGATGCCGTCGAGGCCGCAGGCGATGAGCGCGCCGAGGGACAGGTACGGGTTCGCGCTGCCGTCGGAAGCCTTGAACTCGATGTTGTAGCTCTGCTCCTCGCGCTGGTAGAACGGCGAGGCGACCCGCAGCGCGGCCTCCTTGTTGTCGAAGCCCCAGGCCGTCGTCGCAGACGCCCAGGCGCTCGGGGTCAGGCGGCGGAACGAGTTGTAGCTGGGTACGGTCAACGCGGTGAGAGCCGGCAGGTGCTCGGCGACCCCGGCGATGAAGTGCCGTCCGATGGCCGACAGGCCACCGGGCTGGGCCGGGTCGTACAGCACGCTGCGCCGTCCGTCCGCGTCCCACAGGCTGAGGTGCACGTGGGCGCCGCTCCCGATCTGGTCCGGGAACGGCTTGGCGGCGAACGACGCCAGCAGGCCGCGCCGCTGCGCCACTCCCCTGATCGTGTCGCGGAACTTCATCTGGTTGTCGGCCGCCCCCAGGGCGTCCGTGTGCCGGATCGAGATCTCCTGCTGGCCTGCCCCGTACTCGTTGATCGCCTGCTCGACCTGCATGCCCTGCGCCGTGAGCGCGTCGACCATCTCGATCATCAGGTCGGCGTGGTGGTCGTGCCCGATGGCGCTGTAGACCGGCGCGTGCCCGGACGCGTCGAACGGCACATAGCCGCCGTCCTGCTCCGTGGCGACGTAGTACTCGTTCTCGAAGGTCGCCTGGATCGTGATCCCCAGGTCAGCGGCCCGGCTGATCTGGCGCTGCAGGAACGAGCGCGGGCAGGCGCCCCAGTCGGTGCGGTCGTGGTCGAGCTGGTTGCAGAGCACGCTCGCGCTGCCCGGTGACCAGGGCAGCAAGGTGAACGTGCCGACGTCCGGCACCAGCCGGATCTCGCCCACCGGCTCCATGCCCTCGATCGGCACCACCTGCTCGAGCAGGTCGATGGCCATCTGCGCGCGGGTGAGGCTGACGCCCTCGAGGAGCTTGTGCTCGAGCTGCGCGATGTGGATGGCCTTGGTGCGCGCCACCCCGCTGACGTCGCAGTACTCGAACCGGATCAGCCGCACGTCAGCCGCTCGCGCTGCCTCGCAGACCGCGTGGATGTCCGATGCCGCCATGTCGTCGACCTCTCGCTCAGTAGTCCCGCTCACAGCATCACGTCCCCGCCATTGGGCCCCAGCGTCTGGCCGACGTAGTACGACCCGTCGTCGGACGCGAGGAGCAGCGCCGTCGGCACCACCTCGTCGACCTCACCGAAGCGGCCGATCGGCAGCTCGGCCAGCTTGGCGCTGCGCCACTGCTCGCTCTCGCCGTCCAGCAGCGGGGTCTGGATCGGACCAGGTGCGATCGCGTTGACGAGCACCCCTCGACCCGCCACCTCGCGCGCCACTGCCTTGGTGAAGGCGATGACGGCGCCCTTGCTGGCGCTGTAGTGACTCACCTGCGCGCCGCCGATCTGGCCGAGCTGGGACGCGATGTTGATGACCCTGCCCCAGCCTCGCTCGAGCATCGGCCCGATCAGCACACGGGTGAACAGGAACGTGCCGCGCAGGTTGACCGCCAGCACCCGGTCCCAGTCCTCGATCGGCATGTCCTCGAGCAGGGACTCGGTGAAGATGCCCGCGTTGTTGACCAGGACGTCGACCCTGCCGTGCTCGCGGACGGCGGCAGCGGCGGCCTCCCGCACGGACGCCTCATCCGCGACGTCGGCCTGGTGGAACGTGCACCGCCCGCCGTGGCTGCGCACGGCCTCGATGACCGAAGCCGCCGCCTGCTCGTCGACCCGGTCGACCAGCGCGAGGTCCGCGCCCTCGCGCGCGAACCCGACGGCGATGCCGGCCCCGATCCCGGACGCCGCACCGGTGACCAGGGCGACCCGCCCGCTGAGCCGGCCGGCCCGGGGCCTATCCACCTGCCCGGTCATGACGTCAGCTGCTCGGACGGCACCACCGCGAGGTGGGGCGTGCCGGCCCACGCCTCGGCGATCGCGTCGGTGTCAGCCAGGTCGAAGCGGTGGCGCATGAGCAGCATGGCCGCCTCGTGCTGGGCCTGGTCGTCACTGGCCACGCAGTCCTCGGCCAGGACCACGTAGTAGTCGTTGAACATCGCGTCGCGCGCTGTCGACTCCACGCAGCCCTCCGTGGTGCAGCCGGCCAGGACGACGCTGCGGATGCCGTTGCTGCGCAGCAGCAGGTCGAGGTTCGTCGCCCAGAACGCGCTGGAGCGGTACTTGGCCACCACGAGCTCGCCGTCCTGCGGAGTGAGCTCGGCGATGATCTCGTGGCCCGGAGTGCCCGGCACGGTGTACCGCAGCGCCGGCTGGTCACCGCGGGCGCTCTCGTGCATCCGCAGGTTGAACCGGATCTGGGCCGGCGAGTCGCTCATCCGGTGCGGCAGGGCCGTGTTCTGCACGTGCACCACCAGCACCCCTGCGGCCACCGCCTCGCGGCGCAGGCGAGCGATGGCCGGGCGCACCGACGCGTAGGCGGACACGTCGATCCCGAGCCGCCCGAACAGCCCGTCCGCCTCCACGAAGTCGCGCTGCATGTCGATGAGCACCAGTGCCGTGTGCTCAGGCGCCACCAGCTCGGAGAGCTCGGTGAAGACCTCCTTGCCGTCGACCGTGATCAACGAAGATCCTCCGGCAGCTCCTGCAGCGAGGTGGCGCGCGCCGTGATGAGCGCCTCCGGCTGGTCGTCCAACGGGACCGCGTCGTCGGCGACGAACGTGCCCAGGGCGGCGATCTTCTCCGGCGACGTCTTGCGGTAGTAGGTGAACAGCACGATGCCCAGCGCGATCCACACCAGGATGATCATCGGCACCAGGTTGTAGGGGTAGGTCTGGCCCGGCTTGCTCACGACGTAGAGCGGGTAGACCAGGGCGAGCACACCGAGCAGCGGCGTGACGACGTGGGTGAGCAGTCGGCGCTCGGGCAGCCGCCAGAAGTAGCGCACGAGGGCGACGTTGCTTGCCAGGTACACCAGCACGATCGCGACCGTGCCGATCGAGCCGGTGAACCCGTAGGCACCGGTCGCTCCCGGCCCCAGCCAGGCACCGACGCCGAGCCCCACGACGATGGTGAACGCGGTCTGCGCGACGATCGCCTTCAGCGGCGAGTACCAGGTCGGGTGGACGTGACCCAGGGCCGAGGGCAGCACGCGGTCGCGCCCCATCGAGTACATGACCCGCACGGTCGTGTTGTGGATGGCCAGGAAGCAGCTGAACAGGCCGGCGATCGCGGCGATCTGCACCGGCTGCAGCAGCCAGGGAGTGTAGTTCTCGGCCAGGGTCACGAACGGGTTGGCGTCCTGGAGGAACGCGGCCATCTTGGTCTCGTCGTTCAGCCCGTAGCCGGCCACCAGCGCGTACATCACGAACACGTAGAAGGCTCCGACGAAGGTGAGCGCGCCCGCCACGGCCAGCGGCACGTTGCGGCGCGGGTTGCGCGTCTCCTCCCCGAGCGTCGCAGCGGCGTCGAACCCGATGAACGACAGGATGCCGAACACGACGCCGAGGCCGACCCCGGTGACGCCGTCCGGCGAGGACGTCGGCAGGAAGACCGTGCCGGTGTTGCCGTCACCGGCGTTCAGCACGGCGACGACAGCGAGGACGAGGAAGATCACGACCTCAGCCGCCAGCAGCGCGAGGTCGATGTTGACCGACGCCTTGATGCTGCGCGCCGACAGGCCGAAGACGACGACCATCGCGAGCAGGCTGAACAGCCACCAGCTGACGTTCTTGTCGAAGGTCAGGAGCACGTAGTCGTGGGCGAACGCACCGAACGCACAGAACAGGCCCGGTGCCAGCAGGGCATAGCCGATCCAGAACAGCCAGCCGGTGAAGAAGCCTGCTCCCTGGCCCAGTCCCTGGGTGTTGAACGTGTAGAAGGAGCCGGCCGACGGCATCCGCCGGGAGAACTGCACGACCGTGTTGCCGACGAACAGGCACGCGACGAACGCGATGAGGAACGAGAGCGGTAGGGCGGCGCCTGCCGACGGCGCGGCGGCCGGCGCGTTCAGCACCACCGCCAGCACGGGAGCCATCGCGGCAGCCGCCATGGCGATGCCGTTCGGGACGCTGAGGACTCCACGCTGCAGCCGCCGGGGGGCTGCGTCGCTCACGGTCGCCATCCTGGTACCTCCGCACTAGCCGATTGATGTGCGATAGATATATCAGATGTATCGCTGCTCCACCAGTACCCCGTCCTCATCCGCGAACACCAGGGCGCCGGGGTGGACCGTCGCCTCCCCCACCACCACCGGCACGTCCCGCTCCCCGGCACCGGCCCGACCCCCGCGTCGCGGGTTCGTCCCGAGGGCGAGGACGCCGACGTCCAGCCGGGCCAGCGCCGCGACGTCCCGCACGGCGCCGTCGACCACGATGCCGACCCAGCCGTTCGCGACGGCCAGCCCAGCCAGCACGTCACCGACGAGCGCCGAGCGCAGGGAGCCGCCACCCGCCACGACCAGTACCCGACCTGCGCCCGGCTCGCTGAGCGCCGCGCGCACCAGCGCGTTGTCGTCCAGGCAGCGCACGGTGGACGCCGGGCCGCTGAACGCGCGCACGGCGCCGAAGGAGCGCAGCTGGAGCAGGCAGGGCGCCACCTCGTCGCCGCGCTGGTCGGATAGGTCGGCGGTGCACAGATCCACGGTGGCCTCCTCGACGGCGTCGAGCGTGATCCTGGCACGCACCGGCCGGGCGGGTCCGCGTCCCGGTCGGCTCAGCGGCGCGCGTCGGGCTCGAGCCGGGACGGCCCGACGTGCCGGTTGAGCCACTCGTTCACGGGAGTGGCGGCTCGCCAGGTCTCCGCCACCCGACGCACGGTCTGCCGGGTGCCGAGCCAGGCGGGCGTGCCGAAGGCACGGGTGGCCATCAAGCCCTTGTGCTGCAGGAACCGCACCCGCGGGTGCTCGCGGGAGTAGCCGCGCGGGGCGGTCGAGAGCGCGCGGCCCTCGATGCCGAAGCGCCGGTCCAGCGCGGCCACCCGCTCCACCAGGTCCGCGCCGGTGACGTCGTCGTCGACCGCCCTGCGGAATCGGTCGAGCTGGTCGGCCGCCATCCGGTAGTAGCCCGAGGCGACGTACAGGCCCTCGGCGTCCAGGTGCAGGTAGTAGAACTCCCCGCCTTCCCCCTCGGTGACCGCGCCCTGATGGGTCTTGTACGGGCTCTTGTCCTTGCTGAACCGCACGTCGCGGTGGGGACGAAAGACGTTGAACGGTCCGAACTCGGCCTCCAGCTCGGCGGTCAGCGCCAGCACCGGGGCCTTGACGCTCGCCTCGTACTGGTCGCGGTTCGCCGCCCAGAAGTCGCGGGTGTTGTCGACCGCGAGCCGCTCGTAGAACGTGGTGGCGTCGTCCGGGAAGCCGGCGAAGCGACCACCTTCGGGGGTCGGGGTCACGTCGGCCAGCCTACGACCGGCGGCGGGCTCAGCGAGCCGTCACCTCAGGACGACGGTCCGCAACATGGACGACGGCGTTGAGGGCCAACCACACCTCCGCCAGGTCTGCTGTCGACTGCAACGAGCGGCCGCTGAGCCGCTCGAACCGCCGCACCCGGTACGCCAGGGTGTTCGGGTGCACGTGCAGCACCTGTGCGGCGTCCTGGGTGCGCCGGTCGAGCTCGAGCCAGGTGCGCACGCTGTCGACCAGCTGGCCGCCGTGACCGCGGTCGTAGTCCAGCACGGCCCCCAGCACGCCGTCGACGAGCGCCTGCAGCGAGCGCGGGTCCTCGGCCAGCCAGCGCCCTGCGGCGTCCTGACCGAACCGCACGATCCCACCGGCGCGGTCGACGGCTCGGGCCACCGCCCACAGCGCCTCCCGGCGGCTGACGTCGATCGCACCCCCGGGCCGGAAGGGCCGGCTGACCCCGGCCGCGACGTCCGGACGCTCGGCCAGCACGGGGCCGAGGTCGGTGCCGCTCGGGAGCAGCAGGACGAGGTCCTGCTGCTGGCGCAGCACCAGGGCCGGGCGGTCCGTCTCGTCGAGACCGCGCAGCAGGTCCTGGTCGTCGAGCGCGGACCCCGTGCGGGTCGGTCGCAGCACCGCCACGACCAGGTCGCCGTCGTCGTACCCGGCCCGGGCCAGCCGTCCACGGGCGGTCTCCGGGTCGAGCACGCCCTGCAGCAGCTCGGCGAGCGTCTCCGCGCCCTGACGGCGGGTGGCCTCTCGCTCGTGACGCAGGATCGAGACCTGCAGCGCCGCGATCGTCGCGACATGCTGGACGACGGCGAGGCCGGCCGGGTCGGTGCCGTCTCGCTCGAGGGCGAGCAGGAAGCCGACCGGCCCGCCCGGTGCCGGCACGGGCAGCACGTACCCGTTGGGCACTGACGGCGGGGAGTTGTAGGACGACGGGAGCAAGGCGGCCAGCGGCGGTGGCGGCGGCGGCACCCCGGGCAGCAGCTGACGGCCGGCCGCGGTGGCGACGTACAACCGGTAGCCGGACAGCCGCTCCAGTCGGACAAACAGCTCGGTGACCGACAGGTCTTCTGCCGCAAGGGTTCTGAGGGCCCCGAAGACATGCAGCTGGGCGGCCAGCCGCTGGTGCATCTCGCTCTGCACCGCAGCGGCGACCTCCTGCGCGATCGCGATGAACGGTACGGGCAGCGGCACGCGCAGTACCGGGAGGCCGCGCCGGTCGGCCGCCTCCAGGAAGGCGCGGCGCAGCGGGGGGACGTGCAGCTCCTCCGACAGCGCCAGCGCGGCGACGCCAGCGTCGTCGAGCCGCTCGAGGTAGGCCGCCTGGCGCGCCGCCGCCCGGGGAATGGCCAGCCCGGTGGACATGACCATCTCGGCGCCGAGCAGCCAGGGGGTCGGGTCCTCGAGCTCGCTCACGTGTGCCCAGCCCACCCGGCGTCCCAGCCCGGAGGCTCCGGCGACCACCGACAGCTGGAGCGCGGGTGAGCGGACCAGGTCGTCGACCGTCAGGGTGTGCGTCTGGATCACCCGCGCATCGTGCCTTGTGGCCGACCACAAAGCCAAGGGTGATCTTTCGTTCCCGGACCATTGCGGCGCGTGCGCCGCGGGCACGACAGTGTGGGCCACGCACGCACCGAGGCCGGTGCGGCAGGCGTGCAGAGCGAGAGGACCGACATGGCAGACAACGTCGCCGACGCACCCGTCCGGACGTCGCAGATCGAGCACCGGTCGATCGACTACGTGCCCGAGTCCGAGCGGCACGGGAAGGTCTGGCTGCAGGGACCGTTCTGGTTCCTCGGCAACTTCCAGCCGTTCACCCTGGCCATCGGCTTCGTCGGCCCTCTGGTGGGCCTGACGCTGGGCTGGACGGTCGTGGCCGCCGTGCTGGGCATCCTGTTCGGAACGCTCTTCATGGCCGCGCACGCCTCGCAGGGTCCGCGGCTCGGGCTGCCGCAGATGATCCAGTCGCGCGCGCAGTTCGGCTACCAGGGCGTGATCCTCCCGCTGCTCGCCACCGGGTTCACGTTCCTGGCCTTCAACGTGGTCGACACGATCATCATCAAGGAGGGCCTGAACGGCATCTTCGGCTGGAACGCCACGGTGATCGCGGTCATCATCACCCTGGTCTCCGCCGTGCTGGCGATCTACGGGCACGACTGGCTGCACCGGGTGTTCCAGATCCTGTTCTGGGTGTCGATCCCGTTCTGGGTGGTCCTCACGATCGGCGTCATCTCCGGTGCCGCGGGCGGCAGTGCGCCCGCCGACGGGGGTGGGTTCAGCTGGGCCGGCTTCCTGGCGATGTTCACGGTCGCGGCGTCGTACAACATCACGTACGCGCCGTACGTGTCCGACTACTCGCGCTACCTGCCGCGCAACACCCCGACCGGCACGATCATCGGCTCGGTGTTCTGGGGCGCTGCCGGGTCGCCGATCTGGCTGATCCCGCTGGGCGCCTGGATGGCCACGCGGCTCGGCGTCGGCGACGCGCTGGTCGGCATCCATGACGCCGGCAACAACGTGTTCGGCAGTCTGGGCAGCATCCTCGCGGTCCTGGCGGTGCTCGCCCTCGTCGCGACGATGGGGCTCAACGCGTACAGCGGGATGCTCACGGTGGTGACCGCGATCGACGCCTTCAACCCGGTGAGCCCCACCCGCCGGCTGCGGGTCGTGACGATCGTGGTGCTGTCGGTGATCTGGCTGGTCGCCGGGCTGGCCCTCACCGACTCGGTGAGCTCGCTCAACAACGCGCTCCTCGCGATGCTCTACCTGCTGGCGCCGTGGACGGCCATCAACCTGCTGGACTTCTTCCTCGTGCGGCACGGCCACTACGCCATCACGGACCTGTTCTCCCCCACCGGCATCTACCACCGCTGGAGCGTCAAGGGGCTGGTCGCCTACCTCGTCGCGATGGCGGTCGAGCTGCCGTTCGCGTTCATCCCCGGGTTGTACGAGAGCTGGGGCGCCAAGGCGTTGCAGGGCGTCGACATCTCGTGGATCCTCGGCATGGTGGTCGGCGGCGGGTTGTATGCCCTGATGGTGCGCGGGCACGACGTCGAGGCCGAGGCCCCGGCGATCGCGCGCAGCGAGCAGGTCCTGTCCGACACCGGGATCGCCAGGTGACCGAGACAACTGGGCGGTCGACCGGCTCCACGAGCGAGCCGGTCGGCCCACCCGATGCTCGCGTCGTCCCACGGTTCGCGGGGCCCGACACGTTCGCGCGGCTCCCCCGCCTGTCCGACGTCGGGTCGGCGGCGGTCGCGGTGCTCGGCATCCCGTTCGACTCCGGTGTGTCGTACCGGCCGGGCGCGCGGTTCGGCCCGGCCGGCATCCGGGCCGGCTCGAAGCTGCTCCGCCCGTTCCACCCCTTCCTGGACGTCGAGCCGTGGACGGTGCACCAGGTGGCCGACGCGGGCGACCTCGCGGTCAACCCGTTCGACATCCGCGAGGCGGTCGGCCAGGTCGAGGCGCAGGCGACGCAGGTGCTCGGGTCGGCCGACCACCTGGTGGTGATCGGCGGCGACCACACCCTGTCGTTGCCGCTGCTACGCGCGACGGCCGCGCGGCACGGGCCGATCTCCCTGGTGCACTTCGACGCGCACCTCGACACCTGGGACACCTACTTCGACATGCCGTACACGCACGGCACGCCGTTCCGCCGTGCCGTCGAGGAGGGCCTGCTCGAGCTCGGCACGTCCGCCCACGTCGGAACGCGCGGCCCGCTGTACTCCACGGGAGACATGGAGCAGGACCGCGACCTCGGCTTCGCCACCGTCACGACGATGGACGTCGCGCGGCAGGGGGTCGATGCGGCGATCGACCGCGTCCTCGACCGGATCGGCGACCGGCCTCTGTACGTCTCGATCGACATCGACGTCCTCGACCCCGCGCACGCCCCCGGTACCGGCACACCGGAGCCGGGCGGGCTGACGACGCGTGAGCTGCAGATGATCCTGCGCGGCCTGGACGGCGCGAACCTCGTGGGCGCGGACGTCGTCGAGGTGGCTCCGGCGTACGACCACGCCGAGCTCACGACGATCGCCGCAGCCAACGTCGCCTACGAGCTACTGGGCCTGTTCGCGCGACGCGCCGAGCGCAGCCGGTGAGTCGTACGGACGCCGCAGGGCGGCCCGGGCCGGTCGCGGCAGCCGCGGCCGCAGTGCGCTCGGGACACGTCACCGCGGTCGACGCCGTGCAGGAGTCACTCGGCCGGATCGCGCGGCTGGATGGGCCGGTCAACGCGGTCGTCGCGCTGCGGGCCGACCAGGCGCTGGCTGAGGCCGCTGCGGTCGACCGCCGGATCGCCGCTGGTGAGGACCTCGGTCCGCTGGCCGGCGTCCCGTTCCTGGTCAAGGACCTCGACGACCTGGCCGGCCTGCCCACCCGGCAAGGCTCGCTGCTGCTGGCGGATGCACCCCCGGCGACGGACGACGGCCTGGCAGCCTCCCGGCTGAAGTCCGCTGGGGCCATCGCGGTGGGCAAGTCAGCGCTGCCCGAGTTCGCCACCGAGGGGTTCACGGCCAGCCTGCTGACCGGCGTCACCCGCAACCCGTGGAGCCTCGAGCACTCGCCCGGCGGGTCGAGCGGTGGTGCGGCTGCCGCCCTGGCCGCCGGGATGGTGCCGGTGGCGACCGCGACGGACGGCGGCGGCTCGATCCGCATCCCGGCGGCCTTCTGCGGGCTGGTGGGCCTCAAGCCCACGCGGGGCGTCGTCCCCCGCCGCCCGGCACCGGACTGGATCGACCTGTCGACGGACGGGCCGCTCGCCACGACGGTCGGCGACCTGCGGCTGCTGCTGTCGGTGCTGGCCGGTGCAGAGCCCGGCGACGCCGAGGCGTGGCCGGGCCGAGGAGTGCCGGCGTGGCCGGACCGCTCGCCACGGCGCCTCCTCGTGGCGCACCGCACGTCCCGGTACGGCCCGCTGCCGGCGGCGGTCGCCGAGTCCTTCGAAGCTGCCGTCGAGGCGTTCTGCGCGCTGCACCCCGCCGCGCAGGTGCGGCGGGTGGAGCCGATGGACGTCTTCCCCGGCCCGGACCCGGGGCCGGACTGGTACGTGCTGGCCACGGCCGACCACGTCGCGGCGCTCGGCCGCGACTGGGTCACGCGCGGGTTGGAGCGGATGACCCCGGCCGTGCAGTCGTTCATGACCGCAGGCCTGGGCGTCGGGATCGACGACTACCTCGCGGCCCGGCGCCGGCGGTTCGACCACGTCCGGGCGGTCGACGTCCTGCTGGGGGACGACGCCGTCCTGCTCACGCCGACGGTGGCCGTCGAGGCGGTGCTGGCCGACGGGCGGCTGGCGGCCGACGACGTCCCGGGTCAGCTGCCCCCCGAGGTGTACTCGACCGAGCTGCAGAACCTCACCGGCCATCCGGCGCTCTCCATGCCCGCTGGACGGTGCGGCCCGTTGCCGTTCGGGCTGCAGCTGACCGGGCCGCGCTACAGCGACGGCTGGCTGCTGGACCTGGCCGCGGCCTGGGAGCAGGCCCACCCGTGGCCGCGGGCCGCCGCGGGCTACGAGCCGTTCTCGGTGGACGGCGGGCCGGCCGGCCGGGCGGGCGACGCGGGCTAGCCTCGCCCTGTGCCCACCTACCCGTTCACGCCGACGACCACGGCCGACCTCACGGTCGGCGACCTGTGGACGGTGGCGCTCAAGGGCGGTGACCTGGCGGTGTTCCAGGTGCGGGGCCTCAAGACGTCGGGTTCTGGCGCGTACACGCACCTGGTGGCAGGCATCGTCGACTGGCGAGCGCCCCGGCGTCCGGTCGGGCACGACCTGCGCAGTCGCCGCGTGCTCGTCGAGGGCGTCACCCGGTTCGAGGTGTTCGCTCCGGGCCGCGCTGAGGTCTTCGGCACGACCGACCAGACCGTGCCGCCGCCCTCGTGGTCGAAGGTGGTGCGAGCGTTCGAGTCCGGCACGAGCACCGAGGTCTGGGCCTGGAAGAGCCTGCGCCGCAGGGCCGAGCTGGCCCTCGCGGAGGCCGAGCGAGCCCGAGGCGCGGCGAGCGGACCGTGAGGATGGCAGGGTATGGAACGGCCTAGCGGAGGCCGGCCGAGGCAATGCGAGAGGAGGGCACGGTGCAGGAGACGCTGATCCCTGTCTTCTTCCTCTCCGACAGCACGGGCATCAGCGCCGAGACGATGGGGAACGCCCTGCTGATCCAGTTCCCGGACCTGCGCTTCGAGCGACGGCTGATCCCGTTCATCTCGACGGCCGACGAGGCGCGCAAGGTGGTCGCCATCCTGGACGAGGCGATGGACGGCCCCGTGACCCCACTGGCGTTCACCACTGCGGCGACGGACGAGGTGCGCGAGGTGCTGCACACGTCGCGGTGCCCGATCATCGACTTCTTCGAGCTGCACATGAAGCGGGTCGAGTCGATCCTCGGCGCCTCGGGAGCCCGGGTCGCCGCCCGGTTGCACGGTGTCGGAGACATCCAGCGCTACAACTCGCGCATGCAGGCGATCGAGTACGCGATCGAGCACGACGACGGCCAGAGCGTGCGGGCCATGGATCGGGCGGACGTGATCCTGGTGGCGCCCTCGCGCTGCGGCAAGACGCCGACCACGATGTACCTGGCGCTGCAGCACGGGCTGTTCGTCGCCAACTACCCGCTGATCGAGGACGACCTGGAGACCACCGACCTGCCGCGGCCGATCGCCCACCTGGGCGACCGGTGCTTCGGCCTGATCGCCACCCCGGCCCGGCTGAGCGAGGTCCGCCAGCAGCGGCGGCCCAACTCGCGCTACGCCTCGCTCGAGCAGTGCAGCAAGGAGCTGCGCCGCGCGGATGCGCTGTACCGCGCCCACGGCATCCCGGTCATCAACTCGACGACCCGGTCGGTGGAAGAGATGTCGACAGTGATCCTGCAGACCCTCAGTTCCCGAGCTTCCCGCGAAAGAGGCCAGACATGAGCAACGTGCTGTGGTTCAGGAACCTGGGCATGGCAGACCTCGACCAGGTCGGCGGCAAGAACGCGTCGCTGGGTGAGATGGTCAGCAACCTCGCCGCGGCCGGCGTGAAGGTGCCGGACGGCTTCGCGACGACGGCCGACGCCTACCGTCAGTTCATCGCCCAGGAGGGGCTGGCCGAGACGATCACCGCGGCGATGGCGGGGCTCGACTCCGAGGACGTCGTCCAGCTCGCCGATGTCGGACGGCGGGTCCGTGCCGCGATCGTCGCCCAGCCGCTGCCGGCCGACGTCGAGGCCGAGATCCGGGCGGCGTACGAGCAGCTGGCCGGCGACAGCCCGGACGCGTCGTTCGCGGTGCGCTCCAGCGCCACGGCCGAGGACCTGCCGGACGCCTCGTTCGCGGGGCAGCAGGAGACGTTCCTGAACATCCGCGGCACCGACGCGGTGATCCAGTCGGTCAAGGAGGTCTACGCCTCCCTCTACAACGACCGGGCCATCGCCTACCGCGTCCATCACGGGTTCGAGCACGAGACCGTCGCCTTGTCGGCGGGGGTGCAGCGGATGGTGCGCTCGGACGTCGGCGCGTCCGGAGTGATGTTCACGATGGACACCGAGTCCGGCTTCGCCGACGCGGTCTTCATCACCTCCTCCTACGGCCTGGGCGAGGCAGTGGTGCAAGGAGCGGTCAACCCGGACGAGTTCTACGTCTACAAGCCGGGTCTGCGCGCGGGACGGCCCGCGATCCTCAAGCGCTCGGTCGGCGGCAAGGCGACCAAGATGGTCTACACGTCCGATCGGGCCGTCGGCAAGACCACGGAGTTCGTCGACGTCGACGCGTCCGAGCAGACGCAGCTGAGCCTCAATGACTCCGAGGTCGAGGAGCTGGCTCGGCAGGCGCTGATCATCGAGGAGCACTACGGGCGCCCGATGGACATCGAGTGGGGCAAGGACGGCCTGGACGGCGAGCTGTACGTCCTGCAGGCGCGCCCGGAGACGGTCAAGTCGCGGCAGTCCGCGACGACGATCACCCGGTACCGGATCAACGAGCGCGGGCCGCTGCTGGTCGAGGGACGTGCGATCGGGCAGAAGGTAGGCGCCGGACCGGTGCGGGTGCTCTCGTCCGCCGACCAGATGCGTGAGTTCCAGCCGGGTGAGGTGCTGGTCGCCGACATGACCGACCCGGACTGGGAGCCGATCATGAAGCGGGCCAGCGCGATCGTGACCAACCGGGGTGGTCGCACCTGCCACGCGGCGATCATCGCCCGCGAGCTCGGCATCCCCGCCGTCGTCGGCGCCGGCAACGCCACCAGCGAGCTGGCCGGCGGACGCGAGGTCACCGTGTCGTGCGCGGAGGGCGACACCGGCTACGTGTACGAGGGCCTGCTCGACTTCGCAGTCGAGGAGACCGACATGGAGGCGATGCCCGAGATCCCCGTCGGGATCATGATGAACGTCGGCACCCCTGACCAGGCGTTCGCGTTCTCGCGCCTGCCGAACCAGGGAGTCGGGCTGGCGCGCCTGGAGTTCATCATCAACCGGCAGATCGGCATCCACCCCAAGGCTCTGCTCGGCCTGGACCAGCTGACCGGGTCGGTCCGCGAGCAGATCGACGAAGCGGTCGCGCCGTACGCCTCACCCCGGGACTACTTCGTGCAGCGGGTCGCCGAAGGCGTGGCGACCATCGCCGCGGCGTTCGCCCCCAAGCCGGTGATCGTCCGGATGTCGGACTTCAAGTCCAACGAGTACGCCAACCTCGTTGGCGGAGACCAGTTCGAGCCGCACGAGGAGAACCCGATGATCGGGTACCGCGGTGCGTCGCGTTACCTGTCCGAGGACTTCCGTGACTGCTTCGCGATGGAGTGCGAGGCGCTGCGCTACGTACGCGACGAGATGGGCCTGACCAACGTCAAGGTGATGATCCCGTTCGTGCGCACCCTGGCCGAAGCGCGCGGCGTCATCGACCTCCTCGCCGACCATGGCCTGCGCCGCGGCGAGAACGAGCTGCAGGTCATCATGATGTGCGAGGTGCCCTCCAACGCGATCATCGCCGACCAGTTCCTCGACCACTTCGACGGGTTCTCGATCGGTTCGAACGACCTGACCCAGCTCACGCTCGGCCTTGACCGCGACTCTGCGCTGGTGGCGGCCGGGTTCGACGAGCGTGACCCGGCGGTCAAGCAGATGCTCAGCCTGGCGATCGCCGCCTGCAAGGCGCGAGGCAAGTACGTCGGCATCTGCGGCCAGGGCCCCAGCGACCACCCGGACCTGGCCGAGTGGCTGCTCGAGCAGGGCATCGACACCATCTCGCTGAACCCCGACACGGTGGTCGAGACCTGGACCCGGCTCGGTCGCCTCGCCTGAGCCAGGCGGTGGCCGGCCCAAGACCGCTCAGCCGGCGCGCGGCGCCAGCACCACGGTCAGCTCGCCGTTATCGTCGCTGCGCACGAGATCCCACACAGAGAGGCCGATCCGGCTGTCCCGGGCGGCCTGGAACGTGTAGCTGTACGTGTGGTCGGAACGGCAGGCGACGTCCGGCAGGTCGACGCCGTCCACGTACAGGTCGTAGGAGTCCAGCTCCGGGTGCAGGGGGTCCGCGGTCCGCCTGCTGCGCCAGGTGCCGTCCGGCGTCCGGGAGCACTCCGCGTCCGCGACGACCCCGTCACCGGCGTCGTAGGTGCCTGACACCGTGAGGTCGTAGGTCGTGCCGGCGGCGAGCCAGCCGGCCGAGCGGACCGTGCCCGCGGTGGTCACTGCGATCGTCTCGGGGGCGCTCAGCGCCGGTCCGGCGGGCTTGCTGGCCGCGGGCGCCTGCGGCGGCGGCGCCGCTGACGGCTGGGAGGTGCTGTAGCCGCCGACTGGCGACCAGGCGCGCAGGATCCGCACGGTCATGGTGCCGCGGTCGTCCCAGGGCTCGGGGTCGTTCACCTTGAGGGTCACCGCTCGCGTCGTCCCGGGCACGAGGTCCCAGACGTAGGTGTGGGTGCGGTCACAGGAGCCCGCGCTGCGGACTGGTCGCCACCCCGCGGCGCCGTTCACCGTGAGCTTCATGGCGGTCTTGGACGTCGAGCCCTCGGCCTGCGGGGACCAGCCTGCGTCGTCGTCGCGGTGCCACGAGCAGGCGGCGTCGGCCACCCTGGTCGTCCCCGAGCCGGAGCGGTAGTAGCCCGTCGCGACCAGCCGGTACCGGGTGCCGGCCCGCAGCGAGAACGTGCTGAGGACGCCGGACCCGTTGGAGGGGACGGCAAGCGTCACGACGGGTCGCTGGCGCTGGTCCAGCACCGGCGGCGGGGGCGGGGGGGTCACGCCGGCGACGGTGCCGTCCCAGAAGGACGTGATGGCGCGGGCGCCCGACCAGCCGAGCGAGATGTGCATGTGGTCGATGTGCCGCAGCGTCGTGCTGCACTTCGACAACGGCCCGCTGGGGCAGCCGTGGTTGCGGTAGGGCTGCGCGACGAACCCGTTGCTCGCCGAGTAGATCCGGTCGTTCCAGATGATGTACATGATCCCGAGCCGGCGGGCGATGGCGTCCCGGTTGCCGTACCGGTCGGTCGCCAGCGCCAGCTTCAGGAAGGCCAACCCCTGGGCTCGGCCACGGGCGCTGCGGTGGTCGACGTGCCAGTCGAACGCCCGGCCTTCCTTGTGCTCGCTGCGCCCCCCGGCCGTGCAGGACCGGACGATGCCGGACGACGAGCTGCCCTTGTAGCGGGCCAGCAGCCAACGCGACAGCAGCGCCGCGCCCTTGGTGGCGTGGTCGAAGCACATGGTCTGGGCCTGGTACGGCGCGTAGTCCTCGATCGAGCGGCCGAACCAGCGCAGCGTGCCTGGCGTCAGGGCGTTGGCGGACGGGGCGGGAGCCAGCACCCCCAGCATGGCCAGGCTGAGGACGGCGGCGAGCAGGGCGGTCGAACGGCGACGCGAACGCATGGCGGGTGGCTCCTGGATTCGGGGTCACCAGCACCTTCGGCCGATGATCTTGCGACCTGAACCCCGACCCGGTCGGCGAGCTTGGACCCGGCCTGACGACTCGGCCGTACCATGTGGGTCGCCGAACTCAACCGGACCCCGGGCCATGCCGAGGACCACGAGGTCATTCCTGTCCGACCTGGAGTCCTCATGAGCCCCCGCCCGACGGCGACGCCCACTCGCACCGGCCGCGACCACTGGGCGAGAGGCAGCGTCCCGGCAGCGCTGCGGGTTGCGGTGCTCGTCGTGGCTGCCGTCGTGTCCGCGACGTCGACTGTCCCCACCGGCGCGGTCAGCCCGGCAGGTTCGTCCTTCGCCACGAGCCAGTCGACGGCCGTGACGCTGGCCGCCGCTTCCGTGCCGACCTCCGCGGCTGCGACGGCCCTGGCCCGGATGAGCATGGCCCAGCGCGTGGGCCAGCTGTTCATGGTCGGCGCGCCTGCCACCGGTTCCGTCGCCACGACCGCCTCTCAGATCAGCCGCTACCACGTCGGCAACGTCATGCTGACCGGCCGCTCGTCCGCCGGGACGACCGCGACCCGGCGGGTCACCAACCTGCTCAAAGCGCGCGCCACCTCCGCCGCAACCGCCGGCGTTCCCCTGTTCGTCGCGACCGACCAGGAAGGCGGCAAGGTCCAGGTCCTGCGCGGCCCCGGTTTCTCGACCATCCCTTCCGCGCTCCACCAGGGCACCTGGTGGCCGACGACCGTTCGGACCAATGCGAAGAAGTGGGGCGGTCAGCTGCGAGCGGCCGGTGTGAACATGGATCTCGGGCCCGTCCTGGACACCGTGCCCAGCGCGTCGTTCGCCTACCGGAACAAGCCGATCGGCTACTACCAGCGCGAGTTCGGCTACACCCCCGCTGTGGTGTCCACCCGCGGCGGCGCCTTCGCCCAAGGACTCCGCCAGGTGCACGTCGCCGCGGCCGTCAAGCACTTCCCCGGCCTGGGTCGCGTCACCGCGAACACCGACACGCACGCCCGGGTCACCGACCGGGTCACGACCCGCCACGACGCGTACCTGACGCCGTTCGCGACGGCGGTCAAGGACGGCGTCCCGTTCGTCATGATGTCCAGCGCGTACTACAGCCGCATCGACGCCGCGCACCCCGCCGTCTTCTCCCCGACAGTCATCAAGACCATCCTGCGCGGCGACCTGAAGTTCACCGGCGTGGTGATCAGCGACGACTTGGGCAACGCCCGGCAGGTCGCCGCGTGGTCGCCCGGCGCGCGTGCCGTCACGTTCATCGGGGCTGGCGGTGACATGGTCCTGACGGTCAACCCGGCGACCCTGCCGTCGATGTACACCGCGGTCCTGGCTCGCACCGACGCCAGCCCGACGTTCCGCGCGCAGGTCAACGCCGCCGCGCTGCGCGTCCTGGCCGCGAAGGTCAAGGTCGGGGTCGGGGTGGGCAGGGCCAGCGCAACCAGCGCGGCGTCCACGAGTTCATCGACGGCCGTCGCCACGCAGGGCTCGGTTCACCAGATCGTGAGCGACGAGGTGAGCTCGCTCACGACGGCTCACGTGCTTCCCGTGTGTGGGGCGGGTGGGGCTCGAACCCACGACCGACGGATTATGAGTCCGCTGCTCTAACCGGCTGAGCTACCGCCCCTTGTGCTGCATCAGGCCTCTGACCTGCAAGAACACGATCCATGATGCGCCGAACCGCACACCAGAGCTGTATCAGAACCTGTATCAGGTGCGCCTGGAACCTGTGGAAATGTCTGGTTCCGGGGCCGCTGCTGTATCAGGCTCTGTATCAGCTTGGCGCCAACTCAAGGGGACAGTACCGAACCGGCGTCGGTCTCCGGGACACGGTCTGTGCCGCCTCATGCGCACGTCCGCCGGGCGGGGGCACCCGTGCCCACACGGCGACCACCCTCTTCTACGAGGCGGCGACCATTCGCTCAGTGGTCCCAGGTCCGGGCCCTCGGCGGCGGGCAGTTCGTGTGCCGGCCGACGCGGACGAGCACCGCGGCGAGGCGTTGTCCGCAGCTGTCGCAGATGCCGTCCGGACCATCTGGCCGTCCCGGCTGCGCCCCGGCTGGAGGCGCCGCACTACGGCCGGAGTAGGGAGTGTCGGACCCACTCGTCTCCTTCGCTGTCGCAACGGCGGCGTGCGGGCGCCGCGCCCGGCGCCGGTCGGCGAGCATGTCAACGCGCTCCGCCGCCGACCTGCCACGCTGTTCCTCTGCGGCGGCCCGGTCGCGCTCCATGGCGGCCTTGAGGTCCATCACCAAGACGACTTGAACCTCTTTGGACCCTCGTGACTGTCGGACACGGACCATGCCCTTGTCGCGCAGATGGTTCAGCCAGTCGTGCATCAGCAAGGACGCACGCTGGCGGCTCCGGACCACGAACCCGGCTGCCACGAGTGCGGCACAGCAGTCGGCGAGCGTGAGAACGTCACCGGGTTGGTGCCGCACGAAGAGATGGCCGTACAGCCAGGCGCGCCAGTGCCGTGGATCGGCTTCGATCGCACCCTCGTCTCGCAAGGGGACGCCGAAGATCGGCGGTAGCTGACCGTCGAAGGCGGCCAGCACATGCTCCCGCATGGTCGACTGCTGCCACTGCTCAGTCCAGAGGGCTCGCTGCTCTGCGAGCCGCCGCTGCCTGACGGCCTCCGCCTGGCGGCGCTCCTCGGCTGCCTTCGCGCGGCGGGCCTCGTACTGCTTCCGGCGCAGCTGCTCACGATGGAGCTGCGCTTCGGCGGCCTGGCGGCGCGCCTGCTCGGCGGCCTCCCAAGCGCTCACGGCTGCGGCGTAGTCGCGGGCACCAGTGGAGAGCGCTTCAAGGATGGGCATGCGGAGCGCCCCAGAGGGGTCCACCGTGCAGGCTGCCAGCGGTTCGTGGGCGAACAGAGTGTGCTCGTGTTCGTGTTCCGGGGTAGTCCGGAAGAAGAGCTCGCGGCGGCCGTCAGGCGTAGCTACATGACGTTCGGCCCAGACAGTTCCGACGCGCTCCTCCAGCGGGCTGATGAACAGCAGCGGCAGTCCGGATGCGAGCACCTGCTGGTGGGTCGGCGACATGCAGACACGGACATGGCCGTCCGTGTCAAGGATGCGAGCCCAATCCGGTGCGACGCGCAGTTGGGGCGGAACGTGACCGAAGAGCCAGACGTCGACGACGCCCTGGGAACGGTAGGAGTTGTGCCGCGTCAGCCATTCTTGCGGGGTCAGGGCGGCGTACTGCACCTCGAACGCCACTTGTTGACCACCGGGAAGCGTCGCCAGGGTCTGCTGCACGGATAGGTGACAACTGACTTGTGGTGCCGAGAGGTGCCGCTGGAAGGATGTACACCGTGCCGAAGCCCTACCCCAGAGAGTTCCGCGACGACGTTGTTCGTGTCGCGAGGAACCGTGAGCCTGGCGTCCACCTGAAGCAGATCGCCACCGACTTCGGCATCAGCGAGTCGTGCCTGAACGGCTGGCTCAAGGCCGCCGACGTCGAGGACGGCCGCAAGCCTGGCGTGACCGGTGAGCAGAGCACCGAGAACCGCGAACTGCGCAAGCGGGTGCGGCTCCTGGAGCAGGAGAACGAGGTCCTGCGTCGTGCTGCCGCGTATCTCTCGCAGGCCAATCTGCCGGGAAAATGATGTACCCGCTCGTCCGCGAGCTGGCCGCCAGGGACGCCCCTATCCGGGTGCCTGTGACGGTGACGTGTCGGGTACTGAAGCTGGCTCGCCAGCCCTACTACCGGTGGCTCGTTGCTCCGGTGACCGATGCCGACCTCGAGGAGGCCTACCGGGCCAACGCGTTGTTCGACGCCCACACCGACGACCCCGAGTTCGGGTATCGGTTCCTGGTCGACGAGGCCCGTGACGGCGGTGTGGCGATGGCCGAGCGCACCGCGTGGCGGATCTGCTCGGACAACGGCTGGTGGAGCGCGTTCGGGAAGAAGAAGGCCCGCGGCAAGGGCAAGAAGCCCGGACCGCCGGTCCACGACGACCTGGTCCAGCGCAACTTCACCGCCCAGGCACCGAACCGACTGTGGCTCGGCGACATCACCGAGCACTGGACCGGCGAAGGGAAGCTGTACGTCTGCGCGTTCAAGGACGTCTACTCCAACCGGATCGTGGGCTACTCGATCGACTCGAGGATGAAGTCGCGGCTGGCCGTGGCTGCCTTGAACAACGCCGCGGCCAGGCGCGGCGACGTAGCCGGCTGCGTGGTCCACACGGATCGAGGATCGCAATTTCGCAGCCGGAAGTTCGTCCGCGCTCTCAACCACCACGACATGGTCGGATCAATGGGCAGAGCGCGTCGAAGCGGCGCCATGCAGCGCCAGGCTCACGTTCCAGCAGGCCAGGTAGCCCTCCGCGATGTCCGAGAACGACGAGGTCACCAGCAGCAGGAGTCAGGCCGTCGGTTGTGGTCGCCGACGTGTCCCACACCTTGTTCTGCGTCATGAGGGTCCAGCCGAGGGCGTGAGCGTCACCGCCGAGCCGTCGCCACTGAGACATCAGCGAGCGTTGCAGCGGAGCCTTGTCTGGGAAGTAGTGCTTGCCCACCCACTCGATGTTGGCCGTGGAGTTGAAGGCGGCTTTGGTCCTGCGCTTGGCGGCCAGCGCCTTCTGGTCACTCTCGAGCGCGTTCAACTGCGCTGGCGGACCGCGCCGCGTCATCAACGCTGAGGTCTGGGGTCAGCCCCTCCTGCCACTTGATGCGGTTGCCGTACCACTCGTTGCCGAAGATCCTGGCGCGTTCTCGCCGGCCTCTGCGTCATCTGGGCCAAGCAGCCAGGCCGCCTGACAGGCACCGAGCAACCCACCGCGCAATACGGAATAGGTCGCGGTTGCAAAGGTTCGATGCTTCTCGATGGTCAGCCGCACCAGGTCGAGGTGGTCGAAGGCAGCTGCGAAGCATCCCCAGGCCAGCTGGCTGACCGACAGTGGCGTCCAGTCGGCGTCGTCTTCGGCGAGTCGGCTCCCTGGCGTGCTGTAGTGCGGCGCACGGAGCCGCTCCCCCATTGCAGTCAGGTCGTCGAAGGTCGCCTCGATCTTCTGGACGTACTCCTGCTCGGTGAACATGCTGCGACCGTATGCGCCGGTTGCGCAGGCCGTGCGAACAGCCCACCCCAGCGTGACCTTGCACTCATGCCGCAGGCCGCCTGCGCTCCACCCATCCGATCGCCGTGCAGCGCGGGCCGGCGACAGGCGGGAGGTGAGCGTCAGCGCACCCCATGAGGCTGTTCAGTAGCGTGAGCCACGACGCTGCCCATCGGTTGGCCAGCCGTAGGAGGCCTGTTCGGCCGTGCGCACCAGCGCAAGGACTTCCTTTTGAATCTCGGCCGTGCCTCCGATGTGCCCGAGGTGAACGCATAGTGCGCCGAACTTTGACTTCACCTGTCGCAGTCGGTAGTCCGGGGCGAGGGCAGCGATGGCTTGATCAAGCTCCACCAACTGCGGCATCCATGCGTCCGGTACATCAAGTTGGCCGTAGATCTGTCGTTCGAACCGAGGCCAGAGGCGGGCTCGGAGGGCATCGGCGGAGTGCATGTTCTCGTCCACTACAGGACCGTACGCCGGGAGGCAGACAGAGAGTCGCGGCCACTCGGACGGCGGTGCCGACCGTGCCCGCAGGACTCTGCAGTCACAGAACCAAGGTGGCTGGCCTTCCGCAGCGTCCGCACAGCCGGATAGCTGTATGAGTCAGCCAGCCGGCTCAAATGGGTCGCAGCCGCGCCCGTTCCCGTTCCGTCCGCGAAGGCGCGGCTGCGCGCATTGGACGACGCTGCGTGCGCCACGTCAGAAGGGCCTCGCGTCACTTGCTGCTGCCGGCAGCCGAACGCGCGCGCCGCTCGTTCCCGCCTTTGTGAAGCCGCGGCTCCGTCCAGCCCGGGACCGCGCCCGCGGGCCAGCGGCCGCCGGCCCACCAACTCGGCGCGAAGGCTCATTCGCCTCGGCCTCAGCGCAGACGGCATAGCCATCGCTGGATGCGTGCCGCCCTCTCGCGAAGGTCCAGGGCGATGGAATCCAGGGCCTCCCCCACTGCCTGCAGCCCGGTGTCGTCCATGCGGGCCACGTGCTCATCGAGCTGGAGCAGCGCGGCGACGACGTACAGAAGCGCATCTGTGCCGCCGGTGAGGGCGGGGGCTTGTGGTCCGAGCATCTGAAGTACCACCCGCGGATCGGCGAACGCGTTGTGGTCGAACCCGTGTTCGTCCAACAGGTCTGGCGCCCGCCGCAGCAGCACTCCCAGCTCGTGCGTGTGGAGCAGTTGCCAGACAGCGATGTCGAGCAGGCTATAGCCAGCGGGAGCTGGAGGAGTAGATGTCATGCGCGGCACCGTGCCCGGCGGCACAAGGCTGACAGCCGGCGCCAAAACACTCGCTACCCGGCCGGCACGTCGGCTGAGGCGTCGTGAGCGGGCTGTCGCGCTCGGATGGCTGGCCGCCTGCGTGCCCGGCAGACGCTCGCATCGACAGTCCCCAGCAGAAGCGACAGCGGGCGCAGAAGCCGCGAGGACATCCGTGACGGGTCAGGCGGCGTGTCCCGGGTCGCTTCCGGCGGGCATGGGGGCGCGCCATCCAGAGCTGTACCGTCGGCCGACGACGTAGATCAGTGAGTCGTCGTTGGTCCAAGGCCCGTGGATCGCGATTCGGCCGGCCCGGTCCCCCGCTCTGGTCGCGTCGCAGAGGTCGCGTCGCAGGGTGCGGTGGGGTGTGTGGCCGGTTGCCGACCAGCCCAGTGTCCGCATGGTCTCCAGCAGCGTTCGAACACTTGGCGGGTGGCGCCGTTCGGCAAGCACCAGGGCGCGTGCGGTCTCGCCCTGGCTCAACCTCGGCGCGCCAGCCAACCCGATCACCGGACATGCAAGTTCGACCGCACAGGCCACCTCAGCCGCGACGGCCCGCATGTAGTCGGCGTCGGTTCCGATCGTGACGGTTCGCCGGCCCGCGCTTCGGTTGACGCACTGATCAAGCCGCTTGATGCACAAGCTCTCGATGGCAAGACGTTGGTCTTCATGCCAGGTGAGGCCGCTCGGGGTAACGCACAGCACGCGCGTCGCGGCCGGGAGGTTCTGGCGCCAACTGGGAACGATCCTCTCGGCGAGGCTGGCTGCCGTGCCAACGTACCGTCGGCCAATCCCAGGGGCCATCAGCACGTAGCACCCAGCTTCCACCGGCAGTTCGGCCTTGGCCGCCCCGCTGAGCTCAACGATGCGCAGTACGAGCGAGGGGTGCTGGGTTCGAAACGTCCAGGACCGCAGGGACCATTCGCTCACATCTCGTCGGCTCATGCGTCCAGGCTCGCGCCACCTGCAGACACTCTCGGCACCCCTGCAGATGGCCACCGCTGGGGCCTGGCGCAGCGCAGCGGCGCGCACCGGCATCCCGGCTTGCGCTGCCCGCAGCCGCCCGGACGGTCGCGGCCGTGGGCAACCATGGCCCGCTTGACCGACGGGGAGGGTCCCATGTCCATCAGCCAGCGCGCGCCAGCACTGCTGTCGAGCCGGAGCATCGAGTGGCCGACACCACGGGCGCTCCTACGAGAGCTCGAGACCTGGCGGGGGCCTTGGACTCTTGATGCCGCGAGCACAGCCGAGTTCGCCGTATGCCGTTCCTACCTCGGGCCAGACCATCGTCCGGGCCGACGCGACGCCCTCGAGCTGGACTGGGCGGACCTCTCGCTGCACGTGGCCGGCCCCGAGCCCTCGGTGTGGCTCAACCCGCCGTACGGGCGGACGGTGGGCCGGTTCGTAGATCGAGCGGTCGAGTGTGCCGCAGCCGGCGTTCCGGTGACGTGCCTGGTGCCTGCGCGCACCGACACACGCTGGTGGCATCGGCTGGTGGAGGCCGACCCGACGATCCTGTTCCTCAAGGGCCGCTTGCACTTCGGGGACAAGAGCGGACGCGCGCCCTTTCCCTCGGCCATCGTCCTACTCGGAGGTCGGCAAGAGCCGCCAATTGGCGGCCGGTGGCACGCCGTACGAGCGCAGGGCAGCTAAGGACGCACCGGCTTTCGTCGAACGATGCTGGACGACACCTGACTGCGGGGTCACCGGACGTCACGTCGACCAGCGGCGCGATGTTCGTCGAACGATGCTGGACGACACCAGACAGCGGGGTCACCGGACGTCACGTCGACCAGCGGCGCGATGCCCGACGGCAGACTCTCAAGACCTCCTCAGTGGGCGCGCCACTCGAGAGGGACTGCGCTACCGATCGGCCTCCCAGCAGTTCCTGCGGCAGCCGACACCACGCCGCGAGCGTCCACCTGTCCACCGTTGCTGCCGGCAACTCGGCGAGCACCTCAGCCATGCCGGGCAGCGGCCCTCCCCCGCGGAACTGCCACGCCGGGTAAAGGCGAACACCGTCCGAAGTCATCAGCTCGATCACCCGGCCATGGAGGGCCAGTTCGGCCACATCGGCAGGGCCACACCGCAGTTTCCGGGCGACTTCTTCCGCGGTCCAGGTGGCCCCGACCAACGGTCCCCAGTCGGGCTCAGCGGGTGCATCACCTCGGTTCGTAACCATCTCCGGCCTCCTTGGGTCCGGAGCGGCGAGCGTCACGACTCCTGTCGGCATCCATCCCTGTCATGCGGACAGGGTGACGCGACGCTCAGACAGGGAGTGCTCGGTTAACAAGCCGGCGCAGCAAGCTTGGGGGCTTGTGCCGACCGGGGCTGCGCCGACCGTCGACCGCATGACTGCTCTCGCCGCCTCCAGCCGTCGCTCCGCCGCCCGAGTCTCCGACCTGCTCGCCCTGCCCACAGCTGAGCTTCTGGCGCTGCTGACTAACCCGCCGAAGGCCACGGTTCAGGTGCTGACACAGCCGAGACCGAGCGAACAAGCACGCTGAACCGTCCATCAGGATCACCACACCTTTTCGACGACGTCCGACTCAACCACGCCCGAGAAGCTTGGCGGCGACGTCCGCTGTCTTGCCCCGCAGCGAGGTGAGACGGCCCTCCTTGCATGATTCGTGACGAGGGGCACTGTGCTGGCCATGACCCAAGACAACGAACTGCGATTCGCGTTCGCCTACAGCCACCCCTTCCGCATCCATTACACCGACCACGGCCTCCGGCCCTCGGTTACGTGGACGTATGCCAAGCGCAAGCGGCTCTACGAGACGCTGCTGCTTGGTGTGTCCCCAGGCAGCTGGGCCGTTTGGTATCCAGACGACATCCTGCATGGTGTCCTGCTCGACGGCCGCCAGCGCTACGCGGCAACCCGCCGGCTGTTCGGCCTCCCCACCGATCCGGCGATCGCCAAGGCGGACGGCTCTGAGAGCTGCAAGGTGCAGTTCAACGTCTTCACGAGGAAGTTTCGCGAAGTCCATGGGGACGTCCCCCCGACCGCCTTCGACCTACCCCCCGACCGACGCCTGCAGTGGATCGACACTGCGTATGTGCTCGGTCTCTCGGACCGCGATTTCGCCACGCGATACCTCGTCCCGTTCGACGGGCGGGTGGAAGGGCCGCAGCTGGACGCTTTGCGCTCTGTGGAGGCGCTCCGGTCCGTGGGCCGGGTCTACCAACTGGTCGCGCATACGCACGCGGACCTCGCCCAGGCCCGGTGGCTGACGAAGGTGCTCAACGAGCGCCCGCGGCGCACCTGCCCCCCAACCGATTGAAGTCAGCCGCCCCGAACATTCCGCGGCGGAGCCGTGCCCGCTGGTCACCGCCGTCGGTTAAGCCAGTCCTCGACGGCGGTCGCCAGTGCCAGGGTGAACTCGCCGACGACGTCGGGCAGCCGCCGTCCTTATGCAGGGCGCTGCGCGCCGATGCCTCGTCGTCCCCGTCGTACTCGAGCCTCGCAACGCGTGAGCAGTCGGCGGCGGTGATCTCGGCGTCGATCGAGTACTCGGCGCCGCGCGAGGCTGGCGGGTTACAAGTCTCACCTGCTGGAACCCGACGAGGCTGCGCTCGAGCGAGCCCTGCTGCCCGGAACGCGCCGGCCACGTCCCGAGAACGCGCTGCACCGGACACTACGGTCGGGCGGCACCTGTCGCAGCCCGGCCCCGCAAGCGCGCGCTCGCAGACCAGCCCGGCGATCAACCCAGGGCGCTCACCCGGGGGCCACGGCCCGCACGCTGCGGCATGCCACCACTGCTGCATGTCTAACAAGTTCTGTTAGACGGCCTGAGAAAGCCTGAGAATTGGCGCGGGCGCGCGCCCAGCCGCTGGCTAACCGCCTGCCCCGGACAGCCGGGCGCGATCCACGGTCGACCCATCCTTGGCTCGGCTGTGCCCTTCCAAGCCGGTCGGAGGAGGTTAGCCCGATCTATCGGTGTTTGCTGTACTCACGGCGGGTTGACCCGCGCGGTCAGCGCCCGTTGCCATACCCGTGCGTCACGGGAAGGCGCTGTCGTCTGCGTCACTCAAGCGCACGGTGCAGACGCTGCGCGAGCCCCTCAAGGGCTGCCACGACGTCGTCGTTCGACCCTTTACCGAGCAGGCCCTCTCGCCCGAGCCGCTGCCGAAGATGCCGCTCCAAGTCCGGGTCGAGCTGACCCAGCATCAACCCGCTGGCCAACATCCCTGACAACCCGATCAGTGCCGACGCGTCCTGACGGCTCAGCGGTCGCCCACACAGGCGGTTGTCCTCCATCGGTCCATGATGCTCCACGGGTGCCTGGCACAGCCGCAGCGCACCACGTGGCCCGGCCAAGCACCACCGCCGGCGCGCGCAGTCCGGCCGCCCCGTGGAGGTCCTCGGCGCCTTCCGGTCACGTCTCGGGCACAGCACTGGGAGCGGGCCGCCGCCGACTGGCTACATGCGCTGGGTGCGCCAGTCGTTGACGGCTGCCTCCAGGGCCGAGGTGAACTCGGTGACGACGTCGCGCAGCAGGCGGGCCTTGTACAGGGCGTTGCGGGCCGAGGCCTCGTCGTCCACGTCGAAGTCGAACGTCGCGACGCGTGAACAGTCGGCGACGGTGATCTCGGCGTCGATCGAGTACTCGGCCTCGCGGTCAGCACGCCGGTACACCTGAACCTGGCAGTCGGCGATGACGTGGGCGCCGGCATGGAAGCCGCGGCGGTTGAGGAACCGGCGGCGGTAGAAGCGCTTGGTGGTCACGTGAAACCTCTCTCCTGCCCGACCGGATGGTCAGGCTTGGTGCGTCGGCTTCACGTGCCACCTCCTTCCAGTCAGGGCGCGCCCGCCTGCGCATGTCGAGGGTAGGCGCGTTAGGTCGCGCACCGCACCGGAATTGCACGCGTCGGACGGATCGCCGCCTCCCCGCTCGGACGCCGGGCAGAAGTCAGCCCAGCACGGTGAACGCAGGCCGCCGGGCGCGCTGGCGAACCGCTGGACTGGCCAGGATGGCGGCTTGGAGAGCAACTGCGGCGATGCCCAGCCCCTTCCACGGCGACCGCCTCAAGGCGCTGCGCACCGAAGCCGGCTGGTCCCAAGCCGAGCTCGCCGCCAAGATCGACTCCGACGCCCGTCAGGTCTCCCGCTACGAGAACAACAAGGTCGCCCCCGGCCTGGAAGCCGTCATCCGCATGGCGCAGGTCTTCAACGTCTCCGTCGACTACCTGCTCATCGACGACGCCGAACGCCGGCCCCTCTACGCGCCCAGCAGCCACGTCGACGCCCGCCTCGCCGACCTCGACCAACTCACCGACGAAGAACCCGCCACCATCACCAACGTCATCGACGCCCTCGTCACCAAAGCCAACCTCCGGCTCATCACCGGCGGCGCCGGCTGAAGGTCACTCCTCGGGAGCGCGGTCGATTCCGAGTGCGTCGCTGACCTGGTCGTCGATCGTGCGGAAGCTGTACAGACCGTGGTCTCCGATAGGCTCGGCCAGGCCGGGGAGTTCGTTCCCGTGCTCATCGAAGTAGCGGCCCCTCGACGCGCTCCGGAAGCAGTGCTGCACGAGCACGTCGTCCGCTGTCAGCGGGACGTTGGCGAGGATCTCGAAGTAGCCCCGTGACCACACTCGCGGCCTGATCAACACCACCGAACTGTCCGGGAAGCTCAGGACGGCTCACCCTCATCCGAAGATGTCGGCGGTGGTGACCCTGCTCTCCCGCGAAGTTCGTCGAAAGCATCGAGCCACGGCTCCAAGCCGAGGGAGGCTCGCAGCGCCCTCTCCAACCGGACAGGGGCCACCACCTTGCGATTGGGCAGAGCTGCGGCCTCGATCGCAGTAGCAGGTCTCCGCCGGTCTCCCGAGACGAGAAGGCCACTGTCGTCAACCTCATCGAGTCCATCCTGCTGCGCCACCAAGCCCGTCGACTGGCCCGCAGCAGCTGAACATCCGTTCAGGCCCGTTCTGCGGCCCGTTGGAGCCAGTGCCAGAACGCCTCCGTGTCGATCTCGCGGGAGCGGTGCCGAGCAGCCACGGCGTCGACGTCGATGGGCGCGCCCCGGACCTCGACAGTGCCGTAGGTCGGGATTGACCCTCGTGCCTCGATGATCTGGTGCGCGTAGCCAGCGACGGTTCGGTCGATGTCGATGTTCGTGTGGAACTTGGGGTCCTCGGTGCTGAAGCCCATGATCACGTGCCGCTGGAAGGCGACATTGGTCTTGCCCCAGGTGAAGAACTCCCAATGAAGGTTCGGATGGCGTTCGATCATCACCTCACCCAGGAACAGGGCGATGTCGTGGCAGACCGAGTACCACTCCGGTGCGAGCCGGCCAGGCTGTTCGGGATCAGCCTCGACGTTGGCGAAGAACCAATCGTTGAGATCTTGGATCGCCGCGTCGTCCCTGCCGAGCTCGACACCGTTGGCCTTCAAGAGGCGACCGAGCAGCTCGATGCGAGCGTGCTTGGTCGCCATGCACCGCTTGAATACCTGCCGAGCTTCGGCACGCGGGAGCGATCTCGGCGGCTCGGCGGCGCCAGGGTCGTAGGACTCGTAGCCATCCCAGTCGATGCTCATGGCGCCAGACTCCAAGAAATCCCGGCCTTATCCAAGGCGGAGGCCAGGGGGCCTGTCGGGCCGATCTGGCCGGTCACGCCGCTGCGCGAGAAGACCCACTCGATTCCGTTGACATCGCCGTTCCTCAGCAACAGGGAGTCCTTGGCGATCTGAGATCGAGTCGTAGCGGTGAGCGAGGTCCGCCCGACCTTCGACTCGATGCCCACGAGGCCCTGCGTGAGGATGTCGAGGCGTCGCACTCCAGCCGTCGTCGTGAACGACTGCTCGATCAACGAGCCGGGGTGAGCAGCCGCGAGCGCGTCGCGCGCCGCGTTGCCTGCAGCCTGATTGGCCGCGATCCGGGATCCGCCGTTTGCGGCAACGTCAGATCGCCCAAGCGACAACAGAGCCCCGGCGTCCCCTTGGACGCTCGGCTGGGTCATACCCGTAGCCCGCGTGACCTGCACGAACTCGGCAGGGGCGTTGCAGGCGGTCGTGGCCCCGGACGTGGCCCCCTCGGGGCGCGCCTGATCGCCGCACGACCAGTGGTAGTCGGCGACATGGGCGCTGCCGCGGCCGTACGACGCGGGCGGGCCGCGCTCAGTCGCAGTGTCAGTGAGGAGAGCTGGGCGATGTTGGCTGTCGTAGGTGTAGGCACTGACCCCGGCCGGAGTCTCCACGGCGTGAACCTGAGCAGGCACCACCGGGAGCAGCAGGCCAACGACCGCAGCGACGAGTCGCAGCAGCCAGGTCATACCTGCGCGACAGTCAGCCATGCGCCGCCTGCAGGGCCACTCGAGCGACGAACTCCAAGAAGTTCGCGTAATCCGTAAGGCGCGCGTCGCCAGACTCGTGGTCCCAGACGAGGACTCGGTCCTGACAGGCGTCGTCTTCCACTGGGAAGACAAACGAGTTTCCGGTCCCATCGTCGCTGAAGGCGATCAACCCCTTCACCTGCCCAAGCTGATTATGGAGCAGGTTCAGGTCGCTTCCTGGGTCCGCCGAGTAGATCGTTGCGAAGGCGAAGTCGCCGCCGCCGAACTCCTGGAGGAACCAGCGGTAGTCGTCGGGCAGGCGTGCCCCGAGCTCGGTCTCAGCGTCAGCTAGAAGTTCATCGTCCGGCGGCTCGTCAGCGGGCAGGTCGAACCAGATCGGGTGATCCCGGCGGGCCTGGTTTACGTGGGTGAGGAAGTCGACACGGTTCACTTGCATCACGGCCAGTTGTCGTAGTAGTAGCTGGGTCCGAGCGTGTCCCAACCGCCCATCTCCTGCGAGCGGTACCACCAGTGCAGTTGTCGATCCTGCATCCGCATCTGGTCGGTGACGCCCTGGTTGTACTTGTTGGGGTGAAGGCTCGTGTTGCCGCGATGCATACCCGGCGGGACCTCGTGAATGCCGGAGCCAGGCATCTGGTCGGCGTGGTGAAGGTCAGGTCGCCCGAGGGATCGCGGTGGACGACCGAACGCGCCCTGCTTCAGGTCGTTGACTGTCCAGGGCCCCGGGACTCGCTTTGGGGTTGCCCCGACTCCGTACCCCGGAACCGTCTTTGCGGCAACGTCGACTCGCTGGAGCGCACAGAGACCACCGCCAGCGACAACAACTTGCCGACCAGTCGTAGCCATAGCGGTTACAGCCTGCGCGGGCGACACGGGGGCGATGTAGGTCATGTCACCCCTGGTCGCCGTCCCGCTCGGGCGTGCCGAAGGGCCGCGCGACCCGCGGTCGACGGCGTCGTCGGTGGTGTAATCGCAAGTCGTGCAGGGCGGTCCGCGCTCCGCAACTGCTCGGATCTCGGTCGACGGCCTGGCGGGCGCGTCGTAGGTGTATGCGTGGACGATCGCCAGGGAGCTCGCGGCCACAACTTCATGCGGCGCCGCGTGGAACATCGAGAGGGTCCCAAGGATCAGCGCGAGCAGGCGTCTCACAGCGGCTCGGTCTCCCAGTCAGGACTTTCGGGGATGTCTCCGTCGTCAAACCAGCAAACAAAGGCTTCGCCGTCGAATGCCCCCACCGCCACTGCGACGGGTCTTGCGGCCCCGGCTTCCAATGCTTCTGCTGGACATGGAAGTTCCGGGTGTCCGGGCATCGGTACGAGGGCTGCCGCCACATACAAACCGGAGGGGTCATGCGCACGCAGGGCCGCGTTCAGAGCGGCTTGTCCGTCAACGGATCGGGCGACAGCGAACACGTCGGTTCCGCAAATGCGAGTGGCGTATTCGTGTGCTGGCGGATCGTCCTGCGAGACCAGCGGCAACTCGACGAACACGGTTGATCCTGGCATCAAGTTCGCAAGTCGAGCGGCAAGGAGGTCCATGGACGCTGGGTGACCGGCTCCCCAGCGCAGGTCTACACCGACCGGCTCCCTGTGAGTCAACAGAACGATCTTGCCGGCCTTTTCGTTGACCGTTGATCGAAGTTTCCGGGCTAGGCCTAGACCTTCGGCGAGACGTTCATCCAGCCAGTCCGCCAGTGCCTGTGGAGTCGGCGCGCTCACTTTGGAAGCACCGTCCCGTCCCGGAAGATTCGCCAGAACGTCCCAAGCGGGTCGCGCCAATCGTAGTGTGGACCGATCGGCTCTGGGTGACTGAGATCTGGGTGCAGGGACTCTCGGGTTGCCGGGTTGAACCACGATCCCTTATCGGGCGGTCCGCGCCATTCCCAGCCCTCACCAGGCGGCTGAGAGGGATCATCGAAGTTCGGCTTGTAGGGGCACGTGTTGTGGACGAGGACGGCGTCGGCGCCGACGTGGTAGGTGTGGATGCCCTCGACACTCAGGTTGTAGGCGAGGTCGTAGCGGGTCGTCGCAAGGCGGAGCCCGGCGACCTCCACTGTGCGCCCATCCGCTCCCAGCACTCGCTCGCGGGACGAGAGTTCGTCGGCGCGTTCGAACCTCTGGTCGTCGACCGACCAGTACGGGTGGTCCTCGGTGGTCGTGAGGACCGTACCGTCAGCCAATGCAAGGTCGGTCAGAGCGTCGTCATGAACGAAGACATCCTCGACTCGCTTTGCGACCTGTTCGCCGGTCTCTGGATCGGTCGCGAGCACCATGTCTCCGACCTTGATGTCCTGGATCGGCTTCTTCGTGCCGTCGGCCATCAGGACGAGGGTCGCGCCGGAGAAGGAACATGCCTTGGCTGCGGTCTCGGCGACGTCGTCGCCGTACTTTGCGGCCACACCGTCTGGTGTGATGGACGACAGATCCCCGCCGAACGCCCGAGCTCGCTCCTGGGTCGTAGCCGCAGCCCGTGCGACCTGCGCAAGCGGCGCTCGGTGGCCGTAGTCGTAGGCAGCGCGCAGTGCGGGTCCGTCCGGGCGCGCCGAAGCGCCGTGCGACCGGCGGTCGACGGCGCCGTCCGTGAAGATCCGGTCGGGCGATGCGGGCGGGCCGCGCTCGGCGGCAGCGCCGGTCGTCACTAACGGGCTATGGGCGTTGTCGTAGGTGCAGGCCGGGCTCTGGGTAACCGGCGATGCGGCAACGGAGGCACCTGTTGGCGCTGCAAAGGCGAACAGCAGGGAGGTGAGCCATATCGCGACTATCCGGAGCAGCACCATCACATGCCGCCGCCCGAGCTGTCCGCCAGGCCGCGAGAATGCGCACGCAGACTCAGAAGCTCTTCATCGCTCACTGGGGCGAGCACACGATCGGGGTCAAGCGGGCAATCAAACCGGCCATCGTCAGTCATCCAGGCGAGCACACCGCCAGACATGCACTCAGGATCAAAGAGTCGGGAGGGTCGCAGAAGGGGACTCCCTCAGCTCCTACCCACGCGACCCGGCAGCCGCTGCGAATGAGCGCATCAAGTGTGCGGTGGACGGCGGTTTGGAAGTCGAGTCCAGTCGGCCAGATGACGATCGGCACTTCCCACGCATGGACGCGCCAGCTGTCACCATGGAGGTCAAACGCTTCCGGCTCCGGTTGAGCCACCCAGGCGTCAGCAGGGAAGCCGACGTCTTGCCATGCGTCAGGTGCGGTCAGTCCGTAGGCGATGAGCCCTGGCTCCTCGTCGCCTCCGACGAAGACCGTCAGTGCGTCTCGAACGAGTGGCGCGGTCACGGCACGCCCCACATCTTGAGCTGGTTCGCCGACGGGACGAACGACGACGCGAGCTGGCCTTGGTATGGACCTTCCTTGTAGACGAATAGCGCAACCTGGTTGCCATCAATGTCGCCGAGGAATCCACGCACACGAGTTCCGCCCAGCGTGTGATCGAAGGTGGCGGTGGGCCGCTCCAAGATCGGGACGAAGGCCCGCTCGATGATGCCGGGGCTGTTCTTGCCCGACCAAGCCGGCAACACGCCCGCCTTCGTCAGGTTCTTCGTCCCATGCTGCAGGCGTCCCGGCGTCAGAGCGGTCTTGCCAAGACCCCCTGCGAAGCCGATTGCGGGGTTTGCGGCAACACCGGTAGCCACCACGAAATCGGCCTGCGGAGCCGCTTCTCCTAGCCGTTGACCTGCGGTGATGTGTTCCGGCGGCCCGACGAGAACCTCGCCGACAACGTTGAAGGCCCCGACGCGAGTTTGGCCGACACCAGCCGCGGACGCGGATGCGGTTGTGCCGAGCAGGATCGCCGCCAGGGCGGCGATCAGAGCAGCTAGGAAAGGAAGCGCCCAGCGTGTGCTGGTCCTCGCCTGGCTCACCTCGGTCATGGGGTCAGTCTTCCAGCCGCTGACTTCATTGCTCGTCTGCGACCACGGCCGTGTCGCCGGGCGGTCACACGTCTGGCAGATCGCGGACAGCTCGCCCGTGGTGGCGGGTTTCGTCGCCGACGCAACAGAGCCGGCCTCGCGGTGCCAGATGTGTGGACACGATCGGACTCGGGTCGCCCGTGGTGAGCGACGGTCAGGTGCTGCGGTTGGCAGCGCGGGCGAACGCCTCGGACAGGAACTCGACCGAGGTGGTGAGGTCCCAGAAGGCGTCGTGGTCGGGGGTGATCCGCTTCGATCCGACCTGGCGGGACAGGCCGATGAGAACCTTGCGGGTCAGGGCGGGGTCGGCCAAGACCATGGTCACGCACTCGGCCGGCGGATGCGGCCGGTGTTCGACCCGCTCGATGGTCTGGACGATCACACGATCGACCAGCTGCACCCGAACGGCACCGTCGCGGCCGGCGCGGCGGTCTTCGTAGGCGGCCTTGCGGCAAGCGGCCGAGCAGTAGACCCGCGGCCGCCCCGTCGACGCGCTGGCGGGCAGCTGGGTGCCGCAGCGGACGCACTCGCCCAGCGGCTGACGTTCCTGGTCGATGACCTTCTCGGTGACCGCCGGTTTCGGGGCCGGGCGCTTGCGGTGCTTGCGTTTCACATGCGCGGGCATCCGCCGACGATCAGCGGAGGACCAGTCGACCGCCGAGTCTGGCGGTGGGACGGACGCAGGGTCTGGTGGTGGGTCTGGCTCCGAGTTGTCCATGCGTTTCAGGGTGCGCCCGTCCTGGGGGTTTTGTCACCGACGGAACTGAGCGGGCCTCGTTCTGCATGACGTGTATGTCGAATAGGACGGGCGGAGCCAGTCAGGAGGGGCGCAGGACGGGCGATGGGCGTCACGACAGCGTCGAACAGGGAAGCAGCCAGGCGGCTAGGAAGAGGACGGGCGCAGCTCTTGGATGGCTGGTCAGGAGGCTGCGTAGCGTTGCCGGGCGGCTTCGCCGGTGGTGCCGATCGCTTCGCCGACTTGGCGCCAGGACAGGTGCGCTTGCCGGGCCGCGGTGATGGCTTCGGCGAGTTCCTTCTCCGCGGCCGCGCGGCGGAACGCGGCGAGCTTGACCGCCATCAGGGGTGGCAGGGGTGCGTCGAAGTCCTCGGGTGCGGGGTCGAAGGTCTCGAAGGCGTCGGCCAGTTCGTCGGCGTGGGCGATCAGGTCGGCCAGGGATCGTTTGGTCATCTCGATGTCACCTCTTCAGATACTTCTCGCGGGCGGGGCTCATGGCGTGGACGATCGCGAGGATGCCGTGCCAGGTCACGACACCGACCTCGATCAGGTTCCCGGCCCGGTCCGGGCCGATGAACATGACCATGTCGTCGTCTTGGCGAACGTGGGTGATCGCGAACCGCAGCGCGTGCAGCATGTCTTCTTCGGCGACCCCGTGACGGTGCGCCGACTCGACGATGACCGGCTCCTCCATGGCCGGCTCCTCGATCTCCTCGTGGGCATCGTCGGGGCCGTCCTCGGGCTGCTGTTTGCCCACGACTCACCCTCCTTCATGATGACAAGGTTACTTGCGGCAAGGTTTCTTGCCTAGCCGCTCGATCCGGCAGGCCCGCGGTTCTCTTCCTCGATCTCTGAATCAAGAGCGGCAAGCAACTGACTGGCACTGACCTTGTGGGTCGGCTCCGAAGCGACGGCGGACAAGGTCGGCGACCCGGCGCCACCGGGGCGTCGGGGCTTGTTGGATGCTGCGGGGAAGGTCGCGGCATGGACCGCCTGCAACGCTCTGATGCTGACTTGGGTGTAGATCTGGGTCGTGGACAGTTCGGCGTGGCCGAGCATCGCCTGGATGTAGCGGATGTCGGCGCCGCCCTCCAACATCAACGTCGCCAGGGTGTGGCGGAACAGGTGACAGGCACCTTCCTTGTCGGTCCCGGACGCTTTCACGTAGTCGCGGACCAACTGCGTGAGCCGGTCCAACGAGAAGGGTGTGCCGTCGACGGTGAGGAACAGCGTCCCGTCGTCGGGCTCGCCGGCCCACCGGGGTCTGGCGTCGGTGAGGTAGCGCTCGATCCAGGCCAGGGCTCGTTCCCCGATGGGGACCATCCGGTCCTTGCGTCCCTTGCCCTGGCGGACCATCAACGTGCGGCGTTCGATGTCGAGGTCGCGCCAGTTCAACCGCGCAAGCTCCGATCGTCTGATTCCGGTGCCGTAGAACGTCTCCAACATGGCCCGGTCCCGCACTCCGGTCGCGGTCGACAGGTCGGGGACCGCGAGGACGGCCTCGGCTTCCTCGACCGTGAGCGCGGCTTTCGGGAGCCGCTTCTCGACCTTGGGCAGCTCCAACTCGGACGCGGGGTTCGCGGCGACGTGGTCGTTCCTGACGGCCCACTTGAAGAACGCCCGCACCGGCAGCAGCTGCGCGTTCTGCGACCGGAACGACAGCGGTTCGCCGTTGGGCTTGCGGTAGTGGAACAAGTGCCGCTGGTAGCGCACCAGCATCGGCCGGGTGACCTGGACCGGTTGGGTGACCCCGCGGTCCGCCAACCACGCTGACAACGCCGCCAGGCACTGCCTGCGGGCCCGGATCGTCGCCGGCGAATAGCCCCGGGCGCCGAGGTCGGTGAGGAACTCCTCCACCAGCGCGGGGAAGCCGTGGCTGTCCTTCGGGTCGCCCGGTATGCGTTGCGGGACGTGGACCCCTCGTTTGCCCATCAGCGACCACCACCGGATGCGTATCGCAGCAGGTCAGGAGGCTCGTCGGGGTTGTCCTCGACGCCCTCGGGCGGGTCCGACCGGGGGCCGACCACCCCCCGACCGGGGGCCGACCAGGGGCCGACCAAGGCCACTTCTGCCCCGACCGGTTGTGGGTCGTAGGTGCTGTCGAGCAGGGTCCCCGGGTCGGTCAGCCCGGCCAGGAACCTGCCGCCTCCGTCATAGGCGCTGTCGTAGCTGCTGCCCTGGGCGTCTTGGCTGTGGGTCGTACTCGCCGACGCTGGTGGGTTCCAGGTGAGTTCGTAGCCGTAGCTGCCGGACTCGAGCCGGTGCGGGACCACCAGCTCGAGGTCGGCCAGCCTCGCCAGGTGGACCTTGAGCTGGGTGTCACCCCAGCCTGCTCCCGCGGCCGCCAGATGCTCGCGGAGTTGCCTGCGGGTGAACCGCACGAGGTCGAGCGGGATGGCGTGCCGCTTCGCCTCGCCGGTGGCGAACCGGTGGACCGCGGTGAGCAGCCGGCGGGTCTGTGGGGGCAGCTCGTCCAAGCTCTGGCCCAGCACCGCGTGGGCGAGCCGGTGTGCGACTTCGATGTCGCCGATCGTGGTCTCGACGTAGGCCACCACCCGCCCGTTGATGGTCGCGGTCTTGCGGGTCCGTTGGTGCTGGTGCAGCAACGTCACCGCGCTGATGAGCCCGAGATACTTCCCGTGGTCTCGACGCGTCCTGGTGCGGCCGTCGGCGAACGTCAACCGGTCGGCGAACGGGTTGACCACCGCCAACGGCTCCAGCAGCCGCTGCGCGTCCCGATGCAAACCGACGATGCTCTCGCGCTCGGTCCGCGCGGCCAGGCCTTCGAGGGTCTGCGCGCGTCGTTGGGCTTGGTGGATGGCGCGGGTCTGGTCGCGGTCCTCATCGACCGTGAGCACCAGGCACCGGTTGAGCAGCTCCTCGTCGACGTCGATCGCCGTGGTGGTCAGCACGATCGCGGTCGGGCCGGTGACCTTGTAGGTGTGGGTCACCAACCGGCCGCTGGCGGTGTCCTTGCCCGTCGACGCGATCGACAGCTCGCCCTCGGACTGCAGCAGCTTCAACGCATACGCAGCCCTACTGGCGCCCTCCTCCTCGGCGATCGACAAGACCTTGTGGGCCAGGTCCGACTCACCCAGATAGAACAACGACTGCCCCGTCATCGCGCTGAAGCTCACGCGGTCCTCGTCCGGGACGAAACCCAGCACCGACTCCATCACCGCCGACTTCCCAGCCGCAGACGTGGACTGCACGATCACCGCCAACGGCGACGGCAACAACCGGGACACTGCGGTGAGGTAGCCGACCAGGCAGTTCACGGCCTCGCCGACCATCCCCACCCGGGCGAAGTCCTTCTCGATCCGCGCGATCAGGTCAGGGTCGCGCAGCAGATCGAGCGCTGCTTCCCGCTGCGCGCTGGTGAGCCGGATCTCGGGCTTGGCGGGTTGCTGGGCGGCGGCGATGACCTCCTCAGCCTTGGCCTCACACGCCAGCAGCACCCGGCCCAGGTCGGCCTTGACGACCTCCGGCGCCAGCCGCAGCTCACCCGCGGCCGCGGCCACGAACGCCGCCCGTGCCCGCGCGGAATACAGGTCCAGGGTGTCGACGTGGAACCCGGACCCGGCCGCGGCCTCTCGTTGAGCATCAACGGTGACGAGGAGGTTGACCCGCAACACGTCGAACGAGGTCACCTTGTCCAAGCCCCGGACCCGCCACCTGCGTTCAGCGAACTCCACCAGCAACTCCCGGCCCACCACCTGCGACGCATCACCCGAACCCGCTGCCTCTGCTGATGCCTCGGACTCGTCGACCTGGTCCTCGGCAGGGACGACGACCGGTGTCGGCTCGACCGGCTCGACCACATGGGCGGGTGAGTCCAGCCCCGGCGGCACCACCCGAACCGGCTCAACCTCCACCCGGGGCGACGACGGCCGACCATTCTCGGCGCCGCCCATCCAGCTCGCCTTCCGCAGAAACCGGCCCAACGCATCAGTCGGGTTCTTCGCCTCGACCGCGACATCGTTGACATCGGCGCCGCGGGGCAGCTCGACCCGGAACACCTCAACACCGGCCCCCGGCAACTCGGCCAGCTCGGCCGCGAGGGCCTTGGCGCCACGGTCACCGGCGTCATCGCCGTCGAACGCGACCAGCACCCGCTTCACGCCATGCTCGACGAGCGCGGCCTGGTGGTCCGGCGTCCAGCCGTCGACCCCATAGGCAGCCGTCGCGTGCCGGAACCCCGCGCACCACAACGTCAACGCATCGATGATCGACTCGCAGACGATCAGCTCCTCGGCCTCGAACCCAGCCGGGTTCCAGACGCCACGATGCGGGCCCGGCAGGTAGAGGTGCCGCGGGGTGGCGTGCGAGTCGAGCCGGCGACCGTAGACCTCCCCGACCTGACCCGTGCCGTCGAGGACCGGGAAGGTCAGGCAGCCCCGGAAGTGCTCGTGCCCGCTGGTCTTGATCACGCCCAGGTCCCGCAGCCGGCCCCGGATCTGTGCTCCGTCCGCGGTCCGGGAGTGCGGCACCCGGTAACCCAGCGTCCGGTCGGCGAACCCCACCTTGAACGCCTCGATCGCCTCGGGGTCATCGATCCGGCGACGGGCCAGGAACGCCAGGGCGTCGCCGTGTCCGGCCAACGCCTCCGTGTAATGCCCGACCACCATCGCCAACAACTCCTGGTCGGCCGCGTCCGGGGCCACCAACGCAGGGAGCTTCGCGGTCTTCGACCGTGACACCGGTCCGGGTGCTGTGGACCGCGGTCCCGGCTGCGCCAACGTGGCCAGCGACGGGGACGACTCGCGCAGCAACTCCACCGCGTGCCGAAAGGACACGCCTTGGGCAGTCATCACCCAGTCGATCGGCCCACCACCCCGACCACACGCGCCCAGGCAGTGCCACAGGTTCTTCCCCGGGGTCACCACCAGGCTCGGGGAGTCGTCGTCGTGGAACGGACAACAGCCAACCAGGTCCTTGCCCTGCGCCCGCAGGACAACCCCGCAGCCCTCCACCAGCCGCTGAACGCTCACCTCGGACTTCAACCGGGCCAGTTCGGCGTCAGGGATCCGCGCCACGCCTGCCTCCAGAAAATTCTTCTAACTTGTAGGTCGTTGCAACCCAACATGAAAGAGTATGCATGATCGTGCAGGGCGTAGTGAACCGGCACGCAACAAGGAGGCTCGAAATGACGGCACACTTGAAGCCCGTAACACTCCAACCCGGGCAGGTGGCCATGGCGATCGGCGAGCAGATCAAGAACATCCGCAAGGAACGCGGATGGTCCCAAGCCGACCTCGCCACCAAGATCGCCGGGGACGCCGGCCAGATCAGCCGCTACGAGAACGGCAAGATCACACCCTCGGTCGAAGCCATCGTGAAGTTCGCCGAACTCTTCGACGTCTCCGTCGACTACCTCCTCGTCGAAGACGCCGCCAGGCGGCCGTTCCGCCAGAGCCACGACGAGCTCGGCACCCGGCTCGCCGACCTCGACCAGCTCAGCGACGCCGACCGCGCCGCCCTGCTCCACATCCTCGACGGCCTACTCGCCAACACCCGCATCCGAGCAGCCCTCGACAACGCCGGATGACCAACGCGTTCAGGTCAGCTCGCGCCAGTAAGCGACGTCGGGGTTCATCTCGGTAGCCAGCCCCCCAAACACCATGTCGTCCATCTCCAGGTAGCCGTTGGGATCCACGTAAAAAACCCCACGCTCGAACCCCTGAGCCAGAGTCGCCATCATCGCGCTCAGCGACGAGAACTCGATCGGATGCTCAGCCTCGTCGATCCAGAAATGTCGGACCACTCCAACCCCCGACGGACTGAGATCAACAACGTAGAAGTCGCCTCCACCGTTGGCGAAAACCGGCAGCCAACCTGTCGTCCAGCGATCATCGACGACGAACGTCCGGTAGTTGGTCACAGAGTCCTCAAGCGACAGCAGGTAGAAGCCGGGAAACAGTTGGATGTCATCGAGGCTCGCTGGGCTGTCGGACGCGGTCCCGTTGCGCCAGCCGTAGATCGCCTCCAACTCTGGCGTGCACGGCAAGTCAGCCGAGGCGAGCTTCGACCTCACAGCCTCCGCCGAAAGACCGCTCTGTAGCGACTGCAGAAGGGCCTCCCGGTCAAGGCGGCTGAGCGCCAACTCGATGACGGTCAGCGATGCAGAAAGGTCGTCAATCATCACGGTCCAAACAGCACATTGAAGGGATCACCTGGGTTCACGCCGTAGTCCTGGAAGAACCGGCTCAGGACTCCGCCCTGGTAGTTCTGCTCTCCAACCGGAACCGAGCGAACGAAGGAGCCACAGCCTCCCTGCGCCGAGCAAGCGAACGGGTACTCGTCCAGCGACTGCCCAGCCGGGGCACGGGACTGCCCGCGCAGCGCAGCACGGCGGTTGGCCTTACGCGTCGCGTCACCAACCCGCGTGAGGCTCGTCGGAGAGCCGTTCGCT
>CAVXBF010000002.1:0-43090 GCA_963759935.1 uncultured Actinomycetota bacterium
TCGCCACCTGCTGGAGCTCGTGCAGGTTGCGTCGCGCGTCGCGCACCGCGTGCGGGTCGCCTTCGACCGCTAGCACCGCACCACCGGGACCAACCCGGGCAGCCAGGGCAGCGGTGAACAGCCCCACCCCGGCGTAGAGGTCGAGACACTGCTCACCGGGCTGGGGGTCGAGCCCGTCCAGCACCGCCGCCACGAGGGTTGCCGCCGCACCGGGGTGCACCTGCCAGAAGCCCGAGCCGGTGACCCGCAGGTCGGCCGACCAGTCCCCTACCTCGACGCGCTCGCGTACCCAGGTGCGCCCGCGTACGCGCTCCAGGTCGCCACCGCTGAGCAACGCCACGGACGCGTCCAGCTCACCCGCCGAGGGCAGCACCGCCGCCTTGGCACCGGCCGCTTCGACGACGACCAGCGGGCGCTCGTCACCGGACGGCGCCACGACCTCGACCCGGCCTGCCCGCGGCCAGCTCGGCGCGGCCAGCTCGACCGCCTGCACCGCCGGGTGGGCGATCGGGCAGGACGTGATCGGCACCACCTCGTGCGAGCGGTGCGCCCGCAGTCCGAGCCGGCCGGTCGCGGTGACGGCGTGCTGGACCCGGGTGCGCCAGCCGAGCCCGTCGAGGTCACCGGGCACCGGCTCGACGACGACGTCGACGTCGAGCCCGGCCAGTCGGTGCAGCTGCTCGCGGACGACGTCCGCCTTGAGCGAGCGCTGGGCCAGCAGCGACGCGTGCTGCCAGTCGCAACCGCCGCAGCCGCCCGGCCCGCTCACGGGGCAGCGTGAGGCGACCCGGTCCGGCGCGGCGGCGAGCACCTCGATGGCGTCACCGCGCAGGTACCGCGAGGACTCACCACCCTCGGTGACCTGCACCCGCACTCGCTCACCGGGCAGCGCGTGCCGGACGAAGACGACCCGACCCTCATGCCGGGCGACGCAGTGCCCGCCGTGGGCCACCGGGCCGACGTCCACCTCCAGGACGGTGCCGACCAGGCCGTCGTCCGCGGGTGGGTCGCCGGCCGGGCGACGGCGCCGGCGCGAGGCGTTCAGGATGGACCGCCGCCCTCGCCGCGACGCACCGCACCGGGCGCGGGCCGCTCGGGCCGCGACTCAGAGCCCTCGGACGAGTGCAGCTGCCACGGCACGCTGGCCACCATCACCCCAGGGGTGAACAACAGCCTGGCCTTGAGCCGCAGCGCGCTCTGGTTGTGCAGGAGCTGCTCCCACCAGTGCCCGACGACGTACTCGGGGATGTAGACCATCACGACGTCGCGCGGGCTGTTGCGGCGGATCGAGCGCACGTAGTCGACGACCGGCCGGGTGATCTCGCGGTAGGGCGAGTCCAGCGACTTGAGCGGGACCGGGATCTCGCGCCGCTCCCACTCGGCCTGCAGCGCCGCGGTCTCGTCCGCGTCGACGTTGACGCTGATGCCCTCCAGGTAGGACGGGCGGGTCGCCCGTGCGTACGCGAGCGCCCGCAACGTCGGCCGGTGGATCTTCGAGACGAGGACGAGCGCGTGCACCCGCGAGGGCAGCAGGACGTCAGAGGAGTCGTCACTCGGCGCCAGCTCCGCGGCGACCGCGGTGTAGTGGTTGCGGATCCCCTGCATCAGCAGGAAGACCCCGACCATCGCGGCGATCGCGATCCAGGCCCCGAGCAGGAACTTGGTGATCAGCACGACGACGAGCACGACCCCGGTGACGGCCGCGCCGAGCAGGTTGATCACCCGGCTGCGTTGCATGCGGGCGCGATCGGCTCGGTCGACGGTGGTCTGCAGATGCCGGTTCCAGTGCCGGATCATCCCGATCTGGCTGGTGGTGAACGAGACGAACACCCCGACGATGTAGAGCTGGATCAGCCGGGTCACCTCGGCGTCGAACGCGACGATCAGCACGATCGCCGCGAGCGCCAGCGCGATGATGCCGTTGCTGAACGCGAGCCGGTCGCCGCGGGTGTGCAGCTGGCGCGGCAGGTAGCCGTCACGGGCCAGGATCGAGCCGAGCACCGGGAAGCCGTTGAACGCGGTGTTGGCCGCGAGCACGAGGATGATGCCGGTCGCCGCGGCCACGACGTAGAACATCGGGGAGAAGTGGTCGAAGACGGCGCGGGCCAGCTGCCCGATGACCGGCTCCTGGGTGTACGTCGTGCCGTCCGGGAACACCAGGCTGTCGCCGGGGCCGGGGCGGCCGGGCATCCCGTTGAGCAGCAGCTCGCCGCCGATGCCCTGGTCGACGATGCGCACCTTCATGATCCGGGCCAGCACGATCACCGAGAGCAGCATGGTGACCGCGATGCCGCCGAGCAGCGCGAGGGTCGTGGCGGCGTTGCGGCTCTTCGGCTTGCGGAACGCGGGGACGCCGTTGCTGATCGCCTCGACCCCGGTCAGCGCCGCGCAGCCGGACGAGAACGCGCGCAGCAGCAGGAAGCCACCCGCCAGCGTGGCCAGGCCGCCCTCGTACTGCGGCTGCTGGGCGACCGTGAAGCCCGCGCTCTCGGCCAGCGGGAGGTCGCCGAAGAAGTATCTGGCGAAGCCCCAGATCCCCATGCCGATGATCGAGAACATGAACACGTAGGTGGGGATGGCGAACGCGCTGCCCGACTCGCGGACGCCACGCAGGTTCATCGCCGTGATGACGACGACGGCGATGACCGCGGCAGTGGCCTCGTGACCCTTCAGCGACGGGATGGCCGACGCGGCGTACTGGGATGCCGACGAGATCGAGACCGCCACGGTGAGCACGTAGTCGACGAGCAGCGCGCTGGCCACGGTGAGGCCGGCCCGACGTCCGAGGTTGGTGGTGGCCACCTCGTAGTCACCTCCCCCGGAGGGGTAGGCGTGCACGTTCTGCCGGTACGACGCGACGACCACGAGCATCACCAGCGCGACGACGATCCCGAGCTTCCAGCTGAAGGCGTACGACGCGATCCCGGCAACCGAGAGGGTCAGGAAGATCTCGTCCGGGGCGTACGCCACCGACGACAGCGCGTCGCTCGCGAAGACCGGGAGCGCGATGCGCTTGGGCAGCAAGGTCTCGCTCAGCCGGTCGCTGCCGAGCGGGCGACCGACGAGGAGGCGTTTGAGGATCCGTCCGGCGAGTGGCACGGTCCCTGATGCTAGGCCCATGGCGGCGTGTAGCGTGCGGGGCGGCCTCGCGGCCGGGCGCGTGACCACCCGCTCGCGTGGTGCCAACAGACGACCGAGAGAGGCTAGGCGTGCACTTCGTCATCATGGGATGCGGCCGCGTCGGGTCGACGCTGGCGCACAGCCTGGAGTCGCAGGGCCACGAGGTCGCCGTCATCGACCAGGAGGAGACGGCGTTCCGCCGGCTCGGGGTGGCCTTCGAGGGACGGCGGGTGACCGGCGTCGGCTTCGACCGCGACACGTTGCGCGAGGCGGGGATCGAGCAGGCCTACGCCTTCGCCGCGGTGAGCAGCGGCGACAACTCCAACATCCTGGCCGCCCGGGTCGCCCGCGAGACGTTCGGCGTCGAGAACGTCGTCGCGCGCATCTACGACCCGGGCCGTGCCGAGATCTACCAGCGCCTCGGCATCCCCACCGTCGCGACGGTGCGCTGGACGGCCGACCAGATGCTGCGCCGGCTGCTGCCGGCCGGCGCCGCTCCGCTGTTCCGTGACCCCAGCGGCAAGGTCGTCCTGGCCGAGATCCCGGTGCACACCGGCTGGGTCGGTCACCGGATCGACGACCTCAAGCGCGCCGGGAACCTCCGGGTGGCCTTCGTGACGCGCCTGGGTGAGGCGATGGTGCCCGGTCGCGACACGGTGTTCCAGGACGGCGACCTCGTCCACGTGGCCGTCGCCGTGGCCGACCTGCCCGTGGTCGAGCGCGCCCTCGACTCGCCCCCCACCACCGACTGAGAGGCCGACCATGCGCGTCGTCATCACCGGCGCCGGCAGCGTCGGGCGCTCGATCGCCCGTGAGCTGCTGGGCAACGGGCACCAGGTGCTGCTCGTCGACAAGGAGCCACGGGCCGTGCAGACCCAGCGGGTCGACTCGGCCGAGTGGCTGCTGGCCGACGCCTGCGAGATCAGCAACCTGCGCGAGGCAGGCCTGGAGAGCTGTGACGTCGTCGTCGCCGCAACCGGCGACGACAAGGCCAACCTGGTGGTCTCGCTGATCGCCAAGACCGAGTTCGGCGTGCCGCGCACGGTGGCCCGGGTCAACAACCCGAAGAACGAGTGGATGTTCGACGAGGCCTGGGGGGTCGACGTCGCCGTGTCCACGCCCCGGCTGATGACGGCGCTGGTCGAGGAAGCCGTCAGCGTCGGCGACCTGGTGCGCATCTTCCAGTTCCAGCAGGGCCGCGCGACGATGGTCGAGATGACGCTGCCGGACGACTCGACGTACGTGGGTGCCCGGGTCGGCGACCTGGTCTGGCCACCGGACAGCGTGCTGGTGGGCGTGATCCGCCAGGACCGGCCGATCTCACCGAGCCGCGACGACGCCCTCGAGGCGCACGACGAGCTGCTCTTCCTGACCGTGCCCGAGAGCGAGTCGGCGCTCGAGCAGATGCTCTCGCCGGGGCACCCCGAGCACGACCGGTCCGCCACGGAGTAAGCACCGCGCGTGGGTCAGCCCGGCAGGGCGGGCTCCGCGCGCCGCGCCAACGACAGGGCCCCGGCGAGCGCCAGGACGAAGCCCGCGGCGGCCACCGGTGCCAGGCCCGGCCGGGCCGCGTCGTGCAGCAGCGCCAGCCCGACCAGCGCCGGGACCACCGTGTCGACCGCGAAGGTCACGGCCGTCACCGTGGTCACCGTGCCGCGCTGCAGCGCGAGGGTGAACAGCAGCATCCCGAGCGTCCCGCCGCCGACGATCGTCCACAGCAGCGGGTCCGCGGCGAGCTGGAGCGGGTGCAGAGAGCCGGGCAGTCCCCGCGCGCTGATCGCGACGACGCTGAACGCGGCTCCGGCCAGCACCGCCAGCGCCGGCGCCGACCCTGCGTCCGCGCGTCGCGCGGCCCCCCAGCCCAGCGCCGCGAGCGGCACGAGCAGGGCCAGCAGCAGCCAGCGCACCTCAGCGGGCATGGCCGCCGCCGGCTCCGGTTGAGCCGCGACGGCCAGCAGCACCAGGCCGGCGCCCAGGACGGCGAGCGCTGCCACCTCGCGTCCGCGCAGCCGCGCCCCGAGGACGGTCGCGAGCACCGCCGTGACGCCGATGCTGGAGGCAACGGCGGCCTGCACGAGGAACAGCGGCAGCGTGCGCAAAGCGACCACCGAGGCGAGGAACGCGAACCCGTCCAGCGCCAGGCCGCCGACGTACGGCACCGAGCCGGCCAGCCGCAGCAGCAGCCCGGGATCGAGGCCGCCGCGGCGCTCGGCGCGACGAGCGGCGACCGACTGGAGCACCGACGCCGCGCCGTACGCGAGCGCCGCGGCGAGGGCCAGGAGCAGGCCGGTGCTCACGTTCGGGCCGCGGGCGGACGGCGTGGAGTCAGGGCGTCGGCCCGGCCGGCAGGTCCTGGGGGTCGAGCGGGGTGCGGCCGCGGAGCAGTACGGCGCCCATGCCCGCGACGGCGACGAGGTAGAGCGGCCAGCCCAGCACGACCTTGCTGACCCCGAGCCAGGTGACCTGGCCGGCCAGGTAGAGCGGCAGCATGATGGAGGCCCGCACGGCGTACAGCCCGGCGAGCACGAGGGTCAGCCGCTGGCACAGCCGCACGATCCCGGCGTGGGCACGCCAGGCGAACGGGTCCTCGGGGTGCGCCGCGCCGACGACGAAGCCCACCATGGGCCACCGGGTCACCACGGACAGCAGGCTGATGGCGAGCAGCGCGCAGCTGTACAGGATCCCCGGCAGGAACGCGTCCTGCGCCCGGCCGGTGCGCAGCGCGAAGAACGCCGCGACCGCGACGGCGGCCAGGCTGCTCAGGGCGTAGCGGGGGGTCTGGCGTTGCACCAGCCGGACGGCGAGCGCGGCCAGCACGACGGCAGCCGCCGCGACCAGCGCCAAGCGCACGTTCTTGCTCGCCGTCCAGACGACGACGAACGCCACCGTGGGTAAGGCCGCCTCGATCGACCCGCGGATCCCGCCGACGCCCTCGGCCAGCCGGTGCCGCACGACCTCCTCGACGGTGGTCGCGCCGGGCGGGACGTGACCGAGCACCACGCTCACTCGGACCCGCTCGGCAGCAGGTCGTACCAGGGGTTGAACATCACCGGACGTCCGTCGCGCTGCGCCACCCGGCCGCGCACCCGGATCCGGCGGCCGGCGTCGATGCCGGCGATGTGCCGACGACCGAGCCAGACGACGTACAGCGTGCCGGACCCGTCGTACAGCTCGGCGACCAGCGCGGGGACCCCGGCCCGGGGCCGCAGGGTCACCGACCGCAGGGTGCCGCAGACGCAGGCGCTGTGCCGGTCGGGAAGGTCCTGGACGGGCGTGCCGCCCAGCCGGCCCGAGCTCTCGAGCAGGTCCTCGGCCTCGAGGGTCTCGTCGGAGCTGGACAGCCGGTGCAGCGCCGACCGGAGCCGGCCGCGTGACTCACCCATGGGTCCAGCGTAGACGCCTCAGCGCCGCTCGGTGATCTCAGGACCACGCCGGAACGGCGCGAGGTCGTCGAAGTCGCGCGGCGGCGCGTTCTGCGCGATGGACTCCTGCGGCGCGGCGGCCCCGTCGGCGTCGTCGGACTGCTCGCCGCCGGCCACCTCAGCGCCCTCCGGAAGGCGCAGGGGCAGCAGCTCACGCGGCCCCATGGGGTCGGAGCCACGGTCGACCACCACCCCGGCGACGAGCTCCTCGAGAGCGGTCGCGTTCTCGGGCTCGACGGCGGCCCGGCCGTGGAACACCGCACGCAGCAGCCACCGCGGCCCGTCGACGCCGGTGAAGCGCAGCGGCTGGAAGCCGACCTTGCCGTCCGGCTGCTGGGCCGGGACGCGGGCCAGCAGCTCGCGGCCGAACCGCCCGTAGCCAGGGTCGGCGGTGCCGCCCTGCTCGGTGATGCCGGCGGCGATCTCGTCGCAGACCTCGCGCCAGATGCCCTCCCGGCGCGGAGCGGCGAAGGCCTGGATCTGCACAGCCGAGTCGCCGAGGACGACGAACGCGCCCGTGACCTGGCCGGTCCCCTCGTCCATCTGCAGCTGCAGCTCGATGCCCTCGACCAGCGGCAGCCAGAGCGCCCCGACGTCGAGCCGACCCTCGGGCCCGTCGACCTCGGAGCGGTCGAGCGGCCCGCCGGAACGGTCGAACGTGGCCGCGTGCTCCGAGCCCCCGGCCGTCGCGTCGGCGGCGCGCTCGTCGTCCGCATCGCCGACTGCATCGACGTCTTGCTCGACGTCCTGATCGTCGAGTCCCTCGGGCTGGACGTCGTCCGCCGAGGTGGCAGACGTCGCGGCGTCGTCGTCCTTCGCCTTGCCGCGCTTGAACAGGCTCACGAGATCTCTCCCTCCGGGGACAGCGCCCCGATGTTGGTACCTGGTGCGGGCACGGTGCCCGCGAAGCCCCCGGTCGAGCCGTGACCACCCGTGCCGCGCGCCGATTCCGGCAGCTCGCTCACCGTGGTGAACCGGGCCTGCTCGACGCGCTGGACGACGAGCTGGGCCACCCGGTCGCCGCGATGCAGGGTCACCGGTGTGGAGCGGTCGGTGTTGACGAGGTTGACGTGGATCTCGCCGCGGTAGCCGGCGTCGACCGTGCCGGGTGCGTTCAAGGTGGTGACGCCGTGCCGCGCCGCCAGGCCGGAGCGCGGATGCACGAACGCGGCGTACCCGAGCGGCAGCGCGATGGCGATCCCGGTCGGCACGCTGGCCCGCTCCCCCGGGCCGAGGGTGACGTCGACGCCGGTCACGAGGTCGGCACCGGCGTCCCCGAGGTGCGCGTAGGACGGCAACGGCAGCTCGTCGTCCAGCCGCTGCACCAACACCTCGACGGTCGGCACCCCCAGGTGCCCGTCGCGCTCGTCCGCACTCATCGTCAGCGACCCTAGTCCCTGTCCCGGTGGACGTCGCGTGCCACCCTGGGTGGGTGAGCACCCCCGCCGCGCCTTTGGCCAGCTACCGCGAGGCGCTGCTGCCCTCGCCTGGACTGTGGGTCGCGGCACCCGCCATCAGCGCGACCCTGGGACTGACCGTGCTGGGAGTGCTCGGCGCGATCGCGGCCATCGCGGTCGCGGTGCTCGCCGGGGCACTGGCGGTAGTGGGGCTGCTCGCCACCAGCGCCCGGATCGAGGTCGCCGACGGACGGCTGCGCGCGGGCCGGGCGCTGATCCCGGTGTCGCTGCTCGGCCGCGTCGCGGTGCTCCCACCGGACCGGATGCGGCACCTGCGTGGCCGGGGCGGCGACGCGCGGGCGTACCTGTGCCAGCGCAGCTGGATCGCGGCCGGGGTCGTCGTCGAGGTGGCCGACCCCGCCGACTCGGTGCCGTACTGGCTGCTGTCGTCGCGGGAACCAGAACGGCTCGCCGCGGCGATCACGGCCGCACAGGCCGCGACCGCTCGCGACGAGCCGCCGTCGAACGGGTCAGGTCAGGCGCACTCGAGGCAGACCGGCTGACCGGCGGTCTCGCCGGAGAGCTGGCTGCGGTGCTTGACCAGGAAGCATCGTGAGCAGGTGAACTCGTCCGCCTGCCGGGGCAGCACGCGCACCGACAGCTCCTCGTTGGACAGGTCGGCGCCCGGCAGCTCGTAGCCCTCGGCCTGCTCGGTCTCGTCGACGTCGACGGAGGAGGCGCCCTTGTCGACCCTGCGGGCCTTGAGCTCCTCGATGCTGTCTTCGTTGAGGTCGTCGTCGGTCTTGCGCGGCGCGTCGTAGTCGGTCGCCATGTGTGGGTCGCCCTCCGCGGGGTCTCGCTCGTGTGTACATCGGGGTGGTGCTGGGTGTCAGTCGTCTCGCTGCTCGCGGCGGGATAACGCCGAAGACCCCGAGTTTGTGCCCGGCCGAGACACGGATTGTGCCTCATGCCGGGACGTTGCCATCAATCGGCGTCGGTATCTGGACGCAGCGGGGCCAGCAGGCGCTGCATCTGGGCGTGCAGAGCCGGTGCTGCGGCGAGCACGAGCTGCTCGCCGGCGGGCGCCTCGCCGAGCCCGGTGACGAGGGCGCCGGCCTCCCGGGCGACCAGGCCACCGGCCGCCAGGTCCCACGGCTGCAGGCCACGCTCGTAGTAGGCGTCGACGCGGGCGCAGGCCACCTGGCACAGGTCGAGCGCGCCACTGCCCATCCGGCGGATGTCGCGGACGACGGGCAGCAGCGCGGCCACCACGTCGGCCTGCCGGCGGCGCCGGGACGCGGCGTAGCCGAACCCGGTGGCCACCAGGGACTGCGCGAGGTCGGTCTGCCCGCTCACGCGCAGCGGACGACCGTCCAGGAACGCGCCGCCCCCGCGGGTGGCGGTGAAGGTCTCGCCGGACACTGGGTTGTGCACGCAGCCGGCCAGCACGTCGTGCCCGCCCGGGTCGCGCGGGTCGCCGGTGACCGCCGCGATGCTCACGGCGTAGGCCGGGATGCCGTACAGGTAGTTGACGGTGCCGTCGATCGGGTCGACCACCCAGGTGATGCCGGACGTGCCCGACACGTCGTCGCCCTCTTCGCCCAGCAATGCGTCGTGCGGTCGGGCGGTCAACAGCAGCTCGCGCAGCAGCTGCTCGCTGCGCTCGTCCATCACGGTGACGACGTCGGTCGGGCTCGACTTGGTGCTGGCCACCCCCAGGTCGACCGGGCGCTCGTCGCGCACCAGGTCACCGGCGGCCCGCGCCGCGCGCTCGGCCAGCGCCAGCAGGTCGTGCGAGAGGGCCGCGTCGGCCGAGCTGGTCATGACGCGCGCGCCGGGGCGACCCAGTCGGCGCCGCACGCGGCCGGGCGCTCGGCGCGCAGGTTGCGGCAGCAGCCGACCGGGCACACCGCCGGGTTCGGGCCGCGGGAGCCGACCACGGGCCGCTGTGGCTGCTCGCCGCGGGCCTGCGCGGCCCGCTCCAGCATCAGGTCGACCAGCGCCGAGACGAACTGGGGCTCGGTGCCGACGGTCGCCGCCCGCGCGAACGGCAGGCCGATCTCGTCGGCCACCTCCTTGGCCTCGGTGTCGAGGTCGTAGGCGACCTCGAGGTGGTCGCTGACGAACCCGATCGGGCAGACCGCCGCGCCCGGCGCGCCGGCCGCGCGCAGCGCGCGCAGGTGGTCGCCGACGTCCGGCTCGAGCCACGGCTGGGTGGGCGGCCCGGACCGCGAGCAGTAGACCAGCTCCCAGGGCACGGCCCGGCCCACCTCGCGGCCGACCGCGTCGGCCACCACGGACGCGACGTCCTGGTGCTGGGCGGAGTAGGCCGGGCTCAGCGGCGCACCGGGGCCGCTCGCGTCGTCCATCGCGTCCGGGATCGAGTGCGTGACGAACACCAGGTGCGAGCCCTCGGGCAGTGCGGCCAAGGCCTGCGCGGCCGCCCGGGCGTTCGGCTCGACGAAGCCGGGGTGGTTGAAGTACGGCCGGACCTTGTCGACGGCCAGCTCGCGCCCCTCGGCCGCCAGGGTCAGCAGCGCACCGGCGAGGTCTTCGCGGTACTGCCGGCAGCTGGAGTACGACGAGTAGGCGCTGGTCGTGACGACGAGCACGCGGCGGTGGCCGTCCTCGTGCGCGGCGCGCAGCGCGTCGGTGACGAACGGTGCCCAGTTCCGGTTGCCCCACAGCACCGGCAGGCCCAGCCCGCGCTGACCGAGCTCGCCGCGCAGCGCATCCACCAGCGCACGGTTCTGGTCGTTGATCGGGCTGCGCCCGCCGAAGTGGTGGTAGTGCTCGGCGACCTCGGCGAGCCGCTCGTCCGGGATGCCCCGGCCGGCCGTCACGGTGCGCAGGAACGGCATCACCTCGTCCGGCTGCTCCGGACCGCCGAACGACAGCAGCAAAATGGCGTCGTAGGGCAGCAGCTGCGGTGAGTCGATCGGCGCTGTGGTCACGCCTCGATTGTGCCTGGGGGCTGGGTGCGCAGCGGGCGCGGGGCGTTGAGGTCGAGGACGACGGCCCCGACCCGCAGCCCGAACACCAACACCGCCGCCGCCAGGGCGACGCCCGATCCCAGGATGCCGAGCTCGTGGGCGACCACCACCACGGTGGCCCCGAGGGCGGCCGGGACGGCGTAGAGCTCACGCTGCAGGACCTCCGGCACCTCGCGGGCCAGCACGTCGCGCAGCATGCCGCCACCGATCGCCGACAGCGTCCCGACGATGACGCCGGTGAGCGGGGGCGCGCCGGCCGCCAGTGCGGTGAGCGCACCGGTGACGCTGAACGCGCCGAGCCCCGCGGCGTCCAGGACGCGTACGACGCGCGAGATCCGGCCGAGCGCCGGGTGCCAGAAGAAGGTCAGCAACCCCCCGGCCGCGCAGGCCGCGAGCAGCCGCCAGTCGGTGACGCCGACCGGTGGCACCGCACCGATCAGCAGGTCGCGCAGCACGCCGCCGCCCAGGCCCGCAGCGACGGCCAGCACGAGGACACCGAACAGGTCGAGCTGCTTCTTGACGGCCACCAGCCCGCCGGACACGGCGAAGACGAGAACGCCCACCAGGTCGAGGGCGAGCTGCAGCCGAGCGTCGGGAAGGATCACGGGTCCTGAGACTAGGGCGCGCCTGCACGGATCCGGCGACCGCTGGTGGCAGAGTCGGGGCTGCCACGAGAAAGAGGAGCTCGGTATGCACGACCTGCACCTCATCGGGGTTCACGACGACGGTGAGCACCTGGTGCTCAGCGACGCCGAGGGCCAGCGTTTCCTGCTCGGTGTCGACGAGGCGCTGCGCGCCGCCGTCCGCCGTGACCGCGCCGCGCTCGGCCAGCTCCAGATCGAGATCGGCGGTGGCCTGCGACCGCGCGAGGTTCAGGCACGGATCCGGGCCGGGGCGAGCGCCGAGCAGGTGGCCAGCACGTCCGGGTGGCCGCTGGAAAAGGTGCGCCGCTACGAGGGACCGGTGCTGGCCGAGCGCGAGCACATCGCCTCGCTGGCCCGGGGGGTCAGGCTGCGGCGCCGCGGCACCGAGCAGGTGACACTCGGCGCCGAGGTGACCCGCCGGCTCACCGGCCGCGGGGTGGGCAGCGAGCTGGTCGGCTGGGACAGCTGGCGCACGGACGAGGGCCCGTGGACCGTCGTCGTGACCTTCACCGCCGGGGGCCGCGAGCGGCAGGCGCGCTGGCACTTCGACCTCGGCGCACGAGCCGTCGTCCCGGCCGACGACGAGGCGCGCTGGCTCAGCGAGGCCGCTCCCGAGGGCGACAGCCCACTCGGCAGCACCCGGCTGGCCGCCGTCCCCACCGGGTCGGTGTACGACATCGAGGCCGACGGCGGGGTCGACGGCATCGAGGGCGTCGACCGCGGGCCGGACGACCGTCCCGGGCACGAGCATCCGCTCGACCTGATGACCGCCATGCGCAGCCGGCGCCGCGAGCGCGACCAGCGGTCCGGCAAGCGCGGGCACGGCGCCGTCGGGCCGACCGACGTCCCCGGCGCAGCGCACCCCTCCCGCCGGCGCCGCGCTCCCGCGGCCGAGCCGCTCGAGCTCGACCCGACCCTGCTCGCCGATCCGCCGGCAGCGCACCCTCCGGCGTCCGACCCGGACGACATCGAGCCGCTCACCCCAGCGGACCTGCCGGCTGACGTCACGGTCGACGTCGACGTGGACGTGGACGTGGACATGGACGACAACCCGGACGTCGACGTGCCGGAGCCCGCCCTGGCGCGGCCGTTCCCGTTGGCCGACCAGCTCCGCGAGCCGGTCATCGACCTGGTCGCCAGCCATGACCATCACGCGGACCACGCGGACTTCGGCGACGATGAGCCGAGCGCCGACCAAGCACCGGACTCCCCCGCCGACCTGGGCAGCGTCGAGCAGGACGAAGCCGCCGAGTCCGGCCGACACCGCGGGGCGGCGCGCCCGCGCAAGAACCGCGCCAGCGTCCCGAGCTGGGACGACATCATGTTCGGTGCCAAGCGCGACTGACGGCGTGACCGCCCGCCGCGATCCGGCTGCGCAGGCGGCGGCGAGCCCGCTGCCCCGCCGCTGGATCCACGGTCACCCTCCGGGGGCACCCGACCACGACCCGCCCATCCAGGTGCACTGGGCCGACCTGGTTTGGGCCGGGCTGGCCTGCCGGATCACAGCGCGGTACCCGTGACCACCTTCGCCGTCGTCGGCGCCGGGTGGCGCGCGGCCTTCTACTGGCAGCTGGCGGCCGAGCTGGACTCGCTCGAGTGCGTCGGCGTCGTCGCCCGACGTCCGCGCGAGCTGCCGGTGCCGGCGTTCGGGTCGGTCGCCGACTGTCTGCGCCAGGCCAGACCCGACCTGGTCGTGACGGCCCTGCCGTGGACGGCGACGCCGGACGTCGTCCGCGAGGTCGTCACCGCCGGGGTGCCGGTGCTGGCCGAGACCCCGCCGGCGCCGGACCTCGCCGGGCTACGGTCGCTGTGGCGGGACGTCGGCGACACCGGCCTGGTGCAAGTGGCCGAGCAGTACCTGCTGATGCCCTCGCACGCGGCCCGGCTGGCCCTGGTGCGCTCGGGTGCCATCGGGACGCCTACCCAGGTGCAGGTGTCGTCGACCCACCAGTACCACGCGATCGCGCTGATCCGCGGGTACCTCGACGCCGGTCACGGCCCGGTGCGGGTGCGGGCGACCGCCGTGCAGGCTCCGCTGGTGCAGCCACTCACCCGCGACGGCTGGACCGACGACGAGCAGGAGCACCCCGCCACCACCGTCGTGGCGACGCTCGACCTCGGCGAGGGTCGCTCGGGCGTCTACGACTTCACCGACAACCAGTGGCACAACCAGCTGCGCGGACGCCGGATCGTGGTGCGCGGCAGCCGCGGCGAGCTGCAGGACGACGAGGTGGTGCGGCTCGTGGCGCCACGCACCATCGTCCGCAGCCGGCTGGAACGCCGGCAGACCGGCTACGACCTCGACCTCGACGGCTTCGACACCGACCACATCACCTGCGGCCCGCAGGTGCTGTACCGCAACCAGTTCATCGGCCGGCGGTGGAACGACGAGGAGATCGCCATCGCGACGCTGCTCGAGCGCACCGGTGCCTGGGTGCGTGGCGAAGGGCCGGCTCCCTACCCGCTGGCCGAGGGCGCACAGGACCACGTGCTCGCCCTGGCGGTCGACCAGGCGCTGGCCGCCGACCGCACGGTCACCACCGAGGTCGAGCCCTGGGCCGTCCGGCCGTGACGGGGGACGGTCAGCGGCCGTCGCCGAGCGCCGCCCGCGCCGAGTCGAGGGCCACCCGCACCAGCCCGGACGCCGACCACAGGCCGGTGACGATCTCCAGCGCCCGCGCCCGGTCGGCCGCCGGCTGCGCGGCGTCCAGCACGTCGGCCGACCACGAGCCCAGGTCGTCCAGGGCGCGCACCGCCCGGTGGTAGGCCAGTCGCTTCGGGTCGACTGCGAGGTCGCCGTACCCGCGGTAGAACGCCGCCGTCTGCTCGGCCGAGACCGGCGCGAACGCGAGCACGCCGTGCTCGACGAACAGCAGGTCGCGCTCGCGCGGCGCGAGCACTGCGTCGTCCCAGTCGAGCAGCCAGACCCTCGCCGCGTCACCGACCTGGACGTTCCCGAGGTGCGCGTCGCCATGGCACAGCACGGCCGGAGCGGGGTCGTCGTCCAGGTGGCGGGCCAGCCGGTCGGTCGCGACGAGCAGCCGCTCGACGCTCGCGGCTTCCCACAGGCCGCCCAGGCCAGCGACGAGCGGACCTGCCGACCGACCGCTGACGGCGAGCCGCTGGCCGACGTCGCGCACGACCTGCGCGATCGAGTCGTGGCTGCCCGGCTCCAGCGGCAGCAGCGCCTGGATCCGTTGTGGCACAACGACGCTGTGTATCGACGCGACCAGGCGCCCGAACGTCGTCCAGTGCTCGAGGGTCATCGTCCCGTCGAGTGCTCGGCGCCCGGGCGCCCAGGTCACGATGCTGATCCGGCCACCGGCACAGTCGCTCCACAGTCCGCCGGACGACGACCGCAGCGGGGCGGGAACCCCCTGGATGCCTTGACCCGCGAGGTGGTCGGCGACCAACAGTCCACCGACCGAGCCGCCGCGCCGCCACTTCACCGCGTACTGCCCGCCGTCCTCGTCCTGCAGCCGCCAGACCTGCGCCGCGGCGTCCGCGCCACCGACCGCCCGCACCAGCGAGACCGCCCGGACACCGAAGTCCCGCTCGATCGCCTCGCGCAGCTGCGCAGGATCGGCGTCCGGCTGCCCGGTCACCGCGGCGGAGCGGGATGGGTGAACGGCGTCGTGGTGGCCAGCTCGGTGAAGCCGAGCCGGAGCAGGATCGGCCGGCTGTCGGCGGACGCGTCGACCTGCAGGTACCGGAAGCCCGCTCGTGCCGCCACGGCTGCCCGGTGCGCCACCAGGGCCCGGAACAACCCTCGACCCCGCCACTGCGGCACGGTGCCGCCACCCCACAGCCCGGCGAAGTCGGTGCCCGGCACGAGCTCGAGCCGACCGCCGGCGACCGGCACCGGCCCGGCCATCGCCACGACGGCGGCCACCGACTCAGGGTCGCGGGCCATCCGGGCCGCCAGCTCTACGCCGATCCGCGTGTGATCACCACCGAAGACCTCGTCGTGCACCCGCACCAGGGTCTGGATCCCCGCGGCATCCACGACCGGCTCCAGCCGCACCGCCTCCGGCAACCGGACGTCGAGATCGAGGTCGGTCAGCTCGGCCACCAGCAGTGCCTCGGCCGGCTCAGCGACCAACCCCGCCGCCCGTAACCGCGCCGGCAGGTCGGGCGGCTGGTCGTAGGAGTAGTGCTTCCACTCCCACTCACGGTCGCCGAAGCGGGCGACCTGCGCGGCGACAGCGGCGTCAGCGGTCTCCTCATCCAGGTCGCTCCACGTGACACCCGCCCAGCCATCGGCCAGCACCCGCACCACGCCGTCGGCCGTCTCCACCGTCGCCGCAGGGTCGGTCGCCTGCGGCCGCTGCCGGATCTGCCGGTCGTAGGCGGTCAGCACCGCTCGCTCGTCCACGGGTGCAGCCGACCACTGCGTCCCGGCCCGGCGCAAGGCGGTTTCAGAACGCGCCGAACGTGCCGCCGGTGCTGTGCTGGGCCTCGCGCTCGGCGGCGGCCCGCAGCGCCGCCCTGCGCTCCGCCCCGCTGAGGTGGTCGAGGTAGAGCCGCCCGGCCAGGTGATCGGTCTCGTGCTGCAGGCAGCGGGCCAGCAAGCCCTCGCCGACGATCTCGACAGGGGTGCCGTCGAGGTCGAGGCCGCGTACCGTGGCCCGCTCGAAGCGCGGGGTGAAGAACACCTGCCCCGCCACCGACAGGCACCCCTCCTCGTCCTCGACGACCTCGCCGGCGGTCTCGACGAGCACCGGGTTGACCACCACGCCGGACGACGGCCCGATCTCGTACACGAACACCGAGCGCCCGATGCCGATCTGGTTCGCCGCCAGCCCCACGCCCTCTGCGGCGTGCATGGAGGCACGCATCCGCTCGACAAGCGCGACCAGGTCGGCGTCGAACGCCGTCACCGGTGCCGTCGGGGTGCGCAGCACCGGGTCGCCGACCTGCCGGATCGGCGCCGGCGGCGGCGGACGTCGAGCGCCGGACGTCACGACCGGTGGCCGCGCAGGCAGGCCGCGCAGGTACCCGACAGGGCGACGTGCGCCGGCGCGAGGGCGAACCCGTGCTCTCGCAGGACATCGTCGGCCACCGGGTCGAGCAGGGTGCCCGGCAGGTCGAGCACGGCACCGCACTGCTCGCACTGCGCGTGCAGGTGCGGCTCGTCGTCGGCGAGGTGATAGGTCGTGGTGCCGTGCCCGACGTGCACGTGCTGCACGACACCGAGGCGGGTGAGCGTCTCGAGCGTGCGGTAGACCGAGGCGCGGTGCACCGACGGGTCACGCTCGGCGACCGCCATGACCACCTGGTCGGCGGTCAGGTGCGCGTTGCGCGCTGCCAGCGCCGTGAGCACGGCCCGGCGCGGCCCGGTCAGCCGCCCACCGTGCGCTCGCACCGAGGCACTGGCCCGGTCGACCGCCCGGGCGGCCCGCGACTGCTCGCTCATCGCCGGGCCACGAGCAGCACATCGATGGCCGTGCCGTCCGGCGTCTGCCGCAGCACCTGCTCGGCCCGCTCGACGTGCGCGCCGCGCGCCCACGCGCGCAACAGGTCGGCACTGGGCAGCACGGCTGGGTCCTGCGGCCCGCCCACACCCTGCTCGATGTTGTCGAGGTCGTGCGCCAGGACGACCAGCCGGCCGCCAGGGGCGAGCGCCTCGACGCAGCGCCCGACGACACCCGCGAGCCGCTCGTGCGTCAGGTGCAGGTACAGCACCGCCACCAGGTCGTAACCCGACCCGAGGTCGCCGGCGACGACGTCGTCGACCACCCAGTCGATCTGCAGGCCTTGTGCCGCAGCGCGTTCACGGCCCTTGGCGACACCGGCTGCCGAGAAGTCGACAGCCCGCACCTGCCACCCGCGCGAGGCCAGCCAGACCGCCGTCCGCCCTTCACCGCAGGCGACGTCGAGTGCGCGTCCGGGTGGCCAGTCGCCCACCAGGTCGGCGAAGAACGCGTTCGGGCCCGCCGACCACACCAGCGGCTGCTCGGCGTAGCGGGCGTCCCACTCCTCGGCGTCCACGGCTAGCCCGCCCGCGCCGACGTCGGGGGCACCGGGCACATGTCGAGGTCGAGCGGCAGGACGTCGGGCGACAGCGCCGCCGCGTGCGCGGCCGCGCGGGTCATCCGGCGCATGTGGTGGCGGCGGCAGAGCACCTCGTAGCCGACCTCGCTGGCCTCGGCCCGGGTGTCGCCCACGACGACCTGCTCGCCCTCGACGACCATCACGCCGTCGGCAGTGCGGGCGTTGTGGGTGGCCCGCGCGCCGCACCAGCACAGCGCCTCGACCTGCAGCACCGACACACGGTCGGCGAGCTCGATCAGCCGCTGCGAGCCGGGGAACAGCCGGGTGCGGAAGTCCGCGGTGATCCCGAAGGCGAAGACGTCGACGGCCATCTCGTCGACCAGCCGGGCCAGCTGGTCGACCTGCTCCACGTCGTAGAACTGGGCCTCGTCGCAGATCAGGTAGTCGACCCGCTCGCCGGCCATCTTGTGCGCCACGACGACGTCCCAGAAGTCGGTGTGCTCGGTGACCTCGAGCGCCTTGCCGAGCAGGCCGAGGCGGCTGGACAGCACGGCCTCACCGGCCCGGTCATGCTGGGTGAACATCAGCCCGGCGCGCCCGGCCGCCGCGTGGTTGTGGTTCATCTGCAGCGCCAGGGTCGACTTCCCGCAGTCCATGGTCCCGGAGAAGAACACGAGCTCAGCCACGGCCCGATCCTGTCACGTCGGGCCCGTGATGGTCAGCAAGGGGACGAGCGACTCGGCCGGCGTCAGCGAGCCGTGCAGCCCGATCAGCGCCAGCAGGGCCGGTCGCATCCGTCGCGAGTCGACGACGGCCAGCCCTGGTCGGCAGACCACGACGACCTCGCCGATCCGGTCGGCCACGTGCGGTGCCACCGGACCGAACCACCCGGCTGCCACCGCCTGCTCACGCGTGAGCACGTCGGCCCGCCCGTCCAGCCGCGCGGCCCAGCGGGCCGCCACCGCCGGAGCCTGGTCGCGCTCGCAGTAGAGCTGCGGGCAACGTGGCTCGCCACCCGCGTGCCGCACGCCGGCCGCCAGCTCCGCCTCGTGCGCAAGGTCGAGCCGCTGGTGGTGCGGCACGTCGACCATGCCGTGGTCGGCGGTGACGTGCAGCGTCGCGTCGCGCGGCAGCCCGGCCGCCAGCCGGCGCACGGCGAGGTCGACCTTGGCCAGCTCCTCCCCCCACTCCCACGACCCGCAGCCGTTGACGTGGCCGACCTTGTCGACATCGCCCCAGTACACGTAGACCAGCGTGCGCGGCGCCGAGCGCAGCGCCGCCAGCGCCGCGTCGACGCGGTCGTCGAGGGACTCGGCGGCGACGAAGCGTCCGCCGCGCAGCGCCGCCTCGGTCAGCCCCGACCCGTCGAAGAAGCCAGGCCCGATCCGCACGACCTCGATCCCCGCCGCCACGGCGTGCTGGAACACGGTCGTCTCGGGCTGCCACCGGCGCGGGTCGACCGGCGGCTCCCAGGACAGCTCGTTGAGCAGCTCGTCCTGGCCGGGCACCAGCACCTCGTAGCCCACCAGGCCGTGCGCTCCCGGTGGCAGCCCGGTGCCGAGGCTGCCCATGCTGGTCGCCGTGGTGGTCGGGAAGCCAGCGGTGATCGTGCTGGTGCGCTCGAGCTGCGAGCGCAGGAAGGGGGCGTGCCCGGCCCGCTCGCGCAGCAGCAGGTCGCCGAGCCCGTCGACGAGCAGCACGCAGGCGCGCGTCGTCGACGCCAGCTGGAGCGGCGCCGCCAGGGAGGCGTCAGCTGGCCCGCCGTCCAGACTGCGCACCACAGCGGGCATCAGGTCGGCCAGGGTGTCCAGGCCGTAGTGCGGCCCGGTGGGCGGGTCCAGGCTCACCCGGCCCGGCCGGCGGTCGCAGCCGACAGTGAGCGGGCGAACGCGAGTGCCCGGCGCAACGCGTCCTCGCCGTCGGCGTCCGCGCTGACCCGCACCGAGATGTCGTCGGCGCTCGCCGTGCCGGTGTAGCCGTGGTCGGCGTCGCAGTCCGGGTCGGCGCAGCCGGCCGGCTCGAGGTCGAGGCGGCTCACCCCGCCCCAGCCGATGGTGAGGGTGAGCTCGCGCGAGCCCTCGCCCGGCCGGTAGGACTCCGGCTGGGCCACGACGTGGTTGACCACCACCGAGCGCACCGCAGACAGCGGTACGGCCTCGGTGGCCGCCGTCGCGTAGGGCTCGATCGGCCCGTCCGGCCCCTCCGGTGCGTGGTCGTCGGCGTGCGCGACGACCAGGCGGGTGGCGGTCAGGACGAGTGCCGTGATGTGGCGGCGCACGACGTCGTGGTCGAACGTGGTCTCGGCATGCACCAGGTGCCCGACCGCCCGCTCGCCGGCGACGCTGACGTCCAGGACGTCGGCCACCAGCTCGGGGTAGTACCCGGCGAGGTCGAGGTCGGTGCGCAGGGCGTCGGGCAGGCTGTGGGTTTCACGCATGCGCAGCATCCTCCCACCTGTGGCGGATGGCTCGCGGTGGGCGCCCACAGCCCTCAGCCGGGCAGCCGGCGGGTGCCGGCGTCGGTGCGGCCGGGCGGCGGCGCCAGCCGCACCCGCGCGCCGAGCACGGTCGCGCCCTGGGGTGCGGCCACCACCGGGTTGAGCTCGAGGTCGGCGACCTCGGGCAGGTCGTCGGCCAGCACCGAGACCCGCGCGACGACGTCCTCGAGCGCCTCGATGTCGACCGGGTCTGCGCCGCGGTAGCCGAACAGCAGCGGGGCGGCGCGCACGCCGCGCACCAGGTCGGCCACGTCGCCCTCGCGCAGTGGCGGGCTGCGCCGGGCGACGTCGCCGAGCAGGTCGGTCGGCGGCCCGCCGACGCCGAACTCGACCACCGGGCCGAACAGCGGGTCCTCGGTCGAGCGGACCACGCACGCCACGCCGACCGGGACCATCGCCTGGACGACGAACCCGCCCGGCCCGTGCTGCTCGAGCTGGCGCTTCATCTCCGCCAGGTCGTGACGCAGCTCGTCCGGCCGGCCGATGTCCAGCCGGACCGCGCCCAGGTCGGCCCGGTGCCTCAGGTGCGTCGCCGTCGCCTTGAGGGCCACGGGGTAGCCCACCCGCTCGGCGGCCGCGACAGCGTCGTCCGGCGTGGTCACCTCGTAGGCCGGCCACACCTCGATGCCGTAGGCCGCGAGCAGCTGGGCGGAGTCGTCCGGGCTGAGCCAGACACCGTCCGGGTCCTCGGGCGTGAGCCGGTCAACCATCTCGCGCGCGGACTCGCGCAACAGCCCGTCGAACGCGATCCGCGGCCCACGGTCGCGGTTGCGCCACTCGCCGTACCGGGTGGCCGAGACCAGCGCGCGCACCGCGTCCTCGGGGGTCGGGTACGCAGGAACGGTCCGCCGTGACGACGACAGCGCCTCGGTGACGCCGTGCATGCCGAGAAACGTTGCCACGCAGGTCTTGTCGCCGTCCGCCGCCACCTCGGCGAGGGCCAGCGCGACGTCGCTGTCGACCGTGACCAGCGGCGGGATGAAGCCGGCGACGACCGCGTCCACGTCCTCGCGGGCGAAGGCCTCGGTCAGCGCCGTACGGAACTGGTCCGCGCTCGCCTCGGACGGCACCGCCACTGGCCCGTGCGCGACCTCCAACCCCCAGCTCACGCAGGCGTCGGCGGCCAGCGCCCCGAGGGCGTCGGAGTTCGTGACGACCGCGACCCGGGGGCCGGTCGGCAGCGGCTGGTGCACGACGAGCTGGGCGACGTCGAACAGCTGGTGGATGTTCTCGACCCGGATGACGCCGGCCTGGCGCAGCACGGCGTCCAGCGCCTCGCGGGGCAGCCGGGACTCGCGGACGGTGTGGCCGGGCGGCACCCCGAACGTCGACTGACCGGACTTGACCACGATGACCGGCTTGGTGCGGGCCAGCCGGCGCGCCACCCGGGAGAACTTGCGCGGGTTGCCCATGCTCTCGAGGTAGAGGCCGACCGCGTCGGTGGCCGGGTCGTCGAGCCAGTACTGCATGAGGTCGTTGCCGGAGACGTCCGTGCGGTTGCCGGCCGAGACGAAGCTGGACACGCCGAGTCCGCGCCGCCGGGCCGTGTCGAGCACCGCGATGCCGAGGGCCCCGGACTGGCTGAACAGGCCCAGCCGGCCCGCGGGCGGCATGGCGGGCGCCAGCGAGGCGTTCAGTCGCACCTGCGGGTCGGTGTTGACGATGCCGAAGGAGTTGGGGCCGATCACGCGCATGCCGTGCAGGTGCGCCTGGCGCACCAGCGCGACCTGCAGCTGCTGGCCGGCCGCTCCGCTTTCGGCGAACCCGCCGCTGACCACGACCAGCCCGCGCACCCCCGCCTTCCCGCAGTCTGCGACCACCTCCACGACGGCCTCGGCCGGCACCGCCACCACCGCGAGGTCGACCTGCTCGGGGATGTCGCTGATCCGCGCGTGGCTCTGGACGCCCTGCACCTCCCACGCCTCCGGGTTCACGGCGTAGAGGGGCCCGACGAAGCCGGCCGACAGCAGATCCTCCAGCAGGCGGTGGCCGATCGAGTCGGGGTCGCGGCTCGCGCCCACCACCGCCACCGACCGGGGGTGCAGGACGGCCTGGACGCTGCGCGCCTCCGAGCGCTGCTCGCGCGAATCGCGCACCTGGTCGGACTGCGCGGTGGGCGAGATGTCGAACTCGAGGGCGATGACGCCGTCCTCGTAGTGGTGTCGCACCGAGTAGCCGGCCTCGCTGAACACCCCGATCATCCGCCGGTTCTGCGGCAGCACGTCCGCGATGAACCGGCACACCCCTCGCTCGCGGGCCGCGGCCGCCAGGTGCTCCAGCAGCACCGAGCCGATCCCCCGCCCCTGGTGGGCGTCGGAGATGTTGAACGCCACCTCGGCGGTGGCCCCCTCGGTACGGTCGTAACGGCCGATGCCGACGATGGCGTCGCCGAGGGTGGCGACCAGACCGACCCGGTCGTTGTGGTCGACCGTCGTGAACCGCTCGAGGTCGCGGTCGGACAGCTGCTGCAGCGGGGCGAAGAACCGCAGGTAGATCGACTCCGGGCTCTGCCCGGCGTGGAACGCGGCCACCGCGGCGGCGTCGTCCGGCCGGATCGGGCGCAGGTGCACCACCCCGCCGTCGCGCAGGACGACGTCCGCCTCCCAGTGAGCGGGGTAGGGGCGAACGCTCTCGGGCACCCGCCGAGCCTAGCCCCGCTGCTCACTAGGCTGCGGACATGATCGTCACGTCCCCCCAGGTGGCGAGAGCCCCGGCCGAGGGCGGGAGGGTCGTCGTCCTGGGTGACGTGATGACCGACGTCCTGGTGCGGGTCGACGACCCGCTCGCGCTCGGCTCCGATACCGCCGCGCACGTGCAGACCAGGCAGGGTGGCGCGGGGGCCAACGTGGCAGCCTGGCTCGCCGCACGCGGATGCCCCTGCGTCTTCGTGGGCCGCATCGGCGACGACCCGTTCGGCCGCGAGGCCGCCGACGTGCTGCAGCGCGCCGGTGTGCTGGCCCACCTGCCGGTCGACGCCGAGCTCGCCACGGGCACGGTCGTCGTGCTGGTGGGCGCCGACGGCGAGCGCACGATGCTGCCGGACGCCGGCGCCAACTCGGCGCTGGACGAGGCCGACCTCCCGCTGGCCGCGCTCGCGGCTGCCCGGTGGCTGCACGTGTCGGGCTACACCCTGCTGAACCCCGGGTCGAGGCCGGCCGGCTGCGCCGCCCTGGCTGCCGCGCGCGCCGGCGCCGTGCCGACGTCCGTGGACGTCGCGAGCGCCGCTCCGCTGGAGGCGTTGGGCGGCAAGGAGTTCCTGCGACTCACCGACGGTGTCGACCTGGTCTTCTGCACCCTCGACGAGGCGGAAGTGCTCGTCGGCAGCCGCGACCCGGCCACGGTTCTGGCGCGGCTCACCGCCACCTACCGCCAGGTCGTCCTGAAGCTCGGCTCGCTGGGCGCCACCTGGGCCACCGACGGAGCCGAGCCGGTGCTCGTGCCGGCAGCGGCGGCGGTCGGGCCGGTGGTCGACTCGACCGGCGCGGGCGACGCGTTCGCGGCCGCCTACGTTGCGGCAGCGGTCGACGGCGTCGAGGTGGCCGGGGCCCTGCGCACCGCGTGCCAGGTGGCGGCGTCGGTGGTGACGCAGGTCGGCGCGCGGCCGCCGGTCAGTCCAGGCAGCCGACGTTGATCTTGGCGACCGCCTTGGGTGCCGCGACGGCGGCGGTGTAGCTCGCCGCGAAGGCCTTGGCATCGCCCGACGTCGCGAAGTAGACGGTGGCGCCCGACCAGTAGTCGTACTCGTCCAGGCCGAGGGCGGCGATGGCTCCCGCGTCGCAGGCGATGTCGCCGACGACCGCCTGGTAGCCGACCTTGGCGGCGGAACGCACCGCCTTGTCGATGACGGCGTCCCTGGCGCTGTGGCCGACGGCCAGGTAGACGCCCCAGACCGGGTCGCCCTGCTGCGGCTCCCCGAGCGGCCGGGGCCACCGCGCAGCGACGGACGCCGTGGCCGAGGGCGTCCCGGAGGCGGTGTCCGAGGGCGAGGCCGTCGGGGTGGCCGACGCCGTGGACGTCGCTGTCGGGGTCGGTGTCGGGGCTGACGGTGTCACCGACGGCGTGCCGGCTGGCGTGGCGGGGGCGGCCGGCGGCGCGTCGGCTGACCCGGCGACCGTGGTCGCACCCGTCTGGCATGCGCCCAGCAGCGCCAGGGGCATGAGCACGGCGGCCGCGCCGATAACCGCGCGTCGCGTCCCGGACCTGGTGCGCACGATGGTGCCTCCTATGACGTCTCGACCGTGCCCGACACCAAGCGGATCGGCCATTCGGGGGACGGGCTTGAGTCCTGTTCGCCGACCGGTGTCCTGGCGTTGACCGAGGTCGGCGGGAGTGCGAGGGTCCAGAGCATGACCTGGGACGAACACGACACGAGCCACGAGAGCTTCCGGGCAGCGCGCGACCTGCTGCTGCTGCACCGTACCGACCACGACGCGGCCCTGCGGGAGTACGCGCCGCCGCCGCTGCCGTACTTCAACTGGGCGCTGGACTGGTTCGACGTCGTCGCGGCCTCGGCCGAGACCGGGCCGCGCACCGCGCTGTGGGTTGTCGACGAGGACGGCAGCGAAACCCGCGTCACGTACGCGGAGATGTCAGCACGGTCCGGTCAGCTGGCCTCGTGGCTGCAGGCGCATGGCGTGCATCGAGGCGACCGGCTGCTGCTGATGCTGGGCAACCAGGTCGAGCTCTGGGAGACGGTGCTCGCCTGCATCAAGCTGGGCGTCGTCGTCATCCCGGCCACCACGCTGCTGGCGCCCGCAGACCTGGTCGACCGGGTCGAGCGCGGGCACGTGGCGCATGTGGTGGCCCGGAGCGAGGACACCGGCAAGTTCGCCGACGTGCCCGGCAGCTGGACGCGGATCGCCGTCGGGGACGACGTCGAGGGCTGGCTGTCGTACGGCGCCAGCTTCGAGCACCTGTCCTCGTTCTCGCCCGAGGTGCCCACCCGCGCCGACGAGCCGCTGCTGCTCTACTTCACCTCGGGTACGACGGCGAAGCCCAAGCTGGTCGAGCACACGCACGTGTCGTACCCGGTCGGACACCTGTCGACGATGTACTGGATCGGGCTGCAGCCCGGTGACATCCACCTCAACATCAGCTCGCCGGGCTGGGCCAAGCACGCCTGGAGCAACCTGTTCGCGCCGTGGAACGCCGAGGCGACCGTGCTGATCGTGAACCAGTCGCGGTTCGCCGCCGCGCCGCTGCTGGAGACCATGGCCCAGTGCGCCGTGACGACGTTCTGCGCTCCGCCGACGGTGTGGCGGATGCTGGTGCAGTCCGACCTGGGCTCGTTCCGCGGCCGGATCCCGCTGCGCGAGGTGGTGGGTGCCGGTGAGCCGCTCAACCCCGAGGTGATCGAGCAGGTGCAGCGGGCCTGGGGCCTGACCATCCGGGACGGCTTCGGCCAGACCGAGACGACGGCGCAGGTGGGCAACCCGCCGGGTGCGCCGCTGAAGCCCGGCTCGATGGGCCGGCCGCTGCCCGGCTACGACGTCGTGCTGCTCGACCCGGTGACCGGCGCCGAGGGCGATGAGGGCGAGCTGTGCCTGCGGCTGGACGGCCCGGCCGGCCGGCCGGTCGGCCTGATGGTCGGGTACCGCGACGACCGGGATCGCAACGCGCAGGCCATGCGCGACAACGCGTATCACACCGGTGACGTCGCCAGCCGTGACGCGGACGGCTACTTCACGTACGTCGGCCGCTCGGACGACGTCTTCAAAGCCTCCGACTACCGGATCAGCCCGTTCGAGCTGGAGTCGGTGCTCATCGAGCACCCCGCGGTGGCCGAGGCGGCCGTCGTGCCCTCACCGGAGCAGACCCGGCTCGCGGTACCGAAGGCGTACGTCGTGCTGGCCGCCGGGTATGAGCCCACCGCCGCCACTGCGGCCGACATCCTCGGCTACGCGCGCGACCACCTCGCGCCGTACAAGCGGATCCGGCGGATCGAGTTCACCGACCTGCCCAAGACGATCAGCGGCAAGATCCGCCGGGTCGAGCTGCGCGGACGCGAGACCGAGCTGCACGGGGCGGGAGCCGACCCGACGTCCCGCGCCAGCGCGGCGGAGTTCTGGGAGGAGGACCTCCCGCGCGACTAGCCAGGCGGTCGTGCCTGTCGCCCGAGATGTCCCAAACGCGGTATAAGTAATGGCCGTGTGCTGAGTCGCAGCCACGCTGACAAGGGGGACGCACGCATGAGCAGATCCAAAGCCTTCGCGCTGTTGACCGCGACCACGATCGCAGTGTCCGTAGGGGTGGGCGTCGCGCCGGCCGCTGAAGCGGGCAGCGGCACCTGCGGAGGCAGCTTGATCGCGCGCAAGGTGGCGCACGACGGGAACGGCACGGCGGTCGGCGAGCTCGTCGTCTACTACAACAGCAGCACCGGGAACAACTGCGCGCGATTCAACCACCTTGGGCCGAGCTACGGCGTGGCCCGGGAGACGAACGTGTTCATCGAGCGCTGCCTCACCAACAACCCGAACAACGACTGCTTCAACACCGGCGGGCCGTCCGACTACGACAACGGCACCTACGCGTACTACGCAGGGCCGGTTTCGGTGCACGCGCCCAACAAGTGCGTGCGGGCCTTCGGCTACATCCTGTGGAACGGCGCGCGCCGCAACGCCGAGACCGTCACGGGCTGCTGAAGCGGCCGACCAGCCGGCGGCACCGGCCGGCGCCGAGGTTCAGCCAACGCGGCAACGGCGCTCACTCCAGTGACCGCCGTTGCCGCGTTCGCGACCGGCCCGCCGCCGAGTGCGGCGGCTCAGCGGTAGGCGGGGTGTTCCGGCCAGGGCGCGTCGGCCGGACGCAAGGAGGCCCAGCCCGCGTCACGGGCGGCGCACGCGGCCAGCACGCCGACGACGAGCGACGGGCTGTTCAGCCGCCCGGCCAGCACCGCGTCGCGCACCTGGTCGAGCGGGAACCACCGGGTCGGCATGTCCATCTCCTCGCCGTCGCGTTCGTGCCGCTCGTCATGGGGCACCGGCACGACGTCCCGCGCGAGGAACAGCCGGAACGCCTCCGACGTCCCGCCCGGCGACATCACCCAGTCGACCAGGGTGTGCCAGGTTCCGGCCCGCAGGTCGGCCTCCTCGGCGAGCTCCCGCTGCGCTGCCAGCACCGGCGGCTCCCCGGCGACGTCCAGCAGCCCGGCGGGCAGCTCCCACATCGTCATGGCGACCGGGTGCCGGTACTGGTGCACCAGCGGCACCCGGCCCTCGTCGTCCAGCGCCAGGATGCCGACGGCACCGGGGTGGCGCAGGTACTCGCGGGTCACCTCGCCGGCCCGGCCGAGGTCGACGACGTCCTGGACGACGTCCCAGACCCGCCCGGTGAACATGACCTCGGACGAGCGGACCGGCCGGGGGCCGATGTCGTCCTGCAGCAGCTCGCTCACGCGGGCGCCGCGACCTGCTCGCGGTGGCGTTCCACCTCGACCAGCCGGGCCGAGCGCTGGGCGTCGACCGCCGCCTTGACCAGCCCGGCGAACAGCGGGTGAGCGCGGTGCGGGCGCGACAGGAACTCCGGGTGCGCCTGGGTCGAGACGTAGTAGGGGTGCACCGAGCGATCGAGCTCGACGAACTCCACCAGCCCGCCGTCCGGCGAGACGCCCGAGAAGACCAGGCCGGCCTGCTCGAGCTGCTCGCGGTAGGCGTTGTTGACCTCGTAGCGGTGCCGGTGCCGCTCCTCGACCAGGGTCACGCCGTAGGTCTCGGCCACGACCGTGCCCTCGGTCAGCCGCGCGGGGTACAGGCCCAGGCGCATGGTGCCGCCGAGGTCTCCCCCGCCGTCAACGATCGCCTTCTGCTCCTCCATCGTCGCGATCACCGGGTGCGGTGAATCGGCCTCGAACTCCGTGGACGACGCGCCCGCGAGCCCGGCGACGTTGCGGGCGTACTCGATCACCATGCACTGCAGGCCCAGGCACAGGCCCAGCGTCGGAACGCGGTGCTCGCGCGACCACCGCAGTGCGCCGAGCTTGCCTTCGATGCCGCGGACCCCGAAGCCACCGGGGACACACACCGCGTCGACGCCGCCGAGGGCCCGCTGGGCTCCCTCGGGAGTTGCGCAGTCGTCGGAGGCGACCCAGCGCAGCGAGACCTTCGCGTCCTGGTCGAAGCCGCCGGCCCGCAGCGCCTCGATGACCGACAGGTACGCGTCGGGCAGGTCGACGTACTTGCCGACGAGTGCGACCTCGACCTCGTGCTCGGGCTCGTGCACGCGGCGCAGCAGGTCGTCCCAGGCCGTCCAGTCGACGTCCCGGAAGGCCAGGCCGAGACGGCGCACGATGTACGCGTCCAGGCCCTCGCGGTGCAGCACCTTGGGGATGTCGTAGATCGAGGGTGCGTCCACGGCGTTGGCCACCGCCTCGGCGTCGACGTCGCACATCAGCGAGATCTTGCGCTTCATCTCGATCGGCACCGGGCGGTCGCTGCGGCAGACCAGGGCGTCGGGCTGGATACCGACCTGGCGCAGCGCCGCCACCGAGTGCTGGGTCGGCTTGGTCTTCAGCTCGCCGGACGGCGCGAGGTAGGGCACCAGCGACACGTGCAGGAAGAACACGTTGTCGCGCCCGACGTCGTGCCGCACCTGCCGGGCGGCCTCGAGGAACGGCAGCGACTCGATGTCGCCGACCGTGCCGCCGATCTCGGTGATGATCACGTCGACGTCGGAGGAGGCCTGCGCCCGCATCCGACGCTTGATCTCGTTGGTGATGTGCGGGATGACCTGCACGGTGTCGCCGAGGTACTCCCCGCGACGCTCCTTGGCGATGACCTCGCTGTAGATCTGGCCGGTGGTGACGTTGGCCGTCGCCGACAGCCCGCGGTCGAGGAACCGCTCGTAGTGACCGATGTCGAGGTCGGTCTCGGCGCCGTCGTCGGTCACGAAGACCTCGCCGTGCTGGAACGGGTTCATCGTGCCGGGGTCGACGTTGAGGTAGGGGTCGAGCTTCTGCATGGTCACGCGGATGCCGCGTGATCTCAACAGGAGTCCGAGGCTCGATGCGGTCAGGCCCTTCCCGAGGGAGGAAGCCACGCCGCCGGTCACGAAGATGTGTTTCGTCTGCGCCACGGACTTTTACTGTACTAGGTCGAGGAGGGTCGTCGGCGCAGGTCGTCGTACACGGCGAGTGCGGCGTCCCTCGCGGCGTCGTCGTCCGGCAGGTCGCGGGCGCGTCGCCGAGCACGCTGACGCAGGTCCTCGCGGATGCGCGAGTCACTCAGCACCCGCTCCAAAGCGGCAGCCAGGCCGGGCGCGTCGCCCCCGGGGACGAGCAGCGCGGCGTCCGCGGTGACCTCCGCGGTACCCCCGACGTCGGTTGCCACGATCGCGGCGCCGGCCTGCAGCGCCTGCTGGACGGCGATCGGCTGGCCCTCCCACACGGCCGACGACACCACGACGTCCGCCACGGTCAGCAGGTCGCCCACGTCGTCCCGCCAGCCCAGCAGCCGCACCGGGAGGTCCTCGGCCTCGATCCGGGCTGCCAGACGGTCTCTGAGCGGGCCGTCACCGGCCACGAGCACCAGCGGGCCGGTCCCCGGCTCGGGGCGGGTGCGGAGCAGCCCCACGGCGTCCAGCAGGAGCGGCAGACCCTTCTGCTCGGCCAGTCGGGCGACGCACAACACGACGCGACGCCCGTCCAGGTCGAGGGCGGCTCGCACCTGCGACGGGGACGACGTGGCGCGCAGCGCTGCCGGGGCCGGGACGACGGCGTGCCGGACGTCGCGGGCCCCGAGCTCACCCAGCCGCTGCTCGAGGTCGGCCGAGACGCCGAGCACGATGTCGGCGCCGCGAGCGACCAGCCGCTCCAGCACGGCGTAGGCCGCCCGCACCGGACTGCCCGCGACGCCCCGGGCCAGCAGCGCGTTGTGCAGGGTGACGGCCAACGGCGTGTGCCGCCGGCGCAGCGCCAGCACCGCGAGCCCGCCGGCCCGCAGCCCGTGGGCGTGCACCACGTCGGCGTCGTCGGCGAGCTGGCCGATCGCGCTCACGGCCTTGACGTCGCCGCGCGGGTGGGGCCGCTCGCGCACCTCGACCACGGCCGGCGCCGCTCCCGTCGCAGCGAAGTCGAACTCCTCGTGCACGGACGCCGGCGCGGCGACGGTGACCCGGTGGCCGGCCTGCACGAGCGAGCCGGCCAGCGCACACACGTGCCGGGCCACGCCCCCGCCGCTGGTGCCGAGCAGCAGCAGCACGTGCAGCCGGCCGTCCGGCTCGGGGACGTGGTCCACCGGCACCTCCTCAGGCATCTGGGGCACCGGAGCGTCGGCGCACGAGCGCTCGAAGGTCGTCCCGGTCGGCCAGGGCGAACCCGGCCAGCAGCACGGCGAGCGTCGCCACCGATCCCACCACACCCGAGCCGAGCGCGCCGCCCACACCGGGCCAGGTCACCCGATCGACCACCAGCCGCCCGGCCACCAGCGCGACCGCCGCGACCAGCAGGCAGCGGCCGAGCACCGGCAGTGACGCGGCCAGCCGGTCGCCGACCCGAAGGCCGCCCACCGACGTCCCGGCGGCTCCCACCAGCAGCGCGCCGCCGGCCAGTGTCATCCCGACCGAGCTGGCGACGCCGAGCGCAAGCAGGGTGCGCTGAGCCGGGTCGCCCGAGCCGGTCAGCAGCGGCACCAGCGCCACCGAGGCGCCGACGGCCACCAGCCAGCCGGCCACCGTGGCGCGGGCCGCCCACGCGGCGCGGTGGGCGGCGAACAGCGCCCTGCCGAGGTGGGCGATCAGGGCGAACCCGACCAGTCCGGGAGCGAACGCCGTGAGCGCCGTCGGGAGCGCGGTCAGCGCCGCGCCGCCGGCGTCCAGCGCCAGGAACAGCCGGCCGACCGCCGGCGCGGTGGCGCCGAGCACCGCCACGCCGGCGAGGGCGACCAGCACGACCAGCCGGGTCGACCGGGCGAGCGTGCCGGCGAACGCCGGCCCCTCCCCGGCCGCCGCCTGGGCGGCCAGGGTCGGGAACGCGGCGGTCGCCAGCGGGACGGCCAGCACGGCGTACGGCAGCAGGTAGACGGCCTGCACGTAGGTGTAGACGTTGATCGTGCCGGGGCCGCCCGCGACGTTGGCCAGCCGCACCGTCACCAGGACGAGCACCTGCTGGGCCACCAGCCCGGCCAGCCCGGCCAGGGCCAGCGCGCGCACCCGGCCCGCGACGCCGGTGTCGAAGCGCAGCGTCGGGCGCAGCCGGATGCCCGCTCGGCGGGCCGGGACCAGCAGCGGCAGGCTGAGCACCAGCACCCCGGCGGTCGTCCCGAGCGCCAGCAGCGCCTCGGCACCGCGGTCCGGCAGCCAGTCGGCCGCTCCGGTGCCCTCGGGCCGGTTGGTGACCGCGGCGAACGCCGCGTACACGCCGATCACCACGACGCTCGACACGAGGGGTGCGAGCGCCGGGCCGAGGAAGCGTCGGTGGGCCTGCAGCACACCGGTCAGGACGATGCCCACGCCGTACAGCACGACCTGCGGCGCGAACGCCACGAGCATCCGCGCCGCCGCGGCGCCCTGCCCCGGGCACCCGCCCGGGCCGAGCAGCAGTCGCGTGACCGGCCCCGCCACCAGCGCCAGCACCAGCGCGAGGGGGGTCAGCACCAGCACCGTCCAGGTGAGCAGTGCGGACGCCGTGCGGTCGGCCGCCGCGCGGTCGCCCCGCACCAGCGCCGCCGACAGCACAGGGACGACGCTGGCGGCGAGCGCTCCGCCGGCCACGACCTCGAAGAGCACGTTCGGCACCTGATTGGCACTGGCGTACGCCGACCCGACGCATGAGCTGCCGACCGTCCCCGAGAACGCCAGCCACCGGCCGAAGCCCACGACCCGGGCCAGCAGGGTGATCAGCGCGATGCCGGCGGCGACTCCCGCCAGGCCACCCGCCAGCCGCGCCGCCGAGGGCCCGGTCGGCCCGGTCGGCCCGATCGGCCCGGTCGGCCCGGTCGCGCTCGGTCCCGTCAGGCTCATCGCGCGGCCGTCACTGCGGGCGCGGGCGGCGGCCGAGGGCGTCCAGCTCACGCAGCCCCGGCGTGCCCTCGATGACGCGGGTGAAGCTGACCTTCTCGCTCGCCAAAGTGAGCGCCACGAGGGCGGCCAGCAGCGCCGCGCGCCCGCGCGGCCCGGTGGCCGCCACCGCTGTCACGCCGAGCAGGGCACCGGCCGCGTTGGCGCCGGTGTCACCGAGCATGGTGCGCTCGCCGAGATCGTCGGGCAGCAGCGCTGCGGCGGCACCACCGGTGATCGCGAGCGGCAGGGCCGCGGGTCCGGCGACGAGTGCAGCCGGCAGCGGCAGCAGGGCCACCTTGAGCGCCCGCCCCGGCCGCAGGTCGAGCAGGTTGAGCAGGTTGGCGCTGCCTGCCACGACGGCGCCGCCGACCAGCACGTCCACCACCCGAGCCGCACTGGACCGCTGGACCTCGGCGCCCGGCCGGCCGCGGGCCAGCAGGGCCGAGCTGACCAGCCCACTCGCCGCCAACCCCAGCACCTTGACCGCTCCGGTGGTGACCTCGCCGCGCGCGAGCGCCCCCAGGTGACCCGCCAGCCCCTTGCGCACCGAGCTGTCGGCGAGGTCGTCGTACGCGCCCAGAGCACCGGCAGCGGCACCGGCCAGCACCGCCGCGCCGCGCACCCTGAGCGGCAGGCCCGGTGCAAGGCACAGGGCCCCCACCGTCCCGACGACGAACGCCGGACCCTCGAGCAGGCTGATCGGCTCACCGCGGTGGTTGGTGCGGCTCCAGCGCTCCGCGCCGCCCGGCGGGTGCGCGGCCAGGAGCCGCCCCGCGGCACCGGCCGCCGCCGCGCCGGCGGTCAACCCCGCCACGAGCGCGGCGGAGGATGCCCGCGCTGGCCGGCGTCGTGGCCGGGCGGGTCGGGTCACGGGGCGTCCGCAGGCAGCGGCGGCAGCACCGCGGTGGCCCCCACCCCGGTGCCGTAGTGCCCCGCCTGTCCGGTCAGCTGCTGGCGCAGCGCGAAGACGGTGGCGATCCGGCCCATGGCCAGGTCGACGTCGTCGACCGTCGAGACCTTGGCGGCCACCGACTGGTCGGTGCGCAGGGCGCCCAGCGCCCCGATCGGCTCGGTGCTCTCGGTCGGGCCGGTGGCGACGACGCCGTTGCTCGCGGCGTCCAGTGCGGCCATGGTCGCCGTCCACGTCGCCAGCCGGGCCGAGCGGTCGGCATCGGTGCCGGCGTCGTTCGGCGCACCCGCCAGCACCACGGCGAGGGTGGACAGGTTCGGCGTCCCGCTCACCGTGATCAGGCCGGCCTCACGCAGCGCCGACAGCGCCTGCTCGCTCTGCGCGCTCGCGCTGTCGGCCTCGGTCACCTTGTTGACGACCAGCGCCCGGGCGAGCAGGGCGCCCATGCGCTCGTTGACCGGGGCGGAGGGGTCGGTGGTGACGCCGACCACCGGAGCCAGGTTGGAGCTCAGCTGGTCGCGGAAGGTGACCTTGCCGGGGTCGGGATCGGCCCAGGCGGCGGACAGCTTCACCTGCCCGTTGACCGTCGCGCCGCTGGCCTTGAGCGTGTCGACCAGGTCGTTGACGACGCCGTTGTCGGCGCCGGGCAGCAGGACGAGGACGATCGAGCGCCCGCCCAGCCTGGACCCCACCAGCTCGGGGGCGACCCCGCTGGCGAACGCGTCGGCGGAGTCGACCCGCTGCTGCAGGGTGTCGAGCTGGCTGCGCAGGTCGGCCTTGTCGCGGCGCAGCTGGGAGACCTGGTTGGTGAGCGTCTCCCCGAGCTGCTGCTGCAGCGGCCCGGCGCCGAGCACGATGCCCACCGCCAGGGCGATGAACACGGCGACGATGGAGACGAGGTGGTACCGGAAGTCGATCACGTGAACAGTCCCTGGATCCAGGAGAGGAGGTCGTCCCACCGCGCGGCGCCGAGCCCGAGCAGGGCCTGGCCGGCGGGGGTCACGGACATGGCGACGAACAGCGCGAGCAGCCCGCACACGACGAGCAGCAGCACCTGCCAGCTGGAGATGCGTGCCCGGTAGAGCCGGCTGACGCCCTTGGCGTCGATGAGCTTGCCGCCGACCCGCAGCCGGGTCAGGAAGGTGGAGGCCATGCCGGAGCGGCCCTTGTCGAGGAACTCCACCAGCGTGGCGTGCGTCCCGACCGCGACGATGAGCTCGGCGCCCTTGTCGTCGGCGAGCAGCATCGCGACGTCCTCGCTGGTGCCGGTGGCCGGGAACACGACGGGCTCGACCCCCAGCGCCTGCACCCGCTCCAGCCCGGGCGCCCGGCCGTCGCGGTAGGCGTGCACGACGATCTCGGCTCCGCTGCTGAGCGCCTTGTCGGACACCGAGTCCATATCGCCGACGATGAGGCTCAGGCGAAGGCCGGCGTCGAGCACTGCGTCGGCACCGCCGTCGACGCCGATGATGATCGGCTTGTACTCGCGGACATAGTGCCGCAGCGTCTGCAGGTCTTCCTTGTAGTGGTACCCGCGGACCACCACGAGGACGTGACGGCCCTCCATGACGGTGGTGATGTCGGGGACGCCGACACCGTCCAACAGCAGCTCGCGCTCCTGACGCAGGTAGTCCATGGTGTTGGCGGCGAAGGCCTCCAGCTGGACGGCGAGCCCGGCGCGCGCCTCCTCCATCGCCGAGGCCACGCTCTCGTCGGTCTGCCGGGTGCCGGAGGCGACCAGGTCGTCACCGAGGTAGACGTTGCCCTCGTGCACCCGCACCCGCTCGCCCTCGGCGACGGCGACCATGACCTCGCGTCCCACGCCATCGACGAGCGGGACGCCCGCCGCCAAGAGGATCTCGGGGCCGAGGTTGGGGTAGCGGCCGCTCGTGCTCTGGGCGGCGTTGACCACGGCCCCCGGACGCCGGGTGACCAGGGCCTCGGCGGCCACGGTGTCGATGTCGAGGTGGTCGATCACCGCGATGTCACCGGGCTGCAGCCGCTTGGTCAGGTTCTTGGTGCGCGAGTCGACCTTGGCGACGCCGACGACACCCTCCGCCGACGACTGGAGAGCGCGAGAACGCAGGGAGGGACGACGCATCGCGGCCAGTCTCCCACGGCGAGCCCGTCACCTGGTGGCGGCGTGGCCGTCAGCCCGCGAGGCGGCGGGTCTCTGCCGCTGCGGCGTCGCGCAGCTCCTGGGCGTGCGCCCGCGCGGTGCCGGAATCCTCCTGCCCGGCCAGCATGCGGGCGAGCTCGGCGACCCGCTCGTCGTCGTCCAGGGCCCGGACGCCACTCTCGGTGACCGCCCCGTCATCGGCCTTCAGCACCAGCAGGTGCCGGTCGGCGTACGCCGCGACCTGTGGCAGGTGCGTGACGACGACCACCTGGGCGGTGCGCGCCAGCGCCGCGAGCCGGCGGCCGATCTCGACGGCGGCGCGACCGCCGACGCCGGCATCGACCTCGTCGAAGACGAAGGTCGGCACCGGGTCGGCGCCGGCGAGCACCACCTCGAGCCCGAGCATCACCCGGGACAGCTCGCCACCGGAGGCACCCTTGCTGACCGGTCGCAGCGGCGCCCCCGCGTGCGGCGACAGGAGCAGCTCGACGTCGTCGACGCCGTGCACCGCGACGGCGACCCGCCGCACACCGTCGACCAGGTCGACGTCCAGGCCGTGCTCGTCCGGGCGCTGCGTCACGGAGACCTCGAGCCGCGCGTGCGGCATGGCGAGCTGGGCCAGCTCGGCCGTGGCGAGGTCGCCGAGGCGACTGGCGGCGGCCAGCCGCGAGCGGTGCAGTCGCCCCGCCACCCCTGCCAGCGCGGTCCGCAGCTCCTCGCGGCGCTCGGTGAGCTCGCGCACCCGGCCCTCGTCGTCGTCCAGGTCGAGCAGCCGGGCCGAAGCGCGCTGCGCCCAGGCGAGCACGGCGTCAATGCCCTCGACCGGTGCGGCGTCGCCGTCCGCAGGCTGGTCGTGGCCGAAGGCGCGCACCAAGCCACCGAGCGCCGCGCGGCGCTCCTGGACGACGGTGAGCCGGGCGGGGTCGGACTCGATACCGGCTGCGTAGGAGGCGAGGTCGGCGGCGATGTCGCTGAGCAGGTAGCCGACCTCGCCCAGGCGTGAGTCGACGTCCGCGAGTGCCGGGTCGTGCTCGCGCACCGGGTCGATCGCACGACGGGCCGCACCCACCAGGGAGATGGCGTCGGCCGGGTCGTCACCGGCGAGCTGGTCGGCCTGCACGGCGGCGTGCGCCTGCTCGGCGGCCGCGCGCAGACCGTCGGCGTGCGCCAGGCGGCCGTCCTCCTCGCGCAGCAGCTGATCCTCGCGCGGCTGGGGGTCGACCGCCTCGATGTCGGCCAGCCCGCGGCGCAGCTGCTCGGCCTCCTGCGCGCGCTCGCGGGCGTGCGTGGTGACCTCGTGCAGCTCGCGCTCGACCGAGCGCAGCGCCTCGTAGGCGGCGGCGTGCTCGGCGAGCAGGTCGGCGTGGCCCGCGAACCGGTCGAGCGTGTCGCGCTGGCGGGCCGGCTGAAGCAGCCGGAGCTGGTCGGACTGGCCGTGCACGGTCACCAGCTCGCTGGCCAGCTCGGCCAGCACGCTGACCGGCACGGACCGGCCACCGGCGTGCGCCCGCGAGCGGCCGGCCGCGGTGACGGTACGGGCCAGCAGCAGGACGTCGTCGTCGAGCTCGGCACCCGCGTCAGCGGCGGCCCGGGCGACCGAGCCGGCGGGGTCGAGGACCAGGCGGCCCTCGACGACCGCCTGCGTGGCGCCGGTGCGGACCGCCCCGGAGTCCGCGCGGGCGCCGAGGAGCAGCCCGAGCCCGGTGACCACCATCGTCTTGCCCGCGCCGGTCTCGCCTGTGACGACCGTCAGGCCAGGGTGCAGCTCGAGCACGGCGTCCGTGATGACGCCGAGCCCGCGGATCCGCATCTCCTCCAGCACGTCGACGCCCTACGAGCCGGACCGCGGCTGTCCGCGCCAGCCATGCACCGGGAGGCGGAACTTGCCCACCAGGCGGTCGGTGAACGAGCCGGACGTCAGCCGGGCGAGGAGCACCGGCGTCCGCCCGCGCACCGCCTCGATCCGGGAGCCGGCGGCGAGCTCGTACCGGCGCCGGCCGTCGCACCACAGCACCCCGGTGCCCTCGGTGTCGGCGAGCACCTCGACCGCCATCCGGGAGTCGGGGCCGACCACCAGCGGACGGGCGAACAGCGCGTGCGCCGAGATGGGGACGAGCAGCAGGGCTTCCACCTGGGGCCAGACCACCGGGCCACCCGCGGAGAAGGCGTAGGCGGTCGAGCCCGTCGGCGTGGCCATGACGACGCCGTCGCAGCCGATGGTCGACAGCGGGCGGTCGTCGACCTCGATGACCACCTCGAGCATCCGCTCGCGCGCGGCCTTCTCGACGGTCGCCTCGTTCAGCGCCCAGCACCGGTGCATCACCCGGTCGCCGAGCCGCACGGTGACGTCCAGGGTGAGCCGTTCCTCGACCGTGTAGTCGCGGGCGACGACCCGCTGCACCGTCTCGGTGAGGTTCTCCCGCTCGCTCTCGGCGAGGAACCCCACGTGACCGAGGTTGACCCCGAGCAGCGGCACCTGGCTGCCGTGCACGATCTCGGCACCGCGCAGGATGGTGCCGTCACCGCCCAGGACGATCACCAGCTCGCACCCGGCCGCGAGGTCGTCGACGTCAGCGACCTCGACCCCGTCGATGTGCCGCTCGAGGGCCATCAGCTCGCCGGCCTCCTCGGGCAGGACGGCCACCCGGATACCAGCCGCCATCAGCCCGGCCGAGACCTCCAGGGCAGCGGCCAGCGCCTCGGGACGGCCGGTGTGCGTCACCAGCAGCACGCGTCGGGTCACGACGGTCCCTCCTCGACGGCTCGCCGGACGGCGCGGGCCAGGTCTTCCCCGGTGAGCACCGGCCGGTCGGCCGGCTGCGGGGCCGTGGCGAGCCAGACGAAGTACTCCACGTTCCCGCTGGGGCCGGGCCACCGGCTGGCCCGCACCCCATGCACCAGCATCCCCGTTGCCTGACCCGAGCGTGCCACCGCCTCCACGGCACCGACCCGCAGCTCGCGGTCGCGGACGACGCCGCCCGAGCCGAGCCGCTCCCGGCCCACCTCGAACTGGGGCTTGGCCAGCAGCAGCAGGTCGGCGCCGGGCCGGACCAGGGCCGCCAGGTCGGCCATCACCACCTGCAGCGAGATAAACGACAGGTCAGCGACGAGCAGGTCGACCGCACCACCGACCGCGTCCGCCGCCAGCCCGCGCACCGTCGTCCCGGCCAGGTCGACGACGCGCGGGTCGGCGCGCAGGGACGGCGCGAGCTGGTCGTGCCCGACGTCGACGGCAAGGACGGTGCTCGCGCCGCGCTCGAGCAGCACCTCGGTGAACCCGCCGGTGCTCGCTCCGGCGTCCAGGCAGCGCCGCCCGGTGACCGGAGGGGCCGAGCCGGCCGCCACCAGGTCGTCGAGGACGCCGGACAGCTTCAGGGCGCCGCGCCCGACGTAGTCCGGCCGCTCCCCCGCCTGCACGGTGATCTCGGCGTCGGCGGACACCTTCTGCGAGCCCTTCGTCACGGCGGCGCCGCGCACCAGCACGCGACCATCGCGCAGCATCTCGTCCGCCTGCCCCCGGGACCGGGCCAGGCCGCGCCGCACCAGCTCGGCGTCCAGCCGTCCGGTCACGAGCGTTCCCGCGGCAGCTCGGTCATTCCTCGAGGTCGGCGAGGCGGTCCTGCAGCGCACGGTGCGTGCCGACGTAGGTCTCGACCTGCTCCGCGGGGGGCAGGTGCTGCACCGCAACGAGCTGCTCGAGTGCCTCGTCGACGGCACGGTCACCGGTCTGCGGCAGCTCAGGCAGCTCGGCGGCCGGCCGGATGCCGGCGTCGTCGCTGCTGGTCCCGCTGGCCGCCGCCAGGTCCGGGTCGAGGTCGGCATCAGCAGGCTCGGTGCGCAGCGTCTCCGGACGGTCGCTCACGGGGTCCTCGCCGTCGCCTTCTTCGCTGGCGCACGCTTGGCCGTCGCCTTCTTCGCCGTCGCCTTCTTCGCCGTCGCCTTCTTCGCCGTCGCCTTCTTCGCCGTCGCCTTCTTCGCCGTCGCCTTCTTCGCCGTCGCCTTCTTCGCCGTCGCCTTCTTCGCCGTCGCCTTCTTCGCCGTCGCCTTCTTCGCCGTCGCCTTCTTCGCCGGGCGGCGCGCCGAGGTGGCGGCAGCGTCACGCGCCGCCAGCTCATGCTCGAGCTCAAGCACCCGGGCGTGGCTGCTCGCCAGCGCGGACTCCAGCTCCTCGGAGCCGGCCAGGCCGAGGCGCGTGACGACGGTCTCGACCTCGGCGCGCACCAGGTCGAGCAGCATGGCGCGGTTCTGCCGGCTCGCGGTGAGCAGCTCGTCGGCCAACGCGCTGGCCTGCTGCGAGAGGTTCTCGGCGCCAGCGGTGGCGGCCGGCAGCACACCGGCGGCGGGGGTGGCCGCGACGACCTGGCGCGCGACCTCCAGTGCCTTCTGCCGGGTCACCTGCGTCACGCCGCTGGCGATCTGCAGGTAGCCCTTGAGCATGTCGATCACGGTGTCCTCCTCGGGAACGGCGCGCTCACGCCGACGCGCGGACACGTTACCGGTCCCACCCGTGGGGCGCCGTCCACGGCACCAGCTGGGCCCGCGCCAGGCCGACGTCGACGTCGGAGCGGCCGTCGTCGCAGCGCTCCCATACCGCCGCGCAGGTGACCCGGATCGCGGCCAGGGTCCGGCCCACGTCGACGTTGTCGCCAGGTGGCGTGACGCGCAGGTCGCCTGCCCGCGGGCCGGTCCACCGTGCCTCGATACCGGACGCCGGGTCGAGCCAGGCCGACTCCACGGCGACCGGCGCCCGGTGCCCCTGGAGCAGGCCGTTGAGGTCTGCGGCGAGGTAGTCGGGCCGCAGACCAGGCCCGGCGGCCAGCAGGTCGACCACCGCGCTCACGCCGGTGAGCACGAGGACGCTAGGAACGTCGGCGGTGCGGGCACCGGCGATGTCGGTGTCGAGCCGGTCGCCGATGACGATCGGACGCCGCGCCCCGGTGCGGGCGACCGCCTCGTCCATGATCGGGCGGCACGGCTTGCCCGCGACCTCGGGCTCGACCCCGGTGGTGCGCCGGACGACGTCGACCAGGGCGCCGTTCCCGGGCGCCAGCCCGCGGGGGGTGGGCAAGGTGGCGTCGAGGTTCGTGGCGATCCAGGGCAGCCCGGCCCGGACGGCCACACAGGCCTCGAGCAGCATCGACCAGCTCGTGTCCGGCGAGAAGCCCTGCGCGACGGCCTGGGGAGCGTCGTCCATGGTGGTCACCGGCCGGAGCCCGACCGCGTCGAGTGCTCCGGACAGACCTGCGGCACCGATCGAGAGCACCGCGGCGCCGGCCTCGAGTCGTTGCCGCAGCAGACCGGCTGCCGCCTGAGCGCTCGTCACGACGTCGGTGTCGTCGCAGGGCACCCCCAGCTCGCGCAGGTGTCCAGCCACGTCCGCCGGCGGGCGCGCGGCGTTGTTGGTGACGAACGCGGTGGTGAGCCCGCGGCCCCGCAGTGCGGCGATCGCCGCGACCGCTCCCTCGACCGCACGCGGCCCGACGTAGACGACGCCGTCCAGGTCGAGCAGCGCGGCGTCGTGCTCATCGGCCAGGACACCGGCTGTGGAGCGCCACCAGGGGTGGTCGACGTCGCCCGGCTCAGGGCTCACGGTCGCCCGGTGGGCCGGCGTCGGGCGCGTCCTCGGGGGGCGGCACGGGCTGCTCGCTCTCGCCGGCGCCGTCGGTGGCGGCAGCCTCAGCGCGCGCCCGCAGGGTGGCGCGGGCCTGCCGCAGCCGATCGGAGTACTCGGGCCGCTCGGGACGCATCGCGGAGGCCATCGCCAGGTGCTCGACGCCGCGCTCGAAACGGTCCAGCCGGGTGAGGCTCAGCCCTAATGCGAAGTGGCCGTAGTGCGAGTCGGGCGCGAGCTCGACCAGCTTGGCGAACGCCTCCGCCGCGCGGTGGAAGCGTCCGGCGTCGTAGCTGGCCCGGCCCAGCGCCTCCCAGCCGCTCGCGGACCGGGAGTCGGCCTCCACGGTCCGCTCGAGCAGGACGGCGGCGGCTGCGGCGTCGCCCCGCTCGAGCAGCTCGACGCCTCGCTGCCACCACTCGTAGGGGCCGCCGTCGGGTGGTCTGCTCACGACACCACGGTACTTTGCCGCTCAGCGCCGTGCGCGGTTGGTGGCGTCAGCGCGTCGCAGCTGCCGGCCGGAGCGGACCTCGACCTCATACCGGCTGGCGGCACCGGAAGGGGTGCGCCAGAAGCGCCGCCGCAGGCTGCCGGTGACCTCGACGGTGCTGCCCCGCCCCCAGCCCAGGACGCGTCGACGCAGGCCCGGCCCCCATGCCGCGCAGTCGACCGTGTCGACGCCGCCCTCGGGGCGTGGCACGACGAGCCGACCGGTGACCACCACGTCGCCAGAGGGAAGGTCACGCTGAGTGGCGCCCTGCCACCGGCCCCGGAGCCGTACCTCGTTGAGCGGCACGGCAGCGGTTGCGGTCAGCCCCTCAGAGCGCCGACCAACTGCCCCGTCGTCTGGGTTGGAGCTGGCCATAGCTGCCTCCCGAGGATCGCTGGACCGGCGCCTGCGCCGGCCCGTCGATCCTCATCGGCACGAGCCGTACGCGGTAGGGGGTCGGCCGCATCTGTGGACGCCGCAACGGTCAGGAGGGGGGCTGTGGACCGGCTACCTCGTGGTCGGCCTCGAGGCCGGACTCATCGTCGGACTCATCGTCGGCGTCGGCGTCGTCGGCAAGGTCGGTGAACACGACGCCCTGCAGCTCGGCCAACCGCTCCTCGGCCTCGGTCTCGCCGTCCAGGTCGCTGTCGGACGCCTGGGCGAACCAGCCGATGGCCTCCTCCGCCCGGCCGGCCGCCAGGAGTGCCTCGGCATAGGCGTAGCGCAGCCGCGGGGTGAACGCGTGCGTGTCCTTGGCGGTCAGCTCGGGAATCTGCAGCGTGACGACGGCCGCGGCCGCCTGCCCGAGGTCGAGCCGGGCACCCGACACCACGATCGTCAGCTCGACCCGCTCGGCGGTCGACAGCGACTTCGCTTCGGGCGACGCGGCGAGCTCGAGCGCCCGTTCCGGGCGGCCCAGACCTCGCTCGGCGTCAGCCATGAGGGGTAGCTGGTGCGACGAGCCGCTCATCCGGCGAGCCGCCCGCAGCTCGCTCAGCGCCTCGGACCACAGCCCAGAGTGGTAGGCGGTGACACCGACGGCTTCTCGCACGACAGCGACGCGGCCCGCCCGACGCTGCGCGGCCATGGCGTGGGCGTAGGCGGTCTGCGGGTCGTCGCCCAGCAGCCGACCGGCCATGACCAGGTGCCGGGCCACCATCTCGGCGTTCGCCTTGGACAGCGTGCGCAGCTGGGCGCGCACGGGTCGGTCGAGCTCGGCTCCGGTCACGTCGTCCGGAAGCTCCGGCTCCTGCGGCCCCTCGCGGCGCGGCCCGAGCGGCCGATAGGGCTCGCGCGGCTCCGGCCGTCCGGCTCCGCCCCGCTCGGGGCGGCCAGCGCTGGGCGCCCGGCCACGGTCCTGGCCCGGCCGTTGGCCCGACGGCGGCTGGCCCTGCCGGCGCTGGGGGGAGCGCCCGGCACCCCCGGAGGACGAGGGACGCGAGCCGTCCGGTCGCCGCGGGCGGTCGCCGCTGCGGTCGGCGTCGCGCGGTGGCCGCTGCTCGTCGTCACTCACGGGTGGTCGTCCTCCATCGAGATCGGGGCGTCGATAAGAGTAGGCGCAAAACGAGGACGCCCACCCGGGGTGACCCGGGTGGGCGTCTCGAAAGAATGTCCGGCGGCGTCCTACTCTCCCACGAGGTCCCCCTCGCAGTACCATCGGCGCAATTGGGCTTAGCTTCCGGGTTCGGAATGGAGCCGGGCGTTTCCCCAATGCTATGGCCGCCGAAACTCTATGGAGATGTCACAGTCGTCTCCGACCGCATCTCGGGAACCGCACAGTGGACGCGTAGCATCTTTGTATCAAGTTATCGGCTTATTAGTACCGGTCAGCTGCATGCATTGCTGCACTTCCACATCCGGCCTATCAACCCAGTAGTCTAGCTGGGAGCCTCTCGGGGAACA
>CAVXBF010000003.1:0-103447 GCA_963759935.1 uncultured Actinomycetota bacterium
GCTGATCCGCCGCGACGACCATCGCGCGCGGTCCCTGCGGCGCCGAACCCAGGCCGTCGTTGGTGTCCGGGAAGAACGTCGGGATGATCGTGCGGTCGCGCACGTCCTGGGCGGTGAGGTGGTTGCGGATCCCGTCCTCCTCCCACCCGCCAGGTGTGAGCATGCACTCGTGCGCGTGGTGCCCTCCGTAGAGCACGCCGCCATCGACCGCGAGCGCCTGGGTGGCGCCCAGACAGTTGTCCCGCCAGCGCATCGCGTCTGTCGCCAGCTCTCCGGCCATCCGGCCGTCGAACTGGCCGAAGCCCGTTCCCTCGTCGCCGACGTAGAACCCTGTGGCGTCGCGGGCGAACGCCTTGACCGCTGAGTTGGTCGGGACCCAGCCCGGGAACAACCGCTTGACGGCGGAGGTCGTCGGGTCGAGCGAAACCAGACCGCGGTTCGCCGTGCCGTTGACCGTGGTGAAGTCACCCCCGACCAGCACCTTGCCGAAGTCCGGCGCCGCCAGGATGGCGTTGACCCTGCCACCGGTCAGGTTCAGCGAGCTCGCCAGCAGGTTGCCGCTGCCGTCGAAGGTGGCGTACTTGGTGCGCGCCTGGCTGTCGACCGTGTTGAAGTCACCGCCCGCGTACACGTTCGTGGTTGTCGCGGCCAGGGCCCGGACGGTGGCCAGCACCGCCGGACGGCGGAAGGTCGAGGTCGGGAGGATCGAGCAGCTGGTCGGCGAGATGGCAGCCATGTTGCTGACCGGCGTCGAGCCGACCCGGTTGAAGGCACCCCCCACGTACAACCGGTCTCCGGACGGTGACGCGCTGAGCGCGAACACCCGCGGGGGGCTGACCGTGTGGGTGAACGAGGGGTTGCAGGGCAGTAGGTCGCCGGTGGTCGCGTCGAACGCGGCGAAGTTGTTGCGGACGACCTCGGACTGCCCTTCGGCCGCGCCGGGCGGCCGAACGGCGGTGAAGGCGCCACCGACGAAGACGGTGTTCCCGATCGTTTCCAGCGCCCAGACCGCGCCGTTGGTCTGCCAGGTCGGCAGGGGGTCTGCACTGAAGGTGGACGGCAGGTCGCTCGTCGCGGCTCGGGCGACGCCCGCTCCGGTGAGCACACTGGCGACCATGGCGACAGCGAGGATGACACCCAGACGGCTTCGTTCCATGCAACACCTGTTTCGGCCACAGACCCCCACGAGCTCGGACTCGTGTAACGAGCGAAGTTACGGCGAGTGACCACGGACGGCAGGCGTTTCGCGAAGTCCGTCGTGCCAATTGCGGCGTTGGCGGGGTAATCGGCGAAAGATCCCTGCGCGTTGCGCCACAACAGGTTCGCGCTCATGTGACAATTGGTGTCAGTGAGTAACCGGCAACCTTCGCCGGGACTCCGCAACCGATCGGGGACCGCCGTGAGCATCGACCGCCGTCGCCTGCTGGCGGGCGGCGTTGCACTCGCTCCACTGGCGTTGCTGTCGGCTGCAACCGCTCGCGGCGAGCTGGTCACCCAGGACCCGAGCACCGACCCCGCGGGGGCTGGGGCCGATCCCCAGCTGTTCGTCTCGGTGACCGATCACGGCGCTGTCGGCGACGGGCAGGCGGACGACACCGAGGCGGTGCGCGCCGCAGTCCAGCAGGTGCTGGCAGGGCGTCGCGACGACGGCCAGCTCACCCGCGCTCTGATCCTGCCGGCCGGGGTCTACCGGGTCACGAAGCCGGACGCGCTGCTGGGCTCGCCGGGCGACGGCAGCAGCGACCAGGTGCGGGGACTCACCATCCAGGGTGTGGGCAAGCGCAGCACCGAGGTGCTGTTCGACTCGCCGGCCAAGGCCTCGGACGATCCCTTCGACAACAACCTCATGACCGCCGCCAACCGGCTGCGCGGACTGCGGGTCAGCGGGCTGAGCTTTCGGTCCACCAACCCCAACCAGAGCTGGCTGTACTGCTGGTCCCGCGACGGCGACGATGCATCGCTGCGCGTCCCGGCGCACGGCGTCGGAGGCAACCAGGACTTCGTACTGCAGGACGTCGAGTGGCGCGGTCCGTGGAAGCGGGTGATCGGCCTCGACGGCGACCAGCAGTCCAACCTGAACTCCGAGTGGGCTTTCTACAACTGCCACGCGAGCAACACGACGTCGTTCGCCGACGCGTTCCTGCACTCCGGGATGAGCCCACAGTTCAAGCAGCAGGACCAGTTCCTCAACTACTGGTTCTTCGCCTGCAAGTTCGAGTACGGCTCAGGAACGTTGCTGCGCCTGGACAAGGGTGGATTCGTCAACGTCTACGGCGGATCATGGATCGCCGGCATCAACGACGACAAGCCCGCGACGTTCTTCGCCATGGCTCCCGACACCCACGTCGACTCCGTGCAGAACCTGCTGGTCAGCGGGACGCGGTTCGAGCTGCGACATTCCGGCGTTCGCCTGCTCGACAGCGGCTGGTACGGCCCGACCGCGCATCTCACCTTCTTGAACGTGTCGGACGGTTCCCAGGCCTTCCGCGACTGGGCCGCTCAGGCCCAGACCGTGCTGCTCCGCCCGAGGGACGGGCGCCTGCCCACAGTCAAGTTCCTGAACAGCGAGCTGATGGGGTACCACCAGGTGCAGGGCGCGACAGCCGGAGCGGGCAAGGTCGTCTACGACGGGTGCAACTTCAGCAACGTCTCATCCGGCGGCGTCGGCCCGCAGGGCTTCCTGCGCTATGAGGGAGCCGCGCCCTCGCACCGGTTCGTGGACTGCTACGGCGTCCCGGACTCGGCTGGCTGAGCGTGCCGCGACCGCGTGCTCTCCGCGAGGTGGCGCCAGCCGAGGAGCACCGACACGCCGCCCGCGACGGCCAGCGCAGCGGCGACCGCCCGCACATCGGCCAACACCACCGCCGCCACCACGCCGAGCAGGGCGGTCACCACGGCGACGACGGCCTTCTGCCGCATCAGCATTCCGGCCTCGTGACGGACCTTCAGCCCCAGCGTTGACGCGGTCGCGATCCCGATGCCCATGTACTCCAGGACGGTGAACGGCAGTACTGCTCTGGCGCCGGCCCAGGTCTCGTCGAGCAACGCTCGACCCCAGCTGGCCGGGATGAGCAGGATCAGCGAGCCCCACGCCGTCACAGTGAGCAGCACCCCTGCACCCGTGAGGAGGCAGAACCGCAGATCCGCCCGGCGTGGGCGGCGCACGAGCATCGGTGTCAACGCCAGGTTCACGAAGGCGAACACGACGTTCAGTGGTCCCATGATGGTGCTGGCGCCGCGCAGGCTACCTACTGCAGCCGGACCGATCACGGCTGCGACCACCCCAGTCACCACCAGCGACGCACCCTGCGAGACAAGCGTTCCGAACGACACGGACTCGCTCGTGGCGTGCCGGGTCCGCAGTGCCCGCAGGCCGGCCGGCAGGTCGGGAAGCACGCGTAGTCCGACGGTGGCCACCAGGAGCGCCACCAGGGCTGCGCCGAGCCACAGCCCCATCACCAGCTCGCCGGACCACCCGGACGCCACGGGTAGCAGCGCCAGCAGGGCCACCACCCACACCGCGTCGGAGGTCGCGGCCACGCCGGGCCGGCCGCCGGCGACGGACGCGAAGCGGAGCGCGTCCTGCATGCAGACCACGGGTGCTGCCACGGCCACCACGACACCGAGCGCCCCCAGCTTGCCGCCGGCGAGCAACCAGCTCATCCCGGCGACACCGGCGACGATGGGCAGCGCGACGATGGTGAGGCTGCCCAGCACGGCGGCGACCGCGCCGCGCACCTGCGTGCGGTCGGTGATCAGCGAGATCCTGGTGCCGAACCAGGACCGGCTCAGGCCCAGCACTGCGACGAGCACCGCATAGGCGAGCGCGAACCGGCCGAAGGCCTCGCGGTCCAGTGCGTGCGCGACGAGGACCACCGCCAGCACGTTGGAGATGCTGGACAGCCCCTGGTCGACCAGGGCCAGCATCCGGCCTCGCCAAGGGACTCCGGGCGCTCGGTACGCGAGCCGGCTCACCGGCCGCCGCCGGCCGGTGACCCCGCCTGCGCGGCCGCCGCTGCGTACGTCCCCTCCAGTTCTTGCGCGACCGCCCCGATGCTGAACCGGTCCGCGACGAGCCGGCGCCCGGCCCGCCCCATCTCGGCCGCTCGCGCCGGGTCCGACAGCAGCTCGGCCACGGCGGCGGCGGCGGCGTCCGGGTCTGCGTCCGGCACCACCAGCCCGGCACCCGCCGAGACGACGTCGGCAGCGAGACCGCAGGACTGCATGCACACCACCGGCACGCGCACCGCCATGGCCTCGAGCAGCACCATCGGGAACGTGTCGGCGTCCGAAGGGAGCACGAGCACGCTCGCCTGGCGCAACCGGGATGAGCTGTCACCCATCGGCATCGGGCCTTCGTAGCGGACTCCGACGTCCGGCGACAGCGCGGTCATGGCCGCGCGGACTGCTGGCAGCTCCCCCTCATCCGCACCGACCATCGCGAAGTCCGCTCGGACGCCTGACTGGTGAGCGCGGGCGGCCATCTCGACGAACGCCAGGGGACGCTTGCGCTCGTGCAGCCGACCGAAGTAGAGCACTTGCGGACGGGGCTGCTCCTCGGTGCCCGGCTCGCGCACGACCTCCGGCAGCGCGACGCCGTTGGGCAGGCGGCGTGACCGCCAGGGCCGGCCGGCCAGGATGCCCGCGACGTCGCGCTCGTCGCGGTCGGTGAGCACGAGCACCTCATGGGCGCCGGCGAGAGCGCGGCGGGTCATCAGCGCGTCCAGCGGCCGAGACAGTGCGCGCCGGCTCGCGTCGATCATGCCGTGCGTCTGGACGACGTACGGCACGCCCAGCAGCTGCAGGGCGGTCGCCGCGGGCAGGGTGGTGAGATCGCGTCCCAGGTGCACGTGCACCACGTCGTAGCGGCGGTCGTCCGCCCCCCTCGCCCGGCGTGCCAGGTGGGCCGTCACCCCCGGTGCGAACGACCCGGCGAAGCCCGCTCCCGGGATGACACCCCAGCCGCGCGCCAGCGTGATCCGCGTGCCGGCGAAGGACGACGGGCGGCTGCGGCTCGGGTACCCCCGCGCACCTGCCAGCAGCGTCACATCGTGGCCTCGGCGGCGCAGCTCGTCGACCTGGTTGAGGGCGACCCGCAAGGGGCCGCCGTAGCTGCCGCGGTCGTCCACGACGTTGACGACGTGCGCGATCCTCATGCACCCCTCCCCTCGGCGTAAGGACCTCGATCCTCTCATCCCGGGTGGTCCATCCCCGGGCGTGCGACCGACCGCACGCCCGAGGACGGATCAGGAGAAGCTGAGGTCGAGCTCGGGACGCAGCGCGCTGTTCCCCACGTTGCTGCTCCAGAACTGCGCGTTATCACCGCCGGCCATCACGACCGCGAGCGTGGTCTCCCCGGCCCCGAGCGCGCGAAGCTGGCTCGCGCTCAGCGTGATCTCGTACGTGCCGTTGAGGTCCACAGGCCCCTGGGTTCCGACCACCGTGGACGACACCGCGGGCCGCGTCTCATAGGTCACCGTCGACTCGTCCCACGTGTTGCTCGCCAGCCGGACCTCCATGTCGTCCACCGACGACGCGAAGGACTGCCCGGTGGTGTGCAGACGCAGCGTGGCCGACGTCAGCTGCTGGCCGCTCGGGGCCGCCGGCAGGTCGAACCGGAGCAGGAACTGCTGCACCGGCGACCCATCCACGATCGCAGACGTCGTGCTGCCGTAGTTCTGCGTGCGGTTGCCGGCGTTGACGTACGTGTCCGCCGTCGGCGACAGCGTCGTGCTCGTCGAAGCCGGGGGCACGACCACGGCGCTCGCGGCGTCCGAGGAGGCGCTGCGGTTGCCCGCGTCGTCGAACGCGATCACCTTGTAGTACCAGGTGCCACCCAGGACGCCGGTGTCCGTGCTGGACGTACCGGTGACGGTGGCCACCTTGGACGACGTCCCCGGCGTGAAGTCGGCTGCGGACCCCCGGTACACGTCGTAGCCGGTGACCCCGCGGTTGTCCGAGGACGCCTGCCAGCTGACCGTGACGTCCGGGCCGCTCACCGAGGTGGTGACGCCGGACGGCGTGGTCGGCGCCGCGGTGTCAGCCGCCAGCACCGTGACCGACGACGAGGCAGCCGCCGGGCCGGCGTTGCCGGCGGCGTCCGTGGCCACGACCTTGTAGACGTAGGTGCCTGCCGGCACCGCGAGGTCGTCGGCCGACGTGCCGGTCACGTTCGCTACCTTGTTCGCGCTCGACGGGGTGAAGCCCGCCGAGGTCCCGCGGTAGACGTCGTAGCCGGTGACGCCCACGTTGTCGCTGGCGGCCGGCCAGGACAGGTGAACCGTCTGCTGGTCGACCGTGGCCGTCAGGCTCGCCGGCCCGGTCGGCGCCACGGTGTCGAACGCCGGCTCACCCTTCGTCAGCTGCTCGAGGGCCAGCGCCATCCGCCTGGCGATGTACGCATGGCCGGCGTCACTGGGGTGCACGCCGTCGTTGCCCACGTAGACGTCGGCGTTGCCGTCGCCGGTCGGGTTCGCCACCGAGCCGGTGCCCGTGATCCACGGACGCTGCTGGGCCACCAAGGTGCCAGTCGCGTCGAACACCTTGCCGGTGATCGGCGAGAAGAACGGCAGGCCAGCGGTCTTGGCCGCAACCCGGATCGTCTCGTCGGTGTTCTGCAGGCCGTTGGTCGGGTTGCCGCTCTGCGACCACGGCCCGGCCACGTAGACCCGGGTGCCGGGGTCGTCAGCCTTCAGCTTGGCGTAGAGCTGGCCGGCGGCGGTCGCGATGCTGCTCTGCGACAGGGTCTGGTCGTTGACACCGGCCCAGACCACCAGCCGCTTCGGCGCGTAGGGCGTGACGTCGCCGTCGACCCGGTCGATCAGCCGCTTGGACGTGCCGTTGTTGTCGGCGACGTAGCCCGTGCCACCGATCGCCTGGTTCCACGGGTCGTCCCAGCCGAGGTAGTCGGCAGCCCGGCTGATCCAGGTGCCGGCACCGCCGCCGGAGTTCGCGTTGGAGCCGCCGCTGATCGAGTCACCCAGCACCATCCACCGCGTGGTGAGCGCAGCGGACTTCGTCAGCGTCGCACCTGGCGGCAGGTAGATCCCGCCGAACGGCGTCAGGAACACCTCGAGCGTGATGTTGCGGGTCTGGGCCGACCCGAAGTCCACCTTGTAGACCATGCGGCTACCGAGCGACGTCCCGTTCACGAGGCGAGGCACGGCCGTGGTGCGGTGACCGTCCACCTTGACCTGGATGGCCTGGTTGACGTTGTAGTACTTCGTGTAGACCTCGAACTGCGCTGCGTCCGTGGTGAACTGCACGCTCCAGACGGACGGCGAACCCCAGCTGTGCGGGTCGCGCGAGGTGGGCTGGTACATCAGCGTGTCCGGGTAGGTGGTCCCGAACCTGAAGTCACCCGCACCGCGGTAGGTGAACCGCGAGTCGCTCGGTCCGACCAGCGTGGCGCTAGCGATGGTGCTGGAGCCCTGCTGCGTCATCGTGAACGCCGGCGCCGGCGCCATCGCATCGATGCCGTCGAAGTCGATCGCCGTGGAGGCATCCGTCGTCTTGGCCGAGGCCGGATCGGACGGGTTGGACGCGTTGCCGGCCTCGTCGAAGGCGACGACCTTGTAGTACCAGGTACCCGGCGGCACCGACGTGTCGGTGAACGAACCGGTCGGCACCGAGCCGACCAGCGTGGCCGCGCTCGGCGTCCCGCCAGCCGACGTCAGCCGGTAGACGTGGTAGCCGCTGACGCTGTTGTCGTCAGTCGACAGCTGCCAGCTGAGGTCGACCTGGTCGCCGAACGCCGTGGCGGTCAGCGATCCGGGAGTGGTCGGCGCTTGGGCGTCGACAACGTCCACCGACACCTGGTTCGACGACCCGCTGTGGTTGCCGTTGCCGTCCACCGCGACGACCTTGTAGTACCAGGTTCCCGGCGATGCGGTGTCCACGGTCGACGTCGACGACCCGTCGACCAGCGCCACCAAGGTGGCCTGGCTCGGGGTGAAGTTCGCCTGCATCGAGCGGTGCACCTCGTACCCGGTGACCAGCATGTTGTCGCTGGAGGCGTTCCAGGACAGCGACACCTTGGAGCTGTTCGCCGTCGCAGCCAGCCCGGTCGGCGCGGTCGGTGCCTGGTTGTCGGTCACCGTGCCACGGCCCTGCTTGTAGTGCTCGAACACCCGTGCCGGGCTCAGCGCCTTCTCGTAGACGGCGACCTCGTCGAGGCTGCCGCTGAAGAAGTTGCTGGTGTGACTGCCCGGCCAGCTGTTCAGCTGGTCGCCGCCGACCTTCCAGTAGCCGTTGAACTGCTGGGCGGTCTTCGTCGCGTTGGTGCCGACCAGGACTCCGTCGACGTACAGCCGCATGCCGTTCGACCCCGTCGTGCCGACCACGTAGTGCCAGGCGTCGTTGCGGTAGGTGCCGGGACTGGTGATCGTCTGCACCGAGCCGGCGTAGTTGCCGTAGACGACCTGGCCGGAGTTGGTCAGGTAGAGGTGCCGGTCGTAGTTGCTGCTGTTTCCGGTGCGGCTGTTGCCGAACCCGATCATCTTCCCGCCCCGCGTGCTGCTCGTGCGGAACCACAGCTCGACCGAGTAGGTGTTGGGTCCTGCCTTGGCGGTCGTGTTCGCGGTGCTGACCCGAGAGTTGCTGCCGTTGAAGCCGGCCGATCGGCCGATGCCGCTGCTCAACGCGGAGGCGCCGCCCAACGTCACGTTGCTGAACACGCCGGCGTTGCCGGCACCGCTGTCGTCGGCGGCGGCGCTGCCGCTGGTCTCGTCCAGCTTCCAGTTCAGCACCGGCCCGTCCTCGAACACCGCACCGTTGTAGGGCTCAGCCGTGGTGGCCGCGGTCACCGAGACCGGTGCGCCCTTCGGGCTGACGTTGGTTCCGTCGCTGGTGCGGATGCTGTAGCTGTACGTCTGGCCTGGCGTGACCGTGTCCATGTACGACAGCCGAGGCCGGTTCCATTCGCGCGAGCTGACCGTGGTGGTGTAGATCGGAGCTTGGGTGCCGGTGCGGTACAGCTCGTATGTGACGGCGTCGTCGTCCTCGTCCCACCCCGCGGTCCAGCTGATGAGGTTCTTGCCGACCTGCTTGCTGCTCCCGGTCAGGATCGGCGCGTCGACGTAGCCGGTGTCCGGCTCGGTCGCGAACCGCGTGATGCCCTGCTGCGGCACCCCGTTGACGACGGTGAACTCGCCCACGACGTACATCTGGTTGCCGGCGACGACCATGGAACGCGGGCCGAGCGCCTCCCCCAGGCCGCCGTTGGTGTTCGGGAACCAGGCCACGATCGTCTTGTCGTCGGCCGACTGCGCCAGCAGGTGGTGCCGCTTGCCGTCGGGGAAGCCGCCAGGGGTCTGGCTGCAGTCGTGCGCGTGGGAGCCGCTGTACAGCACGCCCTGGTAGAGGGCGAGGGACTGCGTGGCACCGAGGCAGACGTCCTTCCAGGCCAGCGTCGCGCCGTCCAGGCTGCCCTTGAGGCGGCCGTCGAAGACCCCGCCACCGGTGCCCTCGGCACCCAGGTAGAACGAGCTGCTGTCCCTGATGAGCACCTTCGGCACGGAGTTGGTGGGGATCCAGCCCGGGTAGGTCTGCACGACCGCGCCCGTCGCGGGGTCGACGCCGACGAGCTTGTTGATGGCCGTGCTGCCGTTGACGGAGGTGAAGTTTCCACCGATGACGACCTTGCCGTGGTCCTCAGCGGCGACGATCGCGCGCACCGGCGCGTTCAGGTTGACCGTGGCCGCAGTGAGCGCGCCCGCCGTGGTGACGGCGGCATACCTCGGACGGCTCTGCCCGTCGACCGAGGTGAAGTCGCCACCGAAGTAGACGGCGTTGCTCGTCGCGTCGATCGCTCGCACGGTCGCGGCCACAGCCGGTCGGCGGAACGACGACGTGCTGCTCAGCTGGCAGGTGGCGGTGTCGATCGACACCAGGTTCGCCACGCCGACCCCGTCAACGCGGCTGAACGAGCCCCCGACGTACAGCCGTGAGCCGTCAGGCGAGGCCTTCAGCGCGCGGATCGTGCCGCCGCTGGTGCCCAGCAGGATGGACGGGGCGCACGGCAGCAGCTCGCCGGTCGCGGCGTCGAACGCCGCCAGGTTGTCGCGCGTGACCTCGTTGGTGCCTGCGGCCGCACCCGGCGGCCGCACCTTGGTGAACGTGCCGCCGACGTACACGACGCCGCCCGCGGTCTCGACCGTCCAGGCGATGCCGTTGGTCTGCCAGGTGGGCAGCGCGTCTGCCGTGAAGGTCGACAGATCCCGCCAGTCAGCCGAAGCGCTAGGCGCTGTGAGTACCGACAACCCCAGGCCCTGAAGTACCAAGCCCGCGATTGCCGCGGTGCTCATCCAACGGCGCATTGCGCCCTCCACCCGAATTGTTCTGCCTCGCCACCCTGTCGAGGCCAAAGGACGGCGCACGTTATTACGCCGTGCAAGCACGGTAGGTCAGTCCGGCGAGGGGTGTCGGCCGAATCGGCAACTCTGCGTGATGAACGTCAGGAAGCCCACCCTTTGGACGACCCGATGCGACGCAGCGTGACGCTACGGTCACCCGCCCTCGACGACCACCGTTCCCAGGACGGGGCCGCCGGCGTGCGTGAGGACGTCGGCGCAGACCCGGAGATCCTCGGTGCGAGTTCCGCTCGAGGCCACCACGATCACGCCGTCGACCATGTGCGCCATGTCGAGCCCGTCCAGGTGCGCCAGCACCGGTGGCACGAGCAGCAGGACGAACGCGAACTGCTCTCGCAGGTCCTTCAGCACGGTATGGAGGTCCGCCCCCGCCAGCTTGCCGAGCGGATCTGTCGTCGGCCGCCACGGCACCAACATCACCAGGTTGCTGATCCCGTCCACCGTGACGGCGGGCCGGAACGGCCAGTCCGTGTCGGCGGCCTCATCCGGCTCGTCGACCGGCAGCCCGAGCGAGCTCAGCAGTGACGGCGCGCGCAGGTCGGCCTCGACCACGGCCACCGATCGACCCATCGCCGCCAGAGCGCCCCCGACTTCCATCGCGACCTGGGCGGTCGCCCGCTGCTCACGAGCCGACGCCACCATGAGCACCCGTGCTCCGTTGACGACGTCGCCGTACGCCATCCCCACGGCCAGTGCCTTGGCACGGTCCCCGGGCCGGTCGACCGCCGCACGCAGCGCGGTGCGGCGCCGATCCCCGCGGCGGGCGGGCAGGGTACCGAGCAGCGCGACCCCTGCGGCCTCGGCGGCGTCGGCTCCCCACCCGGCGGGCGCGCGCACCACGGACAGGCCCCAGCTGGAGCCGATCCCGACGACCAGGCCGAGCAGCAGACCCATCACGAGCAGCGTGTTGGTGGACGGCCCACTGGACACGGTCGGCAGCGTGGCGGTGCGGACGACGTCGCCGGGCGTGGTGTCGACGGTCCGCGCGTCCACCAGCTTGCTGCGGATCACCAGCGCCTCGTTCAGCACGATGTCACGCTGGGCCACGAGCGACGCGCGGCTCTCGTTCGACGTGGCCGAGCCGATGCTCTTGTCGAGTGCGCTCCGTCGGGAGTCCAGGTCTGCGGACTCGTTCTGCAGCGCCTTGACCAGCCGGTTGACGGTGGTCAGCGTGCGCGCTTCGCGGTCAGACAGGTACGTCGTGGCGAAGGCGTTCGCCAACCGCTGTGCGCGGCTCGCGGAGGTGTCCGTGTAGGTGAACCGCAGCACGGTGGTGTTGGTCGGGTTGGTGACCCGCAGGTCCTTCACCAGGTCATCGGGCGCCAGGTCGCTCCCGGTCTGCTGCGCGACCTCGCCGGCGACCTTCTCGCTCTCGGCCACCTGGACCTCGGTCTGCATGCTGATCTGCTTGGTCGCGTCGCTGGCCTCGAACGGGGTCGTCGACGTGGTGCGGACGAGCACCTCGGACGTCGCCGAGTACTGCGGTCCGCTCAGCAGCCCGATGGCCGCAGCGAGCACCAGGCCGGCCAGGGTGAACGCCACCAGTACCCAGCGGTAGCGCCAGAGCGCCTGCAGCTGCTCGCGCAGGCTCCCGTCGCGCACAGGCTTGGTCGAATCGGTCGTCATACGGGCGCGAGCTCCTCGGTCGGGCGGTGGTGCACTGCCGGGGATCCGGCCTTCCTGGTGCGCCGACTGGTGAACAGTGGGACCACCAACAGCAGAGACAGCGCGGCCATGGCCTGGAGCAGGCTGCCACGCAACACGATGAACTGGTACAACGCCAAGGGTGGCACGAGAGTCGCCGCCAAGCCTCCCGCGCCTCGCCGAGCGCGGTCGTACGCGATATCCAACCGTCCGCTCAGGGCGCCTAGGGCGCCGAACACGAGCAGGACCGACCCGAGGCCGCCCCACAGGTAGCTCTCGATCCACAGCGGCGAGGACAGATTCGTGAACTGGTAGCCCAGGTGCTCGGCGATCTGCGGCCCAGCATCACGCGGCTTGTCCGGCCAGCCCGCTCGCGGCACCCAGAAGAACGGCAGGACGACGCCCCAGCTCGGGTGGTAACCGGTGTCCTGCACCAGCAGGACGCCGCCCTGGACCTGCTGGTACGCGTCGTAGTCCGGGTTGCTGATGAGCTGCGTGACGACTCCGACGCTGGGGATGCTGCGTGCGTCATAGCGGAAGTAGTCCGCCGAGGGGAACACGATCACGACGGCGACCAGCAGCGTCAGGGCCAGAGCACGGAACAGGTGCACCCTCGCCAGCGGGCGCGAGCAGAGCACCAGCGCGATGAGCACGGTGCCGGCCCAGTAGCGAGGCTGGCTGATCGGGTTGTTCACCACGAGGTTCAGCGCGATGACGGGGACGAGCAGGAGGCGTCGTGCCGTGCGTTGCCACCCCGACGCGGCAAAGGGCGCAAAGAGCAGAGCGAGCAGCGCCCAGAACGCCGGCACCGACAGGCCCCAGCCGGCCAGCGCCGCCTCGGCGCCGCCCGAGCTGCCGGTCGCGGCCGCGGCCGCGTCGTTGGACGCTTCGCGGCTTTCGAAGAAGGCGCCGACGCCGCCGAGTCGCGGCACCAGCAGCACGGCGATCGCCAGCGATGCCACCGCGAGGAGGACGGCTCGCTCGGGGCTGAGCTGGCGCCCTGGCCGGGCGCTGGGACGCGCGACTGCCGCCTTACCCGACACGACGACGGCGACGGCGTACCCGAGCATCCCCACCAGCACGATGAGGCTGGCCCGGGTGGACACCGAGGGGTCCGCACGTAGCGGCCACGGAAAGGTGTCGCGGGTGAGCATCGCCAGGGGTGCGAGTCCGAGCCACACGTAGCCGAAGACCCAGAAGCACAGTTGCATCGGGCGCAACCGATCGGTGGTCAGCACAGCGCTGACACCGACGCCCGAGACCGCGACGCACAACGCCTGTAGCGTCCAGGCCGGCTGGTACGCGACCGGCGCGGTGAGCATCAGGGCCGCGGGCAGGATGCCGACCAGCAGGACGACGAAGGCCGCAGTGAACGCCAACGGTCGACGCGATGCCGGGGGGTTCCCCAGGCGTCGAGGGTCGAACGCCATCACTCCGGCCACCTTTCGACGATAGCGGCGAGCGTGTTGTCGCGAGCGCGCATCCGGTGAGGGCACGGTGAAGGTCCGGGGACGCGAACCCGCCGCACGACGTAGTCTGACGCTGCTCCAGCGGACTGCGAGAGGTGGGGGTATGCATTCCCTGTCAGGCTTCACGGGCGCCGGCTACGACCGGGGACGACCGCTGGCACACCAGGTCGCCTGGGTGGCGGTGCAGAACCTGCTCTTCCGACAGTGGTGGTTCCCGGCCCGGGCACGAGTGCGGGTGCTGCGAGCGTTCGGCGCCACGATCGGTTCCGGTGTGCTGATCCGCAGTGGGGTCCGGGTGCACTGGCCGTGGAAGCTGCGAGTCGGGGACGACTGCTGGATCGGCGAGGGCGCCTGGATCCTCAACCTCGAGCCGGTGACGCTGGGCCGCGACGTGTGTCTCTCACAGGAATCGTTGCTCTGCACCGGCAGCCACGACCGCAAGAGCGTCACCTTCGAGTTCGACAACGCTCCGATCGTGGTGGACGACGGCGCCTGGGTGGCGATCCGCGCCGTCGTCCTTCGCGGCGTCCACGTCGGTCGCGACGCGGTCGTCGCGGCGGGCGTGGTCGCTCACCAGGACGTGCCGGACGGTGGAGTGCTGCTCTCCACCGGGCTGCGAGGGCCGCGCCCGATGGCGGCCGAGACGTCGACGGCGACGTCGACCTGACGCCGGGTCGTCTTACCGCAGGCTGCTCACCGCGTCGTACTGCAGGTCCTGCACGTAGGGGGTGCTGGTGACCGTGAACGGCGAGGTGACCGCTGCGACGGTCGAGCCGTTGCGACCCACGCTCGCCGACACCGTCCCGTAGCCGAGCGGGAAGGTCTTGGCGTTCACTCCGGCAGGGGCGTCCCACGTGTACGTCGCGGACCCGACCTTCACCGTCACCGTGGCCGGCGCCGTCAGGAACACCAGCGCTTCGACGGTGTCACGCGCCGGCGTCGTGTTCGCTCGCAACGTCATGAGCTTGGTCTCGGCATACGACGGCTTGGTTGCGTACTTCTGCGTCCGGTGCGTCAGGTAGACCCCGTCCCGGACGATCTTCGGTGCAGTACCGGTCTTCCACCAGGTCAGGTAGTAGTCGGAGATGTCGAGGTACGCCCAGCCGTGCTGACGGGACGGGGCAACCGAGGTGCCCTCGCTGTAGTCGTTCCAGGTCGGCATGTTGACCCAGTCGGCGTCGCCGGTGATCACGCCCTGCCAGCTGTACCGCAACGTCTCGGTGTTGCCTGCCTCGTCGTAGATCCCACCGCTCGGCCGGGCGTCCTGCACGTGCGCAGGCGCCATCCAGAGCTTGCCCATCCCATGCGCCTTGACGGCGTGCTTCGCCGAGTCGATGTTGGAGTTGGGGTTGCGCAGCCCCCAGTGCGAGAAGCCATAGCTGATCGGCGCGAACGAGGTCGCGAACGCCTGCCAGTCCAGCAGCGTCGGGACGAACGCCACCTCGATGCCGTGGTTGGCCTTCATCAGCGCGATCCAGCTCTTCCACCAGTCAGCCGTCTTGTTCTCTGCCTTGAACGGTGACACCACCAGCCGCCCGTCCGCCAACCGGAAGGCCGCGGGACTCTGCGCGAGCGTTGCGACGGCCTGGGCCAGCGCCTCGGGTGTCTGGTTGTTCAACGTCGTCATGTCCGGCTGGAGCATGATCTTGAACTGCGGGTCGACGGCATGCGCGGCCTGCATCAGGCTCTGGACGCGCCCCCAGTGGTAGCTGGTCAACGACAGCAGGTCGACCGAGAACCCGTCGAGTCCCGCGGCGATGGCCTGCCGCACCTCGCTCTGGTAGTCGGTCGCCTGCCATGAGCCGCTGAGCGGCGTCCGGGTCACGGGTCGGTCTCGCAGCAGACCCCCGTACGCGGAGTGCAGACCCGACTCGCCGCCCGGCGCGAGGTAGTTGCGCGTGTAGTAGTCGGTGCTGACGTCCTTGTTGTCGATCGAGATCGGGAACGGCGTGAAGTAGTGCGCGAACAACAGATGGTCGGAGGCGCGCAGGGACTGCGTGTCGGGCAGGTCGAACGGCAGCCACGGCGTGACCCGACCAGCGGTCGGCGCACTCGTGGTCGACGACGTCGATCGACGTGGCCGACGTTGCCGACGTTGACGAGGTCGACGTGGTCGCCGTCGTCGAGGTCGTCGAGGCCGTCGAGTGGTCGTCGTCGCCGGGCTGGTCGTGCCCGGGGGTGATCGTGGCCGGAGGGGTTGTGCTCGGGGTGGTGGCCGTGGGCGTGGCGGTCGACGGTCTTGCTGGTCGTCGGCGACGGCCTCGGGGTCGTGCTGCTGACAGTGCGCTCCAGCGTCAGCTGCAGCTTCGGCGGCCGGCTCCACTCGCGTGCGCCGAGGGTCAGCCGCGCCGACTGCACTCGGTGGAACACCTCGTACGACGAGACGCCCCGTACCTGGGAGAGCGAGACGCGCATCGGGATGCGGGCCCAGCGGTGCGACCCGCGGATCGAGGTCACGCGGTTCACCTTGGTCGCGTGGAAGGCCGGCCGGTTACGAGCCGTGAGGCTCCGCTCGCTCCAGCTGCTGGAGACGCGGTGGACCTCGAGCCCCGGACGGGCGCTGCGGTTGTTGCGCACGTAGACCAGGAGGTCCGCACTCGCCAGACGCCAGCCCGCGGGCACCGCACCGCGCATGTCGAACTTCACGAACGCCCGCTTCGACGAGACGGCGTTCAGGTAGGTCCAGTGGCCGTAGGTGCGGCGCTGCGAGGACTTCAGGATGTAGGTGTCGGCCACCGCCGTTCGTGTGACGGTCCTGGACACGACCTGACTCACCGTGACGAACTGCGGGGTCTCGGCCGCGGCCAACGAGCCCCGCCCACGCGCCTCGAGCGCCGGCAGGGCCGCCATCAGCGAGGCCAGCACCAGCCCGGCGACCACGGCCGTGCGGCCGAACCGGCCGATCGGCAGTACGAGCGTGCGGCGTGCCATGAACTCTCCTCGACCGGCGTTCGGGACCTTTGAGGAATCGACGCGGCAGCCCATCTACCTGACTGCGTCATTCGGGTGATGGCCGCGGTGCTCACCAACGACAACGACATCAGTCACAGACGCACCACTGCCCCCTTCCGTAGCAACGGAAGGGGGCAGTGGTGACGGGGTCAGGGCTGACGCAGGCTGCTGACCGCGTCGTACTGGAGGTCCTGCACCGACGGCGTGGTCGTGACCGTGAAGGGCGAGGTGACCTGGGTGGTGACCGCGCCGAACCGGGTGACCGAGCCGGAGACCTGGCCGGTGGCCAGCGGGAAGTTCTTGGTGCTCATGCCCGCCGGGGCGTCCCAGGTGTAGGTGTGTGACCCGACCTTGACGGTGACGGTGGCCGGATCGATCAGGAAGGCCACCGCCTCGACGGTGTCGCGAGCCGGAGTCGTGTTGGCGCGCAACGTCATCAGCTTGGTCTGGGCCAACAACGGCTTGGCTGCGAACGGCTGGGTGCGGTGCGTCAGGTACAGGCCGTCACGGACCACCGTTGGCGCCTGCCCGGTCTTCCACCAGGTGATGTAGTACGACATCAGGTCGAGGTAGGAGTATCCGTGCTTGGCGGAGGGCGCGATGTGCGTCCCCTCCGAGTAGTCGTTCCAGGTCGGGATGTCGACCCAGTCGGTAGTGCTGTTGATCACGCCGTCCCAGCTCAGCCGAAGCGTCTCGGTGTTGGCCGCCTCGTCGAAGATGCCCTGGTTGGGCCGCTCGTCCTGCACGTGGGTCGGCGCCATCCAGATCTTGCCCATGGAATGCGCCTGAATGGCGTTGGCCGGGTTCCCCGTGTTCGAACCGGGGTTGCTCAGACCCCACTGCGAGAAGCCGTAGCTGATCGACGAGAACGAGCTCGCGTACTTCTTCCAGTCCAGCAAGGTCGGCACGAAGGCTGTCGTGATGCCGTGCTTGGTCTTCATGGTGGTGATCCACGTGGCCCACCAGGCAGCAGTCTGGTTCTCCGCCTTGAACGGCGAGACCACCAGACGACCGTCCGGAAGCTTGAAGGCGGCCGGGTACGCGGCCAACGTGGCGATCGAGGCCGCGAGAGTGGCGGACGGCTGGCTGTTCAGCGTCGTCATGTCGGGCATCAGCATGATCTTGAAGCTCGGGTCGACCCGGTGTGCGGCGTTGAGCAGGGAGACGACCCGGTCCCAGTGGTAGCTCGTCAGGGACAACAGGTCGACCGTGAAGCCGTCCAGCCCGGCCGTCCGCGCCTGCCGGATCTCGTTCTCGATGTCGGCGTCCTGCCACGCGCCCGTCAGCGGTGACCGGCCGATCGGGCGGTCGCGCAGCAGACCGCCGTAGGCGGCGTGCTGTCCGGACTCGCCGGTCGGGGCCAAGTAGTTGCGCGTGTAGTAGTCGACATCGGGGCTCTTGTTGTCGATCGAGATGGGGAACGGGGTGAAGTAGTGCGCGAACACCAGCCGCGGCGAGCCAGACAGTGCGCTGGCAGTAGGCATGTCGAACGGACGCAGGCCAGGCGTCTGTGGCTTCACCAGGTCAGCGAGGGTCAGCACCAGCTCGGGTGCCTGGCCGGCCTCTCGCGTGCCGTACATGAAGCTCGAGAACGAGACCGTGTGCTTGACCTCGTACGCGGTGTCGGCGGCGTTCGAGATCCCGCTGAGGTCGGCGAGCGGCACGCTCAGCCAGGCATCCTTCGCCGGCACCGCAACGGGCTGGCTGACTGCGGTCGCCACGTACTCGGGGCGGTTCGCGGCCGTGAGGGTGGACTCCGACCAGGTGCTCGTCGTCGGGTGCAGCTCGACACCGGCGTCAGCCAGGGCGCGATTGCGGACGAAGAGCCGCAGCTCGGCGGCGACGAGCTTCTTCCCCGCGGGCACCACCGTGCGCGTCGGGAACTTGATGAACCCGCGGTTCTCACCCGTGGAGGCGTAGGCGTAGGACGCCGAGCCCTTGACTGCCGTCGGCTGGGACTTCACCACGTACGTGTCAGCGGTCGCGGCAAGGGTCACCGTGGTCGTTGCGGGTGCCGTTCCGGCAGCCGCCGGGGCGGCCACGTCCACCGCCAGGCCAGCACCGCTGGCGACGACACCGGCGGACAGGAGCGCGATGAGCGCCCCGCGTCCGGTCCGTAAGGTCTGCCGCTTCCTGCGGCGCGGTGGGGTGTGCAGAGGCGTCAAGGGGGGCTCCAGATGCGGGGGGATGCCCGCCCTGGGCGGGGCGGGCGGCGACACCAGCACGAGCGCCTGGTTGCCGCTACTACCCGATCGGCAGGAGTTAACTAGTTATTCAGTACTAGTCCCCACCCAGTTTGTGAATTGCATCACATTCGGTCCACGACCTGGCGCGCAGCGCGCGCATCTGTCATGGCGGATTCGTTCCCCGCACGACGAAGCGGCCCCCGGAATGACCCGGGAGCCGCTTCGAGCCCTGCGGTTCAGCGGCGCAGGCTGCTCACCGCGTCGTACTGCAGGTCCTGGACGGCCGGCTTGCTCAACACCTCGTACGGCGACGTCACGCTGGCCGTCAGCGCGCCCGAACGGGTGGCTGTCGCCGACACCGTGCCGACCTTGAGCGGGAACGTCTTGGCGTTCACGCCGGCCGGGGCGTCCCAGGTGTACGTCGACGACCCGACGCGAACGGTCACTGTCGCTGCCTTGGTGAGGAACGCCAGCACCTCCACCGAGTCCTGCGCCGGCGTCGAGCCCGAGCGCAGGGTCATCGGCTTGCTGCTGGTGAAGCTCGGCTTGGCACCGACGAGCTGGTTGCGGTGCGTCAGGTACAGGCCGTCACGCACCACGGCCGGAGACTTCCCGGTCTTCCAGCGGGTCAGGTAGTAGGACGTGATGTCCAGGTACGCCCAGCCATGCTTGACCGACGGGGCGATGCTGGTGCCCTCGCTGTAGTCGTTCCAGGTCGGCATATCGACCCAGTCCGCGTCACCGTCGATGACGCCCTGCCAGCTCAGCCGCAACGTCTGGGTGTTGCCGGCCTCCTGGTACTGGCCCTGACTCGGCCGCACATCCTGCACCTTCGCCGGAGCCATGAAGATCTTGCCCATGCTGTGCGCCAGCTCGGCGTGCTTGCCCTGGTCCTGGTTCGTCGCCGGCGAGCTCAGACCCCAGTGCGAGAAGCCGTAGCTGATCGACGCGTAAGCCTTGGCGTGCGCCTGCCAGTCGAGGATCGTCGGCACGAACGCCACCGAGCTGCCTCGGGACTTCATCGTGCCCAACCACCCGCTCCACCAGGACGGCGACTTCGCCTCGGCCTTGAACGGCGACACGACGAGCCGGCCGTCCGGGAGGTGGAACGCCGCGGGGTACGCGCCCAGCTCGGCCATCGACGTGGCCAGGGTCGTCGAGGGCTGGCCGGCCAGCGTGGTCATGTCGGGCATCAACATGATCTTGAAGGTCGGGTCGGCCCGGTGCGCCGCATCCAGCAGCAGCTTCACGCGGTCCCAGTGGTAGCTCGTCAGCGACAGCACATCCACCGCGAACCCGTCCAGGCCCGCAGCGCGTGCCTGCTTCACCTCGGTCTGGAAGTCCTTCAGCTGCCAGTCACCGGAGAGCGGCGCGCGCGGCAGCGGCCGGTCACGCAGCAGGCCGGCGTACTTCGCGTGCTTGCCCGACTCGCCGGTGGGCGCCAGGTAGTTGCGCGCGTAGTAGTCGCTGGCCGGGTCCTTGTTGTCCAGTGAGATCGGGAACGGCGTGAAGTAGTGCGCGAACGCCAGCTTCTTCGACCCGCCCAGGACAGCTGCGGAGGGAAGGTCGAACGGCAGGACGCCGGTGCTGGCCGGAACAGGCCCGGCGTCACTGCCGCCTCCACCACCGGCGGCGGTGTCGTTGGCGAGCGTCAGCGCCAGCTGGGGCGCCTTGCCGGACTCGCGGCTGGCCAGCTGGAGGCGGCTGTTCGACACCGCGTGCAGCAGCTCGAACGCGGTCGCGCCAGTCGTCGTGATGGCCGACAGGTCGGTCAGCGGGACCGAGAGCCACACGCCTTCGCGGGTCACCGCCGTCACCTTGCTCACGGCCTTGGGCTGGTAGGCCGGACGCGTGCGATAGCTCAGCGTGCGCTCGTCCCAGCCGCTCGAGGCGGGGTGCACCTCGAACCCGGCCTGCGGCACGTCGCTGTTCAGCACGAACACCGACAGGGTGGCACCGGTGATCTTCTTGCCGGTCGGCACGACGTTCTTGGTCTCGAAGCGCAGGAACGCGCGGTTCTCGCCCGACGTCGCGAACACGTAGTTGCGGCTGCCGCGCAGCGCTGTCGGCTGCGAGCGCACCACGTAGGTGTCGGCGCTCGCGGTGAGCTGCACGTCACCCTTGGCCGCGGGCGCCGCGGCGCTGCTGGCGTTGCTGGCGCTGGCCGGTGCGCTCGAGGCGGTCTTCGCCGGCGTGCCGGCCGCGGCCGATGACGCGGTAGCCGCCGTCACCGGGCTGGGCGGCGGGGTCGCGGTCGCGTCGCCACCCGCACGGGCCACGGAGACCGCCAGTCCGCTGCCGGCGGCCGTGAGGGCGATGCCCAGCAGGGCGGCCACTCCCACGCGCCCGGAAACAGCGCTACGCGCCATGGCGCGGTTGAACAGGCCGCGGCTGCGCACGGCGGCATCGCCACGCCGTGCTTGGGCGGCGGGACGATCGGTCAGGATGTCAGGGTTTTCGGTCGGCTCGGATACTGCGTCGAGTCGGTGCGTCATTCTTCTCCAGTGGGCAGTGGTTGATCACAGGCCCCCCCACTGGCGGTGCATCTTGGCACCAAGGTACCCGATCGGCCTAACCCTGCAGGTCAGCGGCGCGACCGGAGGTAGCCGAGCGACTGCATCCCGTCACAGCCCGGCTCGGGTCAGCTCGACGCCGTCAGCTGGGTCTGCATCCACCGCACGGTGTCGTCGATGCCCTGCTCCAGACCCAGCTCGGCGGTGAAGCCGAGCCGTTCTCGGGCGCGGGTGACGTCCAGGTACCGGCGAGGAGTCCCGTCCGGCTTGCTGGCGTCCCAGCTCGTGGTGCCGGTGAAGCCGGTGGCCGCCGCGACAGCCTCGGCGAGCCGGCGGATCGACACCTCCTCACCAGTCCCGATGTTGATCGGTGCGGAGTCGACGTCCGCGGTGACCGCGAGCACGAGGGCGCGGGCGGCGTCCTCGACGTGCACGAACTCGCGGGTGGCGTTGCCAGTGCCCCAGTTGACGACCTCGGACGACCCGTCCCGCACCGCCTCGACGTAGCGCCGGATCATGCCCGGGATGACGTGGCTGGTCTGCGGGTCGATGTGGTCACCGGGACCGAACAGGTTGCCCAGCACGAGCACCGCGCTGGAGAAGCCGTACTGGCGCTCGTAGGTCCCGCACGCCTCGTGCAGCAGCCGCTTGGCCATGCCGTACGGCCCGGTCGCGCCGGTGGGCGGCCCGTCCCAGATCGAGTCCTCGTGCAGCGGCAGCGGCGCGTCCTGCGGGTAGCTGCACGTCGTCGAGACCAGCACGAAGCGCTCGACGTCGTGCAACCGGGCCTGCTCGAGCAGGGTCAGGCCCATCACCGCATTGGCGTACAGGAAGCGGCCCGGGTTGGCCACGTTGGCACCGATGCCGCCGACGGCGGCAGCAGCGTGCACCACCGCCCACGGCTCGACCTCCGCGTACATCGCTCGGACGTCGTCCTGCTCGGTGAGATCGTAGTCGGCCGACCCGAGCGGGACCGCACGCGCGCCGGCCCGCTCGAGCTGCGCGACGACGTGACGGCCGAGGAAGCCCCGGCCGCCGGTGACCGCCACGACGCGGTCGGTGAGGTCGAGCGCGGTCATCGAGCGCCAGCACCGGCCAGGTCGCGCAGCGTCTGGTCGGCATACCAGCGGGCCGTGCGCGCGACGCCGTCCTCGAGGCTGACCTGCGGCTCGTAGCCGAGCGCCCGCGCCTTGGTGATGTCGGGACAGCGCCGGGTGGTGCCACCGGCCCGCAGCTCGCCCGGCACGATCGTCACCTCGACATCCAGGCTCGCGCCGATCAGCTCGACGAGCGCTCGGATGCTGATCTCGCGCTCGGTGCCCAGGTGATAGATCTCCCCGGACTGCCCGCGCTCACCCACGACGTAGGCGCCGCGCGAGCCGTCGGTGACGAAGCAGAACGAGCGCGTCTCGCTGCCGTCGCCCTGGATCGTGAGGTCGATCGCCCGCCTGCGCAGACCGTCGCTCTGCTCGACGATGCGCCGGGTGATCTCCGGGATCACGTGCTCGTTGCCCATGTCGGGGCCGTAGAAGTTGTGCGGCCGGAAGATCACGGTCTCGAGCCCGCGGTGCCCACCGAGGTGCAGGGTGAGCAGCTCGCTGGCGATCTTGCCGCCGCCGTAGCTGAACCGCGGGTTGCGCACGTCGGGGATCTTCAGCGGCTCGGACTCGTCGGTCGGCACGTGGGTCGGCTCGTTGTAGGTCTCGCTGGTCGAGGCGAGCACGTACCGGCGTACGCCGGCGTCGAGCGCCGCCTCGATCGTGTTGAGGGCACCCTTGACGCCCACCTCGAGGACGGCGTCCGGCCGCTCGTAGAAGTAGCGGGTGCCGTTGATGTAGGCCAGGTGCCACACCACCTCGCAGCCCTCGGTGGCAGCGCGCACCGCGTCATAGTCGCGGATGTCGGCCTCGACCAGGCGCACCTGGTCGCCGAGGTCAAGCAGTCGCGAGGCCCGTCCGCGCGAGTTGTCGTCGAGCACGACGACCTCGTGCCCTGCCTCGACCAGGTCACGGCACAACGCCGACCCGAGGAAGCCACTGCCTCCGGTGAGCAGGGCCTTCATGCGTTCTCCTCGGTGGCGACCTCGCGGGCCTGGTAGAAGATCTGGTCGGTGCGCCCGACGTTCCAGATGTCGGCGACCCAGGTGTCGGGCGAGCTGACCGCGAGCCGCTGGAGCGCCTCGTGGTAGCCGGTGTGGTTGGTGGCGATGAACACCACGCCGGCGCCGTCCAGCGCCTCGTCGATCGCCCAGTTGCGCGGGCTGCCCACGCTCGGCTCCGGCACCGGGTCGGGCAGGTGGTGGTCGCTCACCCGGATCTCGATCGGCATCTGCCGGTTGACGTAACGCCACAGCTTGGGGGCCAGGCTGTCGCGCAGGTCGTCGGTGTCGGCCTTGAACGAGAAGCCCAGGACGGCGACCACCTGGTCGTGCAGCGTCGTCCGCTTGCGCAGGTGCTCGACGAGGAAGGCCGGCACGTACTCGTTCATCTTCCAGGCGGACAGCAGCATGTCCGGGTACGGGCTCCACTCGTTGAGCATCCCGAAGTCCTTGCGCAGGCAGGTGCCGGCCGTCATGCCCGGTGCGGCCAGGAAGGAGCGCGGGTAGCCGTGGTTGGCCAGCCGCCGCGTCTCGTGGATGTTCGCGCCGAAGTCGTCCGCGATGAGCGCGAACTGGTTGGCCAGCGCGAAGTGCACGTACCGCAGGATGTTGTTGAACAGCTTCACCAGCTCGGCGGTGGTGAAGTCCGTGGGCAGCGTCTCGTCGGTCAGCCGGCCGAACAGCTCGCACGCGCGGCGCGAGCTCTCGGGGTCGATCGTGCCGACGATCTGGGGCAGCGTGTGGAGCTCCTCGTACGCCTTGCCCTCGGCGATCCGCTCGGGGCAGAAGGCCAGGTAGAAGTTCTCCCCGACCCGCAGGTCGGTGTGGCGCTCGATCCACTTGTGCACGAACTCGGTGGTGCCGGGACCGACGGTGCTGCGCAGGCACAGCAGCTGGTCGGGCCGCAGGTGCGGGCTGATCTGCTCGAGCACCCGGTGGATCTGGGAGAGGTCGGCCTCGATGTGGTTCTGCAGCGGGGTTCCGACGGTGATGACGACGGCGTCGGCCCGCGAGACGACCGACGCGTCGTCCTCGATGACGAACTCGCGGCGGGCGATGATCTCGTCGTAGCCCGGCTCGGCGAACGGCATCCGGCCGCCGTTGACGCTCTCGCGCAGCGCAGGATCGACGTCCAGACCGACGGCGCGCACACCTGCCTCGACCATCGACAGGCCCAGCGGCAGCCCGACCCGTCCCGTGCCGACGATGCAGACGTCGTAGCGAGCGAGGTCGGCGTCCGACGACTCGTCCTGCTGCGGGATGGACAGTTCCTGCTCGATGGTCACGATGGGCTCCAGTGATCGGGTCGGTCTGTGCTGGCGTTGGGTGCGACGGTGCTGCGTCGCGTCGAGGGTGCCGCCGGTGGGATCAGGGCAACAGCTCGCGGACGGCGTCGGCGTAGCGGGCCAGGGCCGGCTCAGCACCGTAGCGGTCGGCGGCGTAGCGGCGGGCGGCCGCAGCGCGCTCGGCCCGCCCGTCGGGGTCGGCGGCCAACGCGAGCGCCGCGTCGACCAGGGCCGGCGCGTCGTCCGGGGCCACCCGCACGGCAGCACCGGAGGCCTCGAGCACCGCCGCCGTCCACCCCGACTCGGGGACGGCGGCGAGCACCGGCCGTCCGGCGGACAGGTACGACGTGAGCTTGCTGGGCAGCGACATCTCGAGCATGTCCGGCCGCTCGTTGACCAGCAGCAGGTCGGCCGCCGCGAGCACCAGCGGGTAGGTGTCGGCGTCGACCGGGTCGACGAAGGTGATCCGCTCGACCCCGGTGGCCGCCGCACGCAGGGCGGCCCGCTGGCTGCCGTCGCCGACCAGCACGAACTGCACGGGCGCCGACCGCCGGTCGGCCTCGATCGCGGCGGCGACGACGTTCTCGAGCCCCTGCTTGGCACCCATGTTGCCGGTGTGCACCACGAGGGTGCGCTCGCCCGGCCAGCCCAGCTCCTGGCGAGCCTGCTCGGCGGTGACCGCTGCCGGCTCGACGTGCGCCCAGTTCGGCAGCAGCCGCACGCGGTCGGCGGCGACGCCCATCGCGCGCACGGCACCGCCGAAGCCCTCGCCGATGACGCCGACGAGGTCGGCCGAGCGCAGCATCCGGCTCTCGACGCTGCTCACAACGGACGCGACGCGACCACCACCACGGACTCCGCCGTTCGCCGCGGCGTTGCCCATGAGGTCCTGGACGACGGCCATCCACGGCACCCGGCGCCGGGCAGCGGCCCATCGGGCCAGCGGCAGCGCGGCCAGTGACGGGCTCACGCCGACGACGACGTCCGCGCGCACGCGGGCATCCTGCAGCATGGCCGTGGGCATCCAGCTGACCTCGAACAGCCCGCGCCGGATGGCGTCCTGGCGCGGCGGCACGTAGTGGCCGGCGCGCAGCAGCCGGACCCCGTCCACCTGCTCCGTCCGCACGACGGCTCGTCGGTAGTCCTCGGCGCGCCGCCACTGCGGGTAGTGCGGCATGCCGGTGACCACGGTGACCTCGGCGCCCTGGGAGGCTAGGTGCCGGGCCATCCCCGTGGTGTACGGCGCGATGCCGGTGGTCTCGGGGGCGTAGTTGACGCCGACGACCAGCACGCGGGCACCGGCGAGCCGGTCGGTGGAGGTCGACGCGACCGACGGGGACGCGGCGTGGCCGAGGCTCATCAGTACGCTCCCGAGCCCCGCAGCACGGCGCGAACCGTCTTCCAGAGGATCTGCAGGTCGAGGGCGGCGGTCCAGTTGTCGACGTAGCGCAGGTCGAGCCGGACCGACTCCTCCCAGCTGAGGTCGGCGCGGCCACTGACCTGCCACAGGCCGGTGAGGCCGGGCTTCACCCGCATCCGGCGGTGCACGGCGTCGTGGTACTTGTCGTACTCGACGCGCAGCGGCGGCCGGGGACCGACCAGCGACATGTCGCCGCGGACGACGTTCCAGAGCTGCGGCAGCTCGTCGATGGAGTAGCGGCGCAGCCACCGGCCGACAGAGGTGATCCGCGGGTCCTCGCGCATCTTGAACATCAGGCCGTCGCGGTCGCTGCGCTCGAGCAGCGCCAGCCGCAGCGACTCGGCGTCGTTGACCATCGAGCGCAGCTTCCAGAACCTGAACGGCTGGCCGTCCTGACCGATCCGCTCCTGGGCGAAGAAGGCCGGCCCGCGGCTGGTCAGCCGTACCGCCAGCGCACACGCCGCGATGATCGGCAGGGCCACGGCGAACAACAGCACGCCGAGCGCGCGGTCGAGTACCGCCTTGGCCACCAGCTGACCCTGCCGCTGCTCGGGCGACTCGACATGCAGCAGCGACAGCCCCGCGGCGGGCCGCACATGCAGCCGCGGCCCGGCGACCTCCACCAGCCCGGGATCGACCACGAGGTCGGCTCCGGTGCGCTCGAGCGCCCACGACAGGCGGCGCAGCGACGAGGCAGACAGGCCCGAGCCGGCGACGATGACGACGTCGGCCTCGTTGTCGATCACGGCCTGCGGGATGTCGGACATGCCGCCCAGCACGGCGAGGTCGCCGATCAGGTCCTTGTCGTTCATCAGCAGCGGGACACATGCCCCCACGACCTCGTAGCCGTGGTACGGAACGCTGGACAGGTCACGTACGACGTCGTCGACGGCGGATGGCGTCCCCACCACGATGGTGCGCACCAGCGCGGAGCCTCGAGCGCGCTCGGCGTGCAGCTGGCGGCGCAGCGCGTAGCGGTACAGCGACGTCGCCACCGCGATCAGCGGCACCGCCACGAGGACGTCGCGCCGCGGCAGGTTGAGCTCGAACGAGTAGGAGACCAGCGCCAGGGCGCACAGGACGGCCACGGCGGCCCGGCCCACCATGCCGAACTCGTCCGGCCCCTGCCCGATCCGGCGGCTGTCGTAGGCCCGCAGCAGCCACAGCACCAGGCACCAGGATGCCGAGACGACGACGCAGATGACCAGGTCGACGACGATGGCCCAGGGAGCTTCGGAGCTGACCGAGGCGGCGATCGCGAGGCAGACGCTGAAGGCGACGAACGCGTCACCGAGCACCGCCCGAAGGGTCCAGGGTCGGGCCCAGCTCTGCCGACGGCTGACGGCCCGGGCGACCGGGTCGAAGGCCTCGGGCGCGCCGACCTGCTCGACCAGGCGCTCCGGGACGACGAACGGCTGCTTGGAGGCCCACGACACCCGCGGTGTGACCGTCGGTGACCGTCGGTCGGACACTGCCGACGACCAGGTGTCGTCGTCCTCGGTATCCGTCCCCAACGACTCGTCGTACGTCGTCATCGCCCCGCCTGACCTGTTGACGCCATGGAATGTCGATGCCGTGAGGTCCCCACCCCGGCGTGATCGAACGTAGTACGGACCAACCCTACGGGGGGCCCGAACCCTTGAATTCGGTGCCCGACTACGCACGATCGCCAGGCATTGTGACGTAACGTGTTCTGACGGTAACGCCACGGGAACATGATCGCCATCTGACGACCGGATGACACCTCCGTCACGCGAGCGGCCGAGGCCCGGACGGCAGGGCGCCCCTACGGGGACGGCGCGTGGAACCGCTGCTGCGCCGCGAGCAGGCCCTCGGCGACGACCGCCTCGACGGCGTCGGCGGCCTCCTCCAGGAGCACCCCGAGTTCCTTGCGCTCGGTCGCGGAGAAGTCACGCAGCACATAGTCGGCGGCATCCATCCGGCCGGGCGGCCGGCCCACCCCCACCCGCACCCGCAGGTAGTCGCGGGTGCCGAGCGACCGGCTGATCGAGCGCAGCCCGTTGTGCCCGCCCTCGCCGCCGCCCAGCTTGACCCGCAGGTCGGCGTACGGGATGTCGATCTCGTCGTGCACCACGACCAGCTGCGCGGGGTCGACCTTGTAGAACTGGCCCAGCGCACTGACCGGACCGCCCGACTCGTTCATGTAGGTGGCCGGCTTGGCCAGCACGACGCGCGGGCCGGGAGCCCCGCCCGGCAGGACGCCCAGGCGACCTTCGAGCACGGCGGACCGCGACCGGTGGCTCTTGAACGAGCCACCGACGCGCCCGCCGAGGACGTCCAGCACCATGGCACCGACGTTGTGCCGGTTGCCGGCGTAGCCAGGCCCGGGGTTGCCGAGCCCGACCACCAGCCAGGTGGTGCTCACTCCTGGTCGGGCGAGCCCTCGCCGGCAGCGGGCTCGTCGCCCTCGCCGGCCTCGGCCTCAGGGGCCTCGTGCTCGATGCCGACCTCGGCCTCGGCCTCGGCCAGCTCGGCCTCGAGCGCCTCGGCGGTGACCTGCTGGGTGACGTTGACGACCAGGTAGGTGCCGTCGGTGACCAGGGTCGCGCCGGCGGGCAGCTGCACGTCGGAAGCGTGGATCTGGCTGCCGGCGGGCAGGCCCTCGACCGACACCTCGACGCTCTCGGGGATGGCCGTGGCGGCGACCTCGAGGATCAGCGTCTGGCTCTCGACGGTGACGACCGTCTCGGGGGCGGCGTCGCCGACGACGTGCACCGGGACGTCGACCGAGACCTTCTCGCCCTTGCGGATCACGACGAGGTCGATGTGCTCGATGACCGGCTTGATCGGGTCACGCTGGACGTCCTTGGCCAGGGCCAGCTGGTCCTTGCCGTCGATGACGATGGTGAGCAGCGCGTTCGGGTTCTTCAGCGCCAGCATCGTCTCGTGACCGGGCAGCGTGATGTGGATCGGGTCGGTGCCGTGGCCGTACATGACGGCGGGGATCTGGTGCGCCCGCCGGATCTTGCGGGCAGCGCCCTTGCCGAACTCGTTACGGGTCTCGGCATGCAGGGTGAGGTCGGTCACGGCGGTGCTCCTGTCGGGGTGGGGCTGGCGGAGGCGGGGCCTCGACGCGGGGCGCAGCACGAAGGACGCCCGATCAGGGCGCCGCGTCGATCACGGACGTCGAACCCGATCTGCTGCCAGACCCGTCGTACGTCGTCCCTCGCCGAGGCAACCCCAGAAGTCTACCGGACCCGAGCAGGTACGCCGAACCGCCCGCGGGTGCCCCCGACAGGTCAGCGGGCGCGAGCCAGCAGGAGCAGCCGGCTGCTCGGCACGCCCTGGCCCTCGCTGGTCAGTGCCGCCACGGTGAACCGTAGGACGCCGCTCGTCTCCCGGGTCCGGCTCAGCACCGGCGACCACGACGTCGCGGTGGCCCGCAGCTGCGCGTGCTGCATCGTGCGCCACCGGCCACTCGCCGTGCGCTGCTGCACGCTCACCAGGTAGCCGCGCACGCCGGACTCCGCCGCGGGAGTCCAGCTCGCCCGTGCCGGGCGCGCCTGGTGGACGTGCGCGGAGCGCACCCGGAGGGAGCCGACCGGTCCAGCCGGCGCCTTCTGCCGCACCACGACCTGGCCGCCCGGCACCAGCGCAGAGTCGCGGAAGTCGTCATGTGCGGTGTACACGGCGAGCAGGTACGTGTGCCCACGCTGCACCTCGATCGGCGCCGAGCAGTCCCAGGGGTCGCCACCCGACCGCGGGACGAGGACCGGCCCGGTCGTCGTCGGCTCGAGCAACGCCACCCGAGGTCGGAACCCGGCGTCCGCCGGCCAGGCCTCGCCCGGCGTGGCGACCAGCTCGGGCAAGGGTCCGGTGCTGCGCGCGATGAACCGGTACCAGACCGTGCCCAGCTCGCGCGGCGCGATCGCCGACTGCTCGCAGTGCTCGTAGTCGGCCAGCGCAATGCCATCCGGGTCGGCCAGCGTGGTGTCCACCGAGAGCCGTCGCGGGAACGCGTCGAGCCGAGTGGCGTTCTGCCAGTGGTCGTTTGCCGGCGTCCGGGCCGACGAGGTGGCGGCGAGCGCCAGGCGCAACGATCCCTGGGCGCACTCCTGCGGCTCGGCCGGGTCCGCGCAGCGGTCGACCGGCTCGGTGTAGTAGGCGACGACGCTGAGCGGGCGCCGAGCGGTGGCGCGCACCGGGACCGTGTCGCAGGCCAGCACGCGACCGGTGCGGGCGTCGAGCACCGCCAGGGCGGCGGGGTTCTGCTGCACGCCGTGCGGGAAGTACGGCGCGTCGACACGGGGGACGAGGTAGCCGTAGTCCGCAGCCGTGAGCCTGAACCACTGCGGATGCTGCACCGCGGCACCGCCGTTGCAGGTGCGCGAGACGGCGGCGTTGTCCTGCCTGGTGCCCGCACCTCCCGTGCCGGCTCCGGTCACGTCACCGCGGCCGACGAACGGCAACGCGGTGACCGGGACGGCGGCGCCGTCGGGCTGCTGGGTCGAGGTGCGCGCCGCCTGTGCTCCGGGCGCAACGATCGAGATCGTGGCCACGGCAGCGGTCGCTGCGGTGAGCAGCCGAGCCGACCAACGACGTGACATGAGGACCTGCCTCCCCTGGATCCAGCGCCGGCGGCAGCTGCCGGCCCACGCGCGGCACAGCCTCGCAGGCTGTCGGGGCTACCGGCGGTGGTTTGCACCACCTGGGACCGGCGTCTGACGCTCCGCGTTCGCGCGGTTGCGCACTGCCACCAGAACCGGACCGGTCAGCCCTCAGACGTTGCCGTCGAACAGGCTCGTCACGGAGCCGTCGTCGAACACCTCACGGATCGCCCGGGCCACCAGCGGGGCGATCGAGAGCACGGTGAGCTGGGGGAACTGCCGGTCCTCGGGGATCGGCAGCGTGTTGGTGACGATGACCTCGCTGATCCGGCTGTTCCTCAGCCGGTCGACGGCCGGTCCGCTCAGCACCGCATGGGTCGCCGTGACGATGACGTCGGCCGCGCCCTGGTCGAACAGCGCGTCCGCCGCCTGGCAGATGGTGCCGGCGGTGTCGATCATGTCGTCGACGAGCACGCAGGTGCGGCCCTCGACGTCACCGACCACCTCGTGCACCTTCACCTGGTTCGGCACCGACGGGTCGCGGCGCTTGTGGATGATGGCCAGCGGGGCGCCGAGCTTGTCCGACCACTGGTCCGCGACGCGCACCCGGCCGGCGTCCGGCGAGACGATGGTGAGGTTCGAGCGCTCGACCCGCGCGCCGACGTACTTCGCCAGCAACGGCAGGGCCCAGAGGTGGTCGACCGGGCCGTCGAAGTAGCCCTGGATCTGCGCCGCGTGGAGGTCGACGCAGATCAACCGGTCGGCGCCCGCGGTCTTGAACAGGTCGGCCATCAGCCGGGCCGAGATCGGCTCACGGCCGCGGTGCTTCTTGTCCTGGCGCGCGTAGCCGTAGAATGGCATCACGCAGCTGATCCGCTTGGCCGAGGCCCGCTTCAGCGCATCGGTCATGATCAGCTGCTCCATCACCCACTGGTTGATCGGCGAGGTGTGGCTCTGGATCACGAAGGCGTCGCAGCCGCGCAGGCTCTCCTGGAAGCGCACGTAGATCTCGCCGTTGGCGAAGTCGTAGGCCGTCGTGTCGACGAGCTCCACACCCAGCTCGCGGGCGACCTCCTCGGCCAGCTCGGGGTAGCCGCGGCCACTGATCAGGACGAGGCGCTTCTCGCCGGTGGTCGTGATGCCGGTCATGCCGGGGCGTTCCCTTCATCGGAGGTGGACGGTCCCGGCTGGTCACCGGTGTGCTGCTGAGCCATCTGCTGGTCCGCGGTGCGGGCTGCGTCGAGCGCGCGCTGGGCCGCCTCGGCCGACGGCGTCCCGGCCCGCTTGGTGAGCGTCCAGCCCTCGACGTTGCGCTGCGGGGCGACGTTGAGTGCCAGCGATCCCGGGGGGACGTCCTTGCGGATCACGGTGCCCGCACCCGAGTAGGCGCCGTCGCCGACGGTGACCGGTGCGACGAACATGTTGTCGGACCCGGTGCGGCAGTGGTCTCCCACCGTCGTGCGCGACTTGGTGACGCCGTCGTAGTTGACGAACACCGACGCGGCGCCGATGTTCGTGCCGACGCCGATCGTGGCGTCGCCGACGTACGACAGGTGCGGCACCTTGGACCCGGCGCCGATGTCGGCGTTCTTGGTCTCGACGAAGGTGCCGATCTTGCCGTCGGCCCCCAGCCGCGTGCCCGGACGCAGGTAGGCGAACGGGCCGACGCTCGCGCCGGCCCCGACCTCGGCGCCGCTGCCGTGGGTGCGCACGACGCTGGCGCCGGGCCCGACGACGACGTCGGTGAGCGTGCTGTCGGGGCCGATCGTCGCGCCGGTCGACACCCGGGTGGCGCCGTGCAGCTGCGTGCCCGGCAGCACCAGGACGTCGGCTTCGAGCTCGACCTGGACGTCGACCCAGGTGGTGGCCGGGTCGACGACGGTCACACCGGCCCGCATCCAGGACTCGACGACGCGGCGGTTCAGCTCGGCGCCCATCCGGGCCAGCTGCACCCGGTCGTTGACGCCCTCGGTCTGCCACACGTCGTCCAGCCCGTGCGCGCTGACCCGGCCGCCGTCGGAACGCACGATGGCCAGCACGTCCGTGAGGTACATCTCGCCCTGCACGTTGTCGGTAGTCACGCGGGAGAGGGCCGCGCTCAACGTGCGGGCGTCGAAGGCGTAGATGCCGGAGTTGATCTCCCGCACGGCGAGCTGCTCGGCGTCGGCGTCCTTCTGCTCGACGATCCCGGCCACCTGACCGTCAGCGTCGCGCAGCACCCGGCCGTAGCCGGTGGGGTCGTCGACGACCGCGGTGAGCACGGTGACGGCGCTGGCCGACTCCTCGTGCGCCGCCACCAGGGCGGCCAGGGTGTCGTCGCGCAGCAGGGGCACGTCGCCGTAGGTGACCACGACCGTGCCGTCGAGCTCGGGCAGCGCCGCCAGGCCGCACTGCACGGCGCGCCCGGTGCCCTTGATCTCGTCCTGGTCGGCCACGACGGCCTGCGGCGCGATCTGCCCGACATGCTCGGCGACGAGGTCGCGCTGGTGCCGGACGACGACCACAAGGTGTTCAGGGCGCAGCCCCTGCGCGGCGTGCACGGCGTGGCCGAGCAGCGAACGACCCCCGATGCTGTGCAGGACCTTGGGGACTGCGGACTTCATCCGGGTTCCCTCGCCTGCCGCGAGGACGACGACGGCGGCCGGGCGATGATCTGGCACCCGGGCATGCTACCCGTCCGACGCGGGCTCCCCCGCCGGGCTCCGCCCCCACGATTCGAACGTGGACTGCAAGGCTCCAAAGGCCTGCGTGCTGCCGTTACACCAGGGCGGAACGTCGCCGATGCGACGCGGGGGACCATTCCATACTGTCAGCGGCGGGCATGATGGGGGCCATGACCCCACCTGCCGACCGGCGCGGACCACCAGCGGGCGTGCCCGAGCCCACGCCGCACGTTCGCGGCGTCGGCTCCGGTGTGGGCGCCGACGGGGCTGCGGCGCGCCCGGCGGGACGGCGGGGTGCCGGCTCGCGGGCCCGGATGACCGGTCCGCAGCGCCGCGAGCAGCTGCTCGATGTCGGTCGACGGCTGTTCGCCGAGAAGGGCTTCGAGGGCACCAGCGTCGAGGAGATCGCCGCCCGAGCCGAGGTGTCCAAGCCGGTGGTCTACGAGCACTTCGGTGGCAAGGAGGGGCTCTACGCGGTCGTCGTCGACCGTGAGATCCGGTACCTGCTGGACGAGATCACCGGCGCGCTCTCCAGCGGTGGCAGCTCGCGCGGGCTGGTCGAGCAGGCGGCGCTCGCGCTGCTCGGCTACATCGAGAACTCCACCGACGGCTTCCGGATCCTGGTGCGCGACTCCCCCGTGGCGCAGGCGACCGGCACGTTCTCGAGCCTGATCAGCGACGTGGCCAGCCAGGTCGAGCACCTTCTGGCCGCCGAGTTCAAGCGGCGCGGCCTCGACCCGAAGACGGCCCCGATGTACGCGCAGATGCTCGTCGGGATGATCGCGCTCACCGGCCAGTGGTGGCTGGACGCTCGCAAGCCCAAGCGCGCCGAGGTGGCGGCGCACGTGGTGAACCTGGCCTGGAACGGGCTGTCCGGCCTGGAGGCCCAGCCCACCCTGCGCAGCCTCCCCGGCAAGCGGTAGCCGACCTCCGCTGGGGCTACGCCTGGAGCAGCTCGATGCGGTTGCCCACGGGGTCGTCGGTGTGGAACCGGCGCAGGCCGGCGATCGAGTCGTCCCAGCGCACCGGGTGCCCGGCAGCCGCGACGCGCTCGGCCAGCCGCTCGACGTCCGACACGGCGATGCCGGGGTGCGCCTTGCGCGCCGGGGCGAAGCCCTCCTCGACCCCGCAGTGGATCTCGCAGCTCCCGGAACGGAACCACGCGCCACCGCGGGCGGCGAGGACGGGCGGCTTGGTCAGCTCGGTCATGCCCAGGACGTCGGAATAGAAGGCGCGCAGGGCGTCTTCGCTACCGGCCGGGCACGAGACCTGGACGTGGTGCAGTCCCACGACCAGCGGGGTCTGACTCAACGGTTCTCCTCACGGTGGGCGACGCAGAACACGCGCCGGAACGGGAACAGCGTGCCCCAGCGGTGCCGGGGATAGGCGCGCCGGAGCCGGGCCGCGTACTCGGCTCGGAACTGCTCTCGCACAACGGGTTCGGCCTCAAGCGCCGTCAGGACAGGTCGCAGACCCGTGCCCGTCACCCAGGCCAGCACCGCGTCGTCGCCGTGGTCGCCGCCTGGGTCGAGTACCTGCGCGTAGGTGGTCTCCCAGGCGTCGACGGTGCAGCCGGTCTCGGCGAGCAGCTGCGCGTACTCGGCCGGCTCGGCGACGGAGTCGGCTCCGCGCAGTACGCCGGCCAACCGCTCGGCGAACCGCGGCTCGGTGGCGAGGTCGCGCATCAGCACGTGGGAGAGCGCGTCGAAGTTGCCCGGCACCTGCAGCGCCAGCCACCCACCGGGGGCGAGCCCATCGACCCACTCGGTCAGCAAATCGAGGTGGCCGGGCACCCACTGCAGCGCGGCGTTCGTGACGATGACGTCGACCGGCACCTCTGGCTGCCAGGCGGCGAGGTCGCCCTCGGCGAAGGTGAGCCGGCCGGCGAGGTCCGGTGCCGTGGCCTCGGCCGCGGCGCGCTCGAGCATCTGCGGCGAGGAGTCGATGCCATGCACTGTCGCCGTCGGCCAGCGTCGGGCGAGGGACGCGGTGAGATCGCCTGCGCCGCAACCCAGGTCGACGACGCTGCGCGGAGCTTCGGCGCCGATTCGCGCGACGAGCTCGTCGAAGGGGCGGCTGCGCTGCGCAGCGAACTGTGTGTAGCGGTCGGGGTCCCAGCTGACCATCGGACCTCCCCGCGACGGCGTTTCACTGACCGGGTCAGGGTTGCAGCCGAGTATCTTGATGTCAAGAGAGATGGTCGTGCGGTGCAGGGAGCCGATCCCGGCTTTCTCGATGTCAAGATGCTTGATGGCGCCTAGACTGGCGCAGGTGAGCACCACTCCCGACGAGGTCGACCGGATCGTCGCCGCCTGGCAGCGCGAACGACCCGACCTCGACGTGGCACCGCTCGAGGTGCTCTCTCGCGTCTCCCGGCTGGCCCGCCACCTCGACCGCGCGCGCAGCGCGGCCTTCGCCGAGCGCGACCTCGAGACCTGGGAGTTCGACGTCCTGTCAGCCCTGCGTCGCGCGGGCGCGCCGTACGAGCTGTCGCCTGGCCAGCTGGTCACCCAGACCCTGGTCACGAGCGGCACGATGACCAACCGGGTCGACCGGCTGACCGCCCGCGGGCTGGTGCAGCGACTGCCCGACCCGCGCGACCGGCGGGGAGTGATCGTGCGGCTCACCCGCACCGGACGGCGAACCGTCGACGACGCCTTCGCCGGCCTGCTCGACCGGGAGCGCGCACTGCTGGGCGAGCTGGACGGCCGCGACCGCGAGGCGCTCGCGTCTCTGCTGCGCCGTCTCGTGCTCCCCTTCGACGCCCGCGCCTAAACTCCCGCCGCCCCCTTCCCCCGCGCCCCCGGCCGGTCGCTCCGCAGTTGATCACGTCAAGCAGGTCTTCGGTTGCTTGCCGAGGGTTGGAACCCTCGGCAAGCGGGCCGTCGCCTGCTTGACGTGATCAACGTCCAAGGGCGGTCGAGGGTCAGGCGGGGGTGAAGGAGCCGTCGCGCAGGACGGGCACGACGCCGGAGACGTCGACCTCGGAGGCGATCGCGACGTCCTCGGCGAACCCACGCTCGACCAGCTCGCGGCCGGACGGCGTGTGGCTGAGGTCCTCGCGCTGGTCGAAGGCGGCCGCGGCCACCCGGGCCTCCGGCGACAGCTCCAGGCCCGGCAGCCGCCGGGCGAGCCGCGCGATCACCGCTCCGGCCCCCACGTGGTCCTCGTAGGCGACCCGGAGCGATCCGTCGGCCCACCGCTCTCCGGCCGGGACGACGGCGACGCGGGCACCGGCCGTTCCCGCAACACCGGCGGCTCCCGCAGCGCCCGCAGTCGGCAGCGAGCTCACCTGTGCCGCAACGCGTTCCGCGACGGCGGCGGCGTTGCGCAGGCAACCGACGAGGACGAGGGCAGGGGCGGCCATCAGCACGTGCGAGATCGACGAGCCGTTCGGCGACGGCAGCACCAGCCGCGTGCCCTCCGGCAGGTCGAGGAGCGACGCGGGCGAGAGCGACGGCCCCGAGCGGTGTGAGCGCGTGCCGGCGAGCACGGCCTCGAGCGACCGCGCCAGCTCGTGCGCCGCCTCGCCCCCGGGGTGCGGCCACACCCGGGCACCGCGCTCGCAGGCGACCGTCACGGACGTGGAGAAGGACAGGACGTCGACGACGACCACGACGTCGGCGCGGTCCGGGCCGTCGGTGAAGCCACGGGCACCGGACAGGCCCCACTCGACGTCGACCCGCACGCCGTCCCCCGAGTTCGTCGTCACGGCGTGGAGCGTAGCGGCCCGCTCAACCGCCGAGCTCCGCCGCCGCCATCCACAGCGCCTCGACCTCGTCGCGCTCGGCCAGCACCGCGCGCAGCCGCTCGTCCAGCTCGGCCACCGCGACGTGGTCGGTCGCGTGGTCCGCCAGGTCGGCGTGCAGCTGGGCTACCTGCCGCTCCAGCCGCTCGACCTGCCGCTCCAGCCGCGCCATCTCCTTGCGGGCGGCGCGCTGCTGCTCCGGCGTGGGGCCGGACGCACCGTGCACAGCAGGCCGTTCCGCCCGCGGCCGGGCCGCGCCGCCCCCTCGGCCCTGCGCGGCGCGCAGCGCGAGGTACTCCTCGACGCCGCCGGGCAGGTCGCGCAGCCCGCCGTCGCCGAGCAGGGCCACCTGGCGGGTGCACATCCGCTCGAGCGCGTACCGGTCGTGCGAGACGACGACCAGCGTGCCGGCCCAGCCGTCGAGCAGGTCCTCCAGCGCGGTCAGGGTATCGACGTCCAGGTCGTTCGTCGGCTCGTCCAGCAGCAGCACGTTCGGCTCGTCCATCAGCAGTCGCAACAGCTGCAGCCGCCGGCGCTCGCCACCGGAGAGCTCCTTGACCAGCGACTGCTGCCGCGAGCCGGTGAAGCCCAGCCGCTCGGCCAGCTGGGACGCCGTGACCTCGCGCTTGCCCAGGTGCGTCACCTCGCGCACCTCGGCCACCGCGTCGACCACGCGCCGCTCGGCCAGCGCCTCCAGCTCGCGGACCTCCTGGGTGAGGAATGCCAGGCGCACGGTGCGGCCGGTCTTCACCCGTCCCGACGTCGGCTGGACGTCGCCGCTGAGCAACCGCAGCAGCGTCGACTTGCCAGAGCCGTTGACCCCGACCACCCCGACGCGGTCACCCGGCCCGAGCAGCCAGGTGACGTCGTCCAGCAGGACCCGCTCGCCGAGCCGCACCCCGACGCCCTCGAGGTCGACGACGTCCTTGCCCAGCCGGGTGGTCGCGAACCGCAGCAGCTCGACCTCGTCACGCGGCGGCGGAACGTCCTCGATCAGCGCGTTCGCGGCGTCGATCCGGAACTGCGGCTTGCTCGTGCGCGCCGGCGGTCCGCGGCGCAGCCAGGCAAGCTCCTTGCGCAGCAGGTTCTGCCGCCGCTCCTCGGTCGTGGCCGCGACCCGCGCGCGCTCGGCGCGAGCCAGCACGTACGCCGCGTAGCCGCCCTCGTAGGCGTCGACGGTGCCGTCGTGCACCTCCCAGGTCGACGAGGCCACGGCGTCCAGGAACCAGCGGTCGTGCGTGATCGCGACGAGCGCGGACGACGGCCGCCGGGCCGCCAGGTGCCGGGCCAGCCAGTCGACGCCCTCGACGTCCAGGTGGTTGGTGGGCTCGTCGAGCAGCAACAGGTCGGGGTCGTCGACGAGGTAGCGCGCCAGGGCGACCCGACGCCGCTCGCCACCGGACATCGGCCCGACCAATGCGTCGAGCCCGCCGACGGCCGCGGCGTCCAGTCCGCCGAGCAGCCCGGCGACGACGTCCCGCGCCCGCGCGTCCCCGGCCCACTCGTGGTCGGCACGATCGCCGACCACGCACTGGCGCACGGTCATCGTCGGGTCGAGCTCGTCGTCCTGCCCCAGCACGGCGACCTGCAAGCCGCCGGTCTGGGTGACCCGTCCCGAGTCGACGTCCTGGCGGCCGGCCAGCACCCGCAGCAGCGTCGTCTTGCCGCCGCCGTTACGCCCGACCACGCCGATCCGGTCGCCGGCGGCCACTCCGAGCGAGACGTCGTCGAGCAGGACGGTGGTCGCGAACGCCAGCCGCGCGCGCTCGAGGTTGACCAGGTTGACGGGTGCCGCAGCCATGCTCAGGCCAGCCGGGGCAGGTCGCCGACCCGGGCGCCATGCACCGGCCCGTGCACGCGGCGGACCACCTCGCAGGCGCCCGATGCGGTCAACGCCACCGACAGGTCGAGGGCGTGCTCGTTGTCGCGCACCAGGAACGCGACCGTGGGCCCGGACCCGCTCACGACCCCACCGAGGGCGCCGAACTCGAGGCCGACGTCGAGCAGGTCGCCGAGGTCTGGGCGCAGCGAGCAGGCGGCCGCCTGGAGGTCGTTGCGCAGTGCCTTGCCGAGGGCGACGCTGTCGCCGCGGCGCAGTGCGGTCATCACGCTGTCGTCGACCCGGGGTTCGGCCAGCGCGCGCGTCGCGGTGAGCCGGTCGAACTCCGCGTAGACGTCAGGGGTCGACAGTCCCTCGTCGCTCAACGCCAGCACCCAGTGGTACTGGCCCCGAGCGAGAGCCGGCGTGATCTGCTCACCCCGCCCCGATCCGATGGCCGTGCCGCCGACGAGCGCGAAGGCGACGTCCGACCCGAGCTCGGCGGCCAGCTCGAGCAGCTCGTTGCGGTCGAGGCAGGTGCGCCACGCGGCGTCGCAGGCGACCAGCGCTGCGGCGGCGTCGGCCGAGCCGCCGGCCATCCCGCCGGCGACCGGGATTCCCTTGTGCAGCAACAGGTGCGCGCCGCTGTCGACCCCACCACGCCGCGCCACGAGCCGGGCGGCCCGCACGGCCAGGTTGGTGTCGTCGAGCGGGACGCCGTCCAGGTGGTCGCCGGTGACCTCGAGCGTGATGCCGTCGTCCGCCGGAGTGACGGTGAGGTCGTCGAACAGGCTGACGGCATGGAAGACGGTGCCCAGCGGGTGGAAGCCGTCGGCACCGCGAGCGCCGACTGACAGGTCGAGGTTGATCTTCGCCGGGGCGCGAACGCTCACGCTTCCCGTGCGATCACCTGACATGGGGCCACCCTAGGCGAGAGCCGCGGCAGCCCGCGCATCGGCGAGCGCAACGAAGGCCGCCAGCCCCAGCTGCTCGCCACGGGTTCGCGGGTCGATGCCGACCGCCGTGAGCAGCTGCTCGGCGGCCGGCGCCGACCCGGCCCAGCCGGCGAGCGCGGCGCGCAACGTCTTGCGCCGCTGGGCGAACGCCGCGTCGACGAGCGCGAACACGGCGGCGCGACCTGCGGCGCTGGCCGGCTCCGGGCGGCGGATCAGCCGTACCAGCCCGCTGTCGACGTTGGGTGCCGGCCAGAACACCGCCCGGCCCACCGAGCCGGCGCGGGTCACCTCGCCGTACCAGGCGGTCTTCAGGCTCGGCACCCCGTAGACCTTGGAGCCGGGGCCGGCCGCCAGCCGGTCGGCGACCTCGGCCTGCACCATCACCAGCACCGAGCGCAGCGACGGCAGCAGCTCGAGCAGGTGCAGCAACACCGGCACCGACACGTTGTACGGCAGGTTGGCCACGAGGGCGGTCGGCGGCGGGCCGGGCACCGCCGTCACCCGCAGCGCGTCGTCCAGCACCACCTCGAGCCGGTCGGCGACGTCCGGCCTGCGGGCCTGGACCGTGTGCGGCAGCGCCTGGGCCAGCGCCGGGTCGATCTCGAGGGCGACGACGCGCTGGACGACGTCCAGCAGGCCGAGGGTGAGCGAGCCGAGGCCCGGCCCGACCTCGACGACGACGTCGTCCGGCACGAGATCGGCGGTGCGCACGATGCGGCGCACGGTGTTGGCGTCGATGACGAAGTTCTGGCCGCGCTGTTTGGTGGGGCGCAGGTCGAGCGCCTGGGCCAGCGCCCGGACGTCACTGCCGCCCAACAGCCCGTCGTCGCTCACCGGGCCACTGTGCCAGACCGGCCCACGCCTGCCCCGCGGCACCCTTTGCGTCACTCAGGCCGGTTTCCTGGCGAGGAAACCGGCCTGAGTGGCGGAAAGCGGTCTGAGTGGCGGAAAGGGTCAGTCGTAGAGGTGGGAGCCGCAGCCCCACTGGGCCGCGCCGCCTCGGGCGAAGAGCATCTTGGCCCGCTTCAGCTGCTCGGCCGGCGAGGCGTCGATCGGGTTGCCCGAACCGCCCACGCTGCGCCAGGTGGACAGCGAGAACTGGTAGAGCCCGTAGTAGCCCGCCGGGTTGACCGCCCGCGGGTTGCCGCCGGACTCGCACTGCGCCAGCGCGGCCCAGTTGAGCCCGCTGCCACCGCTGGGCAGGTTGGAGGAGGAGGGCGCGACCTTGCGGGTGCCCACCTGCTGCACCTGGGCGACCGGCTGGGTCACCACGACCCGGGTGACCTGCTTGCGGGTCGCGAGCTTGCCGTTGACGTACGTCAGCACGTAGGTGATCCGGGCCGTACCCGGCTTGCCCTTCGTGGTGACCTTCGTCGTGCCCTTGTCGATCGAGGCGGACGTCGTGGACTTCGTGGTGAAGCCGAGGGTGCTGAGCTTGGTCTGGCGCTTCTGCTTCACTCGGTCGAGCCGAACGGTCGCGCCGGTGGTGAGCGGGCGCTCCTTCGGCACCGACAGGCGGTCGAGCTTGCCGGGCTGCACGCCCACGTCGGCCAGCAGGTCGCCGACGGTGCTCGCGTACGTCGTGCGCTTCGAGGGCTTTCCGCCCACGACCAGCGTCACGTCCTTGCGGGTGTCGAGCGCCATGTCGAGGCCGCGACGACCCAGCGGCAACGAGCGCGACACCGAGAGCCGGGCCGAGTCGGCGCGCAGACCCAGCTGGGCCAGCGCCTCGTCGACGGTCAGGGCCGTCGTCCAGTACTCCCGCTCGCGGCCGTCGATCGTGACCGTGAGCTGGCGGCCGTACCGCACCACCACCGAGCTACCGTCCTGCACCGGCGTCGAGGACGACGGCGACACGATGTCGTGATCGCCGACGGTGATGCCTTCGCTGCTCAGGACGTCGCCCACGGTGCTGCCGAACGCGTGCACCGACTGGTGGTGACCGTCGACGACGAGGTCGACGCTCTTGTCGAAGCTCGTGAAGGCGACCGTCCCGGCCACGAGGCCGGTCAGGGTCAGACCCTGGACGATCATGCGGGTGGAGCGTGAGATCACGGTGGTCCAAACCTAGAAGCACCCGGGCACGGTCTCGGGCCTCGCGCGCACGCCGCAGCAACCAGGAGCGGACGACGCCAGCGCCGTCCGGTGATCACATGCAAAAGGGGTGCGTCCGACGGACGCACCCCCACGTGCGCGCTGCCCGAGGTCTTCCCCGACCACGGCCAACAGCAAACGAGGGTAACGAAAGAGTCACGACAGGCCAAACGCAAGCCCCTGACCTGCGGTTTTGCCGGCACGCAGGGGCTCAACGGTGGCGCTGGCGCGGCCGCTGGGCATCCGAGCGCCGCCCCAGCGTGGCGGTGGCCCGGCGCACCGCGGCGCCCGGGACGTCGCGCACGACGTCCCGCAGGAAGGCGTACCGCCGCAGCCAGTGCGCACCGGCGCCGCTGCCCCGCTTCTCCGTCTCGTGCCACCAGTCCGCGACGTCACCCCAGCCCGGCGCCGCCAGCGAGCCGCCGAACTGCTGGACGGCGAGCGAGGCCGCCAGGTTGGCGAAGCCCAGCCGCTCGGCCAGCGGCCACCCGGCCAGCGTTCCGGTGACGAAAGCCGCCGCGAACACGTCACCCGCGCCCGTGGGGTCGAGCGGGGTCACCGGCAGCGCCGGCACCCACTCCTCCTCACCGGTGATCGAGTCGACCGCCAACGCGCCGTGCCCGCCGGCGGTGACGACGGCGATCGGCACGCGGTCGGCCAGCGCGTACAGCGCCGCCCACGGGTCGTCGGTGCGCGTGTAGGCCATCGCCTCGAGGCTGTTCGGCATGAAGGCGTGGTGGTGGTCCAGCTGCGCCAGCGTGTCGGCCGACCACTCCCCGCTGGGGTCCCACCCGGTGTCGGCGAACAGCAGGGTGCCGCGCTCGCGGGCCTTGCGTGCCCACGGCTCGAGCTCGGGCTGCAGGTCGACGAGCGCGGCCCGGGCAGCAGGCGGCTCACCGATCATCGTGCTGGCGTCCTCGGGCGGCGCGTGGCCGTGCGAGACCATCGAGCGGTCCAGGTCGACCGACATCGAGACGGTCACCGGTGAGTGCCAGCCGTCGTAGCGACGCGAGCGCGACAGGTCGACGCCCTCCTGCTCGTGCAGCGTCGACCAGTTGAAGTCGCCGTAGGAGTCGTCGCCGAAGGCAGCAGCGAGCGACGTGCGCAGCCCGAGCCGGCTCGCGGCGATGGCGACGTTGGCGACACCGCCCGGGCACGAGCCCATGCCCTCGGCCCACACCTCGGCGCCTGTCGCGGGCCGCTCGGGCAGGCCGGTGAAGATGAGGTCGAAGAACACGGTGCCGGTGAGCAGCAGGTCGAAGCCGTCGCCGTCGCGTCGCGTCGCGGCGAGCGGGTCGTAGCGGTGGGTCACGGACTCGACGATCGTGCGCTCCTTCGAACGGCGCGACAGGATGCTGGCATGCAGTTGACGATCCTAGGCGGTGGCGGCTTCCGCGTACCGCTTGTCGTGCGAGCTCTCCGTGACGCCTCGGCGCACGACTTGGTCGACGATGTGGTGCTCTACGACACGGATCCGTTGCGGCTCAGGGCGATCGAGCACGTCGTCCTCGGGCTCCAGCCAGGATCACCGCAGGTGCGGGCGACGACGTCCGTCGACGAGGCGCTGCGCGGCGCGGACGTCGTCTTCTCGGCGATCCGGGTGGGATCAACCGAGGGACGGGTCGCGGACGAGCGCGTGGCGCTGCGGCACGGCGTGCTCGGCCAGGAGACCACCGGGGCGGGCGGGGTGGCGTACGCGCTGCGCACGATCCCGGTCGCCGTCGACCTCGCCCGCCGGATCGCCGCCATCGCCCCCGCGAGCTGGGTGGTGAACTTCACCAACCCGGCGGGGATGGTGACCGCCGCCATGCAGCAGGTCCTTGGCGAGCGCGTCATCGGGATCTGCGACTCGCCGTCCGGGCTGGTGCGCCGCGCCACCCTCGCGGCCGGCCTCGACCCGGCGTCCGTGACCGCCGACTACACCGGCCTGAACCACCTCGGCTGGCTGCGGTCGCTGGTCGTCGACGGCGTCGACCACCTGCCCGGGCTGTTGGCCGATCCCGTGCGGCTGGCCGGGTTCGAGGAGGGGCGACTGTTCGGGCCTGACCTGCTGCGGGTGCTGGGATCGCTGCCGAACGAGTACCTCTTCTACTACTACTTCACCCGCGAGGCCGTCGCCGCGGCAGGGCGCGCGGACGCGACGCGAGGCGAGACGCTCGCGGCGCAGCAGGCCGAGCTGTACCCCCGGTTGGCCGCCTCGGCGGACGGCGCGCTGCCGGCCTGGGAGGCGGCCCGCCGTCAGCGCGAGGAGGGCTACCTCGTCGAGGCCCGGGCCGAGGGTGAGCAGCGCGACGAGGCCGACCTGCTCGGCGGCGGCTACGAGCAGGTCGCCCTGTCGGTCATGCGGGCGGTCACCACGGGCGAGCCGGCCGAGCTGGTCCTGAACGTCCGCAACGGGGCAACGATCCCCCAGCTGTCGCCGGACGCCGTCGTCGAGGTGCCGGCGCGGGTCGACGCGCGGGGCGCCCACCCACTGGCCGTGTCCGGGCTGGACGAGCACCAGCTGGGGCTGGTGAGCGCGGTGCGGGCCGTCGAGGTGGCCACGCTGGACGCGGCCGCTACCGGCTCGCGGGACGCGGCGTTGCGGGCGTTCGCGCTGCATCCGCTGGTCGACTCGGCCCGGGTCGCCCAGCAGCTGCTCGACGGCTACCTCGCCGCGCACGCCGAACTGAGGCAGCTGCTCGCCTCGCCGTGAGCGCTACTTCAGGGCGGCGTTCGCGGCGTCCTGCGCCTTCTTCAGCCCCTGCTGCACCGGCGTGCGTCCGGCGAAGATCTCCTTGAAGACCGGGTTGTAGGCGTTGTTGGCATCCAGGAACCCTGGCCCGAACGGCGCGCGGATCGTGCCCGTTCCACTGGCCTGACCGAACTGCGCGGTGTCGACGTCCGCCTTCTTCCAGTAGTCGTAGTAGGACTGCTGGGCGGCCGTGACCGCCGGCAGCGCGGCACCCGAGGCGCCGAGGTAGGAGGCACCCTTCGCCGACCCGAGCCAGCCCAGCACCTTCTCGGTGGCTGCCTTGTGCGCGGTCTTGGCGTTGCCCGCCGCGATGATGCTGTTGACGACGCTGACCCGTCCCGCGGGGCCGGCCGGCATGGGCGCGATGCCCCAGTCGAAGCGCGCGCCGTCCGCGACGTTCTTGAGGTTGTAGGTGCCGGACTCGAAGAGCGCCAGCTTGCCCTGCAGGAACTTGTCGCGGCTGAAGTCGCCGTTGTCGTTGGTGTCGGCCGCGGACGGCGCGACGTGGTGGGTGTTGATCAGCTTCACCACGTAGTCCATGGCCTGCACGCTCTTCGGGTCCTGGCCGAACACGAACGTGCCGTCGTCCGCCTGGAACCGGCCGCCGTTGGAGCCGATGAAGTTGTAGTAGATCGCACCCAGGTCGTTGGCAGCGTTGGTGCCGTACTGCGCGAGCCGCCTGCCGTCGAAGCCGGGCTGGTCGGCGGTGCGACCGCTGGTGTCCTTGGTGAGCTTCTTCGCTGCCGCGAGGTAGGTGTCGGCGGCCGGGTCATTCGGGTTCCAGGTCAGCTTGGTCGGGTCGACTCCGGCGGCGTCGACGAGCTTCTTGTTGTAGTAGACGACCGTGCGACCGTCGGTGAGGGCGGGCACGCCCCACAGCACGCCGTTGCGGGTGTACTGCTCGACGGCGGCCTTGACCCAGCCCGCCTTCTCGTCCGGCAGGGCCTTGTCGATGTCGAGGAGCGCGCCGCTGTCGGCGAGCTGGCCGAACGGCGAGGAGTTGACCCAGAAGATGTCGTCGACGTCGCCGCTGGAGACGTCGAGCGGCAGCTTGGTGAAGTAGTCGGCGAACGGCACCAGGTTAACCTTGACGGTGATGTCGGGGTTGGCCTCGTGGAACGCCGCGAACGACGCCTCGTACGCCTTCTGCACCTGGTCGTCCCAGATCCGCACCGTCACGGTCGTCTGTCCGGCGGAGTCGCCGCCACCGGTCCCGGCCGAGCGGGACGGCGAGCACGCGGCGAGCGCCAGGGCCAGGGCGACCAGGGACACCAGGGCGAGGGGTCGGGCTCTCATGACTGTGCCTCTCACTTGAAACCGGTGATGGTGATGGATCGGACGACGTGCCGCTGGAAGGCCAGGAAGACGGCCAGCAGCGGGACGATGGCCACCGTGGTGGCCGCCATGACGAGGGTCCAGTTGCCGTTGTACTGCGACTGGAGGTTGGCGGTGGCCAGGGTGAGCGTGCGCCACGTCGGGCCGCTCGTGATGACCAGCGGCCAGAGGAAGTTGTTCCAGTGCGCCACCACGGTGATGATGGCGAGCGTCGCGAGGATCGGCCGGCTCACCGGCACCACCACGTGGCGCAGCACCTGCAACGTGTTGCAGCCATCCAGCCGGGCGGCGCTGATCAGGTCCTCAGGGATACCGCGAAAGTACTCGCGCAGGAGGAAGATCGCGTACGGCGAGCCGAAGACCTGCGGCAGCACCAGCGCCCAGAAGGTGTTGCGGAGCCCGGCAGCGGCGAACATCGCGTACAGCGGGATGATCGTGACGATCTGCGGCACCATCAGCGTGCCGAGGTAGACCCAGAAGAGCGCGTCGCGGCCGGGGAACGACAGCCGGGCGAACGCGAACGCTGCCAGCACCGAGAACAGCAGCTGACCCACCAGGATCACGATCACGACCTGCGCGGTGACGACGACGGGCGTCAGGAAGTCGTACTGGCCGCCGAACAGGTCGGTGAAGTTGCCGGCGGTGACCGGCTGCGGCGGTGCCAGCGCCGACTCCCGGGCGAACTGACCCGGGGTCTTCACCGCCGTCATCAGGCTGAGCAGGAACGGCGCCAGGGTCACCAACGCGCTCACGAGCAGCACGGCGTACGCCAGCAGGTCCCCCCCGCGCGTGCCCCGGAGCGCCCGCGGCGGCCGGGCGCGCAACGGCTCGCTCATGTCGACAGGTCGTACGTCGTGCGGCGGGCGAACCACCGCTGCTGCCCGAGGGTGATGACGACGAGCAGGGCGAACAGCAGCAGCGCCATCACCGAGGCCGCGCCGATGTCGCGCGACTGGAACGCCTGGTAGTAGATCCGGCCGGCGATGACGTCGGTGACACCTTGCGGACCGCCCTGCGGGGTCAGTGCGTAGATCGAGTCGAAGACCTGGAAGCTGCTGATGACGCCGGTCACCAGGACGAAGAACAGCGTCGGGCGCAGCAGTGGCAGCTTGATCCTCGAGAACAGCTGCCAGGTGCCGGCGCCGTCCATCCGAGCGGCCTCGAGCAGGTGCGTCGGGATCGCCTGCAGCCCCGCGGTGAAGAACAGGGTGACGTAGCCGACCTGGGTCCAGACGGTGACCGCGACGACGGACGGCAGGGCGAGCTGCGGGCTCGCCAGCCACTCCACCCGCTGGTGGATCAGCGCGTTGAGCGCGCCGTCCGTCGGGGCCAGGACCCAGCGCCAGACGACCCCCAACACGAGCGGAGCGCAGATCCACGGCAGCACGTAGACGACGCGGAAGGCGGCCGAGCCACGCAGGCCGCGGGTGAGCAGGCTCGCGCCGAGCAGGCCGAGCACGGTCTGGATCGGGATCACCGCGACGACGAAGAGCGCGGTGATGAGCAGCGAGCGGCCGAACGCGGCGTCCTGCAGCACCGAGCGCCAGTTGTCCAGGCCGGCCGGCCGGACCGGGGAGATGAGGTTCCACCGGTGGAACGAGAGCCACGTGACCACGAGGATCGGCAGCACCAGGAAGACGCTGATGCCGAAGATGCTGGGCGCCAGCAGTGCGTACGCGGTTCCGGTCTGCCGCCGACCGCCGTTCATGCCCCACCTCTTCCGTCAGCGTGGCGGCCCGCGGTCCGCGGCGCGTACACCCGGTATCCACCTCATTGTGCGGGATTGTGACGCCGGACGCCGGGTGGGGTGGCGCGCTGGTGGCGGCTGGGCGCGCGCTGGTGGCGGCTGGGCGGCGCGCTGGTGGCGGCTGGGCGGCGCGCGCGGCGGCCGCCGCCGCGCTTACCGAGGGTTCGGAGCGCTTGCCAAGGGGTGCACGCCTCGGCAAGCAGGCCGACACCTGCTTGACGTGATCAACATCAGGACCACGGGCCGTAGAGGTGCTCGGCGGTCTGGTCGAGGGCACGGCACAGCGCCGGGACGTCGACCGCGAGCGTCTGCGCCATCGCCCGCACCGTATGGGGCACCAGGTAGCTGGCGTTCGGCCGGCCGCGGTAGGGCATCGGGGTGAGGTACGGCGCGTCGGTCTCGACCTGCAGCCGGTCCAGCGGCGTCACGGCGAGGGCGTCCCGCAGGCCCTGCGCGTTCTTGAAGGTGACGGTGCCGGCGAACGACAGGTAGTAGCCGGCGTCCACCGCCCGTCGCGCCAGCTCGCCGTCACCGCTGAAGCAGTGGAACACGGTGCGTCGCGGCGCCCCCTCCTCGGCCAGGATCCTCAGCACGTCCTCGTGCGCGTCGCGGTCGTGGATCTGCAGCGTGAGGTCGAGCTCCTTCGCCAGCGCGATGTGCCAGCGGAACGACTCCTGCTGAACGGCGCGCCCCTCCGGCCCCGTCCGGAAGTAGTCCAGGCCGGTCTCCCCCACGCAGCGGATCCGCGGCCGGCGGGCCAGTTCGGCGATCTCGGCGTACGCCGCCTCGAGCTCACCGGACTCGGCGAGCCGCGGTGCCTCGTTCGGGTGCAGCGCGACGGCGCCCACCAGCCGCGGCCGGGTGGCCACCAGGTCGACCGTCCACCGCGCGCTGGGCAGGTCGCAGCCGACCTGCACGGCACGGGTCACGTTCACCTGCGCCGCCGCCTCGACCAGCTCGTCCAGACCACCGTCGTCGACGGCGACCCCCTGGTGGTGCGGCCACTGGTCGCGGCTGGCCGCACCGATGTCGAGGTGGGTGTGGTTGTCGACCACCGGCAGCGGGAGCGGGTCCGGCACCGGCGGCAGCTCGGGCCGCTCGCTCACGACACGGGGTCGGCGGCGGCCGGCGTCACCAGCCGGGCCAGCTCGTCGTCCACCACCGAGAGGTCGAGCTTGGTGAACAGCGGCACCGGTGGCCCGACAGGGGCGCCGACCGTGACCGGGACGGACGCCCACCGGGGGAACGCGCTGTAGTCGCCCGTCAGGATCGGGTACGCCGGGCCGCCGTCGAGGTCGTCGACCTCGCGGATCTCGGGCATGGGCGAGACAACGCCGGTGCCACCGAAGATCTCGTGCACGGTCTGCGCGCTGAACGGCAGGAACGGCGCCAGCAACGTACGACAGTCGCTGATCGCCTGCACTGCGACGTGCAGCACGGTGGCCATCCGCTCGCGGTCCTCCTTGAGCTTCCAGGGTGCCTGGTCGCTCAGGTAGCCGTTCACCTGCGACACCACGCGCATCGCCTCGGCGAGCGCCTGCTTCATCCGGTGGCTGCCGATCAGCGACCCGACCGTGTCGAAGCCGGCCAGGGTCGCGGCGAGCAGCGCGCGGTCGTCGTTCGTCAGGTCACCAGCCGGCGGGATCTCGCCGAAGTTCTTGTGCACCAGGTTGGCCGTGCGGTTGACCAGGTTGCCCCAGCCCGCCACGAGCTCGTCGTTGGTCCGGCGAACGAACTCGGCCCAGGTGAAGTCGGTGTCCTGCGTCTCGGGGCCGGCCGCCGACAGGAAGTAGCGCAGGGCGTCCGGTTGGTAGCGCTCGAGGAAGTCACGCACGTAGATCACGACGCCGCGGCTGGAGGAGAACTTGCGGCTCTCCATCGTCAGGAACTCGCTGCTGACGACCTCGGTGGGCAGGTCCAGCCGCCCGAAGGTGCCGGGCTCGCCACCCCGGGATCCCTTGCCGTTGTAGCCGATCAGCTCGGCCGGCCAGATCTGGGCGTGGAAGGTGATGTTGTCCTTGCCCATGAAGTAGTACGACAGGGCCTCCGGGTCGTTCCACCAGGCTCGCCAGGCGTCCGGGTCGCCGCTGCGCCGCGCCCACTCGATCGACGCCGACAGGTACCCGATCACCGCGTCGAACCAGACGTAGAGCCGCTTGGTCGGCTGGTCCTCCCACCCCGGCACCGGGATGCCCCAGTCGAGGTCGCGCGTCATGGCCCTCGGGCGCAGGTCGTCGACGAGGTTCTTGCTGAACGCGATGACGTTCGGCCGCCACTTGCCGGTGCTCTCCCGCTCGTCCAGCCACTCACCCAGCGCCTCGGCGAGCGCCGGCAGGTCGAGGAAGAAGTGCTGCGTCTCGACGAACTGCGGTGTCTCCCCGTTGATCCGGCTGCGCGGGTCGATCAGCTCGGTCGGGTCGAGCTGGTTCCCGCAGTTGTCGCACTGGTCGCCCCGAGCGCTGTCGTAGCCGCAGATCGGGCAGGTGCCCTCGATGAACCGGTCGGGGAGGGTGCGGCCGGTGGACGGCGAGATGGCTCCACTCGTGGTCTGTTCGACCAGGTAGCCGTTGCGCTGCACACCGCGGAACAGCTCCTGCGCCACCGCGTAGTGGTTGCGCGTGGTGGTGCGGGTGAACAGGTCGTAGCTGAGGCCGAGCGCAGCGAGGTCCTCGACGATCATCCGGTTGTAGCGGTCGGCCAGCTCACGCGGGGGCACGCCCTCGGCGTCCGCCTGCACGAGGATCGGCGTGCCGTGCTCGTCGGTGCCGCTCACCATCAGCACGTCGTGCCCGGCCATCCGCATGTAACGGCTGAACACGTCGGACGGCACGCCGAAACCGGCGACGTGGCCGATGTGGCGCGGGCCGTTGGCGTACGGCCAGGCAACGGCGGACAGCACATGGGTCATGGGGAGAGCCTAGTGAGGGCCAGCCAGCGGATTTCGCCGCCCGGCCCCACCGTGGGTGAGTAGCGTGCGCGCCATGAACGAGCAGGAGCGGCAGCACGTGTCGTCCGGCGCTGTCTGGGAGACGCCGGTGGGCTACAGCCGGGCGATCCGCGTCGGCGACCACGTGTGGGTCGCGGGAACCACGGCCAGCACGCCGGACGGTCCACCCGTTGGTGGTGACGACGCGTATGCCCAGGCCCAGGAGGCGTTGCGTCGCGTGGTCGCAGCCCTTCAGGAGGTCGGCGCGAGCGCTGCGGACGTCGTCCTGACTCGTACCTTCGTCACCGACATCGCGTCGTGGGCCGATGTCGGCCGGGCGCACGGCGAGGTCTTCGCCGACATCCGGCCGGTCTCGACCATGGTCGAGGTGTCGGCACTGATCGACCGCCGGCTGATGGTGGAGATCGAGGCCGAGGCCGTGATCGGGTGAGCACGGCCTTCGAGCACGTCGTGGTCAATGCGGTGGACGTCGACGCGCAGGCCGCGTGGTGGGCACAGGCCCTCGGCTGGTCGGAGTCCTACCGCGACGCGCACGAGGTCGACCTGGACGCTCCGGAGGGCGACCCGCCGCTGCGCCTGGTGTTCGTGCCCGTGCCGGCGATCTCGGCACACCAGATCCGGCTGCATCTCGACCTCGCCACCCGTGACGAGGACCACCACCGGCGGCTGGTCGAGCGACTGCTGGCGAGCGGGGCCACCCGGGCCGACATCGGGCAGGGTGACGTGCCGTGGGCCGTGCTTCGCGATCCCGAGGGCACGGTGTTCTGCGTGCTCGAGCCGCGCCCGCAGTACGCCGCCGGGGCCGTGGCGGCCGTCGTCGTCCGGGCGGTCGACCCGGAGCGCCTGGCGACCTTCTGGCAGGCGGCGACCGGCTGGGAGCGCGCGGACCACGACCTGGTGGCGCTGAGGTCACCCGAGGGCCTGTTCCTCGAGATGTACCCGGTCGGCGACCTGCCCAGCGGGCTGGACCGGATGCACCTCGACGTCCGGCCGGTGCGGGGAGCGGACCGCGACGAGGAGGTCGAGCGCCTGGTGACGCTGGGAGCGCGCCCGATCGACATCGGCCAGGGCGACGTGCCCTGGGTCGTGCTGGCCGACCCGGAGGGCAACGCCTGCTGCGTGCTGTCCGCTCCCGCCGCTGACGCGGCCAACGGCTCGCCGTCGAGCGCGTCGCTAGGCTGACGCGACCGCGAAGAGAGGCGACCTGCATGACCACGGTGATCACGTTCGGGACCTTCGACGTGCTGCACGTCGGCCACCTGCGCATCCTGCAGCGCTCGCGGGCTGCCGGTGACCGGCTGGTCGTAGGGGTGTCCTCGGATGCGCTGACGATCGCCAAGAAGGCGCGGGCCGCGGTCTTCAGCCAGGACGAGCGCTGCGAGCTCGTGGCGAACCTCAAGTGCGTCGACGAGGTCTTCGTCGAAGAGTCGCTGGAGCTCAAGCGCGACTACGTCCTGAAGTACGGGGCCGACATCCTGGTCATGGGCGATGACTGGGCAGGCAAGTTCGACGCGCTGTCCGACATCTGCGAGGTGGTGTACCTCGAGCGCACGCCGTCGATCTCGACGACCGCGGTCATCGAGCACATCGGCACGATGCGGCAGGCCTAGCCTGTCGGTGCCCGCAGCTAGCGTCCTCACATGGCCGACGACCTTCCCGACCTGCTGCTGCCCGACCCCGATGCGTGGCGGGGCTGGCTGCACGAGCACCACGCCGACTCCCCCGGGGTGTGGCTAGTCCTCGGCAAGGGGAGTGCCACCCAGCCGACCACCCTGCGCTGGGCCAACGCCGTCGAGCAGGCCCTGTGCTACGGCTGGATCGACGGCCAGGCACGGCGCGGAGACGACACGGTCTGGTTCCAGCGTTTCACCCCCCGCCGCCCGCGCAGCGCGTGGTCCCAACGCAATGTCGCGACCGTCGTCCGGCTCACCGAGGCCGGGCTGATGCAGCCGGCCGGCACGGCCGCGGTCGAGGCGGCCCGCGCCGACGGACGCTGGGATGCGGCGTACGCCGGCCCGGCGACCGCGCAGGTGCCGGACGACCTCGCGACCGCGATCGCCGCGAGCCCCGCCGCCGCAGAGGTGTTCGGGCTGCTGACCAGCGCCAACCGCTTCGCGGTCCTGCACCGAGTGGGGCAGGTCAAGCGCGCCGAGACGCGCGCGCGGCGCATCGCGCAGTTCGTCGAGATGCTCGAGCGACGCGAGACGATCTACCCGCAGAAGGGCCTCAGCGCAGGCGGGTGAGCCCCCGACGTAGCTGGCGCGCGGCCTGGGCGATCCGCTGCTCGTTCTCGATGAGGGCGAAGCGCACGTAGCCGTCGCCCTGCGCTCCGAAGCCGACGCCCGGTGACAGCGCGACGTCGCACTCACGCACGACGTGCGTCGCGAACTCGATCGACCCCATGTCGGCGTACGCCTCGGGGATCGGCGCCCAGGCGAACATCGTGCCGCGCGGCCGGTCGATGCCCCAGCCAGCGCGGTCGAGGCCGTCGCAGAGCGCGTCCCGCCGATGCTGGTAGATGGCGTTGACCTGCGTGGGGTACTCGAGCTCTTCGTCCAGAGTCACCGTGGCCGCGATCTGGATCGGCTGGAAGGTGCCGTAGTCGAGGTAGCTCTTGAGCTTGGCCAGTGCCGCCACGACCTCGCGGTTGCCGACGAGGAACGCGACCCGCCAGCCGGCCATCGAGTAGGACTTCGTCATCGAGTACAGCTCGACCGCGACCTCGCGACCGCCCTCGCACTGCAGGATCGACGGTGGCATCCAGCCGTCGAAGGCGGTCTCGGCATACGCGAAGTCGTGCACCAGGACGACGTCCCGCTCGCGCGCCCAGTCGACGAGGCGTTGCAGGTCGGCGAGCTCGACCGTGGCGGTCGTCGGGTTGTGCGGGAACGACAGGACGACGACGCGCGGCTTCGGCCAGCCGTACTCCCACGACTCCATGACGTTCTCGACGAAGTCCTGCCCGGGGCCGACGCCGACCTGACGCGCGTCGGCCCCCGCGAAGTACGGCCCCCACAGGTGGATCGGGTACGACGGGGACGGCACGAGCGCGGCATCACCGGGCTGCAGCAGCACCCACATCAGATGGCTGAACCCCTCCTTCGCGCCGATGGTGTTGATCACCTCGGTGTCCGGGTCGAGCTCGACGCCGAACCGGCGTTGGTACATCGCGGCGACGGCCTGGCGCAGCTTGGGGATGCCGCGCGAGGACGAGTACCGGTGGTTGCGCGGGTTGCGGGCGGCCTCGGCGAGCTTGTCGACGGTGAGCGCCGGCGAGGGAATGTCGGGGTTGCCGAAGCCGAGGTCGATCACGTCGCGCCCGGCCCGCCGAGCCTCGACTTTGAGACCGTCGATGATCGTGAACACGTACGGCGGCAGGCCCGGGATCCGGCGGAACTCCATCACCCCAGGCTAGCCGCGCCCCCCACCCCTCGCCGTGATCATGCACGTTCGCCCCACCCTCCCTCGGGGATCATGCACGTTCGCCCCTAGTCCCGGGGCGAACGTGCATGATCACCGCAGGGGGCGGGGGGAGGGGCGGGGGACAGGGAGGGTGGTGGGGGTTAGGGGCGGGCCGCGATGACCGCGTCGTAGAGCTCACGCTTGCTGGCGCCGTGCGTGGCCGCCACCTCGGCGACCGCCTCCTTGAGCCGGACGCCGTCGCCGACCCGCCGCTGCACCTGGGGCACGAGGTCGCCCAGCTCGGCCGCCGGTGGATCGGCCGCGCCCTCCACGACCACGGTGACCTCGCCACGCACCTCGCGGTCCGCCGCCCAGCGGGCCAGCTCGTCGAGGGGCGCGCGCACGACCTCCTCGTAGGTCTTGGTCAGCTCGCGGCAGACCGCCCCTGGCCGCGAGCCGTCGAACGCTTCGGCCATGGCCGCCAGCGTCACGGCCAACCGGTGCGGCGCCTCGAAGAACACCATCGTGCGCCGCTCGGCCGCCAGCATCGCCAGGGCCCGGGCCCGCTCCCCCGCCTTGCGCGGCAGGAAGCCCTCGAAGCAGAACCGGTCGACCGGCAGCCCGCTCAGGGCCAGCGCGGTCAGGACGGCGCTCGGGCCCGGCACGGCCGTCACCCGCACGCCGGCTTCCACGGCGGCTGCCACCAGGCGGTAGCCGGGGTCGGAGACCGACGGCATCCCGGCGTCGGTCACCACGACGACGGTCGCGCCGCCGACGAGCGCCTCGACGAGCTCCGGCGTGCGCTTGGACTCATTGTGCTCGTGGTAGCTCACCACGCGGCCGGACGGCGTCACTCCCAGCGACTGGGTCAGCCGGTGCAACCGCCGAGTGTCTTCTGCCGCAACGAGATCGGCCTCAGCCAACGCGGCCACCAGCCGCGGCGGTGCATCGCCGACGTCCCCGATCGGCGTCCCGGCGAGCACCAGCAAGCCGGTCACGGAGTGCCGAATCGCCGCGAGCTCGCGCGGTGCTGGCCGCCGTCGACCACGATGTCGGCACCGGTCACCCACGACGCGCGGTCGGAGAGCAGGAACGTGACGACGTCGGCCACCTCGTCGACCCGCCCCAGCCGGCCCCACGGGAACTCGCCTGACTCGAACTGCGCAAACGCGTCAGGATCGTTGGTGCGCAACGAGTCCCAGCCCCCGCCGTCGAACAGGATGCTCCCCGGGCTGACCGCATTGACCCGGATGCTGTCGGGCGCGAGCTCGTCGGCCAGCTCGCGGGCCAGGTGGATCTCGGCTGCCTTGGCGACGGCGTACGTGGTGCGCGGCGCGACCCGTGAGCCGGTGATCGAGGTGATCAGCACGACGGCTCCGCCGCCGGCCCGCACCAGGTGCGGGTACCCCGCCATCACCAGGGCAGCCGCGTGCCCTGCGTTGAGGTCGAACGTGGCCGTGAAGTCGGCCGGGCTGCTGTCGAGCAGGTTGCCACCCACCGTGCCGCCGGCGTTCGCGACGAGCCGGTCGAGTCCGCCGAGCTCGTCGGCGACCTGGTCGACCGCGACCGCCAAGGCCGCATGGTCGGTCACGTCCACCGAGCGGGTGGTGACGGTGCCACCGTGCCGGCCCACCTGCTCCGCGGCGGCGGCCAGCCCCTCGGCGCCACGAGCCAGCAGGGCGACGTCCGCTCCCTCGAAGGCGAGCGCGTCGGCGATGGCCAACCCGATCCCGCGACTGGCTCCGGTCACGACAGCGCGCGCACCGCGCAGGCCCAGTTCCATGACCGAACCCTACGGCCTGCCTACGATGTCGCGGTGACCACCGCCGCGGCGCAGAGCGCACCCGTCGAACGCCGCCTGCGCGCCCGCCTGATCGGGCGGGGACCGTCATCCGTCGTGTGGGGGTGGGTCGGCCCGCTGCTCATCACGGCCGTCGGCGGCTTCTTCCGGTTCTGGCAGCTCGGCCGCCCGCACCAGCTCATCTTCGACGAGACCTACTACGTCAAGCAGGGCTCGTCCTTCCTCGACTACGGGTACGAGAAGTCGGTCGCCCCGAGCCTGGGCACGACGCCCGACAAGGCCTTCACGAACGGCACCACGAACGTCTGGGGAACGGCGGCCGACTTCGTCGTCCACCCACCGGTCGGGAAGTGGATGATCGCCGCCGGTGAGTACGTGTTCGGCCAGGACAGCTCGTTCGGCTGGCGCTTCTCGGTGGCCCTGTGCGGCACCCTGTCGATCCTCATGCTGGGCCGAATCGCCCGCCGGCTGCTCGGCTCGACGCTGCTCGGCTGCGTCGCCGCGCTGCTGCTCGCCTTCGACGGCCACCACTTCGTGCACAGCCGCACCGGCCTGCTCGACCTGTTCGTGATGTTCTGGGCACTGGCGGCCTTCGGCGCGCTGCTCATCGACCGTGACCAGACCAGGGAGCGACTGGCGGTGGCCGTGGCCCGCGGCCGGGTCGGGGGGCGCGGGGCGGCAGCCCGGCTGCGCGGCACCGGCCCGCCGGTCGGCCTGCGGCCGTGGCGGATCGTCGCGGCGGTGTGCCTCGGACTGGCCTGCGGCACCAAGTGGTCCGGGCTGTACTTCGTCGTGGTCTTCGGGCTGATGACGGTGCTGTGGGACGTCGGCGCCCGCCGCGCGGCAGGCGTGCGGCGCTGGCTGGTGGGCGGGCTGGTCAAGGACGGCGCGTCCGCCTTCGTCACCGTCGTGCCGGTGGCGTTCGTCACCTACCTGGCCTCGTGGTCCGGGTGGTTCCTGACCCGCGGCGGCTGGGACCGCGACTGGGGCCTGAAGCACCCGAGTGCGAGCTTCGGCTTCGTCCCGGACGCGCTGCGCAGCCTGTGGCACTACCACCAGGCGATGTACCACTTCCACGTCACACTCACGTCCAGCCACCCGTACCGGACGAACCCGTGGTCGTGGATGATCCAGGGCCGCCCGACGTCGTTCTTCTACGAGGGCAAGACGCGCGGGCAGGACGGGTGCATGGTCGCCCAGTGCAGCAAGGCGATCACCTCGATCGGGACACCGACACTCTGGTGGGGTGCCACCGCGGCGGTGTTCGTGCTGCTGGCCATGTGGGCGCTGCGTCGGGACTGGCGGGCGGGCGCGATTCTCGCGGGCTTCATCGCCGGGTACGTCCCGTGGTTCGCCTTCCAGCACCGCACCATCTACTCGTTCTACGCGGTGGCGTTCGTGCCGTGGGTGGTGCTGGCGGTCACCTACGTGGTCGGAATGGTGCTGGGGCCGCCGACGGCCTCGCCCCGACGTCGGCTGATCGGCGCGACCGTGGCCGGCTCGTACGTCGTGCTGTGCGTGATGCTGTTCTTCTTCTTCTGGCCCGTCTACACCGCACAGGTCATCCCGTACGCCCAGTGGGCGGCGCGCATGTGGTTCCCCAGCTGGATCTGATCAGGGGCGGCGGCTCGCCAGGACGCAGAACTCGTTCCCCTCCGGGTCGGCCAGCACCACCCAGCTCGCATCGCCTTGTCCGACGTCGACGTGTCGAGCGCCGAGGTCGAGCAGGCGCCGGACCTCGTCGGCTTGCTCCCGGTCGGTGGGGTTGACGTCAAGGTGCAGCCGGTTCTTGACGGTCTTGGCCTCGGGCACGTACGCAAAGGCCAACGTCGGTGGCACCGGACCAGGGTGGTTCTTGCCATCCGGCACCGCTGGGGAGCCGATGGTGACCAGCCCCTCGTCGTCGTCCTGCACCTCATAGTCGAGCACCGAGCACCAGAACCGGGCCAGACCCTGGGGATCGGCACAGTCGATCGCCAGCTCGGTGAGCTTGCTGGACATGTCAGGCCTCCAGTACTAGAACAGGTGTTCGATCAGCGGGTAGTATCCCGGGATGCAGGCCATGCTGCAGGGTTCGTTGCTGGACGTCGCCGACGAGGTCGGGATCGGCTCGCTGGCCCCCACACGCCGAACTGTGCTGGGGCGGGGAGCCTGGGTCGACGTGCGCAGCGGCTGGGTCACCGGGTCCGACGTGCTGTTCGACCGGTTGCTGCACGACGTTCCGTGGCACGGCGAACGCCGGGAGATGTACGACCGGGTGGTCGACGTCCCGCGGCTGCTGAGCTTCTACGGCGAGCACGACCAGCTGCCGCATCCCGCACTGGCGCAGGCCAAGTCGGCGCTGGACGCCCGGTATGCCGAGGAGCTCGGCGAGCCGTTCCGGACGGCGGGACTGTGCCTCTACCGCGACGGCCGCGACTCGGTCGCCTGGCACGGCGACACCATCGGCCGCGGCGCCACCGCCGACACGATGGTCGCGATCATCTCGGTCGGCGCCGCCCGCACCCTGGCGCTGCGGCCCCGCGGCGGGGGCGGCCAGACGCACCGGTTCGCCCTCGGGCACGGCGACCTGGTGGCGATGGGTGGGTCGTGCCAGCGCACCTGGGAGCATGCGATCCCCAAGACGGCGAAGCCGGTCGGGCCGCGAATCAGCATCCAGCTCCGGGTGCGCGGCGTCCGCTGACCGCGACAGGCCCATCGTGCCGCCCTGGCACATCGTTCCGTTCTGACAACGGCTCACCGAGCCAGGCGGGCCTCAGCGGACTGGCTGCGCCAGCGGAGCAGCGCGACGAAGACGACCGCCAGCAGCACGGCCGCGCCGACCCACGGCCAGGGCGACCACTGCTGGTCGCACCGCTGCTCCAGCGCGGTCGTCGTGCACACCGTGCCGGGGCCGCCGCGGTTCAGGAACGCCACGTAGAGCAGAGGAAGCGCGGCACCGACGACCAGGCCCGGCCACCCCGTCCGGCTCACCGCCGACCGCAGCAACAGCACCCCACCCGCGCCGCCCAGGACGAGCAGTACCACCCCGATGGTGAGGATCGACAGAAACCCCATGCAGATGGCGGCGCCGACCGCCGCCCACGCCAGCAGCCACACCGAGGTGCGGGGCGGGGCGACGGAACGGTCGACGTCCATGGGATCAGTCTGGCACGTAGTCGAACTCGTCGGGGTTGGGTCCGGTACGCCCCTGCTCTCCGCGGTCGAGCGCCGAGAGCGCCTCGACGTCGCCGTCGTTCAGCTCGAAGTCGAAGAGCTCGAAGTTCTCCTGCACCCGCGATCGCGTCACCGACTTGGGGAACACGATGTCGCCGCGCTGGAGGTGCCAGCGCAGCACGACCTGCGCGGGCGTGCGACCGACCCGCTCGGCGATCGCGGTGATGACAGCGTCGTCGAGCACCTGGCCCTGCGCGATGGGCGACCAGGCCTCCGTGATGATGCCGTGCTCGCGGCCGTAGGCGCGCACTTTCTCGTTGGTGCAGTAGGGATGCACCTCGATCTGGTTGACCGCGGGGACGACGTCGCACTCGTTCGCGAGCCGCTCCAGGTGGGCCACCTGGAAGTTGGAGACACCGATCGAACGCGCGCGCCCGTCGCGCTGGAACTCCTCCAGGGTCTTCCAGGTGGAGACGAAGTCACCGCCGTACAGGGTCGGCAGCGGCCAGTGGATGAGGAACAGGTCGACGTAGTCGGTGCCCAGTGCCTCGAGCGTGCCGTCGAAGGCGCGCCGGGCGGCGTCCGGCTCGTGGAAGCCGTTGTTGAGCTTGCTGGTGATCCACACCTCGCCGCGCTCGAGGCCCGAGGCGCGCACGGCGTCGCCGACGCCCTGCTCGTTGCCGTACATCTGCGCCGTGTCGATGTGGCGGTAGCCGATCTCGAGGGCGGTCGCCGTCGCGGCGGCGGTCTCGTCGGGCTCGATCTGGAAGACGCCGAACCCCAGCTGGGGGATCTCGCGGCCGTCGTTCAGGGTGATGCTCGGCACGGTGCTCACCGGGCGGGCTCCTTCGGCTGTCGTGGACTGGTCACCCCGATCTTCGTCCTCGCCGGCCCGCAGTGCACCCCGGGGTCAACTGCTGGACCCCAGCAGGGTCAGCCCAGCCCCTGGAACGCCTCGTACACCAGGAACGCCGGCCACAGGAGACCCTTGATGATGCCCACCAGGTGCTCGCCGAGACCGTCCGCCTGCTGCCAGAACCAAACCTGCGCGCCGATCAGCCCGAGGCCGTAGACCGCGTTGCCACCCCCGGCGCTCGCGTGCTGACCACTGCTGCGCCGGCGCCCGTCGCGCTCGTTGTCGTCGTCCACGGCTCACCTCCTGGCTCTCCGCCAGCATGGCCCCGGACGACGCGACGAGGCGGGACCATGGGCCCGATCCTCTGCCCCGCAAGGGTCCAAGGCGCGCAGTCCGGACGAATGCGGAGCACCCGCCCGGGCCCATTGACGGCCACCCAGGGCAGGTCTAGCGTCCCCAACGGTTCGGCGCACCGTACCGATCTTCCGGATCGGGGAGGGCTGTTGCGGCGGAACTCCTGTGCAACCGCTGAGAAGCGCACATCTGTCCCGCCCCGCGGCTGTCCCCGCGACCTGCCTAAGGGGCAAGGATGCGCACACACACCACCAGGAACCGCAGGGCGCTGATCGGCAGCGTCGCTGCCGCCGGCGCCATCTCGACAGCCTTCACCGGAGCCGCCCAGGCCTCCGCCGAGCACCACCCGTCGTCCCATCCGATGGTCACGACGGTCATCAGCGGCCTGAACACGCCACGCGGCATCGCCTTCGACGGCGACGGCAGCATGTACGCCGTCCAGTCCGGCACCGTCGGCCAGGGGCCTTTCGGCCTGACCAACTCCGGCAAGGTGAGCAAGTACCGGCGCGGCTCCACCACGCCAACCTGGACGACGACCTTCGAGTCGCTCTACGTCGAGGTCGACCCGAGCCAGCCGCCCGACGTCCTCGGCCCCGAGGGCATCAGCGCGGTCGGCAAGGACTGCGGGAACGGCGAGCGGCCACGGTCACGGCCGCGACGCCAAGCTCAGCTCCGAGCGCAAGGGACGTGACGACCACGGCAGCGACTGCACCGTGCGGATGATCATGAGCGAGTCGCACGACGGCGTAGCCGCGGAGTCGCAGGGTGCCGTCAGCACCAAGGACGCCGGACACCTCTACGCGTTGGACGCCGCCACCGGCCGCCCGACGGACAAGGGCAACGTCGGCGACCAGCAGTACGCCTTCACCGCCGCCCACCCCGAGCTCTTCCCCGACGACTTCCCGGACTCCAACCCGTACGGCGTGCTCGTGACCCGTGGCCGGCACGACCGGCTCCGGACGTTCGTCGCCGACGCCGGCGCCAACACGATCGTCGAGGTCATGCGCCGCGGGCGCACCCGGGTGGTCGCCTACATCCCCAACGAGGCGGCGCCGCCGTTCCGCGACTCGACACCGACCTGCATCGCGCAGGGTCCGGACGGCATGCTCTACGTCGCCACGCTGAACTTCGTCGCCAACCTGTTCGTGTCCGGCTCCGGCCGCTCCGACGTCTGGCGGGTCGACCCGAACGCCAGCTTCCCGACCGCGCCCACCCTCTGGACGACGGGACTCACCACGCCGACGGCCTGCACCTTCGACCGCAAGGGCAACTTCTGGGCCGCGGAGATGTTCCAGCCCACGTCCGGGGCGCCCGGAGACGTCGTCCGCATTCCGTTCCGGCACCCCGACCAGCTGACCCGGATCGGCGGCGGCATGATTCCGCTGCCGGGCGGCATCGCCCAGGGACCGAACGGCGACATGTACGTGACCACGAACTCCGCCAACCCGACCCCGGGTGCGGGATCGATTGTCCGCATCCGCAACTGAGCGGACGGCGAGGGGCCGCCGCCGCCGCGCGCGGCGGCGCCCCTCGCCGGTAGGGTCTATCGGGTGTCGGACGAAGCGGTAGACCCCATGCAGCGCAACGTCTCCAGCGTCGAAGACGTGCTCGCGCTGATGGACACCCTGTTCGACGACGACGCCGACCGCTGGACCAGCCGTGGCGCTGGTTGGTGGGACGGCTTCTACGGCGACCGCGACCGCGCGGTGCCGTTCTTCCGGGACGTCCCCGACGAGTCGCTGGTCGACTGGCACGCCCGCGGGCTCGTCCGGCGCGGCCGCGCGCTCGACCTGGGCTGCGGCCCGGGACGCAACGCGATCTGGCTTGCGCAGCAGGGCTTCCAGGTCGATGCCGTCGACCTGTCGGCCGAGGCGCTGGACTGGGGACGGGAGCGTGCGGCCGCGGCTGACGTGAACGTCAACTTCGTCCAGCAGAGCATCTTCACGCTCGATGAGACGTTCGGCGACTACGACCTGGTGTACGACTCGGGCTGCTTCCACCACCTGCCGCCGCACCGGCGGGTCAGCTACCGGTGGCTGCTCGAGCGCGTCCTCGCCGACAGTGGCGTCTTCGGGCTGGTCTGCTTCGCCTGGGGCGAGATGGGCTCGGAGGAGCCGGACCTGAACCTCTACCGCGGTGGCCGGTTGCACGGCGGCGTGGCGTACCGCGACGACGACCTGCGGCGGCTGTTCGGCTGGCTGACGCCGGTCCAGCTGCGTCGGATGCAGCAGCAGGCGCCGGACTCGCCGGTGTTCGGTGAGGACTTCCTCTGGGCCGGCCTGTTCCGAGCTGACCTTTCGGCCCCGCCGCGCGACTAGGGCGCGGCGCGAACCCCGATCTCCTGCAACGCCCACGAGTTGCCGTCCGGGTCGGCGAAGAACACGTACTTGATGCCACCCATGTCGTTGACGTCGCTGACCTCGACCCCGCGGTCCAGCATCGCCTGGCGAGCGGCCACGACGTCGTCGACCACGAGGTGCAGGTTGCGCACCGACCCTGGAGCCACCGACGCGTCGCCGATGCCGATCCCGAACACGATCGAGCAGGCCGATCCAGGGGGCGTCAGCTGAATGACCCGCATGCCGTTGCCCGGCTCGACATCGTGGTCGAGATGGAAGCCGGCCCGATCTCGGTAGAACGCCAGGCTCCGCTCGGCGTCGGACACGGGCAGGGGGACGACCTCGAGCTTCATATCCACGGGCCAGACCATAGTGGACGACGTGATCGTCGGTGGTGGAGCTGAGGCGACTCCAACCCCTGATCTTCTCGACGGGCGGGGCTTGGCGCGAGAGCTCTGGCGGTCTAGAGGCCCAGCTCGGTCAGGCCGGCGTGATCCGAGGGTCGAGGTCCTGATCGGTCCCAGTGGAAGAGCCGGTCTGCGCCGTCGATCGCGATGTCGTTGATGCTGGCGTGCCGCTGGCGCATCAGGCCATGCTCGTCGAACTCCCAGTTCTCGTTGCCGTGCGATCGGAACCACTGGCCGTCGGCGTTGTGCGACTCGTACGCGAACCTGACGGCGATTCGATGATCGCCGTAGGTCCAGACCTCCTTGATCAGCCGGTACTCCAGCTCCCGGGCCCACTTCTGCTGCAGGAACGCCACGATGTCGTCCCGGCCAGCCAAGAACGTGTCCCGATTACGCCAGTGGCTGTCGTGCGTGTAGGCGAGCGAGACCCGCTCCGGGTCACAGGTGTTCCACGCGTCCTCGGCTGCGCGCGCCTTCAGTGCGGCCGTCTCGGCCGTGAAGGGCGGGAAAGGCGGACGTTCGTTCATCGCGGCACCTCATGGGATCGACTGCTGCAGCACGCTACAACCAACCGGCTCGGGAGATGCGGGTGCGCGGGCGACCCCGCCCGGCTGCGGCGGAATGGCGAACCAGCCGCCGAGGCCGAGCTCGGAGCGATCCGAACGGTGGGCCGGTGGGCCGGTGGGCCGGTCGACCGCCGAATGGCGGCGCCTGCGGTGTTGGTGGAGCTGAGGGGACTCGAACCCCTGACCCCCTCGTTGCGAACGAGGTGCGCTACCAGCTGCGCCACAGCCCCTGGAACGCGGACAAGATTAGCAGTCGGCACGCGAGGGTCGAACCACGGGAGTCACCACCACGTCCGGACGTCGGGGGTCACCCTCCGGACGCGATCCGGCGCTCCAGGATCTCGTCCAGGTCGAAGCCACCGGCGGCCGCGGTGAGCGGCTCGGCCGGAACGGAGGCCGGCGCGGCAGCCGGGGCCGGCTCGTCGGCCATCGGGGTGGCCGGCAGCGGCGCGGCGACGCGTCGACGGGGCGGGGAGGCCTTGGGCTTCAGCGTGTAGGTCGGCGGCGGCACCGGCACGGGCTGCCACCCGCCGTCCATCGGCTCGGTAGCGACCGGATCGGCCGGTGCCTCGACGGCCGGCTGCGAGGGCACCGGCACATCGGCACCGCCACGCTCGCGGTGCGCGGCCACCACCTGGCCCACCACCGCCCGCCGGGACTGCCGGCGCTGCTGGGTCACGCTGCGCCGCTGGGTGAGCTCACGTCGCCGGGCCAGCTCACGCGCGCGCCGCGTGCTGTGCCGCAACGAGCCGATCGTCCCCGCGAGCGCCAAGGTCACGAGTGCGCCCGCCCACCACGGCGTGGCCGCGGTGAGTGCGACCAGCACCCAGACGACCGGGGTTGCGACGAGCAGGCCGAGCAGGGTCAGCCCGCGCAGCTGCCGGCCGCGGGCCGAACCAGCCGGACGACGGGCCGCTGCCGGAGCGACGGCCGAGGCCGCAGCCGGCGGGGCCACGACGGCCGGCGCGCGCTTGACCGTGACCTGGCTGGACGGGCGGTGCGCCGGGGCGACGACGTACGAGCGGGGATTGGGCCGCGACAGCGGCACCGAGCGGACGGCGGGCCGGCGCTCGAGCACCTTCATCGCGTCCGAGAAGCGGTCGACCGACCGGGCTGTGGCGACCTGGTCGCGGCGGCGGACCCAGTGCCCCAACAGGTACGCAGCCCAGATCCCGACGATGACGACGAAGATCAGGCTGCTGGCATCCACGATCACAGACGGTAGGCGCACGGCGACGCGTGTTCGCGCAGGTCGGTCGGTGTGTCGCGGAAGAGACTCGTGTGGCGGGTGTGACCAGCCTCAGCGAGCAGCCCGCTGCACCCGGTGCCACCGCTCGAGGAGGCCGCCGGCTGCGAGCTCCTCGCGGGTGAGGGCGAACGTCCGGTGGTCGCGCCAGGCGCCGTCGATGTGCAGGTACCGCGCCCGCAGCCCCTCGTCGCGGAAGCCCAGCTTGGCCACCACCCGCAGGCTCGCGACGTTCTCCGGCCGGATGTTGATCTCGATCCGGTGCAGGCCCATGGTCCGCAGGCAGTGGTCGGTAGCCAGCGCCACGGCGGTCGGCGCGATCCCCCGCCCGGCCACGTGCTGGGAGACCCAGTACCCGATGTGGCCCGAGCACATCGACCCCCAGGCGATGCCGTTCACCGACAGCTGGCCGACCATGTCGCCCTCGAACGTGACCGCGAACGGCAGCGCCCGGCCGGCCCGCGCCTCGCGGCCCAGCGCACGCACCAGCTGGCGGAACGGCAGCCCGGGCACGCTCGGGTCAGGGGGCGTGGCCTCCCACGGGTCGAGCCAGGCGCGGTTCGCCACCCGCAGCTCGCGCCAGCGCGCGGCATCCCGCTGGCGGAGTGGACGCAGGCCGACCGGGCCGTCCGAGAGCGTGATCGGCCAGCTCATCAGTGGTCGCCGCCGCGGATCTGCTCGACGGCGTGCACCAGCACGGGTGCGAGCACCGTCAAGCCGTCGCGGCATCCGCCCGTGGAGCCGGGCAGGTTGACCACCAGGGTGCGTCCGGCGATCCCGGCGACGCCCTGTGACAGCATCGCCGTCGGAATTCCTTGTGCCACACCGAAGGCCCGGATCGCCTCGGCGATGCCCGGCGCCTCGCGGTCGAGCACCCGGCGGGTCGCCGCCGGCGTCAGGTCGCCCGGGGTCAGGCCGGTGCCACCCGTCGTCAGCACGACCTCGACGTCGTCCTCGACCGCCGCGCGCAACGCCTGCTCGACCGGGTCGCCGTCCGGCACCACGACGGGTTCGTCGACGTCGAAACCCAGCTGCCGCAAGCCCTCCACCAACACCGGCCCACCGCGATCGGTGTAGACGCCCGCCGCGGCGCGGTTGGACGCGGTGACCACGACCGCCCTCACGGCGTCGACTCCGACCAGTCGCCGGACCGGCCACCCGACTTGGCCGTCACCCGCACGTCGGTGATCCGCGCGTGCTTGTCGACTGCTTTGACCATGTCGATCAGCGCCAGCGCGGCGACGGTGACGCACGTGAGCGCCTCCATCTCGATGCCGGTGCGGTCGGCGGTGCGCACGGTCGCGCTGATCTCGACGCCGTCATCGACGACCTCGAGGTCGACCACGGCGGCGTGCACCGCCACTGGGTGCGCCAGCGGGATGAGCGTCGGGGTGAGCTTGGCCGCCTGCAGCCCTGCGATCCGGGCCACCGCCAGGGCGTCGCCCTTCGGCACCGCGCCGTCGCGCAGGGCGGCGACCGCCGGCGCCGACAGCAGCACCCGGCCCCGCGCGGACGCCGACCGGGCGGTGACCGCCTTGGCCGAGACGTCGACCATGCGAGCCTGCCCGCGCTGGTCGACATGGGTGAGGCCAGGCGGCGTGGGCTGCTCGGCGCTCATCGCTGCCGCCGGTCGAGCACCAGGCAGCGCACCTCGTCACCCTCGGCCACGCGCGTGACCTGCTCGGGCACCACGGCGAGCGCCCCCGCGCGGGCCAGGCCGCCCAGGACGTGCGAGCCCTGCCCACCGGACAGCCGCACCACGCGGCGTCCGTCGGTGGCCGTGCCCAGCTCGGCGCGCGCGAGCTGCATCTTGCCGGAGGGCGACGACCAGGACTCGAGCGCGATCGCCGACTCGCTGCGCCGGAACAGCCCCCGGTGCCCGGCCATCTTGCGGATCGCCGGGCGCACGAACATCTCGAACGACACGAACGCGCTCACCGGATTGCCCGGGAGCGTGAAGATCGGCGTCGCGTCCGGGCCGACAGTGCCGAAGCCCTGCGGCATGCCCGGCTGCATCGCGACCTTGCCGAACCACACCGTGCCCAGGCCGCGCAGCACCTCCTTGACCGTGTCGTAGGCGCCTGCGCTCACTCCGCCGGTCGTGACGACGAGGTCTGCCCGCACCAGCTGGTCGGTGAGCACCTGCAGGAACGCGCCGGCCTCGTCGCGTACGACGCCGACGCGGTAGGGCCGCGCACCGGCGTCGATGGCTGCGGCGGTCAGCATCACGCCGTTGCTGTCGACGACCTGGCCGTAGCCCGGCAGGACGCCCGGGTCGACCAGCTCGCTCCCGGTCGACAGGACGACGACGCGCGGCCGGGCGTGCACCCGCACCCGGGCCCGCCCGACAGCCGCGAGCAGGGCGAGCTGGGCCGCACCGAGGGTGGTGCCGGCGGTGAGCACGACGTCGCCCTGCCGGACGTCGGTGCCGGCCCGCCGGACGTGCTGACCGGACGACGCGGGCTTGGTGAGGCGCACCGTGTGCACCCCTCCGTCGCTGGCCTCGACCGGCACCACGGCCTCGGCGCCGGTGGGGATCGGCGCACCGGTCATGATCCGCATCGTCTGCCCGGGGGCGAGGCGCTGCCGGTTGGTGGCGCCGGCCGGGATGTCACCGACCACGGGCAGGACGACGGGCGATCCCTCGGCCGCGGTGGCGACGTCCGCGACCGTGACGGCGTACCCGTCCATGGCGGAGTTGTCGAAGCCGGGCAGGTCGAGCGGGCTGACGACGTCCTCGGCGAGCACGCAGTCCTGCGCCTCGAGCAGCGACAGGTCGATCGGGTCGAGCGCGCGGACGCTGTCGAGGCAGCGCTGCAGGTGGTCTTCGACGCTGATCATCAGCGCGACCTCAACCACCGCGCGAAGTCCTCGCCGAACTCCTCGTTGGCCTCGGCGAGCTGGACGACGGCCTGCAGGTAGCTCAGCCGGTCGCCGGTGTCGTAGCGGCGGCCGCGGAACACCACGCCCCACACGCCCCCGCCCTCCTCGGGCGAGCGCTGGGCGAGCTCCTGCAGCGCGTCCGTGAGCTGGATCTCGCCGCCACGGCCCGGCTTGGTGTGCTCGAGCACCTCGAAGACCGACGGGTCGAGGACGTAGCGGCCGATGAGCGCGAGGTTGCTCGGCGCCTCCTCCGGGGACGGCTTCTCGACCAGCCCGGTGACCCGGACGACGTCCGCACCCTCGACGCCGTCGGCCCCGTCGACCGCGGCGCACCCGTAGAGGTTGACCTGGTCGGGCGGAACCTCGAGCAGCGCCACGACGCTGCCGCCCCGCTCGGCCTGGACGGTGAGCATGGTGGTGAGCAGCGTGTCGCGGGCGTCGATCAGGTCGTCGCCGAGCAGCACCGCGAAGGGCTGGTCGCCGACGTGGTGGCGGGCGCAGTGGACCGCGTGGCCCAGGCCCTTGGGGTCGCCCTGGCGTACGTAGTGCACCTCGCCGAGAACGCTGGCCGCGCGGACGCGGTCGAGCCGGAAGGTGTCGCCCTTGGCCTCGAGTGCCTGCTCGAGCTCCCAGTGCCGGTCGAAGTGGTCCTCGAGCGCCCCCTTGTTGCGGCCGGTCACCATCAGGACGTCCTCGAGGCCGGCCGCGACGGCCTCCTCGACGACGTACTGGATCGCCGGCTTGTCGACCACCGGGAGCATCTCCTTGGGGATGGCCTTGGTAGCCGGCAGGAACCGGGTGCCGAGGCCCGCCACCGGGATGACCGCCTTGGTGACTCGTGCGCGTCCGTCGCTCATGGCGCTCAGGCTATCGGGACGGTCGCGGCCCGCCCGACGTCCGCCACCCCGACACCTTTGCGCCACTCAGGCCGGTTCTGGCGCGGTGAAACCGGTCTGAGTGGCGGAAAGCGGGCTGGGCGGCGGAAAGGGGTGGGGGTCAGGGGGTGTCGGCGGCGGCGGTGCCCTCGGGCTCCTCGGCGCCGGGGTGGCGGCCGGGCGACACGCGCCACTGGTCGCGGCCGGCCCGCTTGGCCGCGTAGAGCCCTTCGTCGGCCGCACGCACCAGGTCGCCGCTCGCCGTCCCATGCATCGGCAGCGAAGCGATCCCCACCGAGACGGTCACTGGCACCCGGTCGTCGCCGACGACGAAGATCTCCTCGCGCACCGCCTCGCAGATCCGCTCGGCGAGGTGCTCGGCGCCGAGCGTGTCGGTCTCGGGCGTCACGACGACGAACTCCTCGCCGCCGTACCGCGCGACCGTGTCGACCTCACGCACGACGCTGGCCAGCCGCCGGGCCACCTCGCGCAGGACGGCGTCGCCGACGGTGTGCCCGTACGTGTCGTTGACGTTCTTGAAGTGGTCGAGGTCGAGCAGCAGCACCGACAGCGGCCGGTCGAACCGGCTGGCCCGCTCGACCTCGCGGGCCAGCGTGGTGGTCATGTGCCGCAGGTTGCCGGCCCCGGTGAGCGGGTCGGTGACCGACAGGCGCTGCGCCTCGCGGTGCAGCAGCACGTTGTCGACGGCGATCCCGGCCGGTCCGGCGAGCGAGACCAGCATGGCCTCGTCGTCGGAGTCGAACGCCGGCTGGGACGGCTCGCGCTCGACCACCACCACGCCCACCGTGTTGTGTCCGCGGCGCAGCGGCGCGGCCAGCGCCGGCCCGCCCAGCACCGTCGTGGAGTCCTCGTGTCCGTGGCCCAGCCGGCGCGGCAGTCCGTCGACCGCGACCTCACCCGCCAGGTCGCTGCCCAGCGTGAGCCGGCGCACCACCGAGCGCGGCGCGCCGGCGGGCACGGACGCGCGGGCCACGACGGTGCCGCCCTCGACGAGCCACGCGGTCGCCCGCTGCGACTCGGTGGCGGACGTCGCGGCACTCAGCACCGTGCCCAGCAGGCCCTCGAGGTCGTGGGTGCGTTCGAGGGTGTCGCCCAGGCGGGCGACGTTCTCGCGCAACAGGTTCCGGCTGCGCTCGAGCTCGCCGATCTTCTGCTCGAGCTCGTCGGTCATGTGGTTGAAGGCGCCGGAGAGCCGGCCGATCTCGTCCTCGCTGCCCGCCGGGAGCCGGGTGCTCAGGTCGCCGCGGGCCACCCGCTCAGCGGCCTCGGTGAGGGCCAGCACCGGGTGCGTCAGCCCGGCGGCGAGCCGCACCACGAGACCGAGCCCGATCAGCAGCGCGAGCAACAGCAGCAGCCCGATCCAGCCCTGCTGGATAGCGAGCCCGCTGCGCTCGATCGCGGCCGACACCCCGCAGACCTGACCTTGTGCCGGCGCCGCGACGGCGACCTCCCAGCCGCCCACCGAGTGCCCTGGGGTGTTCCCCGACGCTGCGGCCAGCCGCAGCGTGGAGCCCTCCGGCTCGTCCTGCGTCGAGACGCCACGACCTCCCGGGCAGGCCAGCGAGATCTGCGTGCCCATCGGCAGGCCGAGCGAGCCGGACAGCGCGCGCATCCGCTGGCGGTCGAGCAGGCGACCGACCACCGCCTTGCCGATCTCGCGTTTGCGGGCGTCCAACGCGGGCACCGTCTCGGCGAGCAACGGGTCACCGGTGGCGGTCTGCGGAGCCTCCCCGAGCCCGGGCGACTTCGAGCACGACATGGCGGTGAGAGCCTGCACCCCGACGTCCGGGACGACCCCCGCTTCGGCCTTGACCGCGCCGTCGCGCACGAGGACGGCGAACGAGTCCTCCTGCCTCGAGATCGCGGACTTCGCCGCGTTGGCGAGGTCGGGGCTGGTCGCCTGCAGCGCGAGGTTGCGGGCGGCCTCGCCCAGCGCGAGGCACCGGGCCTGCAGAGCCGACGCCACGGAGCCCGCGGCCTGGTCCATCGCCTGGTCGGCCGCCTGGCGCTGCTGACGGGGCGCGAGCACACCGATGGCCAGCACGGCGGCCATGGCCGGGATGATCAGCACGACACCGAGGACGACGGCCAGGCGGCTGCGAACCGACTTCATGTCCCCCTCCGTTCAGGATCAGGCGACGTGCCCGCGCGCGCGACCTCGTGGCATGGTGGCACGAATGGACGACGATCGTCACCGCCGGGGCCCGCGTCCCGCAGCGGATCGGGGGCTGACCGGCGTGTCGGCGCAGGACGCCGGCGCCGAGCAGGAGCGAGCGCAGGCGGCCAAGTCGCTGGTGCGCGCCGAGGTGCGGGCGCGCCGCCGCGCACGGCCGGTCAGCCTGGAGAGCGCGGACGGCGAGCGCCTCGCCGACCTCGTCGACGCACTGCCCGAGGTGGCCGGCGCGCCAGTGCTCGCCGCCTACCTGGCGCGGCCGGGCGAGCCGCCCACCGGCCCGTTGCTGGCGCGCTGGCGGGCCGCCGGGCGGCGCGTGCTGCTTCCCGTCGTCCTGCCGGACCTCGACCTGGACTGGGCACCGGACGACGCCACACGACGTCCCGGCCGGGTCCGCGACGTCGCCGAGCCGGACGGCGAGCGGCTGGGTCCAGGCGCGATCCGCACCGCGTCGGTCGTGGTCGTGCCGGCCCTGGCCGTCGACCGGCTCGGCCACCGGCTGGGCCAGGGCGGCGGCAGCTACGACCGCGCGCTGGCCCGGCTCGCGCCGTCCGCGCTGGTCGTGGCGTTGCTGCATCCCGGTGAGCTGCTCGAGACGCCGCTGCCGGCGGAGCCGCACGACCACAGGGTCGACCTCGCGGTCACCGTCGAGGGCGTGACCCGGATCAGCCCGCCGGCTTGAGCTCGAGGTCGTCCTTCGTGGCCTTGCGCACGGCAGCCTCGGTGAACGGCCAGGCGAACGTCCGGTTCTGCGACCACCGCTCGGCCTGGTCGGCGTAGTGCGCGTCGTAGGCGTGCCCGGAGGCTCCGGTGAGGTTCACCCAGGTGGAGCGGTCGAGGTCGGACAGGTCGACGACCATCCGCATCGACGGCACCCAGTCGACCTGGTAGCCGTTCGACGCCGTCCAGCCGGTGGCGTCCACGATGCCGGAGCCGCCGCCGAGCTCGAACGGCCCGCGGTTGAACATCGCCCGGATCGGCCCAGGCACGGAGGCCCCGCCGAGCGGGGTGTGCTCCAGCTCGAGCCGGTGCAACCGGCCCCACTGCCAGCGGGAGACGTCCTTGCCGAGCTGGCGGGTGAGGTCGAGCCTCGCGGCCACCATGGCCTGCCGGATGATCTCGTCACGGTTCTCGATCGCGCCCGGTGTCGCCCGGTTGTCCCACCACGCGTCGCTGCGCCGCTTGAGCAGCGTCTTGACGACCTCGAACCAGCGCTCCCCGCCGTCGGCGGCCAGCTGCGAGCCGAGCTCGTCGTCGAAGCCGAGCCGCAGCAGGTTGCTCCACACCGCGTTGTAGTAAGCGGCCGCGGCCGAGTCGGGCGGCTGGCTGAAGTCCCAGCCGCGCAGCAGGTCCTGGGCCTCGCGGGTGAACGGGTCGTCGCGCAGGTCCGTCGACAGCAGGAGCGGCACGAGGGTGGGTGCCATCCCGTTGCGGGTGTCGCCCTGGATGCTCGACATGTCGGCCGTCGTCAGCTTCTGCCGGTCCGTCAGCAGGTCGCGGATGCGCTGCGACCGGTAGCCGTAGGCCCAGTCCTGCGTCAGGTACGGCTCGGCGGACGCGGTGACGGCCTGGTTGGCGGTGACGATGAACCCGTCCGGCGGGTTGAGCACGCTGGGCAGCTTGGCGAACGGCACGAACGACGACCAGCTGTACCGGCTCTTCCAGCCCGGCACCGGCCAGCGGCCGTCGTACCCGCTCCGCACCGGGATCTTGCCGGGCGTCTGGTAGCCGATGTTGCCGTCGACGTCCGCGTACACGAGGTTCTGTGCCGGCACCTCGAACTTCGACGCGGCGGCGCGGAACTCGCTCCAGTTCGACGCCTTGTCGATCGCGAACAGCGCGTCCGCGGTGCGGCCGGGGGTGAGCGCCGTCCACTGCAGGGCCACGTCGTAGGTCGTGGAGTCGGCGTCCCCGTCGCTCGTGTCGCGGCCGGCGTCGCGGACGCTGGCCAGGACGTCGGACAGCAGCGGCCCGTGCCGGGTGGATCGCACGGTGAGCTCGACGTCGGCGCCGCCGCGCACCTTGATGGTCTCGCGCCGCTGGTCGAGCAGCTCGTAGCGGCCGTTGTACTCGGCGCGGTCACCGAGGACGCGCTCGAGGTAGAGGTCGGTCACGTCGGCGCCGAGGTTCGTGAACCCCCAGGCGATCCGCGCGTTGTGCCCGATGATGACTCCCGGCGTGCCGGAGAAGGTGTAGCCGGCGACGTCGAACGGGCACTGCGCGTCGACCTGCCGGCAGTGCAGGCCCATCTGGTACCAGAGGCTGGGGACGGCGGGGGCGAGGTGCGGGTCGTTCGCCAGCATCGGCTTGCCGGTGGCGGTGTGCGCGCCCGAGACCACCCAGGAGTTCGAGCCGATCCCGTCGCCGCGGCCGAGCAGGGCAGGGACGACGTCCAACGCCTGCTGCGCGAGCGCCAGCGCGCTCTTGCCGGACGCCGTGTCGGCTGCCTCGAGCGTGCCCGGCGGGACGGCGCTCGCGCTGCCCCCTCCGCCGCCGCGCGCGTTGTCCAGGATCGGCGCATGCTCGGCCATCGGGTACGACGGGTACAGCTGGGCGATCCGCTTGAGCGGCAGCGACGCCGACAGTCGCGCCCGGGTGATCTCGGCGTCGTAGTTGCTCTTAAGGTCCCACGCCATGGCCTTGAGCCAGGCCAGCGAGTCGACCGGCGTCCACGGCTCGACCCGGTACCCGGGCAGCTGCAGGTCGAGGACGGTGTACTCGAGACCGAGCTGGGACGGCGAGCGGTCCGAGATGTAGGCGTTGACGCCGTCCGCGTAGGCCTGCAGGTACTGGCGGGTCGTCGACGACAGCAGCGGCAGCTCCTGCTCGGCGATCCGGCGCCAGCCCAGCGTGCGCACCACCTTGTCGGCCGCGAGAGCGTCCGCGCTGACCCCGACGAGCTCGGAGAGCCGGCCGGCCGTGACGTGCCGGCGCAGGTCCATCTCGAAGAACCGGTCCTGGGCCTGCACGTAACCCTGCGCCATGAACAGGTCGTCGGCGGTGTCGGCGTACACCTGCGGCACACCCTGGGCGTCGCGCAGCACGCTGACCCGGCCGGACAGCCCGGGCACCGACTCGCTGCCGCTGCGTTCGGGGAACGAGCGCCGGACTGCCGTCACCACGGTCAGGGAGGCGACGAGCGCGATCACCACCAGCGTCGCGACGACGACGGCGATGACGCGGGTGATCGGGTGCAGGCGGGCCACGCTGCGAGACTAGGCCACGGCACGACCGCGCCCGGCACCCCCGGGCGCGGCCCACCAGGTCAGGAGGCCGGGCATGACCTCGTGGCACGGGTGCGCCCGGTGACGCTCGAGCTGCTCAACCACTCGCTGCTCATCGGCGCCGTCGTCGTGCTCGTCGCGATCGCGGCCGTGCGGCTCTCGCTGTCGTCCGGCCTGCCCTCCCTGCTGCTCTACCTCGCGCTCGGCGTGGCGATCGGCGAGGCCGGGTTCGGCGTGCGCTTCGACAGCGAGGAGCTCACGCAGGTGCTCGGCTTCAGCGCCCTGGCACTGATCCTCGCCGAGGGCGGCCTGACGACACGCTGGTCGAACGTGCGCAGCTCGATGCTGCCCGCGGCCGCGTTGTCGACCGTGGGCGTCGCCGTCTCGGTGGCCGTCGTGGGCACCGGCGCGCACCTGCTGCTGGACCTGCCCTGGACGGTCGCGCTGCTGGTCGGTGCGGTGCTGTCGTCGACGGACGCCGCCGCCGTCTTCTCGGTGCTGCGCCGGGTGCCGATCCACCCCCGGCTCTCGGGCGTGCTCGAGGCCGAGTCCGGCCTGAACGACGCGCCCGTCGTCCTGCTGGTGGTCGTACTGGCCGAGCAGGCGACCGGCGACCGGCCCGCCACGAGCTGGTACCTGCTGGTCGCCGTCGCGGCGTTCGAGCTCGCCGTCGGGGCGGCGGTCGGGCTGGGTGTCGGCTACCTGGGTGGGTGGGTGCTGCGCCGGCTCCGGCTGCCGTCGTCCGCGCTGTCGTCGCTGGCCGTGCTCGCCCTCACCATCACTGCGTACGCCGTCGGGGCCAGCGTCCACGGCTCGGGCTTCCTCGCCGTCTACGTCGCCGGGGTCGTGCTCGGCAACGCCGAGCTGCCGCACCGGCAGGCGGCGCGCGGGTTCGCGGAGGCGGTCGGGTGGCTGGCCCAGATCGGGCTGTTCGTGCTGCTGGGCCTGCTCGCCTCCCCGGCCCGGCTGGGCGACCAGCTGCTGCCGGCGCTGGTGCTCGGCGGGGTGCTGCTGCTCGTGGCCCGACCGCTGTCGGTGATCGTCTCGATGACGGCGTTCCGGATGCCGTGGCGTCAGCAGGCCTTCCTGTCGTGGGCCGGTCTGCGCGGCGCCGTCCCCGTCGTGCTGGCCACGGTGCCCGTGACCGTCGGCGTGCCCGGCACCGAATGGCTGTTCGACCTCGTCTTCGTGCTGGTCGTCGTCTTCACATTGGTGCAGGGGCCGACCCTGCCGTTCATGGCGCGCCGCCTGCGGGTGGCGAACGACGTCGACAGCCGGGATCTGGACGTCGAGTCGGCCCCGCTCGAGGAGCTGGACGCCGAGGTGCTGCAGGTGCGGGTCGGAACCGACTCCAGGCTGCACGGGCTGGAGGTCTTCGAGCTGCGGCTGCCCCGCGGTGCCCACATCACCCTCATCGTGCGCGACGGGCAGGGCTTCGTGCCGGGCGAGCGCACCGTGCTGCGCCGCGGCGACCAGCTGCTGGTGGTCACCACGAACGCGGTGCGCCGCGAGGCGCAGCGACGGCTGCGGGCCGTCAGCCTCGGCGGACGGCTGGCCCTGTGGGGCCGCCCGGCCGACTGACGCCCTACCGTGGTGGGGTGACCTCGCCGGCGACCGGATCCGCGCGCCTGCTGCGCGCCGGAACGCTGGCGCTCGCCGCCGTCAGCCTCGCGCTGGCCGCGCACACCCTGGCCGGCGGCCAGCGCCCCGGCGTGCTGCCGCTGCTCGCGGCCGCGGTGACCCTCACCTGCGGCGCTGTGCTGATGACCGGACGCCGGGTCGGTGCGGTCTCGACCACGGCTGCCCTGGTCGCCGCCCAGGCAGGGCTGCACGCGTGGTTCTCCGCGACGACCGGCACCGGGTGCACGCTCAGCGGGTGGCTCACCGGCCACCACGCGGTCGCGGTGAGCGGGTCCTGCCCGCCCCCCGCAGCTGCCGCGGCGGCTCCTGACGCGGCGCCTGCTGCGATGGTCATGGCCGCGGCGCACCTGGCCGCCGTGGCCGCCACTGCCCTGCTGCTCGCGCACGGCGACGCCCTCCTGTGGCGGCTCAGCGCCCTGGCCCGCGGGGTGCTGCCGCGGGTGCCGCGGTCTGCCGCCCTGCTGGTCCCGATCCGGTTGTTCGTCGACCGCGGATCGAGCCGTGCTGTGCCGACGCCGCTGGCCCTCGCCGTACGCCGGCGCGGGCCGCCGCTCGCGGCCCTCGGCGGCTGACCTCCCGGTGCGTCCGGGTGGCGGACGCCGTCCGTCGGCACCCGCTCAGGCGCCTCGTCGAGGCGACGACCACCCCGGAGACCCCCATGCTCGCCAGACCGCCCACCCCCCGAACGCCTCCTGACCGGACCCGCGCCGTGCCGTGGGCCCTCGCCCTGCTCACCACGCTGCTGCTCGCGGTCATCGGCGTGGCCGGCGCTGCGTCGGCCAGCGCCCACGACGGTCTCGAAAGCACCGCACCGTCGGACGGCGCGAAGATCGACGGCCCGTCGTCGGTCACGCTCACCTTCAGCGAGGACGTCCTGGACGTCGAGGGCGCCAACCGGATCGTGGTCACCGGCCCCGCCGGCGCGGTCGACAGCACGCTCACGGTGCGCGGACGCGTCGTCACCGCCGCGCTCGACGGCGCGCTGCCCGGCGGCCGCTACACGGTGCAGTGGCGGGTCGCCTCGGCCGACGGCCACCCAGTGTCGGGGACGTTCGGGTTCACCTCCACCGCGCCCGTGGCCACGTCCCCATCGCCCTTGACGTCGGCCTCGCCCAGCGCCAGCCCCTCGCCGTCGTCGTCCCCGCCCTCGCCGTCCGGGTCGGCCGCGCCGAGCCCCAGCCCGGCGACCCAGCCTGTCTCGAACGACGAGGCCGGCGGCCCCGGGCGGCTGCTGCTGCTGGCGCTGGTCGTGCTCGGCGCGCTTGCGGCCGGCACCATCGTGCTCGCCAAGCGCCGCGCCCGGGAAAGCTCGTGAGCCGGGCCGAGCGGTGGCGGCAGTGGCAACCCTGGGTGGGCACCGCGTTGCGGCTGCTGCTCGCCGGGGTGCTGCTCGTGGCCGGCGCACTCAAGCTGCCCGACCCGGCGGTCTCGGTGCGCGCCGTGCGGGCCTACCAGCTGCTGCCCGAGGCGATCGTGCCGGCAGTCGGGCACGGCCTGCCGCTGCTCGAGATCGCCGTCGGCCTGCTGCTGCTGGCCGGCTTCGCCACCCGGTTCGCGGCGATCGTGGCCGGGGTGCTGATGGTGGCGTTCATCATCGGCATCGGCTCAGCCGCAGCCCGTGGCCTGACCATCGACTGCGGCTGCTTCGGCGGCGGCGGCCAGGTCTCAGCGAACGCCACGAAGTACACCCAGGAAGTGCTGCGCGACACCGGCCTGCTGCTGGCAGCGGCCTTTCTCGTACGGTGGCCGCACAGCCGCCTGTCCCTCGACCCCGCACCGCAGTCCGTCACCGACAAGGAGACCCAGCGATGACGTCCGGCAAGGCATCCCGTGAGACCCGCGAGGCGAAGGCGGCCCAGCGCCGGGCGGCCGCTGCCCAGGCCGAGTCACGGCGCAAGAACAGCATCCGCATCGGCATCGCCGTGGTGGTCGTGCTGGTCGTGGTCGGCTTCGGCGCGCTGATCCAGTCGCAGCGCTCCGGGACGTCCGGGGGCGACAGCTCGGCGGTTCCGGCGAACACCAGCGGCACGGCGAACGCCGTCATCACGGTGGGCAAGGCCGACGCACCGGTCACGGTGACGATGTACGAGGACTTCCAGTGCCCGGCCTGCAAGGCGTTCGAGGAGGCCAGCGAGAGCACGCTCTCGTCGTACGTCGACAAGGGCACCGTCAAGCTCGAGTACCACCCGATCGCCTTCCTCGACCGCGCGTCCTCCACGAACTACAGCACCCGCTCGCTGAACGCGGCCGCCTGTGTGGTCAACAGCACGCCGTCGGCGTACCAGAAGCTGCACAACCTGCTGTACGCCAACCAACCGGCCGAGGGCAGCGCCGGCCTGCCGGACGCCAAGCTCATCGAGCTCGCCCAGCAGGCGGGTGCCGGCGACGTGTCGGCGTGCATCAAGGACCAGCAGTTCAAGGGATGGACCGCTGCCGTCACCGACCAGGCCAGCAAGGACAACGTCAACAGCACGCCCACGGTCAAGGTGAACGACCAGCTGATCGCGAACCCCACCCCGCAGTCGCTGACCGCGGCGATCGACGCAGCCGCGAAGTGAGCAACGCAGCCGCGAAGTGAGCAACGCGGCCGCGAAGTGAGCGACGGCCCGTCGCGCCTCAACCGCCGGACGGCGAACGCGCGACGGGCCCGTCGTACACCTCGACCTCGGTGGCCTTGACCGACAGCCACACCCGGCTGCCCGGCCCGAGCCGCAGGTCAGCGACGGCCGCCGGGGTGACGTCGACGAGCACCGAGGGCGCGGCGTCGACGTGCACCCGCACCCTGTCGTGCAACGACTCCAGCCCGTCGACCACGCCCTCCCAGACGTTGCGCGCACTGCCGGACGGCGGCCGCGCGCTGTGCAGGCTGACCGCGGACGGCGCCACGGCCACCAGCACCGCCCGGCCTGCCGCGGCGGCGACGTGCCCGCGCAGCGTGCCACCGTCGTCCAGCTCGACGTCGGCACCAGTTCCCTTGCCGGAGTAGAGGTTCAGCCCTACGAGTCGAGCGACGTAGTCAGTCGCGGGACGACGGGCGACGTCGACCGGTGCACCCACCTGCACGATGCGGCCCTGCTCGAGGACGAGCAGCCGGTCGGCCATCGCGAGCGCCTCCAACGGGTCGTGCGAGACGACGACCACCGGGCCGCCGTAGCCGGACAGGTGGCGCCGAAGGGCCCAGCGCACCTCCAGTCGGGCCCGGGCGTCGAGGGCGGCGAGCGGCTCGTCCAGCAGCAGGGCGGCCGGGTCCATGGCGAGCGCCCGCGCGAGCGCCACCCGCTGCGCCTGACCGCCCGACAGCTGGCCCGGACGGCGGGCGGCGAGCTCGCGCAGCTCGAGCCGGTCGACCCACCCGGCCGCGAGCTCTCGTGCGTGGCGTCGGCTGCGGCCGGCCGACCGGGCGGCGAAGGCCACGTTGTCGAGCACCGACAGGTGCGGGAAGAGCCGGTAGTCCTGGAACACCAGGCCCACCCCGCGCCCCTCCGGTGGCACGAAGACGCCGGCGGCGTCGTCCACCACGCGCCCGTCGAGCTCGATCCGCCCGCGCTGCAACGGTTCGAGGCCGGCCACCGCGCGCAGCAAGGTGGTCTTGCCCGCGCCGTTGGGACCGAGGACGACGAGCACCTCGCCCGGCTCGACGGCCAGGGTGACGTCGACGCTGAACGTGCCGCGGGCCACCGACCCGTCGACCCGCAGCGGGCCGGTCACTGGCTGACCCCGGCTCGCAACCAACGGTCGCGCAGCAGGGCCAGCACGAGCACCGACACCGCGAGCAGCACCAGCGAGAGGGCGATCGCCGCCTCCGGGTCGGTCTCGAGCGCGAGGTAGACGGCCAGCGGCATGGTCTGCGTACGGCCGGGAAAGTTGCCGGCGAAGGTGATGGTCGCGCCGAACTCGCCCAACGCCCGGGCCCAGCACAGCACCGCGCCGGCGAGCAGGGACGGCGCGATCATCGGGACCGTCACCCGGGCGAACACGGTGAGCCGGCCCGCGCCCAGGGTCTGGGCCGCTTCCTCCAGCCCGCGGTCGGCTGCCCGCAGCGCGCCCTCGACGGTGATCACGAGGAACGGCATCGCGACGAACGCCTCGGCGATGACCACCGCGGCCGTGGTGAACGGCAGGGTGAGGCCGAACCACTCGTCGAGGTAGCGCCCGACGATCCCGCGCCGGCCGAGCGCCATCAGCAGCGCGACGCCACCGACCACCGGAGGCAGCACCAGCGGCACGGTCACCAGGGCCCGCAGCACGGTGACGCCGGGCAGCCGCACCCGGGCGAGCACCCAGGCGAGCGGCACCCCGAGCACTACCGAGACGCCGGTCGCCAGGGTCGCGCTGAGCAGCGACAGACGCAGGGCCTCGAGCACCTGGCCGCCAGCGAGCAGGCCCGGCAGGCCGCGCCACGGCGCCCGGGCCAGCAGGGCCAGCAGCGGCAGCAGCAGGAACCCCACGGCCACGGCGGCCGGGACGGTCAGCGCCCACGGCGCCCGGCCGGGCCGCCGGCGCGGGTCCCCGCGACGGCCGACCCGGTGGTCGGCCCGGTGGTCGACTGCCCGGTGGCCGGCCGGGGCTTCTGGCGCGGTCACGGCTGGCGGAACCCCGCCGCGGTCAGCACCCCGCGGCCCGCGGCGGACAGCACGAAGTCGACGAACGCCTGCGCGCTCGCCCGCTGCCGCGACGAGGTCAGGGTGGCGATCGGGTAGGACGTCGACGCGTTCACCGCGTCCGGGATCGCGACGCCGAGCACCTTGGCCCCGGCGGCCCGCACGTCGGTGGCGTAGACGAGGCCGGCGTCGACCTCGCCGAGCTGCACCTTGGTGAGCACCGCCTTGACGTCGGCCTCCTGGCTGACCGGCGTGAGGCGCACCGACGCGCCGGTCAGCACCTTCGCCGCTACCGCGCCGCAGGGCACCTGCGGCTGGCAGAGCGCCACCTTCACGCCGGGGCGGGCGAGGTCGGCGAGCGAGCCCACGCGCGCCGGGTTGTCGGGCGGGACGGCGACCTCCATGACGTTGGTGGCGAACGTCTGCGGCGCACCGGCGTCGCCGGCGGCCGTCACCTGGGCCATGCTCGCCGGGCTGGCCGAGGCGAACACGTCGGCCGGCGCGCCCTGGGTGATCTGCTGCGCCAGACCCGAGCTGGGGCCGAAGCTGAACCGCACGCGCACGCCGGGGTGCGCCGCTTCGAACTGCTGCCCGAGCGTCGTGAACGCCTCGGTGAGCGACGCCGCGGCGAAGACGGTGAGCTGGCCGCCGCCCTCAGCTGAGCCGGATGACGTGCGCGCGGCCGGGGCCGACGTCCCGCTGCAGGCGGTCAGCGCGAGCGCGGCCACCGACCCTGCCAGCGCCACTGCGAAGCGCCCGTGGGACCTCACGGCTGCTCCGGGAGCTCGATGACGACGTGCGTCGACTTCACCGACGCGATGGCGAGCACGCCCGGCTCCAGGCCGAGGGCGTCGGCCGCCTCGCGGCTCATCAGCGAGACCAGCCGGTGGGGCCCGGCCTGCAGGTCGACCTGGGCCATCACGGTGTCGCGCAGCACCCGCGTGACCAGGCCGACGAAGCGGTTGCGCGCCGACTCCGAGACGATCGGCCGCGGCAGGGGTCGCTCGCCGGCCTGGGCGACCTGGGTGGCCAGCTCGGCCAGGTCGGTGCCCTCGATCACCTGGCGTCCGGTCGCGTCGCTCGCAGCCGCGACCCGGCCGGCGTCCACCCATCGGCGCAGCGTGTCGTCGCTGACGCCGAGCAGGTCGGCGGCCTCCTTGATCCGGTACAGCGGCATGTCGCCGATCTTAGCCGCATCTGCGGCATACCGCCCCCGGCATCCGCCGCACCCGCGGCGTCCCCTGCCGATGTTGATCACGTTAAGTAGGGGGAACCACGCTTGCCGAGGGCTGCAACCCTCGGCAAGGAACCCGTCGCCTGCTTGACGTGATCAACATCGCGGGACGTCGGCGGGTCAGCTGATGGCGCTGGCCACGGCGCGCCCGGCTGTGCGGCCGCTGAACAGGCAGCCACCGAGGAACGTGCCCTCCAGCGACCGGTACCCGTGCAGGCCGCCGCCACCGAACCCGGCCACCTCGCCGGCCGCGTACAGCCCGGGCAGCGGCTCGCCGTCCGCCCGCAGCACCCGGCTGGACAGGTCCGTCTCGAGGCCGCCGAGCGTCTTGCGGGTCAGCACGCGCAGCCGGATGGCGATCAGCGGACCGGCCGCGGGGTCGAGCAGCCGGTGCGGCGTCGCCGTCCGGATCAGCCGGTCGCCGCGGTAGCGCCGCGCGCCGCGGATGGCCGTCAGCTGCGCGTCCTTGCCGAACGCGTTGTCGATCTCGCGGTCGCGGGCGAGCACCTGCCGCTCGAGGTCGTCGTGGTCGATCAGCGGGGTTGGGGTCAGGGCGTTCATCCCGTCGACCAGCTCGCGCAAGGTACGCCGGACGACGAAGTCCGCGCCCCGCTGGAGGAACGCCTCGACCGGTGCGGGCGCGCCCGCCCGCACCCGCGACAGCACCTGCCGCACATCCCGGCCGGTCAGGTCGGGGTTCTGCTCGGAGCCCGACAGGGCGAGCTCCTTCTCGATGATCTTCTGGGTCAGCACGAACCAGGTGTGCTCGTGGCCGGTGCGCAGGATGTGCTCGAGCGTGCCCAGGGTGTCGAACCCGGGGAACAGCGGGGCCGGCAGCCGCCGTCCGGTGGCGTCGACCCACAGCGACGACGGTCCGGGCAGGATCCGGATGCCGTGCCCCGGCCAGACCGGGTCCCAGTTCTCGATCCCCTCGGTGTAGTGCCACATCCGGTCGCGGTTGACCACCGACGCGCCGGCCCGCTCGGTGATCTCCACCATCCGCCCGTCGACGTGGGCCGGGACGCCGGTCAGCAGGTCGCGCGGCGGCGGTCCGAGCCGCTCGGGCCAGCTGGCCCGCACCAGGTCCGCGTTGCCACCGATGCCACCTGACGTCACGACGACCGCCTGCGCCGCCAGGCTGAACTCGCCGGTCACCGCACGGGACGACGGCACGCCGCGCGCCACGTCGTCCGGCTCCAGCACCACCCCGCGCACGCCGTCCACGACGCCGTCGGTGACGGTGAGCGCGTCCACCCGGTGCCGGAACGCGAAGCGCACCAGCCCACGCTCGACCCCGGCGCGCACCCGGCGCTCGAACGGCTCGACGATGCCGGGACCGGTGCCCCACACGATGTGGAAGCGCGGCACCGAGTTGCCCGGGCCGTCGGCGAGCTGGCCACCGCGCTCGGCCCAGCCCACGACCGGGAAGAAGCGCAGCCCCTGCTCACGCAGCCAGCCGCGTTTCTCGGTCGCCGCCCACTCGACGTACGCCCGGGCCCAGCGGCGCGGCCAGCGGTCCTCGCGCTCGCGGTCGAACCCCGCGGTGCCGAGCCAGTCCTGCCAGGCCAGGTCGAGCGAGTCGTGGATGCCCATCCGGCGCTGCTCGGGGCTGTCGACGAGGAAGAGCCCACCGAACGACCACCACGCCTGTCCGCCCAATGAGGTCTCGGGCTCCTGCTCGACCACCACGACCCGGCGGCCGGCGTCCACGAGCTCGGCGGTCGCGACCAACCCGGCCAGTCCGGCCCCCACCACGACGACATCCGCGTCCATCCGGGCATCGTTCCATGGCGTCGACGCCGCACCTCGGTAGCCGTACACTTGGCACTCGAACGACCGGAGTGCCAATCCGGCGCCGCACTGTGGAGGGTCTCGAATGCCGACGTACGACTACGCCTGCACCCACTGCGACCACGCCTTCGAGGTGTTCCAGGCGTTCACCGACGACGCGCTGACCGTCTGCCCGGAGTGCGGCGGCCGGCTGCGCAAGGTCTTCGGCTCGGTCGGCGTCGTGTTCAAGGGCTCCGGCTTCTACCGCACCGACTCGCGCAGCGGCTCCGCCGCCGTGCCGGCCACCAAGAGCGAGTCGTCGAGCGACAGCAAGGGCTCGTCCGACGCGTCGGCCGCGAAGAGCACCGGCGACAAGACGCCGCCCGCCAGCAGCACGTCGTCCGAGAAGAAGGCGTCGAGCAGCCCGAAGGGCTCCGGCACCTCCGCAGCCTGACCGCGCGCCATCCACAGGACGACGCGGTCGTCCCACTCTCCACAACCGGTCACCGCCGACCCGCGACGACCCCGGCTCCCTCCTAGGCTTCCGACATGACCGAAGCCGCTCCCGCCGTCCCGTCCGCCTCCCCCGATCCGGCCGCGCCGATCGGGGTGATCGGCGGCTCCGGCTTCTACTCCTTCCTGGACGACGCCCGCGACGTCGAGATCGACACGCCGTTCGGGTCGCCGACCGCGCCGCTCACCCTGGGCGAGGTCGGCGGTCGCCCGGTTGCGTTCGTGCCCCGGCACGGCCGCGACCACCGCTTCCCCCCGCACCGGGTCAACTACCGGGCGAACCTGTGGGCCCTGCGCTCGGTGGGCGTGCGGCAGGTGCTCGCGCCGTGCGCCGTGGGATCGCTGCTCCCCGAGAACGGCCCCGGCACCCTGGTGCTGCCTGACCAGGTCGTCGACCGCACCTGGGGTCGCGAGCACACCGTGTACGACGACGAGGGTCCGGTCGTGCACGTCTCGCTCGCCGACCCGTACTGCCCCCGGGGACGGCGAGCGGTGCTGGACGTCGGTCGCGCGGCCGGCGAGCACGTGGTCGACGGCGGCACCCTGGTCGTCATCAACGGCCCCCGCTTCTCCACCCGCGCGGAGTCGCGCTGGCACGCCGCGGCCGGCTGGTCGGTGGTCGGCATGACCGGCATGCCTGAGGCGTCGGTCGCCCGCGAACTGGCCCTCTGCTACACCAGCGTCGCGCTGGTCACCGACCTCGACGCGGGCGTCGAGTCCGGCGACGGCGTGACGCACCACGAGGTGCTCGAGGTCTTCGCGCGCAACGTCGAACGGCTCAAGAGCCTGCTCTCCCAAGTCGTCCCGACCCTCGGCGACGACGCGACCTGTCCCTGCCGCCACGGGCTCGACGGGCAACGGCTGCCGTTCGACCTGCCGTGAGCGCGGCCGCCCGCTGGTGGCGCCGGCGTCCCGGGCCGGCCACGCCGCCCGGTTGGGTGCCCCTGCGCCGCGGCCGACCCGGGCCGCGGCGCTGGCTGGCCGCCGGGTGCGTCGCGGCGGCCGTGGCCGCGGCGCTGCAGGTCGTCGCGCCGGACGACGGAGCCGGCCTGGTACGGGTGGTCGTGGCGGCGCGCGACGTACCGGCCGGAGCGGCTCTGCAAACCGCTGACCTGCGCGCCGAGCTCCGCCGGCCGGCCGAGCTGCCCAGCACCGCCGCGCGCGACCCACGCTCGGTGGTGGGCCACGTCGTCGCCGCCGGGATCGGCACTGGCGAGCTCGTCACCTCCGGCCGGCTGGTCGGGGCGGGCCTGCTGACCGGCCGGCCGCCGGGCGACGTGGCCGCGCCGGTGCGCCTCGCCGACCCGCAGGTGGCGGCGCTGCTGCGTGCCGGCGCCCGGGTCGACGTCCTGGTCAGTGGGGAGGAAGCCACTGCGGCCCGCACCGTGGCGCGGGGAGCCACCGTGCTCGCCGTACCCGCCGCGGCGGACGGCACAGCCGGCGGCCTGCTGGGCGGCCCGGACGGCGGCTCCGGGGGTCTGGTGCTGCTGGCGGTCGACGCGAGCACCGCCGCCGACCTTGCCGAGGCCGCGGCGCACGGCGCCGTGTCCGTCGTTCTGCGGTGATCGGCACCGGAGCCGCAGCGGCGGGCCGGTTCGCGGTCGTGCCGGTTCGCCGTCGGGCCGCTGCGGTAGGTTCGGGCCGCTCACCTGCCCCCGACTCAGATGGGTACCAGCATGGTCAAGGGTTTCAAGGACTTCATCCTGCGCGGCAACATCGTCGACCTGGCGGTGGCGGTCGTGATCGGCACCGCCTTCGCCGCCCTGGTGAAGTCGTTCGGCGACGCGTTCATCGCTCCGATCCTGCGCTCGTTCCCCGGCGCGAGCATCAACGGGCTGGGCTTCTCGCTGCGTGGAGGCCGGCTCAAGAGCAGCACGTTCATCGACATCTCGCTGCTGCTCAACGCGGCGATCGTCTTCGTCATCACGGCAGCCGTCGTCTACTTCCTCATCGTGGTGCCGATGAACCACCTGGCCGAGCGGCGCAAGCGCGGCGAGGAGCCCGAGCCCGAGGCGCCGAGCGAGGACGTCATCCTGCTCACCGAGATCCGCGACCTGCTCCGCAGCCAGGCGGGCGGGCCGGGCGCGGTGCCTGGGGGCGGGGTCGAGCCAACCCGCTGACCGGCGCGGCTAGCCCCAGTGCGGGGGACGCTGCTCGTGCAGCCAGCGCTCGTGCTCGTCACGCTGCGCGCCCGCATCCGGCGCCTCGCCCCACCCCAGGTCGGTGTCGTCGGAGGTCGGCTCGCCGGCCGCTCCGGCGGTACCAGGGCGGGTAGCGCGGCGCCGCCGTCGACGTCGCGACGTTGACGTGGGCGTCGGCGGCACGGCCGAGGCGGTGCCGTCCGACGGCGCCGGGTCCGCGCCGCTGGAAACGGCGGCCTGGTCGTCGTTGCTCACGCCCCGGCCCCTCGCACTCGGGCGATCGCCGCGTCCACCGCAGCGTCGATCCGGCTGCCGCGTCGGGTCAGGCCGAGCTGCTGCCGGGTGAGCGCCGCCACCTCGTCGTGGGTACGCAGTAACGTGTCCGAGCAGATCCAGCTCACGACGGCGTCCAGGTCACGTTCGGTGTAGGAGTCGATCGGCAGCCCGGTGGGCACCCGCGGGCGCGGGCCGCGCAGGCCGGCGTCGGCCGCCGACCCGCCGCCCCCTCGCGCGGGGTCGTCGTCGTCCCAGCGCACCGCCTCGGCGCCGCCTGCGGCGACCGCGACGCGGGCCGGGACGCCGGCATGCACCGGCCTCGCCGCCGCCTCGGACCTCGCCCGCTCCACCAGCGCGCAGACCCGGGCGACCTCGCGCGCGGGGTCGCGGAAGACGTCGGTCGACCACAGGCGCAGGTGCTGCCAGCCCAGCCGCTCCAGCTGCTCGACCCGCAGCCGCTCGCGTTCGCGGCTGCTGCGCACCGCGGCATAGGCCGGCCCGTCGGTCTCGACGGCCACCGTGAGCGGGCCGTCGTCCAGGCCCACGGCGAGGTCGATGGTGGCGTGCGAGGCGCCGTAGGCGACGTCGACCCGCAGGCCCTGCGCCCGCAGCCGCTCGGTGAGGTCGGCGAGCAGCGGGTCCGGTGCCACCACTGAGCCAGGCGCGCTGGCCGGGGTGGGCGGGGTGGGCGTGCCGTCGGTCGACGCGGCGCCGGCCAGCGACGCGTCGGCCAGCGAGGCGTCAGCCGTCCCGTCGCCCAGCACCTGCCCGCCGCTGGCCGCGTACGCGAGGTACTCGCGCAGCAGCCAGGCGCCGCGGGCCGACAGCCGGGCCGGGTCGAGGTCGGCTGCGCCGAAGGAGGCCACGACGACCATCCGGGCGCGGGCGCGTGTGATGGCGACGTTGAGCCGCCGCTCGCCGCCCGCCTGGTTCAGCGGACCGAACCGGTGCAGCACCCGTCCGTGCGGCGTCCGGCCATACCCGACGGTCAGCACGATGGCGTCGCGCTCGTCGCCCTGCACCCGCTCGAGGTTCTTCACGAAGAACCGCTCCGGCCGGTCGTCGGCGAAGAACGCGGCGACGTCCGGGTGGTCGGCGAGGGCGAGGCGCAGCGCGTCATCGACCCGGTTGGCGTGCCGCAGGCCGAGCGCGATCACGCCGAGGGACTCGTGCGGCCGGCGACGGGCGTGCTCGATCACCAGCTCGACGACCCGGGCCACCTCGGCGTCCGTGCTCTCGACCGACTCCGCGTCCGGCGCCAGCACCCCGCGCCCGTCCACCTCCTCGAACGACAGCACCGGGCTCGACGAGGCTCCGGGGAACGTCACGAGCTGCCCGTCGTAGACGTGCCGGTTCGCGAACGCCACCAGGCGCTCGTCGCGCGAGCGGTAGTGCCAGCGCAGCTGGGCGACGGGCAGGGTGGCCGACAGCACGTCGAGCACGGACTCGAAGCCCTCAGTGAACGGCGCCGTTGTGGGGTCGGTGGCCGCGTCGTCCGGCACCGCACTGGTGAAGAAGGCGGTGGGTGGCAGCTGCCGCTCGTCCCCGGCGACGACCACCTGCCGGGCGCGGCTGATGGCCGCGACAGCCTGCGCCGGAGGCACCTGGGACGCCTCGTCGAAGACCACGACGTCGAACAGCTCGCCCGGGGGCAGCACCTGGGAGACCACCAGCGGGCTCATCGCCCAGCACGGCTTGGCCGCACCCAGCACGTCCGGGCAGCCGCGCACGAGCTCGCGCAGCGAGCGATGGCGCCGCTGCTTGGCCGCCTCCGCGCGCAGCAGCGCGGCCTGCTCGGCGTGCCGGTCCAGGGCGGCGACGAGCCGCTCGGCGGTCGCCCGCCGCACGCGCTGCGCGCCGAGCGCCACGTGCTCGCGGTCCGCCGCGGCGAACTCCGCGCCCACCTGGCGCAGCAGGTCGCCGTCGTGCGCGCCGTACCGCGGATCGCCCACGGCGATGTGCTCCAGCAGCGAGGTCCACCACACCAGGTCGAGCTCGCTGCCGACGTCCTGCACGGCGACGTCGCGCCCGGCGAGGTCGGCGAGCAGCGGCTCGAGACCGGCCGCGCGCAGCCGCTCGCGCAGAGCCACGGTGCGCGGGATCACCGGCAAGGACGACGTGTGTTCGCCCAGCAGCTCGAGACGTCCGGCAAGCACCTCCAGCGGGGTGGCGGCGAGGTCGCCGCCGGCTGAGGTCTCGGCCAGCCTTTGCGCGAGCCAGGTGAGCGGTTCGGCAGCGTCGATGTAGGCGCGCTCGGCGGCCTCGAGTCCGGGCGGGAGCTGAGGGCGCGCGCCCGGACCACCCAGCAGCTGCCACTCCTCGCGCTGGCGATGGGCCAGGGCCAGCGCCGCGTGCAGGTCGTCCGGCGGAGCCCCGGGGCGCAGCAGCTTGCGCGCCTGCCGCGCGAGCCGACGCCGCTGCCACCAGCCGAGGGAGATGCCGCGCTCCTCGCGCCAGGCCTTCGGCGCCGTTGCGGCCACAGCGTCGGCCAGCGAGGTATCGAAGACGTTGGGAGAGAACACATCGAGCGTATTTCGCACCGAGCCGATCAAGGCCAGGCTGCGACCCCAGTCTGCCATGGAGTGGCCCTCGGGCATCCCCGCGTGCCCGAGCAACGTCGTCATCGCGTCCCGAGCGTGCGGCAGCGCCTGCTGGCTCAGCAGAGTCACCTTCTCGAGCGCCTCGGTGGCCTCCTCGGGGGTGCTGAGCAGGGCCCCGAACCAGGGGTCGTCGTCCGGACCGGCGCGGAAGGCGCCCAGCGCGGCGGCCTCGCGCAGCTCCTCGCGCAGCGCGTCGAGCTGGCCGCGGTCAAGGGTTTCGAGGGCGCGGCCGCGTACGCGCACCCTCGACCGCGGCGCCGGCCGGCGCTCGGTGAGGGCGGCCAGGGCCTGCTGGGCGTCGTACGCCGACACGCCCCACGGCTGGCGCGGCTCGTGCAGCGCGTTCAGGTGCCCGGTGAGCCGGGTGCGGCGCTCGACGAGTGTCGAGACCGTGGCGTCGACGTCCGGCCGGGCGATGCGCCCCGCGCGCTCGAGGGTCAGCGCGATGTCGCGAGCGACACGGCGGCGGTTGCTCGCACCGTCGTAGAGGTCGAGGACGAGGTCGTCGAGCCCTACTGCTGCAAGGCGATTGAGTACCGCATCGATGGCGGCGCGCTTCTCTGCGACGAACAGGGTGCGGCGGCCCGCAGCGGAGAGCGCAGCCACCAGGTTGGCGATGGTCTGCGACTTGCCCGTACCGGGAGGGCCCTTGACGACGAGGTGCGAGCCGGCGAGCACTGCCTCGACCACCGCCTGCTGCGAGGCGTCGGCGTCCAGGACGAGGTGCTCGGCGGCGGGGTCGGTGTCGCCGGCCGGGCCGAGCGTCGAGCGGCCTCCGCCGCCTACCGAGGCGAGGGCCTCGGGATCACCGGCAAGCGCCGCGACGACGTCGTGCCGGGCGAGCTGGTCGCGCTGCGCCTCCAGGTCGGTGACCATCGGCAGCCGGGCGTACGTGAAGGTGCCCACGACGAGGCGGTGCTCGACCGCGAAACCCGGCACGTCGCGGCAGGTCTCGGCCACCCGGGCCAGCACCGGCCGGGGGTCGAAGCCGTCGTCGGTCATGGCCAGGTCGGCGATCACCTCGGCGTCGAGCTGGACGCCGTACTCGCTCGCCAGGTAGTGCACCAGCACCGGGTTGAGCTCTGCGGCCGGGCCGAGGTCGACGTCGAAGTCCTCGCCGGAGGCACCGCGCGGCCGCAGGCTGCACGAGCGCAGCAGGATCGGAGCGGCCGGGGCCCGCGCCGCGTCGGGAGCGCTCCAGGTGGCGAGCCCGACGGCCAGCCAGCCGGCCTCGATCCCGCGCTCCTCGGCCAGCTCCACCGTCTTGGCCCGGATGGCGCGGGCTCGCCGGCGGCTGTCGGCGAGCGAGCCGGGTTCGCGCACCAGCGTGGAGAGCCGGGTCGGGCGGCCGGCGAGCAGCATCGCCAGGCCACTCGGGTGGGCGTGGGTGAGGTCGAGCGTGCCCACCGTGAGGTCGCGGTACCACAGCAGCGTGTTGCGGCCGCCCAGGTCGACCAGCTCGCGCGCCCAGCCGTCGACGGCGTCCTGCACACGGGCCTCACGGGTCAGCTCGGGGGCCGCGGATGCCGAGCCCGCCGGGATTGCGGCAATCGCGGGATCTGCGGGGGCTGCGCTCTCGTCGTCGGCTGCGCTCACTCCCCTACGCTAACCGCCCGGACGACGTCAGCCGGCCAGGCGGCGCCGCCTGGCCGGGAGGACCGCACGCGACGCGGGGGGGCGATCCGCAGCGACCGGCGCGGGACATGGTTGACGGTGTGCACCGCGCAGGGGGGGCAAGCGGTGCACACCGTCCTGCTCAGGATGCGCCACCTGCCGTTGCATCGTCAAGCACAACGCCGGGGTTGGTCATCAGTTCGCCATGAACGCTGCGGATTCCGGGGTTTTTGCCCCGGTCTTGCGACGCAATCCGTTGCGGATCGGCACACGTCCGTTCACCCAATCGGGTGAACCGGTCACTGCGGGCCACCGCGTGCGCGGCCACCTCGCGGACCAGGGACAATCGAGCCGTGAGCACCGACCCTTCCGCCGCGGCGCCCGAGCCGGCCCGCGCGGCGCCCGAGCCGGCGACGTACGACACCGACGTGCTCGTGGTGGGGGCCGGCCCGGCAGGGTCCGCTACCGCCGCGTGGGCTGCCCGCGCCGGCCTGGACGTCGTCCTGGCCGACCGGCACTCGTTCCCGCGCGACAAGGCGTGCGGCGACGGACTGACTCCGCGGGCCATCGCCGAGCTGCGCCGGCTGGGCCTGGGTGACTGGCTCGCCGGGCGCGCGGTGAACTGGGGGCTGCGCGCGGCCGGCTTCGGCCAGGAGCTCTACCTGCCGTGGCCCGGTGGCAGCCTCCCGGCGTACGGCAGTGCGGTGCCGCGCACGGAGCTGGACGACCGGATCCGCTCGGTCGCGCTGGCGGGCGGCGCCCGCGCCCTGGACGACGCCCGAGCCGTCGACGTGGTGCGCTCGGGTGACCGGGTCACCGGCGTGGTGTTCCGGCGGGGCGGCGAGACCTTCACAGTCGGCTGCCGGCGCCTGGTCGTGGCGGACGGGGCGAAGTCCCAGCTCGGGCGGGTGCTGGGCCGCGAGTGGCACCGCGCGACGGCCTACGGCGTGGCGATCCGCGGCTACGTGAAGTCCGGCCGCGCCGACGACCCGTGGATCAGCTCGCACCTGGAGCTGCGCGGCGTCGACGACGAGCTGCTGTCGGGGTACGGGTGGGTGTTCCCGCTCGGCGACGGCGAGGTCAACGTCGGCGTGGGCACGCTCGCGACGGCCAAGCGGCCGGCTGACGTCGCCCTGCGCCCGCTGCTCGACGTGTACGCCGCAGCTCGGCGCGACGACTGGGAGCTGGACGGTGAGGTGCGGGCGCCATGGTCGGCGCTGCTGCCGATGGGCGGGGCGGTGTCCGGCGTGGCCGGGCCGAACTGGGGCTTCGTCGGCGACGCCGCCGGCTGCGTGAACCCGCTCAATGGCGAGGGGATCGACTACGGACTGGAGACCGGGCGGCTGCTGGCCGACCTGCTGGCTGAGGGCGGTGACCTCGACGTGGCGTGGCCGACGATGCTGCGGCAGCACTACGGCGAGGCCTTCTCGATCGCGCGGCGGCTGGCCGGGCTGATCACCGTGCCGGGGCTGCTGCCCGCCGCCGGGCCGGTCGGGATGCGCTCGCGCTCGCTGATGACGCTGGCGCTGCGGCTGATGGGCAACCTGGTGACGGAGGAGGACGCCGACACGGTGGCGCGCGTCTGGCGCCTCGCCGGCCGCGCGTCGTCCCACCTGGACGCCCGTCCCCCCTTCTCCTAAGCCCCCGACCCTTTCCGCCACTCAGCCCGCTTTCCGCCGCTCAGGCCGCTTACCGGACGTCGAAACCGGCCTGGGTGGCGCAAACCGGCCTGAGTGGCGGAAAGGGGTGGGGCGGAGGCGGAGCAGGACGACGGCACCGGCCAGCCCGTAGCCGATCACCCGGGTGCCGCCATAGGCGTGGCCCAGATCAGCGGCCGCGTAGACGAGGTACGGCGCCGCGGCGACCGCCAGCCACACCGGCCGCGCACCCAGCGCGACGAGCGGCACCAGCAGCAGGCAGTACCAGGGGTAGGGCGGCGTCATCAGCAGGAACGAGACGCCGACCATCACGGCCGCGGCGTGCCACGGCTCATCCGCCGACCGGTCGGCCCGGCGCCACACGAGGAGCGCGGTCGCCACGAGCAGCAGCCAGCCGAGCGGCTCCACGACGACGTCCGGGAGGACGAGCTTCAACAGCGCGAACCGCTGCGTCGACTCCTCGCTGAGGTAGCCGCCCAGGAACCCGGTGACGTCGGTGCCGAGCACCAGCACGTGCGGCAGGTAGACCACCGCCGTGGCACCGACCATCGCCAGCCCCACCCGTACCGAGCGCCGGGGCGGCACCGCCACGGCCACCAGCACCGGCAGCAGCTTCACCGCGACAGCGAGCCCGAGCAGCACCCCGCCCCGGGTCCATCGGCGTTGCGCCAGTAGGCCGAGGGCGACCACCACCAGCAGCGACCCGAGGACGTCGACGTGCGCGTTCCCGCCCGCCTCGATCACCACCGTGGGGCACCAGGCCCACCACCCCACGAGCCGGGTGTCGCCGCCCGTCCGCCGCAGCACCAGCACGATCACCACGGACGTCGCGACGGCCAGCAGCGCGGCCCCCCACTGCAGCGGCCGGCCCTCGCCCTGCCCGCCGGAGACCAGGTGCACCAACCAGAACCATGCCTCGGCGACCGGCGGGTAGATGGTGCGCGCCTCGGGGTGGTTGAGCCGCGGCGTCACGCCGTCCGGGAACAGCCAGGCGTCGCGCAGGCCGGCCAGGGCCGGGTCGCCGGGCACGTAGCGGTACGGGTCGATGCCCGCCGCCTGCACCCGACCGTCCCACGCGTAGCGCAGGTAGTCGTCGGTGGCGAGGGGCGGTGTCCTGATGGCGACCAGCTGCAGGACGGCGCCACCGGCCACCGCGAGCCAGGTGCCGAACGTGCGCTCGGTGCGCAGCACCAGGTGCACCGCCAGTGCGAAGGCGATGAACATCAGCCCGACGATGAAGAGCGCCACGAGTGGCCGCTGCGCCAGTCGCAGCTGCTGGTACGCGACGAGCAGCGCGGCCAGGAGCGCCAGCGCCGCGACGCTCGCCGCGGCTGCTCCTCGTCGTCCCACGCAGTCACCCTGTCACGTGAGCCGGTCGGCCGCCGTCACAGCGAGCACCAGCCGGAACTGCCCGCAAGAGAACCGTAAGGCGCCGGGGCGGGGCAGGGCACCGCGGCCCGGCATACCGTCGCAGGATGCGACTCCCGGACTCGGTGACGACGCTGCGACCGCCGCAGATCAGTAGTCCGCTGCGGGACGTGCGGGTGACGGCACGCGTGGGCCGAGCACTCGGTGTGGCGGTGGCGATCTGCTTCGTCACCGGTCTGATCAGCCACCTGCACCAGCACCCCGTCCCGTGGCTGCCGATCCCGCCGTCGCCGGCCTGGGGGTACCGGCTCACCCAGGGTCTGCACGTGGCCACGGGCCTCGCCTGCGTGCCGCTGGTGCTGGTCAAGCTGTTCAGCGTCTACCCGCGGCTGTTCGCGTGGCCGCCGGTGCGCTCCGTCGTCCACGCGCTGGAGCGGCTCTCGGTGGCGGTGCTGGTGGTCGCCATGCTGTTCGAGGTCGTCACCGGCCTGCTCAACGTCGCGCAGTGGTACCCGTGGGCGTTCTTCTTCCCCGCCGCCCACTACGCAGTGGCGTGGGTGCTCGCCGGGTCGGTGCTGCTGCACCTGGCGATCAAGGCACCGCGGATCGTCGCAGGCCTGCGCCGTCCGCTGGACGACGAGTCCGGCCCGCACGACGACCCGGACGACGACGACCCGGACGACGACCCGACTCCGCCGCCGCCAGGTGGCCTCAGCCGGCGCGGGCTGGTGGTGGGTACGGCGGCCGCGATCAGCGCGGTCACCGTGGTCACCGTGGGGCAGACGCTGCCCGGGTTCAGCCGCCTCGCGTTGCTCGCGCCGCGACGTCCGGACATCGGGCCGCAAGGCCTGCCGGTCAACCGGACGGCCGCTGCCGCACAGGTGAACCAGCTTGCGCTGCAGCCCGACTGGGCGCTGACCGTCGACGCGCCGAAGCCGCTGACGCTCACCAAGGCCGACCTCGAGGCCATGGTGCAGTACGACGTCGAGCTGGCCATCGCGTGCGTGGAGGGGTGGAGCGCCTCGGCGCTGTGGGGCGGCGTGCGGCTGCGCGACCTGCTAGCGGCGGCCGGCGCCAGGGACGTCCGCGCTGTCACCGTCCGGTCCATCGAGCCCCGTGGGCTCTACAACTCGAGCCGACTGACGCCGGCTCAGGCCATGCACCCTGACACGCTCTTGGCGTTGCGGGTCAACGGTCCTGACCTCGCGCTGGACCACGGCTTCCCGCTTCGCCTGATCGCACCGAACCGGCCTGGCGTCCTGCAGACCAAGTGGCTCGGCCGGATCGAGGTCTCATGAACCGCCCGGTCCGCATAGCGCTCGCGCTGGCCGGCGTCGCAGCCATCGCCTGGGGTGGCTGGTTGGCCCTCACCGGTGGTCGCGCCACGGACCTGCGCTCCATGGCCACCTGGGCTGCTGCAGTGCTCGTGGCCCACGACCTGGTGCTGGCACCGGTCGTCGTCGGACTCGGCTGGCTGGTCGCCCGGGTGCTGCCGACGTCGGCCCGGGCACCGGTGCAGGTCGGCGCGCTGGTCGCGGCGTCGGTCGCGCTCATGTCCGCGCCGCTCTGGCTCGGCCGGTTGGTGCGCGGCCCCTCGACGGCCAACCCGAGCGCCAACCCGCTCGACTATCCGCGCAACCTGGTCGTCGTCCTCGCCGTGATCGGCGCGGTGACCGCGCTCGCTGCCGCCGCCCGATGGACCAAGGCCGCCGCTCAGCGACGCAACGCGACGAACTCGCGACCACCGAGCGACCACCGCTCGTCGACCTGGTAGCCCGCGGCCACTGCCCGCCGCACCGCGGCAGCCGGCCCAACGCGGGCCCACGGGAAGCCGTCGCTGACCAGCTCGGTGTCGGCGACCCGCAAGCGGAGCGACACCACCTCGTCGACCTCGACCGGCTCGGGCTCGACGAGCAGCAGTCCGCCGGGCCGCAGCAGCTCGCGTACCCGCGCGAACATCTGGTCGGGGTCACCACCGATGCCGAGGTTGCCGTCGGCGAGCAGGACGGTGTCCCAGCGACCCTCCCCGGGCAGGGTGTCGAAGACCGAGCGGTGCAGCGCGAGGGCGCCACCGGCCGCGGTCGACGCCACCGACGCGCCGGCGATGTCGACACCGAGCACGGGCCGCCCCCTCGCCGCCAAGGCGGCGGCCATCCGGCCTGGGCCGCACCCGACGTCGAGCGTCACGCCTTCGCAGCGCTCGAGCAGGTCGTGGTCGACGTCGTCCGCGGGCTGCGCCCACCGGTCGAGCCGAAAGGGCAGCAGCCGCCCACTGCCGGTCACGAGGTGCAGCTGCCGCTCGCCGCGCACGGCGTCGTCGTAGAGGTCGATCGCGCTGCACCCGCCGAGCGTTCGGTCGAGCCGGGTGAGCGCGGCGGCGAACCGGGTTTGCGGGGCGAGGGCGGCGACAGCTCGGGCGTCGGCGATGTCGTCGACGTCGCGCCGTACCGGGAGGTCGTGCACCCGAAAACCGTTCTGCACCAGTCGTTCACGCTGGATCCGGCCCGTGGTGTCGCGACTCATCGGGACGCCGTCGAAGACTCGGGGCCGCGGCCGGTTCATGCCGATTCCCCAGAAACCGCCGTCCTCACACAAACCGAGCGCCGCGTCAAACCCGTTGCGGTCCAAGGAGATCGACAGATCCGCCACCGTGAGCTGCGGGGTGTCCATGCCGATCAGGAAGGCCGGCCCGTCGACGGCCGCGAACGCACCGGCGAGCCGCTCTGCCAGCCCACCGCCCACCTGTGGGACGACGTCGAATCCGGGCGGCAGCCAAGGTCCCGGCTCGCCGTCCAGCACCAGCACCCGACGCATGGCAGGGGTGGCCGCCACGACATCGAGGGTGTCTGCCAGCGCCGCCGCAGCCAGGTCCGCGGCGCCGACCACCCCCACCGCCGGCGCCAGGCGGGTCTTGACCCGGCCGGGCACGGGCTCCTTGGCCAGCACCATGAGGGTGAGAGCAGCCTGCGACCGGCGGCTCACCGGCCGAGTCCGTCCGCGACCAGGATCCGTGACATGTCGGCAATGGCCCGCGCGGTGCCCTTGACCGTGCCGGTGACCTTCGACCTGCCGACGCGCGGGGCGTAAGGGACGTCGACCTCGCGCACTCGCCAGCCGGCCTTCGCGGCGCGCAGCACCGTCTCGAGCGGGTAGCCGGATCGCCGGTCGGCGATCCCGAGCGCAAGCAGCTCGGCGCGTCGGGCGGCACGCATCGGTCCGAGGTCGTGCAGCCGCGTGCGGGCGGCCAGGCTGACCGGCACCGACAGCGCGAGGTTCGCCGCGCGGGCGTGCCAGGGCCAGGCCTGCCGCGGGCCGCGCCTGCGGCCGAGCACCAGGTCGGCCTCGCCGCGCTCGACCGGCCCGACGACGCGCGGCAGGTCGCGCAGGTCGAACGAGGCGTCGGCATCGCAGAAGGCCACCAGCGGGGCCGTCGCCGCGAGAAGTCCCCGATGGCACGCCGCTCCATATCCCTGGCGCGGTTCGTGCACGACCACGGCACCCAGCGACCGGGCCACCTCGACCGACCCGTCGCGCGAGCCGTTGTCGACGACGATGGCCCGCGCACCTCCCGGCAGGCCGGCGAGCACAGCCGGGAGCGCGGCCGCCTCGTCCAGGCACGGCAGGACGACGTCCAGCAGGTGCGCGCTCATGTCCTGAAACTAGGGGCGCGCGCCCGGCCGCGCTGAACGAGCGCCCTTACGGTTTCCTTGTGACCCGTCCTGACCGGCTCCGGTCCGCCCTTCGCGCGCCTACAGTGGCGAGGTGCCCACCGTCCTGGTCGCGGACGACGACCCGACCGTCTCGCAGGTGCTCTGCGACTACCTGCGCCGCGCCGGGATCACGCCGGTGCCAGCCTCGGACGGCGCGAGCGCCCTCGCGGTGATCCGTGGCGGTCGCGGACTCGACCTCGCGGTGCTCGACGTCATGATGGGCCCGCCGGACGGCCTCGAGCTGTGCCGGCTGCTGCGCTCGCAGCCGCTCACGGCCGAGCTGCCGATCATCATGCTGACCGCGCTCGGCGACGAGCTCGACCGCATCGCCGGGTTCGAGTCGGGCGCCGACGATTACGTGACCAAGCCGTTCAGCCCGCGCGAGGTGGTGCTACGCGTGCAGGCTCTGTTGCGGCGCAGCGACCCGGATCGGTTGCGCGGCAGCGGAAAACTGACCAGCGGTGACCTGGTGATCGACACGGCGGCCCGCGCCGTCACCCGCGGTGGCGAGCCGCTGGCGCTCACCACCCGCGAGCTCGACCTGCTCACCTTCCTGGTCGAGCACCCCGGGCAGGTGTTCTCCCGCGAGGTGCTGATGCAGCGGGTGTGGGGCTGGTCGTTCGGTGATGAGTCGACTGTCACGGTGCACGTCCGCCGGGTGCGCGAGAAGGTCGAGGCCGACCCCTCGGCACCCACCCGGCTGGTGACGGTCTGGGGGTCGGGCTACCGCTGGGACGAGGCCGCCACGGCGGGGTCTCCGCCCACCAGCGCTGAGGCCAGCACCGGCGGCCGGACGTGAACCGCGACCAGGTGGCCGTCCTCGCGATCGCCGCGGCCTGCGTCGTGGTGGTCGGCGCGATCGGCCAGCTGGTCGTCGTCCGGTTGCGTCGGCAGCCCCTCGCCCTGCTGCTCGTCGCCATCTCGTGCACTGCCCTGATCGCGGTGGGGGTCGCGGTCGTGGCCGATGCCTGGGTGATGTTCCTGTCACCGCACGACGGCCTCGTGGTCGGGCTCACCCTCGCCGCCGCCACGCCCTTGGCAGTGGCGCTGTCGATGTGGATGGGCCGCCAGATCGCGCGCTCGACCCGGCTGCTCGCCGCCACGGCCAGCAGCCTCGGCGGCGACGAGCCACCCCGGCCGGCGACCGTGGTGTCACGCGAGCTGGCCGAGATCCAGGACGAGCTGTTCGCGGCCGACCGCGCGATCCGGTCGGCCCGCGACAACGAGCGCGCGGCCGAGGCCTCGCGCCGCGAGCTGGTGTCGTGGGTGTCGCACGACCTGCGGACGCCGCTCGCGGGGATCCGGGCGATGGCCGAGGCGCTCGAGGACGGCGTGCTCGACGACCCGAGCGAGTACTACAAGCGGTTGCGGGTCGAGTCCGACCGGCTCGCCGCGATGGTCGACACGCTGTTCCTGCTCTCGCGCCTGCACGCCGGCTCGCTGGTGCCGCGTACCGAGCCGATGGACCTGCACGACCTCGTCTCCGACGCCGTCGCCTCGATCCGGCCGGTCGCGGAGGCGCGCAAGGTCGACGTCCAGGGCCACGTCGACCCGGGCCTCGTGGCGCTGGTCGACCCCGCCCAGCTCTCGCGCGCCCTCGACAACCTGCTGATGAACGGCGTCAAGCACACCGCACCCGGCGGCGGCGTGCACGTGCGGGCCGACCGCCACGAGGGTCGGGTGCGGCTGTACGTGCAGGACGCCTGCGGTGGCATCCCGGACGACGAGCTGCCCCGCGTTTTCGACCTCGCCTGGCGTGGCCGGTCGGCGCGCTCCAAGGGTCCGGACGGCGGTGGCGGCCTCGGCCTCGCCGTGACCCGCGGGATCGTCGAGGCCCACGGTGGCCAGGTGCACGCCGTGAACAGCGCGCCCGGCTGCCGGTTCGACATCGAGCTACCGGGCGAGTTGCTCGTCCGCTAGCTCAACCGGCCGCCTGCCCGCGCGCGACACGGCGCGCCACACGGCGCGCCACACCGCCCGCTCAGCCGTCGGCCAGCAGCTCGCGCACGCCGTCCGTGAAGTCCTCGACCGGCCGCCAGCCGAGCTCGGCCCGGGCGCGCTCGCTGGACGCCGTGATGTGCCGGACGTCGGCCAGCCGGGCCTGCCCGGTCACCACCGGCTCGGGTGCGCCGGCCTCACGCGCCAGGGCCTGTGCGAGGTCGAGCACCGTGCGCGGCGTGCCGCTGCCGACGTTGTAGGCGCGCAGCGTGCCGGGGGCGACGGCGTCGGCGGTGAGGGCGGCGACGCAGGCGCGGGCGACGTCCCGCACGTGCACGAGGTCGCGCCGCTGCCCGCCGTCCTCGGTGACCTGCGGTGCCCGGCCGACCCGGACCGCACTGCGGAAGATCGCCGCAACACCTGCATAGGGGGTGTCGAGCGGCAGCCCGGGACCGTAGACGTTGTGGAACCGCATCGCCGCGACCCGACCGCCGCTCTGCCGGGCCCAGGTCGAGCCCAGATGCTCCTGACTGACCTTGGTGACGGCGTAGCCGCTGCGCGGGTCCATCCCGACGTCCTCGCCCACGAGGGCGGGGGCGAGCTCGCGCCCGCACTGCGGGCACGGCGGTTCGAAGCGGCCGGCGTCGAGGTCGGCCCGGAGGCGGGGCGCGGGGCGGACGTCGCCATGCTGCGAGCACCGGCCGATGCCCTCGCCGTACACGACCATCGAGCTGGCCAGCACCACCCGCCGCACCCCCGCGCGCGCCGCCTCGGCAAGCAGCACCGCGGTGCCGAAGTCGTTGTGCGAGACATAGTCGGGGAGGTCGTCGAGGCCCTGCTCGACCCCGACCTTCGCCGCAAGGTGCACCACGGCGTCGACGTTCCGCAGGGCCTGGCTCGTGGCAGCCGGGTCCCGCACGTCACCCGCGATGGCGCTCACCCCAGGTGGGGCTACCCACCCCTCAACCGAGCGGTCGAGGACGACGACCTCGTGCCCTTGCTCGACCGTGGCCCGCACCACTGGCTGCCCGATGAAGCCGCACCCGCCCGTCACGAGAACCCGCACGCTCTCAACCTAACCGGGTGCACTGGCCGGATCTTGGAGCTGCGCCTTTCGACGGGTCCCCTAAGTCTTCAGCGCGGCGGAGGCCGAGCCTCCGAAGTTGCTGCGCACCGAGATCCGTTGGGGGTTGTCGACCCAGCCGCGCTGGTCCGCATAGCGGCCGCCGCCCTTGTTGGCCAGGTTGAACATGAAGTTCCCCTGGGCCGAGTAGACGCTGAGGATCGCGCTCGGATTGGTGCTCGTCGCCTCGATCGTGAGGAGTCCCGACTTCCAGGTGGCCTTGGTGATTCTGACGACGTCGGCAGCCGGCGGCGTCCCTGGCATGACCGTGATCGTCGTCGTCTGGCGGACGTCGAACCAGCGGGCCGTGACCGTGACCAGCGTGGCTGTGCTGGTGGCGGAGGTCGCGAGGTTGAAGGTGCTGGTCGAAGCGTTGGCGTTGACAACGGTCTCCTGCGGGACCCGCGCGATCGCCGTATCGCTGCTGAACAGCTGCACCACAGCGCCTTGAGTCATCGGCGCGGAGAACCGAACAGTACCGGTCGCGTTCTGTCCCCCGACGATCGAGCTGGGGACGAAGGAGACGGAGGACAGCGTCGGGCCCGCGGGTGTCGCGGCATTCACCGACAGGTTGTGGGTCCGCGAGATGTTGTCCGCGGTGGCACCGGTGATCTGAACGATGGTGGGTGGTGCTGCTGCGCTGGACGTGATGGTGAAAGTGCCAGTGGTCTGGCCGGCCGGGATGGTGATGGACACGGGCACCTGTGCCACCGACGGATCGCTGGAGAAGAAGCGCACCACGGTGGGATCGGGGTCTGGGAAGCCCAGGTCAACCGTGCCTGTCGTCGATTCGCCGGCCCGCACGGAGTCCGGGTTGATGGACAGGGCGCCGATGCTGCCGGCCGCCATTGCCCTGGCCGGCGACAGGGTGATCACGCCAAACGTGATCACGATCAACATCAGCATCATGCGGCGCGTCCGACCCGTGCGGGTGCGTGCCTCCACACCGTGGCCGGGTCCTGTCGGGTTCTCCATCAGCATCACGTCCCTGCCTGCATGAACACGTCCAACGACGCCACGCTCCTCCGTTACGCCGGCTTTCAACAGATGGACAAAGGTCCTACGACCAGCCACGAGCGCGCCAGCTTGAGGCTGCGTCTATCCGGCCGCCAGCCGGGCGCCCAGTGCTACGGGGTTTGGGGCGCCTGGGCCGCGTTGATCCAGTGGATTGTGTAGGCAAGCCCGGCGCGGGCATGAGGTCGGCGACCGGATCGTCCTGGGCCAGGTTGTGGACGCCGATGATCAGCTGGCCTCCGCGAGCAACCACGTGGTCGAGCAGGTGCTCGAGGTACGCCGATCGCGACGAGGACAGGACCACCGCCGCCGCGGCCGGCCGAGCGGCGGTGTTGTGCCTGGGCGTCGTTGAGACGTGCCAGGCGCGAGCCGGGGCCGGCATACCAGCCGCTCGAGAACACGAAGAACACCACGGTCGCCACTGCGACGGCCCAGGGGTTGAGGCCGGCCATGATCAGTCCTGGAAGCTCGTGCGCGACGCCGCGGCGGCCTTGATCGCGCGCCAACCGCCCGCACGGTTGTTGGCGACGATGTGGCGCAGCATGGTGGTCAGCGGCTCGAGCGGGATCGGATCGCCTTCAAAGAACGCGATCGTCCGCGCTGTGCTGTTGTCGTGGCCGGCCGTGATGATGCCGTCCGGGTCAGGGACGATCGCTCCGTCATAGGTGAAGAGATTCACGTGGTCCTTCGCAGCGAGGATGGCGCACACGTTGCCCCTAAGGACGAAGTAGGGCTGCCCCTTGCGCTTGACGGTCTCCTGGATCTCAGGGTCGGCGGCATGGATGACCTCACGGAGGCGACCGCACAGGTCGACCTGCCACCCGGGAAGGGCGCCGATGTAGTCGTCCACTCGCGGATCGATGAGTTCGCTCATGCCAACACAGACTCCCGGAAGGCCCCCAAAGTCATCGCTCACCGCGCGATCGCCGGCTCACCCCACCGCACCGCACCGCACCGTGGATGAGAACAGTGCGTCACAGCGCCGCGATCAGGACGCATCTTTGTGGCGCGAACGTCCTGACATAACCATCCGCGAACCCGCTGACGCGAGAGCCACTCGCCCCGTGGACGGCGTCGATCAACGAGTGAGCTCGGCCTCCCCGTCTAGTCGGGTGAGCTTGTCCGGGTTGCGCATCGCGAAGATCCGCGTGATCCGGCCGTTCTCGACGACCACGCTCACGATCGTGGTGCCGCCCACCTCGTCCACGATCCGCACGCCGACAGCACCGTTGAGTCTGATGGTCGCGATCGCAGGATTGACAGAGACCGCTGGGAACGGCCGCAGCAGGTTCACCACCTTCTTCACGCCGACCACGGGCACCCGCACGGCCTGCGCGATCCCGCCGCCGTCCGCGAGAAGCACCACATCCGGGGCGAGGACGTCCATCAGCCCCTGCACGTCACCAGCCGTCACCGCGGCGACGAACCGTTCCACAACGTGCTGCTGCTCGGTGTGGTCGACCTGCACTCGTGGTCGTCGCGCGGCCACGTGCTCCCTAGCCCGGTGCGCCACCTGGCGGACCGCCGCCTGCGACTTGTCGACGGCGGCCGCGATCTCGTCGTAGGGGACGTCGAACACCTCGCGCAACACGAACACCGCGCGCTCGGTCGGCGTGAGCGTCTCGAGCACGGTGAGCATCGCGATCGAGACACTCTCGGACAGCTCGACGTCCTCGGCCACGTCCGGACTGGTGAGCAGCGGCTCAGGCAGCCACGCGCCGACATATTCTTCGCGCCGGCGGGTGAGCGTCCGGAGCCGGTTCAGGGACTGACGGGTGACCGAGCGGACCAGGTAGGCGCGCGGGTGCTGCACATCGGCCTGGTCGACCGCCGCCCACCGCAGCCAGGTCTCCTGGACGACGTCCTCGGCGTCAGCGGCGGAGCCGAGCATCTCGTAGGCGACCGTGAAGAGCAGGCTGCGGTGGGCGACGAACGGATCGACGCTCATGCGGGGGACGCTAGCTCAAGCCGCTCCGCGAGTGGCTTGAGGTCGCAGGCGGCCGCGAAGCCCTCGGACTCGATCCCGAGCGCGACGTTGCCACGGGTGGTGAGGTTCGCGAACCCGATCACCGAGGTGAGCTCGACGAGCGCCGCTGGCCCAAGTTGATCGAGCAGGCTGGCGACCATCTCCTCAGTAACCGTCGGCGGTGTGTCGCTGACCGCCTCGGCGTAGGCGAAGACCTCTCGCTCCAGCGGGGTGAACACCTCGGACTTCCGCCACCGGGGAATCTCCCGCGCTCGGTCGACGTCGAGCCCCTCGTTGAACGCCATGAAGTAGTTGTAGTCCAAGCACCACGAGCAGCCGATGTAGGACGCCACCGCCATGTGTGCGTATGACTTGAGCGTCTGGTCGCACTGGTCCCACTTCTGCAGCTGCTGGCCGAAGCGCATCGA
>CAVXBF010000004.1:0-102977 GCA_963759935.1 uncultured Actinomycetota bacterium
CGGTCTTGCGACGAAGCGGCCGTCGTCGGCGCCGAGTGAGGTGGTCCAGGCCCAGCGCGGGTGGGTCTCGCCGACCCGACCGGGGGGCGCAACCACGGTGACGGGTCCACCCGGCCCGGGCAGCCGCACCAGGTGCGGCGCAGGGTCGACGTCGCGGCGCGGCTCGCGGGCCGCCTGCCCGGCAGCCGTCAGCCAGTGCGCGGTGCCGGCCAACGAGAGAGTCGTGGTGGACGCTGCTCCGCCGGCCAGCGTGCGGGCCACCGCCAGCATCGCCGCAGCAGCGGCCAGGTAGCCGGTGGCGTGGTCGAGCACCTGCGCGGGCAGGGCACCAGGCTCGTCCGCCGTACCTTCGTGTGACGCGATCCCGGTGGGGCACTGCACGAGCGAGTCGAACCCGCGCCGCTGTGCCCACGGGCCGGTCGGTCCCCAGGCCGACAGCCGGACGACGCACAGGCCCGGATGCCGGTCCGGCAGATCGTCGCCCAGCCCGTGCCGGGCCAGCGCGCCGGGACGATAGCCGTGGACGACGACGTCGGCCTGGCTGAGCAGCTCTTCGAGCCGGTCACGTCCGTCGGTGGACGCGATGTCCAACAGCACGGATCGCTTGCCGCTCAACGTGTCCAGCGCCGTCGATGGGTCCTCCGGCCACGCTGGTGGGTCGAGCCGCAGCACGTCGGCGCCCCACGCAGCGAGGGTCCGGGTGGCCACCGGTCCGGCGATCACCCGGGTCAGGTCGAGCACGCGCAGCCCCTCGGCGTACCGTCCGTCGACCGCGCGTGCCGTGGCCGGCCCAGCGGCGTGCGGCGCGACGTCGAGCAGTGGGCGGGCCGCCACCGCCTGCCCCTGTGGGTGCGCCAGCCACGCCCGGTACGTGCGGACGACGAAGCCGAGGGCGCCCGCCCCGGCCAGCGCGTCCTCCAGCGCTTCCCCCGGCCAGCCAGCCACGGCGGCGGCCACGTCCTGCGGCCGGTCGCCGCATCCGAGCAGGGCGAGGAGCCGCTCGCGGTGCCACGGGTAGTTCGCGTGCGTGCGCAGCCAGCCGCCGTCCGACGTCCGCCAGAACCTGGACAGTGCAGCGAAATCCGGGCCAACCGCACCTGCATCGTCCGTGTGGGCGTAGCGGCCGCTGACGGCTGCCAACGCGGCGTGCTCGGCGTCCACGCTCACGGGTGCCACGCCGCCGCCGGTACGGACGGCGTCCAGCACCGCCGCTGCCAGCGTCGAGGAGGCGACTGCCGCGACCACGGCCGGCAGGGCGTGCAGGGTCGACGGCAGCAGGTCGCCCGCGAGGCGGTCGACGCGCACGCGCTCGAGCACGTCGGGATCAGCGCCCAGTGCCTGCCAGGCACCGGCCAGCATCGCCCCGGACACGCCTTCCGGGTCGGTCATCACCACGCTTCGAACGGTAACGAGTTCTCCTCGCCTGGGCTTCAGCGGACTGCCGCAAGCTGCCAAATCTGTTGCCGGATGGCGATCGGGCGACGCAATGGATCAAGGGGCAGGGTCGCCGTGTCGAGACACGCATCATGCGCATGAGCCGAGGAGGTCGACCGGACGGGACAAACCGCCCTGTCGTCGTGCCCATGCGCAGGCAACCGTGGCCCCAGTCGGTAGCGACCCAGTTCGCGCGTCCGCTGGCGGCCGACGAGCACCGAGCCCGGTTCTGGGTCCGCCACGTCCGCATCGGCGTGGTGCAGTCCGAGCTGGCCGGCGGCGTCGTGCTGGCCTACGCCCTGCGCGACGGAGCCCAGCTGGCGTTGGTGGCCCTGGCCCTCGTCGCGATCGTGACCAACCCGCTGCTGCTGCTGGTGCCCATCCACCGGTGGTGCTTCGACCGGCGCGGCTCGATGTTCTTCTACGCCTGGAGCATCTCGACCACCGTGCTGATCGCGCTCGGCGTGATGAGCGACGGCGGGGCGCAGAGCCCCCTGACCTGGCTGCTGGTGCTCACGCTGGCGTTCGCCGGCCTCGCCTACCCGCCAGTCGGCGTCCTCGTCATGGGCGCGTTCATGATCGCCGCCTACCTCGCCACGCTCGTCGTCGCCCAGCAGCCTGTGTCGCACTCCGCGGTGACGGCGTCCGTGCTCGGCCTGCTCACCGTGATGATCGCCTGGGTGTCGAGCAACCAGTGGAAGATGTCCGACCACCAAGCCGCGCTGACCCGCCGGCTGTCGGCGCTCGCCGACTCGGACGACCTGACCTCGTTGCTCAACCGGCGCGCGTTCGCTGAGCGGCTGGCGTCCGCGCTGTCGTCAGCCGGTCCCACTACCCCGGTCTCGCTCCTCGTGCTCGACCTCGACGGGTTCAAGCACGTCAACGACACCCGCGGGCACGCCCAGGGCGACCGGGTGCTCGTCGACGTCGCGGCAGCACTGCTCGCCGTCTCCGGCCCGCGCGACGCCGTAGCGCGGCTCGGCGGCGACGAGTTCGCCCTCCTGCTTCCCGGCGCAGAGCACGAGCAGGCCGCTGAACAGGCCACTGAGATCCACACGCTGCTGGCGCAGAGCCGTTCGGCGCACCAGGTCACAGCGAGCATCGGCAACGTCACCACGCACCACGTGTGCGCCGCCGAGGAGCTGCTGGCTCAGGCCGACCAGGCGATGTACGCGACCAAGCAGGGACGGCAGGGCCGCCCCAGCGCTCGAGTCACGGCACGCGGTAGGCCAGCAGCAGACTCGAACTGGGCGTGGGGACCGCGCTGAGCAGCTCGAGTCGGCGCATGTCGTCGAGACCGGCGAAGAGACGTCGACCGGTGCATCCCACCGCCGGCCCTACGACCAGATGCAGCTCGTCGACGAGTCCCGCCCGCAGCATCGCCTGGGCCAGCTCGATGCTGCCGTGGATGCCGATGTCGCCGCCCGGCTGACCCTTGAGGTCACGCACCAGGTCCTCGATCGGCCCGCGTGCCGCCTCGGCGTTGTTCCACTCCCTCGACAACGGCGTAGACGTCACGACGTACTTCTTGACGCTGTTGATGAACCCGGCGAACGGCTCGTCGTCCGAGGCGGGCCAGAACTGCGACCACTCGTCGTACATGCCGCGGCCGAGCAGCACCGCGTCCTGAGCCCCGATGATGGCGTTCTCGTTCTCGATCATCACCGGGTCGAACTCCGGCACCTGCCCTACCCCCTGGTCGCGCGCGAAGTACCGGCTCGGGTGGTCGACCGCGCCGTCGAGCGACATCAGCGTGTAGAGCACGACCTTGCGCACGGGTGCCTCCTGGAGGGTGTAGCCGTCACCCTCTCTGACCGGGCGCAGGCGCGCGAGTCATCGCACCGAGCGACGCCAGATCCGACGTCAGAGCTCGGCGGCGCGCAGGTCGAGGGTGTGGGCGCTGCGCCGCACCTTGCTGGCGAGGTACGTCGTGTTCGCCGCGGACAGGTGCACGCGGGTCGGCACCCGTTCGGTCACCGTGACACCGAAGCGCCCCAGCTGCTCAGCCTTGTCCGGGTTGTTCGACAGCAGCGCCACCCGCTTCAGCCCGAGCGCCAACAACATCTGCGCGGCCACCGTGTAGTCGCGCTCGTCCTCGTCGTAGCCCAGCGCGAGGTTCGCCTCGTAGGTGTCGAGGCCGTCGTCCTGCAGCGCGTAGGCGTCGAGCTTGGCGTAGAGCCCGATCCCGCGGCCCTCCTGCCGCAGGTAGAGCAGGTAGCCGCCGGCCGTGGCGATCCGCTCGACCGCCTCGCGCACCTGCGGCCCGCAGTCGCACCGCTGGCTGCCGAAGACGTCCCCGGTCAGGCACTCGCTGTGCGGGCGCACCAGCGGCACCGGCAGATCCTGACCACCGACCGCATCGGCGCCCGCGCGGTCGCCGAGCCCCAACGCCAGGTGCTCGCGCCCGTCCACCAGCCCGTCGAACGTGAACAGCCGGGCAGTCGTGGCGTAGCCGTCGGCGAACCGCAGTGGGATCACCAGATCGGTGCGGATCGTCGCGACCGGCGGTGTGCGTGGCATGGCGACTCCCACCTCAGTCCGGCTCGTACCGGGGCGACAGGGCGTACCGCAGCAACACGACGTCGCCGATCCGCCGGACGTCGGCCAGCTCCGCCCGCCGTCCGGGGTGCCAGGGGAAGCTCCCGCTGCCCACGAACCGGGGCGCCCGCGCGTCGCCGACGAAGAACGGCGCGACGACCAGCTGCAGCTCGTCCGTGAGGTCTTCGGACAGGAACTGCGTGTGCACCCTGCCGCCGCCCTCGACCATCAGCCGGCGCACCCCACGGCGGTGCAGGTCCTCGCCGAGCCAGCCCAGGTCGACCCGCTCGCCGCCGTCGATGATGGTCGCCACGTGGCCCAGCCGCTGCCGTGCGCGATCTGCCGTCGCGCTCGCGCAGTAGACCAGCTTGTCGCTGACCCCCGTCGCGAAGAACCGCGAGCACGGGTCGAGGTCGGCCCGCGAGGTCAGCGTCACCTTGGTCGGTGTCGGGCACAGCCCGCGCGCAATCCGCTCCCCCCTGCGGGCCTCCGACCGCACCAGCAGCCGCGGGTTGTCGTGCCGCACGGTGGCCGCCCCCACGAGGATGGCGTCGCAACCGGCGCGCACCGCGTCGACCCGGTCGAGGTCGGCCGGGTTCGACAACACCACGCGATGCTGCGCCGCGGCATCGAGGTAGCCGTCGATCGACATGCTGGCGCTCAGCACGGTGTACGGCCGGTCAGCCACGCGCCCCGACCTCCGTCCCGATCCTCGCGGCCACCCTCTCCTCGCTCGCCGACTGCCGGACGGCGGCCGGCCGCCGTCGCCGTGCCACGACCAGCACAGCGGCGCCCGGCAGGGTGGACACCAACGCGAGCATCCCGTATGCCGCAGCCGCGCTGATCCCTTGCGCCGCACCGAGTCCGGCCGCACCGAACGCCCAGGCCGCGATCCCTTCCCGCGGTCCCCAGCCCGCGAGATTCAGCGGCACCGCCGCGGCGAGCAGCACGAGCAACGCCAGTGGCAGCAGCCGGTGCAGCGGAGCGGTCGAGCCGATGGCGCGAGCGGCGACCAGGAACGTCACGACGTGGCCGGCCACCACCACGACCGACGCCAGCAACACGCCCGGCCAGGCCCGCCTCGCGAGCACACCGGCGCGAAGGTCGGTCGCCACCGCCACCGCCAGCCGGCCCACACCGGACGACGGCCGGGCAGATCCCCGCCGCAACAGCACGAAGCCCCCCAACAGCGCCACCAGCGCCACCAGCCCCACCAGCGGGACTTCCACACCGACCGGCGACGGCAACGCGAGCAGCACCACCAGCGTCAGCACCGCCTGCACCGCCTGTCCCGCACAGCGTTCCCAGCCAACAGCCCGCGCCGCCCGGCCGACGTCGCCGACGTCCCGCCCGTGCCGCACCGCGCGGTGCACGTCGCCCAGCACACCCCCTGGCAGCGTCGCGTTCAGGAACTGCGACCGGTAGTAGGCGGCGACCGCAGCTCGCAACGGCAGCGCGACGCCGAGACCAGCCGCGACCAGCCGCCACCGCCAGGCCGCGGCCACCGTGGTCACGGCGGCGATCCCGGCCGCGAGCGCCAGGGTGCCACCGTCCACCTGACGCACCGCGTCCAGGAACGGCGCCGCGCCCCAGCGCAGCACGACGGCGCCGAGCACGACGGCTCCGCCCAGCGTTCGCGCCCACGCCCACGGCGTCCGTGGCATCGCGGCCTCCTCCGGTGGCTCGAGCGGGCCGGCCAGCCGTCGCCTGGGTGCTCGGCTCCTCGGGGATGACACGGGCGCGGACGCGGCGTGGTTCACCCGCGCGGTCATCGGGGCACGGCCAGCAGGTCGACGTGGTCGACACGCACCCGCAGCTCGCCCGCGTCCGCCTGTGCCCGCCGCCGCTCGACGTAGGCCACGGCCGGTTCGACGAGAGCGGGCTGCAGCTCGAGAGCCGCGCCGACCCAGCCGGCCAGCCAGTCCAGGATCAACGGCCGGTCGGCAGCGCCCAGCTGCCACGAGCTGGGCCGGACGACGACGTCCGCGCCCAGCCGGGTGAACAGGCCCACCGCGCCACCGACCGCGTCCGGCCCGAGCAGGCGTCGGCCCCCGGTCATGCGGCGCTGGTGGTCGTTGAACGCCGACCCGAGAGCCTCGTCCAGCGGGTCGCCCGGGGTGAGCTCGACGTGGCCGGTGACCGAGAGGGTCAGCAGCGCCGGACACCTGGCCGCGACGCAGCTGGTCACGAGCCGGGCCAGCTCGGGCGCGGTGAGCAGGTCGAGCAGCGCGGCAGCGGTGACCAGCGTCGCGCCGTCCAGCCCCCCGTCGCCCAGCCGCGTGACGTCGCCACAGCGGGTCTCGCCTGTCACGTCGGAGCCGTCCGCCGCATATCGCGGCAGGCCGAGCTCGGCGTCCGCCAGCAGGTCGGCGTCCCGGTCGTGCAGCACCCAGTGCTGCGGACCGGCCAGCCGAGGAGCGAGCCAGCGCGCCATCGACCCGGTGCCGCAGCCCAGATCATGCACGACCACCGGCACCGCTACCGACAGGTGCGGCCGCAGCAGGTCGACCAGGTCGACGGCTCGCGCAGCGGCGTCGGCACCCTCGCGCAGGCTCAGCCAGCCAGGCGTGACGCGCACCGGCTGGACGCTCACCGCCCCACCCCCGCCAGCACCCGCTCGACCCGGGCAGCAGTGGCCGACCAGCTGGGCAGGCTCCGGCGCCGCTCCTCGGCGTGGCGCCGCAAGCTCCGTCGCAGGTCGGCATCCTCGAGCCAGCTGCGCAGCGCCGCCGCCAGGGCGGCCGGGTCGTCGGGCGGCACGAGCAGGCCGGGCGGCTCGCCGTCCGTGCCCTGCCCGAGCGCCTCGGGGATCCCGCCCACCGCCGTGGCGACGACCGGCAGCCCGCGTGCCAGCGCCTCGGTGACCACCATCCCGTAGGTCTCGGCTCGTGACGCGAGCACCAGCAGGTCCGCTGCGGCGTAGCTGGCCGCCAGGTCGGGGCCCGCGCGTGGGCCGGTGAACTCGACCCGGTCGTCGATCCCCCACGCCTGTGCCTGCCGTGCCACGCCGTCGACGAAGCCGCGGTCGCGGGTCAGACTGCCGACGCAGACCCAGCGCCACGGGACGTCGGCCAGGGCCGCCAGCGCTGCCACCACGGTGTCATGCCCCTTGGCCGCAGTCACCGCCGCGACGCAGAGCAGCCGGTGGCCGGACGGCGAGCCCTCGACCAGGTCTGCGGGGTCGGTGCCGGGGACGGCGACCTGCACGCGGTCCGGAGCGATCCCGCAGTGCCGCACCACCCATCGCCTGGTCCAGTCGCTCGTGACGAGCACGTCGGCGGCGGCCGAGAGCACCGCACGCTCTCCTTGGGCCTCCATCCCCGGCCCGGCCGCCACGCCCAGCGGCAGATGCACCAGCACGACCAGGCGCAGCCGGTCCGCCGCCGGCACCAGCACCTGCGGCACCGCTGACGCGACCAGCCCGTCGACCAGCACCGTGGCGTCGTCCGGCAACGCGGCGAGCTGCCGCGTCAGGGCGCGTTGCGCGGCCTGGTCCGGTCGCGGCCAGGCCCCGACCACCGGGTGCTGCTGCACCGTCCACCCACCGGCCACCAGCGCCGCGCACAACCGCCGGTCGTAGACGTTCCCGCCACTGTCGCGCATCGGGTCGTCGACGCCTTCCGGCACGACGACGTGGACGACGCTCACAGCGCCCGCTCGTAGCCGGCCCAGGCGATGTGCGACTCGCGCAGTGTCACGGCGAGCCCGGCCAGGTGCCGGACCTCGCCGAGCGCGCCGGCGCCGACCCGGTCGGCCAGCCGATCGGCGACGACCCGCGCGAGTGCCTCGGTGGTCGTGTTGAGGCCGGCCAGGCTGGGGTCGTCGTCCAGGTTGCGGTAGCCGAGCTCGCCGAGCACGGCCCGCAGCTCGTCGGTTGCGCGGCCGATGTCGACGACCACGCCGTCGGCGTCGAGCTCGGCGCTGCGGAACGTCGCGTCGACGACGTACGTCGCACCGTGCAAGGCCTGCGCAGGCCCGAACACGGCTCCGCGCAGGCTGTGCGCGACCATCATGTGGTCGCGGACCGTGACGCTGAACATCGCCTCACCCCTCGTCGTAGGTGACGGTGTGGCACAACGCCGGCAGCCGGCCGTCGGCGAGTCGGGCCATCACGTCCGGCAGTTCGTCGAACGGCGAGCTGCCGGTGATCAGTGCGTCGAAAGCGCTGTCGCGCAACAGGTTCAGCGCCAACGACAACCGATCGCGAGGCGTTCGCCGGCCACGACGGGCAGCCGCCACCGTGCCGACCTGACTGGCCCGCAGACCCAGCGCGCCGGAGTGGAACGACCCGCCAAGGCTCAAGGTGACCTCAGCGTCGCCGTACCAGCTGAGCTCGACGACGTTCCCCTCCGGGCCGAGCAGGTCCAGCGAGAGCTGCAGACCCGCGGACGTCGCGCTCGTGTGCAGCACGAGGTCGCGGCCGTCGTTGGCGTCGCGGGGCAGGGCGAAGTCGACGTCGAGCGCCGCCGCCACCTGTGCGCGTCCCGGGTCGACGTCGACCAGCGCGACCTGCACGCCGGGGAACCCGCGCAGCAGCCGCGCCACGCTGCACCCCACCATCCCGGCACCGACGACCGTCACCCGGTCGCCGACGAGCGGCGCGGCGTCCCACAGCGCGTTGACCGCCGTCTCGACCGTGCCGGCCAGCACCGCCCGGGCCGCGGGCACGTCGTCCGGGACGACGACCACCGCCGCGGACGGGACGACGTAGCTGGTCTGGTGCGGGTAGAGGCAGAACACGGTGCGGCCGCGCAGCTGCGCCGGCCCCTCCTCCACGACCCCGACGTTCAGGTAGCCGTACTTGACCGGCGCGGGGAAGTCGCCGTCCTGGAACGGGGCCCGCATCGCCTGGTGCTGGCTCGGCGGCACACCGCCCCGGAACACCAGCGCCTCGGTGCCGCGGCTGACCGCCGAGCGCAGCGTGCGCACCACGACGTCGCTGGGGCGCGGCGCCGGCAGCTGCACCGCCCGGATCTCTCCGACACCCGGCTCGGTCAGCCAGAACGCCCGTGCCTGCGTGACCACCGCACACCTTCCCAGGCCCGGAAGTGAACCGGAGCACCGCGGGCCTCGTCGTACGTACGTACACCCAGTCCACGGAGGCGCCGTGCGATCGGTTCACAGCGGGCCGCTTCTCGCCCCGGCCGGCGTGGGGCTGCTGCTCGCCGTCCTCGCGGTGACCGTCGGCCTCGAGCCAGCCGGGTGGGTCGTGGGCGCCGGCTGCGGGCTGGCCGTCGGTGCCGGGCTGAGCCGCGGGTTGAGCCGCTCCGCCGCCGACCGTCTCGGCCCGGCCGACGCGGTCACGCTCGCCCGTGCGGTGCTCAGCTGCGCCGTGGCCGCGCTCGTCGCCGACGGGTTCACCCGAAGCGTCCCGGTGGCCCTGCTGGTGACCCTCGCGGCCGTCGCGCTGGTCCTCGACGGGGTTGACGGCCACGTCGCCCGGCGGACCGGGACGTCGTCCGAGCTCGGAGCCCGCTTCGACATGGAGGTGGACGCGTTCCTCATCCTCGTGCTGTCGGTGCACGTGAGCCGGTCGATCGGCGCCTGGGTGCTCGCGATCGGCGCAGCTCGCTACGCGTTCGTCGCCGCCGGCTGGCTCCTGCCGTGGCTACGCGCGCCGCTGCCGCCGCGCTACTGGCGCAAGGTCGTTGCGGCCACCCAGGGCGTGGTGCTCGTCAGCGTGGCCTCAGCCCTGCTCCCGCGGACGGTCGCCCTCGGCGCGGTCGTCCTGGCGCTCGGGCTGCTGACCGAGTCGTTCGGGCGCGACGTCGGGTGGCTGTGGCGTCGACGGGCCGGGTCAGGCGCAGCGCGCCGGGCAGGGCCCGGCGCGACCCGTTGGTTGGCGCCGACGCTGGCCGTGCTGCTGGTGTGGACGGCGCTGGTGGCGCCGGACGAGGCGCGACTGCTCACCCCCGCCGCCTTCGCCCGGCTGCCGATCGAGGCAGCCGGGCTGGTGCTGCTCGCGCTGGTCGTGCCGGTCGCCGCGCGGCGGCTGACCGCCATCGCCGTCGGGCTGTCGCTGGCGCTGCTGGTGCTCGTGCGGCTGCTCGACATGACGTTCCGCCTGGCCCTCGGCCGCCCGTTCGACCCGCTCACCGACTGGCGTTACTTCGGCTCGGCCGAGGGGCTGCTCCGGCAGTCCGTCGGGCGGGCGAACGCCCTCACCGCGCTGGTCTCGGCGGTGGTGCTCGGCGTCGTCCTGCTGCTGCTCCTCCCCCTGGCCGTGCTGCGAGTCATGCGCCTCGCGGCGGCCCACCGCTCCGGGTCGCTGCGCGCCGCAGCTGCCACGGCGTTGGTCTGGTCGCTGTGCGCGGCGCTGCAGCTGCAGCTCGCGCCGGGCGCCCCGATCGCCGCGGCCACCACGAGCCGGCTGGCTGCGGACCAGGTCAGCCGGCTGCGCGCCGACGTCGAGGACGGCCGCCGGTTCGCCGCGGCGGCCGCCAACGACCCGTTCCGCGACGCCCTCGGCCCGACGCTGCTCACCGGCCTGCGCGGCAAGGACGTGATCGTGGTCTTCGTCGAGAGCTACGGCCGGGTCGCCATCCAGGGCCCAGGCTCGGCGGACGTCGTCGCGACCCTGGACGCCGGAACCGACCGACTGCGGGCGGCCGGCTTCGACTCGCGCAGCGCGTTCCTCACCTCGCCGACGTTCGGCGGGCTGAGCTGGCTGGCGCACTCGACTCTGCAGTCCGGACTTTGGATCGACGACCAGCGGCGCTACGACGACGTCGTGTCATCCGGCCGGTTCACCCTCAGCGCCGCCTTCCACCGGGCCGGCTGGCGCACCGTCGCGATGGTCCCGTCGAACGAGCGGGCCTGGCCCACCGGCTCGGCGTTCTACCACTACGACGCGACGTACGACGCGCACAACGTCGGCTACGCGGGTCCGCGGTTCAGCTACGCCACGATGCCCGACCAGTACGTCCTGTCCGCGTTCCGCCGACTCGAGCTCGACCGCCCGGACCGCGGGCCGGTGATGGCCGAGGTCGACCTCGTGTCGAGCCACACGCCGTGGTCGCCGCTACCGAGGATGGTCGACTGGGACGCGGTCGGCGACGGCTCGGCGTTCGACCCGATGCCGGCCCAGGGCGCGCGACCGGGGTCCGTGTGGCACGACCCGACCCGCATGCGTGCGGCCTACCGCGCGTCCATCCACTACTCGCTGAGCACGCTCATCTCGTTCGTGCTGACGTCGGGCGACCCCGACCTGGTGCTCGTCGTCCTGGGTGACCACCAGCCGGCCACGATCGTCTCCGGTCAGGACGCCGGGCACGATGTCCCGGTCACGCTGGTCGCCCATGACCCGGCGGTGCTCGACCTGGTGTCGGGCTGGGGCTGGCAGGCGGGCCTGCGGCCGCACGCCGGCGCGCCGGTCTGGCCGATGGACGCCTTCCGCGACCGGTTCCTCGTCGCGTTCGGCCCGGCGCGGGCAGCGCCGGCGAGAGGCGAGCCCGCCTGCTGCTCGCCGGGCCGGCCCGGCGTCAGATCGGCCGGAACGCCGTGACGGTGCTGGGGAAGTGCACGACCACGCTGGGGCCGCTCAGCACCCGCACCTCGGTCCAGGCGTGCACGGCGCTGCCGCAGCCGGCCGCGGCCGGGAGGGTGACGGTGCCCTGGACGGCGACCGGCAGGTGGTGTCGCGTCTGGGTGATCCGCACCTGCGCCGTCGAGCCGGGAACGATCGTGGTGGCGCAGACGCTGCCGCCCGACGTGTACTGCCGGACCACGAGGCGCACCTGCACCAGCGACCCGGTGGCAACGTGCCGGGTGACGGCGGCAGTGCACAGGTCCTTGCCATCGGTCGTCTGGTCGCGCGAGCCGCCCTGGAACGAGCAGGTGGTCAGGTAGACGTTGCCGGTGACCAGGGCCTGCGATCCGGGCGCTGCCGACGAGCTCAGCTCACCGGTGTGCGCGTACTGGCCGGGCTTGGCCAGGAACGAGCGGCCCGCGTAGCCGCGGTTCGCGTCGTCCCAGACGAACCGGCGGGTCTCACGCGTGGCCGATGCGACCGGGCCGGTGATGGTGATCGTGGAGCGGGCCGACAGGCGCCGGGTCGAAGGTGCGGCGGAGCCGCCCTTCAGCCGGGTCGTTGCGCCGTAGGCGAAGCAGACGGCGCGCTTGCTGACCGAGAAGTACACGCGGGCGTTCAGCGTGCGGGTCTCGCCACGGACGATGTTCGTGGCCGAGCCGACCTGGTCCTCGATGCTGGTCTCCTCCTTGCAGATCAGCGACACCGCGACGTACTGCACCGAGTCGGCGCTGTGGTCGGTGATCCGGGACGACAGGTCCGCGTGGTAGGTGCCCGGCGAAGGCACCTTGACCGAGCCCAGGCTGACCCGGGCGCCGGTGGCGTTGACCACTGACCCGGGCGTCAGCCAGACGGTGGTGCTGCCGGAGTAGGACGCAGCAGAGGCGGCAGGCGCGCTGACGGCCACCCCGCCCAGCACGAGGGCGAGCAGGGACACGGCAGCGGCGGCACGGCGCACAGGAGCGGTCACGGTTCTTGCTTCGTCCAGCACGGGCGACCGCTTGAGTCCGCCACCCGGGTGGTGCGCCCGGATTCGTCCGGGCGGGGGTGCCGCTGACCGGGGGTGATCTGACACGATGCGTTCATGAGCGGTGACGCTACGAGGGAGGACCTCGCGCATCCGCCGACGTCCGCGACGGCGCCGGGTGCGCCGTCCTCGCCGTCTCCCGATGCGCCCGTTCCGCCCGATTCGCGACCCCAGGTGGCCGAGCAGGCCGTCGAGATCCTGGCCCGGGCCCAGCAGCACGCCGACCGGCTCACCACCGAGGCCGAGGAGTACGCGAACCGCGTGCGGGTCGAGGTCGACACCCAGGTGCGCCGGCTGGTCGACGACGCGCGGGCGGACGCCGAGCGGCTCACTCACGAGACCGCGACCAAGCGGGCCGAGATCGACCAGATGCACACGACCGCCGTCGCGATCGCGCGGGACGCCCAGCACCGGATGGCTGAGGCCGAGCGGATCCTTGCCTCGGCGCGCGAAGAGGCCCACCACCTGGTCGAGGACGCGAGCGAGCAGGCGTCGCTGGCACTGGCGTCGGCGGACCGCACCAGCGAGCAGCTCGTGGCCGAGGCGCGCGAGGAGGCCGCCCGGCTGCGGGCGGACAGCCAGCGCGAGGCCGACCTCCGTCTCGCCGGCTCGCACACCGAGCATGCCCGGATGATCGCGACCGCCCACGACGTCCTGGCGATGACCCGCGACACGGCGTCCCAGCGGGTCGCCGAGCACCGCGAGCGGCTGCGCGACCGCACCGCCGCGCACCAGCACGAGGTGCGCGTGCAGCGCGCCCGGCTGGCCGACGACATCGAGCGCACCCTCGCCCAGGCCGAGGCCGACGCGGACGCCCACCGCGCGCAGGCCCAGCACGAGGCCGAGCAGGTGCGGGCCGAGCTGGCCGCCGAGCGTGAGGCGCTGGCCGCCGAGGTGAACGCCCAGCGTGAGCTCGCCCAGCAGCGCTACGACGCCACCATGGCCGAGTCCGACGAGCAGATCGCCTGGACCAAGCGCACCGTCGACGAGCTGCTCGCGACCGCCGAGGACGAGGCAGGGCGATCGCGCGAGCAGGGCGAGCTGGCCGCGGCTCAGCACCTCGAGACCACCCGCCAGCGGGCCGCCAAGCTGCTGGCCGACGCGCACACCGAGCGCGAGCGACTCCAGGTCGAGCACGAGGCCGAGATGGCGCGGCTGGCAGCCGAGGCAGAGGCCACCCTGGCCCAGGCGCGGCGCGAGGCCGGGGAGCACCGGGCGACCGTGGCGGCCGAGGCCGACCGCATCGCCGCTGAGGCCGCCGAGGACGAGAAGCGGGCCCAGGAGCGCGCGCAGCGCCGGCTCGACGAGGCGGAGGCCGGTGCCCGCAGCCTGCGCGAGCGGGCCGCCGACAACCTCTCGACTGCCCAGCTCGAGGCGCACACGCTGCGCCGCGACGCCCGGGCCGAGGCCAGCCACCTCGTCTCGTCGGCGCGGGCCGAGGCCGACCAGCTGCGCGCCGAGGCTCGCCAGCTGCTCGCGGACGCGCGCAGCGAGGTCGGCGCCCTGGCCGAGCGCCGCTCGGCCATCGAGAAGGAGCTCGGCAACCTGTCGGGCGTGATCGAGGCGCTCGCCGTCCCAGAGTCGGTCGAGATGCTCAGCCAGCAGGCGGCGGCCGGCCTCGGCTCACCACCTGACGACGAGGGCGCCACCTGACGTCCAGATCGACCCAGCACAGCCCGAATCCCTCCAACCCCAAGGTAATGAGACGGATATGAGCGACACCCCCCAGTTCCGCACGGTCCTGCGCGGCTACGAGCCCGCCGAGGTCGACGCGACGTTCCGCGACCTGCGCGAGCAGCTCGCCCGTGCCCGCGAGGCGGCCCAGCAGGCCGGCCAGTCGCACGCGCAGGCGCAGGAGCTCGCCGGTCGCGTGCAGGCCCTCGAGGCCGAGCTGCAGCACGCGCGCGAGGTCGAGCCACCGCAGGCCGCGGAGCCGTCGTTCGAGCGGCTGGGTGCCCGGATCAGCCAGATCCTCGGGCTGGCCGAGGACGAGTCCGCCGAGCTGCGCGCCAAGGCGCAGGCTGACGCGGAGGAGCACAAGCGCGCCGTGCACGCGGCGACCGAGTCGCAGCGGCAGGAGGCCGACCGCTACGCCGAGGAGCGCCGCGGCGCCGCCGACACCGAGGCGCAGCGCATCCTCGAGGACGCCCGCCGCAAGGCCGACGAGATGCTCGACGACGCCGACCGCACCGCCACCGCGCGCCGCGAGGAGGCCGAGGCCGTCTACGAGAACCAGCGCGCCAACGCCGCTCGGGCCGCCGCCGACTTCGAGACCACCCTCGCCCAGCGCCGCCAGCGCTCGGAGAAGGAGTTCATGGAGCGCAGCGCGCTCGCCGAGCAGGAGTTCGAGGCGCTGCAGGAGCGCACCGAGGCACTGCGCCAGGACGCCGAGCGGCACCAGCACGAGGCCAGCGCGCAGGCGGCGCAGGAGCTCGAGGCCGCCCGCCGCCAGGCCGCCGAGGTCGTCTCGCAGGCCGAGGCCCGGGCAACCCGCATTCGGGCCGAGTCCGAGCGCGAGCTGGCCGCGGCCACCCAGCGCCGCGACAGCATCAACGCGCAGCTCACCAACGTGCGGCAGATGCTGGCCACGCTGTCCGGCACCTCGCCGGCGGCCCTGGCCAGCCTCGGCGCGGACGTCGACGGGATCCCTTCGGGGGACGACGAGGCGGTCGCCGAGTCTGCGCCTGACGCTGAGGCGGTCGACGAGGGCAGTGCCGTCGTCCCGGAGGCCTCGAACGAGGTCGGCACCCTCGAGGACGCCGAGGACGCGACCGGCGGGGAGTCGGATGCTGATGCGGATGCGGATGCGGAGCGGAGCGGATGCGGATGCGGAGTCGGATGCGGAGGACCAGCCCGACGCCTCGGCCGAGATCGACGTCACCGAGGACGAGGAGACCCCGACCGTCGGCCAGGCCCACCGCCGCCGCTGACGTTTCCGCCACTCAGCCCGCTTTGCGTCACTCAGGCCGGTTTCCGGACGTCGGAACCGGCCTGAGTGGCGCAAAGGTCCGGGGCGCGAGGGACGGCGGGGACACCCGTGAGTGACCCGCTCGTGGCGCAGCGGCTGCGCTCGCAGGGGCTGTCCGGCCCACCCGCGACGAGCCCCGAGGACGTCGTCCGGCGGCTGCTCGCCGTGCAGGCGCAGGACCCGCGCGGGGCCCGGCTCGCCGTCCGGAGCCGCTCGACCGGCCTCACGGCGGCGGACGTCGACACCGCGCTCACCGAGCGCCGCTCGCTCGTCGTCAGCTGGCTCAACCGCGGCACCCTGCACCTGGTGCTGGCGGAGGACTACTGGTGGCTGCACCCGCTCACCACCCCGCAGCTCGCGACGTCCAACGCGACCCGGCTGCGCCAGGAGGGGGTCAGCGAGCGCCAGGCCGACCTCGGCGTCGAGGTGGTGCGGCAGGCCGTGGCCGACGGCCCGCAGACCCGGGACGCGCTGCGCGCCCGGCTCGATGAGGCCGGCGTGCCCACCGCCCGGCAGGCCCTGGTGCACGTGCTGCTGGCCACGACGTTGCGCACCGACCTGGTGCGCGGGCCGGTCATCGACGGCGAGCAGGCCTTCGTGTCAGCCCGCGCGTGGCTCGGGCCGGCGCCGCCGCTGGACCGCGACGAGGGGCTCGCCCGGCTGGCTCGACGCTACCTCGCGGGGCACGCTCCGGCGCAGCCGCAGGACCTGGCCAAGTGGGCCGGCACCACGCTCGGTGACGCGCGGCGCGGGCTCGCCGCGATCGAGGACGAGACCGTGCGGGACGACGCCGGGCTGGTGCGGCTGGCGGATGCGGCCGGGCGAGCGCCGGGCATGCCGTCCCCCGGCGGCCCTCCCGACGACGCGCCGCCGATCGGCACTCCCGCGCTGCCGCCGCCCCGGCTGCTGGGCGCGTTCGACCCGCTGCTGCACGGCTGGGTGTCGCGCGAGGCGGTGGTCGGGCCGCATCGCGGGGTGGTGACCAGCAACGGGGTGTTCCGACCGGTCGCGCTGGTCGACGGCCGGGTCGTGGCCACCTGGAGCCTGCCGGCCGGCGTGGTCACCATCGCCCCGCTCGAGCCGATCAGCGACCCCGTCGTGCGGGCGCTGCGCGCGGACGCCCGCGCCGTCCAGCAGTTCCTCTCACTGCCCGAGCGGGACGCCGTCGTCCTCCCCTGACCTTTGCGCCACTCAGGCCGGTTTGCGGACGACGAAACCGGCCTGAGTGGCGGAAACCGGCCTGAGTGGCGGAAAGGGTCAGGGGGCGGGGGGGAGGAAGGGGGGCGGCTGGACCGGCCACCACTGCACGCCACCGGTCCGCCCGGCCCACACCGCGAGCGCCGCCCCGACCAGCAGCAGCGCCAAGGCCCAGCCGACCTGCTGGGACGACGGCACGACCACCCGCAGCGTCGTGCGGGTCCCGCGGCGCAGCGACGCACCACCAGGTCCCCACCACGCCGCGAGCAGCGCGATCGTAGCGGCAGCGCCCACCGAGGTCAGGGACGCCGGGTCGGCGGCGCCACCCGGCGCCGGCAGCGCCAGCCCGGCCGAGAAGGCCGTCGCCGCGCCCAGCAGGGCCGGGAGCACGCAGGCCAGGGCCGTGACCGCCACCGACCGCAGCAGGTGCCACGGCGAGCTGAGCGTCGCCACGAACGCGTCGCTGCGCCGCGGGCCGCGCTCGAACCGCCGCCGGGCCAGCGAGAGCCGGTTGCGCTCGACGGTGCGCGCCACCACGAACAGCACCAGCACCACCGCAGCAGTCACCACGGGGAAGGCCAGCGACCCGCCCACCAGCGCCACGAGCAGCGCGAGCACCACTGCCGGACGACGGCCGGCTGCGGCCGCCTCGGTGGCCGCCCGCGCCACCTGCTGGTTGGCGGCCGCCGCCGGCATCGGCAGCATCTCGGCCATGGAGACGTACTGGGGCGCGGGCGGGTACGGCGAGGGCGAGTACGGCGAGTAAGGAGCGCCGGGCGGCGGACCCGGCGTCCCGGACGGCGCCATCGGGCCGACCGAGGTGGCCGGCAGGTGACCGGCCGCCGGGTGACCTGCGGGCAGCACGCTGGTGCGGGCGGGCTGAAGCGGCACCGACACCGTCGCGTGCTCGCCGGCCGCGTACCGGTCGAGCGCGTCGAGCACCTCACCGATCCCCGGTCGGGCCTGCGGGTCGACGGCGAGCGCGGCGTGCAGCAGCGGCCGGAGTCGGTCGTCGACCCCGTCCAGGTCGGCCGCCCCGCGGCGCACCCGGTCGATGACGACGTCCATGGGTCCGCGGCCGAACGGCGGCCGCCCGCTCGCCGCGAACGACAACGTGGCCGCCCAGCCCCACCAGTCGGTCGCCTCGGTGACCCGGCCGCCGTCGATGACCTCCGGCGACAGGTAGCCGGGCGTGCCCATGACCAGCCCGGTCGAGGTCAGCCGGACGTCGTCCGCAACATGGGCGATCCCGAAGTCGATCACCACGGGGTCGCCGTCCAGCACGAGGACGTTGGCCGGCTTGAGGTCGCGGTGCACCACGGCAACCTGGTGGATCGCCTGCAGCGCACTCGACAGCCCGCGCCCGAGCCGCAGCAGCTGGGCCGGAGCGAGCGCCCCCTGCTCGCGCACCACCGCGTCCAGCCCCGACCCCGGCACGAACCGGGTCACGACGTACGGCTGCTCGCCGTCGACGTCCGCGTCGATCACCTCGGCGACGAGCGGGTGCCGCACCCGCCGCAGGGTCGAGACCTCGCGGGCCAGCCGGGCGCGCGCCTCGGGGTCGTGGGCCACGTGGGCGCGCAGCACCTTGACCGCGACGGCGCGACCGGCCGGGTCGAGCCCGAGATGGACGACGCCCATGCCGCCCTCGCCGAGTCGGCCGCGCAGGCGGTACGGGCCGAGCCGGGTCAGGTCACCCGCCGTCCGCTCCCCCGTGGCCATGCGGGCAACGGTACGACAGCGGGGCTAGGAGTTGATGTAGCCGACGAGCTGGTCGCGCTCGACCTGCAGCTCGTCGATCCGGTGCTTGACGACGTCGCCGATGCTGACGATGCCCTGCAGCCGGCCCTCCACGACGACCGGGATGTGCCGCACCCGCTGGTCGGTCATCAGCCGCATCAGGTGCTCGACGCCGTCGTCCGGCCCGCAGGTGGTGACGTCTGAGGTCATCAGTTTCGAGACCGGTAGGTCGAGCACCTCGGCTCCGGCGCTGAACAGGTGGCGGACGACGTCGCGCTCGCTGACGATGCCCTCGACCGCTTCCCCGTCGGACGACACCACGAGGGCGCCGATCTTGTGCTCAGCGAGCAGCGCAAGAAGTGCTCGCACGGTGTCATCGGGTCGGACCGTGACGACGGTTCCGCCCTTGCGCCTGATGACGTCCGAGATCCGCATGACGATCGCCTCCTGCTCGGGGGGACAGCTCGTCGTCTCACCGTAGTCCGTCCCTCGTCCCGGCGACAGGTACGCGAACCGGCCGTAGGCTGACCGGCAGCACCCGAGCTCGGAGGAGTCGACACCCTGTGACCACCACGGCCGCACCGTCCAGCCTGTCCGTCACGACGGGCGGTAGCCCGGCCGATGAGGGCGGGGGCGAGGAGCGGACCTACGACCTGGTGGTGGTCGCCAACCGGCTGCCGGTCGACCGCGAGATCGACGACGACGGCACCGTGCACTGGAAGCAGAGCCCGGGTGGCCTGGTGACGGCGATGCAGTCGGTCATGGCCGGCGAGGACGGCGCGTGGGTCGGCTGGTCGGGTGACCCCGGCGACCCGCCGGACCCGTTCGACGAGGGCGGCATGCACCTGCACGCCGTGGGGCTGAGCCGGCAGGAGATCGAGGACCACTACGAGGGCTTCAGCAACGAGACCCTCTGGCCGCTCTACCACGACGTGATCGTGCCGCCCCGCTACCGACGCCGCTGGTTCGAGGGCTATCGGGCCGTGAACCGCCGGTTCGCCGAGGTGGCCGCGTCGCTGGCCGCTCCCGGCGCGACGGTGTGGGTCCACGACTACCAGCTGCAGCTGGTGCCGGCGATGCTGCGCGACCTGCGGCCCGACGTCCGGATCGGCTGGTTCAACCACATCCCCTTCCCGGCGGTCGAGATCTTCGCCCAGCTGCCGTGGCGGCGGGCCGTCGTCGAGGGGCTGCTGGGGGCCGACCTGCTGGGCTTCCAGCGCAAGGCGGACGCCGAGAACTTCGTCCGCGTGTGCCGCCGGCTCCTGGCGCTGCCCACCCGCGGCGACACCGTGACGGTGCGCGACGCCGAGGGCGACGAGCGGGTGATCCGGGCCACCGCGTTCCCGATCTCGATCGACGCGGCCAGCCTCGAGGAGCTCGCCCGCACCCCCGAGGTGGCCGAGCGGGCGCGGCAGATCCGCCGCGACCTCGGCAACCCGACCTGGCTGCTGCTCGGTGTCGACCGGCTCGACTACACCAAGGGCATCCGGCACCGGCTCAAGGCCTATGAGGAGCTGCTGCGCGACGGCGTCCTGGCGCCCCCGGACGCCGTGCTGGTGCAGGTGGCCACTCCGAGCCGCGAGCGCGTGTCGGCGTACATCCAGCTGCGCGAGCAGGTGGAGGTGACGGTCGGGCGGGCCAACGGCGACTACGGCCACCTCGGCAACCCGGCGATCCACTACCTGCACCAGTCCTACGGACGCGACGAGATGGCCGCACTGTTCCTGGCGGCCGACGTCATGCTCGTGACCCCGCTGCGCGACGGGATGAACCTCGTGGCGAAGGAATACGTGACCTGCCGGCACGACGACGGCGGCGCGCTGGTGCTGTCGGAGTTCACCGGCGCGTCCGGCGAGCTCGACCGTGCCTACATCTGCAACCCGCACGACATCGACGGGCTGAAGTCGACGATCCGTGAGGCGCTGGACGCCGACCCGCGCGAGAAGTCACGCCGGATGCGCGCGATGCGACGGCGGGTGCGCGAGTACGACGTGCGTCGCTGGGCGGACGAGTTCCGCCGGGCGCTCGAGGCCGCGCCGGAGCGACCGTGAGCAGCGCGGCCCGCGCTGATGGGCCGCCGGAGGTGGACGCCGCCCTGCGCGAGGCGCTGACCGAGCTGGGCACTCGCCGTCCGCTGCTGGTGGGGCTGGACTTCGACGGCGTGCTCGCACCCATCGTCGACCGGCCGGGTGACGCGCGGGCGCTGCCCGGGACGATGGAGGCGGTGGCCGAGATCGCGGCTCTGCCGGACGTCGCCGTCGCCCTGGTGTCCGGGCGGGCGCTGGCCGACCTGTCCGAGCTCACCGGCGTGCGGCCGGACGGCGACGTCCAGTTCGTCTGCAGTCACGGCGCCGAGGTCGGGCCGACGCCGGCGGCACTGGGTGGGCCGCGCTCGGAGTCGGAGGGGCCGTCCGACGGCGGGGCGACGACGACCCTCGACGAGGCGGCCCGTGAGCGCCTGGCCCGGGTGCAGGCGCGGCTGGAGTCCGTGGCCGCCGAGCACCCGCCGGCGCATGTCGAGACCAAGCCCGCCGCCGCCGTCCTGCACACCCGCGGCCTGCCCGCGGCCGAGTCTGCGGCCGTGACCGCGCAGGCGCTCGCGCTGCTCGCCGAGGTGGAGGACGTGCACGTCACCCGCGGCAAGGAGGTCGTGGACGTGTCGGTGGTCGAGACCAGCAAGGGACGCGCGCTCGGCCGGCTGCGCGATGCCGGCGGGGCCGAGCGCAGCGTGCTGTACCTGGGCGACGACGTCACGGACGAGACGGTGTTCGGCACCCTGCGACCGGGCGACGTCGGGATCAAGGTGGGCGACGGCGACACCGCGGCCACCCACCGGATCGCCGACCCCGCCGCCGTCCGCGCCCTGCTGCAGTGGCTCCCCACCCTGCTCGCCCACCCCTGACCCCCCGCGCGCGCTGCAGTTGATCACGTTAAGCAGGCGTTGGACCGCTTGCCGAGGGTTAGAGCCCTCGGCAAGCAGACCGGACCCTGCTTAACGTGATCAACTGCCGAGGGGCCCGGGCGCGGGGTGGTCGGGAGCGTCTGGAGTGTCGGGGGGGTCGGTCAGGGGCGAGGGGCAGTGCCGGTGGAGCCGCGGACGACGAGCTCGGGGCGGAACATGTACTCGGCCCGGGGTGCCGGCTGCCCGGAGATCTCGTCGATCAAGGCCCGGACGGCGGCCTCGCCCATCGACTGCACCGACTGCCGCAACGTGGTGAGTGGCGGGTCGGTGAAGGCCACCAGCGGCGAGTCGTCGTAGCCCACGACCGACACGTCCTCGGGCACGCGCAGCCCGCGCGACCGGGCGGCCCGGATCGCCCCGAGCGCCATCAGGTCCGAGCCGCTGACGATCGCAGTGCATCCGCGGTCGAGCAGTCGCTGCGCCGCGGCCTGTCCGCCCTCGACCGAGAACAGCGAGCGCTCGATCAGCTCCTCGACGCTCACCCCGGCGTCGACCGACGCCATCGCCTGCCGGAACCCGGCGATCTTGCGGATCGCGGGGACGAACCGCTCCGGCCCGACGGCGAGCCCGATTCTGGTGTGCCCCAACGCGACCAGGTGCGCGACGGCAAGCTCGCTGGCGGCGATGTCGTCGCAGGACACGTACGGCGCCTCGACGTCGTCGGCGTAGCCGTTGACCAGGACGATCGGCAGGCCGCGCGCCGTCAGCTGGCGGTACCGCTCGTGCTCGGCCAGGGAGTCGGCATGCAGCCCGGACACGAAGATGATGCCGCTGACGCTGCGCTCGAGGAGCATCTGGGTGTAGTCGTCCTCGTGCACGCCACCCGGCGTCTGGGTGCACAGGACCGGGGTGAACCCGTGCCGGGCCAGCGCGGTCTCGATCACCTGCGCGAACGCCGGGAAGATCGGGTTGGTCAGCTCGGGCACGATCAGGCCGACCAGCCCGGCGCTCTTGCGCCGCAGCCGCGAGGGCCGCTCGTAGCCGAGGACGTCCAGCGCGGTCATCACCGCCTGGCGGGTACCGTCGGCAACGCCCGGCTTGCCGTTCAACACCCGGCTGACGGTGGCCTCGCTGACCCGCGCCTGCGCTGCGATCTCGGCCAAGCGCGCGGCCATCGGTGCCCCCGTCTGTCTCAGTCTTTCGCAAGAACTTGCAGCACGAGCATACGGCTTGCGTGCTCACGACGTGGGAACTGGACCGCCACCCCTGTACGGGCTAGGCCATCTGGGCCAGGATGGGCCCTGACCACCCTCCACTCGGATCGTCCGGCACGTACCTGCCGGTGAAGGGAACGACCAGTCATGGCAACTGTGACGTACGACAACGCAACGCGGATCTACCCCGGGGGCGACAAGCCCGCGGTCGACAAGCTCAACCTGGACATCCAGGACGGCGAGTTCCTCGTCCTCGTCGGTCCCTCCGGCTGCGGCAAGACGACCTCCCTGCGCATGCTCGCCGGGCTCGAGGACGTCAACGGCGGACGCATCCTCATCGGCGAACGCGACGTGACGAACGAGGCACCCAAGGACCGCGACATCGCGATGGTCTTCCAGAACTACGCGCTGTACCCGCACATGTCGGTGGCCGACAACATGGGCTTCGCCCTCAAGATCGCCGGTACGCCGAAGAGCGAGATCCGCACGCGCGTCGAGGAGGCTGCCAAGATCCTCGACCTCGAGGAGTACCTCGACCGCAAGCCGAAGGCTCTCTCCGGCGGCCAGCGCCAGCGCGTCGCCATGGGCCGCGCGATCGTCCGCCAGCCGCAGGTGTTCCTCATGGACGAGCCGTTGTCGAACCTCGACGCCAAGCTGCGCGTGCAGACCCGCACCCAGATCGCCTCGCTGCAGCGCCGGCTGGGCATCACCACGGTGTACGTCACCCACGACCAGGTCGAGGCCATGACCATGGGCGACCGCGTCGCGGTGCTCAAGGACGGCCTGCTCCAGCAGGTCGACACGCCGCGCCGGATGTACGACCACCCGGACAACGTGTTCGTCGCCGGCTTCATCGGATCGCCCGCGATGAACCTCATCGACACCGCCGTGGTCGACGGTGGCGTACAGCTCGGCACCGGCATCTACCCGGTGGCGCGCGACGACCTGAAGAGCGCCGGCGCCACGGTGACGATGGGCGTGCGTCCCGAGGACCTCACCATGACCACCGAGGGCAAGGGCATCCCGGTCACCGTGGACGTCGTCGAGGAGCTCGGCGCCGACGCCTACATCTACGGCAGCACCTCCGCGCACCAGCACCTTGACGAGGGCGAGGAGGCCAAGCCGTTCATCGCCCGGGTCGACGGCCGCACGCCGCCGAAGAAGGGCGAGACGGTCTACCTGGCGCCCAGCGAGGGCCACGTGCACATGTTCAGCGTCAGCACCGGCCTGCGCATCGGCGACTGACCTACCGGATGGCGACGCGCCGTCCCGCAGACCCTGAGCCACCTCGTGGCCGCGGTCTGCGGGCGGCGCGTGCCCGGTGAGGTCACGGCTATGACGAGTCCCTCCAGCGGCCCCCGCGCATCGCTGCAAATCACTGCGGCACAACCGGATCCAGCGCTCCTCGACCTTCCGTGGCATCTCCCGCTCGAAACCTGGCCGGACGAGACGCTGGCTGCGCTGCCCCGCGGGATCTCGCGGCACGTCGTCCGCTTCGCGCGGCTCTCGGGTGCCGTCGTCGCGATCAAGGAGATCCGCGAAGACCTTGCGCGGCGTGAGTACCGGCTGCTGCGCCTGCTCCTTCGGCTCGACGTCCCCTGCGTCGAGCCGGTGGGCGTGGTCACCGGCCGGGTCGACCGCACGGGGTCACCGTTGGACACCGCACTGGTCACCCGGCACCTGCAGTTCTCGCTGCCGTACCGGGCACTGTTCAGCCAGACCCTGCGCCCCGACACCGCGGCGCGGCTGATCGACGCGCTCGCGGTGCTGCTCGTGCGACTGCACCTCACCGGCTTCTTCTGGGGCGACGTCTCGTTGTCGAACACGCTGTTCCGCCGTGACGCTGGCGCGTTCGCGGCCTACCTCGTCGACGCCGAGACCGGCGAGCTGCACCAGTCGCTGACGGACGGCCAGCGCGAGCATGATCTGGAGATCGCCCGCGTCAACATCGCCGGTGAGCTGATGGACCTGCAGGCCGGTGGCCTGCTGGAGGAGGACGCCGACCCGGTCGACGTCAGCGAGAGCATCATCCACCGCTACCGGTCCCTCTGGGACGAGCTCACCGGAGCCGAGTCCTTCGAACAGGGCGAGCGGTGGCGGGTCGACGCGCGGATCCGCCGGCTCAACGAGCTCGGGTTCGACGTCGGCGAGCTGTCGATCGCGACCGACATCGACGGCGCCACGGTGCAGATCCAGCCCAAGGTCGTGGACGCTGGTCACCATTCTCGACGGCTGCTGCGCCTCACCGGGCTGGACGTCGGCGAGAACCAGGCGCGCCGGCTGCTGAACGACCTCGACTCGTTCCAGGCCGCCGCCGACCGGCAGGGTGACAGCGAGGAGCTGGTGGCCCACGACTGGCTCAGCCACTGCTTCGAGCCGGTGGTGCGCGCCGTCCCGAAAGCCTTGCGCGCCAAGCTCGAACCGGCCGAGGTGTTCCACGAGGTGCTCGAGCACCGGTGGTACCTGTCCGAGCGCACCGGCCAGGACGTACCGCTGTCGGACGTGGTCGTCGACTACGTCGAGCAGGTACTGCCGGGCAAGCCGGACGAGGCCTCGATCGTCGGCGTCGACACCGAGGCGATGCCCGTCGTCGCCGCCGACGACCCCCCACCCCCGCGGTGATCATGCACTCCCGCCCCGCAACGCACTCGTCTCCCCACGTGGCGGAGGTGGCTACCGGTTGGGCGCAGACCCTCAGCCCCCGTGTGACCGCCGCCGCGCCACCTCGTACAACGCGACACCGGCCGCAACACCGGCGTTGAGCGACTCGGTGGCGGCGTGCATCGGGATCGAGACGATGACGTCGCACGCCTCGCGCACCAGCCGCGACAGTCCCTTGCCCTCGGACCCGACGACGATGACGATCGGGTCGTGCGCCATGGCCAGCTGTGGCAGCTCGAGGTCGCCCTCCATGTCGAGCCCGACGACGAAGCACCCGTCCTTCTGCAGCTGCTCGAGCGCGCGGGTCAGGTTGGTCACCCGCGCCACCGGCAGCCGGGACGCAGCACCGGCCGAGGTCTTCCACGCACCGGCCGTCATGCCCGCCGCGCGTCGCTCGGGCACGATCACGCCGTGGCCGCCGAATGCCGCGGCAGACCGGACGACGGCACCGAGGTTGCGCGGGTCGGTGATCCCGTCGAGGGCGACGAGCAGCGGCGCCTGCCCGGAGTCGGCCGCGGCCCGCATCAGGTCGTCGGGGTGGCTGTAGCTGTACGGCGGCACCTGCAGCGCCAGTCCCTGGTGGATCGCGCCGTCGGTGAGCCGGTCGAGCTCGCCTCGCGGCGTCTCGAGCATCGGGATCGCGCGCTGCTGCGCGACCTTCAGCGCCTCGCGGACCCGGTCGTCGATGTCGATCCGGCTTGCCACGTACATCGTGGTGACCGGGATCTCGGCGCGCAGCGCCTCCAGGACGCTGTTGCGCCCGGCGACCATCTCGCTGGCAGCCTTGCCGCTGCGCCCACGCGACTGCCCACGCGGACCGCCGGGGCGGCTGCCGGTGCGCGACGGCGGCGTGCGCCCGCCCTTGGAGAGGGCCGCGTCACGACGCTCGGCGGACCGACGGCGCTTGGCCGCGATGTGCTTGTCGCGCTCCTCCGCCTTGGGGGTCGGGCCCTTGCCCACCAGTCCCTTCGACTTCTGGCCGCCGGTGCCGGTGAGCGGACCCTTGCGCGAGGCGCCCTTGCGCACCGCGCCCTTGCGCTGGGAGTTGCCGGGCATCAGCCATGTCCTTCCGTGGTGCCGGAGGTGGGTCGCACGAGCGACCAGCGCGAACCTCCGGCGGTGTCCTCGACGGCGATGCCCGCCGCGGTGAGTCTGTCCCTGATCGCATCCGCCGCAGCGAAGTCGCGGGCTGCCCGCGCGGCGCGGCGGGCGTCGAGCTCGGCACGCACGAGGGCGTCGAGCGCTGCCGTCGCACGGTCGTCGGTGCCGCCAGAGCCGGACCAGACCGGGTCGAGCGGGTTGATGCCCAGGACGTCGGTCATCGCCACGACCTCACCGAGGGCGGTGAGCGCGGCGCCGTTGTCGCCGTCGTCGAGGGCGCTGTTGCCGGCCCGCACGGTGTCGTGCACCACGGCCAGCGCGCCCGAGACGTTGAGGTCGTCGTCCATCGCCGTGGCGAACGCGGCCGGCAGGCTGGCGCCCGGGGGCACCTCGCCCAGCTCGCGGGCGCGCTGCACGAAACCCTCGATCCGCTCGACCGCCGCCTCGGCCTCACGGAGCGAGTCGGGCGTGTACTCGATCATCGAGCGGTAGTGGGCCGCACCGAGGTAGTAGCGCAACGCCAGCGGCCGCACCGTCTTGAGCACCTCGGACACGATGAGCGAGTTGCCCAGGGACTTGCTCATCTTCTCGCCGCCGACGGTGACCCAGCCGTTGTGCAGCCAGTACCGGGCGAAGCCGAGCCCGGCCGCGCGCGACTGTGCCTGCTCGTTCTCGTGGTGGGGGAAGCGCAGGTCGACGCCGCCGCCGTGGATGTCGAACGCGTCGCCGAGGTACTTGCGGGCCATCGCGGAGCACTCCAGGTGCCACCCCGGCCGGCCGCGGCCGTACGGCGACGTCCAGCTGGCCGACTCGGGCTCGCCCGGCTTGTGCGCCTTCCACAGCGCGAAGTCGCGGGGGTCGCGCTTTCCGCGCGGGTCGGCGTCCTCGGCCGGGTTCATGTCGTCGATCCGCTGGTGGGTCAGCTCGCCGTAGTCCGGCCAGGACTTCACCTCGAAGTACACGTCGCCGGCGCCCTCGCCGCCGCCGTCCCCGGACTCGTCGCCCGGGTAGGCGTGGCCGTTCTCGACCAGCGTCTGCATCAGCTCGAGCATCTCGGGGATGTGCCCCGTGGCGCGCGGCTCATACGTCGCGGGCAGCACCGCGAGGGCCTCCAGGGCCGCCGCCGTCTCGCGCTCGTGCGCGTAGCCCCAGGCGAACCACTCGACGCCTGCTGCCGCCGACTTGGCAAGGATCTTGTCGTCGATGTCGGTGACGTTGCGCACCAACGTGACGTCGTAGCTGTGGCCGGTGGTCAACCACCGACGCAGGATGTCGAACGCCACCGTGAACCGCACGTGCCCGATGTGCGGCGCGCCCTGCACGGTGAGCCCGCAGATGTACAGCCCCACGTGGCCGGGCCGCAGCGGCTCGAAGTCGCGAAGCTCACGCATGGCGGTGTCGTAGAGGCGCAAGGTCACCGCACCAGGCTACCGGTGGCTCGACCCCACCCCGGCCCGTAGATTCGCAGGCATGCCCCAGACCGTGAAGGCCGTGATCGCGCGCTCGAAGGGCGCACCCGTCGAGCTGGTGGACGTCGTCGTCCCCGACCCCGGGCCGGGGGAGGCTGTCGTCCAGGTGCAGGCGTGCGGTGTCTGCCACACCGACCTGCACTACCGCGAGGGCGGGATCAACGACGAGTTCCCGTTCCTGCTCGGGCACGAGGCGGCCGGCGTGGTCGAGGCCGTCGGCGAGGGAGTGACGGACGTCGCACCCGGCGACTTCGTCGTCCTCAACTGGCGCGCGGTCTGCGGTTCATGTCGCGCCTGCCGCCGCGGCCGGCCGTGGTACTGCTTCAACACCCACAACGCGACGCAGAAGATGACACTGACCGACGGCACCGAGCTGTCGCCCGCCCTGGGCATCGGCGCGTTCGCCGAGAAGACGCTCGTGCACGCAGGTCAGTGCACCAAGGTCGATCCTGCGGCCCCGGCCACCGCGGCCGGGCTGCTCGGCTGCGGAGTGATGGCGGGCTTCGGCGCGGCGGTCAACACCGGTGGAGTCGGTCGCGGCGACTCGGTGGCCGTGATCGGCTGCGGCGGGGTGGGCAACGCCGCCATCGCCGGGGCTGCGGTCGCCGGCGCGACGACGATCATCGCCGTCGATGTCGACGACCGGAAGCTGGAGTGGGCCCGCGGGTTCGGCGCGACGCACACGGTGAACAGCCGGGTCAGCGACCCGGTCGAGGCGATCCGGGAGCTCACCGGCGGCTTCGGTGCGGACGTCGTCGTCGAGGCCGTGGGTCGTCCGGAGACCTACCAGCAGGCGTTCTACGCCCGCGACCTCGCCGGCACGGTGGTGCTGGTCGGCGTCCCGACACCGGAGCTCACCGTCGAGCTGCCGATGATCGAGATCTTCGGCCGTGGCGGTGCGCTGAAGTCCAGCTGGTACGGCGACTGCCTGCCCAGCCGCGACTTCCCGCTGCTGATCGACCTCTACCGCCAGGGCCGCTTCGACCTCGACGCGTTCGTCAGCGAGACGATCGGCCTCGGCGACGTCGAGGAAGCGTTCGAGAAGATGCACCGCGGCGAGGTGCTGCGCTCCGTCGTGGTGCTGGACGACGCCCGATGAGTGCGCGGATCGACCACACCGTCACCTCGGGCACGTTCAGCCTGGACGGCGAGACCTTCGACGTCGAGAACAACGTCTGGGTGCTCGGCGACGACGACGAGTGCGTGGTCATCGACGCGCCGCACGACCTGGACGCGATCGCCGCGCTCGTCGGCGGACGACGGGTGACGGCGGTGCTGTGCACGCACGCGCATGACGACCACGTGGACGCCGCGCCGGGCCTCGGCCAGCGGTTCGGCGCCCCGGTGCTGCTGCACCCGGACGACCTCGGCCTGTGGACCCTTGCCCACCCCGACCTGGCGCCCAACGGCACCCTCGAGGACGGCCAGGTCATCACGGTGGCCGGGGTCGACGTCCACGTGCTGCACACGCCGGGGCACGCTCCGGGCGCGGTGTGCTTCCACGTGCCGGCGCTGGGCACGGTCTTCACCGGCGACACGCTGTTCGCCGGCGGACCGGGCGCCACCGGCCGCAGCTTCAGCGACTTCCCCACGATCGTGACGTCGATCCGCGAGCGGCTGCTCACCCTGCCGCCCGACACCGTCGTGCGCACCGGGCACGGCGCCAGCACGACGATCGGCGACGAGGCCCCGCACCTGCAGGAGTGGATCGACCGCGGCCACTAGCCGACGGCGTACACCAGGGCTGTCGCGATGGCGGCGACCCCCTCGCCGCGGCCGGTGAGGCCGAGCCCGTCGGTGGTCGTGGCGCTGAGTGAGACCGGCGCACCGCACGCCTGGGAGAGCGCGGCCACCGCCTCGGCGCGGCGCGCTGCGAGTCGGGGACGGTCGCCGACCAGCTGCACGGCCACGTTGCCGATCTCGAAGCCGGCAGCGCGCACCCGGCGGGCGGCCTCGGCCAGCAGCGCCACTCCGGCCGCGCCGGCCCACTCGGGCTCGGCCGTGCCGAAGTGCGTGCCGACGTCGCCGATCCCGGCGGCGGAGAAGAGTGCGTCGCAACAGGCGTGGGCGACGACGTCCGCATCGGAGTGCCCGGCCAGCCCGCGCTCGCCCGGCCAGTCCAGCCCGGCCACCCGCAGCGGGCGGTCGCTGCCGTCAGGGGCGAAGGCGTGCACGTCGGTGCCGACGCCCACCCGGGGAAGACCGCCGCCGGTGCTCACGGCTGCATCCGGGCCAGCAGCCACTCGGCGCGCGCCAGGTCGTCCGGCGTCGTCACCTTCCGGGCGGCCGGGTCACCGTCGACCACCCGCACGGGCTCACCGAGCCGCTCCACGAGGGTCGCGTCGTCCGTCGCCACCAAGGAGGGGTCGGCCTCGGCATGCGCTCGCACGAGCAGGGCGCGAGGAAAGCCCTGCGGAGTCTGCACGGTGCGGAGCGTGTCGCGGTCGACCGTGCAGACGATGACCCCGGACGCATCGACCTGCTTGACGGTGTCGACCACGGCCATCGCGGGAATGACCGCCCCGCCACTGCTGCGGACCGCCTGCACCACCGCCACGGTCAACGCCGGTGGCGCCAGGCAGCGGGCAGCGTCGTGCACCAGCACGATCTCGGCGGCGGCGCCGAGCACGGCCAGGCCGGCGTCGACCGAGGCCCGGCGCTCAGCCCCACCTGCCACGACGACGGCCCGCTCAGCCAGCAACCGGCGCGCCTCGTCGACGAGGTCGGCCGGGACGACGGCCACGACCTGACCCACGCCGGCCTCGAGCACCCGCGACACGGCATGCTCCAGCAGGGTCACCCCCGCGAGCTCGACGAACGCCTTCGGTCGGCCGGCTGCCAGCCGCGACCCACTGCCTGCGGCCACGACGACGCAGCCGACATCGCGCAGCGCGGCAGCCGAGGGTACGGGGACGGAGGTCGTCATGCCGGCTCAGGCCTCCTGCGGCCGGCAGAACACCATCCGGCCGTTGGCGGTGGTGAGCACGCTGGTGACGGCGACGGCGACGTCCTGCCCGATCCGCTCGCGCGAGCGCTCGGCGACCACCATCGTGCCGTCATCGAGGTAGCCGATCGCCTGCCCGGCCTCCTTGCCGGCCTTGATCAGCGACACCCGGACGACGTCGCCCGCGGTCACCGGGGGACGCAGGGCCAGCGCCAGCGCGTGCAGGTTCATCACGCTCACCCCGGCCAGGGCGGCGGCCTTGGCCAGGTTGGTGTCGAGGGTGAGCAGCGCCGAGCGGCGCTCCAGGCAGATCCGCACCAGCTTGGCGTCGACGTCCGGCACCTCACGGGCCGAGTCGGGGACCACCTCGAGGTCGACCGCACGTTGACGGCGCAGCGCCTCGAGCGCCTCCAGCCCGCGCCGTCCCTTGGCCCGCCGCAGGTCGTCGCCGGCATCGGCCAGACCCTGCAGCTCGTCGAGCACCGGCTGGGGCACCACGAAGGTGCCGGTGAGGAAGCCGGCGGTGACGACGTCCACGATCCGCCCGTCGATCGCGACGGACGTGTCGAGCACCCGCTCGCGCGAGGACGCGGGCGAGGACGCCCGGCTCAGCCCGGCCTGCGCGCCGAACAGCGCGAGCAGGTCGTGCCGGCGAGCCAGCCCGACCCGGTAGCCCAGCAGCGCGAGCGTCACCACGATGAAGCCGAACAGCGGCAGCGTGACCACCAGCGAGCCGATGAGCAGCAGCGGCCAGGTCACTCCGGCGGCCACGAGCACGCCGATGGCCGCGCCGATCATGCCGGACAGCACCTGCTCGGTGGAGCGCTGCCGCAGGCTCTTCTCGGCCGATGCGACCGAGCGCACCGTCAGCCGGGCGACTACCCCGCCGAGCACGTAACCCGACACCGGCGCCCAGCAGGACGCCGGCGCCGGCCGCGTCGAGCGGGCCGAGCCGAAGCTCGACCGGCTCGACCGCGACGGCGATCTGGTAGCCGAGGCCGGCGAAGAAGACGACGACGAACAGCCGCAGCAGCTCGATGACGCCGACCGGCACGCGGACGGGACGCGGGTTCACGAGGTCAGTGTGACCGAAGAAGGCCCGCAGGCTCAGGAGGCAAGGACCTCGTCGAGGATCGCCTCGGCCTTGTCCTCGTTGGTGTGCTCAGCCAGGGCAAGCTCGCTGACCAGGATCTGGCGTGCCTTGGCGAGCATCCGCTTCTCGCCGGCCGACAGGCCACGGTCCTTCTCGCGGCGCCACAGGTCGCGGACGACCTCGGCCACCTTGATCACGTCGCCGGAGGCGAGCTTCTCAAGGTTGGCCTTGTAGCGGCGCGACCAGTTGGTCGGCTCCTCGGCGTGGGGGGTGCGCAGGACCTCGAACACCCGCTCGAGCCCCTCCTGGCCGACGACGTCGCGGACACCCACGAGATCGCAGTTCTCGGCCGGTACTTCGATGGTCAGATCGCCTTGGGCAACCTTGAGGACGAGGTACATCTTGTCCTCGCCCTTGATCGTGCGGGTCGTGATCTGCTCGATCAGTGCCGCACCGTGGTGCGGGTACACGACCGTCTCGCCGACTGTGAAGACCATGTGCTCTTTTCCCCTTTCGCGATCACCAGGATAACACGCAGTCATCACCTGGCAGAAGCCGTGAGAACGGCGTTTGCGCAGGTCAGGCCGCGTGTCTGTCATCGAATGGGGTCTTGACAGCGGCCGGTTCGCATGCTCCACACGCGCCCGTGGCGTCGGTCAGGGGGCTGCCCGATACGCTGTGCGGCGGGCGCCTGCGACTGCTGTTCGCACCGCCCACCTCACCGTCGAAGCATGCCGAGGAGAGTCGTCGCCGTGATGCGTCCCAGCCGCCGGGGGCTGCTCGCCCTCACCCTCGCCGGATCGCTGCCCGCGCTCACCGCGTGCGCCCTGACCTCGCCGGCATCGACCCAGACCAACTACCAGCCCGGCAACGGCGTCTCGGCCCAGGTGGGCGACGTCGAGGCACGCGACCTGGTCGTCGTCGGCACCGAGGGCGGCGACGCCCTGGTCACCGGCGCGCTGGTCAACAACGGCAGCAAGGACGCCACGGTGACGATCGAGACCAAGGGCCAGCCACAGCCGGTCCGCGTCGTGGTCTCGCCCGGCGCGCTCATCACGCTCGGCAACGGCGAGAACGAGACCTACGTCGTGGTCGGCAACCTCAGCGCCCCGGCGGGCGGCCTGCTCGACGTCACGCTGTCGACGCCCTCGGGCGGCCAGGTCGTCACCGGCGTGCCGGTGCTGCCGCCGATCCTCGAGTACACGACGGTCACCCCGACCGCGAACTGAGCGCCGGCGCCCGCGACGCGGCCGCTCAGACGTCCAGCTTGTAGCCCAGCCCGCGCACCGTGGTGAGCATCGTGGGGTGCGCCGGGTCGGGCTCGATCTTGGCCCGCAACCGCTTCACGTGGACGTCGAGGGTCTTGGTGTCGCCGACGTAGTCGCTGCCCCACACCCGGTCGATCAGCTGGATCCGGGTGAGCACCCGGCCGACGTTGCGCAGCATCAGCTCGAGCAGCTCGAACTCCTTGAGTGGCATGGCCACCTGGTCGCCGTCCACGGTGACGACGTGCCGGTCGACGTCCATGCGCACCCGACCGGCCTGCAACGTCGTCGGCATCAGCTCGTCGGGCTCGCCGTGCCGGCGCAGCACCGCCTTGATCCGCGCCAACAGCTCGCGGCTGGAGTAGGGCTTGGTGACGTAGTCGTCGGCGCCGAGCTCGAGGCCGACCACCTTGTCGATCTCGGAGTCCTTGGCGGTCAGCATGATGATCGGCACCGAGCTCTGCGCGCGCAGCTGACGGCACACCTCGGTGCCGGACAGGCCGGGCAGCATGAGGTCGAGCAGCACCAGGTCGGCGCCGGCACGGTCGAAGTCGGCGAGCGCCTGGTGACCGTCGGCCGCGACGGCGACGTCGTACCCCTCCTTGCGCAGCAGGTACGACAGCGGGTCGCTGAAGGACTCTTCGTCCTCGACGACGAGGATCCGGCTCATCCGTGCGCCTCTTCCGGGGTGCTGGCGGTCGACAGCGCGTCCGCGGGTCGGTCGTCGGCCTGGGCGCCCATCGCGCCGTCGACGAGGTCGTTCCCGGCCGCCGGCAGCCGCATGGTGAAGGTCGAGCCCTCGCCGGGGCGGCTCCACACCGTCACCTCGCCGCCGTGGTTGGCGCTCACGTGCTTGACGATGGCCAGCCCGAGGCCGGTGCCGCCGGTCGACCGCGAGCGCGCCGGGTCGACCCGGTAGAACCGCTCGAAGATGCGCGCCTGCTCGCTGCCCGAGATGCCGACGCCCTCGTCCGTGACCGCGATCTCGACGAGCCCGTGGTGGACCGTGACGGCCACCGCCACCCGCGTGCCGGCACCGGAGTACGCGACGGCGTTGTCGACCAGGTTGCGGACGGCGGTCATCAGCAGGTCGGCGTCGCCGAACACCTTGGCCGCCGGGTCGGACGCCACAGTGATCTGGATGTCCTTGGCGGAGGCGACCAGCCGGCACCGGTCGGCGGCCTCCGCAACCACGGTATCGACCGGGACCAGCTGCGGGGCGTGCAGGACGTCGGCCACCTGCAGCCGCGACAGGTCGACGATCTCCTGCACCAGCCGGCCCAGCCGGGACGACTCCACCTGCATCCGGGAGGCGAACCGGCGTACGGCTTCGGGGTCGTCGCTCGCGTCGAGCACCGCCTCGGCGAGCAGCGAGATGCCGCCCACCGGCGTCTTGAGCTCGTGGCTGACGTTGGCGACGAAGTCGCGGCGGACCTCCTCGACGCGGTGCGCCTCGGTGCGGTCCTCGACCAGCAGCAGCAGGTGACCCGAGCTGAGCGGCGCGACGCGGGCCCGCACCGTGAGGCGGGCCCGGCCGAGCGGGCCGCGCGCGAGGTCGAGCTCGCTCTCGCGGATGACACCGTCACGGCGCACCTGGCGGACGAGGTGGCGCAGCTCGGGGTGGGTGAGCTCGGCGCCCGAGACGATGCCGTAGGCGTAGGCGGCGGGGCTGGCCTTGACGACCGAGTCGTCCGCCGCGACGACGACCGCGCTCTCGCGCAGCACCGCCAGGACGTCGGCGACCCCGCTCGCGAGCCGCGGCTCCGGCCGGCTCGGGACGGTGCGCTGCGCGCGCTCGGACCAGCGCACGGCGAGCAGGGCGAGCGCGCCGAGGCTCAGCCCGGCGACGCCACCGAGGATCGCAGCAGATGCGGGGTCCACGACGAACAGCGTACGCAGCGCCAGACCGCTCCAGCGGCCGCGCACAGGCCGCTGACGTGCGACTTCAGCAGATGTTCACCCGGGAAGTAGCGTCCGTTCACGGGTTGCTGACAGTCTCGCAGCATGCGCGACGCGTTCCATGAAGGTCTCGACCACACGTCCGACCAGCTCGTCGAGATGACCCGGCTGGCCGGTTCGGCGATCGCCCGGGCCACCACGGCCCTGCTGGACGCCGACCTCGCCGTCGCCGAGAGCGTCATCGCCGCCGACGAGCAGATCGACCGGATCCAGCGCGAGCTGGACGACCTGGCCCTCGACCTGCTCGCCCGCCAGCAGCCGGTGGCCACCGACCTGCGGACCATCGTCACCGGCATGCGGATGAGCGCCGACCTCGAGCGGATGGGCGACCTGGCCCGGCACGTCGCCAAGGTGGCGCGCCGCCGCTACCCGGACTCCGCCGTCCCGCCGACGCTGCGCGCGACCCTGCTCGAGATGGGCCAGGTCGCCGAGCGGATCGTGGCCAAGGCCGGCTCGGTGATCGCCACCAAGGACGTCGCGATGGCCGTGCAGCTCGAGCAGGACGACGACGAGATGGACCGCCTGCACCGGCAGATCTTCGCCGAGCTGCTCGGCGACCGCTGGACGTACGGCATGGAGGCGGCCGTCGACATCACCCTCGTCGCCCGCTACTACGAGCGCTTCGCCGACCACGCCGTCTCGGTGGCTCGCCGCGTCGTCTACCTCGTCACCGGGGTGTGGCACGAGTCCTACGACCCGACCATCACCCCCTCCTCCTAGCCCTTTCCGCCACCCAGGCCGCTTTCCGCCACTCAGGCCGGTTTCGACGTCCAGAAACCGGCCTGAGTGGCGGAAAGGGGTGGTCGTAAGACCATCGCCCGATAGCGGTTGCCCGCACCGCGGACGCATCGTGGCTGCACCGGCTCGGACCGGTCGCAGGCTTTCCCGCCGGTTGGGCACACCCGGCGGCTCGGTCCGACACAATCACTGTGGAAGGACTCCCGATGAAGCGTCTCGTGCTCTACCCCCTGGCGATGGCCGTGGCCGTGGTCCCGGCGACCACCGGCCTGCTCGGCAACGCCTCGTTCTCGCAGGACCTGCCGGTCCGCACCCCGGCCAGCGCGCAGGTGCTGGTCGACGACTCCCCCGAGGCCGCGCCGACCACCAGCCCCGAGGCGGGCGACGACCACGGCGTCGACCCCACCGACGAGGCGACGAACGAGCCGACGGACGAGGCCACCGACCAGGCCGACGACCACGGACAGGACGTCGGGGACGACGACGCTGAGCACGCCGACGACCATGGCGACCACCACGGCGACGACCACGCCGACGAGCCCGGCGACGACGACGGCGAGCACGCCGACGACCACGGCGACCACGGCGACGACCACGCCGACGAGCCCGGGGACGACGACGGCGAGCACGGCGGCTCCAGCAACTCCGGCCCCGGCTCCAGCAACAGCGGCCACGGTTCCGACAACTCCGGCTCCGACGACTCCGGCTCCGACAACTCCGGCTCCGGTGACGACGGCTCCGGCCACGGTGGCGGACAGGATTCCGATGACCACGGATCCGGCGACTGACCAGATCAGTGCCGCTACGGCGGCTCCGTCGGTGGTGGCCGCCCCCGACGGAGCCGCTCCGCGCTGGCTGACGCTGTCCAGCCCGGCCAGTCCCCCGTCCAGCGACGTCGACGTCCAGCCGCGCCGGATCGTCGCGCAGCTCGTCGTCGGTGTCTTGCTCGTCCTGCTGGTCGTCGGCCTGCTGGGCGCGGTCGCCGCGCGCCGGCTGGCCGAGCGCGAGGCGGTGAACGACGCCGCCACCACGGCCGACGTGCTGGCCGAGGCGGTGATCCAGCCGGCGCTGACCGACGCGCTGCTCGCCGGCTCACCAGCCGCCATCGCGGCGATGGACGCCACCGTCCGGCAGCGCGTCCTCGGGCCCGGCGTCGTGCGGGTCAAGCTGTGGAGCCCGCAGGGCAAGATCCTGTACGCCGACGAGCCGGCCCTCGTCGGCCGCACCTACGCGCTCGACGCGGAGCAGCGGCAGGTGCTGGCCACGCCCCGGACCCAGGCCGAGGTCTCCGACCTGCAGCGTCCGGAGAACGAGTTCGAGACCGGCGACCGGCTGCTCGAGGTCTACCGGCCGGTCTGGACGCCGACCGGCGCCGAGGTCCTGTTCGAGATGTACGCGCCGTACGAGACCGTCGGCACCCGCGCCGGTCAGCTCTCGCGCGGCTTCGCCGGCGTGACGCTGAGCAGCCTGCTGCTGCTCGTCGTCCTGGTCGCCCCCATCCTGTGGCACCTGATGCGCCGCCTGCAGCGCGCCCAGGTGCAGCGCGAGCTGCTGCTCGAGCGCGCCGTCGACGCCTCCGCCGAGGAGCGGCGGCTGATCGCAGGGAGCCTGCACGACGGCCCGGTGCAGGACCTGGCCGCCACCTCGTTCGTCGTCGCGGGAGCCGCCGCGCGCGCCGAGGCGGCCGGCCAGCGCGAGCTCGCCGCCGAGCTGCACGCGACGTCCAGCGGCGTCCGGTCGAGCATCCGCGCGCTGCGCACGCTGTTGGTCGACATCTACCCGCCGAGCCTGGCGCGGGCCGGCCTGGACGCCGCCCTCACCGACCTGGCGCAGAGCGTGCAGGGCCGGCGCGTCGTCGTCCAGCTCGACCTCGCGCCCGCCGACGAGCTCGCGCTGACCACCGAGCAGGAGCGCCTGGTCTACCGGATCGCCCAGGAGTGCCTGCGCAACGCCGTCAAGCACGCGGCACCGTGCACCACGGCCATCTCGCTCTACCGCGAGGACGGCAACGTCGTCCTCGACGTGGTCGACGACGGCGACGGCTTCGACCCGGCGACCCTGACCGCACCCGACCGCGGCCACTTCGGCCTGCCGCTGCTGGCCGACCTGGCGACCGCGGCCGGCGCGGTGCTGCAGGTGGCGACGGCGCCGGGGCGCGGCACCCACTGCCGGCTGGCCGTGCCGCTGGCGGAGGGGCCGGTATGACGACCGTGCTGGTCGTCGACGACCACCAGATGGTGCGGGCCGGGCTCGCCACGCTGCTCGAGTCCAGCAGCGAGGTCCGTGTCGTGGGCCAGGCCGCCGACGGCCGGCAGGCGGTACGGGCCGTCGTCGAGTTCGCACCGGACGTCGTCCTGATGGACCTCTCGATGCCGGTCATGGACGGGATCGAGGCCACCCGGCAGGTGCTGGCGGCCGCGCCGGCGACCAAGGTCGTCGTGCTGACCTCGTTCTCCGACCTGGGCCGGGTGAGCGAGGCGCTGGCGGCCGGAGCCGTGGGCTACCTGCTCAAGGACTGCGAGCCGCCCGAGCTGCTGAACGCGGTGCGCGCCGCGGCGGCCGGCAACGTGCCGCTCGACCCGCGGGTCGCCCGCGTGCTGCTCCCGGCCACCGCCGGCTCCCGCCTGTCCGACGGGCTGAGCGGGCGCGAGATCGAGGTGCTGCGGCTGGTCGCGGAGGGCTTGGCCAACAAGCAGATCGGCCGCGCCCTCGGGATCAGCGAGCGCACCGTCAAGGCGCACCTGGGCCGGGTGTTCCGGCAGATCGGCGTCGCCGACCGCACCAGCGCCGCCCTGTGGGCGCGCGACCACCTCGAGGACGCGCGCGGCCTGGACGACGCCACGCGCTGAGCGTCAGCGACCCTGGTTGGCCACGGCGTCGGCCGCCGCGGCGGCGGCCTCGGGATCGAGGTACTCCCCGCCGGCGACGAGCGGCGTGAGGTCGCGGTCGAGCCGGTACACCAGGGGCATGCCCGTGGGGATGTTGAGCCCGGCGATCGTGTCGTCGTCGATGCCGTCGAGGTGCTTGACCAGGGCGCGCAGCGAGTTGCCGTGCGCAGCCACGAGCACCGTCTGGCCGTCGCGAAGATCCGGCACGATCGCGTTCTCCCAGTAGGGAAGGAAGCGCTCGAGGACGTCGGCGAGGCACTCGCTGCGCGGGGCCGCGGCACCGAGGTCGGCGTACTGCGGGTCGGACGCCTGCGAGAACTCGGAGTCGTCGTCCAGCGGTGGCGGCGGGGTGTCGTACGAACGGCGCCAGAGCATGAACTGCTCCTCGCCGTACTCCTCGAGGGTCTGCTTCTTGTCCTTGCCCTGCAGAGCGCCGTAGTGCCGTTCGTTCAGCCGCCAGTTGCGTCGTACGGGGATCCAGTGCCGGTCGGCGACGTCGAGCGCGAGGTTGGCGCTCGTGATGGCCCGGCGCAGCAGCGAGGTGTGCACGACGTCCGGCAGCAGGCCCGACTCGCGCAGCAGCTGGCCACCGCGCCGCGCCTCGTCCTCGCCCCGCTCCGACAGCGGGACGTCGACCCAGCCGGTGAACAGGTTCTTGGCGTTCCACTCGCTCTCGCCGTGGCGGAGCAGGACCAGCGTGTACGGCGCGTCGCTCATGCCGCAGAGCCTAGCGAGGTGCGGGTGCGTGCTGGGGCCAGCGGGTCGCCGTCCGGGGAAGATCGCTGCATCCGCGCGGTGGCGCGGGGGTCCCCTACTTCACTCGGCATGTAGTGGCGTTGCCCCGCGCCCACGAAAAGCGGGGGGTCAGGCGTCGTCGGCGGTGAGCAGGTGGCGGAAGGCCTCCAGGTTGCGGGTGGACTCGCCGCGCGAGGTGCGCCAGGCCCACTCGCGCTTCATCGAACCGAGGAAGCCCAGCGCGAGCAGCGGGTCGAAGGAGGAGTCCGCCGTGTCGAGCAGGGCGCCGAGCAGGGTGTCGAGGGTGTGCTCGTCGACCCCCACCAGCGGCAGCCGGCCGACCAGGTAGACGTCACCCTCGGCGTCCACCGCGAAGGCGATGCCGGTCAGCCGCGCGTTGCGGCGCAGCAGCCAGCGCTGGAAGGCTTCGACGTTCTCGTCCGGATGGCGGATCACGAACGCCGACGCCGACAGCGAGTGGTCGCCGACGAGCAGCGAGACGGTGGTGCGCAGCTTGTGCTCGCCGGGCAGCGTCGCGACGATCTCGCCGGGCCGGCTGCCGCGCTCGTGCTCGATACCGGCTGCCGCCAGCTGGTCGAGCACCAGCTGCTCGACCTGGGCCCGGCTCGCCGTCATCGCAGCACTCCCACCTCGCTCGGTACGGTCATCACCGACCCTAGCGAGGCGCGATCCCGCAGCGCGGCGGCGTAGGTGTCGAGCAGGTGGTCGACGGTGTGGTCCCAGCCGAACCCCGCGGCGTGCCGCACGGCGCCCTCGGCCAGCGCCGCCCGCCGCTCGCCGTCCACCAGCAGCTCGCCGATCCGGTGCGCCCAGGTGTGCGGCTCGTGGTCGGGAACGAGCACCCCGCTGCGGCCGTCCGCCACGGCGTCCCGCAGCCCGCCGACGTCGGCTGCGACCACCGGGGTGCCGCAGGCCTGGGCCTCCAGCGCTACCAGCCCGAACGACTCGCTGTACGACGGGACGACGACCAGGTCGGCTGCGCGGTACCAGTCCACCAGCCGCTGCCCGGCGGCCGGCGGCTCGAACCGCACGACGTCCGCGATGCCGAGGTCGCGGGCCAGCTGCACGAGCGACTCGGGGTGCCGCAGCCCGGACCCGCTCGGCCCACCGACGATCGCCACGACCAGGCGCGAGCGCAGCTGCGGCTGGCTGTCGAGCAGCGCGGCCGCGGCCCGCAGCAGGACGTCGGGTGCCTTGAGCGGCTGGAGCCGGCCGACGAACAGCAGCACCTGCGCGCCTGCGGCCAGGCCCAGGTCGTCGCGAGCCTGAGCCCGCGCCGGGCCCTCCCCCACCGAGAAGCGCTCGAGGTCGACCCCGGGCGGGACGACGTCGACCTGGCCCGGCCGGGCGCCGTACAGCGACTGCAGCTGGCCGGCCTCCTCCGCGGTGTTGGCGACCAGCCGGTCGGCGGCCTCGACCACCTGCTGCTCGCCGATCTCGCGACCGGGCGGCTCGGGGGTGTCGCCCTCGGCGAGCGCGAGGTTCTTCACCTTGGCCATGGTGTGCATGGTGTGCACCAGCGGTACCTGCCAGCGGTCGGCGGCGAGCCAACCCACCTGGCCGCTGAGCCAGTAGTGGGAGTGGATCAGGTCGTAGGAGCCCGGCGGCTGGGCCGCCTCGGTGCGCATCACCCCGGAGGCGAACGCACACAGCTGGCCCGGCAGGTCGTCCTTGCCGAGCCCCTCGAACGGTCCCGCCGTGACGTGCCGCACCAGCACGCCCGGCGCCAGCTCGACGCTGGGCGGCAGGCTGCTGCTGGTGGCCCGGGTGAAGACCTCGACCTCCACCCCGCGCTCGGCCAGCCGCCGCGCGGTCTCGACGACGTAGACGTTGAGGCCGCCCGCATCCCCGGTGCCGGGCTGAGCCAGCGGCGAGGTGTGGACGGCGAGCATGGCGACGCGTCGCGGTTGCAGCCCAGTGGTCACGAACGTCCCAACACCGCAGGACCCCTCCCGTGTTCCGGCGATTGCCGCGAAACGGCTCACCGGCCGGTTGCCAGGCCCGCCGTGAGCAGGGCCTGCCGCACCCGCGCCCCGTCCCGGTCACCGACCCGGTAGAGCACCGCCGGGCGGCCGAGCGGCGCCTGCACCGAGACGCGGTCGGGGGTGGCGACGTCCGTCGCGGTCGAGGTCCTCGCGCTGCTCACCGGCCGGGCCGGGCCGGCGACGTGGGTGACGCCGGTGAACAGCTCGACCCACTGTCCCGACGGCAACGCCACGTCGACCGCGCGCTCGCCGGGCCGCACGACCGGCGCCACCAGCAGCGAGTCGCCGAACAGGAACTCGCCCCCGGTGGAGTCCTGGGTGAGGCCCGAGTCGGCCAGCCAGACCGGCCGCACCACGGGCAGCCCGTCGTCGTGCGCCTCGACGAGGGTGGCCCGGCGATAGTCGGACAGCGCGGCGAACACCCGGCTGATGCGCGCGAAGGCGGCCAGCCGGGCCGGGGAGTCCCAGACCTGCGGCTGGGCGCCGGGCTGGTCGCCGTCCTCGGTGACGAGCAGCGGGCCGAAGGCCTCCAGCTCGGCCCAGCGGGCCAGCAGCTCGTCGCTGCGCGGCCGGTCCTTCCCCCACCACGAGGCCAGCGTGGTGGTGCCACCGACCCCGGAGTGCACCAGCGCGAGGCCGGACAGCCCGCCGTTGATCGTGGCGGCCAGCACTCCCCCGAGCCCGCGCGTCGTCCAGTCGGTGGACTGCCGGCCGAGCCCGAACGAGCCGACGCTGGCACTGGTGCGCTCGTCCGCGGTGTCCTGCAAGAGCAGGCAGTCCGGCCGGCCGGCCAGCTCACAGGCCTGCCGGGTCAGCGCCGCCCAGCGGCGCGGCCAGGCGTTGTGCTCGCTCGAGGCCGCTCCACTGGCCAGCCGGGCGTGCGGCCCGAGCTCCGCGCCACCCAGCACGGCCCACCCGGACACTCGCTCGCGGCGCATCCGGTCGGCGAGGACCTTGGTGTACCAGCCGACCGCGTCCGGGTCGGTGAGGTCGATGAGGACGCCGGGCACCGAGCCGACGTCGGGGTCGGGCAGACGCACCTGCTGCGGCCGGCCGTCGGGCCCGTCGACGAGGAACCCCCGACGCCTGGCGGTCACGAGCAGGGCCGGTTCGTCGTCCGGGCCGGAGGCGCGCGGCGACAGCGCGAGCCCGGGGGCGACGCTGGTCAGCACCCGCACGTCCTTGGCCGCGAGCCGGTCGACCAGCCGGTGCCAGCCCGGGTAGGCGCGTCGCTCGCCACCGTCGCCGACCAGCACCGCCGCGAGCGCGGTGTCGGCGCCGAGCAGCCGCAGCGCCGCGTCCGTGACGTGCTGGGTGGAGCCGCGCACGCTCACGACCGCACCGTTGGTCGCCCACACGGGCAGCCGCGGGACGACGGCGGCATCGCTCGAGTGCTGCGCGACCATCTGCTGCGGCGTGCCGTCGTACAGCCGGGCCTGCAGCCTGGACTGCCAGACGGTGGCGTCGACCCGGCCGCCGTGGCGCAGGTCGACCACCGAGTAGGCACGCGAGTCGAGTGCCCACCCGGACGACGCGCTGGAGAAGATCGCCGGCACCGGCGCCAGGCTCGCGCCCTGCGTCCCTCCGACGTCGGTCGAGCGGGTCACCACCGGGTAGCGCCCGTCGGTCAGCAGCAGCTCCTGGCGCTGGATCCCCGCCCCGCGGAAGGCGTACCCGTCGCGCCGGTACTCGTGCATCGCCACGGCGTCCGCCCCCGGGACCCGGACGTCGAACAGCACCCGCGAGTCGCGGGCCCGGCGGGTGACGGTGAGGGAGAACGGCCGCGACGTCGGCCCGTCAGGCGCGTCCCGGAAGATCCGCCCGGTGTAGCGCACCGACCGGGCGTCGAGCTCGCGCCCGGTGATGGACAGGTTGCCGAGCGACTGCTCGACCACCTCCCGGACCTGCCAGGCGGGGCCGTCGTGCGCGGCCCACGCGCCGTCCTGGCCGGTGCCCGAACGCTGGCTCCACTCCAGGTGCCCGAGCGCCGCCGTGAACGGCGAACCGTGGTCGACCCCCCGGAACACCACGGCGGACTGCCGGTTGACCACCAGCCCACCGGTGCTGAGCTGCACGTAGACGCCGTTGCCGATCGACACCGCGCCGCGCAGCGAGGGCGCCACCTGCAGCAGGCCGGGCTCGAGATCGCTGGCGCCGTCACCGGCGCGCAGCCCGGGGAGCCGGCCCAGGAGCAGGCCGCCCGCCACCGCCAGCACCGCGACGCTCGCGAGGACGACCCGGGCAGCGCTACGCACCCGCCGAGCATGTCACCCTCGGTGCGTGGGCGAAGCGGCAGCGGGGTGAGCGGGCGGACCCGGCCGGGTGCCGGCCGCCCGGTCGGGGCCATCACGCGCGGCACCACCAACCCGAACCGGCTGCGGCGGGTCGACCGCTGGATCGCCGGCCCGCTCGCCGCCCGCTGGCGGGGCGAGCCCGAGCCGGTCGTCGTCGACCTCGGCTACGGCGCGACGCCGGTGACGGCCGTCGAGCTGCACGCCCGGCTGCGCCGGGTGCACCCGCGCGTCGAGGTGGTGGGGCTGGAGATCGACCCGCAGCGCGTGGCGGCCGCCCAGCCGCTGGCGACCGAGGGTCTGCGGTTCGCGCTCGGCGGCTTCGAGGTGCCGCTGCCGCACGGTCGTCGTCCGGCAGTGGTCCGTGCGTTCAACGTCCTGCGGCAGTACGACGAGGACGCGGTGCGGCCGGCCTGGGACACCGTCCGCTCACGCCTCGCTGACGGCGGTGTGCTCGTCGACGGCACCTGCGACGAGGTGGGACGTCGGGCGGCCTGGGTGGCCGTCACGCGGGAGGACGGTCCGGTCTCGCTCACCCTGTCGTTGCGCCTGCGCGGGCTGGCCCTGCCCTCGGACGTCGCCGAACGGCTGCCGAAGGCACTGATCCACCACAACGTCCCCGGGCAGCCGGTGCACGCGTTCCTCCAGGCCCTGGACGACGCCTGGACCCGCGAGGCTCCGACTGGCCAGTTTCGGTGTGCGGCAACGGTTTCTGGCGACGGTGCGGCGCGTGCGCGCGGCCGGCTGGCCGGTGCTGGACGGCCCGAGCCGCTGGCGGCTGGGCGAGGTCGGGGTGGCCTGGGACGCCGTCCGGTCGGGCTCCGCCGGTCAGTAGCAGCCGTTCACCGTGGCCGCCAGGACGTCGACGCGGCGCTTGACCGTGAGCGAGCTGCCCTTGTTGTTCACCAGGAACGCGAAGGCCTTGAGCCGTCCGTCCGTTCCCGTGGTGTAGCCGGCCAGGCCGATGGCGTCGCGCAGCGTGCCCGTCTTGGCCGACACCAGGCCGGCGGCGCAGGCGGACGGCGAGGTGACGAACCGTCCGGCGGACGCAGACAGCGTCCCGGTGCGTCCGGCCAGCGGCAGGCCACCGCGGCGCAGCACCGACAGGTCGGCGCCGGAGGTGTCGAAGACGTTGGCCACGATGCGCGCGAGCGTCACCGCGCTGAGCCGGTCCGAACGCGAGAGGCCGCTGCCGTCGTACAGCACGCCGTTGCTCAGCGTCAGGCCCTCGCGGGCGAGCACGCTGCGCTGCGCGAGCCGGGCGCCGGCCCAGCTGGTCGAGTAGCCGCGGCGCAGGGCCACCAACCGGTGCAGCGCCTCGGCGTGGTCGTTGTCGCTGCGCTGCAGCATCCGGGTGACGATGGCGTCCAGCCGGTCGCCCTGCACCGAGCCGAGCAGCAGCGCGCCCCGCGGGGCCCGAGCCCGGCGGATCGAGGTCACCTGCACGCCACGGCTCTTCAGCAGCGACGCGAAGACGGCCGCCGCGTCGAGGGTCGTGTCAGCGGCGTGGTGCTCGTCGACGACGAGCGCCCGCACCGCGCGCACGTCGTTCGGCACGTCGCCCGGGCGCCAGCCGACAGCACTCGTGGGGGCGGGGAAGATGTGGTCGTCGGCCCACAGGACGACGGAGCGCACGCCGTGCGAGCGGACCTTGGACGCCGTCGCGCTGGCCAGGACGGCGAGGTCGGCCTTCGAGAGGCTGGGGTCGCCGGCGCCGACCAGCCCGACGCTGCGCCAGTTGCTGCCCCGCCGGGTCGTGGTGGTGAAGCGGTGCGCCGGGCCGTACACCGAGAGTGCGTTGGTCGCGGTGACCAGCTTCGTCGTCGAGGCGGGCTTGAGCGGCCGGACGCCGTTGTCGGACCAGATGACCGTGCCGGAGGCCACGTCGATCACGGTGCCGCCGAACGTCGTCCCGAGCATGGCCGGCCGCGAGCGGTAGTCGAGCTCGGCGCGGAGGCGCCGGTCCGCGTCGGACGGTGCGTAGGTCGCGGCCGCGGCCAGGGCGCCCGAGGCGGCTGGGCGAACGGCACCGGACGACGGCGCCGCGCCGAGCGGCGCCGCGCAGGTGGCGGCCAGGACGACGGCCAGCACGGTGGCAGCGCGGGCGCTGCTGCTGGGGCGGGGAGCGGGCGAGTGGTGCGGACGACGCGGCGTGGGCATAGCCCCTCAATCGGTCGGTTCCCGGCATTCCTTGACCGGTTCAGCGATCGTGGCACATCCGGCGTCCGGGGGTTCGTGACCGCGAAATCCCCTCGTCCGAGCTCGGCAGTGTCGATACTGACGCCATGACGAACGCGGTGGACGCCGGGCCGGGGACCCAGGCGGATCGCGAGCGCCAGGAGATCGCCGAGGCCCTCGACGTCCTCGAGCTGGTGCCGTACGACAACCCCCGCGCGGCGTCCGGCCCCGCCTTGGAGCTCGCCCAGCGGGCGAACCGCCTCGGCCTGCACGACCTGGTGCACCGCGCGCGGCTGGTGCACGCCGACGTCATCGGCCGGCAGGGCGACACCGCCGGAGCCGGCACCATCGCCCGGGAGGTCAACGACTGGGCGCGCGAGCACCAGCACCGGCACCTGCTGGCGCGCAGCGAGCGACTGCTGTCGGCCTTCTACTCGCGGATCGGCGACATGTCGTCCGCCCTCGAGCACGCGGTGCACTCGGTCGAGCTCCTCGCCACCGACAGCCGGCCCCGGCTGCTGGCCGACCACCTGATGGGCCTTGCCCTCGCCTACGGGCGCACCAAGTCCTTCGACGCGGCGCGCGACCGGTTCGCCGTCGTGCTCGGCATCGCCGACGACACCGGCGACACCGACCTGCGCATCGCGGCGCTCAACAACCTGGCGTTCGTCGAGTACTGGGCCGGCGAGCCGGAGGCGTCGATGCGCGTCGCGCTCGAGATGCAGCAGACGGCGTCCAGCCACGACCTGCCGCTGGAGGCCTCGTTCCTCGACACCGTGGCACGGGCGCAGATGATGCTCGGCAAGTACGAGCAGGCCGAGCAGACGTTGGCGCCGGTGTTCGCCGAGGGCGGCGAGACGCTGCTCAACGAGGGCGACGACCTTGCCGAGATCCTGCTCACGGTGGCGGAGTGCCAGCGGATGATCGGTGCCACCGACCGCGCACAGGCCAGCCTGCTGCGCTCGGCCGAGCTGTGCGAGGAGCGCGACCTCGAGGAGGTGCGCGTGCGGGTGATGGAGGAGCAGGCGGCCGTCTTCGCCGCCCAGGGCGACTACCGCGCAGCGTACGAGCAGCACCGCGACTTCCACGCCGCGAGCGAGGCGATCTTCTCGTCCGAGCGCGACGCGCGCGCCCGCATCCTGGCCACCGTCTTCGAGACCGAGGAGGCGGTACGCAGCAGCAAGCGGTTCCGTGAGATGAGCCTGCGCGACCCGCTGACCGGGCTGTACAACCGCCGCTACGTCGACGACCGGGTGCCTGCGCTGCTCAGTCGCGCGCGGATCGACGCGACGTTCGTCTCGGTGGCGATCCTCGACCTGGACTTCTTCAAGGCGGTCAACGACCAGCTCTCGCACGACACCGGCGACGAGGTGCTGCGCCGGCTGGCTCCGCTGCTGCAGTCCGGGGCCCCGGAGGAGGGCTTCGCGGCCCGGCTCGGCGGAGAGGAGTTCGTGCTGGTGCTGCCCGGCTTCGACACCCCCCGCGCGATGGCCCGCTGCGAGACGCTGCGCCGCTTGGTGCACGACTACCCCTGGCAGGACGTCGTCGGCGAGCTGCCCGTGACGGTGAGCGTCGGGGTGGCGACCGCCTTCGCCGGCAGCCAGACGTTCAACGAGATGCTCAGCGACGCCGATCGCCGGCTCTACGCCGCCAAGCGCGCCGGGCGCGACCGCGTCGTCGGCCCCTGAGCCCGCGCGGCCGTCGCGATCGCGCTCAGGCCGTGGCCGGTGCTGGGTGGTACTGCACGCACCGGTCGCGGCCGGCGCGCTTGGCCTGGTACAGCGCCTCGTCGGCACGCCGCACCAGGTCGGCCGGGTCGTCGACGAGGGCCAGCGAGCACACGCCGGCGGACATCGTGAGCGAGCCGACGCCGTCGAACGCAGGCTCTCCGACGGCCGACCGGATCCGCCCGGCGGCGAGCGCCGCGCCGTCGACGTCCGTCTCGGGCAGCAGCCAGGCGAACTCCTCGCCGCCGACGCGGTAGACCAGCTCGTGCCGGCGTCGGACCGCCATCATCCGGCGCGCCACCTCGACGAGCACCCGGTCGCCGCCGGGGTGCCCGTGCCGGTCGTTGACGGCCTTGAAGTGGTCGACGTCGAGCACGACCACGCTCAAGGGGCGCTGGTGCCTGATCGCCCGCGCGACCTCGCGGGTCAGGTGCTCGTCGAAAGCCCGGCGGTTCGGCAGGCCGGTCAGGCTGTCGGTGGTGGCTTGCACGGTGAGCTCGGACCACGCCTCGCTGTTGCCGATCGCCAGCGCGACCAGGTCGCCGAACGACGTGAGCCGCTCGACCACCTCGTCGGTGATCCCGCCAGCCGTGGTGGTGGCGATGGCCACCGCTCCCCACAGGGCGCCCGGCAGCCGGATCGGTGCGGCGGCACCGGTGCGCATGCCTCCAGCGCGCAGCTGGGCGCCGACCCCACCGCCGGCCGGGTCGTAGTCGACCCGGGCCGGCTCGCCGGTCGCGGCGACCCGCGAGACCGATGACGACTCACCGGGAGTGAACGTGAGGTGCTGCGACAACCCCGGCGGCCGGTCCGGCGCCATCGCCACGATCTCCCCGGTGTCGGGCGAGGTGAACCGGATGACGGCCGCCGAGTCGATCCGCAGCAGACTGCGCAGGCTGAGGGCGATCCGCTCGGCGACATCCTGCGGCGACGCCCCCCGGGCCACCGTCGTCGCGATCTCGTGCAGGGCCGCCCAGGTGGCTTCGTGCCGCTGCCGCTCGGTGACCTCGACCGCCACGACCGTGCCGCCCGACACCGCGCCGTCCTCGCTGCGCACCGGCCCGGCGGTCAGGGTGAACGCACGGTCGCCGATGCGCCGCTCCCAGGTGACCGACTCGCCGCGCAGGGCCGCCCGGTAGCGGGGCTCCAGCTCGCTGGCCAGCCGCGCCGGGAACACCTCGTGGATCGTGCGGCCCTCGAGCTCACCGACCGCGTGACCGAACGTCGCCAGGCCTTCGCCCTCAACGATCTCGAACCGAAGGTCGGCATCGAAGAGCAGCACGAAGCCGCCGGGGATGCTGCGGGCCAGCGCCCGGTAGCGCTCGGCGTCCAGGCTCAGCTGCCGCTCCGCGTCGGCCAGCGAGCTGATGTCGGTGACCAGGACGGAGAAGCCGTGGACCACGCCGGCGCACACGTCGGGGGTGTAGGACGTCTGCACGGTGCGCGGCCGACCGGAGACGTCGACCAGGACCCGGTGGAACAGCTGGGGTTCACCGCCGAGCGCCGCCTCGACGTACGGGAGGGTGTCGGCGTACCGGGCCGCGCCCAGGACGTCGCGCAGGTGCCGGCCGCGGATCTGCTCGGGGGTGCGCCCGAACCACTCGAGGTACGCGTCGTTGGCGAGCACATTGTGCTGCTCGGTGTCCCAGTAGCCCACGAGTGCCGGGAGCCCGTTGAGCACGGCGAGGAGCTGCTCCGGGCGTGGCGGGGGACCGCTGGAGGGCGTCGCGTCGTCGGCCGTCTCGTGCACGCACCGACCTTACTGGGACACCCTGAGTGACCGGTCAGACGTCCAGCACCAGGGTGACCGGGCCGTCGTTGACCAGCTCGACCTGCATGTGGGCGCCGAAGACGCCGGTCGCCACGGTGAGCCCGCGCTCGCGCAGCGCCTCCACCACCGCCGCCACGAGCGGCTCGGCGACCTCACCGGGCGCCGCCGCCGACCACGACGGCCGGCGGCCCTTGCGGGTGTCGGCGAGCAGGGTGAACTGGCTGACCACGAGCAGCGGGGCGCCGACGTCGAGCGCCGACCGTTCGCCGTCCAGGATGCGCAGCTCGGCCACCTTGCGGGCGAGGGCGACGGCCTGTTCCGCCCCGTCCGCGTGGCCCACGCCGACCAGCAGCACCAGCCCCGGGCGGTCGAGCGCCCCGACCACGACCCCGCCGACGGAGACCGCGGCACGGGCGACGCGTTGCACGACAGCGCGCACGGCGGCTCCTTCGGTCGGTGAGCGCTCAGCGCAGCGGCAGGGCCCGGACGGCGCCCACCGGCTCACCGTGCCCGAGCACCGGGGCGTCGGCCAGGAACGACACGGCGTCGGGGTCGACCCCGGCCGCCGCGAGGGCCTCGCCCACGACGACCGTGCTGGCCCGCGCACCGCCGTCGGCGATCTTCACCGCGACGGCGTGACCGGTGGTCAGGGCGGCTGCGTAGACCGCCTCGGCGCCGTCCTTCGCGATGAGGCCGGGCACCGCCCGGATCAGCCGCGTGACGTCGCGGCGGGTGCCGCCGAGCCACTCGGGGTGCGCGCGCACCGCCGCGGCCACCCTGCCCTCGGGCGTGCCGACGGCAGCCGTGGCCAGCCGGGCGAACGAGCGGGCCAGCCCCACCAACGACACCGCCATCACCGGCGCGCCGCAGCCGTCGACGCCGGTGGCCGTGACCGGCTCACCGGCGAGCTCGGCGAGGGCTGCGGCGATCTGCTGCTGCAGGGGATGCCGCGGGTCGCGGTAGGTGGCCACGTCCCAGCCGGCGGCGACGCAGGTGGCCAGCATCGCGGCGTGCTTGCCGCTGCAGTTCTGGGCGACGGACGACGGCTCGCCGCCGGCCGCGATCCACCCGCGCCGCTCGACGTCGTCGTACGGCAGGTCTGGGGTGTTCTGCAGGGCCGACTCGGTCAGCCCGGCGCCGCGCAGGATGCGCCGCACGCCCTCGAGGTGGAACGGCTCGCCGGAGTGGCTGGCCGCGGCCAGGGCGAGCAGCTCGCCGTCGAGGTCGAGCCCGGCGCGCAGCATCGCCGCCGCCTGGACGAGCTTGTTGGACGAGCGCGCGAACATCGGCGCGTCGGGCTCGCCGACGCCGACCAGCACCGCGCCGTCCGGGTCGAGCACCACGACGCTGCCGTAGTGCACGGACTCCACGAACCCCGACCGGACGACGTGGGCGACGGGGGCAGCAGGCATGGCCCAGAACCTACGGGACGCCGCTGCCTAGATCGCGGGGCAGGGTCAGCCGGCGCTCGCGGTGAGCTCGTCGGCCGTGGCGATGCCGACGAGCTCACGGGCATCGCCGGAGACGACCACGCGGTCGCGGCCGGTCGCCTTGGCGCGGTAGAGCGCGCGGTCCGCCTCCCGCAGCGTGTGGTGCGGGTCGGTGCCCTCGACGTGGCAGCTGGCGCCGGCCGACCAGGTGATCTCGGGGTGCAGCTGGCTCCAGCGACCCCGCAGCCGGGCCACGACGGCCGCAGCCCCGCGACCGTGGTGGGACGACTGCGGCAGCACGATCACGAACTCCTCGCCGCCGAACCTGGCCACCAGGTCGGTACCGCGCACCGCACCCGACAGCGTGCCCGCGAACTCGACAAGCACGCTGTCGCCGTAGGCGTGACCGCTGCGGTCGTTCAGGTCCTTGAAATGGTCGAGGTCGATCACCACCAGCACGTCGCCGGCGGTGAGGCGAGCGAGCGCGGCCTCGAGGGCGCGCCGGTTGGGCAGCTGGGTGAGCGGGTCGGTGCCGGCCTGCTGGGTGAGGTCCTCGGTGAGCGCCCGGCTGGCCATGGCGCGCAGTGCCAGGGCGTCCGACAGGATGACCCAGATCACCGTCGCGAGCATCAGCCGCACCACCTGCTCGCGGCCCAGCTCTCCCTGCATGACGACCCACGTGAGGATGCCGGGCACGAGCAGCCGCAACCCCGAGTGCACCGGCATCACCAGGCCGATGAAGACGAACCACAGCGTGATCATGCCGACGAAGGCCGCCGACGCCTCCGCTGCCATCAGGCCCAATGCCGCGAGGGTGACGAAGCCGATCACCGGGTACGCGGCCAGCCGGCTCGGGCGCGCCGTCGGCCAGGGCAGCCGCGCCGAGGCAACGCTGACCAGCAGCACGACGGCACCGAGCAGCAGGGTCACCCACGGAGGGACGCGATCGTTCTCGATCCACCACCCGGCACTGGCGGTCACCACACCCTGGAAGGCCAGCATCCAGCGCCCCAGACGCGCGGCATCGGCCGTATCGCCGACATTGACGACCGACGCGATCCGCTGTTCGAACCGGTTCACGCGAAGATCATCGTCGCGTGCCGTGCGGACCTTGAGCCGATCCAGGCTCAGCGGGTGTAGTCGTCCTGGAGTCGCTCGATGTCGGACTCGTCGAAGTCGCCGAACGCGATCTCCAGCAGACGTCCGGGCGCGTCCCCGGAGTTGCCCATCCGGTGCAGCGCGCCACACGGGACCCAGACCTGGTCGCCCGGCTGGGCCACCCAGTGCCGGTCGTCGACCGTGATGTCGATCGGGACGTCGAGCACCTGCCAGAACTCGCCGCGGTGCGAGTGCTTCTGCAGGCTCAGCCGATGGCCGGGCTGCACCGTGATGATCTTCACGGTGACCGGCTCGTTCGCGACGAACTGCTGGAACTGCCCCCACGGACGGTCGACGACGAACGAGGCGGGACCCGGGTCATCGACCTCGGCGTCCGGCCGGCTCCGCTGCTCGGTCATGCTTCCCCCTCCGTCGCGGCGGCCGCGCGGCCGCGCATCATCACCACGGCCCGTACGGACCGGAGCCGGCACCGCCCCCGCCACCCTGCACCCGCTGCAGGGCGGGGCGGACGTCGGCAAGATAGACCCCCGCCGCCACGATGGCGATCAGGTTGAAGATGTTGAACGCGCCCTGCAACGAGACGAACCCGATGGCGGCGGCCACCCCGAGGACGATCAACCAGATCGTCTTGGTGCGCTTGCCGGCCGCCACGAACGCGTCGGGACGACGGCGCGCAGCGTCGACCAGGGCGTACAGCTGCACGAGGAAGGCCAGGACGCCGAGGGCGAGGAAGACGACGGCCTGCGCCGACCCGAGCGAGAACATGGGCACCACCCTAACGGCGCGGCGCCCGGACCCTGATGGGTCCGGGCGCCGCGTCCTACGTTCGGGTCAGTTGCCGACCTTCGACGCGGCGGCCTCGGTGGCCTTGGCGGCCGAGGCGGCGGTCTTGCGTGCGCTGGTCGTCGCGGCCTTGGCGGTGCTCTTGGCCGTGGCGGTGCGCTTGCGGGCCGTGGTGCTGGTGCGCTTGGCAGCCGACTTGGTGCCGGTGGTGCGCTTCGCGACCGACTTCTGGGTGTCGGCGACGACGTCGCCGCTCTCGCGCTTGGCGACGGTCAGCGTGGACTTGGCGGCGGTGCGGGTGTCGTCGGCGACCTTGCGGGCCGTCGTGACGGCCGCCTTGCCGCGCGAGAGGGTGACCTTGCCCTGGGCGAGCAGGTCCTGGGTCGCCTTCTGGCGGGCGACCCGGTCGACCAGCTTGCCGCCACGGGCGGCGAGGTCGCCGTAGGCCTCCTCGGCCTTGCCGACCAGCTCGATGCTCTTGCTGACCGCGAGGGTCGGCACCTGCTGGGCCTTGCCCTGCAACGACTTCACGTCGAGGTCGACGGCGGCGAGCTCGGCGCGCACCTGGGCGGCCTGGCCGCGGGCGTTGCGCACCTTCTCGACCACCAGGTCGGTGGCGCCCACGAGGGCGAGGACGGGCGTGGCATCGGTGACGGTCTTGCGGAGGTCGTGGACCAGGGTCATGAGGAGCTCCTTCGGGTGGTGGTACGGGTGGTCTTGGCGGTCGCCTTCGCGACCTTGCGCGGGGCGGCCTTCTTCGTGGCCGCCGCCTTCGTCGGGCGACGAGGCGGCGCCGGTGGCGCCTCGTCCGCGGGCGGGCGGTCGTTCGCCGTGCAGAACGACTCGTAGATGTCGAGCAGCACGCGCTTCTGGCGTTCGCTCAGCCCCAGGTCCCCGAGGATCGCGGCCTTCACCTCGACCTGGGCAGGCACCTGCTCGTCGAGGATGCCGGCCCGCACGTACAGGGACTCGGCCGAGATGCGCAGGCCCTTGGCGAGCGACTGCAGGATCTCGGCGCTGGGCTTCTTCAGCCCCCGCTCGATCTGGCTGAGGTAGGGGTTGCTGACGCCGGCGAGGTCGGCGAGCTGGCGCAGCGACAGCTTGGCGCTGTGGCGCTGCTCCTTGAGGTACTCACCGAGATCGGCACGGATCGACGTCATGCTTGCCATGCTGCTTGCTCTAGTTAGCAAACGCAAGCCGAGGGGGCGTGAGCCCGCTCACAGGGGCGCCTGGCGCGCCGCGCGGATCACTCCGCGGTGAGCACGTCCTCGACCCGGGCCTCGCCCTCGCGGTAGCGGCGGGCCACCTCGGTGGTGAGCAGGTCCATGACCGCCTGCACCTTGTGCCGGCTGTCGCTGACCTGCTGCTCGATGGCCACCAGGTGCTCGACCGCGGCGACGATCGCATCGTCGGTCAGCTCGGACGGGTCGCTGGCGCCGACGTCGGCGACCGCCTGCTCGGCCGAACGCCGGTGCTCGCCGACGCGGCTCGGGTCGGTGGTGATGTGCCGCCCGAGGCCGTGGTCGTTGCGCGGGCTGTCGGCGAGCGCGCTGGACAGGTCACGGGCCAGCTCGGCGTCGGTGCGGGTGCCATGGCCGGGAGCGTCCGGCCGGCCGCGCTGCTCCTGCTCGGCGCGCAGCAGGTCCAGCCGTCCCTGCAGCAGCCGGCGGGCGTAGCTGAGGTCGACCTCTTCCTGCTCGGCCAGGTGGCGCCGTTCGCGCAGCTCGTCGAGTGGGAGCGTGCCGAGGTCGTCGGCGAAACCGGGGGCGAGGACGCGGTCGATCGGCCGCCGTCCTCCCTCGTGGGGCTGCGTGGTCATGGAACCTCTGCTCGCTGGGTGCTTCACGGTCGCCGGTCGCGGACTGCCAGCAGGGTACGCGCTTCCGCGGTCGACAGTGGCGGTCTCTGCATCAGCACGGCCAGCTCGGCGGCCCGCGTGACCAGCTCGGCGTTGTCGCGCACCGGCCGGCCCTTGGCGAAGACGAGGTTGTCCTCCATGCCGACCCGCAGGTGGCCACCGAGCGCGAGCGCCGCCGCCGCGATCGGCAGGTGCGTACGGCCGATGCCGGTCGCCGACCACGAGGTCACCTCGGCCGGCAGCATCTGCACGCCAGCGACGAGCGCCTGCACGGTGCCTGGCATCCCGCCGGGCACGCCGGTGACGAAGTCGACGTGCACCCGGCCGCCGTAGGGCAGGCCGTAGGTGTCGATCAGCCGGCGCAGGGCGGCGACGTGGCCGAGGTCGAACAGCTCGAACTCCGGCACGACCTCGCGCTCCTGGGCCTGCTGGTACAGCTGGCCCATGAACGGGTAGGGGTTGAGGAACACGTCGTCGCCGAAGTTGGTGGTGCCGCAGGTCAGCGAGCAGGAGTCCGGCTCGGCGTCCAGGACGTTCAGCCGCGCCTCGAGCGGGTCGTGCACGCTGCCGCCGGTGGACAGCTGGACGATCAGGTCCGTCTGCTCGCGCAGCGCCTGGACGGTGTCGTGCAGCCGCTGCGGGTCGAGCGTCGGCTGATGCTCGTCGTCCCGGATGTGCACGTGCACCAGGGCGGCTCCGGCCGCCTCGCAGGCCTTGGCCTCGGCCACGAGCTCGTCGAGCGTCGTGGGTAGCTGCGGGACGTCGGACTTGGCCGTCTCGGCCCCGGTGGGCGCAACGGTGATCAGGGTGCCGGGCATGCCCGACATCCTGCCATCCCGCCTACGGCGCGACGACGACCTCCTGCGCGGCGCTGACGCCGTCGACCAGCAGCACGGCATCGGTGGCCAGGTTGCGCTTGACCAGGGCGAGCGCCACCGGCCCCAGCTCGTGGTGCCGGGCCGGCGTGGTGACCTGCCCCACCCGCCGCTCGTCGAGCAGGACGTCGGTGCCGGACGTCGGCAGGTGGTGCGCCGAGCCGTCCAGGTGCAGCAGCACCAGCCGGCGCGGTGGCCGGCCCAGGTTGTGCACCCGGGCGACCGTCTCCTGCCCGCGGTAGCAGCCCTTGGTGAGGTGGACGGCGGTGCGCAGCCAGTCGACCTCGTGCGGGATGGTGCGGTGATCGGTGTCGAGGCCCAACCGGGGACGCCAGGCCATCACGCGCAGCGCCTCCGCCGCCCAGGTGCCGGCCAGCGGCCGGTCGCCCACGGCGTCCTCGAGCGAGCCGCGCGGGACGACGAGCTCACGCCACTGCCGCCCGGTGGCGGGGTGGTCGGCGTCGGCGATCGCCGCGTACGACACGCTGCCCTCGGCGACGGTCGGCCAGGGGTCGCGCCAGGTCACGGGCTCGTCGGCGCTGCCTTCGCGGCCCATCGGCTCACCGAGCACGGCGAAGTCCGCCGACCGGTCGGTGACCTCGACGCGGAGCATGAACTGCATCGAGCGCAGCCAGCCGACCAGCGCCTCGCCCGTGCCCGGCTCGGCGGTGATCCAGGTGGTCTCGCCGTCGTCCACGACGTGCAGCGCGTGCTCGACGTGGCCCTTCGGGCTGAGGATCAGCGCCTCGGTCGAGGTCTGCGGCGCGAGCCCGGTGAGCGCCTGGGTCGTGAGGGAGTGCAGCCAGCTCAGCCGGTCGGGGCCGGTCACCGTGAGCACGACGCGGTGCGAGAGGTCGACGACGGCGAGCCCCTCCTCGAGCAGCCGCTGCTCGCGGTTGGGGTCGCCGTAGTGCCAGGCGACGCCGGCGTCGGGACCCTCTGCTCCTACGGCGCCGGGGCGCCCCAGGAGCGGGCTGGCTGCAGTGTCGACGCTCATACCGTGGACAGCGCTCGCGCCGGGGCTGGCATTCCGGGGCCGCGGGCCTGCATCGGGCCTGGCCGGTTCACGGGACGCGCTTGAGCTGGGCAGAGGCGTGCGACTGCATCGGCTGGTCGACCGCCGCCATGTCCATGACCCACATCAGGTCGCCGTCGACCAGGCCGTACATGCGGCTCGCCGCCGTGTACTCCTTCGCGGTGGGGGTGCGGGCGACCAGGTCGGTCTGCAGGGTGACGCGGGGGCCGTCAGCGCTGCCGACATAGATCTCGACGTATCCGGTGGGGTGCGTCAGCAGGACCTCGAGATCGCCGTCCGCTCCCGGTCGCCAGAAGCCCACCTCGCTGGCCAGCGGGCGCACCTGGTTGCCCTCGTCGTCCAGCAGCCACGCCTGGCTGCGGTAGTGCAGGAAGGGCCGGCCGTCGTGCCGGAACTCGATCTCCTGGCCGAAGTTCACCGACTCCATGGTCGGGTAGCCGACCACACCGGCGCCCTCCCAGCGGCCGATCAGCCAGGCCAGCGGGACGAGCGGGGTGGGCAGGTCAGGTGAGAGCTCCACGACCGGCTCAGCGCTGCCCGCGGTAGAGGCGGTAGACGACGAAGAAGGCGAACCACGTGATGACGAGCGCGCTCGCCACCAGCAGTCCGGTGTAGAAGATCTCCAGGGCGTTCACGACGGCGATCCTAACGGCCAGCGGTAGCGTGCCGCCCATGGCGCGCTCCCTGGTGGTCAAGGTCACCGCGGGTTCGGACTCGCCCGAACGCTGCGCCCAGGCCTTCACGGTCGCCGCCACCGCGGTCGCCGCCGGCGCGCAGGTCAGCCTGTGGCTCACCGGCGAGGCGAGCTGGTTCGCGCTGCCCGGCCGGGCTGCGCTCTTCGAGCTGCCGCACTCGGCACCGCTGCCCGACCTGCTGGACGCCGTCCTGGTCTCCGGCCGGGTGACCCTGTGCACCCAGTGCGCCGCGCGCCGCGACATCGGTCCGGACGACGTCCTGCCCGGCGTGCGGGTGGCCGGGGCCGCGGTCTTCGTCGAGGAGTCGCTGGCCGAGGGCGCCCAGGCACTCGTGTACTGAGCTGCCGGCTCAGCCGAGGGAGAGCCGCAGCACGACGTACGCCGCCATGCCGGACGTCGCGAGTGGCGCGACCGACAGCGCGAGCCAGCCAGGCGCGCGGCCCGCGGTGGGCAACGGGACGAGCAGCCGGTGCACCATCAGCGCGATCGCGGCGGCCACGCCACCGCACAGCAGGCCCGACACGATCGTGCCGTCGGCCAGCAGCCCGCCGAGCAGGCCGCCGAGCAGCGCACCGAGCACCACGCCGAGCGGCAGCGCGAGCCGGCCCGGCAGCGGGAGCACGGTGAGCACCAGTGCCGCGGTCACCGCAGCGGCCCAGGTCAGCACGCCGGCCGCGCCCGCCGGCGTCGCGGGCAGGGCGAGCACCGCGGCCGACGAGCCGAGCACGACCACCCCGGCCGTGGTGCCCGAGACCGCCTCGACCAGGCGGGGTCGGCCGTCGCGACGCAGCAGCTGGTGGACGAACTCGGCGACCACGCCGCCGGCGAGCGCGAGCGCCAGCCACTGCAGGCGCGGCTCGGCGTCGGCGCGGGAGACCGCGACCGCGCTCAGCGCGCCGCTGAGGGCGACGACGGACGTGGTGCCCCGCGGTGACGGCAGGTCGAGCAGCGCGGGCCAGCCCCACGCGAGGACGACGACGAGCAGCAGCGCGGCCACCAGCGCGACCCAGGTCCCGGCGTACGCGCCGAGGCAGATGAGGGCGGCGAGGGCGGCCGTGAGCCCGGCGGTCCAGTACGTGACCGGGCCGACCGGGGTGAGCGGCAGCACCGGAACGACGTCGGCGGCGGGGGCGGCCGGATGCACGTCGTCCTCGCTCACGCGCGCCATCCTGCCAGGTCAGCCACCCGCGAACGGCGGCAGCACCTCGAGGGTCTGCCCGTCGACCAGGTCGAGGTCACCGCGCACCACCTGCCCGTCGACGAGCACCGAGCTGCGCCGCACGACGGCGTCGAGCGGCGCGCCGCGGCCGGTCAGCAGGGCCAGTACCTGGTGCACCGACGACGCCTGCACTCGCTCGTCGTCGACGCCGGCGGCGTCCCGGGCACCGGCCCAGTACCGGACGGTCACCTCGGCCACGGCTCACTCCTGACGGTCGGACGCCTCGCGCAGGGTGTCTCACGCGATGGGACGAGGCGCCACGCACTGGGACGCCGTGCCCTATTCTGCCGGAGTCGGCCAGTGGCGCCCGACCCCGAGGGGTCGCGCGCCGGGGCGACGAGCACCGCCAGCGCCGCCCGGCCCGCCCCACGCCGGAAGGAGGGCCCGCTCATGGCGAGACTGCTGCTGCTGACGAACGACCTGTCGCCCAGCGCCGAGGTGCTGCCCGCCCTGGGCCTGCTGGCCCACCAGGTCCGGGTGCTGCCGGCCGAGGCGAGCGCCCTGGTCGAGACGCCACCCACCGACGTCGTGCTGGTCGACGGACGACGCGACCTCGCGCCGTCCCGCTCGCTGTGCCGGCTGATGCGCACGACCGGGGTCTCGGCCCCCGTGCTGCTCGTGGTCACCGAGGGCGGGCTCGCAGCCGTCACGGCCGAGTGGGGTGCGGACGACGTCCTGCTGGCCACCGCCGGACCGGCCGAGGTCGAGGCCCGGCTGCGGCTGGCGATCGGGCGCTCGCTGATGACCAACGAGTCCGAGGACGACCTGTCGCCGGAGATCCGGGCCGGGGACGTCGTCATCGACGAGACGTCGTACTCGGCGAAGGTGCGCGGCCGCACCCTCGACCTGACCTACAAGGAGTTCGAGCTGCTGAAGTACCTCGCGCAGCACCCGGGGCGGGTCTTCACCCGGGCGCAGCTGCTGCAGGAGGTGTGGGGGTACGACTACTACGGAGGCACCCGGACGGTCGACGTCCACGTGCGGCGGTTGCGGGCCAAGCTCGGGCCGGAGTTCGAGCAGCAGATCGGCACCGTGCGCAACGTGGGCTACCGGTTCGTGCCGCCCGGGCGCGACACCGGCTCCGACGCCGCCAACGCCGCCGAGCCACCGCGCCGCCGAGGCCGCGGAGCCCGCCGCCGCCCCCCACAGCCCCGCCCGCCCCTGACCCTTTCCGCCACTCAGACCGCTTTCCGCCAGCCAGGCCGGTTCTGCGCGCCGGAAACCGGCCTGAGTGACGCAAACCGGGCTGAGTGGCGGAAAGGGTGGAGTGGGGGGACGGCGGACGGCCCGGGTCCCCACGAAGGGGGAACCGGGCCGCCAGCAGCTGGTTTCAGGCGTGGTCCGTGTGGGTCACGGCACCTGGGTGATCCGGTCGGTCGCGACCGGGGTGTACGGCGATTTCGCCGACAGGTACGTCGCGAAGGCGTCGATGTCGAGCCCACCGAAGTACTTGTTGGTGGCCGCCGCGAAGGCCGCGAAGTTGTCGCCACCATCGGACAGGAACGAGTTCGCCACCACCCGGTACGTGGTGCCCGGAACGATCGCGACGCCGTTCAGCTTCACGCTGCCCGGCACCACCTTGGCGCCAGCCGGCGCCGACAGGCTGTACGAGTAGGTGAAGCCCTCGCTGACCTGCAGGATCCGCGGCGCGACCGCGTTCGAGCCGGAGAACTGCTGCTCCAGCAGGTCCAGGATCTGCTGACCGGTCATGTCCATTGCCACGTCGTAGTTGTTGAACGGCTGCACCGAGAACGCCGCACCGAAGGTCACGTCGCCGTTGGCCGCCGGCACCAGGTCAGACCGGATGCCACCGGGGTTCATGAACGCGATCTGCGGCACGAGCCCGCCGGTCACCGTCGACGCATCGTTCTTCTGCGCGTCGGCGATCGCCCGGCCCAGTGAGGTCTCGACGTCCGAGCTCGAGGTGCGCGGCAGCGGGACGCCACCGGCGACCTGACCGATCACCTTGCTCGCGATCGGCTGCACCAGCGTGTTGTAGGTGCTGATGATCGACGACTGCTGCGGGTCCTTGGTGACGTCGCGGGTCACGACGACGTTGGTGCCCACGACGGACGAGCGCTTGATGTCGCCCGCGCGCAGGTCGTAGGTCAGCTCGGTCTCGGTGAACAGCCGGCCGAACGAGGAGGCGCTGGTGATCAGCCGCTTCTGGCCGTTCGGGTCGCGCTGCTCGCAGATGTACGGCTGGTGGGTGTGCCCGGAGATCACCATGTCGATCTGCGGGTCCAGCCGGCGGGTGATGTCCAGGATCGGGCTGTCGTCGGTGAGCTGGGCCCCCTTGACGCCGTCCTTGGTCTGCGTCGAGCAGGTCGCGTCGTACGGCGGTGCGACGTTGTAGGTGCCGTGCTCAGCCGTGTACGTGGTGGTGGCCGGCGTGCCGCCCTGGTGCACCAGCACGATGATCGCCTTGACGCCCTTGCGGCGCAGCTCAGGCACCAGGCGGTTGGCCGTGTCGGCCTCGTCGTCGAAGGTCAGCCCCGCGATGCCGGACTTGGTGACGATGCTCGGGGTGTCCTTCAGCGTCATTCCGATGAAGGCGACCTTGGCGCCGCCGGGGAAGCGCTTGATCCAGTACGGCGGGAGGATGGTCTTCTTGCTGCCCGTGTACCGCACGTTGGCGGCCAGGATCGGGAAGTCCGCCCCGCGGTAGCGGTGCGCAGCGCAGGAGTTCTGGTTGTTGGCGCCTTCGCCGTCGTCGATGCATCCGCCGCGTGCGATCCGCTGCAGCTCCTTGTAGCCCTCGTCGAACTCGTGGTTGCCCACGGACGTCGCGTCCAGCCCGAGCGCGTTCATCGACTCGATCGTCGGCTCGTCGTGGAACGCGGCGGACAGCAGCGGGGAGGCCCCGATGATGTCGCCTGCAGCGACGGTCACGGTGTTGCGGTGGCCCTGCCGGGCCTGCTTCAGGTGCGTGGCGAGGTACTCGGCGCCACCGGCGTCGACCGTGCTCGCTGTGGCCGAGAAGACCCCCGTCGTGGGGTTCTGGGTCTCGGTGTAGCCGGTGGTGAGACGCCCACCCGAGCCACTGGGGGCCTCGAGGTTGCCGTGGAAGTCGTTGAACGACAGCAGCTGGATCTGGGTCTCGCGCGGCTTCTTGCCGTGGTCCTTGTCCCGGCCGTGGTCGTCGTCATGACCGCCGCCTGCGAGGGCGGAGCCGGATGACATCGTGACGGCGAGCGCGGCGGCCGTGGCGACGGCCAGGGTTCGCGCGAGCCGCTGTGTGCGACGCGTAGCCATGGTGCTCCCTGAGTATTCGATGAGATCTCGTGGATAGCCAGGCACCGTAACCGCCTCCGGCGGCCGCCGACACCCCCGTGAGTTCACGAACGGCGACCCCGGGATGACCAACAGGTGCCAGGTGCGCGCCCGGCTCGGCGCAGGCGCGCGGTCCGCCCCGGCGCAATACGCTCGGCGGGTGCCGCCCGACATCGACGCCCGCGTAGAGGTCCTCGAAGCGCTCTCGCCGGACGACCTGGGCGCCGTGACCGCCCTGGTCGCCGCGGCCACCGAGACCGACGGCCTGCACCCGCTCAGCGAGCACGTCATGCTGCACCTGCCATCCACCGGGCCGAGCGAGGACCGTCACCTGCTGGTGTTCGCCCGGCGCGTCCCGGGCCCGGACGCCGAGCAGCTGGCCGGCTACGCCCACCTCGACCCCACCGACGCCGTCGAGGGGTCGAGCGCCGAGGTCGTCGTCCACCCCGACCTGCGCGGCCACGGCATCGGGCGGCTGATGGTCGGCCACCTTGAGCAGCTGTCCCCGGACGGCCGGCTCCGGCTCTGGGCCCACGGCCAGCAGTCGCCGGCGCGCGGCCTGGCGACCTCGCTCGGGTACCTCTCGAGCCGCGAGCTGTGGCAGATGCGCCGCTCGCTGCGCGCCGAGCTGCCGCCGACCCGGCTCCCCGACGGCTACACCCTGCGCTCGTTCCAGCCCGGATCGGACGACGAGCCCTGGGTGGCGCTGAACGCCGCCGCGTTCGACGAGCACCCCGAGCAGGGCGGCTGGACGCTCGAGGACCTGCACCACCGGATGGCCGAGGAGTGGTTCGACCCGCACGGCTTCCTGGTGCTGGAAGGCCCGGACGGCGACCTGGCGGGCTTCCACTGGACGAAGGTGCACGGCGGCGACGGCGACCCGGCGTCCGGGCACGGGCACGAGCCGATCGGCGAGGTCTACGTCGTCGGGGTCTCACCCGAGCACCAGCGACGCGGCCTGGGCCGCGAGCTGACGATCGCCGGGCTGCGCCACCTGCGGGCGGCCGGGCTGACCCAGGCGATGCTGTACGTCGACGCCGACAATGCCGCGGCGGTGCGCACGTACACCGCGCTGGGCTTCAGCCGGTGGGACGTCGACGTGCAGTTCTCCCGGCCGCTGGGCCGGGCGGCGGCCGACGCCGCCAGCCGCTGAGCGCCCGCTCCGCCGCCTGCTGGCGGCACGCTCCGCCGACCCCCGGGGGCCCGCGAAGCGGACGCCGCTACCCCTCGTCCACCCGTCGGTGTCACCATCGAGGGCATGAGCGTCCTGACCGAGCCCGGTGCCACGGAGCCGCGAGCCCCCGCCCCACCGCCGCCGGCCGACCTCGATCCCGAGCGCTTCCTCGACCGCGAGACCAGCTGGCTGCAGTTCAACGAGCGGGTGCTGGAGCTCGCCGAGGACTCCGACGTCCCGCTGCTCGAGCGCGCCCGTTTCCTGTCCATCTTCGCGAGCAACCTCGACGAGTTCTTCATGGTCCGGGTCGCGGGGCTGAAGCGGCGGATCGCCACAGGCATCGCCGTCCGGTCGGCGTCCGGGCACGAGCCGCGCGAGGTGCTCGAGCAGATCAGCGCGTTCGCGCTCCAGCTGATGCGCCGGCACGCCCAGGTCTTCCACGAGGACGTCCGCCCGCTGCTGGCCAGCGCCGGCATCACCGTGGTGCGCTGGGAGGAGCTGAGCGAGAACGAGCAGCAACGGCTGCACGAGATGTTCCGGGCGCAGGTCTTCCCCGTGCTGACCCCGCTGGCCGTCGACCCGGCGCACCCGTTCCCGTACATCAGCGGCCTGTCGCTCAACCTCGCGGTGATCGTCCGCAACCCCAAGACCGAGAAGGAGCACTTCGCCCGGGTCAAGGTGCCGCCGCTGCTGCCGCGGTTCGTCGCCGTCGAGGACGTCGAGAGGCCCAGCAGTGGCGTGGTCGACCCGTCGCTCGCCGACCCCTACAAGTCACGGTTCGTGCCGCTCGAGGACATCATCGCGGCGCACCTCGACCAGCTGTTCCCCGGCATGGAGGTGTTGCAGCACCACAGCTTCCGGGTCACCCGCAACGAGGACCTCGAGGTCGAGGAGGACGACGCCGAGAACCTCCTGCAGGCGCTCGAGAAGGAGCTCATGCGGCGGCGGTTCGGGCCGCCGGTGCGGCTCGAGGTGGCGGACGACACGGACGACCACGTGCTCGACCTGCTGGTGCGCGAGCTCGGGGTCACCGACAACGAGGTCTACCGGCTTCCTACCCCGCTCGACCTGCGCGGCCTGGGGCTTGTGGCCGACCTCGCGCGCAGCGAGCTGCGCTACCCGCCGTTCGTCGCCGCCACGCACCGCGACCTCACCGAGGGCGTCGAGACCAGCAAGCAGGGCGACATCCTGGCGGCCATGCGGGTGCGCGACATCATGCTGCACCACCCCTACGACGCGTTCTCGACGTCGGTGCAGGCGTTCCTCGAGCAGGCGGCGGCCGACCCCCGGGTGCTGGCCATCAAGCAGACCCTCTACCGCACCAGCGGCGACTCGCCGATCGTCGACGCCCTGATCGACGCGGCCGAGGCGGGCAAGCAGGTGCTCGCCATCGTCGAGATCAAGGCGAGGTTCGACGAGCAGGCCAACATCAGCTGGGCGCGCAAGCTCGAGCAGTCCGGCGTGCACGTCGTGTACGGCATCGTCGGACTCAAGACGCACGCCAAGCTCTCGCTCGTGGTCCGGCAGGAGGCCGACGGCCTGCGTCGCTACTGCCACATCGGAACCGGCAACTACAACCCCAAGACCGCGCGACTCTACGAAGACCTCGGGCTGCTCACCACGGACGCGCGGGTCGGCGAGGACCTCACCCGGTTGTTCAACCAGCTGTCCGGTTATGCGCCGCGCACCCGGTTCAAGCGGCTGCTGGTGGCGCCGCGCTCGCTGCGCTCCGGCCTGGTCGAGCAGATCGAGGCTGAGACCGAGCACGCGCTCGCCGGCCGCCCGTCGTCCGTCGCCCTGAAGCTCAACTCGATCGTCGACGAGACCCTGATCGACGCGCTGTACCGCGCCTCACAGGCCGGCGTGCCGGTCGACGTCGTGGTGCGCGGGATCTGCGCGATCCGGCCGGGCGTGCCGGGGCTGTCCGACAACATCCGCGTGCGCAGCGTGCTCGGCCGCTTCCTCGAGCACTCCCGGGTCTTCCTGTTCGGCAGCGACCAGCGCGAGGACCTGCCCGCCTGCTGGATCGGCAGCGCGGACATGATGCACCGCAACCTCGACCGCCGGGTCGAGGCCCTGGTGCGGCTCGAGGACCCCGCGCACGTGGCCGAGCTGCGCTCGGTCGTCGACCTCGCCATGGACGACGGAACCTCCTCGTTCCACCTCGGTGCCGACGGCAGCTGGACCCGGCACCACCGTGCGCCCGATGGCACCCCGCTGCTCGACCTGCAGACCGCGGTGGCCGAACGGCTGGCCCGGCAGCGGCGCAAGGCGCGTCGCCGATGACCGTGACGACCCAGGTCGTCACCGCCCCGGACGTCGACGAGAGTGTCGTGCGTGCGGCCGGCGCGCTGCTGTGGCGCGGCAGCCAGGACGCTCTCGAGGTGGCGCTGGTCCACCGGCCCAAGTACGACGACTGGTCGTGGCCCAAGGGCAAGCTCGAACCCGGTGAGGCCTGGGCAGCCGCCGCCGTGCGTGAGGTGCACGAAGAGACCGGCCTGCACGCGCGGCTCGGCATCCCGCTGCCCCTGTCGACGTACGACGTCGGCACCGCTGGCGCACTGCGCCCCAAAGTCGTGCAGTACTGGGCGGCCCAGGTCCTGGCGGGTGACGGCGAGCTCGCCAACGAGGTCGACGAGGTGCGCTGGCTCGAGGCCGCCGAGGCCCGACGCTTACTCGACTACCGGCGAGACCGGTTGCAGCTCAAGGCACTTGATGACGCGGCGCGGGCCGGGCAGCTCGACACCTGGCCGCTCCTCGTCGTCCGGCACGCCAGCGCGGTGCCGCGCCGGCGGTGGAAGCAGCCGGACCCGCGCCGCCCTCTCGACGCTGCCGGGCACGCGCGCGCCCTGCAGCTCGTGCCGATCCTGTCGGCGTACGGCGTCACGCGCCTGTTGACCTCCGACGCCGAGCGGTGCGCCGCCACGATCGCGCCGTACGGGCGGGCCGCCGGTGTGCGCGTCCTCGGCCGGCACGCGCTCAGCGAGGAAGGCTTCGCCGACGACTCGAGCCGGGCGGTCAACGCACTGGGCAAGGCGGTAGCGCGCGGCGAGGCGGCGGCGCTGTGCACCCACCGTCCGTTGCTACCGACCCTGATCGGCGCACTGGCCGACCGGTGCGCACACCCCGACGTCGCGAGCGCGCTGCGCGAGTCGGCCGGACCGGGGCTGGTCAAGGGCGAGGTGCTCGTCACCCACATCGCCGGCAGCGGGGACGACGCCCGCGTGGTCGCCGTGGAGCGGCACGACGCCTGAGCACGCCAGCGCCACACGCACTACGGGGCGGCGAGCTCGAACCGGACCCGCTGCTCGCCCTGCGGCACCGTCGCCTCGACGCCGGGCGGCACCTGCGGGCGCATGGACGTCGAGGGCTGGCACGGGGTGACCCGGGAGGCCCGGCGTGGGCTCGCGCTGTAGGTCACCAGGCAGCTGGTGACGGCGCCGGCGGGTGCCGTGACGGTCAGGCGGCGGACCTCGACGTACGGGCCGAGACCCTGCACCAGCACCACGCGTCGCCCACCGACCATCGGCACCTCGGCGGTCAGCTCATAGCCGGAACCGTTGCGCGACAAGGGTGCGAAGCCGACCCGCGCAGTCGGCAGGGGACGGCCGCCGGACTGCGGGTCGACCCAGCGCACCTCCTGTCCCGTGGCGGCGGGTCCGGCGGCCGGCGTGCCGGAGTACGGCGGGTCGTCGATCGCGTAACCGTCGTCCAGGAGGGCAGTCGCCACCCGCACCGGTGCCGTCGTGGTGCCGACGACGGTCAGGGTCAGCCGCACCCGGGTGCCACCACTCGTGGGCTCGAGCGCCAGCGCCGCGTCGACGGGCACGACGTCGGTGCCGCGCGAACCGTTGCCGCGCAATGCGAACCACACCCCGGCACCCAGGGCGGCGACGAGCGCGGCAGCGACGACCACCGCCAGCAGCAGCGCCAGGCCCACGGCCCGCCCGGACCCGGACGACGGGGCCGCCGGCGTCACGACCGCCCGTGCGCCGGGCTGCGGGCCAGCACCAGGACCGCCCCGAGGACCACGCCGAGCAGGCCCTCGAGCAGCTGCCACACCCCGCCGCTGCCCAGCGCGGCACCGAGCACGAGCAGCAGCACGGCCAGTCCCACCGACCACGTCGTGCCGATGGCGCGCGCGTGCGCCGGCGGCAGCGTGGCGCTGCGCAGCGACCGGGCGGTCATCAGCCCGCCGGCGAGCACGGCGACGGCGACGCTCAGGACGCCGAGCGCGCCCACCGCCACCACCCGGCCGGCCGGCACCGCGCCCTCCGGGTAGCCGGACACCAGCCCGAAGCCGACCAGGCCGACGAGCACCGCGGCGGCGATGCCGACCACCAGCTCGGCCACCGCTCCGACGGCGAGCGGGCGCAGGTAGCGACCGGGCTCGGCCTGCAGAGTGAGGTCATGGCGCCAGGCCTCGACGTCCGGCCGCCCGCTCAGGCCACTCATGCCGACCCCGCCGTCCCAGTGGGGGTTGCCGGCGGCGACGCAGAGTCGGACGGCGCGGCCGGCACCACCTCGACGCCGGTCCAGCCCAGCGAGCCGACGATCTTGTCGATCTGGCAGGTCTGCGCCTGGTCCTCGCTGGCGGCCGCGGCCAGCTGCACCAGCCCCTTGCCCGGGGTGAGGTACGTGCGGGTCCAGACGGCCACCGCCTTGGTCGTGCCGGCCGCAGGGTTCGCCGGCGTGACGTGGTGGGTGACCCAGCCCGCCGCCGCACCCCCCGGGCCGGCGCCGTCCTCGTCGACGAGGATCTTCCCGCCCTGCAGCTGCTGGATCCGGGCCCGGAACAGCTGCCGCTCGTTCTCGGGGAACGGCTGCGCGTACGTCGGCTGCTGGGCGAGCGTCACGACGCACAGCGCGCTCGCCGGGTCGGGCGCGTAGCGCCAGGTGCGCTCGTGCGCGTCCTCGCGCACGGTGGGCGGCGCCTCGACGAAGCTCACCCCGGGCGGCAGGTCGAAGGTCGCCGCACCGTCGGTGACCGCCGTTCCGCCGGTGATCGGGGTCGTGCGCGAGGTGGCGGACGCGGACGACGGGCCCGCACTCGTCGGGCCGTTGCCCGTGGCACGACTGCCGTCGTCGCCACCGCCGGACGTCGAGCATGCCGACACCGCCATGACGACCACCATCCCGCAGACCAGGCCGCAGCGGCCGAACGTCATCCCCCGCACCTCCTCCAGGGGACCATCCCCTGCGACGGGTCATAGTAGAGGCTCGTCGTGGCCGTGCTGCTCGACGTCGAGACCTCCCCGCCCGCCCCGAAGGTCAGCAGGTCACCCGCGAAGAAGCCCACCTGGAACGCCGCCTCGGCCCCGTCGTACCGCTGCGCCGTGATCGACGCGCCGCCGGCCGGTCCGGCCGTCCGGAACCGGTCGACGAGGGCCGCGGCGGCGCTGGCCGGGTCCTGGTAGCCAGGCGAGCCGTCCGCGGACATCACCGGGATGCCCACGCTGTTCATCAGGTCGGCCGCCGCCCGCCGGTTGTCGGCGTTCTTCAGGTCGAGGGTGAGCGCCACCTTGCCCTGCTGGGTGGCGCCGGCGTCGACCCCCAGCGAGCCCGAGCCGGAGGGCAGCTTGTTGCCCAGCGGGATGTCGCCGGTCGAACCCTTGCCGAGCAGGGCGCTCTTGACCTTGCCGGCGCTCTCGATCGACATCTCGACCGGCGTCCCGTTCTCGTAGCTGATGCCGACGACCGTCTCGCCGTCGAACGTGCCGCCCGGCCCCTGGCCGAGCACACCGAGCTCGCCGTTGAGCTTGCCGTTGCCCTTGAGGTAGACGGTGTAGCGGTCCGGGGCGGCGCTGCCGTCGGAGGACTTGGCGCCCTTGGTGACCTTGACTCCGAGGACCTGCGCGGCCTCGGCCCCCACCCCGGCCTCGATGCCCGCGGCGGCATCAGCGCCCGCGCTGATCTTCTGGCCGCCCTCGAAGAAGTACTCGGTCGGCCCGCTCGCGGGCTCCTTGTAGTGCGTTCCGGTGAGCTTGTCGAGGCCCCACTTGGCGACGTCGCCGATGCCCGGCGGCAGCGATGCCTTCACCCCTTGCTTGCCGATCTCGGCGGCGCTCGCCTCGATGAAGTCGCGCGCGTCCTGCTCGCTGGCGAACGCGAACGTCCGCGAGGCCTTGCCGGTGAGCCCTGCCTTGACCTCGGCGGCGAGCCCCTCGCCCAGGCCGAACTGGCCCTTCTCGCCGAACATGATGTGCGCACCGACGTCGGCGCCGGCCTGTTGGTCGACCAGGTAGGTCTTCGTGCCGTCCGCACCGATCACCTCGCGCAGGGCGAGCTTGCCGTTGCCGCCGAGGTTGACGCTGAACACGGTGACCTCGCCCTGCACCGCGTAGTCCTCGCTGTAGACCTCGCAGTCGGGCAGGGTGGCCTCGAGGTCGACCGCGGCGGGCCCGCCCGAGCACTCCCCGGCCGTGACCTTGCAGATGACGGTGTGGACGGCCTGCACCATCTTGGTGTCGACACCGAGCGCCGCCGCCCCGAGCGCCGCCAGCACGATCCCGAGCAGGACGGCGACGCCGACGTACTCCAGCGTGCCCTGACCCTGGTCCCCCCTGAGCCGGCCCCCGAGAACTCGCATGCGAGCACCCTGGCAGCGCAGCCCGGGGCTGTCCCAGGGCCCGTGGGCCCACCGACCGGCCCAACCTGCGCACGGGCGGCTGGGCCCGCAGCGGGTCGCTGACCCGGCGGACGACGAGTCGCCCGCACTCGTTCACTCCCCGTTCACCCGCGACCATCCCGGGCTTCACCCGGCCTCCTTAGCGTCGCCGGTGACGACGCGACCGCGCCGTCCACGAACCGGCACGAACCTGCACGGGAGACGGACACCACTGTGAGGATCACGCGAATCGGCCGCTTCGCCGGCGTCGCCCTGGCCGGCGCCCTGGCGCTCGCTGCCTGTGGCTCCGACAACAACACCGGCACGACCGCAGGCTCCGGCTCGAACGCTGCGAGCGACTGCCCCTCCGGCACGCTGAACGCCGAGGGCTCGTCCGCTCAGAAGAACGCGATCGAGGAGGCCATCGCCACCTACGGCTCGACCTGCCCCGACGTCACCGTGAACTACAACCCGACCGGGTCGGGCGCGGGCATCAAGCAGTTCATCGCCGGCCAGGTCGACTTCGCCGGCTCCGACTCGGCGCTCAAGACCGAGCTGAAGGACGGCGCGATCGAGGCCGACGAGGCCAAGAAGCGCTGCCAGGGCAACCCCGCCTGGGACCTGCCCATGGTCACCGGGCCGATCGCCCTGGCCTACAAGCTCAACGGCGTCGACAAGCTGGTGCTGACCCCCGAGGTGGCCGCCAACCTGTTCCTCGGCAAGATCACCAGCTGGGACGACCCGGCCATCGCCAAGATCAACCCGGGCGTGACGCTGCCGAAGGAGCCGGTGAAGGTCTTCTTCCGGTCCGACGAGTCGGGCACGACCGAGAACTTCACCAAGTGGCTGCACGCCGCCGCCCCCGACGCGTGGACCGCTGACCCGGGCAAGAAGTGGACCGGCAAGGGCGAGGGCAAGGAGAAGTCGGCCGGCGTCACGGACGGCGTGAACGGCGCTGAGGGCGGTCTCACGTACGTCGAGTGGTCGTACGCCCGGGACGCCAAGCTGGGCGTCGCCCAGATCGACAACGGCGCCGGTGCGGTCGAGCTCACCGCCGAGACCGTGGCAAAGTCAGTCGCCACGGCGAAGCAGAAGGGCGAGGGCAACGACCTGTCGCTCGACCTCGACTACGCGACCAAGGAGGCCGGCGCCTACCCGGTCATCCTGGTCACCTACGAGGTCGTGTGCAGCAAGGGGCTGGACGCCGACAAGACAGCGCTGGTGAAGTCCTTCCTGACGCACTTCTCGAGCGCGGACTTCCAGGCCAAGCTCACCGACCTGGGCTACGCGCCCCTGCCGGACGAGGTGCGCACCAAGGTCGCCTCGGCCGTCGAGGCGATCAGCTGATCCACCTCTGACGCACACGAGCACCTCTCCCGTGGCCGGGGCAGCCACGGGAGAGGTGATCGGCGTTGAGAGCCCGACACCCCACCAGAGGAGCACGAGGTCGCGATGTCCGTAGCGACACCACCGGCAGACCTGCTCGGCGGCGACGACCGCCGCGACGCCCCCCGCGGCGGCTCGACCGGGCGCCTCGGCGACCGTCTCTTCTCCGGCGCGGCCCATGGCGCCGGCTTGCTGGTGATCGGCATCGTCGTCCTGGTCGGGGCGTTCCTGGTCAGCCAGGCCGCCCCCGCGCTGGCGAAGAACCAGGCGAACTTCCTCACCTCGCGGGTCTGGGAGGTCAACGGCCCGGACCTGCGCTTCGGCATCGCCGACCTGCTGTGGGTCACGGTCATCTCGTCGTCGCTCGCCATGCTGATCGCCGTCCCGATCGCGGTGGGCGTCGCGCTGTTCCTGACCCACTACGCCCCGCGGCGGCTGGCCCGTCCGTTCGCCGCCCTGGTCGACCTGCTGGCCGCGGTGCCCTCGATCGTCTACGGCCTGTGGGGCATCAAGGTGCTCGGGCCGCACGTCAAGTCCGTGCAGGGGTGGCTGGAGAGCACGGTCGGATGGTTCCCGCTGTTCTCGCCGAAGACCAGCATCAGCTCGGCCGGCACCGTCTTCCTGGCGTCCATCGTGCTCGCCATCATGATCCTGCCGATCGTCACGGCGCTGTCGCGCGAGGTGTTCGCGCAGACCCCGACGACCCACCTCGAGGGCGCGCTGGCCCTCGGCGCGACCCGGTGGGAGATGATCCGCACCGCGGTGCTGCCGTTCGGGCGCCCCGGGGTCATCTCCGCCTCGATGCTCGGCCTGGGCCGGGCGCTGGGCGAGACGATCGCGGTGACCATCATCGTCAGCACGCTGGCGGCGGGCAGCCCCTGGTCGTTCTCGCTGTTCAACGGCGGCGAGACGTTCGCGAGCCGGATCGCCAACAACGCCGCCGAGTTCGACACGCCCACCAAGGCCGGGGCCTTCATCGCCGCCGGGCTGGTGCTGTTCGTCCTGACCTTTGTCGTCAACGCGATCGCTCGCATCATCATCGAGCGCAGGAAGGCGTTCACGGAGTGAGCACCCTGACCTCGAGCCCGGCGCCCAGCCTCGCCGTCGACCAGCTCGACCACCTCGACCACCGCTCACGCGGCCGCTCCGCGCGCAACGTGCTCGCCACGGTCGCGGTGACCGTCTGCTTCGCCGTCGCGTTGATCCCGCTGGTGTGGATCCTCTGGACCGTCGTCTCCCGCGGGTACGCGCTGCTGCTCGACCAGCAGTGGTGGCTCAACTCGCAGCGCGGCATCACGTCCCGCACCGTCGGCGGCGGCGCGTACCACGCGATCCTCGGCACGCTCCTGCAAGGACTCGTGACCGCGCTCATCTCGGTGCCGCTCGCGGTGATGACCGCGGTCTACCTCGTCGAGTACGGCCGCGGCCGACTCGCCAAGACGGTCAGCTTCATGGTCGACATCCTGACCGGCATCCCGTCGATCGTCGCTGCGCTGTTCATCTACGCGCTGTGGGTGACGACGTTCGGCTTCGACCGGGTCGCCTTCGCCGTCTCGCTGTCTCTGGTGCTGCTCATGGTGCCGGTCGTCGTCCGGTCGACCGAGGAGATGCTCAAGCTCGTACCGAACGAGCTGCGCGAGGCGTCGTACGCCCTCGGCGTGCCCAAGTGGCGCACGATCGCGAAGGTCGTGCTGCCCACCGCGTTCAGCGGCATCATGACCGGCGTGCTGCTCGGCCTGGCCCGGGTCATGGGCGAGACCGCTCCGCTGCTGATCCTCGGGCCGTACTCCAAGTCGATCAACAGCGACCTGTTCAGCGGCTTCATGGCGGCGCTGCCGACCATGATCAACCAGGACCGCACCGAGCTGCTCGAGCCCGCCGTCCAGCGGGTGTGGGCCACCGCGCTCACGCTCGTGCTGCTGATCCTCGTCCTCAACCTGGCCGGGCGCTTCGTCGCGCGCTTCGGCTCGGTCAAGAAGTAGGGAACCCCACATGGCCAAGCGGATCGACATCAAGGACCTGAACGCCTACTACGGCACGTTCAAGGCCGTCGAGGACGTCACGCTGACCGTCGAGCCACGCTCGGTGACCGCCTTCATCGGGCCGAGCGGCTGCGGCAAGTCGACCTTCCTGCGCACGCTCAACCGGATGCACGAGGTGATCCCCGGCGCCCGCGTCGAGGGCTCGATCCGGCTGGACGACCGCGACCTGTACGGCGGCGACGTCGACCCGGTCGCCGTGCGGCGCACCGTGGGCATGGTCTTCCAGCGGCCGAACCCGTTCCCGACGATGTCGATCTTCGACAACGTCGCCGCGGGCCTGAAGCTGAACGGCATCAAGAACAAGGCCCGGCTGGAGGAGATCGTCGAGTCCTCGCTGCGCGGCGCGAACCTGTGGACCGAGGTGAAGGACCGCCTGGACAAGCCGGGGGCCGGCCTGTCCGGCGGCCAGCAGCAGCGGCTGTGCATCGCACGGGCCATCGCGGTCGAGCCGCAGGTGCTGCTGATGGACGAGCCCTGCTCGGCGCTCGACCCGATCTCGACCCTCGCCATCGAGGACCTGATCGACACGCTCAAGTCGACCTACACGATCGTGATCGTCACCCACAACATGCAGCAGGCAGCGCGGGTGTCGGACCGCACCGCGTTCTTCAACCTGGCGGCGACCGGCAAGCCGGGCCGGCTGATCGAGGTGGGCGACACCGCCCGGATCTTCAGCAACCCGGTCGAGCGCGCGACGGAGGACTACATCTCCGGCCGCTTCGGCTGACCCCTTTCCGCCACTCAGGCCGGTTTCCGCCACTCAGGCCGGTTTCGGCGTCCGCTAACCGGCCTGGGTGGCGCAAAGGCCTGTGGACGACGGCAGCGGGCTCACGCCGGACGGCGCCAGCCTGGTCGGGTGAGTCCCTCTAGCCCCCTCCCCCTGCTGTTTCACCGCGAGCAGGCCCTCGCGGCCGGGCTCGGCCGGCACCAGGTCGCCCATCGCGCCCGCACCGGCCGCTGGGTCGTGCTGCGCCGCGGTTGGTACTGCGAGACCGCCCGGTTCGACGAGCTGGCCGCCGACGACCGGCACCGGCTGGGACTCGTCGCCACCCTGCGCAGCCGCGGCGGCGACCACGCGGGCAGCCACCTGTCCGCCGCGCTCGCGCTGGGGTTCCCCACGCCGTTCGCCGGCCCGGGTCCGGTGACGATCACCAGCGGCGACCTGCGCCGGTCGGCCCGGCGGCGCGAGCGGCTTGTCGTCCAGGTGGCGACGCTGCCGCCGCGCGACGTGCGTCAGGTGGTCGTGCGGGTACGCGACGAGTCGTACGTCATCCCGGTCACCGACGCGGCGCGCACGGTCGCCGACTGCCTCCGGCACCTGCCGCACGAGGACGGCGTGGCCATCGCGGACGCCGCGGTGCGCTCGGGAGCGGTGACGGTGCAGGAGGTTGCCGCCGTGCTCGACCGGCAGGAGCCCTGGCCCTACCTGGCCAACGGACGCTCGGGCCTGGACCGGGTCGACCCGCGCCGCGAGTCCTACCTCGAGAGCTTCTCGCTGGTGCGCCTGGCGCAGCGCGGCATCGAGGCCGAGCCGCAGGTGACGATCACCGACCGGGCGGGCGGGTTCGTCGCGCGCGTCGACGGCTGGGTCGACGACGCCGCCGTCGCGCTCGAGGCGGACGGCCAGGCCAAGTACCTGCTCGAGGCGGCCGATCCCGCGGACGTCGGCTCCGTCGTCCGCAGCGTGCGCGCCACCCTGGCCGCCGAGCTCGAGCGCGAGCGCCGGCTGCGCGACCTCGGCGTCGAGGTGGTGCGCTGGGGCACGGCCGAAGCGCTGCACCGGCCCGAGCGGCTCGCCGCCCGGGTGCGGGCTGCGGTGGCCCGGGGTGACCGGCGCCAGTTCGCCGGCAGCGCGACGCCCGCCCCCGCCGTCCGCTTCGCCTGACCCTTTCCGCCCCTCCTCCTGACCCTTTCCGCCCCTCCTCCTGACCCTTTCCGCCCCTCCTGACCCTTTCCGCCATTCAGGCCGGTTTCCGGACCACGAAACCGGCCTGGGTGGCGGAAAGCGGGCTGAGTGGCGGAAAGGTCAGAGGGGGAGGAGGCGGGCGACGGCGTAGCTGGCCGCGGCGACCAGGCCGGCGCCCGGGAAGGTCAGCACCCACGCGCCGACGATGTTGCCGGCCACGCCCCACCGCACCGCCGTGCGCCGCTTGGTGGCGCCCACGCCCATGATCGAGGACGTGATGATGTGCGTCGTCGAGATCGGCGCCTTGAAGACGAACGCCGTCACGTAGAGCACCGACGCCGCGATGGTCTCGGCCGCGAAGCCCCGCGCCGGGTCGAGCTCGATCACCCGCCGGCCGAGCGTGCGCATGATCCGCCACCCGCCGGAGTAGGTGCCGAGGCTGATCGCGCCGGCGGCTGCCAGCACCACCCACAGGGGGATGTCGGACGACTGGTCGTGGAACCCGCCGGCGGTCAGCGCGAGCACGATGACGCCCATCGTCTTCTGCGCGTCCTGCAGGCCGTGGCCGAGCGACATCGCCGCGGCCGACACGGTCTGGGCGTAGCGGAAGCCGCGGAACGTCGGCCCGGGCTGCCGGCGCCGGAAGGCCCACAGGATGGCCACCATCAGCAGGTACGCCAGCGCGAAGCCCACGAGCGGCGAGACCACCATCGGGATCGCGACCTTCTGGATCACCGTGTCCCACTTCACCGTGGCCGACGCGGCGACGGCGGCGCCCACCAGGCCGCCGATCAGCGCGTGCGAGGACGACGACGGGAGGCCCAGGCCCCAGGTGATGAGGTTCCAGACGATGGCGCCGACGAGCGCGCACGCGATGACGATGAGCCCCGCCCGCCCAGCAGGCGGCGAGATCGTGTCGCTGACCGTCTTGGCGACCTCCTGGCCGAGGAACGCACCGAGGAAGTTGAAGAAAGCAGCCATCAGCAGGGCCACGCGTGGCGTCAGCGCGCGGGTCGAGACCGACGTCGCGATCGCGTTCGCCGCGTCGTGGAACCCGTTGGTGTAGTCGAAGGCGAGTGCCACCGCGACGACGGTGACGACAACGGCGAGGTCCACCGGTCAGGACTCCTTGACGGCGATGCTCTCGACCGTGTGCGCCACCGTCTCGAAGGCGTCGATGGCGTGCTCGAGCCCCTCGACGATGTCCTTCAGCTTGAGGATCGCGGTGGCCTTGAGGTCGCCGTTGAACAGCTCGGCCAGCAGCTGGCGGTAGACCTGGTCGCCCTGGTTCTCGAGCCGGTTGATCTCGATCCAGTACTCGGCGAGATCGCGCATCGAGCGCAGCCGCGGCATGGCGTCGGCGGTGAGCTCGGACATCCGCACCAGCACCTCGACCTGGCCGGACACGCCGTCCGGCAGCTCGCCGAGGCGGTACAGCACGATGCGGTCGACCGCCGACTCCATGTGGTCCATGCAGTCGTCCAGGTTCGAGGCCAGCGCGTAGATGTCCTCGCGGTCGAACGGCGTGATGAACGACGAGTTCACCTTGCGCAGGATCTTGTGCGTCGACTCGTCCGCCGCGTGCTCGAGCTCCTTCATCTGCGCGGCCAGGGTGGAGCGCTGGCCGGCGTCGGCCCCGAGGACCTGACCGAGCAGCGCGCTGCCGTCGACCAGGTGCGCGGACTGCTCGGAGAACAGGTCGTAGAAGCTGTTTTCCTGCGGGGTCAGGCGGAATCTCACGTGCTGCTCCGGGCGGTCGGCGGGCAGGCGGCCCTGGGCGTGGGCACGCTGCGGGACGGGAGGACGGGCGGCCGCGGGGTCGGGGCCTCGACGATGGTAGGGGCAGAACCCGCCGTCGCGTCACTCGGCCGCCGCCTGCTGCCGGCCCAGCGCCCACCAGATGGGCGCGGACGTCGGGACGTCGGGACGCCGCGACGGCGCGCCGTCCGGCCGGGTCTCCCCGCTCCACCCGTCGTTCGGCCATGATGTCCGCACACCTGACGGCACGGGGGACACATGACGAGTCCGGCACTCGAGATCGAGGGACTGCGCAAGACCTACCGGCGGCGGCGCAAGCCGGCCGAACGGGCCCTCGACGGCCTCGACCTGCACGTCGACGCGGGTGGGGTGCACGGCTTCCTCGGCCCGAACGGGTCGGGCAAGACGACGACCATCCGGATCCTGCTCGGCCTGGCCCGGGCGGACGGCGGCACCGCCCGGCTGTTCGGGCACGTCGTCCCGCAGGAGCTGCCGCAGGTGGTGGGCCACGTCGGAGCCCTGGTCGAGAACCCGCTGTTCCTGCCCGGCCTCAGCGGCCGCGTGCAGCTGAACCTGCTCGCCCAGTCCGTCGGCGTGCCGCGCACCAAGGTCGAGGAGGTGCTCGAGCGGGTGCGGCTGAACGAGCGCGCGGACGAGCGCGTCAAGGGGTACTCGCTGGGCATGCGGCAGCGCCTGGGCATCGCCGCCGCGCTGCTCAAGGACCCGCGGCTGCTGATCCTCGACGAGCCGAGCAACGGACTCGACCCGGCCGGCATGAAGGAGATGCGCGACCTCGTGCGCCAGCTCGGGGCGGACGGGCACACCGTGTTCCTGTCCTCGCACCTGCTCGGCGAGGTGCAGCAGATCTGCGACCGCGTGACGATCCTGTCGAAGGGCCGGTGCGTCGCGCAGGGCCCGGTCAGCGAGGTGCTCGCGGCGCACGCCACCGGCGGCGTCGTCGTCGGCGTGCCCGACCCGAACACCGCGTACGCCGTGCTGCGCGACGCCGGCTACGACGTCTACGGCCTGCCGGACGGCCGCCTGCAGGTCGGCACCACGGGCAAGCGGCTGGACGACGCAGCCATCGTCACCCGCCTGCTGGGCGAGCGCGGCATCTGGGTGCGCGAGCTGTCACCGATCGCGGCCGACCTCGAGAGCGCCTTCCTCGAGATCACCAAGGGCCAGGGGCTGGGCGACGAGGGGACCGCGGCATGAGCACCGTCGAGCACGTCGGCAGCTTCACCCCGCCGGACGACCCGCGGCCACGGGCGGCCACCCGTCGCGGGCAGCTGCTGCGGGCCGAGATCGCCAGGCTGCGGCACCGCCGGCTCATCCGACTGCTGGCCGGGCTCGCGCTGCTCGCGCTGCTGGGCGCCATGACCATCATGTTCTTCACGCACAGCCGGGACCTCGCCGGCGCCCGCGCCGAGGCACAGGCCACCGCGCAACAGGCGAACGCCGAGCAGGCGCGCTTCTACGACGAGTGCCTCAAGGACCCGAACATCCCGGACGCCGACAAGCAGGCGGGCGCCTGCGGACCGTCGACCGCCGAGCCGATGCCGGCTGAGCAGTTCTTCCAGGACCCCCGCCTGCGAGCAGACGTCGGGCTGCCCAGCATCGCGATCGGCGTCGCTGCCGTCGGCGCCCTGGTGGCTGGCCTGATCGGTGCGACCGCCGTGGGCGCGGACTGGTCGAGTCGTGCGCTGCTCACCCTGCTGACGTGGGAGCCGCGCCGGCTGCGGCTGCTCGGCACGCGGTTCGCGGCGACCGCAGTCGTGGCGGCCGTCATCGGCCTGGTGGCACAGGCGATCGGCTTCGGCTTCGGCGTGCTGACCGTGAGCCTGCGCGGGACGTGGGAGACCTCACCCACGTCCAACGGCGACGTGTACGTGCAGCCGAGCCTGATCGGGCCGGCGCACTTCTGGCGCGACCTGGTGTCGCTGCAGGTGCGCGGCATCGGGCTCGTCGTCCTGGTCGCGCTGCTGGCGGCGGCGGTCACCACCCTCACCCGGCACACCGCCGCGGTGCTGGGGATCGCGTTCGCCTGGGTGGCGATCGTCGAGAACGCCGTCCGGGTGCTGTTCAGCTCGCGCGGCTGGCCGCGATGGCTGTTCACCGAGAACGTCGTCGCATTCCTGCTGCCCGGTGGCCAGCAGATCGTCAAGGGCTACGACACCCAGGGCCAGCCGCTGGGATCCGTGCTGGTGACGAACCTCGACGCGTTGCTCTACCTGGGCGCCGTCACGCTCGCGTTCGCGGTGCTCGCGGGGATCTTCCTGCAGCGGCGCGACCTCTAGCCGCCCTTCGCGGCCCGGCCGCAGGGTTCAGGGAGGGGGACGAATCTCAGTCGAGGCCGAGGGCGGCGTCGATCTCGGCCTGCGACAGCGGGCCTTCGTGATCGGTCGCAGCAACCACCAGCTCACCCACGAGGGTGATCTCGTCCTCGAGCGGAGCATCCCGCAGCGAGTTCTCGGTGTCTGTCATGGCGCCTCCTGAACCTGCGATTGCCAGCCTACGCAAGCGCTGTCAGGAACTCCGGGATCTTGACCAAAGCATTACCAAGGCGAGTCCTCCCGGAGAGGTGCAGAGCCGTCATGCCGTCACGAACTGGACGGTGAGGGCACCGGCCCGGACGACGAGCCGGCCCCACCGGACGACGTCCCGGCCCCGCCGGTCGACGAGCCGGGCGCCGGCGTCGGCGGGTTGACCTCCGCCTTGGGCACCAGCGTGCGGTCGATGCTGACCGAGGTCAGACCCAGCCCGCCGACGGTCACCGAGTCGTACGCGAGCAGCCGGCCGGCATCCGGGCCGGTCTTGGCGAAGTAGAGCAACGTGGCCTCGAGGGGCACCGGTTTGCCCTCGGTGAGCCGGGCCAGCCCGCCCGCGGTGATCCCTGCCCCGCCGGTGGAGCCCTCGACCATCACCCGCGTGCCGCCGTCGTAGGTGACGTCGCGCGCGTGCATGTGGCCGGAGAGCACCAGCGGCACCTTGCCGCGCAGGTCGTCCAGCCGCGTCGGGTCGTGCACGACGGCGACCTGCACCGGGTCGCCCGGGTGCGCGGCGTCGTACTGCTCGATGACGCCGGACAGGATCGCCACCGACGCCGCGACGCGCTCCTTGCCTGTGGTGTCCTGCGCGCCTTCGTTGGGCTGGTCGCGCGGGTCGGCCACCCCGGCGATGCGCAGGCCGGCGACGGTCGCCACGCGCCCGTCGAGGACCACGGCGTTGCGCTGGCGGGCCACCGCGTCGGCGATGGCGCGACTGTCGTGGTTGCCCCGCACGAAGACGTACGGGACGCCGAGGCTGCCGATCCGCCCGACGAAGCCCTCCTCGGCCGAGCTGCCCCACGTGCTGAGGTCGCCCGAGTCGACGACCGCGTCGACCTTGAACTGGTCGACCAGCCGGTCGGTGAGGTCGTAGCCGATCGGGTTCAGGTGCAGGTCGCTGATGTGCAGCACCGTGGTGACCTCACCGCCCAGGCCGCTGTCGACCGGTGGCAGCTGCTGGCCCACCGCGTACAGCGTCGTCACCGACTGCACGAAGTCGGACAGGCCCGAGCGGTAGGACTCCAGCCGGGCCGCCAGCGTGGCGGTGCGCCGCTGCACGTACGGCGCGCTGCTGAGCAGTCCGGTGAACTCCGGCTGCGCGAGCTTCGCGCTGTCGAAGGTCGCGGCCGTCGCAGCGGCGAGGACCAGCATGGCGCTCGCCACCACCGCCATGCCGAGTCCGAGCCCGCGCAGCGTGCGGGTCGCGAGCCAGGTCAGCAGCGCCGCACCGGCGAGCGCGAACAGCAGGGCCATCGCGAGCGCACGCGCCGCGGCCTCCTTGACGTCGTCCGGCGCCTGGTCGGTCACCTGCTCGAGCAGGGCGGGGGTCTGGATGACCTTCTGCGCCTGCTCGACGTCGACCGACCGGATCGAGGCGCTCACCTGCACCGGCGTGCGGTGGGTGTCGAACTGCACAGTCCCCACCGGCGGCAGCTCGACGGCCGACCCCGGCGTGAGGCTCGGCCTGATCTGCACGTCGATCGACAGCGGCCCGACCACGGTGTGCGCGGACGGCGCGACGAGCGCCCCCACGAACGCACCGCCGAGGGCCAGCAGCCCGATGCTCACGCGGCGCGCGAGACGGCGCCCCTGGGGCGAGGTGAGCTGCCTCACTCGCACCGGTGTCTCCCCGTGGCTGTCGATGGGCGCCGCGACGTGCGCGTGCGTCGCGGCTGGAGCTGGGGTGGGCGTCGGGCTGGGAGCGCCTCACGGCGCGTGGCCGCTCGTAGCGGCTTCAGTTGGGACCCGGGGCTACCGCAGCCCGACGCCCGGGTGCCCCCGAAGGGACACCCTGATTGTGCACAACCAGGGGGGCCTCGCGCATCTTCCCGGCACAACTCGTGCTCAGCGGCGGTGTGGCGGCCCGCTCAGGTGAGGTCGCTGGCCCGCCAGGAGCGCGCGGCGGCCTCGAGATCGTCGGCCGTCTGCTGCAGCGAGGCGGCCCGCCGGGTCAGCGTCACCGACGCGTCGTGGTCGGTCAGGTCGTCGGCGCGCACGGCCCGCCCGGCCGAGACGACCCGGCAGAACGCCGCCGCTCGCTCGAGTGCGACGTCCAGGTCACCCGCGTACACGCCGGTGAGGACGGCGTCGGCCAGCTCGCGCACCTCGTCCGGCCCGGGCGGCAGCGCGACGCCGGCCACGACGTCCGCCACCTGCGCGAGCTCCCGGCCGGCCTGGTAGTCGGCCGCTGCACCCACCGCATCGCGGCGCACCCACTCGCGGACGACGTAGAGCCGCCACAGCGCACCGGGCAGCGACCGCGAGGGGCGGTCGCACCACAGGTCGGCGATGGTGTCGAGCCCGTGGTCATCGACCAGCCGCACCAGCCGGGCGGTGAGCGCGGGGTCGTCGGCCCGGCGTCCGGCGTCGACGATCGCCCACGCCGTGGCGTGCGCCGCCTCGGCCAGCGCCGCCGGGTCGCTCCCACCGTCCAGCGAGTCCATCGCCGCCGGCCCGAACAGGGCGGGCCGGCGCGGTCGCGAGTCCTCCGCACGGGTCACCGCCGCATTCTCGCACCGCCCCCCACACCGCCTGCACGCCGTAGTCTGTGGCAGGTGACCGACACCACCAGCCCGACGACTGCCGGCCCCGACCACCTCGTCGAGGTGCTGCACCGGTCGGTCGCGCGCGACCCTCAGCGGGTGCTGTTCGGCCGACGCGACGGCGACAGCTGGGGCGACGTCACCGCTCAGCAGTTCCTCGACGAGGTCAACGCCGTGGCCAAGGGCTTCATCGCCTCGGGGGTCGGCGTCGGCGATCGCGTCGGCATCATGTCGAAGACCCGCTTCGAGTGGACGTTGTGCGACTTCGCGCTCTGGTCGATCGCGGCGATCCCGGTGCCGATCTACGAGACCTCCTCGGTCGACCAGGTCGAGTGGATCCTGGCCGACGCCCAGGCGGTCGGCTGTGTCGTCGAGACCAAGGCGCACAGCTGGCGCCTGTCGGTCGTGCGCGAACGCGTGCCCGGCGTCACCCACCTGTGGCAGATCGAGGGCGGTGGCGACGACCTGCCCGGCATGCAGCAGCTGATCGAGGCAGGCCGCGACGTCTCGGACGACGAGCTCACCACGCGCCAGTCGGTGCTGGCCGGCAACGTGATCGCCACGCTCATCTATACCTCCGGCACCACGGGGCGGCCCAAGGGCTGCATGCTCACCCACGGCAACTTCGTCACCGAGTGCTCCAGCGCGATCGCGACGCTGCCGGAGCTCTTCGAGGCCGACGACGCCTCCACGCTGCTGTTCCTGCCGCTCGCCCACGTCTTCGGCCGGATGATCCAGGTCGCGGTCGTGATGCGGGGCGTCAAGCTCTCGCACAGCGACCCCGGCCGCCTGGTGAAGGACCTCGCCGTCGTGCGGCCGACGTTCGTGCTCTCCGTGCCGCAGGTGTTCGAGAAGATCTTCGAGACGGCGCGGCGCCGGGCGACCGCGGACGGGCGCGGGGCGATCTTCGACCGCGCGGCGGCCACCGCCATCGCCTACAGCGAGGCCCTCGACCGCGGTCGGCCCGGGCCGCTGCTGGCGCTGCGGCACGCGCTGTTCGACCGGCTTGTCTACGGCAAGCTCCGCGCCGCGTTCGGCGGCAACGTCGACGTCGCCATCTCCGGCGGCGCCCCGCTCGGTGCACGGCTCGCGCACTTCTTCCGTGGCATCGGCGTCACCGTGCTCGAGGGCTACGGCCTGACCGAGACGACCGCTGCCGCCACGGTCAACTCGGTCGATGCCCAGCGCATCGGCAGCGTGGGCCGGGCGCTGCAGGGCTTCGAGGTGCGGCTCGCCCCGGACGGCGAGGTGCTGCTGCGCGGTGGCCACGTGTTCGGCGGCTACTGGCGCAACGACGAGGCGACCGCCGCGGCCCTGGACGCCGAGGGCTGGTTCCACACCGGCGACCTCGGCCACCTGGACGACGACGGCTACCTGACGATCACCGGGCGGCTCAAGGAGATCATCGTCACCGCTGGCGGCAAGAACATCGCGCCCGCGGCCCTCGAGGACGTCCTGCGCGCGCACCCGGTCGTGGCCCAGGCCATGGTGGTCGGCGACCAGCGCAACTTCATCGCCGCGCTCGTCACGCTCGACCAGGAGTCGCTCGACCAGTGGATGGACGACCAGGGCCGGGGCCGCCAGCCGGTCGCCGAGGTGACGCACGACGAGCAGGTGCGGGCCGCCGTCCAGACCGCCGTCGACGCGGCGAACGCCACCGTGTCGGGAGCCGAGCAGATCAAGCGCTTCGAGATCCTGCCCGTCGCGTGGACCGAGGACTCCGGCCACCTCACCCCGACCATGAAGCTCAAGCGGACAGCGGTGATGGAGGACTTCGCCCGCGAGGTCGAGGCCCTCTACGCCGCCCGGGTCTGACGGGGGGTAGACGGCTCCCGTGCTGCGCGTCATCGTCGTCCTGATCTGGTTCTCGCTGCTCGTCTACGCCCTGCTGGACTGCGCGCAGACTGACCAGACCCGGGTGCGCAACCTGCCCAAGGTCGTCTGGCTCATGCTGATCGTGCTCGCGCCGTTCCTCGGTGCGGTGCTCTGGCTGGTCAGCGGCCGGCCCGCGCGGGGCGCCCCCGGTCACGCCGCGTGGCCGCGAGGCGGCACGCCGCCGACCCAGCGCTCGCGGCCACCGACTCCCCGCGGACCGGACGACGACCTCGAGTTCCTGCGCGGGCTGGACGACGCGTTCAAGGACGACGGGCCCGAGGAGCCGCCGGAGGAGCCGACCCCCGGCGACCCGCCTCCGCGCACCGGCTGAACCCTGCCGTAGCGTGCGCGCGTGAGCGCAGCGCCGGTGTCCCGCTGGCGTCGCGTGGTCGTCGACACCAGGCCGCTGCGTCATCCCGCCTACCGCCGGCTGTGGGGCTCCACGGTCGTGACCGCCGTCGGGGCGCAGCTCACTGCCGTCGCCGTGCCCAAGCAGATCTACGACGACACCGGCTCGTCCGCCTGGGTGGGCGTGAGCGGGGCGGTGGCCCTGGTGCCGCTGGTCGTCTTCGCGTTGTGGGGCGGCAGCATCGCCGACGCCGTCGACCGGCGCCGCATGCTGCTGCTGACCAACACCGGCATCGCCCTGACCTCGGTGGCCCTGTTCGTCCAGGCGGTGATGGGCAGCGCGTCGGTGTGGGTGGTGCTCACACTGCTGGCCGTGCAGCAGGCCTGCTTCGGGCTGAACAGCCCGGCGCGCGGTGCGGCCATCGCGCGGCTGGTGCCCATCGGCGAGCTGGCCGCCGCCAACGCGTTGAACTCCACGGTGTTCGGGCTGGGTGCGGTGCTCGGGCCGCTGCTGGCCGGCGCGCTCATCCCGCTGGTGGGCCTGCCCTGGCTCTACCTGGTCGACAGCCTGGCCCTCACCGCGACCCTGTACGCCGTCTACCGGCTGCCACCGATACCGCCGATTCCGCACGAGTCCGGGGTGCGGCCGACCGCCGGTCTGCGCTCGATCACGGACGGGCTGCGCTACATCTCGCTCAACACGGTGCTGCTCGTCTCGTTCCTCGCCGACATCATCGCGATGGTGCTCGGCATGCCGAGGGCGCTGTTCCCCGAGCTCGCCGAGCGCACGTTCGGTGACCCACCCGGCGGTGGGCTCGCCCTCGGCGTCCTGTACGCCGCGATCCCGGCGGGGGCGCTCGCGGCCGGCCTCCTCTCCGGGACCTTCACCCGCCTGCACCGGCACGGCGCGGCCACTGCGGTGGCGATCGCGGTCTGGGGGCTGGCGATCGTCGCGTTCGGGCTGTCCCGGTCGTTGTGGGTCGGCGCGGCCTTCCTGGCGCTGGCCGGGGCCGCCGACCTGGTCAGCATGGTGTTCCGCGGCGCGATCCTGCAGACCGCCGCGACCGACCACATGCGCGGCCGGATGCAGGGCGTGCACTTCCTGGTCGTGGCCGGCGGCCCGCGGCTGGCCGACCTGCTGCATGGCACGATCGGCGACCTCGTCGGACGCCAGGCGGCCGTCGTCGGCGGCGGCCTGCTGGTGGTGGTCGGGATCGGGCTGGTCGTCCTGCGGTTCCCGGCGTTCTGGCGCTACCGCCTGGCGTAGCGGCGCGGCGCCGGGAGGGTGCGCCGGACGCCCCGCGACGGCATGCTCAGGGCCGTGATCGTGAGCTGGCGCAGTCCGCGGGTACGGCCGGTCGTGATGCGCACCCTGCGGCTGACCTTTGCCGCCGTCGTGTCGTACGTCGTCGCCCGGCTGCTGTTCGACACCGCGCAGCCGCTCACCGGCCCGCTCACCGCGCTCCTCGTGGTGCAGGCCACCCTCTACTCCACCCTCACCACGGGCCTGAAACGCGTGCTCAGCGTCGTCTCCGGGGTGCTGCTGGCGGTGCTGCTGTCGTCGGTGGTCGGGCTCACCTGGTGGAGCCTGGGCGCGGCCATCGCCGCCTCCCTGGTGATCGGCCAGCTGCTGCGCCTCGGCGAGCACCTGCTGGAGGTGCCGATCAGCGCGATGCTCGTGCTGGGCGTCAGCGGTGCCGAGACCGCCGCGTTCTCGCGGGTCGCCGAGACGCTCGTCGGTGCCGGGGTGGGGGTGCTGGTCAACGTCGTGCTGCCGCCGACGCTGCGCACGCGCAGTGCGGCGGGCAGCGTGCAGCGCGTGGCCGAGGAGGCGGCCGGGGTGCTCGAGGACGTCGCCCGGGAGCTGCCGGACGGCGTCACGGCCGAGCAGGCCCGCGGGTGGCTGGACCGCGTGCGTGCCCTGAACCGTCCGGTCGAGATCGCCGACCGGGCGCTGCAGGACCTCTCGGACAGCCGCCGGTTCAACCCCCGATCGATGGGGACCCTCGACACCCAGCCCATCCTGCGCAGCGGACTGGACGCGCTCGAGCACAGCACCGTCTCGCTGCGCGCGCTGTTCCGGGCGATCTCGGACGGCGTCCGGGAGGGTGACGGCGACGAGCAGGGGTACGACGACGACCTGCGGGCTGCGTTCGCGGTGCTCATCTCGGACCTCGCCGCGTCGGTGCGCGCGTTCGGCGACGTCGTCCGCGCCGAGTCCGACTCCGCCGAGGGCCGGACGCCGGAGCGGGTCGCCGGGCACCCGGTGCCGGAGGCGCCTCTGGCCGACGCGCTGGACGCCTTGCGGGAGGCGCGCGTGCGGCTCACCGAGCTGCTGCTCGTCGATGTCGCCGACGACCCGGGCCTGTGGCAGGTGCGCGGCTCGCTGCTGTCGGCCGTGGAGCGGGTGCTCGTCGAGCTGGACGTCGAGCAGCGGGCCCGGCGGCGGGCGGACTGGCAGCGCGAGGCGGCCGAGCGCCGCCACGCGGCTAGCGTCCCGAACCGGTTCCGTCAGATCGCCGGCCGGTCACCCATCGGCACAGCTCGACGTCCCAGTACCGGCCGGGCCGGACGTCGGCGCCCTCCGCAGCCGCCCGATCCGCCGGGTTGACGCTCGGCGGGACGCTGTGGCCGTGGCTGAACATGTCGTCGGCGTCATAGATCGTCTTGGTGGCGCGCAGCCGGGCCTGCTGGTTGAAGCTCCAGGTGGCGCTGAGCCGCTGCCGGTCGCGCAGGTCACCGAGCAGGTTGGTCAGCGCGGCGGCGCTGTGCCACGGCCGCAGCGCCTCGAGCACTGCGGCACCGGCCGCGGGAACCGCCTGCCCGAGGTCGGGTGCCAATGCGCCGACGGCCTGCAGGCTGAACGCCGCCTCGCGCGCCGCCACCGCGTTGGCCCGAGCGGGCAGCCGAGCCAGTGCGCCACCCATGAGTCGCACCTCGACCAAAGCCAGCGGCACGTCAGCGGCCGGGCCGGCGACCTCGAGCAGCGCGTCGACCGCCTCCCGCGGCAGGTCGGTGAGTGCCACTCCCGCGTGCCAGACCGGCATGGGGTCGACCGGGTCACGATGGACCTCGTCGGCCTCCCGGTAGGGCCGCTCGATCACGTCGTCGACCAACGCAGAGGCGCTGCGCCGCAACGGTTCCAGCAGCCGGTCGGCGGCTGCCTGGGAGCCGACGAGGGCGAACCGGACGTGCACGGTGAGCCCCCCTCGCAGGTGCTCCGGCACGAACGGCGCGTCCGGCAGCCGCACGAGGGCGACGGACGTCGTGACCTCCTCGGGCAGTCCGGGCGCCCAGCGCTGCCAGGCCCGCACCACCGCCGCCGCGTCCGACCCGTCGAACACGAGCGCCCCGGCGGTGAAGGTGTCGACGGCGATCAGGTCGAGCTCCAGTGCGGTCACCACCCCGAACGAGCCCTTGCCACCGCACAGCGCCCAGAACAGGTCAGCCTCGTGCGCAGCGTCGACGTACCGCAGCTGCCCGTCGGCGGTCACCACGTCGAGGGAGCGCACGTGATCGGCGGCGAAGCCGTGCCGGCGGGCGAGCAGGCCCATCCCGCCGCCGAGCGTGTACCCGACCACGCCGATGCCGGACGACGAGCCGCTCAGCGGCACCAGGTGGTACGGCTCGGCGGCTGCGACGACCTGCGCCCACACGGCTCCGGCGCCGACCCGGGCCGACCGGGTGGCCGGGTCGACGACGACGTCTGCCATCCGCGAGGTCGTGATGAGCAGGCCGGCTTCGAAGGCCCATTCGGCGCCGTGCCCGGTCGACTGGACCGCCACCGACAACCCCTCACCCCCCGCGAACCGGACAGCGGCGACGACGTCGGCCGTGCGCGCCGCGCCCACCACGACCGCCGGCTGGTGCTGGACGGCGAGGTTCCACGCCCGACTCTCGGCCGCGAGCGCCTCCGGCGGGTCGATGCCGGCGACGAGCACGGGGCCGGCCACCTGGCTGCGCAGCGCGCGCAGCGCTGCCGGGTCGAGCGAGACGGCGCGCGGGGGACGGTGCTGGGCCGGGATCAGCGGCTCTGGACGAACGGGCGGCGCGGCGTCCGGCGGCGCGGCGTCCGGCGGCGCGGCTGGGCCGGGCGTCGCACCGGCGTCCGGCGGCGGCGTCGAGGCGGGTGGCGGGCCCTCGGCCATGACCGACAGCGTGCCGTCGCGGACCGGTCCGCCGCACGAGAACGGCCAACTCCGCGCCGGCGCCCGCCGCTCCCCCGCGCATCCGGGCTTCACCTGGCCGCCGGACGAGCCGAAGGAGAAGGGGAACGCCCACCGGAGGAGACCCCATGACCACCGCGGAGACCGCGACGCAGCACGCCGCCGGGCGGCTGCGCGCACCGTCGTCCCCGCGCGCCCGGATCGGCCGCCAGGCCGTCGTCGACGAGGCCGATCGCGTCGTGGGGTACGACCTGCACTTCGCGGGTGCGGCGGACGACGCGACCGGGCCGCCCGACCTCGACGCCGACCTGCGCACCTGCCGGATGATCGCCGCCGCCTTCGGCGACCTGGGACTGGACCGCCTCGGCCACCGCCGCGCGCTCTACGTCAACACCCCGCGTCCGTTCGTCACCGGCCGGGTGCCGCTGCCGTTCAGCCACCAGCACGTCGTGCTCCAGCTCTTCGCCGACGTCCAGGTCGACGACGAGGTGGTCGACGGGCTGCGCCGGATCAAGTCGCACGGCTACCGGCTGGCGGTCGACAGCGGGGTCGTCGGCCCGGCCTTCGACCAGCTCTACCCGATGATCGACGTGCTGCGGATCGCTGTGCCCTGGGCCGATCCCGACCTGCCGGACCTCGTCACGTACGTGCGCGACCTGCTGCCCCAGGCACAGCTGCTGGCCGACGGCATCACCTCGCACGAGACGCTGCAGGCCGCCCGGGTGGCCGGCTTCGACCTGTTCCAGGGCACCATCGCCGCGCCAGAGCCGGACCCCGCCGCCGCCCCGCGGTCGGCCAGCGCCAAGCCGTCGCAGATCGTGTCGCTGCAGCTGCTGGCGGCGCTGTCCGACGTCGACACGACGTCGGCCGAGCTGGAGCGCATCCTGTCGGCCGACCCGGTGCTCAGCCTGCGCATCCTGGGCGCCGTGAACTCGGCGAGCGGCGCCGGCCGCGAGGTCGGCTCGCTACGCCAGGCGCTGGTCCTGCTCGGCCGCAAGCAGCTCAGCGCGTGGGTGATGCTCGCGGCGCTCGGCGCCGAGGACGGCAGCCGCGAGCAGCTCACCGACGTACTCACCCGCGCTCGCACCTGCGAGCTGCTCGCCGACCTCGTACCCGGGCTGGACCGGCCGACCGCCTACGCGGCGGGCCTGCTCTCGGGCGTCGTCGACCTGCTCGGCTGCGACCCGGTGCAGGTGGCCCGCGAGGCCCGGCTCAGCCGTGAGCTGGCCGAGCTGCTCGTGCACCGCGCCGGACCGCTCGCCGACCTGGTCCGCGCGGTCGAGGAGTTCGACCGCACCGGGCACGCCGACGAGTCCCTTCCCATCTGGGAGGTCTCGCGCGCGCGGCTGCACGCCCTCGGGCTGGCCATGGCCACCGTCGACTCGGTGATGAGCGACGGCTGACGCTCGCCCTCAGCCCGTCAGGTGGGCGTAGGCCACGACGTTGTCGACGTAGTGGCCGGTACGCCGGTCGAAGGTCCCACCGCAGGTGATGAGCCGCAGCTCGGCGCGGTTCGTGGTGTTGCCATAGACCTCGGCCGTCGGGAAGGCGTCCTTGGCGTAGCGCGCCACCCGGTCGACGCGGAAGGTGGCCGTGCTGCCGTCGGCGCGGCCGACCGTGACCCTGTCCCCGGCCTTGAGCGCCCCGAGCCGGTAGAAGACCGCCGGACCTGCCTTCGAGTCGACGTGACCGGCGATCACCGCCGGACCGAACTGGCCCGGCGTCGGGCCTGGGGTGAACCACCCCGGGAGGTCGAAGTCCTTGGGTACCTCGAGCTCACCGTCCTTCGTGTAGCCGAGGTCGACGAGCGTCGTGCTGTGCACCCCGATGGACGGGATGGTCAGGCTGACCGGGCGGGACGCGGCGAGGATCGGCCCGAGGTCGGTCTCGGCGTCGGCCGACGAGGTAACGCTGGGCGCGGGCTGCGCGGTGGCTGCCTCGGTGGGACTGGGCGATGTGCCGGACGCCGCGCTGACCCGGCCGCCAGTTGGCTGCGGCGGTCCCTGCCCCGGCAGGCCGGCGACGAGGAGCAGCACGCCGGCCAGCAGGAGCACGGCGGTGGCCGCCGCGGCCAGGTACAGGCCGCGGCGACCACCGTGCTTCGTGTCGATGTCCATCAGGCCTGGACGCGGGCCCGACGGACGGTGTACGCGCCGGAGCCGGCGGCCAGCAGGATCAGGCCGCCACCGAGCGCGAGCGCCAGGCCGTTGTCGGCCGGGGCGGAACCGCCGCCGCCGGTCTGGGCGCCACCGGCGGGAGCCGCGCTGAGCACGCCACACAGTGCCGGGTCGGTTGCCTCGGCGGGCAGGCTCGGGTCCAGGTCGCTCTTGGCCTTGCCGTCGTACTTGCCGTTGTCGTTGTAGTCCACGCCGTGGATGACCACGACGGCCTGGCCGGCCGTGACCGCCTTGGCGATCGCCGGGCTGACCTTGATGCTGCCGCGCTCGTAGCTGATCTTGCCCTGCGGGGCGGTCGAGAAGCGGTCGATCGCCAGCACGCTCTTGTCGCTGGTATCACCGGTCTTGGTCAGCGACACGGCCACCGGGCCGTACGCCGGGGCGCCGTCCGTGGTGTTGATGTGGCCGTCGCCCTTGGCGTCGTCCGAGGCGATCGGGCACTCGTGGCGCGCGTCAGCACCGAAGTGGATGTGCGCGGCGTGAGGGCTGTCGGCCAGCAGGCCCATGGCTGCCATCGTCACCGTGAGCGTGTTGTTGCTGTCGACGGTCACCATCGCGGTGCCGCTGCCGTTGACGCCGTTGAGCACGACGGGCTTGAGGTTGGCGGTTGTGCTGCCACTGGCAGCGAAAGCGCTGCCCATGCCGATGAACGGCATCGTCACGGCTGCCCCGAGGGTGGCGGCGGCCAGCATCTTCTTGGTGCGCATTCGGATCTCCAGACCAGAGCACGCCGTTGGCGGCTCTCCCGTTGTGTGTTGCGGTCGCCGGTGATTCGACGCCGCGGGCAGCAGAGATTGGTCTGGCTAGCGACCCAATATTTCTGACGGCTGTCCGGCGCGCGTCGGCGTCCCATCCGTGGGGCGAGCGGCAACGAGCGCGCCCGCTGCAAGCAGCGCTGCGAAGCCCTCAGCGACTGCCGACAGCGACTTCTCGGCGAACCAGACGGGCTCGTACATCGAGGGCAGCGGACCGATCGGTGCGACATCGATGTAGCGGTACAGCACCACTGCGGCACAGGCCGACCCGCTGACGACCAGCGCGACGGCGAGCGAGCGGCGGTCACCCCGCCACATCACGAGCGCGGCGGTGGCCAGTGCGATCACGGCCTCGACCCGGAAGATGTTGCCGGTGCCGAGACCCCCCGGCGACCCGGCCTGGTAGCCGCCGGCGAGATGCAGGTGGACGGCGGCATCGACCACCAGCGCGACGGCAATGAGCGTGCGCATGATCGGTGCGCGGTTCATTTCACGACCAGGGTGGCGGACATGCTGCCATGGAAGCTGCAGGTGATCGGGTAGCTGCCTGGCTCGGTGGGCGCGGTGAACGTGACGCTGTCTCTGCCCTTGACCAGGACGTCGAAGGCGCCCTTGGGCTTGGACGTGACCGTGTGGTTGGCCGCGTCCTCGTTCCGCACCGTCACGGTTGCGCCGGGGCTCACGCTCGGGGGCAGCTGGTAGGTGAAGTCCTTGATCGTGATGACGGCCGACTGCTCAGCCTGGGTTGTCGGCTGGGCCTGGGACGGCGTTGCGGATCCGGTCGTTGTGCCAGTGGCCTGCGGCGTGCTCGGCGAGGTGCTGCACCCGCCGAGCAGGACGGCAGCCGCCAGGGCGGCGCCGATCGCCAGACGGTGCTGCCTCGTGCGCAGCGTGGTGGTACCGATCGTCATCGCCATGGTGGCCTCCAGGTCGCGGACCGCGGACCGATCCACCACCTGTTCGTCCCCGAGGGCCGCGAGGATTGGCCGCGCGGGGCACCGACGTCACCGCCCGCTGACGTCGGACCGCCGCGGGGACTGCTGCTCAGGCCTCCTGTCCGGAGATCGCGATGAACACCAGGGGACGTCCGGCCGGGTTGACCATGACGACCGGCGCGATGCAGCGCGCGGGCACCATGAGCCGCGTCTCGATCTCGGCGTCGCCGGCCGGGCTCAGCGGGAAGCTCGGGCTGGTGGAGACCACCGCCCCGTTGCAGCCCAGACTCACCGTGACCATGGCCACCGGGTTGCTCTTGAGCGCGGGGATGATCAGGCCTTCGAGCTCGACCTTGACCCGGCCGGAGCTGCTGACTCGGGCGGAACCCTCGTCGATGACCCAGGGGGCGCCACCCGCATCGGCGCCGGAGGCCTTCTCGCCGACCAGGCTGCCAGCCATCGACGACCTGAGCAGCAGGCCATCGTGATGGTCGTGCGACCTGCCGGAGCCGCCGGAGGCGACGGCGGACGAGGTGGGGACGACGGCGAGGGCAAGCAGGGCGCCGGCGGCGAACACCGCGGGACGTGACAGAGAACGCATCATGACTCTTCTCGTCAGGGGGAGCCCGGGCGGACTCCCGGTGCTCTTGACACGAACGCCGGGCCGGCCTGGTTCAACCCAGGAAGCCGGTCCGCGCGTCCGGCTGGCTGAGCCATCAGCCGTGGTGCCCGCGCCCCGACGACCCGGCCGGGTCGGGGTGGATGACCGCGCCGGCCAGGCGCGGCACCTGGCCGCGCAGCGCCTGCTCGGCGCGCACGCAGATGTCATGCGCGTGCACCAGGGTGGCATCGGCGGCCAGCTCGACGTCCGCGTCGGCGTGCAGCTCGTGGCCGATCCAGCGCAGCCGCACCTGCCCGACGTCCAGCACTTCCGGGACGGCGCGCAGCACCTGCTCGCATCGGTCGACCAGCTCGGGGTCGACGGCGTCCATCAGCCGGCGGTAGACCTGTCGCGCCGCATCGCGCAGCACCACCAGGATCGCGAAGGTGATGGCCAGGCCCACCAGTGGGTCGGCGAGCCGGAAGCCGAGCGCCACACCCCCAGCGCCGATGAGCACGGCCAGGGAGGTGAAGCCGTCGGTGCGGGCGTGCAGCCCGTCAGCCACCAGCGCGGCCGAGCCGATCCGCCGGCCCACCGTGATCCGATAGCGCGCGACCAGCTCGTTGCCGATGAACCCGATCAGACCGGCCGCCGCGACCACCCCGAGGTACCGCACGTCCTGCGGGGCGGCCAGGCGGCGGACCGCCTCGTAGCCGGCGAACACCGCGGACCCGGCGATGGTCAGGACGATGACGACGCCGGCGAGGTCCTCGGCGCGACCGTAGCCGTAGGTGTAGTGCCGGTTTGCGGCCCGGCGGCCGAGCGTGAAGGCGATGCCCAGCGGCACGGCGGTCAGCGCGTCAGCCAGGTTGTGCACCGTGTCACCGAGCAGGGCGACCGAGCCGGACAGGACGACGATGACGGCCTGCACCAGCGCCGTGACGCCGAGGACGGCGAGCGAGACCCACAGCGCCCGCATGCCCTCCCGCGAGGTCTCGAGCGCGCTGTCGACCGAGTCCGCCGCGTCGTGGCTGTGCGGGCGGACGGCGTGAGTCACCGTGCCGACCAGCCGACCCCAGGCGCCGGACGCGGCCACCTGGTCGTGCTCGTGGTCGTGCTCGTGGTCGTGTGCGTGACCCTGGTCGTCCTCGTGCCCGTGCTCCTGGACCGCCATCGCACCAGCATGGCGCGCCCAGCCTGCTCCTGCGCGGCACGAGGCGCGGCTCGGTTCAGGGTGTGACTCATCGGCTGCGGTGCGGAGCCGGATTCAGCGACCGGGCCCGAAGGACAACCGCACAGACCCGTTGTCCGGCAACACGATCAGCTGGCCCTTGCCCGGCGACCAGTCACCGGTGATGAGGAAGAACTTGCCGCCCGACTCCTGTAGCAGGAACAGACCGTCGTACCGGTAGCGAAACGCGGCCTCCGGGTCAACCAGCGCCGTCTCCTCGATGTCGCCCCGCTGCAGCTGCAGCCGCTTGGCGCTGTAGACCGCCACCGCCTCGAGGGTCCCCGCGACGTCGTCCGTGATCTCCTGCGCCCGGGCGTCGCCGACGACCCGCGCGACCCGTTCGGTCATCCAGAACAGCGACGCCGCAACGAGAGTGGCCAGCACCACCAGCACGCCCAGCGACGTGGTGGGCGACTGGGCGGACGACGTTCCGCGCAGCGACATCCCGTACCAGGTGCCTAGCAGGCCACCCGCGAACCAGAAGGGCACGGCCAGGTTGCCGGCGTCGGGCGCTATCACCAGCAGCACGATGGCGCCGACCAGGCAGCCGGCCCACGCGTATCGCAGCACCGAGCCGACCCGTGCTGCGTGCCGGCTGCCACGCAACCGGCGGTGCCCCCAGGCGGCCGCCAACGCAGCCAGCAGCAGGAGCAGCACCGGGATGAGCACGACGTCGATGCTGCGCAGCACGAAGTCCTGCGTCGACATGCCGAAGACGCTCGCGTCCGCGCCGAGGGCTCGCGCCTGCGCCTCGCTACGTCGCCAGCCGAAGTAGTACAGCAGCGCCGTGGCCAGGGCCGCCATCGAGGCGAGCTGGGTGACCACCTTGAGCACCGCGCTCAGGCGTTGCTCCGCTGCTGGACCAGTGACGGCGTCCGGCTCGGTCATGGGCAGTCACTGGTGGCGATGGCCGCTGGCGTGTCAGTCGTTGCGTCCGTGGAGTCGTAGCTGAAGGTGGCCTCACCCATCTCCCACTGCGCCGGGTCTGCGACGGCGATCACGCGGGCGGACGTCGCCCCCTGCGGCGCAGGCATCTGGATGGTCGGGGCGTCGCTGCCGGTGGTGTCGAAGCACGCCCGGTCATCGGGGTTGCCGAAGTCCACGACCACGATCTTGACGTACTTCAGGTTCCGCCCCTTGATCGTCACCACCTGTCCCGCAACGCCTTGTGCCGGATCGAGCCCTGTGACCACGGGGCACGGGGGTGCTCCCTGGGCGTCGCCCTTACGAAACTCGAACTGCTGGCCCGGGTTGGCGTCGTGAGCCGCGACGAGCCGGTCGAGCAGGTCGAACGCGCCAACCTGCAGGCAGTCCAGGTCGGCGTCGCGGATGTCATCGCGCTGGCTGCGTGCCTTCGCCCACTGGTCCTCGTTGCCGGTGGTCGCCGCGAGGCAGGCAGTTGCCGCTCCCTCGATCGCCGAGAATGACTGTCCATCAACGGTGGCCAGCGTCAGCGCCTCGTCGCACCGCTGGGCGAGGAGTGCCTGGTACGCAGCGAACTCGGCCTGCGCCGGCCCGGGGGGCGAACCGGCTCCCAGCCCCAGCACCCAGGCGATCACGTTCTTCTTCTTGGCCTGGGTGGTCGACGAGCCGGATGAGTCGGTGGATTCCGGGGTGGACGCGGTGTCCGACGGGCTGGATGACGAATCGGACGACGCGCTCGTCGTGGAGGTGCTTGCGGCGGAGTCCGCTCCGGAGCCGCACGCGGCGCAGCACAGGGCGACCACGACGACCATCGAGGCAAGCGTGAACCTGAGATTTCGCTGAGCGGGGAGACCCATCGCCATCCCCCTTCCCCAGGGCTGACGGCGACCGTCCCGGCCGCGCGCAGCCGGGACTCACGTTACGCCCGTAGGCACCGAACCAGAAGGCCTTGAGCTCTCGCACCCCGCCAAAAAGATCAAGCCGCGGGGTATTGCCCTCAGGCCCACCGGAGGTTCATCGTGTCGTCTGTTGCGCCGCAGTGCCGGCGCCATCGCCTCTGGAGGACCCCGTGGCCGCTCGCCCTGCTCGCATCCTGAAGCACCTGCTCGTCGTCCTGGCACTGCTCGCCCCGTCGGTGGTGCTGCTCGGCGCCCATCCGGCCGCTGCGGCCGGCGGGCCGCTCGTGAGCAGGGGGTCGGTGCGACTGTCGTCGCTGGTCTCCCCGGCCGGATCGGAAGGGATCGCCAATCCCGAGTTCGCCCAGTCAGTCGAGGAGGACCACGGCACGGACGGCGGCAAGCCGCCGCACAAGCGCAAGGGCCCGAGCGCCAAGCCGGCTGCCGTCACCCCGGCCGGGCCGGAGGCAGCCTTGACGTTCGCCGGGCTGAACCACCGCGACAACCGGCTGGCGAACGGAGGCAACCAGTTCTCCAACGAGCCGCCCGACCAGGCGCTCTGTGTCGGCCCGAGTCACGTCCTCGAGGGCGTCAACACGGTGATGCGCGTCTACGACAAGAGCGGCGGGGCCGCATCGCCCACGATCTCGTTCAACGAGTTCTTCGGCTACCCGCCGTCGATCGACCGGTCCACCGGGGTGTTCGGAGCGTTCATCACCGACCCGGTGTGCCACTTCGACCCCGCGACCGGGCGGTTCTTCCTCGTGGTGCTCACGCTCGACCAGGACCCCACGAGTGGGAACTTCACCGGCAAGAACCGCCTCGACATCGCCGTCAGCAGCACGTCCGACCCCACCGGTGTCTGGAAGCGCTATGCCCTACCCGTGCAGAACGACGGGACGCAGGGCACGCCGGACCACAACTGCGACGGCGACCCGGGCCTGCCGCCCGACATCACCAGCCCGTCGGCGTGCATCGGTGACTACCCGCACATCGGCGCGGACCGCTACGGCTTCTACATCACCACCAACGAGTACAGCTTCTTCAGCGACGGCTCGAACGGTGGCGCCGCCTACACCGGGTCGCAGATCTACGCCTTCTCCAAGGCGCAGCTGGCAGCCGGCGCCGCGGCTCCCACGATGGTCAACTTCAACAGCCCCAAGCTCGGCAAGTTCCGCAGCTTCACGGTGTGGCCGGCCATCGCGCCGGCCGGTCAGGACTCCGCCGCCAACGGTGGCACCGAGTTCCTGCTGAGCTCCACCCTCGGTGACGGCTCGGAGACGGGGAACACCGCGGCCTCGGAGAACCGGATCGGCCTGTGGTCACTGACCAACACCCGGTCGCTGGACTCCGCGAGTCCCGCTGTGCGGCTGCAGAACCGGCTGATCAAGGCCGACACCTACACGTTGCCGCCCAAGGCGACGCAGAAGGACGGCCCGGCGCCGCTGAAGGACTGCCTCAACGACCGCACCGACCGGTTCGGTCCGGGGCTCGGGTGCTGGGCGCTGTTCCTCGATAGTGAGCCGACCCAGACCGAAGTGCTCTCGCCGCTCGACTCCGGCGACACCCGCATGCAGCAGGTCGTGTACTCGCGCGGCATGCTCTACGGGGCGCTCGACACCGGCGTCACCCCCGAGGGTCGGGGCCGCTCGCAGTCTCCGCGCGCCGGCGTGCTGTGGGTGGGCGTCAAGCCCGAGGTCGAACACGGCAAGCTGAAGGGTGAGACCGAGCGCAGCGGGTATGTCACGGTGGCAGGCAACGACGTCATCTACCCGGCGGTCGGCGTCACGTCGTCCGGCAAGGTCGTCATGGCCGCGACGCTGACCGGCGAGGACCACTACCCGAGCGCGTCGTACACCGTGCTGAGCGACCGACGTCCGACCGTGCGCGTGGTCTCGGAGGGTGTCGGGCCGCAGGACGGCTTCTCGGGCTACCGGGCGTTCAACGATCCGCCCCGGCCGCGCTGGGGCGACTACGGTGCCGCCGCGATGGACGGCAGCACGCTGTGGATCGCCAGCGAGACCATCGAGCAGTCGTGCACGCTCGACGAGTACCTCACTGGCTCCATTGGCAGCTGCGGCGGGACGCGTACCGCATTGGCGAACTGGGGCACCCGGGTCACCGGTCTGAGGTTCTGACCGCCGCGACCTGGTGGGCTGTCGGCCTCCGGCACTAGCCGGAGGCCGACAGCCTGGCCACGAGGGCCGCGCGGGTGCGCACACCGAGCCGGGCGAACGCCCGCGACAGGTGGGTCTCCACCGTCTTCTCGCTGAGGAAGAGCCGTTCGGCGATCTCGCGGTTGGTGCACCCCGCTCGCACCAGGTCCGCGATCTCGCGCTCGCGCGCGCTCAGCCCGTGGCCATCGCCGGCCGCAGCCCGGGCGCCGCCGACGCCGACCCGACGTCCCAGCCGGCGCAGCTCACGCACCGCCTCGTCGTTGACCCGGCGAGCCCCGGCGCGCGCAGCGTCGGCGCGGGCGCGCTCGAGGTAGCCGATCGCGGCGGCGCGGTCCGAGCCGGCGAGTGCCCGCCCGGCCAGCAGCCTCGCTCGCGCAGCCTCCAGGCCGGCCCCGACCCGCTCGGCGTCGGTGATGGCTGCGCTCGCCACGGTGACTGCGGCGGCGGAGTCGCCGTCGTGCAGCAGCACGATCGCCACGGCGCGTCGCGGCAGCCGCGCGCGGCCCGGCCAGCGCGAGCCCGGCCGCGAGCGAGGTCACGTGCCGGGCGTGGTCACGAGCGGCCTGCGGCTCGCCGAGATCGAGGTGTGCCTGCACCAGGTAGGGCGCCCAGCGGCAGACCCAGCCGGGATCGAGGTCGTAGTCCGCGAGCATCTCCCGGCCCCGGTCAGGGGAGCCGGCGGACACCAGCACGGCGCCGTGCACGGCCCGCGCGACCGTGGTGAGCCACGAGGCGTCGAGCCGCTCGGCGAGCGCCACGCTCTCGGCGGCGACCGCCTCCGCCGTCCGCAGGTCACCTCGCTCGAGCAAGGCCCACGCCCGCATCCACAAGGCCCACTGCACCGCCTGGTCGTTGCCGCTGACTCGCGCCGCCTGTTCGGCGAGATCGGCGGCGTCCGCGCACTCGGCCGTGCGGCCCAGCAGGCCGAGGGTGAGCACCACGGCCAGGTCGTGGGAGACCACGGCCGCCGCCGTCCCGGCGCGGCGCGCAGCCGCCGAGGTGCGGCGGCCGATCACCAGGGCGTCGGTCAGCCGCTCGAGGGCGAGCAGTCCCCACGGCACCGCCGTCAGCAGTTCGGCCTGCGCGGCGAGCAGCGAGTCGGGTGCGAGGTCGACGGCCCGCACCGCCTGTGCCGCGCGCTCGACGCCCTCCCGGACATGGCCGGCGAAGGCCAACGTCACGGCCTGCATCGCGGCTGCGGCAGCCTCGGTGACCAGATCGGCGTCCGGCTCGTCCGCGGCCTGGTTGGCCCTCTCGGCCATCTGCCGCAGGTCGCCGCTCTCGTACGCCGACAGGGCGAGATGGGCGAGCAGCCTGGCCCGCTCCGGGCCGGCCGGGGGCTGCTCGCGCAACACCCTCGCGAGCCGGCGGCGCGCGGCGTCGTGCCGACCGACCAGCCGTTCCACCGAGGCCGCCACCAGCACCAGCCGCACGCCCAGCTCGGACGTCGGCTGCGTGCCGGACACCAGCGCGAGGTCCACCACATCGACGGCGTCCAGCAGCCGGCCCGCGTCGACGAGGGTCTCGGCGAGCGACAAGGCGTCGACGTCGGTCAGGGCCGGATCGATGACGCGCGCGGCCAGCAACCAGTCAGCGGCGATGACCGGGGCGTGCAGCCGCACCTCGGCGGCGGCAGCGCGCAGCACCGCAGCGGCATCGAGGTCGCCCTGACGTGCCGCGTGCACGAGGTGTCGCGCCCGATCCCGCAGTGGCGCACCGGCTGCGGCCAGAGCGGCCGCCGCCCGGTCGTGACCGGTCAGCCGCTCGGCAGAAGACATCGCAGCGTGCACCGCAGTCCGCACCACGGGGTGCCGGAACGCCACCAGTCGGGTGTGCGAGGTGGGCTGAAGCAGCCCACGCCGTTCGAGGTCGGCCGCAGCCTCCGACGCCACGTGCCAAGGCAACTCGGCCACCGCGGCTGCGAGGTCGAGGTCGAACGGGTCACCGAGCAGGGAGCCGGCGCGGAGCACCGCCTGAGCCTGCCCGCCCGCCCGGGCCACCTCCACGGCGACGAACGACGCAACGCCGCCGGGCACCTGCACCTCGGCGCCGGCCCGCGCCATCTCCAGCAGCAGCAACGGGTTCCCCGCCGATTCCGCGTAGAGGCGCTGCCGGTCGGCGTCGGTCGGGCCCGCCCCGACGAGCAGGTCTGCCGTCTCGCGATCGAGGGGGGCAAGATCAAGGACGACGGCGCGGCCGCCGGTGGCGCGCTGGGCCTCAACCAGCCGCTGCGCCGCCTCCCCCGGGCGTGCGGCGAGAGCGATCAGGTGCGGGCGACGCGGCGGTCGGCGGACGAGGTGCTCAAGCAGCTCGTGGGTCGCCGGGTCGGCCCAGTGCACGTCGTCCAGCAGCAGTGCGACGGGCCGGTGCTCGGCCAGCGAGTCCAGGTGGGCGGTGACGGCCACGTACCGCTGCCAGCGGGTGGCCGTGGTCAGCTCGAGATGCGCCTCGCCGAGCGGCGACGCCGAGCCGGAGCCGGTACCGGCGTCCAGGGCTTGCACCACCGCGGCGAGCGGCACGTCGCTCTCGAGCTCGGTCGAACGTCCGGCCAGCACAGTGAACCCGTGCCGCTCGAGGTGGTTGGCGAACCATCCCAGCAGCAGGGTCTTGCCGATCCCCGGCTCACCCCGCAGCAGCACGACACCCCGGCGGCCACCCAGCACCGACGACGCCACTGAGGTGAGCGCAGCCGTCTCGGCAGCGCGCCCGCGAGGGCTGTCGGTCATCGCGGCCCTCCCCGGCATCGCGTCCTGCCGGCCATCATCGCGCCCCCCGACCCCACGTAGCCAGGGTTCAGGGATTCCCCCGATGTTGCGGCGGGCCGCGGCTGCGAACGTCCAGGGCATCAGCGCACGACCCGACGAGAGGACCACACCATGACCAGCACCGTCAGCCCGTCGACGACCGACCTCGCCGAGGCGCGGCGACACCACGAGCAGGTCTGGCACGAGTCGAGCCGAATGCTGCGCGAAGGTCGCATCGAGGAGTTCCTGACCTACTGGACGCCGGACGGCAGGTACTCCGTCGCCTACCCGGTACCCGGCCTGCCTGCCACCCTCCAGGGCCACGAACAGCTCGGCGGCGCGTTCGCCGGCTTCCTCGCAGCCACCACCCGCGTGGCCATGCAGGACGTCGAGTTCCACCAGACCGACGACCCCGACGTCGCGTTCGTGCAGGAGCGGATGGTGATCGACGTCGCTGATGGCAGCGGCTACGAGAACCTCCTGGCCATGCGCGTCACCTTCCGGGGCGGACTGCTGCACGAGATCTTCGAGTACTACGGCGAGAACGCCTACGCGGACCTCATCCGCCGCATCGCCGCCCTCGGCTGAACGCCGACCCCCGTGAACACGCCACCCCTGACCGAAGAAGCCCCCACCTCCACCTCGATCGGAGACCGTCATGACCGCATCCATCAGCCCACCCGTCCTGCATGGGCCGGGCCTCACCGACGTCCGCATGATGGTCGTCGCCCACGGCAACTTCCGCCGCGAGCTCGGCCTGTCGGCGCGGGCGGTGCGTGCCGCCGTCCACGGCGACCGTCGCCGCCGACGGGTCGTCGCCGCGCACGTCGAGCTGTTCCTCGGGTTGCTGCACCACCATCACTCGATCGAGGACGACCTGCTCTGGGCCAAGCTGCTCGACCGCGTGCCGGCCGAGCTCGCGCCCTTGATCCATCTGATGGAGAGCCAGCACGAGGGGGTCTCGGCCCTGCTCACCCGAGCCGAGAAGCTGCTGTCGATCTGGCGCAGCGGCGGCGACCCAGCCGACGGCGCGGCGCTCGCGGATGCGCTCGATGCGTTCTGCCAGGCGCTGTTCGAGCACCTGCACGCCGAGGAGACGCACGTCCTGCCGATCATGGCTCGCGAGATCACGCCTCAGGAGTGGGAGGAGTTCACCGCGCGCGGGATGGAGTCGATCCCGAAACGGCTCACCTTCGTCGGCTTCGGGATGATGCGCTACGAGGGTGACCCCGAGGCGATCGCCGCCGAGGTCGCCAAGCTGCCCGCTCCGGTGCGGCTGCTGCTGCCGGTGCTGGGTGACCGCGCCTTCCGGCGGTATGCCCGCGCAGTCCACGGCACTCCGACCCCGCCGCGCGGGATCGGTCGGCTGTGAGGACGACCGTCACCGTCGGCCCGGCCGGTGCCGCCGACCTCGACGAGGTGGTGGCGCTGGCCGTGGCCGAGCGGCGGCGCGCCGTCGCAGCACAACCCTTGCTGGGCAACGGGTTCACGACGGCCGAGCAGGTAGCGCCCGCGTTGGGAACCGCCGAGCAGTGGGTGGCGCGACGAGGGGGCTTGGTGGTCGCCGCGCTGTGCGTCGACCGCGACGATCGTTCGGCCGTGGCTGGGCCGCTGGGCGTCCTGGGTGATCCGGCGGCGCTGGCCGACGTGTACGCCGCGGCGGCCGAGGGATGGGTTGCGGACGGCGTGGTGCACCACGTGCTGGCGCTGCACCAGCCGTCGCCGCTGCACGACGCGCTGGTCGACCTTGGGTTCGGCCACGAACAGGCATACGCGGTCCGGCCTCTCGACGTCGACGTCACCCCGATGTCTGTGCCGGGCCTGTCGCTGCGTGCAGGAACGGTCGATGACCTCGACGCGGTGATGGAGCTGGCTCCGCTGATCTCGTTGCACCAGGCCGGATCCCCAGTGTTCGCGCCCCGCGACGCGGCCTACTTCGACGGCCTGCGCGACCAGCACGCCGAGGAGCTCGTCGGCGACGATGCCAGGTACACGCTGGGCCTGCTGCGCGGCCGCCTCGTCGCGATGACGGTCGTGTACGACGGCGACGTCAGCCCGACCGTCCCCGAAGGGGCGTGCGAGCTCGCGGTCTGCATGGTCGCCGCCGACGTCCGAGGCCATGGCGTCGGCCTGGCCCTGACTGCGGCCGCTCTGCAGTCCGCACGGGAGGCCGGGTTCACGTCGATGCAGACGGACTGGCGGACGACGAACCTGCTGTCGTCGCGCTTCTGGCCGGCGCGGGGGTTCCGCCGGGTCGTGGTGCGCCTGGTGCGCCAGGTCGACCCGACGCCCCGCTGACGTGCCGCGACCTCCAGAGCAGCGGATCGGGCCGGCGCTGGGCGGCGCCGGCCCAAGAGTTGGCACGGGTCGGTCAGTCGTGCAGGTGCCCGACCTGGCCGGTGACGCGGGTGGCCGGCATCGGCCAGTACGCGACAACTGCGACGAGAGCGGCGACGACGGCAGCGGCGACCAGTCCGCGGGAGAAGCCGGCCGTGACACCGCTCGCGCTCGTGAGGCTGCCGGC
>CAVXBF010000005.1:0-117854 GCA_963759935.1 uncultured Actinomycetota bacterium
GCAGCGGTCCGTCCCTGGGCCGCCATCGATGTAGTCGACTCCACTATTTCCGATGAGACGGTCGTTGCCTGCGCCGCCGTAGATGATGTCGTCACCGTGCAAGCCCTTGAACTCCTCTGCTGCAGACGAGCCCTGGAACTCGTCGGCGAAGCTGGTGGCGTAGATGCGATGGAAGGAGCGCACGGTGTCATTTCCTATGTTGCCGGTCGCGTCGAGGTCATAGGCCGTCTCCTGCTCGAGGTCGATGCGGACGGGTCCCGTCGCGTCCTCATAGGTGAGTGCATCGCCCCCGGGGCCGCCCAACAGGTAGTCGTCGCCCGGTGAGGGCCAGAAATAGTCATATCCGTCGAAACCGCACAGCACGTCGTCTCCGTCGGTCCCCGCGAAGCCGTCGCCGACGACAGAACCCACCACGGTGCAGTCCGGGCCCGTCACATCGCGGACTAGCGTCGCGCTGTCATTCGGGTGCGTAGGTGTCGCTACCCGTGCTCGTCGCTGTCGCGGTCAGGGTGCGAGCCCCGTGCACGTGTTGTGGCACGTGCACCTTGACGAGGACGGTCTCATCGACGTTCAAGGTGCCGAGGTTGCAGGAGACCTTGTTGGTGGCGCTGATGAACGCTGAGCATGCGCCGTGCTTTGTAATCCCCGTCGCATAGGGCGGGCTATCAAGCGAAGCCGTGACTGACGCATTGCTGGCGGTAGGACCATGATTGGTCACCTTGACCAAGTAGACCAGCACGTCACCGGTTCGGGGCGCTAGCCTCGCTTGTACCCGGACCCCTACATCCGTCGACGCAGCAGCCACCGCGCCCGCAGGCATCAACGCGACCATCAAGGTGGCCGGAACAACGACCCCGAGGATGCCCCTCCGCCATCCGGTTCGGTGCTTGAAACCTTCCCGAGACACTTCCGTCATGGGACGACCTTCCTTTGCGCCGCCTGACCCTGAAGAGCTGGCCAGACACTGGGGATCAAGTACATGGACCCCCACGTTTGGTGGAGTCCGGGACGGAGCTGACATCCGATCAAGCTATCTACGGCGAATCATCCAAGGATTGGGACCCACTTACTAGCGAGTTCTGTGAAACCGCGGTTCAGAACGGGCGCTGAGTGACGAAATGGACGTGCCTGTCCTATTCCTCATGCTCCCTCGCGAAGAAGCTCTTCGACGAAGATGCGCCCGGTGGCCTCGCGCCCGCGCCACGGTCGGCACTGAGCGGTTCCTTCCTGGTCGGTGCGGTGGAGTCCTGGGCGGTGGCGGTGGTCGTCACACTGGTCCCTTCCGGCCAGGGCGAAACTCGCCCGATAACTTGACCCACAACGCTCTACTGAGTCACGCGTCCCAGGCTCGGATGTAGCACAACGCTTACTCAACGGATAACCTGGCACGTATGGACATGGTCATCCTGCTTCTTGTGCTGTTCGCGTTCTTGGGCCTCCTTCTCGCGTTGGTCATCCGGTGGCCTAATCTCTGGGGTCGCCGAGAACTGTTCGCCTGTCGCGCGTTTGCAAAAGCGATGGTGACGGGCGGCACCGCGACACTCTTGGCCCTCGTGGCGGCCGCTGCGATCACACCCACTCCGGCATGGCTGACGAACGCCACAATGTTCACGCTCCTTCTCGCTGGGTTGGCGCTCCTCGGGGTGGGAGGCGTCTGGAAGGCGTGGTAGAGGATCGGCTTGAAACCGAGCGCCGGGAATGACGCGCTTAGGGGATCTGCACCGGAGTTTCGCGCGCCATCTGCGGGCCGAGGGGGCCTCCGAGCGCACCGTGACGATCTACGGCCAGGCAGTGACGTTCTTCTCCCGCTGGCTGGAGGCCCAGGGCCGGGAGGCGGTGCTCGAGGAGCTGGACCGGGCCGCGATCCGGGAGTGGCTGGCCCAGCTCGCCGATGTCCAACGAGCCGAGCACCGTGAGCACCCGTTACCGCGGGCTGTTCCGATTCTGCGGGTGGCTGGTCGACGAGGACGAGATCGACCGAGCAACCCGATGAAGACGCTCGTCGCCGCCCGCAGCCCAAGACCAAGCCGGTCCCCGTGCTCTCCGACGACGAGCTGGCCGCGCTGCTCAAGGCGTGCGCCGGCAAGGAGTTCCGCGACCGCCGCGACGAGGCCATGATCCGGCTGCTGCTCGACTGCGGCATCCGAGTCTCCGAACTGTGCGGGCTGACCGTCGACGGCGTCGACCTCGACCAGGAGATGGCGCTGGTCACGCGGCAAGGGCAGCAAGGTCCGCCCGGTCTACTTCGGCGCCCGCACCGCCCGCGCCGTCGACCGCTACCTGCGGATGCGCAGCGCCCAGCGATGGGCCCACCTCGACGCCCTGTTCCTCACCCAGCGCGGCGCCACTCACCCCGGACGGGGCCCGGGAGCGGATGAAGGTCCGCGGCGCGCAGGCCGGCATCGAGGACCTGCACCCGCACCGGTTCCGGCACACCTTCGCCCACGACTTCCTGATGAACGGCGGACAGGAGCGCGACCTCAAGCGACTTGCCGGCTGGACCTCCGACGTCATGCTCGAGCGGTACGGCGCCAGCGCCGCCGACGCACGAGCCAAGGCCGCGGCCCAACGGATGAGGCGGGGAGATCGAGTGTGATTCAGTCACACGTACTGATTCGATGCAAAACCTGTGAGCGCCTCATCGGCAGTGCCCATGACGTCGATGGCGAAATGTGGCTGGACCTCGTAATTCTGGAGGTCCCCAAGTCATTCCCGCTTCGAGCACCTACGCCGAAGGACGACCAAGCACCCGCCCAAAGAGCCACCTGGTGGGATGTGAGCGATCCGGGTGCGACCGACGCAGCCCAACGTCTCACCTGGGACTGTGGCGCACGGCACCGGCCACGCGGGCTGGTGCTGTTTCGCAGTCACCTCGAGGAACTATGTCGTGTTGCGATCGCCCGCGGTGCGCGCAAGATTTTCATATAGGCACCGCCCACGCGGTTTGTTGAGCGCGACCAGCACAGCGCGTCTCGGGTAGATTGGTCCCAACACATCAGATGAGGACCAGCGGACCCCTCCGGTCAACCCGCTCCTTACCCACGCCAGCCGCGGTGGGTTGATGGAGCGATCCGATGTCAACGTCTGCCGAGCGACATCTAGTCGCAATCGTGGCGGCCCACCAGAGTTGGGCCAACACCTCCAACCGATCCGCACGCACCCGGCCGGCCCGTGCCGCGCTCGACGCCAAGTTTCTGGAGCAGCCCGGGGGAGACCCTGTGCGGGCGGCACACCTTCGCAAGGTGTATTTCACGCGGCTCGCGCTCAAGTCGGCGCAGTCGCGACGCAGGGCCAAGACGCTCGCAGCAGCCGCCGAACGCCGCCGACGCCGCGTTGGCCGAGGCGGGTGGTCCCGGTGAAGTCACGGCCTGAAGGAGGGTGGCCCCAGTGACGGTGAAATTAGCGGAGCGGCGACCGGGGCGGCGAACCTCGAGTCAGGTCGAGTGCTGCACCCCCCGTCCACCTCCCCTGTCGCTCGACGACGTCGGTGGGCGTACTCCCTGATCCAGCGCGCGGCGGAGGTGCCCTCCTACGGCTCGCCGGAGTGGCTGGCGTTGCCGGAGGGCAGTTCCGAGAAGGTGGTTGCCGCTGTGTGCTGGGCGAGCGAGGGTGATGACCTTGCGGACCGCCTGGGTCGTGAGCTGGACGCGGAGCGTCATGCAGAGGCAGCCGTTCGAGGCGAGCAGTTCCGCATCGAGGTCGTACCGATGGTGCGCGCGCTGAGGGGCGGTGACGCACGGTACACAGGGCAGCAGCTCCGCCCACTCGAGGACATCGGCGCGGAGTATCGCCGCGGATCCCGGGAAGCGTCGTGAGGGGCCGCGCGATCACGGTCACGGACCGCGGGGGGACGATCGTGATGACCGGCTACAGGGTGGCTGAGATCGCCAGGCACGCCGGGCTCAGGCCGATCTTCAGCGGCGCTTCGCACGGATGGATCACGGACTCTTCCCGGTTGGGGGACCTGCTTGCGTACTGCCAGCACCGGAACATCGCGGTGACCGTGCTTGACGATCACCGCGATGACGAGCAACGGGCAGTGCCGGGAGCAAGCAAGCAGGTACAGGCAGCTCGCCAGCAGGAAGCGCTGATCGATCTGTTCGGCGGTGATATCAAATGAGCCGGCAGAGCGAGTCGGACAACGGACCTTGGGCGCGTCACTTTCAGGCCGCGTGGCACAACGACGCCCTGAATCCTCGCTTCCCGCTGCCGCTGCGGGTCGCCTTCCTGGCCTACGGCACGCACCGGACGAACGGGCACGCGGTCTTCAAGCAGAACGAGATCGCCACGGTCATCGGCCACCTGGACGAGGACGGCCACCCCATCCCAGCCGACCGTCGGACGGTGTACCGCGCCATTCAGCAGGCCGTCGACTACGGACTGCTAGCCGAGGGGTCCAGGGCGCTATGCCTGGTGGTGCCGGGACATCGGATCGCCGGTGGCCTTGGGGAAGAGAAGGCCCCTTGCCCCCGACACCGAAGGTCCGGAGCGCGGGCATTGAAGGCTGTGTCGTGATGAGCCTCGCCCGGCCAAGTGACTACCGCCCTGGTAGTCGTCTGCAACGAAACGACTACCAGGCATGCAGTCCTTTCGCCCCAAGTGACTACCGCCCTGGTAGTCGTTTCAGGCTCACGCCCTCTCTCTTCTCCTCCTTCCCGTACCCGGAAGCGGGCAGAGTCCCGCGGGGTGGTGGGCTTTGAGGTGATCCTCGGTGCCTACTCGCCGCTGTCGATCGCGGCGATGGTCTTCATTATCGCTGAGGTCGTAGAGCTTGGCCATGGAGCCTTCGGAGAGGTAGCGGCGATCGCCGGCGATCCACTCGTCGTGCATGTCGAGCAGCACGGCTCCGACGAGTCGGATGACGGCGGCGTTGTTGGGGAAGATGCCCACCACGCGGCTGCGGCGCTTGATCTCCTTGTTGACCCGCTCGAGCGGGTTGGTCGACCAGATCTTGCGCCAGTGCGCGCGTGGGAACGCGGTGAACGCCAGCACCTCGGCCTTCGCGTCGTCCATCAGCGGGCCGAGCTTGGGGAACCGGGCGGCGAACTCGTCGCGGGTCTTGTCCCAGGCGGCGTGCACGTCAGCGGGCTTGGTCTGGGCGAAGATCGTGCGGAACGCGGCAGCGACGTAGTCGGCCTGGGCCTTGGGGACGTGGGCCAGCAGGTTGCGGGCGAAGTGGACCCGGCAGCGTTGGTGCGCCACGCCCTGGAAGCAGCGCCGCAGCGCCGCCACGAGGCCGGAGTGCTGGTCGGAGATGACCAGCTTCACCCCGGCCAGGCCACGCTGCTTCAGCGAGGTCATGAAGCCCTTCCAGAAGACCTCGTCCTCGCTGTCGCCGACGTCGAGGCCGAGGATCTCGCGCTGCCCGGTCGCGGTGACCCCGGTGGCCACCACCACCGCCATCGAGGTGACCTGGGAGGTGTCGTTGCGGACGTGGAGGTAGGTCGCGTCGAGGTAGACGTAGGGGAACTCGACGTGGTCCAGCACCCGGGTGCGGAACGCGCCGACGGTCTCGTCCAGGCCGGCGCAGATCCTGGAGACCTCGGACTTGGAGATGCCGGAGTCGATGCCCATCGCCTCGACCAGGGCATCGACGCTGCGAGTCGAGATGCCCTGGACGTAGGCCTCCATCACCACCGCGTAGAGCGCCTGGTCGATCCGGCGCCGCGGTTCGAGGATGACCGGGAAGAACGATCCCTTGCGCAGCTTGGGGATCCGCAGCCCGACGTCACCGGCCTGGGTGGTGACCAGCCGCGGACGGGTGCCGTTGCGCTCGGTCACCCGCGTACTCGGTGCGCTCGTAGATGCCGGCGCCGATCCGCTCGGCGGCCTCGGCTTCGATCAGCTCCTGCATCACCATCCGGACCGACTCACGGACAAGATCCACGCCGTCACCGGCACGGAACGCATCGAGCAGCTCGGACAGGGCAGACTGGGACAAGGCCATCGGTGGTTCTCCTTCAGTGCGTGACTTGGTCGTTTCACACCGAAGATCCCGCCGATGGCCGCCTACTTCACGCCGACCCGCCGGACCTCAAATCCCCACCACTCCACGGGACGCTCCTCGTGATTCGCCCTGCTCGCCTACTCGTTGTCCCCACTCTTGTCCTCATTGGCGCGCTGTCGGCATGCGGGAGCGCCCCCGAGCGTGCCGAAACGGTCGGCACCGCATCCCCGGCCGCGCCGGTAGCCGAGCCCACGAAGGCGGCGCCGAAGCCCAAGGGGGCTGGCGATGAACTAAACGCCACGCAGGTCAAGGCCGCCCTCCTAGCTGTCGGTGACATGCCGACCGGGTGGGCCGCGGCGGAGTCAGAGCCGGACAAGGAGGACAACTCCACGGTCGAGCCGGCGTCCTGCCAAAAACTGTTCGACCAAATGGACTCGACCAAGCAGGACGTGAAGGCCAAGCACAAGGCGAAGGCGTCGTTCGAGCAGGGTGGCATGCTCGGCGTCCAGTTCGAGGAAGAGGTTGCCTCCTTCGCCGACGACGGGCAGGGCGACAAGGTGCAGGGTGTTGCACAGGCCCTCACCAAATGCCCCAAGCTGACCATCGTCGACGGGGCGGATCGAACCCCGATGACGATGACCGGCCTCTCGTTCCCGAACCTCGGCGACCAGACTCTCGCGTTCCGCGCGACCGCAAAGGCGGAGGGCATCGACGTTGTCCTCGACGTCGTGTTCGTTGCCGTCGGGCACAACATCGTCTCCTTCACCGCCGCCGGTCTGCAGCCGATGTCAGGCACCGACCTGGAGAAGGTGGCCCGCGCCGGCATGTCAAAGGTGGCCGTGGCCTCCAAGTCCTGAGCGCGCCAACATCGCCTGGGCGCGAGGGAACACCCCTGGCGCACCCCACGGACAACCCACAACCAAGGCTGCCGCGCAGAGCGCGTCACATCGCCGCCTGAGCCTGGGGGGTACAGCTTCTGGGAACCGGGCTCCACTTTCTGGCACGCGTCCACCAAGGGACTGGCGCTTGACACCTTGATCGGGGATGCGTCTATCGGCGGGTCGGTCTCACGGCCAATTTCGAGATGTATAACGACGTGGGCCGCAGCCTGCCTCGCGAGCTTGGCCGAAAAGGTTGGGCCGCCCGCCGGTCATAGTGAATATCGGTCCACGTACTCCGTGCTGGTGATCGCAGGGTCGAGGAATACAGCTGGGTCGACGTGCGCGAAGCGGTCGGGTGAGCGAAGCAGCATTGACCACACGTCATCGACAGTGTCGCCCATAGCCTTGGTTTCAGGGCGGACCAGTGAATGCTGGTACCCAGCGTTGGCTGGATCCAGGACGTGGAGCACGCGAATGACGGCGGCGTCCCGAACACGGTCTTTTTCGAGACGGTACGCGAGCAGTTGTTGGCGCATCAGCTGATAGAGCGGCTCGTCGAAGAGCAACTCCAGGTCGATGAGATCTGACTGGATCGGCCCGTCCGCAGATTCGACGTCAGACCGGTACCTGGCTGCACGGGTCTTGTTGTAGCCGGCACGTGGGTCAACGGCCTCCAGATAGGCCTCCGTGTACTTCCACTCGACGAGGGCGATTTCGATGTGCCCGGCCGACGTGCGGTACCGGAACGCGGCGTCGACGCTGGTGCACCTCGATCCACGGACCCGCTGGCCGCCCTCGGCTTCGTTGAAGTAGTCGGTGGGCCCGATGTACTCGAACGTGAGGTTGCGGCCGTCCTCGATCTCGAGCACCTCGGCGATGTCGACCATATGCCCGAAGGCTGACCTGATCTTGAGTGGTTCGCTGAGCATTGGGAACAGCGCGTTGACACACTGCACCTGCGACGAAAGGAGGTTGTTGCCGGGGCCGTCGTGAATGCCGGCGTGCCACGGGATTTCAAGCTCGAGGAACAGGTCAATCGCGCCGCGACGAACGTTCGGGAGGAGGTTGTGCTCGGCGTACTCGGCAGGCAGGCAGTGGTGGTATCGGCCTCGTGGTTGGCCATCCTGGTTGATCCAGGGTGCCGGTACGCGGGCTTCGCCGGCCAGGGTGGTGCTCCGCTGCTTCCAAGCGGCGGCGAGAGCCTCATGCTTTGCCTTGAACTCAGTCTTCTTCATGTTGATGGCGACCGTAGATGTTGCCTCTGACAGAGCGGTTCAGTCTGGCTTCGCGCGTGGTTCGGTGACTACTGATGCGGGCGCGTGGGCCGTGTCCCAGTCGTCCAGGAGCGCGACGCGCCAGGGGATCTCTGGGGCGAGGACGTCGAGGTGTGAGAGTTCGTACCTGCCGAGCCGCGGCTTGCTACCTCCCTTGCCAGCGACGGCGTAGAGCAAGCGAATCTTTGCGTCATCTGCTGCATAGAGGCGCTCGCAAAGCCATTGGTGATTCTTGGGACTTGTCGCCCAGATCCAGTAGTCGAGGCCTTGGAAGACGAGCATCTCGTCCTGACCGAGCTTGGTCTCGACCAGGACGATGTCTCCGGCCGAGTCGAGGCCCGCAAGGTCGACGAATCCGCGCCCGGGTTTTCCGCCGCCATCTCCGGCCGGGCGCCACGCCGGAACCTCTCGCAGTAGCGGGTGCTCGAGAAGCACGGTCCCGGGATGCCCACGGAGTTGCACCTGCAAGTGATGTTCCTCGAACCTGCCGTACGTCTTGGCCTTCGCATCGGCCATCCCACGCTCGACCCGGGTGGTGATGGCGTCGAACTCGCTGCTTGGCAGGGGCCCGGTGACCTTGACCGAGAGCGCCTTGTCCCTGCTGGCGTCGACGCCGGCCTTGATTGCGATGGTGCGCTTTCCGCCGATGGTCAAAACGCGCTGACCGTCGTGCGACCACCCGCGCAGGGACGACGTGTGGGCATCTGCGAGTCCCGGGTTGGCAGTCGCCCATTCGGTCAGCCTCCGCACCCATTCGGCAGCCGCTGGTGGCAGCCGGTGTGGCTTCTCCGCCGGATGCCCGACGACCGCATCCCGGGTTGCTTCTCGCGCCAGAGGTGGCGCGAAGTCTGCTACTCCATTGGTATGAGTCCAGACCTTGATGTTCGGGGTGATCCAAGGCTGGCGAAAGCGTGTTGGATACGCCCAGTTCTCCGAAAGGACGAGCGTCACGGCGCGGTCGCCCGCGTGGAAGAGCGCGTGTGCGAGTACCCGGTCGGTGGCTGACTCCTCGTGGTCCCCGACCACGGCGAGCAATTCTCCTGGCCGTTGGTACCAGACGGCTCGATCCGTCCATCCGCGTCGCTCAGGGAGGCGCTCGAAGCCGGAGCCCACCTGCTCTGCCAGCGCACTGGACGCGGCCGCAGCGAAGGCGGCTCGTCGCACGGGAACACTCTCATGTGACATGGTCATCCTCGTCGAATGGCTTCTTGGATCGCAGTGTAGGAGGACGAGCCGAACGCAACCATCCGCGCTTCGAATAATTGTGTCTCCGCTGCTCGCAAAACTTCCATGGCCGCGTCGATCGCATCGGACTTTGGCCAGCCGTAACTGCCGGCGCTAATCAGCGGAAATGCGACCGTACGTGCACCGAGGTCGTCGGCCACCGCGAGCGCCCGCTCGTAACAGGAGGTCAGCAGGGAGCGGTCGCGCTCGCCGCGGTTGTAGTTCGGTCCGACCACGTGGATGACCCACCGCGCCGGCATCAAGCCTGCTGTGGTCCATCCGGCGTCGCCCGTCGCGAGTCCTGCTGGGAACCGTTTGCGGCAGTCCTCCAGGACTGCTCGCCCACCGGCAGCGTGGATAGCTCCATCGACGCCGCCGCCACCCCGCATCGCGCGGTTGGCGGCGTTGACGACGGCGTCGATGTCCTGGGCGGTGATATCGCCCTCGACGACCGTGATCTCCATGAAGCCAACGTATGGCCAACCGCGGACGCACGGCGGGCCAGCGCACCTCCCAGCCGCTGCGGTCCACCACCTCAGGCCCGCTCCGCGTCCCAGCCTATTTCGTGCAATGTCCGGCGAATCGGCATGCGTCACTTCGGCTCCCCTTTGTTGTCAAGGGGCGTCTGTGGGGTCCTCCTCGGGTGGTCTTCCGGATGGCCGCTGGGCTTGTAGCGTCGGTTTCGCGGGTCCGGGAAGTGGCTGATCCGAAGTGTCGATGTGCGGGGGCAGGTCGACCGCGCTGGATTCTTGAGACGCCCCGCAGTGCCCTCCCGGGCCCGTGCCAGCCGGCTCGACCGCGCTGAGGAGTCGCGCTTCTTTGGCGTCGGCGAGCAGCTGGCGGTACAGGGCGTCGGAGATCCTTCGCTTCAGGCAGCGCAGCGCCTCGAGTGTGGTCTTGCCCGCGGCGCGCTTGCGCCGGTAGTAGGTCCGGCCGTCGGTGTCGAGGCGGATCTGGCTGATCGCGGCGATGTGGATCATGTGGTTCATCCGCCGGTTACCGGCCCGGGAGAGCCGGTGCCGGTTCTGTTCACCGGAGGAGGCGTCCAGGGGTGCGGTCCCGGTCCAGGACGCGAACCTGTTGCGGTCGGCGAACCTGGCGATGTCGCCGACGTCGGCCAGCGTGCGGGCGGCGACGACGGGTCCGACACCGTGCAGGTCCATCAGCCGTGACCCGCGGGCCTTGACCAGGACCTTGAGTTCGGCGGTGGACTTCTTCATCTTCGCCTCGACCGCGATCAGGTCGGCCAGTTCCTCCGCGGCGATCCTGCGGCGGGTCTTCCCGGCGATGTCACGCGGGCGCACGCTGGCAAGGATTGCCCTGGCCTGCAACGCGGTCAGGTCCTTCTTGGCCTGGCCGGGGACAAGTTCGGCCAGCAGCCGCTGCAGCCGGTTCACGGTCTGGACCCGCAGCCGGGTGAGCTCCTCGCGGCGGTCGCACAGCATCCGCAGCGCTTCGAGCTCACCGTCGCGGCGCAGCACCCGCAGGGTCGTGGTGCGGACCGCGACGATCGCGATGGAGTGGGCGTCGCGGGCGTCGGTCTTGCGGTTGTGGCCGGTGTCGAAGAGCCGGACCCGGGCGGCGAGCTTCGCCGGGACGTCGACGACGTGTTCGCCAGCCTCCAGCAGTCGCTGCGCCAGCGGTCGGCCGGCGCCGTTGCTGCCCTCGATCGCCCAAACCCGGTCCGGCCAGGTCTTCACGTACGTCCGCATCGCCGTGTAGCCGGGCTGGTCGGTGCTGAACCGGCCAGAGCCGAGCAGCTTCTCGTGGCCGTCGACGACCTCGATGGTGGCCGACAGCTTGTGGGGATCGACCCCGATGATCACCTTGCCCATAGCGTTTCTCCTGCTTCACCTCGTACCGATAAGGACGGCGAGGTGGGCAGTGCTGCTACGAGCTGGGCAGTCCCCTTTCGAGCCACGCCTCGTCACGGTGCCCGACGGACTGCAGACCGAAAGAGAGCCACACCCAAACTGGGTGGGCAGCCGCGTGGAGAGCCTCCCGCCGGACACCTGGACCGAGTCTGGCCAGACACCGATCCTGTTCGCAATCGTCTAGCAGCCGCCTGTCGACCTCCCGGATCGCGGCATGAGCGAATGTTTCACTACGTGGGTGCTGGTTCCGGATCCGCTGCTGGGAATTCCCTGATGTGGCCGGGCAACCTTCTCGCTCGGGGTCCGTATGAGTGCCGCGGCCGCCGCGGCAGGGGGACCAGCGATGCGGAAATCGCGTAGGGATGAACGCGATGAAGGCTTCATCGCGTTTCATGCAGGGCGCTCAACCGAGCCCGTTGCGCGGCGGTTCCCTTCCTGACTGGTTCGCTGCACGAGCTGTAGGGGTGGGCAGGAGAACTGTCAGTTCTAACCGAGCTGCGGCGGGACCCTGTGCGTCAGAGTTGAGTGAGACACCTCCTCTGAGTTCGTTCCCTTGCACGGGGTGAGAAGCGAGACGAGCACGATGACGATGACGACGGCCGATGTGGCCAGCAGCAGTAGCGATGATGGGGTCATGGGACCCAGGGCAGATCGACCGAAACGGCGTAGCTTCCCCGCCGAGTACAAGGCGCAGATCCTCGCCGAGTACGAGGCTGCTGATCGTGGGGTACGCGGGAGCATCCTGCGTCGCGAGGGTTTGTACTCCTCACACATCATCGAGTGGCGTCGCGCCGCCGAGGCCGGTGCCGCAGCGGGTCTCGCGCCGGCCACCCGGGACCGGCGTGAGCGTGAGCGTGACCGTGAGGTCGCCCAGTTACGGGCGCGTGCGGAGAAGGCCGAGGCCGAGCTGGCCAAGCACAAGGCGGCGTTGGACCTGATGGGAAAAGCACACGCGCTCTTGGAGACGCTCTCCGAGAGCGCGGACCTGGCCGGCCCGGTGGACGGCAAGCGGTCGAAGCAGTGATCGTGCCGCTGATCCTCGAGCTCGCAGCGTTGACGTCCATCGCGACCGCGTGCGCCCTGCTCGGCCGCTCGAGGGCCAGTCACTACCGCGCTGCCCGCGAGGCCGTACGTCGTGCCGCTGTGCCGTTCGGGCCCGAACCCGCACCGGTCCGGTCGCCGCGGCCGACACCGCCTACCGCGCTGTCACAGGCCGAGCGAACGCGGGTGCTGGAGGTGTTGACCGAACCACGGTTCGCGGACAAAGCCATCGCGCAAGTGTGGGCGACGTTGCTCGACGAGGGGACCTACCTGTGCTCGATGTCGACGATGCACAGGTGTCTACGCGCCAACAGCTTGGCCGGTGAGCGGCGTCGTCAGGCGACGCACCCACCCAGGAAGAAGCCCGAGCTCCTAGCCACCAGATCGGGTCAGGTCTGGTCGTGGGACATCACGAAACTCAGGTCGCCGGTGCGTGGGGTCTACTACGACCTCTACGTCGTGATCGACATCTACTCCCGCTACATCGTGGCCTGGACCGTCGCAGCCCGTGAGGACTGCGAGATCGCCAAGACGATGCTCGAAGAAGCCATGGGCGTCCACGGCATCCCGGAGGCGGTCCACGCCGACCGCGGCACCTCGATGACCTCGAAACCCGTCGCGCAACTGCTGCTGGACCTCGGCGTCCACCGGTCCCACTCCCGCCCGCACGTCTCGAACGACAACCCCTACTCCGAAGCTGCGTTCAAGACCTTGAAGTACGCCCCGGTCTTCCCGACCAACTTCGGGTCGCTGCCCGACGCCAGAGCGTTCTGCGAGAACTTCTTCGCCTACTACAACCACGAGCACCGTCACTCAGGAATCGGGCTACACACCCCCGCATCGGTCCACCACGGCACCGCCATCGAGGTCCGCGCCCAACGGCAGCTGACCCTCGATGCGGCCTACGCCGCCCACCCCGAACGGTTCACCCGCAGCCGACCCGAAGCACCAAGACTGCCGACCGCCGCTTGGATCAACGAGCCCTCAAGGGAGGCACTCATACAGACCGCCTGAACCCGACTTGTCTCACCAGCCTTGACATCTTCCGATCTTCCGAGTCGGCCATCCACACTCGGATTATCCGGGTGTCGATGTCATTGCTGACGACCCACCGCTGCACCTGCATGTGTGACCCGGATGAATTCTTGATCCACAGGGTTACTGAAGACTCGACCACCGTTGCCGGGCCTAGGGGCGTATCGATCGCTTGGGTCATGGCAGGTCCAAGCGGAGACTTGCGCGAAGCCGAGAGGGCGCCCTCAAGTCCGAGGGCATAGACGATGCCCTGGAGGAGGGTCGACTTGCCCCAACTGTTGTCGGCGTTCAGCACATTGAGGCCAGACCCGAATCGAGCCTCATACCCAGCAGGCCCACGGGAAGTGTTCAACTGCAAGCGTATGGCGACCAACTGAAGGGTCATCGCCTTGTCCCCCCCTTGTTGTTCTTGGCTTTGCTCACTCTGCCCAGTTGCCGCCACATGCCGGCCTCGGTGATGAGACCGAGACGAGCGAGGGCGACCTGCTCGCGGGTCAAGAGATCGCCGGATGCTCCGCGGATCGCACGAACGACTGTCTCACCCGCCTCCGACAGGGCTACTCGTCCGGTCGTGCTCTGCTCCAGAAGTCCTTGTGCGCGGGCGAGCCTCAAGGAGTCGTCAAGATAGGGATCCCAGGCCCTGAGAGCCACAGACTCATCCCCGCCAGACCACCTAGTCATGAGTTCGGCTTCGTTGTGTGGGTCTCGAAGCGCCCACGACAACACGTGCAACTGCTCCAAAGTTGCCGAGTGTCCTCGACAGGCCGCGACACACAGCAGCGTGGCAGCGACCCTCCATTGAGCACGGTCTCTGGCAGCTAAGGGAAGTGGCGAAGACTGCAGCTCCATCTGCCCGAGCGGCGTTTCGCGCCGTTGCCTGGTCGATGTCGGATAGCCCGAGAAGATGGGATCCGGAGCTACTTCAAACTGTTCGAAGAAGGAGTTGGTCATGCCGTGGCTCGGAATCTGAGGGGGCAGTTGATGAACCAGTCAGCTACGTAGTGTCGGGCAAGGTTTTCGCACGTTTCTGCCGGGAGGGCGGGGAGCTCGGAGGCCAGACCGGTTGCCAGATCCTTGGCGATTGCCTCGATGCCAGCTGGCCCTCCATCCGTAGCCGCCATCGTCCGTGCTAGCGCGCGGAACGTCCTCTTGGCTTGTTGTTGGACGCGAATGTAGGTGGCGCCGTACTTGTTCTCGAGCGCCTCCAGCTGGCGCTTGCCATACACGAAATCCAACAGAGTTTCCGAGGTGTATGCATCCAGTTCCTCAGGGTTGGCCAGGAGCATGGCGTTCACACACAGCTTATTTACGAGTTGGTCGACCAAGGTCGGATCAGTCAGATTCATGGCTTCTTCTGGTGTAGGTGCATCCACCAAGAGATTGATCTGTGATGATCCCTCGTGCCGCCAGTTGGTGCAACTGATCCGGAAACATTTGATGATCGGTGGCAATGAGGATCCGAAAATCGTCGGCACACCACGTCGGACGTGGGTCGGCTAGAACGCCTTGTTCCATGGTCCGGGCATGCTTGATGAGGTCCTTGTCATCAAACTCTGGCGTCAGTAGGACCCAGCGTCGGATTCTGTACTCGTCCCCAAGTAGCTCGCGTGTTTGGTCGGCCTTGGTGCACAACGTTCGGATGTCGTCTGAGATTTTGCGCTTCTGTGCCGTCGTCAGCATCTGATTGGTCAGTGCATCTTGCGCGGCGTAGCACTGATAGACCACGCCGTCGTCGAGGCGAAAGGCTTCGAGTCCGCCGTCGCCATGAACGCGGTCCGGCACGAACTGGACATCGATTCCGAACTTGATGGACAGGAGTTGACGGCAGTGCGCTTCCCATTCCTTGCCATCCCATGCGTCGCGAACAGGCAAGGATTACCTCCCCCGGAAGCGGCGTCGCGTCGTCCGCGCCGACGTGTTCCCCATGACGGGCACTGTAAGGCACACGGCTCCAAGACGACGGACACTTCGACCCTTATGGGGGCGAATGCGCCGCTGAACGCCGCATAAGCGGCCGACCCGGACGCAGTTGATGGCCGTCGGCGATGGGCTGGACCTTGCCACTTCCTCACTCCCGATTCGGCGGTGGTAGCAGCTCCACGAAGCGCCAGAGCGGCGGAGCCCCTTCGGGCATGAGCCAGGGATCTTCCTCGCCCGGTCCCCAGTAGCCCCAAAGGGCGCGTTGGAATCGCAGGGTGCGCGGAATGCGACTGGGGTCTCGGCGGGCGGCCCGAACGGCCATTCGCTCCAGGGGGGTCGCGAAGGCGGTATATAGGCGTTCATGCCGACTCGCGAACCGCTGTACCAGCGATTGCGCGATATTCAGTTTGGTCTCATCAAGTCTTAACTCGAAGGTGTCGGTGCGCCGCTTCCATCGCATGCCGCGGGCATCGCGAAACTCCACGATGGCAAAGGGTCCGCCGACACCAGCCTCGAGAGATGTCCCGTCGGGCGTTCCAACCCGAACCTCGTCGCGTGGGCGGATGAGCGCATTGGTCTGCGCGAAGGCCGTCGTGTTCAGGCGCCGTTCGCCCCGTGACTCGATCTCGGTCCAGGGCTCGCCGCCGTCTACTTGCGTGATCCTCTCGATGTGAATTGGCAGCGTGCTGTTGTTGAGGATCACCAACACAGGGCTGCGGACAACTGTTGCGACTGTCGGAGCTATCACGCTGAGCGTGACAAGTTCGGCCTGCGCGCGCAACTGCTCTCCGCGGACGCGTTCGCGATCGCGCAGTCCTTGGAAAAGCAGCCCAATGGCGATCAGGCCCGTTAGCACAGTTGCCCAGTCCGCCAAGTTTCCTGATAGGGACCGGGCAGGCTCACTTGGGGTGGAGGGCAGCTCGCTCTGCGACGTGCTCGACTGGACTGGGCTAGCGGTGGGAATCGCCCGGGTGACACTTGGAATGGGGCGTGTCGTGGTCGGCCGGGAAGTGCTCGGCTCGGAGTCCGAGCAGGCGCCAAGCCCTACAGCAGCACAGAGCGTTAGCCCGACGCTCAACGTGGCAAGTTGGCTCTTCCGCCAAGTCCGGCTGTTCAAGGGGCCGTCGGCCCATTTGGGCCCGGGAAGTGTGAATTGGAATTCGCCTCGACGAGCAGCCGCTTTCCATCGTGTGAACGCACGGCTGCGGGTGAGTTCCCTGGCGCGAGTGCATCGTGAATACGGACTGCATAGGCGGGCAACATCAGTCTGTCGATATCCGCAAGGGGGATCCACCGCACCGCGAAGGCTTCAGCGGTGGCGGGCTGTGGCTTGGACACTGCGCGCGCGCCGAAGACGAAGCGCGACGATGCCGCCCGTCATGTTCTTGTAGACCCCGGTCAGCGGGCCGACTTCGATCTCGGCGCCGGTCTCCTCGCGGACCTCGCGGCGGAGGCCGTCCTCGATGGTTTCGTCGAGTTCGAGGACGCCGCCCGGGGGCTCCCAGTTGCCGTTGTCGCGGCGCTTGATGAGGAGCACCTTCTCGCCGGAGTCGTCGAAGATTGCCGCTGCCACACTTACCGAGTGGCGCGGTGTCTCGTTTACCTGGCCTGCCTCCATCTGTCAGAGTGTAAGCAGTACAGACGACTGGAGGAGTCATGTTGGAGCTTGGTCAGGTCGACAAGTCCGCCGACACGCCTGCCTTCAAGCAGATCGCCCAGGGCATCCGTGAGGCGGTCTCATCCGGTCGGCTGAGTCCTGGCGACAGGGTGCCGTCTGAGTCGCAGCTGATGGAGCACTTCGGTGTTGCCCGGATGACGGTGCGTCAGGCGTTGGCCGACCTTCGCGCCGAGGGGCTTCTCCGCTCAGAGCACGGGCGCGGCGTCTTCGTGAGAGACCGTCCTGTCGTTCGTCGCGTCGCCTCGGACCGCTTCGCGCGCCGCCACCGTGAGGAGGGGCAGGCCGCGTTTCTCGCTGAGGCGGAGGGCGTGGGACTCCGTCCGTGGACGAGATCGAGGTGGGGAGCGAGGTGGCGTCGGCGGACGTGCGCTCGGCTCTGGCTCTGTCCGCGCGGTCCAAGGTCGTTGCGCGTCGTCGCCGGTACCTGATGGATGGTCAGCCCGTTGAGCTGGCCCAGTCCTACGTCCCGCATGCCATCGCCAACGGCACCAAGATCGCCGAGCAGGACACCGGTCCGGGCGGGATCTACGCGCGCCTCGAGGAGCTGGGCCACCAGTTGGCCGAGTTCTCGGAGGAAGTCGCGGCGCGGATGCCCACCCCGGAGGAGCGTCGACGCCTGCGGTTGCCGACTGGTACGCCTGTGCTGACCGTGCGCGGATGCCCACGCCGGAGGAGCGGCGACGTCTGCGGTTGCCGACTGGCACCCCGTGCTGACGGTGCGTCGAATTGCGTTCGACCGCAACGGAACTGCTGTCGAGTTGACCGACACGGTCAAGGCTGCGCCCAGCTACGTCCTGGAGTACCGCTTCCCTGCGGTCTGAGTTCGAAACCTTGCTTGTCTAGAGGAGTGTGCTTTACTGGCTTCTGTTGGTAACCGCTCTAGTCAAGTAGAGGTGTTTGTCATGGCGATTCAGCAGAGGATGCGGGTCCGGTTCGAGGACGTCTTCCCGGAGGGTGTCGGGATGCGCGGGTCGGTCACGGCGGTGGAGGACTTCGATCTGATCCAGGCCGCGAAGGCCGAGGGTCGGGAGCCGGGGGACGTGCAGGTCCGGGACAAGGAGTCCGGGCTGCGGGTGTGGGAGGTCCGGGTCGTCGACTACGACGAGGAGGCCCCGAAGAACCAGGGCGAGGTGACGGTGAAGATCGCCGCCGACGTGCAGCCGGTGCCTCCGTCGAAGGTGGAGGGTCAGAAGCTGCGGCCGGTGGAGTTCGAGAACCTGACGGTGACGGCGTGGATCGACGACCGGGGCAAGCGGCCGAAGATCGGCTGGTCGCTGCGCGCGGACGGGATGCACGCCCCCGGTGCCAAGCCCAACGGGTCGACCGCTGCCAAGGCGCAAGGGCCGGCTGAGAAGGGTGCGGCGTGATGCGCCCCGTGGAGGCGGTGCAGTGGGCGGACGCGTTCGACGTGGAGGTGAAGGACCTCCCCGCGGTGCTGACCCATGAGGTCGCCCGCGTCGACGGGGTCCGCACCGAACTGGCGAAGCTGGTCCGGGAGTTCGTGAACGCCCCGGACGACGAGGTCCGACGCGGCATGCACCGGGCCTACTCCGCCCTGGGTGCGGCCCAGTCGCGGGTGATGTCGGTCGCGGCGGACGCTCGCCGGTCGGCCTGAGGGGGGTTCGTGATGAGTGCGCCCAGGGGTCCGATGTTCGGCAGCGACGAGCCGGTGCCGATGATGATCGAGGCGGTCGTCCGGCTCGTGCTGCTGGTGGTGCGGTCGGTGTTCCGGCTGGTCCGGTTCGCGATCCGACGCCCCCGGGTCGCCTCGGCGGCGGGCTCGCTGCTGGTGTTGGACCGGTATGCCGGCCACGTCGCGGTCCTGGCCGTGCTCGTCGCTCTGGTCGTTGGCCTGGTGGTGTGGCGGGTGGCGTGGCCGGAGTCCTACAGGGGGCAGGTCCGGCCACGCCTGCACGCGGTTTGGCTGTCGGCGACATATCCGCGCAAGTGGCGACGCATCGCCCCACGGGTCGGGCTCGTCGTCCACGACCACACCGGGGCCAACAAGCCCTGGGTGTACGGGGGACTGGGGGACGTGCGGGTCACCCCGGCCGGGATCGTGCGGTTGCGGGTGGCGATCCCGACCGGGCTCACCCTCGACGACTACGCCCGCAAGGCCGACGCGCTGGCCGTCGCGTTCGGGGTCCGCGAAGCCCGGGTGACGCGCGTCGGGGCCGGGGTCGGTGTGGATCGAGCTGCACCGCACCGACGTCCTCGCAACCACGATCGGCCCGCTGCCGGTCGGGCCCGAACCGGAGGTGAACCTTGCCGGGGTCCCGGTCGGGCGGCACGAGGACGGCACCGAGTGGCGGTTCTCCCTGTGGCAGACGCACGTCCTGATCGCGGGGGCCACCGGGGCCGGCAAGGGCTCCATCCTGTGGTCGCTGCTGCGCGGACTCGCGCCCGCCATCAATGCCGGGTGGGTGCAGGTGTGGGCGATCGACCCCAAGGGCGGCATGGAACTGCGCCCCGGGCAACGGCTGTTCTCCCGGTTCGAGGACGGCACCCCGGAGACGATGTGCGACCTGCTCGAAGACCTCGTCGCCGTGATGGACCAGCGCGCCAAGAGGCTGGCCCACCTGGGGATCCGCAAGCACCAACCATCCCCGGACTCACCCCACCTGCTGGCCGTGATCGACGAACTCGCCACCCTGACCGCGTTCGCCGAACGGGACGTGGTGCGACGGATCGACAAGGCCCTCGGGCTGTTGCTGACCAAGGGCCGCGCGGTCGGGATCACCGTGCTGGCGGCGGTGCAGGACCCCGGCAAGGACGTCGTCGGGTGGCGCGACCTGTTCCCCACCCGGGTCGCGATGCGCCTGGACAACCCGATCCAGGTCGACATGGTCCTCGGCGAAGGAGCCCGGGACATGGGCGCCACCGCCGACCACATCAACGAACAAACCCCCGGGGTGGCGTTCGTCCGGGTCGAGGGCACCCGCGCCATCCGCAGAGTCCGCGCCTCCTACCTGACCGACGACGACATCGCACGCCCTCGCCGGATCGGTCACCGCCTCACCGGCCCTGACCGCACCACGGGCACCGAAGCCGGTCGACCCGCTCGACTCGTGGCCGCGTCAGGCCCCACCCTCGCCGGCACCTGACACGACCAGTGATGCAGCCGCGAAGCCGAGGAAGCCACGGACCCCGCGCAAGCCGCGCAACCGTGACGGGTCACAGGTGGCCTGACCCATGACTGTCATCGCCGCCGCTGCCACGAGACCTGAGCCCTTTGCGGGGTTCGGGGACGAGGCTGCGCTGGATCTCGACCTGGCCTCGCCTCGGGTCGCGGCACAGGTGATGGCGCGGCTGCTGTCGCCGGACTTCGAGGACTGGTCGAACGCGGTCGCCCGGGTCGGGTCGTGCACCAACCCGATCCACCTCACCGGATCCTCGATGCGCGTCGACGCCAGTCACGGGGGAGGTGCTGTCCACCTACTCGTCCGACTCGGAACCGCTGGGCACCACGTTGATCCGGTGCGGCAACCGTCGAGCCTCTGAGTGCCCGTCGTGTTCGCGGGTCTACGCGGCCGACATGTTCCACCTCATCAAGGCCGGGGTCGCGGGCGGCAAGGGCGTCCCCGAACGGGTGGGGGAGAACCCGCTGGTCTTCGCCACCGTCACCGCCCCCTCGTTCGGGCACGTCCACGGGATGCGGGACAACGGTCGCCGCTGCCGACCCCACGCGAAGGCCAAGCGGTGCGAGCACGGCAGACCCACCACCTGCATGACCAGCAGCACGAGGACGGGGACGAGCTGCTGGGGCAGCCGCTGTGCTGGGAGTGCTACGACTACGCCTCCCACATCGTGTGGCAGTGGTGGGCGCCCGGAACTGTGGCGACGATTCAACATCGGGATCAAGCGCGCGCTGGCGCACCGGCTCGGGGTCAAGGAGTCCCGGCTCAAGGACGTCGCCTGCGTGCAGTACTCCAAGGTGGCCGAGTACCAACGCCGCGGGCTGATCCACTTCCACGCCCTCGTCCGCCTCGACGGACCCAAGACCGACGACGCGTTCGCGCCCGCACCCGACGGGGTCACCGCCGCAGCTGCTCGCCGAGGTCGTCGAGGAAGCCGTCAGGTCGGTCCGGTTCACCGCCCCACCCGTCTTCGCCGGTGACGTGCCCCGGGTGCTGGCGTTCGGTGCCCAGGTCGACTCCCGCCCGGTGAAGGTCGGCCACCGCACCGACGACCCGGACGGACCCCTGAACGCCGAGCAGGTCGCCGGGTACCTCGCGAAGTACTCGACCAAGTCCGCCACCGACACCGTCGACGGCGAGGCGTCGAACCCGCACCTGTCCCGGATCCAAGCCGTGGCAGCCGAGTTCGCCACCCTCGTCGAGGACGAATGGGTCGCGGACCAGATGCCGTGCGAACTGAAAGAGATCCCGTACGGGCTGCTCGGCAAGTGGCACACCGCCCTCGGGTTCCGCGGCCACTTCGCGACCAAGTCGCGCCGCTACTCCGTCACCCTCGGAGCCCTGCGCCGTGCCCGTCGCCGCGCCCAGGTCCTCATCGCGGACGCGCAACGCACCGGCATACCCGTCGACCTCGCCGCGATGGAAGCCCAGCTGCTCGCCGACGACGAGGACGAAACCACGCTCGTGGTCGGGTCCTGGTCCTTCGTCGGGACCGGCTGGGACACCGAAGGCGACGTCGCACTCGCCCGCGCAGCTGCGGCCAGGGCACGCGAGTACGCCCAACACCGAGCCGAGGCGAAGCGTGCGAATCAGTAGTGATCACAAGGGAAATCAATCGAGGGGTGAAGGTCATGAGTAGGGAAGTCGACGAAGTGCAGGCTCCGGTCCTGCTGTCTCCGGACGAGGCGGCGAAGTGGTGCCACATCAGCGTGGGAACGCTGAACCATCTGCGGTACCACGGGCGGTTCGCTCCGGCGATCAGGATCGGCAAGCGCTGCTTCTGGACGCCGAAGGACCTGCTGGCGTGGTTGGAGTCGCAGAAGGAACCGGCGTGATCATCAAGCGCCCCAACGGGAAGTGGCGTGTGCAGGTGAAGTACCGCAGCCGTGTCGTGGCTGATCGGACCTTCGATCGTCGCGGCGACGCGGTGCGGTGGGAGGTCGAGCAGAAGCGGCTCCTGCACTCCGGCGAGTTCGTCGCTCCCGCTGCGGGTCGGATCACCGTGCGCGAGCTGGCCGAGGAGTTTCGAGAGGCGCGGAAGGGCCAGGTGTCGGTGCGGGCGTGGGAGTCGGACGAGAGCGCGCTCCGGGTCCACATCGTGCCGGCCTTCGGGAAGTTCCCGATCTCGTCGGTCACGCCTCCCTTGGTCGAGCGATTCCTGGTCGACCTGGCGGTGTCGCGGTCGGTGCGGACAGCGGCTCGGGTCCGGACGACTCTGCGGGGGCTGTTCAGGTATGCCGTGAAGACGCGGCGGCTGCAGGTGTCGCCCGCGGAGCTCGTGCCCCTGCCGCACCCCGACTCGAGGACAGGCAAGGTCGTCGAGGTCGACCCGTTCACCGTCGCTGCACTCCTTGATGTGGTCGACACTCAGCGCGAAGCTGTCGCCCGGGGGTGCCGACATCACGTTGGTCCTGGCTCTGACCGGTCTGCGGTTCGGCGAGCTGCGCGGGCTGCGAGTCCGAGACGTGGTGTCGGTTCCCTATCCCGGGATCGTGGTCAAGCGGTCCATTCCGCAGTCCGGGCTGACAGGTGCGGTCATCGAGCGGGCCACGACCAAGAGCGGCCGATCCCGGATGGTGCCGTTGTCGGAACTGGTCCTGCCGGTGGTGATGAAGGCGGCGGAGGACAAGGAGCCGAACGACTTGCTCTTTCCCGCGCCCGAAGGCGGGTACCTCCACGCTCAGAACTGGCGGCGGCAGATTCACTGGAACACGACGGGCCTCGGGAGGCGTCCGCACGACCTGCGCCACACGGCGGCATCCCTGTGGATCGCGGCCGGGGTGGACATCAAGACGGTGTCGTCCTGGCTCGGTCATTCGACGGCGAAGCTGACGCTGGACACCTACGGGCACCTGATGGGGACGGACGCGGACCGGGCTGCCCTGGACCGGGTCAACAAGGCTCTTGGGAACCCAGCGGGCACCCAGCGGCCGAAATCGTCAGAGTCGGAAAGCGACGGCGAGGCCTGAAAATGGCCTCTGACCTGCGGAAACGTGGTGGTGCCCTCGGGCAGATTCGAACTGCCGACACCCGCTTTAGGAGAGCGGGATCAGCCCCGGGGTGGGATGCCGTAGGTGTTGGCGACCGTGAACCGCACGATCAGCCGCTCCTCGTCCACCATCGCCGCGCGGAACTCGTCCCAGTCCGGGTGGTCACCGTTGAGCAGCCGGTAGTGCTCGACGAGCTCGTTCACCACGTCGTCGTGGGGGTCCGCCGCGACCGCGCCGAGCTCGGCCGCACCCTCGGCCACGACGTACGCCCACATGTCACGGCTCATGGCCTGCAGGCTGACCCGTGGGTCACGTCGCAGGTTGGCCGTCTTGGCCAGCGGCGCCCGGGTCGAGATCCGCACCAGCCCGGTGCCGGCGTCCGCGTGGTAGGCGACAACCGACAGCTGCGGCCGGCCGTCCCGCTTCAGCGCGGCCAGCACACCGCGGTGCTGCTCGCACAGCAGGCTCAGCAGGGCGGGGTCGACCGACGGCTCGCTCATGCCCCCAGTGTCGCTGACGACGCGCCCTCCCGGACGGCGATCTCGGCCTCGGCGGCACGGTGGGCTCGCACCGAGTAGGCCACCGCGGCCCCCCAGACGAGGACGACGAGCGCGTACACCGTCCACCGCGTCGAGCCTCCGGCCGCCACCTGGTCGGTGTGCAGCAGCGTGCGAACGTTGGTGAGCACGATCAACCCGCCGACCGCGGACCCCAGCACCCGCGGCGGCACGTGCCGCACCAGCCACGCCGCGATCGGCGCCGCCACCAGGCCACCCGCCAGCAGGGCCAGCACCCAGCCGACGTCGATCCCCCGCCCGCCGAGCCCCACGAAGAACCCGGCGCTCGCGGCGACGGCCACAAGGAACTCGCTGGCGTCGATCGAGCCGATCACCTTGCGCGGCTCGAGCCGCCCACTCGCTAGGATGGCCGGCGTCCCGACAGGCCCCCAGCCCCCGCCACCCGTCGCGTCGACGAAGCCGGCCACCAGCCCGAGCGGGCCGAGGAACCGCTTGCGCAACGGCTTGCCCAGGTGCTGGTCGGACAGCCCGAACGTCGTGAACCGGATCAGCACGTAGAGCCCGAGCGCCAGCAGGATCAGCGACATCACGGGCGCGGCGACCTCCGTCGAGAGGTTCGACAGCACTGTCGCCCCGGCGAAGGCACCGACCGCCCCGGGCAAGCCGATCTTCAACACCACCGCCCAGTCCACGTTGCCGAACCGCCAGTGCGAGGCGCCCGACGCGAGCGTGGTGCCGATCTCGGCTAGGTGAACGGTCGCGGACGCCGCCGCCGGGTTCGCGCCGACGGCGAGCAGGAGCGTCGTGGAGGTGACGCCGTAGGCCATACCGAGGCTGCCGTCGACGAGCTGGGCGCCGAGGCCGACGAGGGCGAGCAGGATGAGCTTGCGCATGGGCAGGGTCTTTCGCGTGCGGCGAGCCAGCGGGCTCGCAGGTCGGGTGGGGTGCGCTCAGCGCGCGAGCCAGCCACTACCGACAGGCACAGGTGACGCAGATGCCGTGATCCAGCGCGTAGTCGCGCGTGAGCAGGGCGGACGTCATGTGTTGAGCATCCAGAGGTGCTCGGCACGAGGTCAAGAGTCGAGACGCGTCGTCCCGCTCCCTGGGACGGCGCTCATCCGACCGCCGCCTGCTCCGCAGCAATTCCGGAGCTCCGGCTTGCTCAGCTAGCGGTGTTGAGTCGCCGAACGATGAGCTGATTGATGCTCAGCCGTTCCTCGGCGGCTTCCATGGCTAGTCGGCGATGCAGCACTTCACCGACTCGAAGGTTGAACTTTCCTGAGTAGCTGCGCTCAGACAGCGGCTCAGGAATGGGATCGCCTGCGGAGGTCATGTCTTGGATGACCTCGGCGATGAGTGCCTCGAGTCCGGTCAGGGCGCCGATCTGGCTGTCCGCTAGCCAGGACAGAGAGGGAAACTCGAGGCAGGTGGCCACGAACTCGTGGTCTTCGACGGACCAGGTGACGCGGTACGTGTAGTGGGAGATGTCGGCGGTCGGCATGCTCTGCATCAGTTGGCCTCCTTCTTGGCGATCGCGGTGAGGACCTGCCGCACCTGGTAGGGCTTGGCCTTGCCGTGGTCGTTCTGGATGTTGACGCGGGGGTCACCGGGCCACGGCGTGCGGAACACGGCGTGCGAGCCGCCGGTCGTGCGCGGTGATCCGAAGTAGTGCTCGCACACCTTGTGCAGCTCGGTGTACCCGACGTTCTTCGGGTTGGCCCTCATGGAGTTGAGGATCTTCTCGATGGACGCCACCCTAGGATGGTACTACAAATGGTACCATGAGCGTCAGAACAGCAGCTCGGCCTCGAGATCGAGCAGCAGCCGCTTGCGGGCCAGCCCGCCGGCGAAACCGGTGAGCGATCCGTCGGCCCCCACCACCCGGTGACAGGGCACCACCACCGGGATCGGGTTCGAGCCGTTCGCCGAGCCGACCGCCCGGGACGCCTGCGGACCCAGCCCGAGCCGCGCCGCGATCGCGCCGTACGAGCAGGTCGTGCCGTACGGGATCTCGCGCAGCGCCGCCCACACCCGCTGCTGGAAGTCGCTGCCATGCGGCGCCAGCGGCAGGTCGAAGGCCCGCCGCTCGCGGGCGAAGTAGCCACCGAGCTGGTCAGCGACGTCGGCGAACAGGGCCAGGCCGTCGTCGCGCACCGGGTCGGCCAGCGCCGCAAAGGCACGCTCGTGCGGGCTGAACAGCAGGCTGGCGAGCGCCTCGCCGTCCGACGACGTTGCGAGGAGGTCACCCACGGGGCTCGGCAGCAGCGTCCACCGGGTCACGGCGCCCACTGTGCCAGGCAGCACCGACGTCATCGGGGGGCCCGGCGCGAGATCCCGACGCCCACCAGGCAGACCACGCCACCGACCACTGCCAGCAGGGCCGGCGTCTCGCCGAGCAGCGCCCAGCCCAGCGCGATCGTCAGCGGCGGCACGACGTACGTCGTCGAGCCCAGCCGTCCGGCGCTGGTGCGGGCCAGCGCGTACGCCCAGGTGGTGAAAGCGACGGCGGTGGGCATGACCCCGAGGTAGACCACCCAGCCCGCGGCCGAGGGCCCGGCAGCGCGCAGGTCGTGCACGAGGTCCCGCGCGAACGGCAGGCAGCAGACGGCGGCGACGGTGCACGCGATCCAGGTCACCTCGAGCGCCGGGAGCCGGCTGAGCAGCGGCTTCTGCGCGATCACGGCCACGGCGTACGCGGCCGCCGCCGCCAGGCAGAGCAGCACGCCCCACACGTCGGACCCCTGCCCGGACGACGTCACCACCCCGATCAGCACCACCCCGCCGAAGGCCACCAGGCTGCCCAGCACCAGCCGACGCGGGAACCCCTCGCCCAGCAGTACGCCGGCGAGTACCGCGATCAGCAGCGGCCCGGTGTTGATCAGCATCGCAGCGGTGCCGGCGTCCACCCGCTGCTCGGCGGCGTTCAGCGCCACGTTGTAGACGGCGAACCACAGCACACCCAGGATCAGCAACCGGCGCCACTCACCGGACGTCGGCCGCCGGATTCCCTTGGCCCGCAACATCAGCAGGCCGAGCACGAGGCTCGCCACCGCGCACCGGCCAAGCGTCAGCGGCCCGGGTGAGATCTGGTCGCCGAGGTGCCGGATGGCGACGAAGGCCGACGCCCAGAGCACCACCGTGACGGCGATCGCCAGCACGGGCGCGAGGCGATGACCGGTGTCGGCGGGACCCGGTCCGGGCGCGGGTTGCGCGACGGAGGGCGGGGCGGCGGTGGCCGCGGCGGCAGCTGGGTCGGAGCTCATGTCCTGAGAACGGTGGCCGGGCTCGTTTCGTGAGCCGCCCTGGTCAGGCGCCACGCATCACGACGTCCTGGTCGGGCGGCAGGCTGTACTCCCAGCCCTCCTGCCAGGTGAACGTCTCGTGCACCAGCTGCTCCACCGGCACGCCACCCAGCACGTGGTCGAGCCCCCAGCGCGTGGCGACGTGACCGATCACCAGCACCCGCCGGTGCGACCAGCGCGTCGGCAGGTCGTCGAGGAAGCGGCTGACCCGGTGCACGGCCTGCCGCCAGCTCTCGCCGCCGGGATACGGGTGGTCGAGGTAGCGCGAGCGGTCGGCAGCCACCACCCGTCGAGGCGCGCCGTTCCAGTCGCCGTAGTCACACTCGCGCAGCCGCCAGTCATGCAGCACCGGCAGCCGGCTGCCGAAGGCGAGGCGCGCCGTCTCCACCGCGCGGGGCAGGTCGGAGGTGAACACGGCCGCGATGCCGTCGTCCAGGCGTCGGCGGCCGAGCGCGCGGGCCTGCTCGACGCCGTGCTCGGACAGCTTGCCTGGCAGCCAACCGGTGGCCAGGTCGCGCTCGTTGTCGAGCGTCGTGGCGTGGGTCTCGAAGACGATGCTGATCGGCACGCCGTCACGCTAGGTCACGACGTGCCGGGCGAGGCGCCGCCACGCTGGTCGATCAGTGCCACCATGGAGCCATGCAGGTCGACGTCACCACTGAGACTGTCATCCACCGTCCGCGCGCCGAGGTCGCGGCGTACGCCGGCGATCCCACGAACGCCCCTCAGTGGTACGCCAACATCGGCTCGGTGCGCTGGCGCACCCCGGCTCCCGTCACCGTGGGATCTCAGATGGACTTCGTCGCCTCGTTCCTCGGCCGCACCCTCGCCTACACCTACGAGGTCGTCGAGCTGGTCGCCGGCAGCCGGCTCGTCATGCGCACCGCCGACGGGCCGTTCCCGATGGAGACGACGTACACCTGGGACGACGCCGGTGACGGCAGCACCCGGATGACGCTGCGCAACCGCGGGATGCCGAGCGGCTTCTCGAAGCTGGTGGCGCCGTTCATGGCGCGGTCGGTGCAGCGCGCCAACCGCAAGGACCTGGCCAACCTCAAGCAGCTGCTCGAGACCCCAAAGACCTAGCGGCTCAGTAGAGACCGAGCCGAGCAAGCGGCTCCACCAGCTCGCGCTCCTCGTACGACAGGTGCGACAGCAACGCGTCGGTGAGCAGGTCGACCGCATCGCTCACCTGGGCCAACCCGTCCGGCTCGCCGACCATCGCCACCAGCGCGCGATCGACCCGGTCGAGCACTTCGCTGATCGCCACGTGTTCCGCCTCGAGCCGGTCGACGACGGGGGCGAGCGCCGGGTCCTTGCTGCGCAGGTGCGGGAAGATGCTCTGGTCTTCGAGCCCGTGATGCCCCGCGACGATCCGGCAGTACTGCGCGCAGTAGACACCAAGCGTCCAGTTGTTCTGCCGCAACGTCATCGAGGCGATGTGCGAGCGTGCGGCGCCTACGCCGACACCGCCCGCGACGACCTGCGCGACGAGGTCGCGAAGCTGCGCCAGCTCGGACCGCAGTGCGTCGTGGACGTCGACGAGATGCTGAGCGCTCGCCCGGTCGTGGTCGGTGTAGCGGCGGCCGGCCGGCGCCGGTAGCGCCGTCGGGCGGGTTGCCTCGTCCCAGATCCGGGTGCTGCTGAGCCGGGTGCCGTCGTCCGGGGTCGGCACGACGTCCAGGCCCGCCGGCACCGGGCTGCTGAGGCGCCCGGTCACGGACTCGCGCAGCGGGACCTCGGATCCCGGCACCGGCTCGCGCCGTTCAGTAGCCACGAGCTCACGGACTGCCGGTGCCACCTCGGCGGCGAACCGGCGGATGTCGTCTGCGTCGTCGGACCCGAGGATGTAGGTGCTCATGCCCTGGGTGAGCGTCAGCGCGGTCAGCTGCTCGACCCAGGCGCGGGCCGGTCCGTCGAGGAACCCCTCACCGGTGCCGAACCGGCCGGCGATGTTGTAGAGCCGCCGGACGTCGGCGGGCCGGCGACCTGCCGCGAGCGCCGCCTCGTCGATGACCGCGTTCATGGCGGGCAGCGCCTCGATCCCAGCGTACCCGTGGCTCGGCAGCCAGCCATCGGCCTGCGCGCCGGCGATCGCGAGCATCCGCGGCTTGTACGCGCCGAGCCAGATCTCGACGTCATGCGCTGGCGCCGGGCCGGGATGCGCACCGTGGACGCGGTAGTGCGCGCCGTCCTCGCGGATCGACCCGCCGTCCGCCGCCCACGTGGCGCGGATGATGCGGATGCCTTCCTCGAGCGCGTCAACCCCTTGTGCCGCAGTCAGTGTGGGTCCTCCGGCCGCCGCGACCGCCTCGCGGAACGCGCCGGCTCCCAACCCGAGCTCGGCCCGCCCACCGCTGAGCAGGTCGAGCGTCGCAACGCTCTTGGCCAGCACGTACGGCGGCCGCAGCGGCAGGTTCGCGACGTTCGGGGCCACCCGCACGCGGGTGGTGCGCGCGGCGATCACCGAGAGCAGCGTCCAGGTGTCGAGGAACCGCCGCTGGTAGGGATGGTCCTGCACGGTCACGAGGTCGAGGCCCACCTGGTCGGACAGCACCGCAAGCTCGACCACCCGCTGCGGGTTCGCGGCCAGGGGCGTCAGGAACGTGCCGAACCGCAGGTCTTGCCCGTAGTCGGTCATCCCCACCTCCGCCCAGCGCCGGCCGCTCGGCCGCCGGCCGACGTCCCGCCGATCATGCCAGCGGCGGTCAGGGGTCGAGCGGGCCCTGTCGGCGCAGGTGCTCGAACAGCAGGTGGGTCTGGGTCGACCGCACCGACGGATGCTTGGTGATCCGGTGCAGGATCAGCGAGCGCACGGCGCCGGGCGGAGGCTGCCGCGGCGTGGATCAGGTAGTCGTCCTGCCGGTCGCGATCGTGCACTGAGCGGATGGCCGCGCAGCGACAATTGCGACGCTTCAGTCCTTTGGGTGAGAAAGAGCGACGACGACGGCCTGAGTTCGATCGCGCACGCCGAGTTTCCGCAGGATCGATGCCACGTGGGACTTCACCGTTGGCAAGCTGACGAACAGCCGCGCGGCCATCTCTGAGTTGGAGAGCCCTTCGACCATGAGCTCTAACACCTCAGCTTCGCGGGGCGTTAGTTGCTGCAGGGCGGACGGGTTGGCGTACGCCCGCGTCACGTTCAAACCCTCAGCCGACTCGAGTCGCTCGCGCTCTGCTGACGACTGGCTGCGCATCCACGAAAGGCTGCCGATGAGCCACGGCACGACAAACGTCGTGAGCACCAGGGCGAGATAGACGTTGAGGCGGAACGGACTGGTGGCGAACAGACCGAATGCGAGCCCGATGCCAAGGCCGACCATCGCACGCACCCGGTTCGTGAGGTGGCCGAGCGTGAACCACGTCGTAACGAGTGTGCAGATGAATGTCACGGAGAGCGGCTCGACGTCCCGCGCCAGCGACACCTGGGCCGCGGAGGCGAACAGCAAGCACTCGACGACGGCCAGCCCCAAGGGGCGGTGCGAGCGCCACAGCATCAGGAGCGCCGCCACGCCCGCGATTGTGGCTGCGGCTGCGGTCCCTCCCAGCCGGCCGAACACCCACACCTCGACCTGGCTCACCACAAGCAGGACACCCGCGAGGGCGGAGTCCCATCTCGCGATGTGCATGGCGTAAGACAACCATCTATCACCTCGTTCGGAAGGCTGAAGCTGGGTGACTTCATCCCTCCGAACGAGGCGTCATCACGCCCCGGACGGATCCAATGTCGGCCGACGCCATCACATCAACGGAGGTTCACATGAAGTCCGCCCGCTCGCTGCTCAGTGCAGTCGCCGTCATCGCCGGTCTCGCCGAGATCGGCATGGCCCTTCAGTTCGCGCTCGACGGCAAAATTGACAGCGCACCCGCTCCGGCCGCTGCCTTTGCCGCTGCCTTCCTGCTGTTGGCCTGGCTCGTTCGCGCCGGAAACTTTTGGCCAGTCGTCGCGCTGATCGTGCTCTTCGGCTTGGAGATGGCTTTCGTGCCGATGTTCGCCCGCGAGTCGTGGACCGACTGGGCTGAGCAGGCAGGCTTCGTGGCCATCTCGGTCGTCGGCCTCATCGCGGGCATCGCCGTCGTCGCGAGTCGAAAGCGCGCCATCGCCTGACGCTCACCCACGGTCCTGGTCGCGCACGAAGCGACGGCTCCTGACACCAGGAAGCACCGTCGAGCCGTGACTCTCAAGTCTTGGTCAAGATCCCCACTCCAGGCGGACAATTGGTGGACTGAGCGCACCTGTGGCGTCTCAATGGTTCGGATGGCCAAGCTGCAGATCCCTGATCACGCCATCAGGCACGGGCCACCCGCCGTCCCGCCGATCATGCCAGCGGCGGTCAGGGGTCGAGCGGGCCTTGTCCGCGCAGGTGCTCGAACAGCAGGTGGGTCTGCGTCGAGCGCACCGCCGGGTGCTTGGTGATCCGGTGCAGGATCAGCGAGCGCACGGCGTCGGCGGAGGCTGCCGCGGCGTGGATCAGGTAGTCGTCCTGCCCCGCCACGTGGAAGACCTGCAGCACACCCGGCAGCGTCGGTGCCAGCGCGCGGAAGGCGTCGACGTGCCCCTGGGTGTGGCCGTGCAGGCGGACGGCGATGAGCACCTGCAGCGGCCGCCCGACCCGCGCCGGGTCGACGTCGGCATGCACCCCCCGCAGGACGCCGCGCTCGCGCAGGGCTCGGGTGCGGGTCAGGGCCGTGGACGGCGCGACGCCGGTGCGCGCCGCGAGCTGGGCGTTCGTCGTCCGGCCGTCGTCCTGCAGCGCACGCAGCAACGCGAGGTCGACGGCGTCGAGCCCCTCGACGGGCAGCGGCGCGGTGTCGTCCTGCTCGGGGAGTTGCTTCGTCATGTGCGGCCTCCACAGCGGTGGCGTTCGGCGGGGACGGCCCAGGGGCCGACGTTCCCGCAGGATCTTCGACGGTACCCCCGCTGGGCCGCATGTTCGGCCACCATCGTCGGATGTCAACGACGACTGAGGCCCTGACCGACCCCGCCCGCGAACTCCCGTCGACCCCGGCGCCGACGGCGACGGCGACGGCGACGGCCGCGCGACAGCCCGGCGCGCGGACCCGGGCGGTGCACGCGGGCCGGGCCGACCTGGCCGGGCTCGGGCTGCACGCCCCTCCGCTGGACCTGTCGTCCACCTACCCACTGCCGGACGTCGCCACCGGCGGTGACTCCTACGAGTCGATGGCGACCGGCGGCCGACCCACCGAGGGCGGCCACGTCTACGCCCGGCTGTGGAACCCGACGGTCGCGCGGTTCGAGGACGCGCTCGCCGGACTCGAGGGCACGCCCGAGGCGGTGGCCTTCGCCAGCGGGATGGCGGCGCTGTCGGCCACCCTGCTGGCCTGCGTGCAGGCCGGGCTCCCGCACATCGTCGCCGTCCGGCCGCTCTACGGCGGCTCGGACCACCTGCTGGCCAGCGGCGCGCTCGGCACCACCGTCACCTGGGCCGAGCCTGGATCGGTCGCCGCAGCGATCCGTCCCGACACCGGGCTCGTCGTCTGCGAGTCCCCCGCCAACCCCACGCTCGAGCTGCTCGACATCGCGGACGTCGTCGCGCAGGCCGGGTCGGTGCCCGTGCTGGTCGACTCCACGTTCGCGACGCCCGTGCTGCAGCAGCCGGCGTCGTGTGGCGCAGCGCTCGTGCTGCACAGCGCTACGAAGTTCCTGGGCGGGCACGGGGACGTCGTCGGCGGGGTCGTGGCGTGCGGGCCGGACTGGGCGCAGCGACTGCGCTCGGTGCGCGCCATCACCGGCGCGCTGCTGCACCCGCTGGCGGCCTACCTGCTGCTGCGCGGCCTGCCCACGCTGCCGCTGCGGGTGCACGCCCAGCAGCAGACGGCCACCGAGGTGGCGGCGTTCCTGTCCGACCACCCGGCGGTGTCGGCGGTGCACCACCCGAGCCTGGCGGGCGCCGACCCGCTCGGCCTGCTCGGCCGTCAGCAGTCCGGGCCGGGCAGCCTGCTCGCCTTCGAGGTGCGCGGCGGCGGCGACGCGGCGCGTGCGGTGACCGGGGGCACGCGGCTGATCACCCATGCCGTCTCGCTCGGCGGCGTCGACTCGCTGATCCAGCACCCGGCGTCCCTCACCCATCGCCCGGTGGAGGCGCACGCCAAGCCGTGCAGCGGGCTGGTGCGGCTGTCGTGCGGGCTCGAGGACGCAGCCGACCTGATCGCCGACCTCGACCAGGCCCTCCACCTCCCCCACCCTCCCCTGCGGTGATCATGCACGGTCGCCCGGCTCCGGCTGGGCGAACGTGCATGATCACCGCAGGGAGGGTGGGGGACGGGGACTATCGGCGGCGCCAGCCCCGCACCCCCACCAGCCAGGACAGCTTCAGCCGAAGATGCCGGCCACCTCTCGCAGCCGGTCGGGCACGAGGGTGAACCAGGCCCAGCTGCCGCGACGCTCGCGGGTCAGTACGCCTGCCTCGGTGAGCACCTTCAGGTGGTGGCTGACCGTCGGCTGGCTCAGCCCCACGGCGTCCGTCAGGTCGCAGACGCAGGCCTCCAGTCCGTCCGACGAGCGGATCAGGCTCAGCAGCTGCAGGCGTACCGGATCGGCGACCGCCTTCAGCAGCACCGAGAGCTCGGTGGCCTCGGCACGCTCGAGCGGCGCGCGCAGGCCGCTGCAGCACTGCGCTGATGGCACGGTCATCGGACCTCCAGATTCGACGTCGATCTATATTGACATAGATCGATATCTGCGTCTAGCGTCGAGCCCATCAGATCGACGTTCATCGATACAGGAGGTCGTCATGGCACGTGTCCAGCTGGCTCTCAACGTCTCGGACCTCGAGTCGTCCGTTGCGTTCTACTCCACCCTCTTCGGCGTCGAGCCGCACAAGCGCCGGCCGGGGTACGCGAACTTCGCGATCGACGACCCCGCGCTGAAGCTGGTGCTCATCGAGGTGTCCGAGACGGCCCGCGGCGAGGGCACGACCGGCGCCCTGAACCACCTCGGCGTCGAGGTCGACTCCACGGAAGACGTCGACCGCGGCGCCACGCGGCTGCGTGAGGCTGGACTGGCCGCGTTCGACGAGCGCGACACGACCTGCTGCTACGCCTTGCAGGACAAGGTCTGGGTGAGCGACCCGCACGGCGCTCCGTGGGAGATCTACACCGTCAAGGACGACGCTCCGATCACCGGCGTCCCGATGAACGACGGCGCGTGCTGCACCTCGGCCCCCGCCGCCCAGCTCGTCCCCTGACCCCCACCACGCGAGCGGTGATCATGCACGTTCGCCCCGCTCCGGCTGGGTGAACGTGCATGATCACCGCCGGGGAGGGGGGCCGGGGTGGGTGAACGTGCATGATCACGCCAGGTCGCGGCGGGCGAACCGCCAGGTGCCGGCGAGCACCAGCGCCAGGCTCACGGCCGCGGGCAGCAGCCCGGACTGCACGGTGAGACCGTTCGTCAGCGGTTGACCGTCGATCAGCCAGTGCCACGGCGTCACGGCGCGCAGCGGCCGCAGCACGGTCACCTGAGCGGCGAGCCCCACGACGATGTAGCCGGCCACGGCAACCCCTGCCGCTACGGCGATGGCCGCGCCCCGACCGCCCCCCGCCGCGCCGATCGCGAAGGCGAGCGCGCCGTGGCACAGCGCCACCAGCGCGCTCGCGACGCAGGCGTCCGCCAGCGCCGACCGCGCCAGCCCGACGTCCAGCCCGACGGCCGGGGCAGCCAGGACGAGCGTGAGGACGACGGCACCGGTCATCGCGGTCAGGACGACGAGCATCGCCGCGGCGCGCGCAAGCGCCAGCCGAGCGCGGCCGACCGGGTTGGCGAGCAGCAGCTCCAGACCCCCGGCCGACTCCTCGCCGGCCACGGCCCACGCGCCGATCGAGATGGCGAACACCATCAACAGCAACGGGAGGATGTTCGCGAACAGCTGGCTGTTCAGGTAGCCGGCGGGCGAGGTGAGCGGGTCGCCCGCCGTGATGCCGAGCAGCTGCTGCACCGAGGGCGGCAGGTCGCCGAACGTCGTATCGAGCTCGGTGTTGTCGCGCACCGTCGGGTAGGCGACCACGACCAGGCCGACCAGAGCCACGAGGCCCGCCGTCCCGATCACCGCGCCCCGCCGGCGGCGCCGCAACGCCTCCAGCACGAGCAGCAGGTCGGCCCGCAGGGCCGACACCCGGTGCGGCGACGCGATGCGGGTCGAGCTCATCGCGCCGCCTCGCGGTGCCGCGGGCCGCCAGCCGCGCCCGGCGCCACGTCACCGCTGCCGTAGAGCGCGATGAACAGGTCCTCGAGGTCGTCGCCGGACGGCGCGACGCGCAGCACCTCAGGCCCGGCCAGGGCGGCCCGCAGCGCGGGACCCACCGCGCCGTCGATGGTCAGCGTCAACGTGTCGGGGCCGTCGCGCAGCACCTCGCCCACGCCCTCCACCCCGTCGAACAGCGCCGGCGACACCGGCCCGGCGAAGCGCACCTGCACCTGGTGCCGCGAGCGGTCGAGCAGCTCCTGCACCGGGGCCGTCGTCACGAGCCGCCCCGAGCGGATGATCATCACCCGAGCAGCGAGGTGCTCGACCTCCGGCAGGACGTGCGAGGAGAACAGGACGGCGGCACCGCGCGCGGCCGCGTCACGCACCATGGCAAAGAACTCGCGCTGCACCAACGGATCCAGCCCGCTCGTCGGCTCGTCGAGCAGCAGCACGTCCGGCTCGTGGAAGAAGGCCTGGACGATGCCCACCTTCTGCCGATTGCCCTTCGACAGCGTGCGGAACGGGCGCGTCGGGTCGAGGTCGAGCCGCTCGACCAGCTCGTCGGACCGCCGCGTACCGCGCACCCCGCGCAGCTCGGCGTACAGCCGCAGCAGGTCGCGCGCCGTCGTCGACGGGTCGACGCGTACGTCGCCGGGCAGGTAGCCGACCCGCGAGCGCAGCCGGACGTCGGACGTCGGGCTCGCGCCGAGCAGCGCGCACCGGCCCGACGTCGGCCGTAGGAAGCCCATCAGCAGCCGCATGGTCGTGGTCTTGCCCGCACCGTTAGGCCCGAGGAACCCGACGATCTCGCCCCGGTCGACCGTGCCGTCGAGCGAGTCGACCGCGGTCAGCCGGCCGAATCGCTTGGTCAGCCCGACCACCTCGATCCCCGCGCTCGGCGACTCGGCTCGCTCCAGGGTCATGCTGTCGACGCTAGACAGGCGCTGCCCGTGCCACAAGGCTCGCCCGCCGGCGATGGGGCGAGCGTGCATGATCACCGCCGGGAGGCGGGGCGAGCGTGCATGATCACCGCGGGGGATGGGGGTGGGACTCGAGGTCGAGCAGTCGCACCTTGGCGTCAGCGCCGCCCACGTACTGGCCGACCGATCCGTCGCTGCGGACCACCCGGTGGCAGGGCACGACCAGCGGCAGCGGGTTGGTGGCGCACGCGGAGCCGACGGCCCGCACGGCCCGCGGGCTGCCCGCGGCGAGCGCGACGGCCGCATAGCTGGAGGTGTGCCCATACCGGATGTCGCGCAGCCGTTCGAGCACGGTCCGCCGGAACCCGTGGGCGAGCTGCAGGTCGAGCGGCAGGTCGAAGGCGTCCCGTCGTCCGGCGAAGTACTCGTCGAGCTCGTGGGCGACCGGATCCAGCCGGGCCGGGGCGCGCAGGATGCGCGGGCTCACCGCGCCGGCCAGCCGAGCCAGCACCTGCTCGTGGCCCTCCACGTCGTAGGCCACCCGCACGAGCCCGCGCTCGGTCGCCGCCAGCAGCAGCCGGCCGACCGGAGTGTCGAGCGTGCGGTACGCGACGTCGAGGACGCCGGCCTGCTGGGCGGCCTGGGCGAGCCGGTCGTGCAGGCGCTCCTGGTGCTGCTGGTCGATCCCGGCCAGGGCGGCCAGCAGGTCGTCGGGCGTGCTGTCGGTGCTCATCGGCCGGCCTCCTCGTGGTGATAGCTGCGGCGCAGGGCCGCGATGCCGTCGGCGGCCGCGCGGCGCGCAGCCGGCTCGGTGCCGCCGACGATCCGGGCGATCTCGGCGTAGGGCAGCCCGACGACGTAGTGGTACGCGACGCACTGGCGCTGCTTGAGCGGCAGTCCCGCGAGCGCGCTCCACAGGTCGTCCTCCCCGCCGCCGGGCTGGCCGGTGCGCTGCGGGCGTTCGGGGACGTCGGCGGTGGGCGTCGGACGTCGGGCCGCCGCGCGGGTCTGGTCGATGGCCTTGCGGTGGGCGATGGTGACCAGCCAGGCCTGCACGTCGCTGTCCGGTCGCAGCCGCGGGTAGGCGGTCAGGGCCGACAGGAACGTCTCCGACCACGCGTCGTCGGCAGCGTCCGGCCCGAGCACGGCGCGGCACACGCGCAGCACCATCGGCCCGTAGCGGGCCACGACGGCCTCGAAGGGTTCAGCGGTCACAACAGGTAAACGTGCCACGACCCCTGTGTGTGAGGTGCGGGTTCGGCCGGCCGCGCTGTCACCGGCGCGCAGTAGCGTCCCGCCATGTCCTTTCCCCCGCCCTTTGGCCAGTCCTCCGCCGGCGACTACCCGCCCGACGTCTACCACGAGGCCACCGGTGAGGTCAGCGCCCGCTTCCGGCCGGCCGGCCAGGGCCACGAGCTACCCGGCCCGGACGGGAGCGGCGCCCACTACCTGACCACCGGCGCGAGCACCGGCGGCGCGTACGGCCTCTACCGGTGGGACATGGCCGCCACCCCCAGCGGCCCGGCCGCGCACTTCCACCGCAGCATCAGCGAGTCGTTCTTCGTGCTGCACGGCACCGTGCGCTTGTACGACGGCGAGCAGTGGATCGACGCGACCGCCGGCGACTTCCTCTACGTCCCCGAGGGCGGCGTGCACGCGTTCCGCAACGAGTCGGGCGAGCCGGCGTCCATGCTCCTCCTGTTTGCCCCGGGCGCTCCGCGCGAGGACTACTTCGAGACCCTCGCCGATGCGGCGCGGCGCGAGGGGATGGACGACGAGGCGCGGGCCGCCTTCTTCCTGCGGCACGACACCTTCTGGGTGCCCGAGAACTGATGGGCCGTTCCGACACCGTGCGGTGGACCTGGCCCGACGTCCTGGCTCGCCGCCTGCGCCGGCACCGGCTCGTCGACGCCGCCCGCGAGGTACCGGACGGAGCCGGAGCGACAAGCCCCTCGGATGCCGTCGGGGACGTCGTGCGCTCGACCTGCGGCGCCCACGCGCAGGTGATGACGGCGGCCGAGGTCTCGATCGGCCTGCGCACGAGCGCGATCGACCGGGACGACGTGCAGCGGGCGCTGTGGGTCGACCGCTCGGTGGTCAAGACCTACGGCCCCCGCGGCACGGTGCACCTGCTCCCCACCACCGACCTGCCGATGTGGTGCGCCGCGCTGAGCGCTGTGCCGTCGTCCAACCCGCTGCCCAGCGAGGCACGGCTGAGCCCCGAGCAGGCGGACGACGTCGTCGGCGCCATCGACGCGGCGCTCAGCGCGGCCGCCGACGGCCTGACCGTCGACGAGCTCGGGCAGGCCGTCGTCGGGTCGCTCGGCGAGTGGTCCGGCGACCTCGTGGTGCCCGCGTTCGGCGGCTGGTGGCCGCGCTGGCGGCAGGCGATCGCCACGGCGGCCGCTCGCGGGGTGCTCTGCTTCGGCCCGCCGCGGGGCCGGATGGTCACCTTCACCTCGGCACGACGCTGGCTGCCCGATCTGGACCTGCCCGATCTCAAGCTGCCCGAGCCGGACGTCGCGCTGGCCGGCGCGGTCACCGCCTACCTGCGGGCCTACGGGCCGGCGACGTCCCAGCACCTGGCGCAATGGCTGAACGCACCGACGTCATGGGCCGCCCGGGTGATGGCCGCCGCGGAGCCGGGACTGAGCGCGGTGGACGTCGACGGCGAGCGCTGCTGGGTCGTCGAGGGCGATGAGCAGCCGGACGGCGACGCCCCGGAGGGCCTGCGGCTGCTGCCCTACTTCGACCCGTATGCGGTCGGCAGCCAGCCGCGCGACCGGATCTACCCCGGCGCGATGTCCGCCCGGGCGCTCACCCGAGGGCAGGCGGGGACGTTCGCCGTCCTGCTCATCGACGGCGTGGTCGACGGCGTGTGGCACCAGCAGCTGTCCGGCAGGCGGCTGCGGGTCACGGTCGAGCCGCGCACCCGGCTGAGCGCGGCCCGACGGCGCCGGCTCGAGGCCGAGGTCGAGCGGGTCGGCGCCATCCGCGGGGCCCGGCCCGAGCTGACGATCGGGCCGGTCACCACCGGGGGCCACGCATGAGCCGGGTCAGGGGCGGCGGCCGCCGAGCAGCTGCTGCGCCCCACGCCGCCAGGCCGCGCTCGAGCACGACGTGTAGTTGGTCCAGTTCGCGCCGAGCACCGTGGCGACACAGTCCGCCGCCCGCTCGGCTCCGGTCATGCCCGAGCCGCCGAAGGCGCGGTTCAAGCCGGCCAACGTCGCCGGCACGCTGCCGCCGTACGCGCGCACCGACAGGATGTGGCCCCACTCGTGCCGCACGACCGCATCGAGGCGGCTCGCCGGCACCGAGGGGCTGATGTACACCGTGTTGCGTCCCAGGTCAGTGGCGCCGTAGTGGCCGTACCTGCTGGTCAGCACCCACACCGCCGGCCGGTGGTTGCCGTAGCCCGGGATCCGCGCGACCGCCCGCTGCAGGGGGCTGGCGCCCCGCGATGACCGGGCGGTGCGCACCGAGCGCTGGGCGGCCGGCCGCTTCGCGGTGACGCGCTTCGCGGTCGCCGGCCGCTTCGCCGTCGCAGCACGCTGCCCGGCCGGACGACGGGTCGGGGCGGGGCGCTGGGCTGCCGGCCGGGGTCGGGTGGGCTGCAGCGTCACCCGACGCACCGAGGTCGGGGCGACGTCCGCCAGCTCAGGTGTTGCGCGCACGGCGGCCGGTCGGGACGAGTTCACCCGGGCCCACGTCGCCGTGCTGGCCGGCGTCGCGGTGAGCTGCTGACGTGGCTGCGCCGGGGCGGCGGCGGCCGCGCCACCGACGAGGGCACCAGCGCTCGTGCTGAGCACGACGCCGGACACGAGCAGAACGCGGACGGTCACCAGACTGCGCACGGGGCACCTCGGATCGGGAGGTCCGGCACGGTCCGGCCGGCACTCCTCCCGACGTCGGCCGCCGCGGCGGCGACCTTGAGTGAACCGACGTCACCGGACCGTAAGGCGCATCACAGAGCCTGCGGTGATCCGTGTGCGAGGGTGGAGATCATGCGACTCACCAGCACCGGCAGACGCCCGCTCGGCGCCGTGGCTGTGCTCACGGCGGTGCTGCTGAGCGCCTGCGGCGCCTCCGGGACCACCGGTGCGGGCACGCCCGGCTCGTCGGCTGCGGCCTCCTCCGCCCGGTCCGCGGCAGCACCCGGCGGCCTGACCTTCACCGGCACGACGCTGGACGGCGCGAGCTTCGACGCCGCCTCGCTGGCGGGTAAGCCCACCGTGCTGTGGTTCTGGGCGCCGTGGTGCCCGACCTGCGCGGCCGAGGCTCCCGACGTCCTGGACGTGCAGAGCCGCTACCAGGGCAAGGTCAACGTGCTCGGCGTGGCCGGCCTCGACGACCTGAAGAACATGCAGCCGTTCGTCGACCGCACCGGCACCAGCTCGGTCACCCACCTCGGCGACCCCACCGGCGAGATCTGGCGGCAGTTCGGCGTGAGCCAGCAGAGCACCTACGTGCTGGTGGACGCCGCCGGCCAGGTCACGGCGTCCGGCGTGATGGGCGGCGACGAGCTGCGCGCGAAGGTCGCCGCGCTCGCGGGCTGACGGGGCCTGCCGTGGACGGGATCCCGATCGGGCTCGCGCTGGCCGCGGGCACGCTGGCGGTCGTGAACCCGTGCGGCTTCGCCCTGCTCCCGGCGTACGCCTCGCTGCTGGTTCGCGGCGACACCGACCCGAGTCGGCCGGCGGCGATCGGCCGGGCGCTCGGCCTGGCCGGGTCGATGACGGCCGGGTTCGTCGCGGTCTTCGCCGTGTTCGGCCTGCTGCTCGCCTCGGTCGCCGGCCAGATCCAGCAGCACCTGCCCTGGTTCACGGTGGTGCTCGGGATCGGGCTGGCCGCCGTCGGTGCGTGGCTGCTGGCCGGACGCACCCTGGCCGGCCCCCGCATCACGGCCCGGGCCGGCTCGCCGGTCACCCGCTCCTTCTCCTCGATGGCGCTGTTCGGCGGCGCGTATGCCCTGGCCTCGCTCGGCTGCACGATCGGTCCGTTCCTGGTCACCGTGGTCGCGACCTTCCGGGCCGGCTCGATCGCGGGTGGTACCGCCGTCTTCGCCGCCTACGCGCTCGGGATGGGGCTGGTGGTGGTCGCGGTGTCCTTGGCGGTGGCGCTGGCCCGCGACGCCGTGGTGGTGGCGCTGCGCCGGTCGGCGCGAGTGGTCGGGCGGATCGGCGGCCTGCTGCTGCTGGTGTCGGGTGCGTACGTGGCGTACTACGGCTGGTACGAGGTGCGGGTGCTGCGCGGCGGCGGGCTCGACGACCCGGTGATCTCGGCGGGTGCCACGGTGCAGCGCTGGCTCGCCAACGGAGTCGACCAGGTGGGCGTACTCGGTGCGGCGCTCGCCGCGCTCGTGCTCGTCGGGCTGCTGCTGGTCGCGCGCCGGACCTCGCGGCGGCTGTCCGCGCGCAGCTGACCTGCCTGTGCCACAGTGCGTCCATGGGCTCCTCGCACGGCGCCGGCGCGCGCTCGCGTGACGTCAGCAGCATCCGCACCGGGCACCGGCTGGGGGCCGCCGCCGCCGCCGGCGTGACCCTCGCCGTCGTCGCCATCCTGCTCGGTGACGGGCTCTACGCGCCGGCGGTCGGCTGGGACGCCGCCGCCATCACCCTGCTCGCCTGGACCTGGCGGATCATCTGGCCGCTCGGCGAGCGCGACACCGCGGCGCACGCCACCCGAGAGGACCCCAGCCGCGCCGCCAGCGACGTGCTGCTGCTGGGGGCGGCGGTGGTGAGCCTGGCCGCGGTCGCGCTGATCCTGGTGAAGGCGAAGTCCTCCACCGGCGCGACGCAGGATCTGCTCGCCCTGCTCGGCGTCCTCACGGTGGCGCTGTCCTGGCTCGTCGTGCACACGGTCTTCACCCTCCAGTACGCGCGGATCTACTACACCGGCCGCGACGGCGGGGTGGACTTCAACCAGCCGGACGCGCCCCGCTACAGCGACTTCGCTTATCTGGCGTTCACCCTGGGCATGACCTTCCAGGTATCGGATACCGACCTGAAGACCAGGGCGATGCGGGCGACGGCGTTGCGGCATGCGCTGCTCTCGTACGTGTTCGGCACGGTCATCGTCGCCACCACCATCAACCTGGTGGCCGGCCTCGGCGGCTGACTCCCCTCCCAACCCTTTCCGCCACTCAGACCGGTTTCCGCCGTTCAGGCCGCAGAATCCCTGCGGAAACCGGCCTGAGTGGCGGAAAGCGGTCTGAGTGGCGGAAAGGGGGAGGCGGGATCGGGAGCGGGACGGGGCGGGACCTAGTGCCCGGTCCACCGGCGGTGCGCTGGGCAACGGTGGGGTGATGAGCCGATCGCGCGCGCACCGGCTCGGCGAGGAGGTCGGCATGGCCACGGGCACGGCTGTCGCCGGGTCGCGGACGTCGTCCCCGACCGACGCGGACGACGCCATCCGCACCGAGCGGCTGACCAAGAAGTTCGGCACCACAGCAGCCCTGACCGACCTCACGCTGCGCGTGCCGACCGGTGTCGTCTTCGGGCTGCTCGGCCCCAACGGCGCAGGGAAGACCACGACGATCCGGCTGCTGCTCGGGCTGTTGCGTCCGACCTCGGGGCACGCGACGGTCGTCGGCCACGACGCCTGGACCGCCCGGACGGCTGCCCATCGTGACATCGGCTTCCTGCCGGGTGACTTCGTCGCGTACGAGCAGATGACCGGCAGCCAGTACCTCGAGATGCTGGGCGCGCATCGACGACGAGCAGGTACGCCGGTCGAGTGGGGGTACGTCCGTGAGCTCGCGCAGCGGCTCGACCTCGACCTCGACCGGCGGTGGGGCACGCTGTCGAGCGGCAACCGTCAGAAGGTCGGCGTCGTCCAGGCGTTCATGCACCGGCCCTCGCTGCTGGTGCTCGACGAACCCACCAAAGGGCTCGACCCGTTGGTGCAACGGGAGTTCCTCGAGCTGGTGCGCGAGGCGAGCGCGGCCGGCCAGACGGTCTTCCTGTCGAGCCACGACCTGAGCGAGGTCGAGCAGGTGGCCGAGCAGGTGGCCATGTTGCGCCGCGGTCGGCTGGTGGTGCTGGACGACGTCGCCGCGCTCAAGGCCCACGCCGTGCGCCGGATCGACCTGACCTTCGAGGGCGAGGTGCCGGTCGCGGCGCTGCGGGCGGTGCCGGGGACGCGCGAGGTCACCGTGAACACCAACCGGGCCAGCGTCGCGATCGAGGGCTCACCGGTGGCACTCATTCGCGCGGCAGTCGCTCACCGGCTCACCGACCTCACCTCGCACGAGGCCGACCTGGAGGAGATCTTCCTGACCTACTACGAGGACGACGGGAGCTGAGCGGACATGCTGATGAGCAGCTTCGCGGCCACGACGTTGCGCGAGCGGCGGCGCAGCCTCGTCGGCTGGAGCGCAGGCGTAACCCTCGTGACGCTGTTGCTCGGCTCGCTATGGCCGACGATCCGCGACATGGCGGACTTCGAGGCGCTGTTGCAGAGCTACCCCCAGCAGCTCGGTGAGCTGTTCAACATCGCGGCCATGGGCACGCCGGCCGGCTACCTGGGCGGCGAGTACTTCAGCCTGCTCGCTCCGCTGCTCTTCCTCACCTTCGGCATCGGGCTCGGTGCCCGGCTGCCCGCTGCCGACGAGGAGCGCGGGTCGCTCGAGGTGCTGCTGTCGCTGCCGGTGACCCGCACCCGGTTGCTGCTCGAGCAGGCGGTCGCGCTGCTGGCTGCGGTCGCCGTGCTGACCGCCGCACAGCTGCTCGCGGTGCTGCTGACGTCGTTGCTGTTCGGCATGGGCATCTCGATCGGGGCCGCCCTGGCAGCAGCGGTGAGCATGGGCCTGCTGGCGATGCTGTTCGGCCTGATCGCCCTCGTGGTGGGTGCGGCCACCGGCCGGCGCGCTACGGCGCTGGCGGTCGCGTCCGTGCTGGCGGTCGCGTCGTACGTGCTGTACGTCGCCGCGCAGTTCATCGAGTCGCTACGGGGCTGGGTGCGGCTGTCGCCGTTCGAGCACCTAGTGGGGTCGGAGCCGATCCTGCGGGGTCTGCCTCCGCTAGCCAGCGGTGTGCTCGCCCTGGTGGCACTCGGCGTCCTCGCCGTCTCGTTGCCGCTCTTCACCCGGCGCGACGTCGCCGCTGCATGACCACGCGGCAGCCGGACGGCGAGGTCGTCGAGTGGTTGCTGCGCGGTGATCCGGCGATCCGCTGGCAGGTGATGCGCGACCTGCAGTCGAGCGCATCGGCCGGCTGGCGGTCTGAGCAGGCGCGTGTCGCCACCGAGGGCTGGGGCGCGCGGCTGCTGTCCCACCGGGACGAGGCGGGGCGGTGGACGCCGCGCCTGTACGGGCCCAAGTGGACGTCGACGACGTACTCACTGCAGCTGCTGCGGCGGCTGGGGCTGCCCCGGGACGACCCACGCGCACGCGCCTCGTGCGAGCTGTTTCTCTGTGAGGCCCTCCTGCCGGACGGCGGGATCAACGTGACCGTGACCCGCCCCCGCAGTGAGACCTGCGTGACCGGCATGATGCTGGGGCTGTTGGGGTGGTTCGACGTCACCACACCCGAGCGCGAACGCCTGGTGGACTACCTGCTGGGTGAACAGCTGCCCGACGGTGGCTGGAACTGCCTGCGCGTCGACGGCGCGACGCACAGCTCGTTCCACACCACCATCAACGTGCTGGAAGGCTTGCGGGAGTATGACGACGGGGCTGGAGCCCGGCGCGAGGCCACCCGCGCGGCCGAGCAATTCGGGCGGGAGTTCCTACTCGCGCACCGGTTGTTCCGCTCGCACCGCACCGGCGCGGTCGTCGACCCGAAGATGCTGCGACTGACGTTCCCGCCGCGGTGGCGTTACGACGTCCTGCGCAGCCTCGACCACTTCCGGGCGGCCGGGGCCGCTCACGACGAGCGCGCGGCGGACGCCGTCGACGTCGTCACGGCCAAGCGGTCGCCCGACGGGCGCTGGCCGCTGCACGCACCCCACCCGGGTCGCGTCTGGTTCGAGCTCGAGACCCCCGGCCGGCCGAGCCGGTGGAACACCCTGCGCGCGCTCCGGGTGCTGCGGTGGTGGTCAGGGGGCTAGCCGGACGGCGGGTCCGGCTGGACGTCCGTCCCTACTGAGCGAACTCCCAGATGTGACCGTCGGGGTCGCGCACCGAGGCCGTGCGGATCCCCCAGGGGCGGTCCATCGGGCCGTTCAACAGTTCGACCCCGCGCTCCACCAGCCGTGCACAGAGCGCGTCGACGTCGGTGACCTCGACGGTCATCACCGACCGCACTCCCGATGTCGACGACCCCACCGGCGCCGGCGATACCAGCTCGTCGGCCTGCGTGACCCGCAGCAGGTTCACCATCGTGGCTCCGAACCGGACCACCGCCGAGTTGTCGTCCTCGTAGAACGCGGCGAGGCCGAACACGTTCTGGTAGAAGGCTTTCGCCTCGTCCAGGTCGTCGACGAAGAGGGTGATCGCGGCGACGCCGCTCGGCCAGGCGGGTTGCTGCGGGTCGTTCACGAGAGTGCCTCCGTGATCCAGTCGAGAGCGGCGGGCGCGGCGTGCAGCACCGAGACGTGCCCGTCGTCCGGGTACAGCCTCAGCTGCGACGACGGGCACCGCGCGGCGAGCCAGGTGCTGTGGCTGCTGGGGATGATCCGGTCGTCGCCACCGTGCACCAACAGGGTGGGCGCCGCCACCTGCGCCGGATCGAAGCCCCACGGTGCGACCAGCGCCAGGTCGTCGTCGATCAGCGGGGCCGGCCCTGCGGCAACGGCCGGCCGCACGACCTCGATGAACCACGACCACGGGCCCTCCAGGGCTGCCTGGTCGGCCGGCGTGAACTCGGCGAAGCCGTTCGACTCGGCCTCGAACGCCTCCTTGGTCGTGCGCCCCGCGACTGCAGCGCGCAACGATGCGGCTCCGGCATCCGACATGCCCGCGAACCAGTCCAGCCCGTCCGCGCCGTAGGGGGCCAGGCCCGACACGCTCACGACCGCCGCGACCCGGTCGGGCAGCAGCGCCGCGCACGCGAGCGCGTGCGGGCCCCCGCCGGAATGCCCCAGGACGGCGAAGCGGTCGAGACCCAGGGCGTCGGCGACCGCGCCGACGTCCGCGGCGGCCGAGGCGACGTCCCGGCCAGGGCGCGGGCTCGACCCGCCGTAGCCTGGCCGGTCGTACGACACCCAGCGCAGCCCCAGCCGTTCGGACGCCTCGAACAACGGCCGTGGCGGCGCGCCGACGTTCGGCGTGCCGTGGTGCCACACCACGACCGGACGTCGGTCGACGCCCCCGGTGCCGGTGTCGTAGACGTGCAGGGTGCGCCCGTCAGCCAGCGTCAGATCGGTCTGTTTCACAACGAACCACCCTAGGGGCGGCAGGAGCTGTCACCGCAACGCGGTCGCCGCGGGCCGACGGGCTGAGCCGCGGGTAGCGATCAGCCCGCTGCCTGCTGGGCGGCGACCTTGGCTCGCACCTCGTCCATGTCCAGCTCCTTGACCCCGGCGATGACCTGCTCGAGTGCGGGGGCCGGCAGCGCTCCGGGCTGGGAGAACACGAGGATGCCGTCCCGGAACGCCATCAGCGTGGGGATCGAGGTGATCTGGGCGGCTGCGCCGAGCGACTGCTCGGCCTCGGTGTCGACCTTGCCGAAGACGACGTCCGGGTGCGCCTCGGAGGCGGCGGTGTACACCGGCGCGAACATCCGGCACGGGCCGCACCAGGACGCCCACCAGTCCACCAGCACGATCGAGTTGTCGGTGATGGTCTGTTCGAAGGTCGCGGCGGTCAGGTCGGTGGTTGCCATGAGCAGTTCTCCTTTGGTCGTCGTGCCGATGCGGGACGTCGGGTCAACGCCCCATCAGGTGTGGGTGGTGCGCATCTGGTCCGGCGTCAGCGTGCCGCCGTTGTCGGCGGCGGCGCGGAACAGGGGAAGGTGCTGCTCCAGGGAGGCCCGGCGCAGGTTGGTGAGCACCCTGGTCAGCTGAGGATCGGAGGCCGACTGCGAAAGCAGGCGGTCGTACATCGCGACGTTCGCCACCTCGCCGTCAGCCCACGCTCCCGCCGCGCTCGCCAGGTCCGCGGGTGCGGCGAGGTTGCCCAGGAAGGGGTTCGGCGGGACCTGCACCCCGGCACGGTCCAGCTGCCGGGTCAGTGCTTGGGCGTGCCGCTCCTCCGCCGCCTTGATCGTGACGTACGGCTCCACCTCGCCGAAGGCGTCGATCACGGCGGCGTACGAGGCCGCGGCCGCGTACTCGCCGTCCGGGCCCATCAAGGCCTCCCACGCCAGCGCGGCCGATGTACCGGGCGCAGGTGGTGAGCCGACGTCGACCGAGGCGGACGACGTCGGACGGGCGTCCGACTGGGTGGCTGCGCCGGTGCAGGCAGAGAGCACGAGGACCACTGACACAGCGACACCTGCTGCTGGCTTCATCAGGCACTCCTCACGGTAGCCGGGCCCAGTGACGTCGTTCGTGAGGTGTAACCCTATACCCTAGGGGGTATATTCCGCGCTGCCGGCAAGGTCGCGCGGTTACTCGGTCCTCGCCTGGCGGGCGCGATAGGCGGCGACGGCGTTCCGGTTGCCGCAGGTCGTGCTGCAGAAGCGCCGCGACCGGTTGCGCGACAGGTCGAGCACGATGCCGTCGCACTCGTCGTCCGCGCATACGCCCAGCCGGCTGGTCTCGTCCGCGCGCACGACGTCGATCATCGCCATCGCGGTCTCGACGCAGATGCGGGTGACCAGCGAGGCGTCCGGCGACACCGCGTGGACGTGCCAGTCGAACGGCTCGTGGCGCACCAGCTGGGGCACGGCCTGGGCGTCGGCCAGCAGCCGGTTGACGATCTCGACGGCGTCGTCTCGCTCGCTGGTGAGCAGCTCGCGCAGCACGGGCCGCAGAGCGCGGACGGCGTCCAGCTCGGCCCGGTCGCCGTCCCGCCGACCGGTGTAGGAGTACGTCGCGTAGAACTCGTCGAGCTCCGCCACGCTGGTCAGGGTGTCAGGCGGCGCGGCGCTGTTGACCAGTGAGACGGCAGCCTGCAGCGACACCTCGGTGTCATGAGCGAAAAGCATGTTGACAGATTACACCCTGCCTCTCTACTGTCATGTCCCATGACCACGTTTGCTCATGACGCGCGGCAGCACCTGCCTGGCCCGCAGGTCGCCGCCGGCAGCCGGCTGGCCAGCGGCCTGGGGTTCGCTGTCGCCTCCGCGGCGAGCTTCGGGCTGTCCGGCGCCCTGGCGCGCGGCCTGCTCGACACCGGGTGGAGCCCGGGTGCCGTCGTGCTGGTGCGGGTCGGCCTCGCCGCGGCCGTCGTGACGCCGTTCGCGCTCGCCTCGCTGCGTGGACGGTGGGCCGCCCTGCGCCGCAGCGCGGGCCTGGTCGTCGTCTACGGCGTACTCGCGGTAGCGGGCGCGCAGTTCTGCTACTTCTCGGCGGTGTCGCACCTCCAGGTCGGCCCCGCCCTGCTGATCGAGTACACGGCTCCGGCCGCCGTCGTGGTGTGGCTGTGGGTGCGGCACGCGCAGCGTCCGGGAGCGGTGACGCTGGCCGGCGCCGGACTCGCGGCCGTCGGGCTGGTGCTCGTGCTCGACGTGCTGTCCGGCACCGAGCTCAACACGGCCGGCGTGCTGTGGGCGCTCGCCGCGATGGTCGGCGCCGCTGCCTACTTCGTGATCTCCGCCGACGAGCGCACCGGCCTGCCGCCGGTCGCGCTGGCCGCGGGTGGCCTGCTGGTCGGCGCTGCGGTGCTGGGGCTCCTCGGGGCCGTGGGCCTGATGCCGATGCACGCGTCAGCGGCGGCGACGACGTACGCCGGCCGCACCGTCGAGTGGTGGGTCCCGTTGCTCGCGCTCGGCCTGGTGACGGCCGCCTTCGCCTACACGACCGGCATCGCTGCGAGCCGGCGACTGGGTTCGCGACTCGCGTCGTTCGTCGCGCTGCTCGAGGTCATCGCCGGCGTGCTGTTCGCGTGGGCCCTGCTCGGTGAGCTGCCGCGCGCCGTCCAGCTGCTCGGCGGGGTGCTCATCCTGTGCGGGGTCGTGGCGGTCAAGCTCGGGGAGCGCGCCGTCCGTTCCGCGCCGGTGCCCCCAGTCGGCTGACCGGAGGCACCGGCGGCTCCGGGACGTCCGCCGCGCGCCACCGCCCGGCGGCGAGCGCCAGCAGCGCTCCGAGCCCGGCGACGGCACCGCACAACGGCCACAGCATCCCGGGCGCTGCGACGTACACCATTCCGCCTAGCGGAGCCGAGATCAGCATCCCGCTGGTGGCCGCGCCGGTGTACAGCCCCTGGTACTGACCGACGAGGTGGTCGGGGGCGGCGTCGAGGACGTGTGCGGTGGCCGTCGTCTTGTAGAGGATCTCGCCGGCCGTCAGCACCACCATCGCGACGCAGGCCGTGACCGCGAATCCGACGCCGGGCAGGTGGACGCCGAACAGCACGAACCCGAGCGCGACCAAGGCATACCCCGTGGCGATGATGCCGATCGCCGCCCGCCGACGCAGCACGACCGCGACCGGAACCTCCAGCAGCAGGATCAGCCCGGAGCCCACGGCGATGAGCAGCGTGTAGAGGCTGAGCGGCTGCCCGTGGTCGCGCAGGAACACCGGCAGCGTCGAGTAGAGCTGGCGGTAGACCAGGTCGACCAGCACGACCCCGGCGAGCAGCACGACCAGCGGCCGGTCCGCCCGCACCGAGCGCCACAGCCCGGAGCGCTGGCCGTCGGTGCTGACGGGCCGGTGCACGTCGGGCGGCAACAGTCGCGAGGTGATGATCCGCAGCACGATGGTGAGCACGCCGTCGAGCACGAAGAGGGTGTCGTAGCTCGTGCGGGTCGCCAGGATCGCGGCCAGCGGTGGGCCGATCACGAAGCCGGCGTTCGACGCCGCTCTGCTGATCGCCACCGACGCTCGGCGGTCGCCGGCCGGGACGGCGAGCGCGGCCAGGGCGCCCTGGCTCACCGAGGCGGTGGCCCCGAGGTACCCGACCACGGGCAGCGTGACCGCGAGCAGGCCGGTCGGGGTCCACGGGATCGCCGCGGTCCCGAGACCGACGACGGTGGAGGCGGCGAGCAGGACCCGGCGGTGGCCCAACCGGTCGCCCAGCCGACCGCCGGTGAAGTTTCCGAGCAGGCTGCCGACGCCGTGCACTCCAGCCACCAGACCGGCCGACGCCAGGGCGAGCCCTCGGTCAGCCGTGAGGTAGAGCACCAGGAAGAGGATGAGGAAGGCGCTCGCCGAGCTGACGAACCGGCCGGCTGACAGCACCCAGACGACCCGTGGCAACTGCGGCATGCGGCGAGCATAACGTAGTGAGTCTCTTATAGATACGGACGAGTCTCCGGAGAAGACGCACGTACCATGCGAGCGTGAGCCGGCGCCGTCCCGACGCCGCTGACACCTGTGGCATCGCGCAGGCGGTCGGCATCCTCGGCGACCCGTGGAGCCTGCTGATCCTGCGCGACGTCGCGGGCGGGCGCACGCGGTTCGAGCAGCTGCTCGACGAAACCGGGATCTCCCGCAAGGTGCTGACCGGCCGGTTGGCGGCGCTCGTGGCCGACGGCGTGCTCGAGCGACGACCGTACTCCGACCGCCCGCCGCGCTACGACTACCTACTGACTGACCGCGGGCGCGGCGCGCTACCGGTGCTGGCCGCCCTGCAGGACTTCGGCGATGCCTGGGTGCTCGCCGACGGGACCGTGACGGCCACGGCCGAGGCCGACGGGGCCGAGGCGCGGCGGGTTGCCGCGCTGGTCGGCACCGTCGTCCCCCGGCTGGCCACGCTCGATCCGGTGCAGGACGCCGCACTCACGGTCGTGTACTGCTACCCGGGCACGGGGTTTCCGGGCGCGGCCGAGGTGCCTGGCGGCGTCGGGTGCACGCTCGAGTCGTGCACCTACCGAGACCGGCTCGGCGAGTTCGAGGCCCTCGGCGCCGCCGTGGTCGGGGTGTCGACCCAGCGGCCGGCCGACCAGGAGGCGTTCGCCCAGCTCAACGGCATCCAGTTCCCCCTCGTCTCGGACGCTGACCTCGAGCTCACGACGGCGCTGCGCCTGCCGGTCTTCCACGCTGCCGGCACCACGCGGCTCAAGCGGCTGACGCTCGTGGTCGACCGCGACCGAGTGGTGCGCGGCACGCTGTTCCCCATCCCGGACGTGACCGGCTCGGTGTCCGATGCCCTGGCCCTGGTGCGTCGGCTCAGCGCGAGTCAGGAGCAGCCGCCTGGGCACTGAGCGCGAGGTCCACGCGCCGCAGCAGCACTGGGGCGAGCACCCGCGAGAACGCTGCCGTCACGTGGACGCCGTCGCCGCGCACCACCCGGCCGTGCTGGACCGCGGCGCACGACCCGTCCGGGCACAGCACGTCGCTGACGTCGACCGTCGTCGCGACGTCAGGCCGCTGCCGCGCGACCTCGCGCAGCATCCGGTTGAACCCCTCGACGTAGGCGCCACCAGGGGCGGGCGTCGCGCTGCCCGCCGGTCGTCCCGCCGCGACCGAGGGTCCGATCGACAGGCCAGGCGGTGGCAGCTCGACCAACACGACCCGGGCGAGGGCCCGGCCGATCTCCTCCACCAGGGCGAGGTAGGCGCGCTCCAGCGCACTGGTGTGCGCCGCGCTGCCGGGCGCCAACACCTCGCCGTCGACGAGTAGCGACTGGTGGTGGCTCCAGTACTCAGTCACCAGGACGCGCTGCGGCCGGTACGTGGCCAGGGCCGAGCTGATCGCCGGCCTCGCCTGCCGGGCACAGGCGAGCCCGGCAACGTCCGGTGCGGTCAGGCCGTTCGGGACGACGAGCAGTCCGGTCGGGCTGCAGCGCTGCCAGGCCGCCTGCACCAGGGTCGAGTCGTCGCGGGCGGCCTGCTGGGCCAGACCCGGGGTCAGCGCGCGGGCGACCGAGTCACCCAGCAGTAGCAGGACTGGCCGTCCGGGCGCCGCCTGGTGCTGAACGCAGGTCACCAGCCGGTCGGTCGCCTCGCCGGGGCACGGGGAGTCGGCGCGGTCGTCGAGCTGGCGCTGCAACGCGCTGGGGACGTGGGTGCAGCCCACCGCCGAGACGGTCACCAGCAGGCCCGCCACCAGGGCCGCAGCAGCGGACCGGCGGCGCGAGCGACGCGACCCAGCGCAGCCGACCCTCGAGCACCGGCCGCTCGATCAGCACGTACGACAGCCCAGACAGGACGACGGTGACCAGCACCCGCACGGACTGGCCGAGCCACCAGCCCGGGTCGCCAGGCCCGCCGACGACCGGCACGGCCACGAGCACCGGCCAGTGCCAGAGGTACACCGCGTACGAGATGCGCCCCAGCGCGACGGCCGGAGCCAACGAGAGCAACCGGCCCACCGCGCCGTCCGGGTTCTGCTCGACGGCCAGGATCAGCCCGGCCCCGGCCAGCGCGAACGCCAGGGCGCCGCCCCGGTAGTAGGCCGGCGCGTCGTCCGGCGTCAGCACCACGGCGGCCACGACCGCCAGCAGGGTGGCGATCCCCGGCGCGTGCACCGCCCACGGTCGTCGTCCCGGCCGCGACCCCGCCAGCCGGCCGCGCACCGCAATGGCCAGCAGCGCACCGACCAGCAGCTGCTGCACCCGTCCGTCCGTGCCGTAGTAGGCCCGCGAGATCGAGGCCGGGTCGAACGACCAGGCCATCGCGACCGCGGACGCCACGACGAGCGCGACCGCCAGGCCGGCCAGCAGTCGCGTCCCGGACGAACGGCGCAGCCGCAGGCCCACCGCCAACATCAAGGCGACGAGCAGCGGCCAGGCCAGGTAGAACTGCTCCTCGATCGACAGCGACCAGGTGTGCCGCAGCGGTGAGGCCCCCGAGTACGCCACGAAGTAGTCCTCACCCGCGCTGACGAAGTGCCAGTTGGCGAGGTTGGTGATCGTCCACAGGACGTCGTCGCGGCGGGCCTGCCAGGTCTGCGGAGGCGCGGCCCACCAGACCCAGGCGCACACCGCGAGCAGCATGGCGACCAGCGCGGGCAGCAGCCGCCGCACCCGGCGTGCCCAGAACCCGCCCAGGTCGATCCGGCCGGTGCGCCGGTGCTCGGCCACCAGCAGCCCGGTGATCAGGTAGCCGGACAGCACGAAGAAGAGGTCGACGCCCAGGAAGCCGCCAGGCAGCACGCTCGAGCTGCCGCCGCCGAAGTGGTAGACCACGACCGCCGTCACGGCGAGCGCGCGCAGCCCGTCGAGCGGCGCCCGGCGAGACGCAGCGGTCTCGGGCTCAGCGGCCATCTCGACGCCGAGGGTAGTCGAGCCGCGTCCTCGCGCCAGAGCTAGCGGCCCGTCGTGCCGTCGATCTGCTCGCGGAGGATGTCGGCGTGCCCCGCGTGGCGGGCCGTCTCGCTGGTCATGTGGGCGAGCACCCACCGCAGCGAGCGTCGCTCGCCGCGGACCGGGAGCACGGTGCGGGTGTCGAGGCTGTCGGCCGAGAGGATCGCCGCGTCGCTGGCGCGGATCGCCGCGCGGTAGGCCTGCACGACCTGCGTCACGTCCTGGTCGGCGGGGACCTCCATGCCGAAGTCCCAGTCCTCGTCGGCCGGGATCCCGGTCAGGTGGTGACCGAACCAGTACCGCTCGCTCACGGTGAGGTGCTGGACGAGGCCGAGCAGGTTCGTGCCCGTGCCGACGAGCACGCGGCGTAGCTGCTCGTCGTCCAGGCCCTCGGTCTTCTTGATCGCGCACTCGCGGGCGAAGCGCAGGAACGCCAGGGCGGTGTCGAGCTCGTTCGCGTCGTCCAGCGGCACCGGTTGGCGCTGCGACTCCGTCATGGCGTCACTTCCTCATCCAGTCCGCCCGGGCGGAGCCCGCCACCTCAGTCAACGATCACCTGGAAGTTCACCGGGCGGCTGCCCGGGAACGCCACCTTCCCGCTCGCGTCGACCATCTTGAAGCGGACGAAGCAGAACGCCGGGGTCGCCGGCGCGGTGATGCCCACCTGCACGTCCACCAGCTTGCCCGGCGCGGTGTCGGGAATCGGCACGTCGGTGATGGTCTGGCACTCGTCGCGCCGCTGCGGGGTGTCGATCCGGTGCAGGGTGTACCCCGCCCACGGCACGCTCCCGGCGTTCTTGAGGCGCCACACCTTGCGGACGGCCTGGCCGTGGGCCACGTGGGCGCAGTCCGGCAGGGTGATGTCGGCGACGAACGAGGCCTTGTCGCCCGCGTGCTGCGGGGGCGCGACCGGCGGGTTCTGCTGGTGCACAGGGCAGTCGGCCGGCAGGAACCGCGGTGACTGGGCGGGTGTCGGCGCGTCGTGCCCGGCGACCGACCAGGCGATGCCGGCCCCGGCCGCCAGCACCACAGCAGCGGCGAGTCCGACACCGGCGTACCAACGGCGCCGGTCCGGGGGGCTCACGGCCGCCCCGGCCTCGACGTCGCCGTCGTCCGGTGGCGCGGCTGGGAGCTGGGTCGGGCTGTCGGGCGCGACGCCCAGCGGGACGTCGATCTGGATGCGGCTGGGCTGGGATCCGGCGGGCCTGGCTGGGTGAGACATCGGGCCAGGCGCCGAGCACACGACGCCGACCGAGGTCACTGCGCGGTTGGCCTGCTCCCAGCGTTCGCGGTAGTCCAGCGGGTCGGCCCCACAGGCCTTGACGAACTCCGCGGTGGTCCCCCAGCTGGGCAGCCGGTTGCCTTGCGCTGCCTCGTGCAACGTGGTGTGCGAGATCACCCGGGAGCGGCCGGCCATCACCCGGAAGGACGGGCGGCCGACCGAGTCGCGCAGCTGCGCCAGCACCGCGGCGAAGCCCTCGATCGCTTCCGCCCTGGCCGTCGTCGTCGTCCGGTCCGCCATGCCCCCTCCTCGCGCGTGCCTGCTCAGACGTCGTCAGGCCGCGCGAGCGACATTACCGGCAGGTGGGGTCAAACCGGAATGCTCCGGACCGGTGAGCCTGGCGCACGCGCGTCGGGGCCGCCCATCGCGTCGGTACGCGGTGGGCGGCCCCTCGGCGGGCGGACGCTTCGTCCAGACGTCAGGACGTCAGCACGATCCCGCTGTAGTAGTACTTCAGGATCGCGGCGTAGCCCTTTCCGGCGTTCGCCTGGTCACGCGATCCGTACTGCGACATCCAGTTGCCGTCCACCCAGGCACCGCACGCCGTGCTGGTCGAGCAGTAGTGCGCCTGGAGGATGTTGCCGCTGCGCGTCATCCGGGTGCCCCAGGTGCGGTCCACCGCGTTACTCGTCGACGTGACTGCCGACGACGGCTTGTACACCTGGTCACTCGTGTCGTCCCGGACGTCGTAGCACGCGCCTCCCGGCGTGGTGCGGGTCGAGTGCAACGCCCAGTACCAGCCGTAGCTCTTGACGGCCATGGCGCCGGCGTCGAGCGAGGCGTTCGGCCAGCTGGTGATCCACTCGTTCGGGAGAACGTTCTTGACGTAGGTCTTGAAGTTCACCCGATCGACCCGGCCGAGCGACGCCCGGTAGACCAGGATCGTGCTGGGCAGCGTGCTGTTCGTGCCATCGGTCTTGCAGCCCGTTGGCGTGCCCGAGCTGAGCAGCTCGTGCGAGGCGTTGTTGTTCTTCAGCGTGGCGTTGAGATTGCCCTTGGCGCCGGCGGCGAAGTCCTGGTGCGAGCCGCCGAAGTTGCTGTTGAAGTACACCCGCACGGTCTTGCCGGTGCGGTTCCACACCGACGCCGCGTTGTTCTTGACGCAGATGCCCTGGCCGTTGCCGGGGCCCTTGAACTCGTAGCAGCTCGGTTGGGTCGCTCCGTAGTCGTCCAACGAGTCGGCGAAGTCCGAGATCGACCCGGCTTCGTTGCTGTTGAAGTAGTAGCAGAACTCGCCGCTGTTGCAGGCACCGTCCCGCGCCGCCGCGGAAGCCGGATCAGCCAGGGCCAGCCCACCCAGCACCATGACGACGGTGGCGAGCAGCGAGGTCAGCGCTCTGAGGTGCTTCGACATGGCCGTCACCGGGTCAGTGGTTGGCCTGGAACCACGGCTGCGACCAGCCGAGGTACGGCTTGCCCCACTTGGACTTGATCTCGGCGATCGTGGTCTCGGTGTAGGAGCCGTTGCCGTGGATGTCGTTCGAGATGAACTTGCCACCACCGATCGAGATCATCACGTGGCCCGAGCCGCCGCTGAAGAACGCCAGGCCGCCGGCCGGGACGCTGGTCGAGCCGGGGTGCTTGAACGACCCCGGGATCGCCGTCCAGTGGTTGTACGCGGTCGTCGAACCGCTGTGCGAGAAGCCGTACGCCAGGCCGACCAGGTGGTCGCACAGGTTGTAGTAGCCATCCTGGTAGCCGGAGTGGACGTGCGCCTTGGCCCAGGCCACCGCCTGCGAGCAGGTCTTCGGGTCGCCAGTGCCGCTGATCGAGCACGAGCTGGAGGTCAGGAACTCGTGTGAGGCGTTGTTGTTCTTCAGCGTCGCGTTGAGGTTGCCCTTCGCGCCCGGGGCGAAGTCCTGGTGTGAGCCAGCGAAGCCGCTGTTGTAGTAGACCCGCACGGTCTTGGAGCTGCGGTTCCAGACGGACGCGGCGTTGTTCTTGACGCACAGGCCCTTGCCGTTACCGGCGCCCTTGAAGTCGTAGCAGCTCGGCTGCGTCGTCCCGTAGTCGTCGATCGACCCGGTGAAGTCCGAGATCGAGCCGGCCTCGTCGCTGTTGTAGTAGTAACAGAACTCGCTGTCGTTGCAGACGCCGTCGCGGGACGCGGCGGAAGCCGGCGAGCTGACCGCCAGGGTTGGCAGGGCGACGGCGATGGCGACGCCGGCCATGGTGAGGGTCTTGCTCAGGATCTTCATGGTTGTCCTCCGTGATCGTGTTGGTGAACGGGTCGTGCCGATGGGGTGTGCCGTCACTGCTGCCGCTGGTATTCCTCCCAGGTGAGGATCGGGATGCGCGGACCGTCGTCCGCGCCGTGGTTGGCCAGGCCGTTGAGGCCGAGGTAGTAGTCGCCGACCTGGTGCTGCGCCGGGCTGGACAGGTCGGTGTCGCTGATCGCGACGGCGTGGATGTGCCACGGCCAGCTGCCCTGGTTGGGGTTGCGCACCCAAGCGGCGAAGCCCACCTCGCGCAGCCCTCGCGCAACCGCCGTACGCGTGCTGGCCGACATGCCGCTCACCGAGATGTCGACGACGCCGCCGCCGTCATGGGTGCCGGCCGAGGTGGGGTCGCCGCCGGGGTTGTAGGAGCCCTGCTCGAGCACGAGGGTGCGGCCGAGCCGGTGCTCGGCCTCGGTGAGCATGTCTCGGGTGCGGGTGTCGATCACGAACCCGTCGCGTGCGACGCGAGGCCCGGGAGCGATCAGGTGGTTGACCGTGAAGCGACCCTCGCCGAGCGTGGTCAGCGAGGTCTTGCCGGGCAGCCCGTTGGCGTCCAGGCCGGTGTAGCCGAGAGAGCGCTGGTAGCCGGCATAGGCCGAGACGGTCTGGGTGCCGAAGTACCCGTCCACCCACTGGGCGTCGAGGAGGTGCTTGGCCTGAAGTGCCTTCTCGACCGCGAGCACGCTGGACTTCGCACCGGGGGTGAGCGTGTGGTCGGCCCGGCGCGGGTCGATCTGGGCGGCCTTGACCGTCGCCTCCATGTTCACCGCGGGCAGCGCCACCGCGGCGGTTGCGGCGTCGGCCGCCGGTGCCGGCGCGGCGGACCACGCAGCGACCACGACGAAGGCGGCCGCCACTCCTGCGGCGAGGTGGGTTCGAAACGGCATGGGTCCTCCTGGTCAGGGGGCTGGCGGGGCGAGCGCCGTCACCGTGGCCCGGTCGGGCTGTTGTCCGACAGCCCCGCGGCGGCGCCTGACAGGCACGGGGCCGCGTCAAACCCGCTCTGACCTGCGCGGACGTCGGTGTTGTCAGCCTGGCGACGGCATCGGCGCTGACACCCGCAGCGCGGCCAGGCCCGCGCCCACCGGGGGCTGACGGACCCGTGTCGTACGGTCGGCGCGTGGCCGACACCACCCCCGCCAGGCTCGCCCTGCCCTCCGACCACGCGCTGGTCGGCCGCGTCGGCGTGCCCACGTTCGAGCGCGGCCGGGCGTACTGGCGCAGCGGCGCCGTCAGCGACCTCAGCACCGGCGGCCGGGGCGACCTGCTGCTGGCGGCCGTGCGGGGCAGCGGCCACACCACCTACCGGACGCTGGTCACGCGCGACGCCGGGTCGTGGACCAGCCGATGCAGCTGCCCCGTGCAGGTCGACTGCAAGCATGTGGTGGCCCTCCTGCTGGCCGCCCGGCAGGCGAGCCAGCCGCACGGCCCGTCCACGGAGGCTCGCCCTGCGTGGGAGGAGCGGCTGGCCGCGCTCGCCGAGCCGGTTGTGTCCCCGCCTGGCGACGTGCTGGCGCTGCACCTCGAGAGCGTCGTACGCAAGGCCAGCCGGTGGTCTGCCGCGCCGGGCCGGGGGGGTCGACGGCTGCGGCTGCGTCCGATGGCCTGGGGCAAGAGCGGCCAGTGGGTGCGCACCGGGGTCGGCTGGCGAGATCTTGAGTACGGCTACGGGCCGCGGCACTTCGACCCCGCCCATCGAGAGGCTGTTCTGGCGGTGCTGGCCGCAGTGCGCGGCCGGTCGCCCGCACACCGCTGGTCGGTCGACGACGTCCACCTCGACGAGGTGGGGGCGCCGGTGTGGGGCCTGCTCGCCAGCGCCGTGGACGCCGGGATCGCCCTGGTCACCGGGGCAGGCGGTCAGCAGGCGGTCGAGCTCGCAGCCGGCGCGTCGGTCGCGGTCGACGCCCGCCGGTCGGTCGGCGGTGACCTCCGGTTGACGCCGGTGCTCCGGCTGCCCGACCACCCCGACCGGCCGCTGCACACCGCCGATGGCGCGGTGCTGCTCATCGGTGAGCCACCGCATGGGGTCGCGATCGAGGGCCCGACACTGGTGCTCGCCCGGCTCGACCCGCCGCTGGACGCCGACCTCACCCGGCTGCTCGGCGAGCAGGTCGAGGTGCCGGCCCGTGACGTCGGCCGGTTCGTCGACCTCTACCTGCCCACGCTGCGCCGGCGGCTCACCGTCCAGTCCGGCGACGACAGCCTGCCGCTGCCCGAGGTCGTGCCGCCGCGCCTCGCGCTCGACCTCGTCGTCGAGCCCGACCACGTGCTGCACCTGCGCTGGCGGTTCGCCTACGGCACAGCCGACCCCCCGACGTACGTCCCGGTCGTCCGGTCGGCGGGGACCTCGGCCCGCGACGACGCAGCCGAGCAGGCGCTGCTCGACCGGCTCGCCGTGCTCGACGCGGTGCCAGGTCTGCGGGTGCCGCTCGGCCCGCACGGCCAGCCCACGCTCGTGCCAGAGCAGCGCCTCCGTGGCTGGGACACCGTCACCTTTGTCGAGCGGCTCCTGCCGCTGCTGCAAGCTGACGAGCAGATCGAGGTGCGCATCGAGGGCGACCTGGCCGACTACGGCGAGATCGTCGACGCGCCGCTGATCCGGGTGTCGGCCACCGACTCGGCCGACGAGGCGCGCGCGGACTGGTTCGACCTGGCAGTGACGGTGAGCGTGGGCGGCCACCAGGTGCCGTTCTCGCCGCTGTTCTCGGCCCTGACCCGGGGAGACGGGCGGCTGCTGCTGGTCGACGGCTCGTGGTTCCGGCTCGATCGGCCCGAGCTGGAGTCGTTGCGCGCGTTGATCGAGGAGGCGCGGGCGCTGCAGGAGCGGGACGTCGAGTCGCTGCGGATCAGCCCGCTCCAGTCGGGGCTGTGGGACGACCTGGTCGCGCTCGGAGTGGTCGACCAGCAGAGCAGCCGGTGGGTTGAGCGGGTTCGGGCGTTGCAGTCACTGGCCGACGCGCCGACCCCGGAGCCGCCGTCCGGCCTGCGCGCAACCCTGCGGCCGTATCAGGTGGCCGGCTACACCTGGCTGTCCGCGTTGTGGGACAACGGGTTGGGCGGCATCCTCGCCGACGACATGGGGTTGGGCAAGACGTTGCAGACCCTCGCTGTCGTGCTGCGCGCGCTCGAGCGCGGTGACCTGGACGCCGGCCCGGTGCTCGTCGTCGCGCCGACGTCCGTGGTGGGCACATGGGCGGATGAGGCCGCCCGCACCTGTCCCGACCTGCGGGTGGTGACGGTGAGCGAGACCGAGCGCAAGCGCCGGATCCCGTTGCGCGACACCGTGCAGGGCGCGCACGTGGTCGTGACGTCGTACGCGCTGGTGCGGCTGGACGACGTGGCCTACCGCGAGCAGCCGTGGAGCGGTCTGGTGCTCGACGAGGCGCAGTTCGTGAAGAACCACCGGGCCAAGACGTACGCGGCGGTGCGGCGGGTCGAGGCGCCGTTCCGGTTGGCCATCACCGGCACGCCGCTGGAGAACTCGTTGATGGATCTGTGGGCGTTGCTGTCGCTCAGCGCGGCCGGGCTGTTCCCCGACCCCGAGCGGTTCGCCGAGCACTATCGCCGGCCGATCGAATCGGGGAAGGAACCCGACCGCCTGGCGGCGCTGCGCGCTCGAATCCGCCCGTTCATGTTGCGGCGCACCAAGGACGAAGTGGCCCCCGACCTACCGCCCAAGGTCGAGCAGCCGCTCTTCGTCGCGCTGAACCCCCAGCATCGGCGGATCTACCAGACCCATCTGCAGCGCGAGCGCGCCCGGGTGCTCGGGCTGCTGGACGACATGTCGCGCAACCGGGTGGCCGTGTTCAGGTCGCTGACCAGGCTGCGCCAGCTGGCGCTCGACGTCTCACTCGTGGACGACGTACCGGCCGGTGTGGTGCGCTCGAGCAAGATCGACGCCCTGATCGAGCAGCTCACCGAGGTGGTGGCCGAGGGCCACCGGGCGCTGGTGTTCAGCCAGTTCACCGGGTTCCTGAGCCTGGTGCGCGAGCGCCTGGACGCCGAGGGCATCGGTCACGTGTACCTCGACGGGCGCACCCGCGACCGCGCTGCGCGGATCACGGCGTTCCGCGAGGGCGACGACCCGGTGTTCTGCATCAGCCTCAAGGCCGGCGGGTTCGGCCTGACGCTCACCGAGGCCAACTATGTGTTCGTCCTCGACCCGTGGTGGAACCCGGCTGCGGAGGAGCAGGCGATCGACCGCACGCACCGGATCGGCCAGCACCGCAGCGTGAACGTCTACCGGCTGATCGCCGCCGGCACCATCGAGGAGAAGGTGGTGGCGCTGCAGCAGCGCAAGCGCGACCTGTTCGCCCAGGTGGTCGACGGCGGGGCCGGCGCGTCCGGCGCGATCACCGCTGACGACGTCCGGGCTCTGCTGGCGGTCGACCCAGAGCCCGGTCCGTGAGCGCGGCGAGGCTGCGCGGTCAGCGGGTCCACGGTGGCGTGATGCGCTGCCCGTCCTCGGTGACGGCGGTAAGGCCGACGGAGGTGGTGACCCACAGGGTCGCAGGCTCGTCGGCCGGGTTGTCGAGCCGCAGCGTCGACCCGGCCGGCACGAGGACGACGTCGCCGGCGCGGACGTCATGCCGTTCGCCGTCCAGGGTCAGCGCCGCTGCACCGGCCAGCGCGAGAAACACCTCCTCATGGGTGACCGTGTGGGGCGCGCCTCGCTGACCGGGGGCCACCTCGACCCGCCAGGCGCACAGCTGGCTGCTGCCGAGCGACGGGGACACGAAGGCGTGGAACCGGGAGCCGTGCATCTCGTGCACGGTGGCTGCGTGTTGCGGCAGGACGGGCATGGCGTGGCCTCTCGCGAATGGACAGTTTCCCTGTCGTTCAAGTAGACAGGTAGACTGTCTGCATGTCAACCGCTGAATCCCGTCCCGACCTCCTGCTGCTGCTCATGCGGGCCGGCTCCGGGGTGGCCGAGCGGGTGAACGCAGCCGTGGTCGCCGCCGGCCACCCGCAGCTGCGGCCACGGCACGGACTGGTCTTCCTCCGGGCGTCGGGTGCCGGCGCGACCGTCAGCGAGATCGCCACGTACCTGGGGGTCCGCAAGCAGTCAGCGGCCGCCATCGTCGAGCAGCTGGTCGACCTCGGCTACCTCACCCGCGAGCCCCACCCGGAGGATGGCCGCGCCCAGCTGATCCGGCTCACCCCGAGAGCCACCGAGGTCACACGCCTTGCCACGCAGGCCTCCATCGCCGAGTGGCGGGCCCTGGACGAGACGGCAACGGCCGATGTCGGACCCGCGCTGGCGAGCGCGCTGGAACACCTGGGCCGAGACGCCGGCCCCCGTCCGGTCTGGTAGCGGCCAGCCCCCCAGGTCAGCCGCGTCGTCCGGATCCGGCGTCACCGACGTCATCGAGAAGCACCTTCACTCGCCGTAGGCGCTGCGCCGCCACCCGAGCGACCTCTCCGATGGCATGGTCAACCACCGGTAGGTGCCGCTCTGGGCGCGCCGCCCTCGTGAGCACCGCCACGCCCACCGGTATTTCACCGGGGAACTCCACGACCCCCACCTCGTGACGCAGCAGCCCCAAGCTGCCGGTCTTGCCGGCCACGAGGACATCGTCGTGCGGGAACCCAGCGGCGATGCGGTGCCGGAACACCTGTTGTCGCATCGCGTCGCGCACGACGTCGCCGTTGGCGCCAGGGGCGATGTCGCCCACCCACATCAAGGACAGCAGGGTCGTCAGATCTCGTGCGGTGCTCGTACTGGCGCGCGCCGGGTCGTACTCCGCTGTGCAGACCTCCCGGTCCAGGTCACTCAACGCGTCGAGGGCTGAGAGGGCGTCGGTCGTCGCCGTGTCTCGCTGGACCTGCAACTGCGAAGCAGCACTGCCGTGTCGCACGTGCGTGCGGGTCAGCCCCCATCGTCGGATGTTCGCTTCCACCTGATCCAGGCCCACGAGATCGAGGACGTGGTCAGCGCTCGCGTTGTCCGACAACGTGAGCATGAGCCGCACTGCGTCCCGAGCGGATACCTCAACGTCGTCGAGCAAGACCGACACGCCAGTCGGCCCGGGCGTGCGCCGGCCTTGGCTCATCACGATCCGCGCACGAGCGTCGATCTCATCATGGTCGGCCAGCTGCGCCCAGGACGCCGCGAGCAGCAGCTTGTAGACCGAGGCGATGGCCACAGCCTCGTCGGCATCCACGTCCACCTCGTCGCCGGCGCCGCTGAGGGGCCGGGCGTGGAGCCAGCCGCGCACGCCGGCGGCGTCGAACAGCGATCGGATCCGGGAGGCAGGTGACGTGGCGTCTCCCTCGACGTCAGGAGTCATCAGGTCAGCGCCTCCTCCACGGTCTCCCGTAGCCGAGGGACGTGCGGTCGGCGGTGCGCCGGCGACGGAGCCACCACGCGCAGGCGCAGCACGGCCAGCTCCGGCGGAGGCGCGACGAGCCGGGTACCGCTGGGCGCGACGGCATCGAGGGTGAAGGTGCAGGCGCGCCCGGCGGCCACGAGGGCGACCGCTGCAGCCGGCGAGGGCTCGGTGATGAAGGTGCCCGGGTGGCCGTGTCGTCGCAGGACGTCGACGACTTGGTCATGCGCCGGCGGGTGGTGGGCGCGTGGCGGCCCAGCGAGAGGCACGTCGAGCTGGCGCAGCTCAGAGCCAAGTCCGTCCGGTACGACCAGCCACTGGGCCAGGCGCACCACGTCGCTGGCGTCCGTCCCGTCGATGACGCTCGGGTGGCGCACGACCGCAACGTCGAGCAATCCGCGGCGCACCCGGTCGACGGCGTCCACGGACGCGAGCTCGTGCGGCGTCACGGGCCGGCCGAACGTCTGGCGCACGCGTGCCACCACCCGAGCGCCCACCCCACCGAGGCTGGCTCCGAAACCCACCTCGATCGCCGGGGAATGGGCGGTCAGCTCGTGGGCCACGCCGTCCAGCCGCTCGGCTTCGGCGACGATCTGGCGGGCCAGTGGCAGCAGCTGTGCACCGGCGTCAGTGACCTGTACGCCTTGGGCGCTGCGCTCGAACAGCTGGGCGCCCCAGCGGCGCTCAAGGCGTTGGACGCCCTGGGAGAGCGGCGGTTGCGTCATGCCGAGGTCGGCTGCCGCATGGCCGAAGTGGCGAGCGTCAGCGACCGCGACGAAGTACTCCAGATGGCGCAGCAGGTTCACGTTCACACGCTAGGCCACCGCCCGATACGCATCACGACTCGCGAGGGGTCGGCACGGCACTTTGACGCTCTGCGCGGGGATCTGGTGGTCTCAGCGCTTGGGCGTCGCCGGAGCTGGCCGTGCGCGCCACTGACGAGGAGGTCGGGAACGTGTCATCGACGACGGTCGGCGCAGCGGCGTCGCCCCCGGCGGAAGGTCTGGGGCAGCCGAAGCTGCTGCGGCGAGCGTGGCCGGTCCTGCCGCTGGCGATCACTGGCTGGTTCGTTGGGCTGCTTCCGTGGTTCTTGGCGCGGCAGCGGGTGGGTACTTTCGGCACGCCGTGGAACCCGCGCAACGACATGCGCGAAGCACTGCTCCCGTTCCACCACGAGCAGCTCGTGGTGCTGCTCTCGGTGACGCTGGTCGCCGGGGCTCTGTCCGGGCTGGCGTCGCGCTGGTGCGCGCCCCGGCGGGGCAAGCGACTGATGCTCACCGCGCTGGCCGTGACGGGCGCCGCCGCGTCCACCGCGTGGTCGATCGCCCAGACGTTGTCGCTCCACCCCGATCTCGGCGGTGCCGGCGAGACCGAGCGGCGTCTCCAGCTCGGTCTTGTGGCCCTGACCGTGGCCGGATCGGCGCTGGGCCTCCTCCTCGGCCTTGCGGCCTCGCTTGCCACCGCGACCGGCCGCACGCTGTCGTGCGCACCCCTGGCCGTTCTCACCGTGAACTGGGTGGGCTTGTTGGTCACGTCAGCCAGACCGGCGCAGCCCCTACCGGCGTGGTGGCCTACTGCCATGCCGCTCCTCGCCGGGCTGCTCGTAGGCCTGTGCCTCGCCACCGCGAGGGTCGCCGCCTGGGGGCGGCCGTTCCTCTGGGCCGCGGCAGTGGCCTTGCTCGTGGCGACTCAGTCAGCGATCACGGCCACGCGCTACGTCCTCGAATCGCTGCGCGGCAGCGGCAGCGGGCCTGACCGGACCCAACTCGCCGAACTTGGGGTCGACGCCGTCACCCAGGTGTTCCTTCGATCACTCAGCCCCGACATGGTGCTGTGGATGCCGGTCCTCCTGGCGCTGCTCGTGGGTGCGCTCGGGTTGCTCCTTCCGAACCGGCCGTCGCGATCCACGGCCCCAGCGAGCCCGGACCCGGCTCGGCAACCCTGCCCGCCACCGCGAGGGACCGCCACGTGAAGCACCAGTTCTCCCGGCGCAGCGCACTCAGCCTGGCTGCCGCGGGCTCGACGGTGCTCGCCGCTCCCGGCCCACGCGTCCAGGGGCGTCCTGCCCGGTCGGCCCGGACGGCCCGATCGGCCCGCGCGTCGATGACGTGGCTCGGCAACGCCGGGTGGCGCATCGACACGGGTGGCGACGTCACCCTGGTCGATCCCTATGTCAGCCGGTTCGACACCGGCCTCGCCCGGGGGGCCTTCGACTCGCAGACCCCGCTCACGGTGGACGACGACGCCATCTCCCGGTACTGCCCGGTGGCCAGTCGGGTCTTCGTCACCCACACCCACTGGGATCACTTCGCCGACGTCCCGGCGGTGGCCGCGCTCACCGGTGCTCAGGTGTTCGGTACGCGCAGCACCGGCCTGGCCGCCCGAGCGATGGGGGTTCCGGCACGGCTAACCGTCGACGTGCAGGGCGGGGAGGTGCTCGACTTCAGAGAACTGGTGGTCGAGGTGGTGAGATCGCTGCACAGCCGCAACGCGCAGCACGCCATCCTCTTTGCGGGCTCGATCCACCAGGATGGCCCACCGCCGCGCACGATCGCCGACCTTCCCGAGGGGGGCACGCTGTCCTTCATCGTCGGAACGCCGAACGGCCGGCGGGCCTACCTGTCCGGCGCCAGCGACGTCGACAGCCGCGCCCTCGCCTCTGCACGGCCCGACGTCGCCTGCATTCCAGTCCCCGCGAGCGACGCCACCTCCGAGTACCTGCCGCGCCTGCTCGAAGCACTCGACCGGCCCCGCACGGTGGTGGCAGTGCATTGGGACAACTTCGACGCACCGCTGGGCCGGGGCGCCAAGCCGTTGAACGCCGACGCCAGGCGGCGGCTCGAGCGGTTCGTGCACGACGTCCGACGCGTCAGCCCCCGATCGACCGTGCACGTGCCAGAGCACCTGGACACGCTGCCGCTCTAGCTGGCCGCGGCCGCCGGGGGGAGTGACACTGGGGCTCCCTGGGGATGGTGATCAGCACGCAAGACGCACGATCCATTTTCGATGAGCTGCAGCTCACTGGTTCTGTTGCGGCCGCCCCCCTGTGCTCCGACGTGGCGATTGGCGTCAACCAGGAGATGCTGGTCACACCGGCCTCGGTGATGAAGGTGCAGGTCGCGCTCGCCGTTCACCAGTCGATCGCTGTCGGCGACGTTGATGGCAGTGAGCAGCGGCGGCTGCCCGCCGCTGGTCGTACTCCCGGGCCCGTTGGCATCTCGCTCATGCGCGACGACGTGCGCGTGTCCGCGCGCGACCTGGTGGTGTTGATGTTGACGATCAGCGACAACGCGGCCACCGACGCGCTGATCGCTTCGCTGGGGCTGCCTGCGATCAACGCGCTCACCGAGGGGCTGGGTCTGGCAAGCACGTTGCTCGTCAGCGATCTCAGGAGCCTGCTCGACGGGGCCGCTCGGGATGCGGGCTTCGCCGACTACGCGGCCCTGGTGGCCTATGACACGAAAGCCCGCGGCGCGTTGTCCGACAATGAGATCGAGGGTCGTCTGGCGGCCAGTGGTGCCCTCGACCCGCGGCGTGGAAGTCGCACGACTGCAGCGGACACCGTGCGACTCCTGCAGGCGATCTGGAGCGGCACAGCGGCCTGCGCACAGGCCTGCGACGTCGTCCGGCGGCTCATGTCTCGTCAGCTGACCAAGCACCGGATCGCCTCCGGTTTCGGGCCGGACGTCTCGGTGGCCGCCAAGAGCGGTGGTCTCTTCGCTCTGATCCGCAACGAAGCGGGAGTGGTGACACTTCCCGACGGCCAGTCGTACGCCGTGGCTGTCTTCACCCGACGGGCACCCGGACACAGCATCGCCTCAGCAGTCGTCGACGCCGCCATCGGCCGCGTGGCGCGAGCAGTCGTCGACGAACTACGCGGCTAAGGCGCCCGGCCTGGTCCGAGCGACGTAGCCGCGAGGTCTCCGCATGGGGCGGCCGGTCGGCCAGACAGGAAGCGGGAACGACTCGCTGAGAGATTTCTTGACCGGAGTGCATCCCGACACGGTCCTCGCGCGGAAGAAGGGCAAGGACGGTCACCAGACCTGCCACGGAGAGAGGACCCTCGATGAAGAAGCGCCTTCTTGCCGCTTGCGTCACCGCCGCACTGGCGGGCAGTCTCACGGCACCAGCCGCGATCGCATCCACCAAGCATGCGAAGCCAACCGGCACCAAGAGCCTGGCCGCGGTCTTGACCTCGGACGGCAACCAGTTCGACAGCAACTGGGACGACTACGACATCGTGACCGAGGCTGTGCTCGCGGTCCTCGCCGCCAAGCCGAACAGCCCGGTCGGGGTGCTCGCCGACGGCAACACTCCGGTCACGGCCTTCATCCCGAATGACCGTGCGTTCCGGCTCCTCGCTCGCGACCTGACCGGCCGATGGCAGCGCAGCGAGAAGGCCACGTTCGACGCCCTCGCCGCTGCCGTGGGCGTCGACACGCTCGAGTCGGTCCTGCTCTACCACGTCGTTCCCGGAGCCACGATCGATTCCGCCCAGGCCCTGAAGTCCAACCGCGTCAGGCTCGCAACCGCCCTGCCCGGCGCGACGTTCAAGGTCTACGTCATCTCGAAGCGCTACAAGCTGATCATGCTGCGCGACAACGACCCCAACGACCGCAACCCGTTCATCAACCGGCGCGCGTTCGACATCAACAAGGGCAACAAGCAGATCGCCCACGGCATCACCCGTGTCCTTCGCCCGGCCGACCTCTGACCATCACGGTCACGCCCACTGACAAGGAAACCGCTGACATGAAGCTCACTCGCTCTCTCGCCGTACTCACGCTGATAGGGGCCAGCTTCTTGCTCGCCGCCCCCGCGAATGCCGCCGGCAACGATGCCGCCGTCTCGGTACTGCACGCAGTGCCGGGTGCGACCGTGGACGTCTACGCGAACGGCAAGTCGTTGCTGACCGACTTCAAACCCGGCACGCTGACCGACCCCGTCATGCTCCCCGCGGGTGACTATGACCTCAAGGTCACCGCAGCCGGAGCCGGCGCCGACGGCGCTGCAATCGTTGAGGCCAACAACGTCGCGGTCCCGGCCGGGGCCAACATCACCGTTGTGGCTCACCTCAGCGCGAGCGGCGATCCGCAGCTCACGCCCTACGTCAACGACACCTCCGCGCTCGCTGCCGGCAAGGCTCGGCTCACTGTCCGGCACGACGCTGCGGCCCCGGCCGTTGACGTGCGCGCCAACGGCGCAGCCGCACTGAAGAACCTCACCAATCCCAACGAGGCAAAGGCCGTCGTCGCGGCTGGCACGATCTCAGCGGACGTGGTGCTGGCGGGTACCGACACGGTCGTGATCGGCCCAGCCGACCTGAAGCTGGCAGAAGGGACGAACACCATCGTCTACGCCTGGGGCAGCGCGACGGACAAGAACCTCAAGCTGGCGGTGCAGACCATCGACGGTCTGCACTCCGCGCCCGGCGGCATCCCGGCCGGTTCAGGCGGACAGGCCGCGGCCGCGGCGACATCCGGTCCCGATCTGGCCCGGCTGGCCCTGATCGGGTCGGTCGCCGCACTGACCGCGGCCCTCGTGCTCATCCCTCGCCGCCGCCTGTCTCGGGCGACTCGCTGAGATGAGTTCCAGTCGCTCCCGCAGGAGGGTGGCCACCGCTCTGGTGGCCGCCCTCCTCGCGGGCGGTGGTACGGCCTGGGCTACCCGCGCTGAGCCCACGGCGCCGACGGCACAAGCGCTGCCGTCCGCGGTGCCGTTCACGGTGCCGCCCGTGTCCGCTCGTGAGCCGGAGATCCCCCGGCGGTCGAAGTCGCGACCGGAACCAGGCCCCGACCGCGGGTCTGCAGACGCTGCGACGGGCCCGGGGGACGTCGTCACTCCGGCGCCACCGACCAGCGTTGTCATCGCCCGCCTCGGGGTCCGGATGGCGATCCGGGCGGTCGGTGTGGCCAGGGACGGGCAGATGGCCCTGCCGGTCAACCCCGCGGAGGCCGGCTGGTACCGCTACGGCCCTCGACCCGGCGATCGTGCTGGTGCCGCCGTCCTCGCCGCACACATCGATGCCCCGGGGTACGGCATCGGACCGCTGGCCCGTCTTGGCCAGCTGCGGCGGGGAGACATCATCACCGTCGAGTCCAGGGCAGTCTCACGGCGCTACGTGGTCAGCTCGACTCGCAATCTGGACAAGTCTTCCCTCGACCTCAGGTCCGTCTTCGCCCGCACCGGCCCACCCCGACTGCACCTGATCACGTGCGGCGGCGACTTCGACGCCAAAGCGCGCCACTACGAGCAGAACGTGGTTGTGCTGGCAGTACCTGACCCGGCGACATGAAGGTGGTTAGGTTATTCGCGTGCACCTGCACGGCTCCGACGTGGACGAACTCGAGCTCGCCGCGCTGCTCGCGGCAGGCTCACCCGACGCGCTCGCCGATGCCTACCGGCGATGGTCGCCCCTGGTTCACACGATCGCGCTCCGCTCTCTCGGCGATCCGCACGACGCGGAGGACGTCACCCAGCAGGTGTTCGTGTCAGCGTGGAACGGCCGTCATACCCTGCGGCCGGACCGAGGCTCGATGGCAGCGTGGCTCGTGGGAATCACGAAGCACCGGATCGCCGACGTTCGGACCCAGCGCTTCAAGGCCCACCGCAACCTCAACGCCGTTGCCGCGCAGACGGTTTCGCAATCGCTCGACTCGCACGACGAATCGTGTGCCGAGCGCCTGCTCGTCGCCCACGAGCTGGAGCGGATGGGGCCACCACGAGGGACCGTGCTTCGGATGGCCTTCATCGAAGACAGACCGCACGATGAGATCGCCGAGCTGCTCGACCTGCCGCTGGGCACCGTGAAGAGCCACGTGCGACGTGGACTCGTACAGCTTCGAAACCGACTGAAGGAGGTGGACCGTGTCTCATCCTGACGACGAGCTGCTCGTCGACCTGGCGCTGGGGTCAGGCGCTGAGATGAGCACGGAGCTGGTCGACCATGTCAACGGCTGCCCGACCTGCGCGACCACGGTCGAGGAGTTGAGACGCACCCTCGTCCTGGCCGCCAACCCGGAGGGCCCGTCGACCTGGAGCGCACCTCCCGAGACCGTCTGGTCACGCATCGAAGAAGCGATCGTCCTGGACGCTAAGAGGCCGCCCAGCGCCGACCAGGCGCCGGACATCCCGGAGCCGACGACGCGGTGGTCGGCCGTCACCACTCCCGACGCCACGCCCGACGCCACGCTGGAGTCGCGCCGCTCGGCTCGCGCACGTCGGCAAGTTCTTCCGTGGGCGGCGGGAATGGCCGCCGCCGGGCTCGCCGTCGGACTGCTGACAGGTCGGGCCCTGTGGAGCGATACGCCGCCCGCGCCCGCCACCATCGCGCAGGCAGAGCTGGACACGCTGGACACGAACCAGCCCCTGGGCGAGGCACGTCTCGTACGGGTCGGCGGGGGCGTGGATCTGACAGTCGCGACGAACAGGCCGCTGAACGCCCGCGACGGGTTCATCGAGGTCTGGCTGATCAACGAAGACGGCGAACGCATGGTCTCGGTTGGCGTGTTTCATGGCAGTGCGCCGGTGAGCTTCCCCATCACCCAGGCGCTCATCGATCAGGGCTACGTCATCGTCGACATCTCGCGCGAAGGGTTCGACAACAAGCCGCAGCACTCAGGCGACAGCCTTGCCCGGGGCACGCTGCGCAGCTAGCCGTCCCGTCTGGGCCCCACAAGGATGAGCATCAGCAGCAGGGCCGACCCAGTCGAGCGCGCATTACCGGCCTGCATCGCACAGCCGTAGCCCGTCCAAACTGGGGAGCGGCGTTCGAGGTGAGGCCGTACGGTCAGTCGGCGGGTGCCAGGCGCGGCCGTCGACCACGTGACCGTTCACCACCTCACCAGACCGGCACATCAGGCAGGAGTCAGCTCTGGGCCATGTCGACGAAGCGGGAGTAGTGGCCCTGGAAGGCGACCGTGATCGTGTCGGTGGGGCCGTTGCGGTGCTTGGCGACGATGAAGTCAGCCTCGCCGGCGCGAGGTGACTCGCGCTCGTAGGCGTCCTCGCGGTGCAGCAGGATCACCATGTCGGCATCCTGTTCAATGCTCCCCGATTCACGCAGATCGGACATCTGGGGGCGCTTGTCGGTGCGCTGCTCAGGACCACGGTTGAGCTGGCTGATCGCGATCACCGGCACCTCGAGCTCCTTGGCGAGCAGCTTGAGGGCCCGCGAGAACTCCGACACCTCCTGCTGGCGGGACTCGACTCGCTTGCCGCTGCTCATCAGCTGCAGGTAGTCGATGATCACGATCTTGAGGTCGTGTCGCTGCTTGAGCCGGCGGCACTTGGCCCGGATCTCCATCAGCGACATGTTCGGGCTGTCGTCGATGAACAGCGGCGCATCACTCAGCTCGCCCATCGTGCGTGCCATCTTGGTCCAGTCCGAGTCCTCGAGCCGGCCCTGGCGCAGCTTCTGCAGCGGGATCTTGGCCTCGGCGCTGAGCATGCGCATCGTGATCTCGGTGCGGCTCATCTCGAGCGAGAAGATCACCGACGTCATCCCGTGCTTGATGGACGCGGACCGGGCGATGTCGAGGCCCATGGTCGAGTTGTGCGTCGGGATCATCGACTCGCCCGCGAGGTACAGATGGTCGGACGCGGCCACCTCGATGCATCGCACCGGCACCGGGGCGATCGGCCGCACCTCGGTGATGAACCGGGAGCCACGGCGGGTGAACTGCCGCTGCGAGCGCTCCTTGTGCACCAGGCGCTTGCGCTCGAGCCAGAACACGATGTCGTCGGTGCTGAACGAGATCGTCCACGCGACGCTCGAGGCCTCGCTACGACCGCGCACCCGCCGACTCGACACTCCGCAGCGGTAACCCAGCCCGACGACCAGCTCGCGCACACCCTCGGCCAGACGCTGGCTGGTGCTGGTGAACTGGACCACGCCAGTGGGCATCACCGTGCCGTGAGTGTCGAGCAGGCCCGCGAGCAGGTCGCGCCGCTGCTGCTCGCTGGCCCGCAGGTAGACATCGGGGATGTGCTTGTTACCCAACACCCCGAGGGTGCGTAGCCGACCCTGCACCGTGCCGACGCGCCAGTGGCAGGCCTGGCACCGACGCATCCCCGAGCTCGGCGCGCCGCAGTCGGGGCACGTTGGCGCGGCCATCGGCTGGCTCAGCAGCCGAGCTCGATCGCCGCAGCTGCGTCCGCACGTGCGCACCTGCGACGTGTGCGGCAGGAACGACGTCCCGCAGACCACGCACGCACGCTCGGCGACGGGCTCGTCCGGCAGGCGCAGCTGGTAGCGCAGCGTGGCTGCCGTGGGGACCGCCAGGACGTCGTCCGCTTCGATCCGCACGACGATCTCGGGGTCGGCGCTGGTCAGCGTGGCCGCCTGGCTCGTGCCGTCGCCGAGCCAGGCCCCGAGCACGTAGGGCGGCAGCAGCAGTTGCTGCTCGGGCAGGCGCAGCGGCGCCGTGGTCGAGACGCTGTGGTTGAGCCGCCGGTCGGCCGTGCGGCAGCGCAGCGTGCTGGCGATCTCGGCCGTCGTGCGCACCGCCGCGAACGTGCGCTGGTTGCGGTAGCCGTTGTACTGCGTGCGGGCCGCCTGGGCGCTCCGGCGGGAGGCCCTGGTGTCGGTGAGCCACTGGTGCTGCTCGTCCGCGACGATGACCGAACCGTCGGAGAAGTAGACCTCGTAGCAGGGCCGGTCGGTCATGACCTCGGTCGCGCCGACCACCGTGGTCGGCGCGCCGTCCGCGCCGATGACCTCGTCGCCGACCCGGACCTGCCCCATCGTCGTCCAGCCGGTGGGCGTGGGCAGGGGGGTGTCGAGCGCCAGCGCCTTCCCGATCGCCGGACGAGCCGCCAGCACGATCATCTGGCCGGGGTGCAGGCCGTTCGTCAGCCGGTCGAGGTCGGCGAAGCCGGTCGGGACGCCGATCATGCCCTCGCCGCGGTGCCCGGCCGCCTCGATCTCGTCGACCGTCGGCTCGATGATCTGCCCAATCGGGAGGTAGTCCTCGCTGGTGCGCCGCTCGGTGACGGCGTAGACCTCGGCCTGCGCCGCGTTGACCAGGTCGTCGACGTCCCCGCCGGTGGTGGCGTAGCCGAGCTGCACAATCTTGGTGCCGGCCTCGACGAGCCGGCGGAGGACAGCCCGCTCGCGCACGATCCGCGCGTAGTAGCCGGCGTTCGCGGCCGTCGGCACCGAGGAGATCAGCGTGTGCAGGTAGGGCGCTCCGCCCACCCGCGCGAGGTCGCCGCGCTTGGTGAGCTCGTCGGAGACCGTCACCGCGTCGGCGGGCTCGCCGCGACCGTAGAGGTCGAGCACGGCGTCGAAGACCAGTTCGTGGGCGGGGCGGTAGAAGTCGTTGCTTCTTAGCACCTCGACGACGTCCGCGATCGCGTCCTTGCTCAGCATCATCCCGCCGAGCACCGACTGCTCGGCGGCGACGTCCTGGGGCGGCGTGCGGTCGAACGACTCACCGGGGCTGCTCGGCGGCCCGTAGGACGACGGCGCGTCAACGTCGGTGATCGACACCCGCGAAACCTCCAGAGCTGACTGCACGTATCCCGTTGAGCGACCCGGGGACAGTGCACCAGCCGGCACTGACATCGACGATCGTGAGGTGGGAGACACACGCTAGGGCGCGATCGTCCGCCACGTCGAACGTCCCTGTGGGCGGGCCTGGTGAGAAGGTGTGGACGACCTGTTGACCACCACCCACAGCCTGTGGGGCGGCCTGTGGACAAGGTGCCCGGTCTGGGGGCGATGCCTGCCCCCGACCTGCGCCGACGGCCGTGCACATGCTGTGGACGAAAGAAAGTTCGAGGGCATCCGACATCCGGCGTCCACCTGCCCGCCATCCGGACGGCAGCTCGCGTGAGGTGCTGCGCCTCGCCGTGCCCGCGTTCCTCGCGCTGGTCGCCGAGCCGGCGTTCCTGCTGGCCGACTCGGCGATCGTCGGCCGGCTGGGCACCGTGCCGCTCGCCGGCCTCGGAGTCGCGGCCGCAGCTCTGTCGACCGCCGCCGGGATCTTCGTGTTCCTCGCCTACGGGACGACGGCCGCCGTCGCCCGTCGCGCCGGCGCCGGTGACCTGCCGGCGGCCCTTCGCCTCGGCGTGGACGGCGTGTGGCTGGCAGTGCTCATCGGGCTGGCCAGCGCCGCGCTGCTCGGCGCGTTCGCCGGGCCGATCGCCGGCGTCTTCGGCGCCTCGGGGGCGGCCACCGAGCAGGCGGTCACCTACCTGCGGATCAGCGCCCTGGGCGTGCCGGGCATGCTTGTCGTCCTCGCCAGTACCGGTGTGCTGCGCGGCCTGCAGGACACCCGCACCCCGCTCGCCGTCGCGGTCGCCGGGTTCTCAACGAACATCGTCCTCAACATCCTGTTCGTCTTCGGTCTCGACCTGGGGATCGCCGGCTCAGCCCTGGGGACGGTGCTCGCGCAGACCGCGATGGCGGCGGCGCTGCTCACCGTCGTCGTCCGCGGGATCCGCCGCCACCACGCGCTCGGCGTCGCGGCCGCCCTTCGGCCGCACCCCACCCGGGTGCTCGGCGCCGCCCGCGACGGTCTGCCCCTGCTGGTGCGCACGCTGGCCCTGCGGGCCGTGCTGCTGCTCACCACCTGGGCTGCGGCGTCCGGCGGCGACGTGACGCTCGCGGCGTACCAGGTGTCCGGCACGATCTGGACGTTCCTGGTCTTCGCGCTCGATGCGCTGGCCATCGCCGGGCAGTCGCTCACCGGCCACGCGCTGGGCGCCGGGGATGTCGCGCGGGCGCGCTCGCTCACCGCGCTGATGCTGCGCTGGGGAGTGCTGGGTGGCGCGGCGCTGGGCGCGGTCGTGGTGGCGGCGCACCGGGTGCTGCCGGCGCTGTTCACGGCGGACCCGCAGGTGGCGGCCGCGATCGCCGGGGCCCTCGTCGTGGTGGGGCTGCAACAGCCGCTGTCCGGCTTCGTCTTCGTGCTCGACGGCGTGCTGATCGGAGCCGGTGACGGGCGCTGGCTCGCTGGCGCCGCCGTGGTGCAGCTCGCGGTCTACCTGCCGGTGGTGCTGGCGGTGCGCGCGGGGGGCGTGTCGTCGTCCGGTCTGTGGTGGGGCTTCGGGGTCTTCATGGCGGTGCGCGGGCTGGCGCTGGCCTGGCGGGCGCGGGGCGAGTCGTGGGCCGTGGTCGGCGCCACCCGCTGACCCCCGGCACCCTTTCCGCCACTCAGGCCGGTTTGCGGACGTCGAAACCGGCCTGAGTGGCGGAAACCGGCCTGAGTGGCGGAAAGGCAGGGGGTGGGACGGCGACGGGGCCCGCATCCCGGTGTGGGATACGGGCCCCGTCGAGGCCGGACGTCGATCAGCCGGAGACGACCTCGATGGCCACCGTGGCGGCCACCTCGGGGTGCAGCCGGACGCTCACGTCGTGCCGGCCGACAGCCTTGATCGGCTGGCCGAGCTCGATCTTGCGACGGTCGAGCTCGGGACCGCCGGCGTTCGCGACGGCCTCGGCGACGTCCGCCGTGGTCACCGCACCGAACAGCCGCCCGGTCGCGCCGGCCTGGGCCGTGAGCGTGACGGTGCGGCCCTCGAGCTGGGCCTTGATGGTCTGAGCCTGCTCGAGCGTGGCGATCTCGCGGGTCGAGCGCGCCTTGCGGATCGCGTCGACCTGCTTCTGGCCGCCCTTGGTCCAGGGCGTGCCCAGCGAGCGACGCATCAGGAAGTTACGGGCGTAGCCGTCCTTGACGTCGACCACGTCGCCGGGCGCACCGAGGCCGGTGACCTCCTGGGTGAGGATGAGCTTCATCTGTCGTCCCCTTCTCAGCGAGCCGAGCTCGAGTACGGCAGCAGGGCCATCTCGCGCGCGTTCTTGATCGCGCTCGCGAGCTGTCGCTGCTGCTGGACGGAGACACCGGTCACCCGGCGGGCGCGGATCTTGCCGCGGTCCGAGATGAACTTGCGCAACAGCGCAGTGTCCTTGTAGTCGATGTACTCGACCTTCGCCGCCTTCAGCGGGTTGGCCTTCTTCTTCGGCTTGCGCACAACGGGCTTTGCCATCGTGGAGCTCCCCTTTCGTGGAGCCCGGGCCGCGTGCGATGTCGGCCCGGGATGGTCGGATCGGAACTTTCAGACGCCCGGTGAGGCCGGGCGGTTCGTGCTGTTACCGCAGGATCAGAACGGCGGGTCGTCGGTGAAGCCGCCTGCCTGGCCGCCGCCGCCGGCAGCAGCGCCGCCGGACGGGCCGGTCGCCCACGGGTCGTCGGCCTGCTGGCCGCCGCCCTGGCCACCCTGGCCGGAGCCACCGCCCCAACCACCCTGGCTGCCGCCACCCTGGCCGCCGCCACCCTGGCCCTGACCGCCGCCGCCGAAGCCGCCGCCGCCACCGCCGCGCTGGGCCTTGGTGACCTTGGCCGTGGCGCGCCGAAGCGTCGGGCCGACCTCGTCGACCTGCATCTCGGTCACGGTGCGCTTCTCGCCTTCCTTGGTCTCGTAGCTGCGTGACTGCAGCCGACCCTGGGCGATGACCGCGGTACCGCGCGTCAGTGACTCGGCGACGTTCTCGGCCGCCTCACGCCACACCGAGCAGCGCATGAACAGCGTTTCGCCGTCCTTCCACTCGTTCGACTGGCGGTCGAACGTGCGCGGGGTCGACGCGATGGTGAAGTTCGCGACGGCCGCGCCGGACGGGGTGAAGCGCAGCTCGGGGTCGCCGGTGAGGTTGCCGACGATCGTGATGATGGTGTCGCCTGCCATGGCCTGCCCTTCGGTTCTGCGGTGGGTGCGGGACGTCGGACGATCCGGCGGAGCGGACCGTGCGGCGTCAGCGCACCTCGGGACGGATGAGCTTGGTGCGCATCACGGACTCGTTGAGTCCGAGCTGGCGGTCGAGCTCCTGCGCGAGCGCCGGCTCGGCCATCATGTCGACCACCGCGTAGATGCCCTCGGACTTCTTGTTGATGTCGTACGCGAGACGACGACGTCCCCAGACGTCGACCTTCTCGACGCTGCCGCCACCCTTGCGGATGACGTTGAGGAACTTGTCGAGGCTCGGAGCGACGGTGCGCTCCTCGAGATCGGGGTCGAGAATCACCATGAGCTCGTAGTGACGCATGCGTTAACCCACCTCCTCTGGACTCAGGCGGCCACGGTCTCTCCGTGACAGGAGGGCTGATACGTCGTGCGTCGCGGCACCCGACAGGCCGGATCCACCGGCCAGGGCCCGCGACGACACCATGCAGGGTACCGGCTGCGGGCGAGCCCGGGCCAATCGTCGTCCACAGGCCCGCGCGGCCGGCGTGCCGACGTCCGGCGGTCGCCTCGATCGGGGCGCTCTACTGCATTCGCCGAGTAGCGCGGGGGCACCCACAGTGACCCCGAATGGCGCGGCGTTGCCCCGCGCCGTTCAGCCCGCGCCGTTCAACCCCGCGGCGGGGACTAGCGGAAGCGGACGACGAGGGCGTCGGGGGTGTCGACGAAGGGGCCGCCGAGCGGGTCGTCGTCGCCGGTGGCGGCTCGCACCACGTCCTGCTCCGGACGGCGCGCATCGCTCACCACGCACCAGACCAGCCACAGCAGCCCGGCGGCCCGCACCACGAGCAACAGCGAGTACCACGCCCCGGGCAGCCCGCGGTCGACGTTGGTCTGACCACCGATGTAGAGCCACACGCCCACGAAGTAGGTCGCCTCCGCGGCGACCCACACCAGGTGGTCGCGCCACCGCGGGCGGGCGAGCGCCGCCAGCGGCAGCAACCACAGAGACGCCTGGACCGGCCAGGACTTGCCGGTCAGCACCACCACCGCCAGGACGACGAACGCGACCTGAGCGACCCGCGGACGCCGGTCGGTGGCCAGCGTCAGCAGCAGCCCGGCCACCGCGGCGACCACCAGCCCGATCACCGCGAGCGCGGTGACCACGCTCGCCGGCAGCGTGTGCGGCATGATCCCCAGCTGGGCCACCCACCGCGGCCGGGGCTCGGCCGGCAGGGTCTGCGGCAGCACCCACAGCGACCCGTACCCGGCGGTGCTGTTCGCCCAGCCGCTGTACGCCGCCTTCACGCCGGCGGCGTTGACCGCCAGCCAGGGGGCCAGCACAGCCAGCACCGTCACCGCCGCAGCAGCCGCGGTGACGGCCCACTCCCGCCAGCGCCCGGTGCGCGCGGCGAGCGCGGCGAGGACGAGCACGAGCACGACGGGGTAGGTCCGGGCCGTCACGGCCAGGCCGAGCAGCACCCCGGCCAGCACCGGCCGGCGTCGGCCCCACGCCAGCAGCCCGCCGGCGGCGAGGGTGACGCCCAGCAGGTCGAGGGAGACCAGCGCCGACAGCGCCAGCAGCGGGCTGAGCGCCACCAGGGCGGCATCCCAGGGTCGTCGGCGGCCGGCGCTCGCGACGGTGAGCAGGACCAGCCCGACCACCAGCCCCGCGATCAGCAGCGTCGACAGGTCGAAGTACCACCGGTCGCGCGGGAGGAGCTCACCGCTCGGCGTCACCTGTCCGACGGCCCACATCACCAGGCCGGTCAGCACCGGCTGCGCGAGGTAGGACCCCGCGGCCGGGTCGACGTACGGCACGGCGCCCTGCGCCAGGCCGCTGGCCTCGTACACCAGGGGCAGGTCGGAGTAGCAGGCGTGGAAGAACTGGTCGGGCGTCGACCAGCCCTGAGCGCGGCAGTGCTCCTTCTCGAGGACGCCGAGCATCATCACCAGCATCGACAGGACGACGAGCACCCGGGCCGCCGTCCACCACCCATGGCGGCCGGCTCGCACGTGGCCACCGCCCGGCCCGCCGACCACGCTGGACAGGCCCGCGACCACCGGATCCTCGCGGGAGGGCGAGACCACCACGGCGGACGCCGCCTCCGGCCGCGTCAGCGCCAGTTCTGCGCCGGGTTGGCGGGCGGGGTCCACCGGCTGATCATGCCGCACCTCACCCGCCGGGAGCGGGAGCACCACCGGTCGAACCGCCAGACCCGCCACCTGACCCGCCGCCGGCGCCACCGCCGGCCCCACCGCCGCCGCCACCGCCGCCTCCGGCCGTCGCCGTGCCGGACGGCGAGGAGGACGGGCTGGTGGGCAACGGCAGCGTCTGCGTCTGCGTCGGGGTCTGGGTGGGCGTCGGGGTCGGCGTCGTCGTCGGGGTCTGGGTGGGCGTCGGCGCCTTCGTGGTCGACGTCGTGGGCGTGGGCGTCGCCGTCGTGGCCGGCGCGGTGTTGGTCGGCACGTTCGTCTTGCCGCCGTACACCGGCTGGGGGAACTGCTCGACCTTCTGCCCCTCGAGCGCCGCCTTCATGAACGCCGTCCAGATCCGCACCGGGAACGAGCCACCGGTGACGTTGCTGCGACCGCCGAGCCCGGCGAGCGACTCGACCTTGCCGTTCTTGCCCTCGCGGTACATGCCGACCGCAGCCGCGAGCTGCGGGGTGTACCCCGCGAACCACGCCGAGTTGCTCTCCTGCGACGTGCCCGTCTTGCCGGCCGCCGGCCGCCCGAGGTTGCCGCCCGCGTACGCGCCGGACCCGCGCTGGACGACGCCCTGCAGCGCGTACGTCAGGTCGGCCATCGCGGTCTCGCTGAAGGCGCGGTTGGCCTTCGGCTTCGCCTTGTAGGTCTGCTTGCCCGAGGCCAGGGTCACGCTGCGCACGGTGTAGGCGGGAGCGTGCTTGCCCTGCGCTGCGAAGGTGGCGTACGCGTCGGCGACGTCGATCACGTGCGGGGACGCGGTACCGAGCACGTTGCCGGCGTTGGCCTCCAGGCCGAGGGTGTTCTTCGGGTAGCCCGCCGCGATGGCCGCCTCGACGGTGCGCTTCGGGCCGACGTCCTCGTTCAGTCCGACGTACACGGTGTTGACCGAGTTCGCGGTGGCGGTGAGCAGGTCGATCATGCCGAACTGCTCGTTGCCGAAGTTGGTGACCTTGTAGTTGTTGGCGAACGTCTGCGGCGAGGCCCCGCTGTACCGCGAGCGCAGTGACTTCCCGTCCTCCAGCGCGGCGGCCAGGGCGAACGGCTTGAACGTCGATCCGGCCTGCATCACCGCCTGGGTCGCCGCGTTGTACTCGCGCTTGATCGCGTCGGGGCCGCCGTACATCGCGGTGACCGCACCGTCCCCGGGCGTGATGGCCACCAGACCGGCGGCGACGCCCTTGTCGTCCTGGGTGGGCATCTCCTGCTTCATCGCGTCGACGGCGGCCGCCTGCATCCGGCGGTCGAAGGTGCTGACGATCTTCAGCCCGCCACGGTCGATGTCGGCGTCGGTCAGCCCCGCCTTGCTGACGACCTCCTGCCGCACCACCTTGAGCAGGTAGCCGTTGGTGCCCCCGAGCCGGTTGTCCTGCCTGCGCTTGACGACCTTGGGGTACTTCACCTTGTCGCGCTCGGCCTGGGTCAGCCAGCCCTGGCTGACCATCCCGTCGAGCACGTAGTTCATCCGCTCCTCAGCCTTGTCCTTGTGCGTCACCGGGTCGTAGAGCCCCGGCGAGCGGATGACCGAGGCGAGCAGCGCGCTCTGCGCGACGGTGAGGTCCTTGGCCGAGCGGCCGAAGTACGCCTGGCTGGCGGTCTCGACGCCGAACGCCCCGCGACCGAAGTAGATGGTGTTGAGGTAGTTCTCGAGGATCTTGTCCTTGCTCTCCACCTGCTCGACCTTCAACGCGATGACGAACTCCTTCGCCTTGCGGGTGGCCGTGCGGTCCTGGGTGAGGAAGTAGTTCTTGACGTACTGCTGGGTGATCGTCGAGCCACCCTGGGTCGAGCCGCCGCGCAGCTTGACCCAGACCGCCCGCGCGATGCCGCGCGGCGAGAAGCCGAGGTTGTCGTAGAAGCTGCGGTCCTCGGCGGCCAGCACGGCCTTCTGCAGCGAGTCGGGCATCTGGGAGAGCGGTACCGAGCGGCGGTTGACGTCGCCGAAGCGGCCCAGCTCGGTCTTGCCGTCCGACCAGTACACGACTGACGCGTTGGCCGTCACCAGCTTGTTGGGGTCGGGGACGTCGACACTGGCGTAGAGCACCGAGAAGCCGATGACGCCGAGCAGGAACATCACCAGGCCGGAGCCGAGCACGAGCCGCCACGACGGGACGAAGCGGCGCCAACCGGCGCGGCCGGCTCGGGGGTAGTCGACGATGCGTCGCACGGCGCGGGGTCTCCAAGCTGGGGGGAGCGGGGGGCCAGGTGCCGCGACGAGGTGCCGGGCGCGGTCCAGTATGCGGGGGAACCCCGAGATCCCCCACTCGAGATGGCGGCCTTCACCGGGTCCTCACCGGATCCGCCGGTGACCTCGTCGCCCCGGTCCGGTTTGCCTGACGGTCACCGGCGATCTATGGTTCGACATATCGCCGCGATACATCGCGGCGTTGTACCGACGGATCGAGGAGGACTGCCGCGTGCCACGTCGTGCCGACGTCCTCGACCTGGCCGTGCTGGGCCTGCTGCACGACAACCCGCTGCACGGCTACGAGCTGCGCAAGCGGCTGGCCACCGTGCTCGGCCCGTTCCGGGCCCTCAGCTACGGCACGCTCTATCCCTGCCTGAAGCACCTGTCCGAGCAGGGCTGGATCACCCAGTCGACCCCCGCCGACGACACCGCGGCCACCAGCCGCCGGGCGCGCATCGTGTACGAGCTCACGGCGTCCGGCAAGGACCACTTCGACGCGCTGGTCGACGACTCCGGCCCCACCAGCTGGGAGGACGAGAGCTTCGGCGTCCGGTTCGCGTTCTTCGCCCGCACGCCCACCGAGGTGCGCCTGCGCATCCTGGAGGGACGGCGCAGCCGGCTCGAGGAGCGGCTGGACGCGATCAGCACCTCGGTCGCCCGCAGCCGCGAGCGCGCCGACCAGTACACCCTCGAGCTGCAGCGGCACGGCCTGGAGTCCGCGCAGCGCGAGGTCCGGTGGCTCAACGAGCTCATCTCGCACGAGCGTCAGTCGTCCACCTCGGACGGCGACCACCCCTGACGCTTCGGCGTCTCCCGCACGACCAGCCCGACCCGCAGCACCAACGATTGAAGGAGAACCGCATGGGATCCGTCCGCGTAGCCATCGTCGGCGCCGGCAACTGCGCCTCGTCGCTCGTCCAGGGCGTGCACTACTACCGGGACGCCGACGCCAGTGGCACCGTGCCGGGCCTGATGCACGTCATGTTCGGCGAGTACCACGTCCGCGACATCGAGTTCGTGGCCGCCTTCGACGTCGACGCCAAGAAGGTCGGCTTCGACCTGTCCGAGGCGCTGGTGTCGAGCGAGAACAACACCATCAAGATCTGCGACATCCCGCCGACCGGCGTCACCGTCCAGCGCGGCCCGACCATGGACGGCCTCGGCAAGTACTACCTCGAGACGATCGACCAGTCCGACGCCGAGCCCGTCGACGTCGTCCAGGCGCTGAAGGACTCCGGCGCCGACGTCCTCGTCTCCTACCTGCCGGTGGGCTCCGAGCACGCCGACAAGTTCTACGCGCAGTGCGCGATCGACGCGGGCGTGGCCTTCGTCAACGCACTGCCCGTCTTCATCGCCTCCGACCCCGAGTGGGCGCAGAAGTTCGAGGACGCCGGCGTCCCGATCATCGGTGACGACATCAAGTCGCAGGTGGGCGCGACCATCACGCACCGCGTCATGGCCAAGCTGTTCGAGGACCGCGGCGTCGTGCTGGACCGCACGTACCAGCTGAACGTCGGCGGCAACATGGACTTCAAGAACATGCTCGAGCGCGACCGGCTGGAGTCCAAGAAGATCTCCAAGACGCAGGCCGTGACGTCGAACATCGGCCACGACATGGGCGCCAAGAACGTGCACATCGGCCCGTCGGACTACGTGCAGTGGCTGGACGACCGCAAGTGGGCGTACGTGCGCCTCGAGGGTCGCGCGTTCGGCGACGTCCCGCTGAACCTCGAGTACAAGCTCGAGGTCTGGGACTCCCCGAACTCGGCCGGCATCATCATCGACGCGATCCGCGCGGCCAAGATCGCCAAGGACCGCGGCATCGGTGGCGCCCTGCTGGCGGCGTCGTCGTACCTGATGAAGTCCCCGCCCGTGCAGCGCCCGGACGACGAGGGCCGCGCGAGCGTCGAGGCCTTCATCCGCGGCGAGGTCGAGCGCTGACCGTGCGCTGAGCCGGTCGACCAGACCGCAGGCAGTGGGGTACCCGGGATCCTCGGGTGCCCCACTTCTGCGTCGTCGGGCGGCAGCCGGGTGCGCCGCGAGCGCGTGACCGGCGCGTGCTTACAGTGACCTCGTGCCCTTCGTCGCGGACCTGCGCATCGTGCTGCGCGGGCGTGACTTCCGCCGGCTGTTCACCGTGCGCGTCGTCTCGCAGAGCGGGGACGGCATCTTCCAGGTGGCGCTCGCCAGCCTGGTCTTCTTCTCCCCCGAGCGCGCGGCCACCCCCACGGCCACGGCCGGGATCTTCGCGGTCACCGTGCTGCCCTACACGCTGGTGGGACCGTTCGCCGGGGTGCTGCTCGACCGGTGGCGCCGCCGACAGGTGATGGTGCTGGCCAACGCGCTGCGCGCGGTGATGGTGCTCGGCGTCGCGCTGCTCGTCGCCGTGGGCGGCACCGGCCCGGCACTGTACGTCGGGGTGCTGGCCTGCCTGGGCGTCAACCGGTTCTTCCTCACCTCGCTCGGGGCCAGCCTGCCGCACGTGGTGCCGCGGCACGAGCTGGTCATGGCCAACGCCGTCTCGCCCACCTGCGGCACGCTCGCGGCGCTCGCCGGCGGTGGCCTGGCCTACCTGGTGCGCGCCGAGCTGCCCACCGGCGACGGCGGCGACGCCGTGCTGCTGGTCATCGCCGCCCTGGTGTACCTGGCCGCCTCGTCGCTCGCGCTGCGGATGGCTCCCGGGCTGCTCGGTCCCGACCACGGCGAGCGGACGGCGATCGGCTGGCCCGCGGTCGTGCAGGGCGAGCGGCACGTCCGCGAGCGGCGTCCTGCGTGGAACGCCCTGGCCGCCGTCGGCGCCCACCGGTTCGCCTACGGCCTGACGACGATCGCCACGATCCTGCTGTGCCGCAACTACTTCAACGACCCGCGGGACGTCTCGGCGGGCCTGCGGCTGCTGGCCACGGTCTTCGTCTCGGCCGGGGTCGGGTTCGGCGTCGCCGCCCTGGTGACCCCGGTCGCCACGAGCCGCTGGGGCACCGGGGGGTGGATCTGGCGCTGCCTGGCGGCGGCCGGCGCGGTGCAGGCGCTGCTGGTCGCCGTGCTGACCGTGCCGGTGCTGCTGGGTGCCGCGTTCGCACTCGGCGTGGCCGCGCAGGGCGTGAAGATCTGCGTCGACGCGATCGTGCAGCGCGAGATCGACGACGACTTCCGGGGCCGCGTCTTCGCGTTCTACGACGTCGTCTTCAACGTGGCCTTCGTGATCGCAGCCGCGGTGGCCGCCCTGGTGGTGCCCGACGACGGGTACTCCCCGCTGGTGTACGCCGTCGTCGGCCTCATCTACCTGGCGTCGGCGCTCGGCTACGGCCGCTCGCTGCGTGGCGTCGTGCCCTCACCCACGGTTGGCCGCTGACTCCGGCTGCTCGGCCCACCAGCTGATCAGCTGCTCCTGCGCGGCCTCCTCGCTGAGCGGGCCCTGGTCGAGTCGCACCTGCAGCAGGTGGCGGTAGGCGCGGCCGACCACCGGGCCCGGCGGCACCTTCAGCAGCGCCATGATCTGCTCGCCGTCCAGGTCGGGCCGGATCGCGGCCAGCTCCTCGGCCTCCAGCAGGTGCTCGATGCGCTGCTCGAGGTCGTCGTAGGTGCGCGAGAGCCGGGCCGCCTTGCGGGCATTGCGCGTCGTGCTGTCGGACCGGGTGAGCTTGTGCAGCCGGCTGAGCAGTGGCCCGGCGTCGTTGACGTAGCGGCGGACGGCGGAGTCGGTCCACTCGCCACCGCCGTACCCGTGGAAGCGCAGGTGCAGCTCGACCAGCCGCGAGACGGCCTTGACCGTGTCCTTGTCGAAGCGCAGAGCCTTGAGCCGCTTGGCCGTGAGCTTGGCGCCGACCACCTCGTGGTGGTGGAACGACACCCCGCCGCCGGGCTCGAACCGGCGGGTGGCCGGCTTGCCGATGTCGTGCAGCAGCGCGGCCAGCCGCAGCACCAGGTCAGGAGCCGGTACGTCGTCGTCCTCGAGGGCGATCGCCTGCTCGAGCACGGTCAGCGAGTGCTCGTAGACGTCCTTGTGCCGGTGGTGCTCGTCGATCTCCAGCCGCAGCGCGGGCAGCTCGGGCAGGAACACCTCGGCCAGGCCGGTGTCGACCAGCAGCGTCAACCCGGTGCGCGGCCGCGGGGCGAGCAGCAGCTTGACCAGCTCGTCGCGGACCCGCTCGGCCGACACGATGGCCAGCCGCTCGTGCATCGCGGCCATCGCCGCCTGCACCTCGGGGGCGACCTCGAAGCCGAGCTGGGCGGCGAACCGGGCGGCGCGCAGCATGCGCAAGGGGTCGTCGGTGAACGACGACTCCGGGGTGCCGGGCGTGCGCAGGACGCCGTGGGCGAGGTCCTGCAGACCGCCGTACGGGTCGATGAAGTCCCCGGTCGGCAGGGCCAGGGCCATGGCGTTGACGGTGAAGTCGCGCCGGACCAGGTCGTCGTCCAGGCTGTCGCCGTAGGCGACCTCCGGCTTGCGGGAGTCGACGACGTAGGCCTCGGCGCGGTAGGTGGTGACCTCCACGACGTGCTCGCCGTGGCGCGCGCCGATGGTCCCGAACGCGCGCCCCATGTCCCAGGTCGCGTCCCCCCAGCGCTTGAGCACCTTCTCGGTCTGGTCGGGGCGGGCGTCGGTGGCGAAGTCGAGGTCGTTGACCCGTCGGCCGAGGATCAGGTCGCGAACCGAGCCGCCGACGAGCGCGAGCGCGAACCCGGCGTCGGCGAACCGCAGGCCGAGGGCGCGGGCCACCTCGGGGACCTGGGGGCCGGGTGGGCGGTCGCTGGTGCTGGACACGAGGGCCCAGCCTAGGTCAGGACGGCGCGCACCGCGGACGGCGCGTGGCCGGTGTGGTCGCGCCACCGGGCCGGCCGCCCTCGTTAGAGTGACCGCGTGTCCCACCCCTCGCCGCGCCCTCATCGACGCCTGCCGTCGGTCGAGGAGACGTCAGCGGGTGGTCTGGTCGTCGACCGGTCCAACGGCGCCCCGCGGGCCGCGCTCATCGCGCGTCGCAACCGGGCCGGCCGGGTGGAGTGGTGCCTGCCGAAGGGCCACCTCGAGGGTGACGAGACCCTCGAGCAGGCGGCGGTGCGCGAGGTCGCCGAGGAGACGGGAATCCGCGGCAAGGTGCTCGAGCCGCTCGGCACGATCGACTACTGGTTCTCGGTGCCCGACAAGCGGATCCACAAGGTCGTCCACCACTACCTGCTCGAACGGGTCGGCGGCCGGCTGACCATCGAGGACGACCCGGACGCCGAGGCGATCGACGTCGCGTGGGTGCCGCTGCACGAGCTCGAGACCACCCTCACGTTCCCCAACGAGCGACGGATCGCCGACAAGGCGGCCCGGCGGCTCGCGGACCTGTCGTGAGCCGCCGGGTCCTGCGCCCGCTGCTCTGCCTCGCCGTCGGCCTGCTGGCGGTCGCCGGCCCGGCCATCGCCGCCGGCCCGGCCGGAGCTGCCGACGCGACTCCCGCCGCCCGGCTGGTGCTGTCGTCGGTCTCGCCCGACCTCGTCGTCCAGGACTCCACCGTCCGGATCACCGGCACGGTGACCAATACCGGCCCGGCCACCCTGCGGGAGGTGTCGGTGCGCCTGCGAGTGGTGGGCGGCCGGCTCGGCTCGCGGCTGGACGTCGCGAGCTGGCTCGACGGGCAGGACGCGCGCGAGGGGGTGCCGGTGGCACCCTCGGCCGACCTCACCGCCCCGATCGAGCCGGGCAAGCGCGCCCGCTTCGAGCTCGCCGTCCCCTCGAGCGTGCTCGGCCTGTCCGGGAGCGAGTTCGGCGCCTACCCCGTCGCCGTGGATGCGCGCGCGACGCCGGACGGCGGGGTGCGTGACCAGGTGGCCCTGATCCGCAGCACGCTGCAGTGGCAGCCGGCCAAGAAGCAGTACGCCGCCCAGCGGATCACCTGGGTGGTGCCGTTCACCGGGCTGCCCGGCCCGACCGCCGACCCGCGCCTCACCGTCGCCGAGGTCGCGGCGGCACTCGCTCCCGGTCAACGGCTGCGCCGGCTGCTCGACGGCGCGTCGGCCCCCGGCGTGGTGTGGGCGGTCGACCCCGAGCTGCTCCAGGTGCTGCAGGAGGCCGCGGCCGGACGCACCAGCGGCGGGCCCACCGATCCCGCCGCCACCGCCACCACCACACCGGCGGCCGGGCCGACGTCCGGCGACGCGACCTCGCCACCCGCCTCGCCCACTCCTGGGGGCACGCCGACCGCCTCCCCCACGGCGTCCGCGGACGAGACGGCGCGCGCGGTGGTGCGCGACTACCTGCAGGCGATGCGGGCCGCGGCCGTCGGGCGCGAGGTGATCGAGCTGCCCTACGCCGACCCCGACCTGCAGGCGCTGAGCGATGCCAACGCGATGCCGCTGGTCCCGGCTGCTCGGGCGGCGGGCGCCGGCACGGTCACCGAGGTGCTCGGCGTCACGCCGCGCACCGACATCGCGTGGCCCGCCGACGGGTACGCCAACGACGATCTGGTGCGCGCGCTGGCCGACCAGGGGATCGGCGCGCTGGTGCTCGACGGCCGCACCCGCCCCCTCACCGAGGCGCTGAGCTACACCCCCGACGCCCGCACCACCGCACTGCCGGGAGACACGACGGCGGTGCTCTCCGACACCACCCTGTCGCAGCTGGCGCGCAGCCTGCGCCGCACCGACAGCTCGGCCCGCACCCGGTTCCTCGCCGAGACGGCGGCCGCGACCACCGAGCGACCGGGCCTGACCCGCCGACTGCTCGTCACGCTGCCGCGCACCGCGAACCCCGACCCGGTCGCCTTCCGCTCGACGGTGCAGGCGACCGCCAGCGTGCCGTGGCTGCTGCCGACGTCGCTCGACGAGCTGCTCGCCCCGGTCGGCGACCGGGGCGACTCCTCCGGCTCCCCCGGCGGGTCACCGGCCCGCCGGCCGGGGCCAGGGCCCGCGGCGTGCGCACGGCGGACGTCGACGTCGCGCTGGGGCTGCGCGCCCGGCTGTCGGCGTTCGGTGAGGTCACCGCGGACCCCGTCCAGACGACGGCCCGGCTGCAGCGCTCGACGCTCGACCTGGTCTCGTCGGCCTGGCGCGGTCAGCGTGCCGGGCTGAGCAGCCGGCAGCAGGTGGCCCGAGCCGCCGTCGAGCGGGCTACCTCGAAGGTGCGGGTGCTGCCGACCACCATCACGTTCCTGCGCAGCTCTGGCCAGCTGCAGCTCACCATCACGAACGACCTCGACCAGCCGGTGAGCGGCCTGCGGCTGAAGGTCCTGTCGTCGAGCGCTCGGCTGGTCGTCAGCCAGCCGGTGAGCGCGCCGATCGCGGTGCTCGAGCCGGGGACCCGGATCAGCGTCCGGGTGCCGGTGCGGGCGCTGGCCGGCGGCGAGGTCACGCTCCAGGCACAGCTGCTGGCTCCGTCCGGCGCGACGATCGGCAGCACCGAGCAGGTCCAGGTCCGGGTGCGGCCCACCGACAGCTGGGTGCTCAGCGTGGGCGGCGTCGTGGTGGGGCTGGTGCTCGCCGTCGGCCTGGTGCGGGCCTTGCGCCGACCTCGTCGTCGCACCCAGGCCCAGACCGCCGCGAACGGGGACGACGGATGAGCGACCCCAGCCTCATGCGGTCGACGTCGGTCATGGCGGCCGGCACGTTCGCCTCGCGCATCCTCGGGTTCGTCCGGACGTCCCTGCTCACCGGCCTGCTCGGCGTGAGCGGCGCCCTGGCGGCCGACACCTTCGCGACCGCCAACACGGTGCCCAACCAGCTCTACAACCTGATCGCGGGGGGCCTGCTCAACGCCATCCTGGTGCCGCAGATCGTCAAGGCGGCCAAGCACGCGGACGGCGGCCAGGCCTTCCTCGACCGGCTGCTGACGCTGTCGCTGCTGGGCATGGCGGTCATCACCGTGCTGGCGACCGCCCTGGCCCCGCTCGTCCCGATCGTGCTCAAGCCGAGCCAGTTCGCCTGGGACCCCAGCACCCGCGCCCTCTGCGTGGCGTTCGCGTTCTGGTGCCTGCCGCAGGTCTTCTTCTACGGGCTCTACACCGTGCTCGGCCAGGTGCTCAACGCGCGCGGCCACTTCGGCGCCTACATGTGGGCTCCGGTCGCCAACAACGTCGTGGCCATCGCCGGGCTGGTCACGATGTTCGGGTGGATCGGCGGGTTCGACCCGGTGACCAACCCGCACCCGCCGTCGACCTGGACCCCGCTCCAGATCGCCGTCATCGCCGGGAGCGCCACGCTGGGCGTGGTCGTGCAGGCGCTCGTGCTGTTCGTGCCGCTCCGGCGCATGGGGTTCCGCTACCGGCCGCGACTGGGACTGCGCGGGGTGGGCCTCGGCGACGCCGGGCAGGTGGCCGGCTGGACGTTCGCGGCCGCCCTGGTCGGCCAGCTCGGGTTCATCGTCACCGTGAAGGCGGTCAACGCGGCCGGCGCCGCCGGTGGTCCGGGCCAGAACTCCTACGGCAACGCGTTCCTGCTCTTCATGCTCCCGCACTCGCTGGTGACCGTGTCGCTCGTGACCGCGCTGTTCACCCGGATGAGCCACTCGGCGAGCGCCGGCGACCTCCCCCTCGTGCGCCGCGACGTCTCCGTCGGCCTGCGGCTCACCGGCGTGGCCACCGTGCTGGCCCTCGCCGGCATGCTCGCGGTCGGCCCCGACCTGACCGACGCCCTGTTCTTCAAGAACGGGACGGACGAGACGCGCGCCATCGCCCTGGCGGCCACGGCGATGATGATCGGGCTGGTGCCGTTCAGCGCGCAGTACCTGTTCCAGCGCGCGTTCTACGCCTTCGGCAACGCGCGGACCCCGTTCCTGATCCAGGTGCCCGTGGTCATCACGATCGCCGTGACCAGCTACCTGTCCGGCCGGTTGCTCGACCCGCAGCACATCGTGATCGGCATCGGGTTGGGCATGGCGCTCGGCTACACCGTCGGCGCGGTGCAGTCGGCGCTCACCCTGCACCGGCGGCTCGGCGGACTGGACGGCCGGCGCGTGCTGCGCACCTACGTGCGACTCGGGGTGGCCGCCGTGCCGGCCGTCGTGGCCGGACGCGCCGTCGCCTGGGGCGTACACCAGTGGCTCGGGACGACGAAGCCGGCCGCGGCGCTGGCCCTGGTCGTCGGCGGCACCGCGGTCGCCGTCGTCTATGTGCTGTTCTGCCGGTTGCTGCGGGTGGGTGAGCTCGACGAGGTGGCCGGGCCGATCCTGCGCCGGCTGCCCGGCCGGAGGTAGCCGAAGCACTCAAGTCGGGCCCCGCACCCGCCGACGTTGTCAGCATGGCGAGCAGTGACCTCCGGACCGTGGCAACCGACCGCGGCGACATCGTCATGGGCTGGCTGGTCAAGGTCACCGTCGTGCTGGCCCTGATCGGCGTCGTGGCCTTCGACGCGATCTCGATCGGCACCACCCGGCTCTCGGTCGAGGACCAGGGCAACGTCGCGGCGCGCACCGCCAGCGAGAACTGGCAGCGCACCCACGACGCCAACGACGCCCTGGCCGCCGCCAGCCAGGCCGCCACCGAGCAGAACCCGCTCAACGTCGTGGTCCCCAGCACCTTCCGGGTCGACCTGGACGGCACCGCGCACTTCACCATGGAGCGGGAAGCCTCGACGCTGGTCGCCCACTACGTCGGGCCGCTGCGCCGGCTCTGCCTCGTCGACGCCGCTGCCGAGGGGCGGAGCACGGCGTGACCCGCACCCGGCGGCTCGGCCAGCCCGGGCGGTCGGTCGTCCGTCCGCGCGTCGCCGCTGCCGCAGTCGCCGTCGCGTTGGCGGCCCTGGTGCTGCCCGCCGCCCCTGCCTCGGCCGACCCCAGCCTGGCCCAGCTGCGCCGGCAGGCCACAGCGCTGCGTCATCAGCTCGACCGGCTGACCATCGAGCAGAACCTCGCGGTCGAGCGGTACGACACCGCCAACGAGGCGCTGCTGCAGGCCACCACCGGCGAGATCGTCGCCACCACCGAGGTGCTCGACCGGCAGCGCGCCGCCGCCGCGACGGAAGACGACGCCGCCCGCCGGGTGCGCGCCATCTACCAGAGCGGCGGACCCATCGGGCTGACCGCCACCATCTTGCAGAGCGCCACGCTGGACGACGCCCTGGTGCGCTGGCACGCCGTCGAGTCGATCGTCCGCACCGACGCCGAGAACACCGACATCCAGCAGGCGGCGGTCCAGCGGCAGCAGGGCAGCGCGCTCGTCGCCTCCCGTTCGCGCGCCGTCACCGCCGCCCGCCAGCTCGCGGCCGACCGCGCAGCGACCGCCGTGACGACGGCCCTCACCCGCCAGCGGAACCTCATCGCCAGCACCGACGCCAAGGTCGTGGCGCTGGCCGAGCAGCAGCGCCAGGCGGCCGAGGCCGCCGCCCTGGCCCGCGCCGCCCAGGACGCCGCCCGGCTCGGCATCGGGGGAGTCACCGATCCGAGCGGCCGCGGGCTGGAAGGTGCGACGGCAAGCAGCCAGTCACTGCCCGGTGTCCAGGCACCCAACGCGGTGGCCGCCGAGGCGATCGCCGCCGCCGCCACCCGGCTGGGGATGCCCTACGTGTGGGGCGCCACCGGGCCGACGTCCTTCGACTGCTCCGGACTCATGCTGTGGGCCTATGCGCAGGCCGGCGTCCCGCTGCCCCGCACCTCGCGCGCCCAGTACGCCGGCCTGCCGCACGTCGCGCTCGACCAGCTCGCGCCCGGCGACCTCGTCTTCTACGCGACGAACGTGAACGACCCCGGCACCATCCACCACGTCGGCATGTACCTCGGGAACGGCCTGTCGCTGTACGCGCCGCAGACCGGCAGCGTGGTGAAGATCGGTCCGGTGCGCTACGGCTCGATCATCGGCGCCACGCGGCCCACCCTCGGCCGCTGAGCATCTGCCTGCCGCACCGCGACGTGCCCCCTACGATGGGGTCGCCGCACGCGAGCGGCCACTCGCGCCACAGGCGCATGCCGAGGGGAGGCCGACGCTGAACAGGGTGGGACCGGGAAGCGTCCTGGGCGGCCGCTACGTGCTGCGCCGTCGGCTCGACGACGCCGAGCAGACGTCGTCCTGGCAGGCACACGACGAGACCCTCGAGCGCAACGTGCACCTGCGCGCGGTCGCTCACGACCATCCGCACCGCGAGGCCGTCCTTGACGCGGCCCGCCGCGCCGCTGCCGTCGAGGACCCTCGGCTGGTGCGCGTCCTGGACGTCGGTGACGACGAGGACGTGACCTTCATCGTCACCGAGTGGCTCCCCGTCGACTCGCTCGACGTCCAGCTGCGCGACGGACCGCTGCCGGCGGACGCCGCGCGCACCGTGGTCGGCGAGGCGGCGCTGGCGCTGGAGACAGCCCGGCACCGGGGCCTGCACCACCTGCGCCTGTCGCCCGCGACGGTGCACGTGCTCGACGACGGGACCGTGAAGGTCACGGACCTGGCCACGGCCGCGGCGCTCGACGGCCTCGAGGTCGGCGAGGGCGAGCTGAGCAGCGACGCCGCGACCGCGCTCGACGCCCGTGACCTCATCGCGCTCGCCTACGCCGCGCTGACCGCGACCTGGCCGCTCCCCGAGGGCAGCGACCTCCCCCAGGCCCCGCACGTCGCCGGGAAGCCGGTCTCTCCCTCGCAGATCGTGACCGGAGCGCCGGCCGACCTCGACACGCTGTGCGCGCAGACCTTCGCCGGTGCCGGCGCGCCGTCGTCACCGGGCGACCTGGCCCGCCAGATCGCCCCCTGGGGCCGGCAGCGACACGACGCGCGGGCGGGTGGCACCTTCCCGCACGCACTGCCGCCGACCCCGCGGCCGGACCGGCCCGCCGAACCCCCTACCCCGGCGACTCCGGCTCCTCCGGCTCCTCCGGCGACCGCGACCATGCCCGCCACCCCAGCCCCCGCGGAGCCCCCGACTCCGCCGCTGCCCGCGACCGGCGTGCTCCCCGTCGTCGACACCCCGACCAGCGCGATGCCCGCACCGACCCCGCCGGCACCAGCCCCGCCTGCACCGGCCCGGGCCGCTGAGCCGGAGCGGGAGCCAGAGCCCGAGCCGGAACCGGAGCCCGAGCCGGTCGGCACCTTCAGCGTGCTCGACGCCCTCGGCGCGCGGTACGACGAGCCGGCCCTCGCGAGCACGGTCCTGCGGAACGGGGCGGTCGCCGACGACCGGGACGACCGCGACGACGACCCGCCGTCGCGCACCGGCACCGTGCTCGTGCTGGTCGGCGGCTTCGTGGTGGTCTTCCTGCTGCTGGCGTACTGCGGCCTGCGTGGTCTGGGCCAGAACGCCTTCGTGCCGGCTGCCGGCCCGCGCAGCTCGTCAAGCACCTCCAGCGGCACCGCGTCGGGCACGCCGTCCGGCTCGGCGTCCCCGAGCCAGCCGACCACCGCGTCCGGGCAGCCGGTGAAGGTCGTGTCGGCGAGCGGGTTCGACCCGCAGGGTGACGGCTCGGAGAAGAACGACCTGGCCGCGCTGGCCGTCGACGGCAAGTCCTCCACCGACTGGACCACCGACACGTACAAGTCGGCGCAGTTCGGTGGCCTGAAGAAGGGCGTGGGCCTGCTGCTCGACCTCGGCGGATCGCACACGGTCACCTCGGTCTCGGTGCGGCTGGGCGCCGGCGGAGCCAACCTCGAGCTGCGCACCGCCGACGGCGACAGCCTGGGCCCGGTGCTCGCCAGCGCCAAGGACGCCTCTGGCACCGTCACGCTGAAGCCGCGCTCGCCGGTCGACACCGCGAACCTGGTGATCTGGTTCACCCAGGCGGCCAAGGTCAGCGGTGGGTACCGCGCCGAGGTGGCCGAGGTCGTCGTCTCGTGAGGATCCCGTGACCACCGTGCCCACGGACGACACCGACGCCGGCGAGCGCACCGACGCCGAGCTGCTCGCTGCGCATGTGGCCGGCGACCCGGCGGCGTTCGCCGAGCTGGTGAGCCGCCACCGCACCCGGCTGTGGGCGGTCGCCGTGCGCACGCTGTCCGACCGCGAGGAGGCGGCGGACGCGCTGCAGGACGCCCTGGTGTCGGCGTACCGGCGGGCTGCGAGCTACCGCGGGGAGGCGGCGGTCACCACCTGGCTGCACCGCATCGTGGTCAACGCCTGCCTCGACCGCGTGCGTCGAAAGGCGGCCCGGCCCACGGTCGCCCTGCCGGATCGCGAGCTGCCCGACCGCCACGACGAGCACGCCCGCACCGAGGTCGCGATCGACGTCCGTGCGGCCCTGGCGCGCCTGCCCGAGCACCAGCGCGCCGCCCTCGTGCTGGTCGACATGCACGGGATGCCCGTGCAGGAGGCCGCGCAGGTGCTGGGTGTCGCGGAGGGGACCGTGAAGTCGCGGTGCGCCCGGGGACGGGCGGCGCTGCTGCCGATGCTGCGCCCGGACGGGAACCTCAGCGGCCCCTCCGACGTCCCATCCGTGGCGGCCACCCCCGAGACCGAAGGAGGGCGCCCGTGAATCACCCCGCTCTCGACGACTTCGGTGACCTCGAGGCCGCAGCCGCCGACGCGCACGTCACCGGCTGCGAGCACTGCCAGGCAGAGCTCGCCGCCCAGCAGGAGGTCCGCGCCCTGCTGGCCGCCCTGCCCGATCCCGGACCGGTGCCGGCCGATGTCGTCGACCGCATCGAGAACACCCTGCGTGCCCTGCTGGCCGCCGAGCCGATCGGCGGCCAGTCCGCTGACGCCGAGCCGGTCGCGGCGGCCAGCACCGTCGTCCCGCTCGGGTCGGCCCCCAGCGCCCGTCGTCGCCAGCCCTGGCTGGCCGCCGCAGCGGCTGCGGTGGTGCTGGCCGGCGGCGCCTACGGCCTCACCCAGGTGCTGCCCGGTGGCGGCGCCGCCAGCTCCTCGGCAGGCGCCGCGGCGTCCCTGAGCAACGAGCGCTCGGCCGAGGGCCAGGTGCCGGACCTGGTGGCCCCGCAGGCCATCGCCTCCGGGCTCGACTACAGCCGCGCCGACCTCGCCGCGCAGGTCGACCGCACCATGGGCACCGCGCGCACCACGCCCTTCGGCGGCGCCAAGGGCGTGCTGTCGACCCCCGCAGGAGTGGCCGCCTGCCTGTCGGCGCTCGGCGCTCCCGCCGCCACCCCGATGCTGGTCGACGTCGCGCGCTTCGAAGGCAAGCCGGCCGCCATCGTGGTGCTGCCCGCGGACGGCGGCGGCCGCGAGATCTGGGTCGTCTCGACGTCCTGCACGCCCGGACAGGACGGCACGCGCTACTTCACGTCCGTCCGCTGACCTCGGTCGCGGTGCGGGCGCGGCTGGGAACACGACGGCCCTACGATGGCTTGACTGAGGTGAACCCTGACCTGGGGCGGCCGCGCCGCCCCACCCAGCTGGAAGGCCCCACGTGAGTGACGACGTCCGCGACGTGATCATCATCGGTTCCGGTCCCGCCGGTTACACCGCCGCCGTCTACGCGGCCCGCGCGAACCTTCGACCCCTCGTCTTCGAAGGATCCGTGACGTTCGGCGGCGCCCTGATGAACACCACCGAGGTCGAGAACTACCCCGGCTTCCGGGACGGCATCCTGGGCCCGGACCTGATGGAGCAGATGCGCGCGCAGGCCGAGCGCTTCGGTGCCGAGCTCGTCACGGACGACGTGGTCGAGGCCCGGCTGGACGGCGCCGTCAAGACCGTCGTGACCGGCCGTGGCACCACCCACTCGGCCCGCACCGTGATCCTCGCGACCGGGTCGGCCTACCGCGAGATCGGCCTCGAGAACGAGAAGCGGCTCTCCGGGCGCGGCGTCTCCTGGTGCGCCACCTGTGACGGCTTCTTCTTCCGCGACCAGGACATCGCCGTCGTCGGCGGCGGCGACTCGGCGATGGAGGAGGCGACCTTCCTCACCAAGTTCGCCCGTTCGGTCACCGTCCTGCACCGCCGCGACGAGCTGCGCGCCTCCAAGGTCATGCAGGACCGTGCGCGGGCCAACGAGAAGATCAGCTTCCGCTGGAACACCGAGGTCACCGACGTCCTGGGCGACACCAAGGTCACCGGGCTGCAGGTGCGCGACACCGTCACGGGCGAGAGCGGCCAGCTGGACGTCACCGGCCTGTTCGTCGCGATCGGGCACGACCCGCGCACCGAGCTGTTCGCCGACCAGATCGACCTCACCCCGGAGGGCTTCGTCTCGGTCGAGGGCCGCAGCTCACGGACGTCGCTGCCCGGCGTCTTCGCCTGCGGCGACGTCGTCGACCACGAGTACATGCAGGCCGTCACGGCCGCCGGCTCGGGCTGCGTCGCCGCGCTGGACGCCGAGCGGCACCTCGCCGACCTCGCCGACCACCCGGTGCCGGAGCGCGAGGAGGCCGTCGCCGCCGTCTGAGCGACGCGCCGGCCCGCCAGCTGAGCAGCGCCGCACCACCCGCACCACTGCACCACCCGCACCACCTGTTCCGCTCCCACCGCACCGACCGGAAAGGCCCCCGATGAGCCGCGAGACCACCGACGCCACCTTCGACCAGGACGTCCTGGCCAGCGACAAGCCCGTGCTGGTCGACTTCTGGGCGCCGTGGTGCGGTCCCTGCCGGGCCGTCTCACCCATCCTGGACGAGATCGCCGGCGAGCACCCCGACCGGATCGACGTCGTCAAGATCAACACTGACGAGAACCCGCAGACCGCGGCTCGGTACGGCATCGTCGGCCTGCCGACGATGAACGTCTACGTCAAGGGCGAGCTGGTCAAGTCGATCGTCGGCGCCAAGCCCAAGCCGATGATCGTGCGCGAGCTGTCCGACTACATCGGCTGACCCTGCTCAGGCGGCGCTCTGCGGGGGCCGGGCCGGCGGGCGCTGGCCAGGCATCCCCCGCCGCCCGCCGCTACGATCGCGGTGCGTGCTGCAGGGGGCCGCGACCGACCACGTCCGAGCGGGCCGGCCCTCGGGCCTGTCCCCGAGCCTGACCGAGGGGTGCCGATGACCGAACCGCCCCGCCCTCCCTCGTTGCTCCGCCTCGGTGACGAGGGCGCTCAGGTGCGGGCCGTCCGGGAGCGGCTGGTGGCCACCGGCGACCTGCCCGCCTCCGCCGGTGCGGACGACACCTACGACCGCACCGTCGAGCGCGCCGTACGCGCCTTCCAGCAACGCCGCGGCATGCTGGTCGACGGCATCGTCGGGCCGCAGACCTACCGGGCCCTGGACGGCGCGCGCTGGCTGCTCGGCGACCGGATCCTGCTCTTCACGGCCGGGCACCTGATGTCCGGCGACGACGTCGCGACGCTGCAGAGCCGGCTGCTCGGCCTCGGCTACCCCTGCGGGCACGTCGATGGTGTGTTCGGTGAGTCCACCGACGACGCCCTGCGGGACTTCCAGCGCGGCGTGGGGCTGCGGGCTGACGGTCTGGCCGGTCCGCACACCCTGCGAGCGCTGGGCCAGCTGGCCCGGGCGGTCACCGGCGGCGCGCCGCACGCGCTGCGCGAGGCCGACCGGGTGCGCTCGGCCGGGCCGAACCTTCGCGGCAGGGTCGTCGTGATCGATCCCGGGCACGCGGACGACGAGCCCGGTGCGGTCGTCGGCGAGCTGCGCGAGGCGGACATCACGCTCGACCTGGCCCGGCGGGTCGAGGGCCGGCTGGCTGCCGTCGGCGTCGAGGTGGTGCTCACGCGCGGCCTGACCGGCAACCCGTCCCAGCTCGAGCGGGCCGAGCTCGCCAACTCGCTGCGGGCCGACCTGATGCTCTCCCTGCACTGCGAGGCGATGGTGCACGCGCCCCAGGCGCACGGCGTCGCGTCGTTCTTCTACGGCAGTCCCGACCGCGGTGGTGCCTGGTCGTCCACCGGGGAGCAGCTCTCCTCACTCCTGCAGCGCGAGATCGTCGCACGCACCGACCTGCTGGACTGCCGGTCACACCCGCGCACCTGGGACATCCTGCGACGCACCGTGATGCCTGCCGTCCGGCTCGAGATCGGTCACCTGAGCCACGCTGGGGACGCCGCCCTCCTGGCCGACCCGGCGTTCCGTGACACGGTCGCCGAGGCGATCGTGGTGGCGGTGCAGCGCGTCTACCTGCAGGAGACGGACGACTCCACGACCGGCAGCCTGCAGGTGGCCGACGTCATGGCCCGCTCCCACCAAGGCTGACGTTCAGACCCGTTGCGGCACAACGGTTTTCGCCGTCAGGAACCGCTGAGCACCGGGGCGCGCACCGACCCCAGCAGCCGCTCAAGCGCCTGCTCGACGTCCTCGCGCCAGGACAGCGTCGTGCGCAGGTCGAGCCGCAGCCGGGGGTGGCGGTGGTGCGGGCGCACCGTCTTGAAGCCCACGCTGCGCAGGAAGTCGGCTGGCAGCACGCAGCCGGGTGCGGCGGCGTAGCGGTCACCCTCGGGAGCCGCGCTCGTCTCCAGCCCGAAGGCCTCGATCGCCCGGACGCCCCGCCGGGTGAGGTCCTTGGCCACCCCCTGCACGAGCATCCGCCCGAGGCCACCGCCGCTGAACTCCGGGCTGATCCGCCCGGTCATGAGCAGCACCGCGTCGGCGCTGACCGGTGCGGTCGGGAAGGCCACCGAGCGGGGGACCAGGTGCGGTGGGGCGTACATCAGGTAGCCCGCCGGTACGTCGTCCACGTAGACCAGCCGGCCGACCGAGCCCCACTCCAGCAAGGCAGACGACAGCCAGGCCTCCTTCTCGAAGGCCGTGTCACCCGCGCGCACCGCCTGGTCGGCAGCGACCGGCGCCAGCTCCCAGAACACGCACCCCCGGCACTGCACCGGCAGGTCCGCCAGTGAGTCCAGCGTGAGGGGTTCGAGCCGTCGTCCGGTCACGCAGTCCCCATCACCGCAGGTCCGTCACCGCGGCGGCCCGCTCGTGCTCACGCAGGTTGACGACGGCGTCGGCGCTGGTGCGTCGGGGCACGGGCGCGTGATAGGCGCCCTCGGGGACCGGGTAGCGGCGGGGGGCCACCAACGCGATGACGTACCCGGCCAGCCCCCCCGCGAGCAATCCCCCCAGGACGTGCCAAAGAGCCCGGATCACCATGGCCCGCTCCTGCGCGGCGGCACGCTGCATCGTTCCCCTCCCGGTGGTACTCCCCCGGCATCGTACGACCCCGCGCGATCCCCCGGAACCCCCCGTTCGGGGCCGGTTGCTCAGCCGGTCGGGCCGTCCCCCGCGGTGAAGGCTGCGTCACCCGGAGCCAGCAGCGCCACGATCCGGTTGAGATCCTCCACGCTCGCGAACTCCACGCTGAGCCGGCCCTTGCGTCGGCCGAGCGCGATCTGCACGCGCGTGTCGAACCGGTCGGACAGCCGCGCGGCCAGCTCGTCCAGCTCGCCGTGCCGGCCACCGGCCCGCGGCCGCTTCGCCCGGGGCGCCGGCGTGTCGTCGCCACCGAGCGCCACGATCTCCTCGACCGCCCGCACGGACAGGCCCTCGGCCACGATCCGCTGGGCCAGTCGCTCGATGGCCGAGCCGTCCGGCAGGCCCAGCAGGGCTCGGGCGTGGCCGGCGGACAGCACGCCGGCCGCCACCCGGCGCTGCACCAGCGGGGGCAGCTTGAGCAGCCGCAGCGTGTTCGAGATCTGCGGTCGCGAGCGGCCGATGCGCGACGCCAGCTCCTCGTGCGTGCAACCGAAGTCCTCGAGGAGCTGGCTGTACGCCGCGGCCTCCTCCAGGGCGTTCAGCTCGCTGCGATGCAGGTTCTCCAGCAGCGCGTCGCGCAGCAGGGCGTCCTCGGCGGTCTCCCGCACGATGGCCGGCACGGTCGCCAGCCCGGCGGCCTGGCTGGCCCGCCAGCGCCGCTCGCCCATGATGAGCTCGAACTGGTCGGGGCTGCCCTCCACTGGCCGCACGACCACCGGCTGCAGCACGCCGATCTCGCGCACCGAGTGTACGAGCTCAGCCATGTCGTCCTCGTCGAAGACGGTGCGCGGCTGGCGCGGGTTCGGTGAGATGGCACCCACCGGGATCTCGGCGAAGTGGGCTCCAGGCACCGGCAGCAGTGCTCGATCATCCGTTTCACGGGAAACATCGTCGTTCGGCGGTGGCGTCGGACGCGCCGGTGCCGTTGACCGAACCAGCGCCAGTGGCGTCCTCCGTCGACCCGGCCTCGTCTGCTGGTGCCGGCTCACGGCCCGGGAAGAAGACGTCGACGGGCCGGTCGCCGGTGGCCGTCGCGGTGCCGCTGGAGGGGATGAGGGCGCCCAGGCCGCGGCCGAGTCCTCGTCGCTTGTCGCTCACGCGTCCGTACCCTTTCGTCGTCCCCGCTCGGCGACCTCCTTGGCCGCCTCGAGGTAGGTCAGCGCTCCGCTGGACCCCGGATCGTAGGTCATCACCGTCTGGCCATGGCTCGGTGCCTCCGAGATGCGGACCGAGCGCGGGATGCTGGTGCGCAGCACCACCTCGGGGAAGTGCTCGCGCACGTTGTCGGCCACCTCGGCCGACAGCCGGGTCCGCGCGTCGTACATCGTCAGCAGGATCGTCGAGACGTGCAGGTTCGGGTTGAGGTGCGCCTTGATCAGCTCGATGTTCTTGAGCAGCTGCGACAGCCCCTCGAGCGCGTAGTACTCGCACTGGATCGGGATGAAGACCTCGCGGGCCGCGACGAAGGCGTTGACCGTCAGCAGGCCCAGGGACGGCGGGCAGTCGACCAGGACGTAGTCGATCCGGTCCAGCCCGGCCGCCACCCGGCCGTCCAGGTAGCTGGTCAGTGCCTTGAGCAGCCGGGACTCGCGGGCGACCAACGACACGAGCTCGATCTCGGCGCCGGCCAGGTCGATCGTCGCGGGAGCGCACCACAGGTTCGGGATGTCGGGGCACTCCTGCACCACCTCGTCCAGCGGCCGGCTGTCGACCAGGACGTCGTAGATGCTGGGCACCTCGCTGTGGTGGTCGATGCCCAGCGCCGTCGAGGCGTTGCCCTGCGGGTCGATGTCGAGCACCAGCACCCGCAGCCCGGACATCGCCAGCGCCGCCGCCAGGTTGACCGTGGTGGTCGTCTTGCCCACCCCGCCCTTCTGGTTGGCGACGGTGAGGATCCGGGTCTGGTCCGGCATCGGCAGCCGCTGGCCGTGCAGCACGAGGCGGCGGCGTGCGTCGTGCGCGACCTCCTGCGCGAGCGGCGTGTCGTCGTCCGGCGTGGGCAGCGAGCGGGCCAGCTCGTCGGTGTCGATGTCGACGAGCCGCTGCGCCGGCTCGCTGACATGCGGCTCGCTGACATGCGGCGGGCTGACGTGCGGCGGGCTGACGTGCGGCTGGCGGCGGGCCGAGGTGTCGCCCAGGGGGTCGTCGTCCGGCGGTTCGGCCGCCACCGTTTCCCGTGAAACATCGGGCCAGCCAAGCGATCCGCCGGCCCGATCCACCCGCAGGTCCGTCGCCAGGTCACCGGCCGGCGCGGACGGCCAGCCCAGACCGGCCGCCGTCGCGGTCCCCGTGCTCGGGTCCGGGTCGGGGGTCATGCTGGGCCTCCAGGGGGGTTGCGGGGTGAAGCAGAGACAGTCTGTCGTCATCGATTGTGCGGGCGTCCAGCGGGTACCGGGCCTCTGACGATGATGCGCTCGAACGGCGCGATCAACCGGAGCGACGCGCCCGCCGTCGCGCGTTCGGTCGCGTCCGCGCCGGGCCTGCGCCGGCGCCGCCGGTCGCGGTGGGTGCGTCCGGGTCGCGATCGACCCGTACGACGCTCGTCGGCTCAGCCAGGACGTCGGCCCCCACCATCACCAGCTCGCCCGTGGCGCCCAGCCGGGTGAGCAGCTCGGTGGCCGCGGCCAGCTCGTCGGCGGCGGACCGGCCCTTGATGGCCAGCAGGCTGCCGTCCGACGCGAGCAGCGGCAGCGCCCAGCCGGCCAGCTTCTCCAGTGGCGCTACCGCCCGCGCGGTGACGAACGGCACCAGCACCTCCCCCACGGACTCCTGGGCGCGGCCGCGCCGGATCTCCACTCGGTCACCGAGCTCGAGATCATCGACGACCATGGACAGCCAGGTGACGCGCCGCAGCAGCGGCTCGATCAACACCACCCGCAGGTCCGGCCGGCGAAGGGCGAGGGTCAGGCCCGGCAGGCCGGCCCCGGCGCCGAGGTCAGCGATCGTGGCGTCGGGCGGGAGGAGGTCGGTCAGGACGGCGCAGTTCAGGACGTGCCGTTCCCACAGGCGGGGCACCTCGCGCGGGCCGATCAGCCCGTGCGACACCCCAGTGCTGGCCAAGTGCTCGACGTACCGCTCGGCGCGAGCGAGCTCCGGTCCGAAGACGGCCTCGGCGGCGGCGGGCACCGGCGGCAGCGTGATCGGCTGCGTCGATGCCCCACCGTCGTGGTCGTGTTTCACGTGGAACGCGGTCGATCAGGCCGGCAGGACGACGACGTGCCGGTGCGGCTCGACGCCCTCGGACTCGGTGCCCAGCCCCTGGGCGGCGACCGCGTCGTGCACCACCTTGCGCTCGAACGGCGTCATCGCCTCGAGCGCCAGGCGCTCACCGGAGGAGCGGACCTGCTCCACGGCCTCGTTCGCGCGCGCCACCAGGGCCTCACGGCGGGCTGCTCGGTGGCCGGCGACGTCCAGCATGAGGCGGCTGCGCTCGCCGGTCTGGGCGAGCACCGCCAGCCGGGTCAGCTCCTGCAGCGCCTCCAGCACCTCGCCGTCCCGGCCGACCAGCCGACGCGGCACGCGCCCCTCGTCGGAGTCGACGATCGCCACCGCTGCACGGTCGCCGTCGATGTCCACGTCGATGTCCCCGTCCAGGTCAGCGACGTCGAGCAGCCGCTCGAGGTAGTCGGCCGCCACGTCTCCCTCGCGCTCCAGCCGATCCGCTGCCGAGGTCGACCGGGGGGCATCCGCCGGCTCATCCGGCGCGTCCGCCGGGTCAGCCTCGGCGTCCTGGACGTCGGCCGGGGCCGATGTTTCACGGGAAACGTCGTGGTCCGACGCCTCCGGGGCGGGCACGTCGGCGACGTCGTCCTGCTCGGCGACCTCGGTGGTCGGGGTGGTCTCGGTCATGGCGAACTCCTCCAGGAAACGGTCGGTCGGACCGTGCCGCGCGAGTGCGGCGGGTGGACGTGGTCAAACAGCGGTGGGGCTCGGCGTGCTGGTCAGGTGCCGGACTTCGGGGACTTCGGGGACTTCGGGGCGGCCGGGGTGGAGCGGGCCGTGCCGGACCCCCGCTTGCCGCCGGCGCGGCTGGAGGGCTTCGTCGAGCCCTTGCCCGCCGGCTTGGCAGCGGCCCCACGGCCGGACGGCTGGGTGGTTGCCGGCGGCGGCTCCGCCGTCGGGGGAGCGTCCGAGGCCGGGAGCTCGTCGCTGACCGGCGGCGTGTCCTGCGGGCTGGCGTCGTCCTGCGGTGCGGGGTCCGCGGCCTGGGGCTTGACGGTGCGCTTTCCGCGCGGCGCCCGCTTGGGCTGCTGACGCTGGCGGGGCTGCGGCTCGGTGACGGTGTCGCCGTTCGCGTCGTCGTCGGTGAGGTCGGCCGGAACCGCCTTGCCGTGCTTGCGCTTGCGGGCCAGCATCGCCTGCTCGGCGGGCGAGCCGGGAGCGGGCATCCGGCGGATGACGTAGAACTGCTGACCCATCGACCAGGCGTTGGTGGTCAGCCAGTACAGCAGGACGCCGATCGGGAAGTTGACGCCCGACACCGCGAACACCAGCGGCAGCACGTACAGCAGCATCTTCTGCTGCTTGGCGAACGGGTTGTCGAGCGCCGCTGCCGGCATGTTCTTCATCATCAGCTGACGCTGGGTGGTGAAGGTCGTCGCCGACATCAGGATGATCAGCACGACCGTGATGATCTTGACGTTGATGTCCGTGGAGCCGAGGAAGGTCGAGGACAGGGTGGCGCCGAAGATGGAGGAGTTGTCGGCCTGGGTGGCGAGCTGGCGGGTGAGCGGCCCGATCTCCTGGGAGTTACGGACGTACTGGTTGAGCACCCGGAACAGCGCGAAGAAGATGGGCGCCTGCAGGATGATCGGCAGGCACGAGGCGAGCGGGTTGGTGCCCGACTCCTTGTAGAGCGCCATCGTCTCCTGGGTCATCGCCTGGCGGGACTCAGGGTCGGTCTTGCCCTTGTACTTCTTCTGGATCGCCTGCATCTGCGGCTGGATGAGCTGCATCCCGCGGGAGGCCTTGATCTGCTTCACGAACAGCGGGATCAGGATGATCCGGATGACGACCACCAGCCCGACGATGGACAGCGCCCAGGTCCACCCGGATTCCGCCGGCAGCCCGATCCCGGAGAGCAGGCTGTGGAAGTGCACCATGATCCAGGCCACGGCGTACTCGAGCGGGTACAGGATCTTGCCCATGCGGTGACGTCCTCGAAGGGGTCAGGCGGCGGTCGAGTGATCGCCGGCGGAGCGGTCGTCGTCGGCAGGCGCCGTCGACGAGGAGTTCGTGGGTGCGCCGTGCTGGGAAGGCGCACCGTCCGGATCGTTCTTCGCAGGAACGTGGTCGACGCCCCCCGGGTTCCACGGGTGGCACCGGCCGAGCCGGCGGGCGGCGAGCCAGCTGCCCTTGAGGGCACCGTGCCGGCGTAGCGCGGTCAGGGCATACGCCGAGCACGAGGGGTAGAACCGGCACCGGGGAGAGATCCACGGCGAGACGATCAGCTGGTACCCCCGCACCAGCATGGCCAGGACCCAGGCGACCGGGCCAGGGCGCTCGTCGTCGTGGCTGTCCGTGGTCATGCACCCACCGCCTGCGACGGCAGCAGCCGGCCGAGAGCGCGGTCGAGCGAGACCGCCAGCTCGGCCGAGGTTGCCTGTGCCGCAACGGGATTGGCTCGCACCACCAGCAGACTACCCGTCGGGAGGGCAGCCAGCCTGGCGGTCACCACGGCACGCAGCCGGCGCTTGACCCGGGTGCGCACGACCGCCGTCCCGACGGCCTTGGACACGACGAAGCCGACGCGCGCGGGCTGCGGCGTCGGCAAGGTCGCCGTCGCGGTGGCGGCGGCGTCGCTGCTCTGGGCGGTGACGCGCATGGGCTGGCTCCGTGCGGTCGCGGTGTCCGGTAGCAGCAGGTGCGCCACCAGGTGCGTGCTGCCCGATCGCCGTCCCTGACGCACCGCGCGGGTGAAGTCCTCGCGTCGTCGCATCCGGTGGACGGCGGGCAGCACGCCCGCGTCCTCAGGCCGAGAGCGAGGCGCGGCCCTTGCGGCGGCGGCCGGCCAGGATGGCGCGGCCCGCACGCGTGCGCATGCGCAGACGGAAGCCGTGCGTCTTCGCACGACGGCGGTTGTTCGGCTGGAACGTACGCTTGCTCACGAGGTCTCCTACAGTCCCTGGTCCGCCCCCCGGGAAGCGTGGTGCCGGCCACCATCGGACACCCGCGCTGCCACCGCCGCCACCGCGACCGGTATGGACCGGGCGGTGACCGACGAGGGCGCTGTGCGCGGGCATGCGACAGCGGCCGCCACGAAGGGGACCGCACCACGGTACGGCCCGCCCGACCGGAGGGTCAAACCGCCGTCCGGAGTGCGATGATGCTGGCCAACCACCCAGCATCCCGCGATCGTCCCAGGACGTCGGACCGACACGCCGATTCTTGCCACACCGGCCCGTCGGCTCATGTACCGTCGCCGGGTCAGGCTCCGGGGACCCGTGTACCACCGGCCGTCCACAGCCTGTGGATGAACGTGTGGACCACATGCGTACAGTGGGCGGAACGCGCAAGCCCGAGCCACGGGTCCGACGTACGAGAGGGGCCGCACCGGTGCAGGTGACCGAGCCCGACCTGGCCCGCATCTGGCAGAGCACCGTCGCCGCTCTCGGCGACGCCGGCCTGACCGCCCAGCAACGAGCGTTCCTGCGGTTGGCCAAGCTCGTCGGCCTGATCGACGCCACCGCGCTCGTCGCGGTGCCGAACGAGTACACCAAAGAGGTGCTCGAGCAGCGCCTGCGCGCGCAGGTCATCGACGCGCTCGGCGCCCAGCTCCAGCGCGAGGTGCTGCTCGCCGTCACCGTCGACCCCTCGCTCGGCGGCGACCAGCCCCCGCTCGACCTCGCCATCGACGGCGCTGACCAGGCGTCCGCACCGGACGACGGGCGCCCCGACCACCGCGGGTCCGCCACCGACGAGCAGACCGACGGCCACCGCGAGCGCTCGCACCTCGGCGACGGCTACCGGGGCGACGGCTACCGCGGCGGCGACCACGGCGGCGACCACAGTGGCGACCAGGGCGACACGATCGACGACGAGACGCCGCCCGCCGCCCAGCCGTTCGGCTCGCGGGCTCCGCGCTCGCCCGCCGAGGAGGTCCAGGCGGCCCACCTGAACCCCAAGTACATCTTCGAGAGCTTCGTCATCGGCTCGAGCAACCGGTTCGCCCACGCGGCCGCGGTCGCGGTGGCCGAGGCGCCGGCCAAGGCCTACAACCCGCTCTTCGTCTACGGCGAGTCCGGGCTGGGCAAGACCCACCTGCTGCACGCCATCGGGCACTACGCCCGCAACCTCTACCCCGGGGTGCGGGTGCGGTACGTGAACTCGGAGGAGTTCACCAACGACTTCATCAACTCGATCCGCGACGACAAGGCCCAGGCCTTCCAGCGCCGGCACCGCGACGTCGACATCCTGCTGATCGACGACATCCAGTTCCTGCAGGGCAAGGTGCAGACGCAGGAGGAGTTCTTCCACACCTTCAACACGCTGCACAACGCCAACAAGCAGGTCGTCATCACCTCCGACCTGCCGCCCAAGCAGCTGTCCGGCTTCGAGGAGCGGATGCGCAGCCGCTTCGAGTGGGGCCTGATCACCGACGTCCAGCCGCCCGACCTCGAGACGCGCATCGCGATCTTGCGCAAGAAGGCCATCCTCGAGCGGATGACCGCGCCGGACGACGTCATGGAGTACATCGCCAGCCGGATCTCGACGAACATCCGCGAGCTCGAGGGCGCACTGATCCGGGTCACGGCGTTCGCCAGCCTGAACCGGCAGGCGGTCGACCTCTCCCTGGCCGAGATCGTGCTCAAGGACCTCATCCCCAGCGACGGCAGCCCGGAGATCACCTCGGCGGTCATCATCGGCCAGACCGCGTCGTACTTCGGGCTGACGATCGACGACCTGCAGGGCTCCTCGCGCTCGCGGGTGCTGGTCAACGCGCGGCAGATCGCCATGTACCTGTGCCGCGAGCTCACCGACCTGTCGCTGCCCAAGATCGGCCAGCAGTTCGGCAACCGCGACCACACCACGGTGATGCATGCGGAGCGCAAGATCCGTCAGCTGATGGCCGAGCGCCGCAGCATCTTCAACCAGGTCACCGAGCTGACCAACCGGATCAAGCAGCAGAGCCGCTGATCCAGCGCCGCCCGTGACGTCGCGAATGTCACGGTGCGTCACTGTTGATCACTAGTGTGGATCATGGTCGTGCTCGGGATGGTGACTGCCCTCCACAAGGTGTGGGTAAGTCTGTGGATCTGTGGACAGGACGTGACGCCGTTCACATAGAGGACATCCGTGCGACCCGAAGCCGTTCACCCGTTGGTCAACTCCCGGACGGTCCGCAGCTGCGTGGGACGACGTCTTCGCCGGTTCGTCCGTGGACAACCTCGTGGACAGTCCGGGGACGGGCTGTGGACGACCGTGGACGAGGGGGTCGCGGCCAGAAGTTGTCCACGGACGACCCCGGGTCGGTCGCCCGCCACCCACAGCTCGTCAACAGGGCAAACCGCCTGTGACCTGCGGCAACGAGCACGATCCACAGAACCCACAGGTGCTATGACTGTGAAGAGATACCTCAAGAGATAGATCCCCCACGAACGACAGGATGGGGCCGATCTGGGGACGACGGGCCCAGGCCCGGCCTGCGCTCGCTCTCGAGCACCCCGCCCGGTACCGCCCGTCGGTCCTGCCGGATAGGGTCAGGCGACCGTCACCGGGTGGCGGCGTCCTTGCGTGGGCGCCCACGGTGTCGGACCAACAGCGGTGGAGACCAGCTGCGGTCCTGGACCGGCAGTGGGAGAGGAATGGTGGCCGTGAAGTTCCGCGTAGAGCGCGACGTGCTCGCCGAGGCAGTGACCTGGGCGGCCCGGGGTCTGCCGACGCGCCCGCCGGTCCCGGTGCTCGCAGGGGTGATGCTCGAGGCGAAGGACGACGGCACCTTGACGCTGTCCGCCTTCGACTACGAGGTGAGCGCCCGGGTGTCCGTCGCGGCCGAGGTCAGCGAGGCCGGCGTCGTCCTGGTCTCCGGCCGCCTGCTCGCCGACATCTCCCGCAACCTCCCGGCCCAGCCGGTCGAGGTGTCGACCCACGACTCCAAGGTGTCCGTGACCTGCGGCGCGTCCCGGTTCACCCTGCTGACCATGCCGGTCGACGACTATCCGACGCTGCCCGACATGCCGCAGTCGTCCGGCACCGTCGCCGGGGACGTCTTCACCACAGCGGTCAGCCAGGTCACCACCGCCGCCGGTCGCGATGACACGCTGCCGATCCTCACCGGCGTCCGGGTCGAGATCGAGGGCTCGCGGATCACCATGCTGGCCACCGACCGCTACCGGCTGGCGATGCGCACGCTCGAGTGGACGCCGGAGGGCACCGACGCAGCAGCCGTCGCGCTGGTCCCGGCCCGCACGCTGGGCGAGACCGCCCGCGCCCTCGGTGCCAGTGCGAGCGTCGAGCTGGCGCTGGGTCGCACCGGTGGGGGCGACGGCCTGATCGGCTTCGAGGCCGGCGCACGGCGCACGACGTCGCGGCTGCTCGACGGCGAGTACCCCAAGGTCGCCTCGATCTTCCCGACCACGAGCGACGTCCGGGCGGTGATCGAGACGGCCGCACTGGTCGAGGCGGTCAAGCGCGTGTCGTTGGTCGCCGAGCGCAACACTCCGGTGCGGCTGAAGTTCAGCGCGGCCGGGGTCGTCATCGAGGCCGGCCAGGGCGACGACGCCCAGGCCAGCGAGCAGATCGATGCCACGCTCGACGGCGACGACCTCGAGATCGCCTTCAACCCGCAGTACCTGCTCGACGGCCTGGGCGCGCTGCACCACCCGTACGCCCGGCTCGCCTTCACCCAGCCGACCAAGCCGGCGCTGCTCACCGGGCAGTCCGAGGCGGACGGCGACACCGACGACAGCTTCCAGTACGTGCTGATGCCGGTGCGGCTGGCCGGGTGAGCCGGGGGTCCGCTGAGCGCGCCGGCGAACGACACGGCAGATTGGTGCGCCACGGCAGGGGTGGACTCACAGCGAGGGAGTGCAGATGAAGATCGGTCTGATCGGCCTGGGAAAGATGGGTGGCAACATGCGCACCCGCTTGCGGGCGGGTGGCGTCGAGGTGGTCGGCTACGACCGCAACCCCGAGGTCAGCGACGTCGAGTCCCTCCAGGCGATGGTGGCCGAGCTCGAGGCACCGCGGCTGGTCTGGGTGATGGTGCCGGCCGGTGAGCCGACCCGGCAGACGGTCGAGCAGCTCGGTGAGGTCCTCGACGCGGGTGACCTGGTGATCGACGGTGGCAACTCCAAGTGGCTGGACGACGCCCGCAACGCCGCGCACCTCGACGAGCGGGGCGTCGGCTTCGTCGACTGCGGTGTCTCCGGGGGCGTGTGGGGCAAGGACAACGGCTACGGGCTGATGTGCGGTGGCAGCGCCGCGAACGTCGAGCGGGCCATGCCGGTCTTCGACGCGCTGCGACCCGAAGGCCCGCGCGACGAGGGCTTCGTGCACGCCGGCGAGGTCGGCGCGGGTCACTACACGAAGATGGTGCACAACGGCATCGAGTACGGCCTGATGCAGGCGTACGCCGAGGGCTACGAGCTGCTGCTGAAGAAGGACCTCGTCAGCGACGTGCCCGGGGCGTTCAAGGCGTGGAGCCGCGGCACCGTCGTCCGGTCCTGGTTGCTCGACCTGATGGTGCGTGCGCTCGAGGACGATCCCGAGCTCGACGAGATCCGGGGCTACGTCGACGACACCGGTGAGGGCCGCTGGACCGTGCAGGAGGGTGTCGAGAACGCCGTCGCGATGCCGGTGATCGCCGCCTCGCTGTTCGCCCGCTTCGTCTCGCGGCAGGACGACTCCCCGGCGATGAAGGCGGTCGCCGCGCTGCGCAACCAGTTCGGCGGCCACGCGGTGCGGGCCAGCGAAGAGGGACCGTCCGCCCCGGGTTCGCCGGCCAAGCACGACGCCTGAGCTCGTCGGCACCGGCTCACCGTGCACGTCGCCCATCTCTCGCTGACCGACTTCCGCAGCTATTCGGCGGTCGAGCTGGCGCTGCCGCCTGGGGTGACGGCGATGGTGGGGCCGAACGGCCAGGGCAAGACCAACCTGGTCGAGGCGGTCGGCTATGTGGCCACCCTGGCCAGCCACCGCGTGGCCCAGGACGCGCCGCTGGTGCGAGCCGGGGCCGACCGCGCGATCGTGCGGGCCTCGGTGGTGCGCGACGAACGGCCCACGCTGGTCGAGATCGAGATCACCCCCGGTAAGGCCAACCGAGCGCGGATCAACCGGGGTCCGGTCCCGCGCGCGCGTGAGGTGCTCGGGCTGCTGCGCACCGTGCTGTTCGCGCCCGAGGACCTCGCGCTGGTCAAGGGCGATCCCGGCGAGCGGCGGCGGTTCCTCGACGACCTGCTGGTGGCGCGGGCCCCTCGTTACGCGGGCGTGCGACAGGACTACGAACGGGTGCTGCGCCAGCGCAGTGCGCTGCTGAAGTCGGCGGGCGCGGCGATCCGCCGCGGTCAGGGCGACGTGCGCACCCTCGACGTGTGGGACCAGCACCTCGCCACCGCCGGCGCCGAGGTGCTCGCCGGCCGGTTGCGGCTGATCGCCGAGCTGGCCGAGCCGGTGCGTCGGGCCTACGAGCAGGTGAGCAGCGGGCAGGGTGAGGCGCTGTTCAGCTACCGGTCCTCGCTCGGTGACGACCTCGCGGCCGAGGTGGCCGAGGCGCCGGGCTTCGGCCGCGAGCTGCTGCAGGCCCGGCTGCTCGAGGCGACCAGCCGGATGCGCAGCACCGAGCTCGAGCGCGGGGTGTGCCTGGTGGGTCCGCACCGCGACGACCTTCACCTCACCCTCGGCGACCTGCCGGCGAAGGGCTACGCCAGCCACGGGGAGTCCTGGTCGTACGCGCTCGCGCTGCGGCTCGCGTCGTACGAGCTGCTGCGGCACGAGGCGGGCGGCGACCCGGTGCTGGTGCTCGACGACGTGTTCGCCGAGCTCGACGTCGGCCGGCGCCGCCGGCTGGCCGAGCTGGTGGCCGATGCCGAGCAGGTGCTGGTCACGGCAGCGGTGGCCGACGACGTCCCCGAGGCACTGCAGGGTGCGCGGGTCGACGTCATGGACGGCGAGGTCACCCGTGTCCGGTGACGACCGCGACGACCTAGAGGACGCCGTAGCGGGCGACGCAGCGGGCGACGCACCGCCGGATCCCGCGGCCGAGCTGGCGGACGAGCAGGAGCGGGCCGCCCATGCCGCGCGCGAGGCCCTGAGCCGGGCCCGCGCCGCCGCAGCCGGCCGCGGACTGCGCCCCGGGATGGCCGGCCGGCAACGACGACGCCGCGTGGCCGGCGAGGAACGAGCCTCGGGCACGGCGGCCGACGACCGTGACCCCCAGTCGTTCGGATCCGGCCTCGACCGGCTGGTCGCCGAGCGCGGGTGGAGCGTCGACGTCGCGGTCGGTGGGGTGATGGGGCGCTGGCCGCGCGTGGTGGGAGACCAGGTGGCCGAGCACTGCTCCCCGGAGAGCTACGACGACGGCGTCCTGGTGGTGCGGGCCGACTCCACCGCGTGGGCCACCCAGGTGCGGCTGCTGGTGCCGACCGTGCTGCGCCGGCTGGCGGAGGAGCTCGGCGAGGGGGTGGTCGAGCAGCTGCACGTGCGCGGTCCGGCAGCACCGACCTGGAAACGCGGGTCGCGGGCGGTACGGGGTCGCGGGCCGCGCGACACCTACGGCTGACCGGCAGGCCACCGGCTGATCCACCGCCCGCGCCGGCGGTCGTCCACACCCTGTGGACGACCGGTGGACAACCGGTCATCTCGGACGGTTCCGGGAAATGGCGCGACGGCCGACAGGCGCGCCTGAGGCCCGGGGAGTCGTGGGGGGAGTCACCCTCCCCCGTGGCATGCCGCCCAAGCGGCTGCCAGGCGTGCACAACACGGCGATCCGCTGGGCGTCGGGACCTGCGAACCAGGTAGAATCTCAGAGATCCAGTCACTCCGACCCTGCTGACGCGTGCGCCCGCACCGGGTCGGCCGACCACAAGGAGCCCCGCCCTCGTGCCGGACGCCACGCCTGAGCCCGACGCCACCGACGCCACCGACGCGACCCCGCAGGCCGAGGCGACCCCGACGATCGACCGCGACGAGCTCGTCCCGCTCGACACCGACCGCGTGGCTCCCAGCTTGGCCCCCTCCGGCAACACGTACGACGCGAGCGCCATCACCGTGCTCGAGGGCCTCGAGGCCGTGCGCAAGCGCCCCGGCATGTACATCGGCTCGACCGGTCCGCGGGGCCTGCACCACCTGGTCACCGAGGTGGTCGACAACTCGGTCGACGAGGCGCTGGCCGGTCACGCCACCCGGATCGACGTCGCCATCCAGGCCGACGGCAGCGTCAAGGTCGTCGACGACGGCCGGGGCATCCCCACCGACCTGATGCCCGGCGAGAACCGCCCGGCCGTCGAGGTCGTGCTGACCGTGCTGCACGCCGGCGGCAAGTTCGGCGGGGCGTCCAGCGGCTACTCGGTCTCCGGTGGGCTGCACGGGGTCGGGATCTCGGTGGTCAACGCGCTGTCGACCCGGCTCGACGTCGAGGTGGCCCAGCGCGGGCACGTGTTCCGGCAGAGCTACGCCGACGGCGTCCCGCAGGCTCCGCTCGCGCAGGGCGAGGCCACCGACCGCACCGGCACCACGGTCACGTTCTATCCGAACGCCGAGATCTTCGAGACGGTCGAGTTCGACTACGAGACGTTGCGCGCGCGGTTCCAGCAGTACGCCTTCCTGAACAAGGGCCTGACCATCACGCTGACGGACGAGCGGCCCGGTCATGACGACGTCGCGGACGCGCTGGACGACGGCACCGTGCACGAGCCGGCAGCCCCCCGGCACGTCGAGTACCGCTACGACGACGGCCTGGTCGACTACGTCAAGCACCTGAACGCCAGCAAGCGGGCCGAGGTCGTGCACCCCGACGTCATCGACTTCGAGTCCGAGGACGTCGAGCGCCGGCTCTCGGTCGAGATCGCGATGCAGTGGACGAACGCGTACTCCGACAGCGTCCACACCTATGCGAACACCATCAACACGCACGAGGGCGGCACGCACGAGGAGGGCTTCCGGGCGGCGCTCACCTCGCTGATCAACCGGTACGCCCGCGAGAAGGGCCACCTGAAGGAGAAGGACGACAACCTCTCCGGCGAGGACATCCGCGAGGGCCTGACGGCGGTCATCTCGATCAAGCTGGGCGAGCCGCAGTTCGAGGGCCAGACGAAGACCAAGCTGGGCAACACCGAGGCCAAGGGCTTCGTGCAGCGGATCGTCACCGACTCGCTCGGCGACTGGCTCGAGCGCAACCCGGCCGAGGCCCGAGAGATCATCCGCAAGTCGGTGCAGGCCGCGGCGGCGCGGGTCGCCGCCCGCAAGGCACGCGACGCCACCCGCCGCAAGGGCCTGCTCGAGTCGTCGTCGCTGCCCGGCAAGCTCAGCGACTGCCAGCTGAACGACCCGGCGCGCTGCGAGATCTTCATCGTCGAGGGTGACAGCGCCGGCGGCTCGGCCAAGGGTGGCCGCGACCCGATGACGCAGGCGATCCTGCCGATCCGCGGCAAGATCCTCAACGTCGAGAAGGCCCGGATCGACCGCGTCATGGCCAACACCGAGGTGCAGGCGCTGATCTCGGCGTTCGGCGCCGGCATCGGCGACGACTTCGACGAGAACAAGCTGAGGTACCACAAGATCGTGCTGATGGCCGACGCCGACGTCGACGGCCAGCACATCCGCACCCTGCTGCTGACGCTGCTCTTCCGGTTCATGCGGCCGCTGATCGACGGCGGGTTCGTCTACCTCGCGCAGCCGCCGTTGTACCGGCTGAAGTGGAGCCAGGGCGCGCACGACTTCGTCTACTCCGACCGCGAGCGCGACGCGCTGGTCGAGGCCGGCCTCGCGGCCGGGCGCAAGCTGCCGAAGGACAACGGCGTGCAGCGCTACAAGGGCCTCGGCGAGATGAACGCCCAGGAGCTGTGGGAGACCACGATGGACCCCGAGCACCGGGTGCTGCTCCAGGTGACGATGGAGAACGCGGCCGAGGCGGAGCAGACCTTCGCCGAGCTGATGGGCGAGGACGTCGAGCCACGCCGCGCGTTCATCCAGCGCAACGCCCGAGACGTCCGCTTCCTCGACATCTGACGCGCGCCGGCCGCGCGCCTGGTGCGCGCGGACGGTGCCGTCGTCCCGACGACCAACCTGCTGACTGAAGGACTCACGTGAGCGAGCAGCCCCCCATCACTCCGGTCGACGACCCGCGGCACGAGGTCGACCTGCGCGTCGAGATGCAGCGGTCGTACCTCGACTACGCGATGAGCGTCATCGTGAGCCGCGCGCTGCCGGACGTGCGCGACGGCCTCAAGCCGGTGCACCGCCGCGTGCTGTACGCGATGTACGACGGGGGCTACCGCCCCGACCGTGGCTACAACAAGTGCAGCCGCGTCGTCGGCGACGTCATGGGTCAGTACCACCCGCACGGCGACAGCTCGATCTACGACACCCTCGTGCGGCTCGCCCAGCCGTGGTCGCTGCGCTACCCGCTGGTCGACGGCCAGGGCAACTTCGGCTCGCCGGGCAACGACCCGGCTGCTGCGATGCGGTACACCGAGTGCCGGATGGCGCCGCTGGCCATGGAGATGGTGCGCGACATCGACGAGGACACCGTCGACTTCGCGCCGAACTACGACGGCAAGACGCAGGAGCCGGTGATCCTGCCGGCGCGGTTCCCGAACCTGCTGGTCAACGGCAGCAACGGCATCGCGGTCGGCATGGCGACGAGCATCCCGCCGCACAACCTGCGCGAGGTCGCCTCCGGCGTCCAGTGGTTCCTCGAGCACCCGGACGCCGACCGCGAGACGCTGCTCGCCGAGCTGATGGCGCGCGTGCAGGGGCCGGACTTCCCGACCGGCGCGCTGGTCATGGGCAAGCGCGGCATCGAGGACGCCTACCGCACCGGTCGCGGCTCGATCACGATGCGCGCCATCGTCGAGGTCGAGGAGATCCAGAACCGCCAGTGCCTGGTGGTCACCGACCTGCCGTACCAGGTCAACCCCGACAACCTCGCACTGAAGATCGCCGACCTGGTCAAGGACGGCAAGATCGGCGGCATCGCCGACGTGCGCGACGAGTCGTCGTCCCGCACCGGCCAGCGGCTGGTCATCGTGCTGCGCCGCGACGCGGTCGCGAAGGTCGTGCTCAACAACCTCTACAAGCACACCCAGCTGCAGGACAACTTCAGCGCCAACATGCTCGCCCTGGTCGACGGCGTGCCGCGCACCCTGCCGCTGGACGGCTTCGTGCGGCACTGGGTCGACCACCAGATCGAGGTCATCCAGCGGCGCACCCGGTACCGCCTGCGCAAGGCCGAGGAAGAGGCGCACATCCTGCGCGGCCTGCTCAAGGCCCTGGACGCGCTCGACGAGGTCATCGCGCTGATCCGTGCGTCGGCCACGGTCGAGGTGGCCCGCGAGGGTCTGATGAGCCTGCTCGACATCGACGAGCTCCAGGCACGCGCGATCCTCGACATGCAGCTGCGCCGGCTGGCCGCGCTCGAGCGGCAGAAGCTGCTGGACCGCTTCGAGGAGCTGGCCCGGCTGATCGCCGAGTACGAGGCGATCCTGGCCTCCGACGCGCGCCAGCGCGAGATCGTCGGCGAGGAGCTGGGCGAGATCGTCGACCGCTACGGCGACGAGCGGCGCACCAGGATCATCCCCTTCGACGGCGACATGTCGATGGAGGACCTCATCGCCGAGGAGGACGTCGTCGTCACGATCACTCGTGGCGGGTACGCCAAGCGCACGCGGGTCGACCAGTACCGCTCGCAGCGGCGCGGCGGCAAGGGCGTGAAGGGGGCGCAGCTGCGTGGAGACGACCTGGTCGAGCACTTCTTCACGACCACGACGCACCACTGGCTGCTCTTCTTCACGAACCTCGGTCGGGTCTACCGGGCGAAGGCCTACGAGCTGCCCGAGGGCAGCCGCGACGCCAAGGGCCAGCACGTCGCGAACCTGCTCGCCTTCCAGCCCGGCGAGCAGATCGCGCAGGTGCTCGACGTGCGTGACTACGAGCAGGAGCCGTACCTCGTGCTCGCGACGAAGGCGGGCCTGGTGAAGAAGACCCGCCTGGCCGACTACGACTCCAACCGCAGCGGCGGGCTGATCGCGATCAACCTGCGCGAGAACGGCGTCGGCGACGACGGCGGCGCGGTGGGCGACGAGCTGGTCTCGGCCCGCCTGGTGTCGGCCGAGGACGACCTGCTGCTGGTCTCGCGCAAGGGCCAGTCGGTGCGGTTCACCGCGACCGACGAGGCGCTGCGCCCGATGGGCCGCGCGACGTCCGGTGTCACCGGCATGAAGTTCCGCGCCGGCGACCACCTGCTGGCGATGGACGTCGTGCATGAGGATCAGGACCCGGAGGTCTTCGTGGTCTTCGAGAACGGCCTGGCCAAGCGGACGCCGGTGGGTGAATACCGCGTGCAGGGCCGTGGCGGGCTCGGCATCAAGGTGGCCAAGCTGTCCGACAAGGGCGGCGACCTGGTCGGCGCGATGCTGGTGAGCGACGACGACGAGGTGCTCGTCGTGATGGAGAAGGGCAAGATCGTGCGCTCGCGCGTGGACGGCGTCCGGTCGACCGGCCGCGACACCCAGGGCGTGCGGTTCGCGACCCCGGACTCCGGTGACTCGATCATCGGGATCGCGCGCAGCGTCGAGCGTGAGGTCGAGGAGGCAGCGGACGAGCTGGCCGAGGGCGTCGCGGACGACGGTTCGGCGGTAGATGGCGTACCGTCAGTTGGTGAAACGGCTGCACCCGCGGTCGAGGACGACGCCGACGGCGTACCGGGAGGCGAGCAGTGAGCACACCGGACCAGGCCTACGGCGCGGGAGCCCGCCCGTTCACGGCCGGTGGTCAGACGGCGGTGTCGTCGCCGACGCCCCTGACCGACCGCACCGGCGCCTCGGTGGGGACGCCGGCGGGCACGCGGCCGGTGCCGCGCGGCCCGCGCAAGGTGCGCCTGACCCTGGCCAAGGTCGACCCGTGGTCGGTCATGAAGCTCGGGTTCCTGCTGTCGGTGGCGATCGGGATCGCCTTCGTCGTGCTGGTGGCCGTGCTGTGGACGATCCTCGACACGATGGGGGTCTTCAGCGACATCGACCGCACGGTGGGCACGGTGCTGGGGAACTCGTCCGGGGCGCAGTTCAACCTGATGGACTACATCGGCTTCGGCCGGGTCATCTCGCTGGCCACGGTGATCGGCGTGATCGACGTCTTCCTGCTCACGGCGCTGACCACGCTGGCGGCGTTCCTCTACAACGTCTGCTCGCAGCTGGTCGGCGGCATCCAGATGACCCTGACCGACGACTGATCCGGTTTGGGAGCGAGGTACCCGCTGGGGTAACCTCGTGCGGCGCAGTGTTGCTGCCGATCGGCTCCGGCCGGGCGGCAGCGCGACGTCGCTGGGGCCTATAGCTCAGTCGGTTAGAGCGCTTCCCTGATAAGGAAGAGGTCACTGGTTCGAGTCCAGTTAGGCCCACGTCAGCCCGGTCGGGCTCGTCTCCCCTGGGAGGTCAGATGAAGAAGCTGCTCGTTCTCGCTGCCGCCGGCGTCGGCGCATTCGCCGTGTGGCGCAAGGTCGAGGCCGACAAGGCCGAGCAGAACCTCTGGGCCGAGGCGACCGACGCGGTCTGAGTCCCCCAGGGGCCATGGCGCAATTGGTAGCGCACCTGCTTTGCAAGCAGGGGGTTAGGGGTTCGAGTCCCCTTGGCTCCA
>CAVXBF010000006.1:0-884268 GCA_963759935.1 uncultured Actinomycetota bacterium
CCGCAGGTCAGCGGCCCACTTACGACCTCGGGAACGTCCGTGGTCGCGTCGCCCCGCAGACGAGCACTTCTAGACGGTGACTTGGTTGCGCCCGGAGCGCTTCGACTCGTAGAGGGTCTCGTCGGACCTGGCGATGAGTGCGTCGAGGCAGGTGATGGTGCTGTCGTCGCTCGACGCGCCGCCGAGGCTGGCGGTCACGGTGACCGAATCCCCGGCCAGGGGGATGCGAACGGCAGCGACCGACTCCCGGATCCGTTCACCGAGCCGGCGGACGTCGTCCGAACCAGCACCGGGCAGCAGCATGAGGAACTCCTCACCGCCGGTCCTGATGAGCACGTCGCCCTCACGGAGCATGGCCCGCGCCGTCCTCGCCATCTCGTGCAGGACCCGGTCGCCGACCAGGTGACCGTGCTTGTCGTTGATCGACTTGAAGTGGTCCAGGTCGAGGGCGAGCAGCCCCACCGAGCCTTCGCCACGACCGGCGCGGGCCCACTCCTCGTGGAGGCGCTGGGTGCCGAACCGGCGGTTGTAGGCACCGGTGAGAGGGTCGATGGCGGCGAGCAGCTGGAAGCGCTCGTGAGTCAGGACGTTGTTGAGGGCGACGGCGTACGGGTCGGCGAACGAGCCAAGCAGCCGAATGGCCATCGGGGACGGCGGAGCATCGAACGCGAGCACGACGACCCCGACCGGGTCACTTCGGAATCGCAACGGCTGAACCACCACGCACGCTGGGCGGAAGTTCACCAGAGTCGCGTTGACATGCAGCCGTTCAGCGATGTCCACGATGACCATCTCGTCCGACGCCATGGCGTTGAGTACGGCCGCGTCCTCAGCGAGGGCGAGACCGGCCAGTCGGTGGCTAGCAGCGACCTCGAGCTGTCCATCGCGTACGACTGCCAGGGCACCGGCCACGGCGCCGACGTGGCCGAGCATGGCGGTGAGCGTCGCCGGCGCGAAGTCGTCGAGCTCGAGATGGCACGACAGAGTCCGCCCCATGCTCACAGTCGCCTGCTGCACCTCTCGCGACGTCGACAGCGACGTGACGAGCTCGTTGAAGGACGACGCCGCGGCGCCGAGCTGGTCGTCCGCATCCACGGGCAGGCAGCACTCCTCGGGGGTGCAGCGGCCCCAGTCCCCGGTCCACGTGGCCTCCTGGATGACACCGCCGACGTACTGCATCTGCCGGGAGAGGCGGGCGAGGCGCCTGCCGACTACCTGGCGCGCCAGAAGGTGGTTCGCCAGAGCGAGCACGACACCGGCCGTGACGCAGGCCAGCACGAACGCGGGCCTCCAGGCCAGCGCAGCAGGCACCCCGAGCACGATGAGCACCGGAGGAAACACCAGTCCGACCACTACCCCGAGACCAAGCATCCACAACGCGAGGTCCGTGAAGACCTTGCGCGGCTGGCCGGGCTTGCGGGACATGACGGCTTCTCTCGGGAAGAATCTGAGGTCCTCCATTGATCGGCCGCCCGGGCGCGAAACCTGAGCGTCATCTCGCTCTCCTACGACATGACACCGGCGCTTGCGCCCTCGGCGCGCATCTGCGAGGCTTGCTGGACCGTTCCAGCAAGGAGACTCCATGGCGTTCCTCGACCGCATCGCCTCCGCCCCGATCTCCTGGGGCATCTGCGAGGTCCCCGGGTGGGGACACATGCTCCCCACTGACCGGGTGCTGACCGAGATGACCGGCCTGGGGATCCGCGCCACCGAGTACGGGGCTCCCGGGTTCCTCCCCACCGAGCCCGAGGGCATCCGCGGCGTCCTCGACGGCCACGGGATGTCCCTGCTCGGCGGCTTCACCCCGCTCGTGCTGCACGACCCCGCCCGTCGCGACGAGGCGCTGGCCCGCGCGCGCGCCGTGGCTGACCTGTTCAGCCGCTCCGGCGCCTCGACCTTGGTGTCGTGCCCCGTGATGGACGACGACTGGTCCGTGCCCCGACCCCTCGAGCGCGACGAGCGTGCTCACCTCGTCCGGATGCTCGGCGAGGTCGACGCCATCTGCGAGGACGTCGGCCTGCGGCAGGTCCTGCACCCGCACGTCCAGACCGTGGTCGAGACCTCGCCGGACGTCGAGCGCGTCCTGCAGGACTGCGACGTCGACTGGTGCCTCGACACCGGCCACCTCGCCATCGGTGGCACCGACCCCGTCGACTTCGCGCGCCGGGCCGCCGAGCGGGTCGGCCACGTCCACCTGAAGGACGTCCGGATGGAGCTCGTGCCCTCGCTGCTCGACCGCTCGACCTCGATCATGGCGGGCGTCCAGGCCGGGCTCTTCCCGCCGCTCGGGCAGGGCGACCTCGACCTCGCCGAGGTCGTGCTCACCCTGGAGCGGGCCGGCTATGACGGCTGGTACGTCATCGAGCAGGACACGGCCATCACCGGTGCCCTCCCGGACGCCGGGGACGGCCCCGTCACCGGCGTCGAGACCTCGATGCGCTACCTGCACGACGTCGTCGCGCCCCTGCTGGAGCAGGACGCATGACCCCGGCCCCCCTCGACCTGCTCGCGCTCGGACGGATCAGCGTCGACCTCTACGCCCAGGAGCCGGGGGCCTCCTTCCTCGAGCCGCAGACCTTCGTGAAGTCCATCGGGGGCAGTCCGAGCAACGTCGCCGTCGCCGCCGCCCGCCTCGGCCTGCGGTCGGCCGTCGTGACCGCCGTCGGTGACGACCCGCTGGGCGAGTACACGATCAGCAAGCTCGCGGCGCTCGGAGTCCAGACTCGCTACGTCGACCGCCAGGAGGGTGGCCGGACCACGGTGGTGCTGGTGGCACTCGACGACCCGGCCGAGCCGACCATCACCTTCCTGCGCGCGCCCGAGGCCCCAGACACCGCCATCGCTCCCGATGCCGTCGACGACGAGACCCTGGACGCCTGCCGCGTGCTGTGGATGAGCGGCAGCACCCTGGCCGTCGGAGCCACGGCCGACACGGCCATGAGCTGGCTGGAACGGCGCGCCCGCCGCCCGCACACCGTGCTCGACCTCGACCTCCGTCCGACCCTGTGGGCGGACCCGTCCGAGGCCACTGCGGCGGCCGGACGAGCCATCGCCCTGTCGAGCGTCGTGATCGGCAACCGGAGCGAGTGCGCGATGGCCGTTGGTTCGTCCGACCCGCACGAAGCAGCCGACGCGCTGCTGGCACGAGGGGTGTCGACGGCGGTCGTGAAGATGGGCGCCGACGGCGTCCTGCTCGCTACCGCCGACGAGCGCGTGGTCATCGAGCCGATCCCGGTCACCGTGCGCTGTGGGTCCGGGGCGGGCGACGCGTTCGGCGGCGCCCTCGCCGCCGGTCTGGTGCAGGGGTGGACGCTCTCGCGGATCGGGCAGGTCGCGAACGCGGCCGGCGCCCTCGTGACCTCGCGGCTCACCTGCGCCGACGCGATGCCGACCCTGCCGGAGCTGGAGGCGTTCCTGGCCAGCCGGAGCGCCACCACGGAGAGGGTGGCGGGTCGTGGCTGAGCACGCGAAGACCTTGAGCGACAACGACTTCCACGCCCTCACCGAGGCCCGGGTCCGGGAGCCGAACCGCCTCCGGCAGGCGCTCGCCCAGCGTCGGCGCCGACCCCTCGTCCGCGAGGACGGCCGGATGCTCCTGCTCGCGGCCGACCACACCTCACGCGGCAAGCTCGCCATCGGGTCGGATCCCATGGCCGCCGCGGACCGCCACTCGCTGCTGGACCGGATCGTCACGGGTCTGGCCGACCCGCGGGTCGACGGCGTGCTGGGCAGCGCCGACGTCCTGGAGGAGCTCGCGCTCCTCGGGGCGCTTGACGGCCGCCTCGCCGTCGGCACGATGAACCGCGGCGGCATCGCCGGAGCGCACTGGGAGCTCGACGACCGGCTCACCGCGTACGACGCCGAGCACGTCGCCTCGATGGGGCTGGACGGCGGCAAGATGCTGCTGCGCGTCGAGCCCACCGACCCCGGGGTGCCCCGCACCCTCGAGACCGTCGCCCGGCTCACGACGGCCCTGGCGGACGCCTCCACCATGGCCCTGATCGAGCCACTCCCCTACCGCAAGCGCTCCGACGGCGGCGTCGAGCTCGATCCCGACGAGGACGCACTGGTGCGCATGGTCGCCATCGCGAGCGGACTCGGCTCGTCGTCCGCGTACACCTGGCTCAAGCTCCCCGCCACGGCCGACCCCGGCCGGGTGGCCGCCGCGAGCACCTGCCCGGTGCTGCTCCTCGGCGGCGACGCCGGACGCGAGCACGAGCGGGTGTTCGACGCCTGGGAGCGCGCCCTGACGATCCCCACTGTCCGCGGCCTGGTCCCTGGTCGCGCCCTGCTCTACCCCGAGCTGCTCAGCGTGCCGGAGGCCGTCGCCCGCGCCGGCAGCCTCGTCCACCCCACTGCCGCCGCCTTCCCCCAGGAGGATCCTTCATGAGCAACCACTACCGCGCAGGCACGCTGGCAACCGCCGACACGCTGGCGACCGTGACCCCCGAACGAGCCGGTTGGGCGTACAGCGGGCTGGAGGTCTTCGACCTCGCTGCGGGTCCGGCGTCACGGGTCCTCGACGGCGTCGAGGGGGTCCTCGTGCCGCTGTCGGCGCGCGACCTGCGGGTCACCGTCGACGGCGACACGCCACACCCTGCGGGGTCGGGAGGGCGTCTTCGCCGCCGTCTCGGACTGGATGTACCTGCCGCTCGGCTCCACGGTGGAGGTCGTCGCCGCAGCGGGCGAGGTCGCGCTGTGCACGGCCCGGGCGACCGAGCGGTTCCCGCTGCGCGTGACCGCGGCCGAGGACGTGCCGGTGGAGGTCCGCGGCGGCGGTCGCGCCTCCCGCCAGGTCACCAACATCGCCACCCCCGACTCCTTCACCGGGGCAGACCGGATCAACGTCTGCGAGGTGCTGACCCCCGGCGGCAACGTGTCGTCCTGGCCCCCGCACCGGCACGACGGCATCGGTGACTGCGAGCCGACCAACGAGGAGATCTACTACTTCCGGATGGGCCGCCTCGACGAGCCGCACGGTCACCCCCACGGCCAGGGCCTCTTCCGCGTCTACACGGTGGACGGGTCCTCGGACGAGACGGTGACGGTGCTCGACGGCGACGTGTACCTCGTCCCCGCCGGCTACCACGGCCCGTCGACCGCCCAGCCGGAGTACCCCATGTACTTCCTCAACGTGCTGGCCGGGCCGGGCGCTGAGCGCACCATGGCGTTCTGCGACGACCCGGACCACCACTGGATCCGCGCCGCGTGGGACGACCAGGGCCAGGACCCGCGGCTGCCCATGACCTCTGCGACCGGAACGGTGGCCCGATGAAGCCGCAGATCCGCATCGCCGTCCTCGGCCTCGGCTGGATGGGCCAGGCCCATTCGCGGTCGGCGAGGCGCATCCCCACGCACTTCCCGGACCGGTCCTACGACCCCAGGCTCGTGGTGTGCGCGGACCCCGTGGCCGAGCGCCGTCGCCAGGCCACGGAGGACTTCGGCTTCGAGCGCGCCGTGGAGGACTGGCACGAGGCAGTCACGGCACCGGACGTCGACGCGGTCTGGGTGACGGCCCCGAACATGCTGCACCTGCCGATGATCGAGGCGGCGACCGCAGCCGGGAAGGCCGTCTTCAGCGAGAAGCCGATCGGCGGGAAGCCGCAGCATGCGGTGGCGGCCCTCGGGCACGCCAGGGCCGCCGGCGTGGCCACCGGGGTCGGGTACTGCTACGTGTGGTCCCCCCTCGTGCAGCACGCCCGCGACCTCATCGCCAGTGGCGAGCTCGGCGAGATCACCCACTACCGCGGTCGCTTCCTGTCGATGTACGGCAGCGACCCGCTCGGCCTGCTCACCTGGCGCTTCTTCCTCGACCAGGCCGGCTACGGCGTCTCCAGCGACATCCTCAGCCACTCGGTCGCCATGGCGCAGTTCCTCGTCGGCCCGATCACCGAGGTCGTGGGGATGGCGAACACAACGATCCCGCGCCGGCCCCTTCCCACCGGCGCCGCCAGCCACTACGCCGTCGGCAGCCCCGAGGACCCGACCGGGGTGGTCGAGAACGAGGACTTCGCCTCGATGCTCTGCCGCTTCGCGGCGGGGGCCACCGGGACCTTCGAGGCCAGCCGCACCGTGGTCGGACCGGAGAGCCAGAACGCCTTCGAGGTCTACGGCACGAAGGGCTCGCTGATCTGGAACCACGAGCGGATCAACGAGCTCCAGTACTACGCGGTGACGGACTCCCCCAACTCCGGCTACACCACCATCTTCGGCGGCGAGCGGTTCCCCTTCCACGGTGCCTTCGTCCCGGGGCAGGCCAACAGCATCGGGTTCGAGGACCTCATCGCCATCCAGGACCATGCGTTCCTCGAGGCGCTCGCCACCGGCAGCGTGTTCAGCCCCGGGTTCGCCGAGGCGGTGGACGTCGTGAGCGTCCAGCAGGCCCTCATCGACTCGTGGGAGTCGCGCGGCTGGGAAAAGGTCCACGACCTGAAGGAGACGGTCTGATGAGCACGGTGAGGATCACCACCGCCGAGGCGCTGGTGCGCTACCTCGTCGCCCAGCGCACGGAGGTCGACGGCCGGGAGGTCCCGCTCTACCCGGGCGTCTTCGCGATCTTCGGCCATGGCAACGTCACGAGCCTGGGCCACGCCCTCGAGCAGCACCGGGACGAGATCCCGGTCTGGCGGGCCCAGACCGAGGAGGGCATGGGCCTCGCCGCGGTCGCCTTCGGCAAGGCCACACGGCGGCGACAGGTCATGGTCGCGACGAGCTCGATCGGCCCCGGCGCGACGAACATGGTCACCGCCGCGGGCGTCGCCATGTCGAACCGGATCCCCGCCCTGTTCATCTCCGGCGACGCCTTCACCTCGCGCCTGCCCGACCCCGTGCTCCAGCAGGTCGAGCACTTCGGCGACCCGACGACCACCGTCAACGACGCCTTCCGTCCCGTCGTGCGCTACTGGGACCGGATCACCCACCCGGCACAGCTGCTCAGCTCGCTGCCGCAGGTGACCAGGACCTTCCTCGACCCCGCGGACTGCGGGCCGGCCTTCGTCGGCCTGCCGCAGGACGTCGCGGCGACGGCGTACGACTACCCGACGAGCTTCTTCGAGCCGCAGGTGCACGCGGTGCCCCGGCCCCGCGCGGCCACCGACGAGCTCGCGCGGGCCGCGCAGGTCCTCGCCGGCGCCGAGCGACCGGTCATCATCGCCGGCGGCGGGGTGCACTACTCCCTCGCCGAGGGCGAGCTCGCGGAGTTCGCGACCCGGCACGGCATCCCCGTCGTGGAGACGGTCGCCGGCAAGTCGTGCCTCGTGGCCGACCACCCCCGCTACTCCGGCCCGATCGGCGTCACCGGCGCGGACGACGCCAACGAGGTGTGCGCGCAGGCCGACGTCGTCGTCGCCGTCGGGACCCGGCTCAACGACTTCGTCACCGGGTCGTGGACGCTCTTCGGCGAGCGCACCCGGATCATCGGGCTCAACGCCGCCCGCTTCGACGCGACCAAGCACCGCTCGTTCCCCGTCGTCGGCGACGCCAGGGAGAGCCTCGTCGAGCTGTCGCAGCTGCTCGGCGACTGGTCGGCGCCGCACGGAGTGGACGCGGACCGGGGCCATGCTGCGGGACCGGCTCGGCGAGTTCATCGCCGGTCGGGTCGCCGACGACGGAGCGCTCCCGCTGAGCTACGCGCAGGTCGTCGGTGCGCTGCACCGCACGGCCACCGTCGACGACTACGTGATGACCGCGGCCGGGGGGCTGCCGGGCGAGCTCAACATCAACTGGCTGAGCAAGTCGATCGCGAGCTTCGACTGTGAGTACGGGTTCTCCTGCATGGGCTACGAGACGGCCGGCGCCTGGGGCGCGGCCTTCGCGCGCACCGAGGGTGAGGTGCTGTGCCTCGTCGGCGACGGGTCCTACCTCATGCTCAACAGCGAGATCTACTCCTCGGTCCTGTCGGGGAAGAAGTTCATCCTCGTCGTGTGCGACAACGGCGGTTTCGCGGTCATCGAGCGGCTCCAGAAGAACCAGGGCGGCGCCTCGTACAACAACATGCTGCGCGACGCGCGCGGACCGCACAGCGACGTGCGGGTCGACTTCGTCGCGCACGCGGCGTCGCTGGGCGCGCACGCGACGCGGGCGTCGTCCATCGCCGAGCTCGAGACCGCCCTCGAGCAGGCACGGACGCACGACCGGACGAGCGTCGTCGTCGTCGACGTGCGGGAGTCCGACTGGACCGAGGGCAGCCTGTTCTGGCAGGTCGGGGTTCCCGAGGTCAGCGAGCTCGACACGGTGCGCGAGGCCCGGGCCGTCCACGAGGCGGGGATGGCGTCCCAGCGCCGCGGCGTGTGATGGCGGCCGGGACCTCTGACACGGCGGGAGCGAACGGACGGACGGGGCCGTCGGCGCACCCGACGATCCGCGACGTCGCCGCCCGGGCCGGGGTGTCCAAGTCGCTGGTCTCCCTGGCGCTGCAGAACGCCCCCCGGGTCGCGCCTGCGACCCGCGAGGCCATCCTCGCCGCGGCCGAGGAGCTCGGGTACCGGCGCAACGCAGCGGCCCACGCGCTGGTGGCGCACCGCACCCGCACGATCGGGGTCTTCGTCCTGGACCTGCACAACCCGATCACGGCCGACGTCCTTGACGCGGTGCAGGCCGAGGCGCGGCGACGGGACTACCGCACCATCGTCGTCGTCGGGGGTGACGACGCGGCCGCCGAGCGGGCTGAGCTCGAGAAGCTCCTCGAGTTCCGGGTCGAGGGCATCATCGCGGTGGGTCACCGGCTGCCCGACGGGGCGGCGGAGGCGATCAGCGCCGACTGCCCCGCGGTGATCATCGGCAGCGAGCAGCACGGCATCCCCTACCTGGGGTCGATGAGCAACGACGACGTCCTCGGTGCTGGTCTGGCCGTCGACCACCTGGTCGCGCTCGGTCACGAGCGGATCACCTACGTGGACGGCGGACCGAGCACGGTCGCCCGGGACCGACGTCGCGGTTACCGTGCCGCAATGCGGCGACACGGGCTGGACGATCACGTCGCGGTGGTCAAGGGATCGTTCACCGACGACGGGGGCCACCGCGGTGCCTCGCAGGCCCTCGACGTCGCGGACCCCCCCACCGCCCTCTTCGTCGTCAACGACCTCGCGGCGATGGGCGCCATGGCGGCCGTGGCCGAGCGGGGCCTGTCGGTGCCCGAGGACGTCTCGGTCGTCGGCTACGACGGCACCCGACTGGCCGGCATCCGGCCCTTGGCGCTGACCACGGTGGGCCAGCCGCTCCTCGAGCTCGGGACGCGAGCGGCTGCGCACCTGTGCGGACAGCTCGACGGAGAACCGTCGGCCGGCTCGTCCATGCGGCTCCCACCGACCCTCATCGTGCGACGGACGACGGCGCCACCGAGATCGGCGGAGGTCAGGTCATGACCGCTGATCCCGCGCCGCTGACCTCGCTGCCGACCCCGCGCACCGCGGACTCCGCTGAGGCCCCGCCGCTGCGCTGGGGGATCCTGGGCACGGGCTGGATCGCCGACACCTTCGTCCGGTCGCTCCGACGGCACACCCGCCAGGTCGTGCACGCCGTGGGGTCGCGCACGACGGCGTCCGCGCAACGAGCGGCCACGGCGTGGGAGGCGCCGGTAGCGCACGGATCCTACGAGGCGCTGGTGGCCGACCCTCGCGTCGACGTCGTCTACGTCGCCACCCCGCACAACTACCACCTGATGCACGCCCTGCTCGCCGTCGAGGCCGGCAAGCACGTGCTCGTCGAGAAGCCCGTGGGACTGGACGCGGACGAGGCCCGCGCCATCGGGGAGGCGGCCGCACACGCCGGCGTGTTCTGCATGGAGGCCATGTGGACGCTGTTCCTGCCGAAGTTCGACGTCGTGCGGCAGGTCCTCGAGCAGGGGGTGCTCGGCCGCGTCGTCGCGGCCTACGCCGACATGGGCGAGCGGTTCGACGAACCGCACCGCATCATGCGCGCGGACCTCGCAGGCGGACCGCTCCTCGACCTCGGCACGTACGCCGCCACCTTCGCGACGTGGACCCTCGGCGTGCCCGACGCCGTCACCGCGGTGGCCACGCCGGCCCCCAACGGGATCAACGGCCAGCTGGCCATCGCCCTGAGCACGCCGGACGGCGGAACCGCCTCCCTGCACACGACGATCCTCGCCGACAGCGCGACGACGGCGAGCGTCATCGGCACCGAGGGTCGCCTCGACCTCGGGACGCGGTTCTACCTGCCCGGCCCGATGACCCTGCACCAGCGTCAGGGGCCGTCGCTGTCGTGGGTGGAGCCGCTGGTGGAGCACGACGCGCTGCACTTCGAAGCCGCCGAGGTTGCCCGCCGGGTGGTGGCCGGCGAAACCGGCTCACCGCTGCGGCCGTGGGCCGACACCGTGGCGACCTTGGACGTGATGGACCGGGTCCGGGCCGCCACCGGGCTCGACTTCGACGAGGCCCGCGGGCACCGCGAAGTGTCGGGTTGATCCAGCGCATCAAGGGTTGATCCAGCGCAGCGCCGAGCTCAGGCGCAGCTGAACGTGTCCCTCGATACGACCACGGTGCCCCCCGCGTTCATCGTGAGCTTGCCGCTGAGGACCAGCAGCAGCTGCGACCCGTCCGTACCGCGCAGGGTGCTGCGCACCCGGAACTGTGCGACCCGCACCGTGTCGGTCTCATCGATGATGCTGGTGATCACGGCGTTGAGCTTCTCCCGGTAGGTCCCGCTGTATGACGGCAGCCTCGCGTCGTCCGGGACCAGGTCGAGGCGCCCGTCCACGACGCCATTGGCGTGGAGCTCGCCGGGCTGCTGTCCGCCGGGCGGGATGACGATCTTGATCTGGCCGGCGCGCACCTCGTGGAAGGTGGTGGCCCAGGGGCCGCAGAAGTTCTCGTCGGCAGTGAAGTGTTCCGTCCCGTCGAACGTCGCGTCGTAGACGTCGTGCTGAGCGGGTGCGGCGGAAGCGGGCGCCAGGCCCAGCGCTGCCATGGCGACGCCGGTAAGGGCGATGAGTCCAGCTCTCATGGTCGTACTCCTTGTGGTGGTGGCGGTGGTCAGCCGGGTCAGCCGACGATGCAGATGTAGGCCGCGACCGCGGAGGCCACGACGCCGACGACCAGGGCAGCGACGGTGGCGGGGGAGAACGAACCGACGCGACGACGGTGCTCGACCGCCAGCACCGCACCCACCGCACCGAAGACCTCCGGCCAGCCGGACCAGAACGCGACGAACGTGATCGCGGCCGCCAGTGACAGCCCGAGGGCGGTGTGCGACAAGCGGCTTGGTGCGCCTCCCCAGGCTCGGTAGGCGAACCAGAGCGCGATGGCCGTGCCGGCGCTGGCGATCCCCACGTACGCCGCAATGTCCCCGCGCGTGACCGGCGCGCCGCCCGAGTTGAGGTCGAAGACCTGACCCGCGGTGAACGCGAGGCCATACGCGAGCAGGCCGGCTGCGGCTGCGGCCGCGGGCAGGCCCCGGCGGTGGATGTTCGTCTGCTGGGAAGCAGTGATGCTCATGGTGACCCTCCTTGGATCGGGTTGTGCCGCTGAGCAGACCACCGGCGCGCGGCGTGCGGACGTGTCAGGGCACCCGCGCCGACGAGGAAGATGTCCCGGTCGAGGCGGGACCGGAGTCTCTGACAGGCAGGGCCTCCCGGGTCCACACTTCACGCATGGCGGCGGCGAGAGCGGCGGACCGGAGTCGGGTGATCGCAGGATGGTCGCTCGCGGCACTCACGCTGCTGCTGCTCGGCACGATCCCCTTCTCCATTGCGGGCGACGTGATGTCACGCCCACGCGTGGTCATCCCGATGGAGATCGCCGAGCTCTGGACCGGTGCGGTGGCCGTCGCCTTCGTCGTCTCCGGCGGCGCGCTCATCCAGGCGCGGCCGAGGAACCCGATCGGTTGGCTGCTGCTCGTCTGCGGGATGCTCCAGTGCGGCAACCTGGCGTTCGGTGCCTACGGCATTCGCGCGCTGACGGATCCGGACCGGTCGCTGCCGCTCGGTCTGGCCTCGATGTGGCTCTCCTCCTGGGCCTGGATCCCGTCGCTGCTGCTGCCGGTCATCGTCCTGCCGCCGCTGTATCCGACCGGGCGGCCGACCACCCGGCTGTGGGCCTGGCACGTGCGGATCTCGTTGGTCGGCATCGGGCTGATCACGCTGGCCGCCGCCACCATGCAAGGAGGCATCGACGACTCGGTCAGCGGGGTCCGCCTCCCGTGGGACCTGCCGACGTGGTGGGGGTGGCTCGTCGCGCTGCCCGCGGTCGCGATCCTCGCTCCCGCAGCCGCGATGACCGTCGTCGGCACGTTGATCCGTGCCGTCCGGGCGAGTGCCCCCGAGCGGCAGCAGCTGCTGTGGCTGCTCAGCGTCGTCGCGGTGATGGCGGCGACCGTTCTGCTGCCGTACCGCGCCGCTTTCGTTGCGGCGTACGGGATGGTGCCGGTGGCTGTGACCGTGGGGGTGCTCCGCTACCGACTGCTCGGCATCGAGGTAGCCCTGCGGCGCACCTTGCTCTACGTTCCTCTCTCGATTCTGGTGGCCCTCGTGATCGGCGGGCTGACCACCTTCTTCGCGCGGCTCGTGCCTGAAGGGCCGCTGCCCCTGCTCGTCGCCTCCGCCGTGGTGGCGGTCCTGGTGATCCCGCTCGCGAGCCGGCTCCGGCTGTGGGTCGACCGGCTGGTGCTCGGTGAGCGGGCGGACCCGTTGACCCTGGTCGACCGAGTGGGGTCAGGCCTGGAGGTCGCCACGAACGACCCCGTCCCCTCGATGCTGGAAGCTGTGGCCACGGCCGCGGGGGCGTCGTACGCAGCGGTCTACGACGAGGTCGGTCGTACGGTCGCGAGTGTCGGAGCATCTGGGGGCACGACGTTGGACGTGCCGTTGCGGCACAACGGAGTCGCCCTCGGACGGGTCAGCGTCGGATCGCGTCGGGGCGAACCTCGCGTCTCCGACCGCGATGCTCGGCTCATCGTCGCGCTCGCGCCGCACCTTGCCGTCGTGGTGAACGCCCAGCGGCTGACCGCCGACCTGGCCCTCGAGAGAGAACGGGCCACGGCGGCCACCCTCGCTGAGCGGGACCGGCTGCGCCGCGACCTGCATGACGGCCTCGGCCCGGCGCTGTCTGGGATCGCGCTCGGGTTGGAGGCAGCGGGCTACGCCCTGACGAGAGAACCCGCGAACGCCGCGGCGCTGTTGGACCGGACCAGGCAGGAGGCGAGCGGTGCCGTGCTCGAGATTCGCCGCGTGCTCGACGGGCTGCGCCCGACTGCCCTCGACCGACGCGACCTGGCCGGTGCCGTCCGGGAAACCGCTGCGGTGCTGGGGATGGGGAGTGCGGGGCGACCAGCGTTCGCCCTGACCTTCGATGCTCCGGCGAGGCTGCAACCGCCCGTCGAGGAGTCGGCGTTCCGCATCGTCGCGGAGTCCCTGACCAACGTGGCGCGGCACGCGAGCGCCAGCCGGTGCAGCGTGGACATCCGGATGCAGGACGGAAGCCTGGTGGTCGGCGTCCTGGACGACGGATCAGGCCAGGTGTGCACGTTCTCGCCGGGTCACGGGCTCGAGTCCATGCACCGGCGCGCGGCCGACCTCGGTGGCAGCGTGAGCGTCGTACCGGCCCAGCCCCGCGGCACCTTGGTGACCGCGTCGCTTCCTTTGGAGCCGCGATGACCGTGCGCGTGGTGCTGGCCGACGACCACCCCATGTACCGCTACGGGTTGACCGCCGTCCTTGCCCAGTCAGAGGCGATCGAGGTCGCTGAGAGCGTCGCTGATGGTCAAGCGCTGCTCCGTGCCGCGGAGGAGCACCAGCCGGATGTCGTGGTGACCGACCTCGGCATGCCAGACCTCGACGGCCTGGAGGTGACCCGCCGGCTCCTCACCGCCCGACCCGGGCTGGCGATCCTCGCCCTCACCATGCACGAGGACGACGAGCACGTCTTCGCCGCGCTGCGGGCCGGGGCTCGTGGCTACCTGGTCAAGGGCGCGGACGGCGAGGAGATCGTCCGGGCCGTCCTTGCGGTCGCCGCCGGCGACGCGGTCTACGGTGCCACTGTCGCCCGCCGGATCGTGACGTTCTTCTCGGGCCGCGAGCAGGAGTCACCGGCCGCGCGCGCGTTCCCGGACCTCACGCCTCGCGAACGGGACGTCCTTGAGCTGCTCGCTGAAGGCTGCCAGAACCACGAGATCGCCCGCAGGCTCGGCATGTCGGTCAAGACCGTGCGCAACAACGTCTCCCAGGTGCTCATGAAGCTCGCCGTGCCGGACCGCACCGCTGCGGCGCTGCGAGCCAGGGAGGTCGGGCTCGGCAGGCCGTCAACGACGTGAGCTGCGGGTCACGGACTCAGCCAGGGCGGACGTCGCGCACGAACTGAGACACCAGGTCGGCGAGCTCCTCAGCTGCCTCGACGGGGATCTCGTGCCCGCAGTCGAGGTCCTGGACCTCGGCGCGCGCGAGGGGCGCTGCGACCCCTGCACGCATGGCCTCGGGCGGGAAGATCCAGTCCTTGCTCCCTCCGACGATGAGCGTGGGCACGGTTGATCCCGTCACCTGGGCGCTGAAGTCGCTGTCGCGCACCAGATTCATGGTGTCCTCCAGGACACCCCGGGTCACGCGCGCCGCGTCGCGACCAAAGGCCTCCAGCACGTCGTCGGCGATCGGCCGGGTGGCACAGCTCAATGAGAGGTCGATCAGGCGGGCGGCGTCTCCTGCTCGGGAGTACCAGTCGTCCAGCAACTCCTCGGGAAGCGGGATCTGGCCGGCGGGGCATCCCGCGACCAGCACCTGACCGACCGTGCGATCCGGGTGGCGCAGGGCTACGTATTGGACGAACTTGGCGCTCATACTGAACCCGAGGAGGACGAACGTGTCGGCGCGGGCCGCGTCGGCGACGGCGATCGTCGCGTCGTCGATCAGCTCGAGCGTGTACGGCGCTCGCGGCTCGCCTGAGGCACCGTGACCGGGCAGGTCCAGGCTCACGCAGTAGAAGAGGTCAGGGTCGAGATGGCCGATCAGCGGATCGAAGTAGGCCGCCGAGCCGGCCCAGCCGTGCAGCAGGACCAGGGCGGTCGAACCCTCGCCGCTCGTGCGATAGCCCAGCGTGCCCAGGTCGGGGTGGTCGATCGTCGCCATGGTGGCCTCCCTCGTCGCCGGTGCTCAGGTCGCGACCGTGTCACTTCCCAGTCGAGCGGCGGTAGAGCGGAGCCCGACCCCTGCGCGAGGTGGGGCTGATGGAGTTCCTGCTCCTGGGACCGCTGGAGGTGTGGGGCGCGGACGGCGCGATCCCGATCCCCGCCGCGAAGCAGCGAGCGGTGCTCGCGATCCTGCTGCTGGCCGGCGGCAGCACCGTGCCGGGGTGGCGGCTGATCGAGGAGCTGTGGCCGGACCCGCCGGTGAGCGCGCGCAAGGTCGTGCAGACCTACGTCTCCAAGCTGCGACAGGTGCTGCCGGACGGGGTCCTGCTCACCCGCCAGACCGGGTACGCCCTGCACGTGGGTCGCGCCGACCTGGACGTCACCCGGTTCGAGGACCTCGTCGCCGCAGCGGCCGGGCGCCCTGCCCATGAGGAGGTGGCGCTGCTGCGTGAGGCGCTGACCCTGTGGCGTGGACCAGCGCTGCAGGACTTCGTCGACGAGCCGTTCGCCCGCGCCGACATCGCCCGGCTGGAAGCGATCCGCCTTGCCACCCATGAGCGCCGACTCGAGCTCGACCTGGCCCAGGGCCGACACGACGACGTCCTCGCCGAGCTCGTCGCGCTGGTGGGCCACGACCCGTTCAACGAGCGGTTGCGGGGCCAGCTCATGCTGGCGCACTACCGCAGCAACCGGCAGAGCGACGCCCTCCGCGTCTACCGCGAGGGGCGTGCGGTGCTCGTGGACCAGCTGGGGGTGGAGCCGAGCCCCGCGCTGCGCCACCTGCATGAGCTGATCCTGCGACAGGACCCCGAGCTCGGCGACCTCCCCGCTGGGTCGATCCCTGGCGCACGCCCATCGCCCCGCCACCCGCCCCGGTCGCCGGCCGTTGCCTCGTCCTCCCGGGACGTCGCGTCGCGGACCTCGGGTCCGTTGTTCGGACGCGCTGGTGATCTGGCGCGGATCCGGGAGCTGGTCTGCGGTGACGGCGAGCGGTGCCTGGTGCTGACCGGGCCGGCGGGTACCGGGAAGACCCGGCTGGCCGTCGAGGCCGCGACCCGGCTGGCTCCGGAGTTCCGGGACGGCTGGGCTCTCGCCGACCTGACCCGGGTCACCGATCCCGGGCGGGTCGCCGCAGAGGTCTGCTCCGCGCTCGACCTGCCCGCGGACGACGTCCGGGGGCCGGCGCAGGCGTTGGCCGAGGCGCTCGGCTCTCGTGAGCAGCTGCTCGTGATCGACAACCTCGAGCACCTGGCATCGTCGGCTGCCTGGGTCAACACGCTGGTCGGCGGAGCGAGCCGGCTGACGGTCTTGGTGACCAGCCGTTCCTCGCTGCCCGCGCTCGACGGGCGCGAGTACGTCGTCCCGCCTCTCGAGCTGCCGCCACCAGAGGCAACTCCCGCGGCCTTGGCGGACAACGAGGCCGTCGCGCTGTTCCTGGACCGGGCCGCTCGGGTGCGGCCGGACTTCCAGCTGACCGACACCACAGCGCCGGCCGTCGCCCAGCTGTGTGCTCGACTCGACGGACTGCCGCTGGCCATCGAGCTGGCCGCTGCGCGGATCGACCTGCTCTCGCCGCGCGCGATGCTCGCCCGGCTGGATGAGCGGCTGGACCTGCTGTCGACCGACAGTGAGGTCGGGCCGGAGCAGCACCGGTCGTTGCGAGCGGCGGTCGAGCGCAGCTACCGGCTGCTCGATGAGGCGACGAGTAGCGCGTTCGCCGATCTGGCCGTGTTCACCGGCGGCTTCACGATCGACGTCGCGGAGAGCGTGATCACTCCTACGGGCGGGCACGTTCTGGACGCGGTCGCGAGGTTGCGCTCCGCCAGCCTGTTGCGCGCCGACGGCTCCCCTGGGGACGAGCCACGGTTCACGATGCTGGAGTCGATCCGCGCGTACGCCGTCGCCCGGCTGGCCGCGAGCGGCCGGCGCGACCAGGTGCAGACCGCCCACGCTCGGGCGTATGCGCGTCTGGTGGACGAGGCTGAGCCGGAGCTGCGCGGTCCTGACCAGCTGCGCTGGCTGGAGGTCGTCCAGGCCGAGCTCCCGAACATCCGGGACGCCGTCCAGTGGTGCGCCAGCCACGACGAGCCGGACGCCGCGGTGCTGATGATGAGCCGGCTCTGGCGGTTCTGGCAGGTGCGCGGGCTCACCCACGAGGCGCGAGATCGGTTGTCGCACCTGCTGTCTGGGCCGGACGTCACCGACGGCGCCCGGGCCGCCGGTCACCTGGGCGTCGCCCAGTGCGCCTTCCACCAGGGGGACTACGAGGCCGTGCACGAGCACGTTGCGGCCAGCCTGCCCTACCACCGCGATCACGACGCCTTCCTCGCCGGCATGGGACTGACGATCGTCGGCGCGACGACGGGTCGTTCCGGCGACGCCGCCGGCAGCGCCCTGCTGCAGGAGGCGCTGGACCTGGCCACGGGTTGCCATGACGCGTGGCTCCAAGCGACCTGCCGGCTGTACCTCGGGATGGTGCTGAGCGCGCAAGGACACCACCCGGCCGCCATCCACTCACTCGAAGAGGGTCTGCGCGGGGCTCGGGAGGTGGGCGACGCCCGGATGGTCGCCTGGTCGCTGGTCATGCTGGGCAGGACGGCCCTGGCGGCCGACGACCCGGCCCAGGCGAGTCGCCGTCTGGAGGAGGCACTCGGCTGGGAGCGACGCGTAGGCGACGCCTGGGGCGAGGCCTGGGTGTTGCAGGGCTTGGCCGCCGCGGCGCTCGCGCGCCACGAACCGCAGGCCGCGCTCGAGCTGGCGGTCTCCAGCCTGCGGCCTTCGCGGCGGGCCAACAACCGGCCGGCCATTGCGGCCGCCCTTCGCTTGCTGGCGGCCGTCGCCGAGCATCGCGGTGACCACCTGGTCGCCGCCGAGCTGCTCGGGGCCGCCGGAGTGCTGCCCGAGGAGGAGCGCCGCTTCTGGATGGCGGAGACCGACCACGTGTCTGTCGTGGAGGGGACCACGCTGACCGGTCAGACCGGGAACCCGGCCGTCGAGGAGCACTGGGCGCACGGCCGGGGCCTGACCACCGATGAGGCGGTTGCCCTGGCCACGAGCACGCTGGACCGCTCCTCTACCGGGGCTCGACCGGGACACGGGTGACTGGTCACGCGGCTGACGTAGCCGCCACCAGCAACCCGAGGAGCACGCCATGCACAAGCTCGTTCCCGTCCCCGCCCTTGCGGCCGTCCTCGTCCTGGCCATGCCCACGTGGACGGCGTCCGCCGCCGAATCCCACGGCGATAACGGCCACCGGAAGACGGTCGTCGGTTCCGACCGAGGCACCTTCACCACCACGCCGAGCGGCACTCAGCTGCTGACCGAGGACCACGCCGTGGGTCGTGCCCGGCACATCGGGCGCTACTCGCTCGAGGCTTCCGAGCTGATCAACCCCGTCACCTTCGACGTCACGGACGGCGTCTTCACCATGACCACCGCCCACGGCGCCCTGAACGGCAGCTACGCCGGCTCGGCGGCTGGCATTCCCGGGACCACCATGATCACCTACCACGCCGCCGGCCCGGTTCTCGGCGGTTCCGGCCGCTTCGCCGGGGTCACCGGCTGGCTGACCTTCGACGGCGTGGCGGACCTGGGCTCCGGCAAGCTGTGCGACCGCGTGACGGGGTGGATCTCGACGTCGGGCCACGACGCGGACGACCGGCGCGCCTCATCCGCGACCGCTCTGAGTGCACCCCTGCCCTGCCACCTCTGAGGGCTCTCCATTCCGGACAGATGTGACCGCCGCCACATTTTCTGGCCGTGAACCCTTGACACCCCCTCAGGCGTCCCTGACTATTGCTGCATGTCGGATCAACAGCGAATAGATATTCTCGAGCCACGCTACGGCGCAGGTATCTGGCACTTCGCCAGCTACGTCGACCGCTACGCCACCGAGGGCTACGCCGATCCCGTGAGCACGATCGAGGCGATCGAGCTCGCGGGGAAGGTGGGGTCGCTCTCCGTCGTCGACCTGAACTGGCCCTTCGCACCGAAGGACGTCGACACCCAGGACATCAAGTCCGCCCTGGACAAGGCCGGCGTGAGCGCCGTCGCGGTGACTCCGGAGATCTATAACCGTGAGTTCGTCAAGGGCGGCTTCACCAACCCCGACGCGGCGGTCCGGTCCCGGGCGATCGACCTCGTCTCGCGGGCCGCCGAGCTCGCGACCGAGCTGGGCTGCGACTACGTCAAGCTCTGGCCGGGGCAGGACGGCGTCGACTACCCCTTCCAGGCCGACCACGCTCAGTTGTGGTCGTACTCGGTCGAGGGGGTGCGCGAGCTAGCCACCAACTTCCCGGAGATGAAGTTCTGCATCGAGTACAAGCCGCGCGAGCCCCGCAACCGCATGGTGTTCTCGTCCTGCGCCCGCACGCTCCTGGCGATCGAGGAGATGGGCTGCGACAACGTCGGCATCCTGCTCGACTTCGGCCACTCGCTGTACGGCGGGGAGTCGCCTGCGGAGGCAGCCAAGCTCGCGATCTCCCGTGGCCGGCTCTTCGCCATCGACGTCAACGACAACTTTCGCGGCTGGGACGACGACATGGTCGTCGGGTCGGTGCATCTGCTGGAGACCTTCGAGTTCTTCCACGCCCTGCACACCTCCGGTTGGGAGGGCGTCTGGCAGCTCGACCAGTTCCCGTTCCGCGAGGACTCCGTGCAGGCGGCCAAGGACGGCATCGAGACGATGCGCGGCTTCCACCGGGCGCTGCACCGCCTTGACCACGACGCGTTGCGAGCGGCGCAGGATGCCCAGGACGCCCTGCTGGCCCAGCGGATCGTGAAGAAGGCGCTCTACAGCGCGATGGCCGAGCTGGACGTGGAGCGGTCATGACCGCCCTCGACGCTCAGGAAGCAGTGTCCACGGTGCTCGCTGTAGATGAGGCCGCTGCGGCGACCTACACCCAGGCAGTCGCGCGCAACCGCGGACTGAGTGGCCACGACCTCAGCGCCGAGCTGGCCCGGGTGGCCACCGGCGTGCGTCGTGACATCCTCACCACGATCCATGGCGCCGGCCTCGGCCACGTCGGGGGGGATCTATCGGTCACGGACATCCTGGTGACCGCTTACTGGTACGCGTTGAAGCTGGACCCGGCGCGGCCCGACGACCCGCAGCGCGACCGGTTCGTCCTGAGCAAGGGGCACTGTGCCGCGGCGCTGTACTCGACGCTGGCCTCGTGCGGGTACTTCCCACGCAGCCAGCTGGCCAGCTTCGCCCAGCCGCTGTCGCCGCTCAACGGACACCCGAACCGGGTGAAGGTGCCCGGCGTCGAGACGAATACAGGTCCCCTGGGTCACGGCTTCCCGGTCGCGACCGGGTGCGCTCTCGGTGCCGTGGTCCGGGGGGACGACTACCGCACCATCGTGGTGATGGGTGACGGCGAGATGCAGGAGGGCAGTAACTGGGAGGCTGCGATGACCGCGGCGCACTATGGGCTGCACCGCCTGACCGCGATCGTCGACCGGAACCGCCTGCAGCAGGGCGCGCGCACCGAGGACACCAAGACCCTCGAGCCGCTCCACGACAAGTGGACCAGCTTCGGTTGGGAGACGCGCCGCATCGACGGCCACGACCATCTCGCCCTCGCCGAGGCGATGGGGCCGTCGACGACCGGCAAGCCTGTCGCGATCGTCGCCGACACCATCAAGGGCAAGGGCGTCTCGTTCATGGAGGACCGCGTCGAGTGGCACCACAAAGTGCCCTCAGCAGATCAGGTTCGCACCGCACTCGAGGAGCTCTCAGCATGACGGTCGCACCGACGCCAGACGTCCACCCCGCCTTGGCCGCCGACGCGGCCACGTTCGACTGCCGGGTCGACTTCGCGGACGAGCTGGCCCAGCTCGCCCGCGCCGACGACCGCATCGTCGCCGTCTGCAACGACTCTGTCGGCTCAAGCAACCTGACCGGTTTCCGCGACGAGTTCCCCGACCGTCTGATCAACGTCGGGATCGCCGAGCAGGACCTCGTCGGGGTCGGCGCAGGGCTGGCCAATGCCGGCCTGATCCCGTTCGTCTGCGCAGCCGCGCCGTTCCTGACCGGGCGTGCCACCGAACAGATCAAGGCCGACGTCGCGTACAGCCAGCGCCACGTGGTGCTGTGCGGGCAGAGCCCGGGCATGGCGTACGGCGAGCTCGGCCCGACCCACCACTCCATCGAAGACCTGTCGTGGATGCGTGCGATCGCCGGCCTGCCGGTCGTGGTCCCTGCCGGCCCGCTACAGACGAGATCTGCGGTGCGTTGGGCCGCCGGGCTCGGGAGAGGTGCCTACATCCGGATCCCGCGGTTCAAGGTGCCCGAGGTGTCGGGGGTGGACGATCGCTTCGAGCCGGGCCGGGCCGTCGAGCTCCGCTCCGGAGCCGACGTCACCATCATTGCTGTCGGCACGATGGTCTCGCGCGCTCTCTGGGCGGCAGACACCCTGGCCGCTGAGGGTGTGTCGGTGCGCGTCCTCGACATGGCGTTCGTCGCGCCGCTCGACACCCGCGCGGTGGTCGCCGCCGCCCTCGAGACCGGTGGCATCGTCACGGTCGAGGAGGCGACCGTGAGTGGTGGGCTCGGCGCCGCGGTGGCGTCGGTGGTGGCGCAGGAACAGCCGTGCCGGATGCGCATCCTCGGCATCCGCGACGCGTTCGCTCCCACCGGCAGCGCGAGCTTCCTGCTGGACCACTTCGGCCTCAACGTCGAGGGCATCGTCGCTGCGGCCCGCGACCTGGTCGGTCAGGCACATGCCTGAGGACCTGATCCTCGCGATCGACCAGGGGACCAGCTCGACGAAGTCGATGCTGGTGGACGCGAGTGGACGAGCTGTCGCCGAAGCCTCGGTTGCGCTCGGACAGAGCCACCCCCGCCCCGGATGGGTCGAGCAGGACGCAGAGGCGATCTGGGCCAGCGTCCAGCGGTGCGTGCAGGAGTGCGTCACCGAGGAGTACGCCGCTCGCGTTGCCGGCGTGACCCTCAGCGTGCAGCGCGAGACCGTCGTTCTGTGGGACCGGGAGACGGGCCGTGCCCTCGCGCCGGCTCTCGGTTGGCAGGATCAGCGCACCGCCGCGCGCGCCACCGAGCTCGAGCAGGCCGGCCTGGCCGCGCAGGTGCTCGCCCGAACCGGCCTCCCGTTGGACCCGATGTTCTCCGCCCTCAAGGCCGGCTGGCTGCTCGACCAGTACGACCCCGACCGCGTCCGAAGCGGACGGGGCGACTGGTGCCTCGGCACGGTGGACGCCTGGCTGCTTTCTCAGTTCGGCGGCGAGCCGGTCACCGAGATCGGCAACGCCTCACGCACCCAGCTGCTCAACATCGACACCGGCGGTTGGGACGACGACCTGCTCGCGATCTTCGGCGTCCCCGGCAGCGTCCTGCCCCGCGTGCTGCCGTCCGTCGGTCCCTTCCCGACGGTCCGAGGACTGGCTCCGCTGCCGGACGGACTCCCCGTCCTGGCGGTCCTGGCTGATTCGCACGCAGCGCTGTTCGCGCACGCGGGCTGGCGGCCGGGGGTGGTCAAGGCCACGTACGGAACCGGATCATCGGTGATGGCTCTCGGCCCGCGTGCCTCGGCCGAATCCGGCGTGTGCTCGACCATCGCGTGGCAGGTACAAGATGCGGAGCTGGCGCTCGAGGCCAACATCCGCTCGACCGGTCGCACCCTGACGTGGCTCGCCGACCTGCTCGGGGTCGACGTCGACACCGTCTTCGGATGGGCGAGCGAGGCCGCCAGCGAAGGGGTGACGCTGGTTCCCGCCTTCGGCGGCCTCGGTGCACCCTGGTGGGACCGCGACGCCGTGCCCTTGATCAGTGGTCTCTCCCTCGGCACGCGGCGCGAGCACCTCGCGCGCGCTGCCCTCGAGTCGATCGCCTTCCAGGTGGACGACGCGCTCACCGCCTTCGCCGAGGTCAGCGGCCCGCTCGCCGAGCTCGCCGCAGACGGAGGGATGACCCGGTCAACCGCGCTGATGCAGTTGCAGGCGGACCTCACCGGGCTCCCACTCAGGGTCAGCCAGACGCCGAACCTCTCGGCTCTCGGCGTCGCCCGCCTCGGCGGCCTGCAACTGGGCTGGTGGACCTGGTCAGACCTCGAGAGCGACTTCGGGGCGGTCTCGCCGCGGCCGGCGTTCGTGCCCCGGATGGGCGCCGTCGAGCGGTCCGCGCGGTGCTCGGTCTGGCACAGAGAAGTCGCCCGCTCCCGCAGCCTGACCAGCCACACCCGCCACGACGAGAGGGCCAGCTCATGACCTCCGTACCTGCGAGCACCCCAACCCACCGCAGCCGGGTGTTGTCGCGCCTCGTCGCCGCGGCCCTGCTGCTGGCCCTGGTCGTGGCGATGGCGATCTCGACGACCTACGTCTCGGCTTCGGCTCCCGTGCCTGGCGAGCAGAAGAAGTTCGACGCGGCGGCCTATGGCAAGGAGAACTACCTGGCCAAGGTCAAGCCGGCCGTCGAGAAGGACCCCGTGGACCTGGCCACCCTCGTCCCCCTGCTCCGGAAGGACCCCGAGGCAGCAGGAGCCCAGTACGGCAAGCGCCAGGGCACCTCGCCCTTCACGTACCACGTCACCCTGACCGGCACCGCTGGCAAGCCCATCGGAGCGCTGCTGCCCGTGACGATCCCGGGGGTTGCCGGCGGCACCCGGGTCACGGTCCAGATCGGTCCCGCCATCAACGGCACTGCGCTACGGGATGTGACCGGGCTGGTGTCCTTCAACGACTTCGTGAACCAGGTCGAGTACGCCAACGTTGCGACTGCGCTCAACACCGAGATGAAGGCCGACCTGCTCCAGGGGCTCGATCCGACCTCGCTGGTCGGACAACAGGTAACGGTGGTCGGCGCGACCGCACCACTGAACCCCGACGTGATCACCATCACGCCGGTCAGCATCGCGGTGACCCCGTGACTCGGGGCTCCGTGACCGGCGCGAGCCAGCCGACCAGCACAGTCATGTCTGCGCGCGAGGTCACCAAGACGTATGGCGGCACCCATGCGCTGCGCGGGGTGAGCCTGGGCGTTGCACCTGGCAGGGTGACGGCCCTGTTCGGCGAGAACGGCGCCGGCAAGTCGACCCTGATGAAGATCTTGGCCGGCATCGAGACACCGACGACAGGACAGGTCGAGCTCGACGGCGAGGTGGTCGACTTCGCCTCTCCCCGCCAGGCCGCCGATCGCGGGGTGGTGATCATCCACCAGGAGCTGAGCCTGTGCCCCAACCTCTCGATCCAGGACAACCTGTTCCTGGCGCGTGAGCAGCGGGGGCGGTTGGGCAGCGTCAACCGCGGTGGGCAGCGGGAGGCGACTACCGTTGTGCTGCAGCGACTCGAGGAGTCACTCGACCCCGACACGCTGGTAGGTGACCTGCGCATCGGGCAGCAACAGCTCGTCGAGATCGCTCGCGCCCTGCTGCAGAACGCGCGGGTCCTGATCATGGACGAGCCGACGTCGGCGCTGAGCATGACCGAGGTCGATGTGCTCTTCCGGGTGATCCGCGAGCTGACCGCCCTCGGCGTCGCGATCATCTACATCTCTCACCACCTGGAAGAGAGCCTGGAGATCGCCGACGACGTGGCGGTGCTGCGGGACGGTCAGCTGGTGGCAACCGGTGTTGCGGACGACGTCGACCTGGGCTGGGTGGTCCAGCACATGGTGGGCCGCGACCAGGGCTCGCTCTTCCCGAAGCGGGACGCCACCCTCGGCGACGTCGTGCTGACTGTGGAGCGGCTGCAGGTGGCCGACCCGTCAAACCCGCACCGACTAGCCGTGGACGGGATCGACCTCACGATCCGCGCCGGCGAGATCGTCGGCGTCTACGGGTTGATGGCCTCAGGTCGCACTGAGCTGCTCGAGGCGATCGCCGGTCGCCTGCCCGTCAGCTCCGGTTCCGTGACCTACGCGAACCGGGAGCTGCAGGGCGAGTCAGTACGTGACCGCATCCGTCGAGGCATCGCGCTCGTGCCCGAGGACCGGCAGCGGGACGGACTCGTCCAGACGATGTCCGTGGGACAGAACCTCTCGCTCAGCTCGTTGATGAGCTTCGTCCGACGCGGCTTCATCACGCGCGGCCGGGAGCAGGACGCGGTGGCCGAGATGATCAAAGACGTCACGGTGAAGACCGCCGGACAGTCGGCGCCCATCGGGTCGCTTAGTGGCGGGAACCAGCAGAAGGTCGTCATCGGCAAGGCACTGCTGACCCGCCCCAAGGTGCTGCTGCTCGACGAGCCGTCACGCGGCGTGGACATCGGCGCCAAGGCCGACATCTTCGCCCTGATGACCGAACAGGCCGAGAACGGGCTCGCCGTCGTGTTCACCACCTCCGAGGCCGAGGAGGCGCTGCACATCCCCGACCGCCTCCTGATCCTCGAACGGGGCCGGCTCGTCGCCGACCTCGACCCCCACTCGATCGACCGTGGGCGCCTGATGCAGCTGGCGGATGGAAGTTCCCGGAGCAGAACTGGAGAAACATCGTGACTCAGGCCCTCGCCCCCAACCCGACGGTCCACGTCGAGGAGGGGCCGACCGACAAGGACGTACAGCGCCTCCGGACGCTCAACATGATCTTCGAGCTCCGGGCCTTCATCGCCCTGGCCGTCCTGATCATCGTGTTCAGCTCACTGTCGGACTCCTTCCTGACGGTGACAAACCTGATCACGATGACCAAGCACGTCGCCATCAACGCGGTCCTCGCGCTGGGGATGCTGCTGGTCATCCTCAAGGGCGGCATCGACCTGTCGGTCGGCTCGATTGTCGGGCTTTCCGGGATCGTGTGCGGCGAGCTCCTGGGCGGCATTCGGCTCCCCGGCACCGACACCCTCGCCTTTCCGCCGGTCTGGGTGGTCGTGGTCATCGCGATCCTGGTCGGCGCCACGGTGGGTCTGATCAACGGCACTCTGGTCACCCGCTTCAACGTGGCGCCTTTCATCGCGACGCTGGGAATGCTGTATGTCGCCCGCGGGACCGCCCTGCTCATCTCGGGTGGCACGACCTACCCCAACCTGGGCGGCAACCCCAGCCTGGGGAACACGGGTTTCTCGTACATCGGCGGCGGTCGTCCCCTCGGCCTTCCCTTCTCGATCTGGGTGATGATCGCTCTCGCCCTGGCCACGACACTGCTGCTCACCAAGGCCCCCTTCGGCCGCTGGCTCTACGCGACCGGGGGCAACGAGCGAGCCTCGGAGCTCTCGGGGGTCCCGGTGCGCCGGGTCAAGACCGTCGTCTACATGATCTCCGGGGGCTGCGCGGCGATCACCGGCATCATCATCGCCTCGGAGCTCACCTCGGCCGCGCCCCAGGCCGGCGAGACGTTCGAGCTCAACGCCATCGCCGCCGTCGTGATCGGTGGCGCGGCCCTCTCCGGTGGGCGCGGCAATGTCCGCGGCACCCTCGTCGGGGCGTTCGTGATCGGCTTCCTCGCCGACGGCCTGGTCATCCTCGGCGTATCGACGTTCTGGCAGATCTTCATCAAGGGCGCGGTGATCATCCTCGCGGTGATGCTCGACCAGGGGCAGCAGCGCTTCCAGCGCAAGGGTGCCGCCGTGGCGGCAACCGTGGAGGCCGAGCACGCGCCGCGTCGCCCGGACGGCGAGACACAGACTTCACGATCCGGGTCCGCACCCGGGTCGGGAGACAGCACCAACACCACACACGGGTGAGACACCCACTCCAGGAGGTAACACACATGTTCGGAAACTTCGCGCGAGGCACCGGCCTGCGGTTCGCGGCGGTCGCTGCGGCGAGCGCCCTGGTGCTGAGTGGATGTGGCAGCAGTTCTGACACGAGCTCGACCGCCGCCACGACCGATGCGGCCAAGAAGAGCAGCAACTACATCGCCATCATCACCCCCTCACCCGACAACCCGTTCTTCAAGGCCGAGGGCGACGCGGCCAAGGCCAAGGCCGAGGAGCTCGGCTATGAGGCGACCGTCTCGTCGCACGACGACGACCCGAACAAGCAGAGTGAGCTGATCGACGCAGCGATCTCGCGCAAGGCGGCCGCGATCATCCTCGACAACGCAGGCGCCGATGCCTCCATCGGTCCGGTCCAGAAGGCGAAGGACGCCGGCATCCCGGTGTTCCTCATCGACCGGGAGATCAACAAGACCGGTGTGGCGGCGGCACAGATCGTGTCCAACAACGCGCAGGGCGCCCAGCTCTCAGGCCAGGCCTTCGTCGAGGCGATGAAGGAGAAGGGCAACTACGTCGAGCTGGTCGGCAAGGCGTCCGACACGAACGCCGGAGTCCGGTCCGACGGGTACAACGCGGTGATCTCGCAGTACCCGAACCTCAAGCTCGTGCAGAAGGAGACCGCGAACTGGGACCAGCAGGAGGCCTTCACCAAGATGGAGACCATCCTGCAGCGCAACCCCAACATCCAGGGCGTGATCGCGGGCAATGACACCATGGCGCTCGGTGCCGTCGCGGCCGTCAAGGCGGCCAAGCTGAAGAATGTGGTGGTGGTCGGTTTCGATGGCAGCCCCGACGCTATCTCCGCGATCAAGGCAGGCGACATGTACGCGACGGCGCTCCAGCCCGCCGCCCTCGGCGCCGAGACCGCGGTCGAGCAGGCCGACAAGATGATCAAGTCCGGCTCGACTGGTGCCGACGAGAAGCAGTCGATCGACTGTGAGTTGATCACGGCCAAGAACGCCGACGAGTACGGGGTCTTCGGCAAGAAGTGAGCTGAGCGATGCGGGTGGGTGCCGGACCTGAGCCGACTGGGCTTGGTCCGGCACCCTCCGCGTCGAGTCGTCTGCCAGCTGTACCCGCTGTCCGTGCTTTCAGGAGACGATGAGCCATGCCCGCCCGCAAGACGCCCGACCGTGACCGGCTCCGCCTCCTCACGAAGGTCGCGCGGCTGTACCACGAACAGGGTGTCCGGCAGCCGGAGATCGCCGCGCAGCTTCACGTCTCGCAGGCAAGGGTCAGCCGCCTGCTCAAGGAGGCCGCCGAGCGCGGGATCGTCCGGACGGTCGTCGTGTCACCCCCCGGCGTGCATGCCGACATCGAGGCACTTCTGACGGAGAAGTACGCCCTGCGGGATGTGGTGGTCGTTGATGTCGACGAGGGAATCTCCGATGTCACCGGGGCCATCGGGTCGGCGGCTGCGGCGTACCTCGACAGCACCCTGGTCGGGCGTGAGGTCATTGGGGTCTCGTCCTGGAGCGCCACCCTGCTGGCGGCGGTCGAAGTCATGCGCCCGAAGCGGACGAAGGTGGCCGAGCACGTCGTCCAGGTCGTCGGGGGCGTCGGAAGCCCTGAAGTTCAGATGCAGGCAACCCGTTTGGCCGGCCGGCTGGCCGAGCTCACCGGCGCCTCCCCGATCTTCGTCCCGTCGCCGGGGCTGGTCGGGTCTCCGGTCCTGCAGCGGGCGCTGATGGCCGATCCGGGTGTCACCGCGGTGCGCGAGCTGTGGGCCGAGCTCACGGTGCTCCTGGTCGGGATCGGCACGCTCGAGCCGTCACCCCTCCTGCGACGCAGCGGCAACAGCCTGGCTGCCTCCGAGCAGGAGGAGCTGCGGGTGGCCGGCGCGGTGGGTGACGTGTGTCTGCGGTACTTCGATGCCCTAGGCCGGGCGATCAAGTCATCCTTCGACGATCGCATCATCGGGATCGACCGCGACGACCTGCTGCGGGTGCCTCGACGCGTCGGGGTGGCAGGCGGGGTGGAGAAGACGGACGCCATCCGCGCAGCGGTGCGGGGCGGGTGGGTCAACATCCTCATCACCGATTACGAGGTGGCCGCGGCACTAGCGGCTGGCTGACTGCTGAGCTGGGGGGCTGTTCCTTTGGGAACCGCACCGCGGGTCGCTGCGTCCCACGCTTATGAGACCCCGCTGGACGGCGACCCGCCTCGCCCCGGTGGTCGCCGTCCTCGCGGTGGTGGTGATCGTCGTCGCGGTGATCGTGGTGGAGCGGCTCGTCGAGCAGCGCGGGGACGACAACGCCAACGGGTCGATTCCCGTCCGCGGTGTGGCCGATCTCAACGGCACCTGGACCGCCGTCAACGACGTGCGGGCACCGGCGCCCGTCGTCCCGGAGTCGGTCGTGAGCCTGACGTTCACCGGCACGACGATGCGCGTCGCGACGGGGTGCAACACCCTGACCGGAACCGTGCGGGTCGTCGACAGCACCCTGGTGGTCGATGGACTGCACGGCACCGAGATCGGCTGCGAACCCCCGCTGATGCGCCAGGAGCAGTGGGTCGGGCAGATGCTGCAGGCGCGGCCGCGGCTCGAGCTGAGCGGGCCGATGCTGTCGTTGCTCTGGGGCGACCACTGGCTGGGGTTGACCTCAGAGCAGGTCCGGTGACCAGCCGCTGACGCACTGGCACGCGGTAGGTGGGTTGCCCGGAAAGTGCCGCGCGGGACGCCCGGCCTCTGCTTCAATCTGCGCCAATCGCTTCGCTCGACACAGAGGAGATCTCGCGATGGCGGCTGGCACGCGTGCGGGGAAGGGTTGGATCGCCTTCCTCATCATCAACACCCTGATCATCTTCTTCGGACTCAGCTACATCTTCTTCCCGATGGGAACGGTCGTCGAGGAGGGCAACCAGACGACCGGCCTGCTGCACGTGCCCCGTGAGCTGTGGGGCAGCTACCTCGTCGTGTCAGCAGTGGTCATGCTGGCGGTCGCGGTCGGCCCCTATCGGCAGGCCCGCACCTGGGCTTGGTACGCGCTCCTCTACGAGTTCGCGTTCCTCCTGGCCGTCGCGGTGATCGAGCCGGATCCGGTGGTGCCCACCATCTTCGGACTCATCCTGGCCGTCGTCCTGTGGCGCTCGCGGCGCCGCTTCTTCGCCGACTCACCGCGCGCCGAAACGGCGGCCGAGCTGGGCTAGCCGCCAGCAGCAGACCGGCAGGTCAGGAAGGTCCTGGGCGTACGGTGCGGTCATGAGACGCGTCGTCCTGGTCGCCGCCGGCTTGTACGTCGTGGCGGCCGTCGGTACCCGGGTCGCGGAGCGGGCGGGTGCAATGCGGTGCACCTGCTCAGCCTCGTGCTGGTGCCGCAGCCCGGCGCTCAGTGCCTTCCGTTGGCTCGTGCCGTTCGGGCATCGGTAGCTCGCAAGCGCCGTCAGGGCACTGCCGCGGCTCGCACGGCCTCGAGGCTGCGTTCGACGTCCTGGTCGGTGGTCGACCAGTTGCTCACCGAGATCCGCATCACCGCCTCGCCCCGCCAGGTCGAGCCGGTCATCCACGTGGTGCCGTCCGCGAGCAGCCGGCGCACGACCTCCTGGGTGGCCGCATCGCTGCCGAACCGCGCACACACCTGGGTGAACACGACGTCGTTCACGACCGTGGCGCCCGGCACGTCGGCCAGGCCCTTGCCGAACGTGGTCGCGTGCCGGCACAGCCGCTCGACCAGGTCGGCCACCCCCTCGCGGCCCAGCGCGCACAGCACCGCCCACACCGGTAGCGCCCGACCTCGTCGGGAGAGCTCGGGGACGTGCTCGAACGGGTCACCCAGCTCGTCCTGGATCAGGTAGTCACCGTGCATGCCCATCGCCGCGCGCACCGCCGCAGGGTCGCGCACGATCGCGAGCCCGCAGTCGTAGGGCACGTTCAGCGTCTTGTGCGCGTCGGTCGCCCACGAGTCGGCGTCCGACATCCCGGCGACCAGGTGTCGGTAGGCGGGCGAGGCCGCGGCCCACAGGCCGAACGCGCCGTCCACGTGCACCCAGGCACCATGCTCGTGCGCGACGGCGATCGCCTCCTCGAACGGGTCGAAGGCTCCCGAGTGCACGTTGCCGGCCTGCAGGACGACGATCGTCGGCTCGCCTGAACCCGTTGCGAGAGAGGCGGTCAGAGCAGCGGTCTCCATCCGGCCCTGTGCGTCGGCGGCCACCGGCTCGGGAGCGCCCAGCCCCAGGTAGCGCAGCGCCAGGTCGACCGTGTCGTGCCGCTCGGCGCCGACGAGCACCCGCACCCGCGGCCCACCCGCCAGACCCCGCTCGCCGACGTCCCAGCCGGCCCGGCGCAGCACTGCCTCGCGGCCGGCGGCGAGGCCGGTGAAGTTCGCCATGGTGCCGCCGGTGACGTAGCCGACGGCGCTCTCGCGCGGCAGTCCGAGCAGGTCGAGCAGCCACGCGCTGGTGACGTCCTCGACCGCGCTGTGGGCGGGGGTGACCTGGCGCAGGCCGCTGTTCTGGTCCCACGCGCTGGTCAGCCAGTCGGCCGCGAGCGCCGCCGGGTGTGTGCCGCCGATCACGAACCCGAAGAACCGCCCCGACGGCATCGCGGTCAGGCCGGGCTCGCAGGCTGTCGCGAGCAGCTCGACGACGTCGGCGGCGCTCGACCCGTGCTGCGGAAGGTCGGTGCCGAGCGCGGCCACGACCTCGTCGATCGACGCCTGCGGTGGCACCGGCCGTTCGGCGAGCGAGCCCAACCACTGCACGGCCAGGTGGTGCGCGCGGTCGAGCGCTGCGGTCGTGTCGTCGTCCATCGTCGGAGTCTGTACCACCGGTTCCGGCCTGCGCCAGAGTCGCGCCCGCCGCGGCTGCCGCGACCGCGGCCCACCAACGGCCGCCAGCAGCCTGCGTCCAAGCGCGACTGATCCATTGCGCGCTCTGTCGACCGGTCCCAGCCGGTGCCATGCTGTGCGGCGGTGCTCTGGGGGCTGGCCCCGGGCCGCCCGTAGGAGGCCGGCATGTCGACGTCCGATCCGATGCTGCTCGCTCGTGAGCCGCTTCCGCCGCGCTCGACGTTCGACCACCTCAACGCGGTGACCGGCTGGCTCCTGGTGCTGGTGCTCGCCCTCCTGGGTGGGGTGGTCTACCTCGTGGTGGAGGTGCACGGGCTGCGCCAGGACCTCCGCGGCGTCGACGTGGGGTCGTCGACAGCTCTCGACCCTGGGCTGGACGCCGATGTCGCCGACCTGTGCCGGCTGATCGGTGCGGTCGCCACGAAGGACGGCCTGAAGCCGGCGGCGGTGTTCTCCGGCAACGCGAGTGTCAGCGGCTGCGCCGAGGCAGCGACCGGCAACGGCTGAGGCGCGGATCTGAGGCTCAGCGTGGTGGTGGCGGCGCGACGATGTAGCCGGTCTGCGCGTACCCGGCGTAGGGGTCGCCGTAGATCCGCAGCGTTCCGGGCTGGTGTGCCCACAGCCAGGCGAGATGCGCGCACAGCACCGCGTCGATCTCGTCCTCGACCCGCTCGAGGTCGACCTGCCGGGTCGCGGCGGCGACGAATGCCCGAAGCTCGCGCCACCGGCTGCCTGCGGGCAGGCACAACGGGCCTATCGTCTCCATCGCGTCGAGCAGGAAGGTGAACTGTGCCTGCCGGTAGGCCGGCGTCCGCCCCCGCTTCGCCTTGTACTTCAGCGTCTGCGGCAGTCCGAACAACGCGACCATGGCCGGGTGCGGGTACACCTCGATCGCGGTCGGGTGGTCAGCGGTGGGCCGCACGGCGGGGTCGACGTCCCAGCCGTGCTGCTGCGCGAGGGTCGCTGCGCGCGGCGGGTTGAGGTGCGCGATGCCGAGGTTCGAGGGGTGCGCGCCCGCAGCGAACCGCCGGTAGTCGACGCCGAGCGCACGCTCAGCGGCCCTCGACCCGCTCGGGTTGGTGACGACGAGCGGTGCGTCGATGGCGACGGTCAGAAGCGCACCGCGGTACGGCTCGAGGAACGTCGCGATCTCGTCGTCCGACCGGACGGCAGCGGAGGCGAGGAGCCGGCCGGCGGCGTCCACCACCGCGACGCCGGTGCGCGCGCGGTATCCCCAGGCGAGGTCGAGCCCCGCGCAGAACGGGCCACCGCCCCTCATCCCCCACCCTTTCCGCCACTCAGGCCGGTTTCCCGTGAGGAAAACCGGCCTGAGTGACGCAAAGCGGGGTGAGTGGCGGAAAGGTCAGGACTTGTCGGCGTTCTCGACCTGGTCGAGCGGGTCGGTGAGCGGGTCGCCCTTGCTGGACGAGCCCTTGTCCCCGCCGGACGACGAGTCGTCCGCCGCGTCGCTGATCGCCTCGGCGGCCGCCGCGGAGTCGACGCTGAGCCCCGGCACCTCGGCCTCGGCCAGCGCGTCGCCAGCAGCGCCCGAGCCCAGGTCGCTGCTCGTCGAGGACTCGCGCGACAGGGTGGACGTCGAGGGGTAGCTGCCCGCGGGCACGGCCCACGGGTCGTCCTGGTCGGCCTTCTTCTTGAACACCGCGACACCGGCGCCCACGGCCGCCACGAGCCCGCTGAACAGCAGCAGCTTGCGGCCGCGGCGGCGCGGCTTGGCCACGGCGTCGCCCTTGAGCACGGCTACGGCGCCACCGCTGCGCGAGCGTGCGGTCTCGGTCGCGTCGGCGGCACTCGCGCCGGCGGCTGCACCAGCGGCGGCGGCGGCGTTGACCGCGTCGACCAGCCGGGGCAGCAGGTCGTCGACGATCTTGTCGCGCGCCGCGTCGACGGCGGGGCTCACCTTGTCGACGGCGGCCTCGACCCGCGGTGCCGCGGCCTCGAGCCCGCGCTCGACGTGGGGGGTCGCCCAGTCCTTCGCGTCGCGTGCCTTGGCACCGACGGCAGGTGCGACCCTCTCGCGCAGGTGGTGCCCCGCGCTCGAGGTAGCGTCCTGCACCTGGGCCTTGGCCTGGTCGGTCCGGCTCTTCCTGAACACGTGCCCTCCCTCGGATCGTCATGGTCGGCCGCGCGGGTCACGCGTCACGCGTCGCGGCCTGCGCACCGGCCACCCATCCTGCCCTGATCTTGTGCATCGTGCCTACCGAGGGGTAGGTCCAGCGGGTAGGTCCAGGCGGTCCGGCGGTCGTCGCGTGCGAGGATGGTTCCCATGAACGTCACGCTGCACACGACCAAGGGCGACATCGCGATCTCGCTCTTCCCCGACCACGCGCCCAAGACCGTGCGCAACTTCGTCGGCCTCGCCGACGGCACCCAGGAGTGGAAGGACCCGAGCACGGGAGAGGCGAAGAACGAGCCGTTCTACGACGGGCTCACCTTCCACCGGATCATCCCCGGGTTCATGATCCAGGGCGGCTGCCCGAACGGCGACGGCCGCGGCGGTCCCGGTTACACCTTCGACGACGAGATCCACCCCGAGCTGGCCTTCGACAAGCCGTACCTGTTGGCCATGGCCAACGCTGGCAAGGTCGGCGGCAAGGGCACCAACGGGTCGCAGTTCTTCGTGACCGTCGAGCCCACCGCCTGGCTGCAGGGCAAGCACACCATCTTCGGTGAGGTGGCCGACCAGGCCAGCCGCGACGTCGTCGACGCCATCGTCGCCGTGCCGACCGGCCCCGGCGACTCGCCGGTCGAGCCTGTCGTCATCGAGCGCGTCAGCGTCAGCTGAGCTCGCACCACCCCAGGCCGCAGGAACTCGACCGGTGAGCACGCCCACCCCGCCGCCGGTCGAGCCTGCGGTCGAACCGGTCTGCCCGCGCCACCCCGACCGGATCAGCTACGTCCGGTGCCAACGCTGCGGGCGGCCGACCTGCCCGCAGTGCCAGCGCCAGGCGGCGGTCGGCGTCCAGTGCATCGACTGCGTCCGTGAGCAGGCCAAGACGATCCGCACCGGTCGCACCGTCTTCGGTGGCCGCGTGCGCGAGGGTCGTCCCGTCGTCACGCTGTCGATCATCGGGGCCTGTGTCGCCGTGTTCGTGCTGCAGATGGTGCCTGGGCTCGACATCACCTCGCGGTTCGCCTTCGCCCCGTCCGTGGCCCGCGAGCAGCCGTGGCGGTTCGTCAGCGCGGCCTTCCTGCACTCCACCGGCTTCTTCGCGCACATCGCGTTCAACATGATCGTGCTCTACCAGATCGGCCCCTACCTCGAGGAGCGGCTGGGCCGGCTGCGCTTCCTCGGGCTCTACCTGGTGTGCGCCGTCGGCGGTTCGGTCGGCTACCTGGCGCTCGCGAACCCCCTCGTGCCCGGGTCGTGGAACGTCGCCGTGGTCGGTGCCTCCGGCGCGGTGTTCGGGCTCTTCGGCGCACTGCTCGTCGTGCAACGTCGGCTGGGTCAGTCGACGCAAGGGCTCTATGTGCTGATCGGCATCAACTTCGTGCTGGGGTTCGTCATCGCCAACGTCGCCTGGCAGGCCCACCTGGGCGGCCTGCTCACCGGCGCCGCGCTGGGTGCGGTGCTGGTGGCGCCGGCCGGCAGCCGGCGCACGCTGGTGCACGCCGTCGGGACGGCGGCCGTCATGGCGCTGCTCGTGCTGGTCTCGGTGCTCAAGCTGGCCAGCGCCGCCGCCTGACGGCCGCGGCCTCGACAGCCACGGCAGGCGGCGGTCCGCAGCCGGTTATCCACAGGGTTGTCCCCATCCTGGGGATGGAATCACACCCGTGTAAGCCGCAGTCAGCGCCAGCGGGTGGCCATCATGAACCCGGCCATGATCACGCCGAAGCCGATGACGACGTTCCACGGGCCGAGCGCCTCGAACGGGTAGCGACTCTCGGTGACGTAGAAGACGACGATGTACGCCAGGCCGAGCACCAGCAGCGCCACCATCACGGGGGCGTACCAGGGCGGGCTCTGCCGCGGGCCGGCAGACTTGGTGGCGGGGGGCGTGTAGCTGGCCTTCTTGCGGGCCCTGGATTCGGGCACGGTGACTCCTCAGGTGGGTTGGTCGTCTAGCGTAGTAGGCGTGCTGACCCGACTGCGCCACCTGCGGACCACCCGATGGGGTGTTGCCGCGCCGGTGGTGTTCGTGCTGGCGGGTCTGCTGGCCACCACCAGCGCCCAGACGGCCCGCGGCACCGACCTGCGCTCGGAGGGCCGCACCGAGACCGCCGACCTGATCCGCGAGCAGCAGCATCGCGCCCAGGTGCAGGAGGCGGAGGTGGCCACGCTGCGCGCGCAGGTGCAGCAGCTCACCAAGGCCGCGGCGCCGTCCGGTTCCCGGCTGGAGACCCTGGGCGAGCGCTCGGCTGCGCTCGGCCTCGTCGCCGGCACCCGGCCGGTCACCGGCCGGGCGATCCAGGTCGAGCTGAACGACGCCCCGCGCGGCGAGACCCTCCCGGACGGCTTCGAGCCGGACGACCTCGTGGTCCACCAGCAGGACGTGCAGGCCGTGGTCAACGCGCTGTGGGCGGCCGGCGCCGAGGCGATGATGCTGATGGACCAGCGGGTCATCTCGACGAGCGCGGTCCGCTGCGTGGGCAACGTGCTGATCCTGCAGGACCGGGTGTACTCCCCTCCGTACCGCGTCACGGCGATCGGTGACCCCGTGGCGCTGCAGCGCGCGCTCGACAGCAGCGACACGGTGCAGATCTACCGCCAGTACGTGGACGCCGTCGGGCTGGGTTACAGCGTCAAGAGCATCGGCCGCACCACCATGCCCGGCTACGAAGGGTCGCTGCTGCTCCAGCACGCGCGGGCCCTGCGGTGAGGGCCCGCCGGTGAACGCTCTGCGCGCCCTCGTCCGCGGTATCGGCGAGCTGTTGATCACGCTCGGCATCGTCGTGCTGCTCTTCCTGGTCTGGCAGCTCTACTGGACCGACGTCACCGCCAGCCGCACGCAGGACCAGCTGACCCACGAGCTGCAGGGCACCTGGAGCCGCGAGCCACCACCCCCGAACCCCCGAGGCACGACGGCCCCGGCCCAGGTCTCCGACCCGAAGCTCACGCTGCGCGACGGCCAGGCCTTCGCGCTGATCCACGTGCCACGGTTCGGCAAGAACTTCGTGCGGCCCGTGGTGCAGGGGGTCGAGCTCGACGTCCTCGACAGGGGCGTCGGGCACTACCCCACCTCGGCCGACCCAGGCGCGGTGGGCAACTTCGCGGTGGCCGGGCACCGGGTCACCTACGCCAAGCCGTTCAACCAGATCGCTGAGCTGCGCACCGGTGACCCGGTGGTCATCGAGACGGCGACGGCGTGGTTCGTCTACCGGGTGACCAGCCACGTCGTGGTCACGCCCGACCGGGTCGACGTCATCGCGCCGGTGCCCCAGCGACCGGGCGAGAAACCCACCCGGCGGATGATGACGATGACGGCCTGCCATCCGGAGTTCTCGGCACGCCAGCGGTACGTCGTCTTCAGCGAGCTGGCCGAGCGCATCACCAAGGCCCCGGGTGTCGTGCCCGACGTCCTGCAGCCCTGACCCGACGAGGAGAGCACCGTGTACGGCTGGATCTGGCGGCACCTGCCCGGGCCGACGCCCGTGCGGGCGCTGGTGAGCGTCGTCCTGGTGCTGGCGGTCGTGGTGGCGCTGTTCGGCTGGGGCTTCGAGCACATCGCGCCGTACCTGCCGTTCAACGACGGGACCGTGAGCCAGTGACCACCCGGGTGCTCGTCGTCGACAACTACGACAGCTTCGTCTTCACGATCGTCGGCTACCTCGCCCAGCTCGGCGCCGACTGCGAGGTCGTGCGCAACGACGCGGTGCGACCCGACGACGCGGCCGGCTTCGACGGCGTGCTGCTCTCCCCCGGGCCCGGAACCCCGCAGGACGCCGGGGTGTGCGTCGACATGGTGCGGGCGTGCGCAGAGCGGCGCCAGCCCCTGCTCGGCGTCTGCCTGGGTCACCAGGCGCTCGGCGTCGCCTACGGAGCGGTCGTGGGCCGCGCCCCCGAGCTGCTGCACGGCAAGACCAGCCTGGTCGAGCACCAGGGCGCCGGGGTGCTCGCCGGGCTCGAGCAGCCGTTCACGGCCACCCGCTACCACTCGCTGACCATCGACCCGGCGACGGTGCCGGCCGAGCTCGAGGTCACGGGCGCGACGTCGTCCGGGATCGTCATGGCCGTGCGCCATCGCGAGCTGCCCCTCGAGGGCGTGCAGTTCCACCCCGAGTCGGTGCTCACCGAAGGCGGGCACCGGTTGCTGGCCAACTGGCTGGTGACCTGCGGCGACGACGGGGCGGTGGAGCGCTCGCACGGCATGGCGCCGCTGGTGCGTCGCTGACGCGCTAGGGCCGCAACGGTGGTCCGCCCCGGCTCACAGGCCGCCGAGGGTCGCGGTGCCGGTCGGTGTGCTCGTGGGCGTCTCGGACGGCGACGGCGTGGGGGTCGAGGGCGCCTTGGCGACGACCAGCGTCACCGTGGTGCCCTGGTTGACCGTCTTGCCCTGGTAGGACTGCTGGATGACCGTGCCCTCGGGCTGGGTGCTCTCCTGGTACTTGGTGGCATCGACCTTCAGGCCCGCGTCGGTGAGCTTCGTCGTCGCCTCCGACACGGTGAGCCCGATGACGTTGGGGACGGCGACCTTGCCGCTCGACACCTCGATCGCCACGCTCGAGTCCTTGGCCACCGAGTCGCCCGGCGCCGGGTTGCTCGACACGATGTGCCCCTTGGCCTGGTCGGTCGACTCCACCTCGGTCTCGTCGCCGAGCTGCAGGCCGACGGCCTCCAGCGCCGCCTTGGCCTGGGTGCGGGTCTTGCCCACGAGGTCCGGGACGGTGACCGACTCCGGGCCGGTGGAGACGACGATCGCGACCGCGCTGCCGGCGTCGACCTGGCTGCCGGACGCCGGGTCCTGGCTGATCACCTCGCCCTGCGCCACGGTGTCGTCCGCCTTGTCCTCACGGGTGCCGAGGGTCAGCCCGGCGCTCTTCAACGCGGCGGTAGCGTCCGCGACCGTCTTGTTCGACAGGTCGGGCACCGAGACCTGCTGCGGCTTCGGGGCGTCGTTGGCGCCCAGCATGCCGGGCAGCACCAGGACGGCGACGGCGACGATCGCGGCGCCGAGCAGGCCGAGCAGCACCCACAGCCCGGTGCGGTTGGGCGTGTCCTGTCCCTCCCCGCGTCCGCCGGAGATCAGGTCGGCCTCGGGAACGGCCGGCGGCAGGGTGGACGTGGTCGACGTGCCGGGGACGGTGCCCATGGCCTGGGTCGCGGCGCTCATGGCACCGGTCGCCGCGGCGGCGGACATCACGCCGAGCGCTGAGCTGCTGATCCGGCGTCCGGCGAGCACCGCCTCGACGTCGTCCCGGAAGTCGTCGGCCGTCTGGTACCGGCCACCGCGCTCCTTCTCGAGCGAGTGCAGCACGATGGCGTCGACGGCCTCCGGGACGTCGGGCGCGTGCGTGCCCGGGGCGGTCGGCATCTCGCCGACGTGCTGGTAGGCGACGGCGACCGGGGAGTCGGCGACGAACGGCGGTCGGCCGGTGAGCAGCTCGAACAGCAGGCAGCCGGCCGAGTAGAGGTCGCTGCGGGCGTCGACCTGCTCGCCGCGCGCCTGCTCGGGCGAGAGGTACTGGGCGGTGCCGATGACGGCCTGGGTCTGGGTCATCGTGGCCGAGGAGTCGGCGATGGCGCGGGCGATGCCGAAGTCCATCACCTTGATGTCGCCGCTGGGCGTCACCATGACGTTGGCCGGCTTGATGTCGCGATGCACGATGCCGGCGCGGTGGCTGTAGGCCAGCGCGGCGAGCACGCCCGACGTCACGCGCAGGGCCTCGCGCCAGGGCATCGGGCGCCCGACGCTGACCAGCTCGCGCAGGGTGCGGCCCTCGACGTACTCCATGACGATGTACGGAGCCGGGGCGCCGCCCTCGATGAGCGACTGGTCCTCGCCGCTGTCGTAGACCGCGACCACGGCGGGGTGGTTCAGCGCAGCGGCGGACTGCGCCTCGCGACGGAACCGGGCCTGGAACGAGGGGTCGCGCGCGAGGTCCGAGCGCAGCATCTTGATCGCGACCGTCCGCCCGAGCCGGGTGTCACGGCCGATGTGCACCTCGGCCATGCCTCCGCGACCGAGAAGGTCGCCGATCTCGTAGCGTCCGCCGAGCAGGCGGGGTGTCGCGTTCACGTCTTGCCCTTCGTCATCGTCCTGCACGTCCTGCCGCCGGGCCACGGTCGGCAGCCCTGGCCTGGCCGGTCGGCGAGCCGGCGGCGTTCGTCGGGCCCGCGGTGGTCGTCGCGCCCGAGTTGTTCGTGGAGGTCGGCGTGGTGGTGCTGCGGGGGGTGGAGTTCCCGGCATTCCCCGCGCCGGCCGTGGCGGTGCTCGTCGGCGTGGGGGACGGGGTGGGACTCGCCGTGCCGGTGTCGCCGCCCTTGCCGTCGGAGACGCGCAGCGTCACGGTGTCGCCGGGCTGCAGGTCCTGGGTCGGTGACAGCGACAGCACCGTCCCCTTGTCGGCCGAGTCGGAGACCTTGTCGGACTTCGTCTTCAGGCCGAGGGCCTTCAGATCGTCCTTGACTGACTTCTCGTCTCGCCCGACGTAGTCGGCCGGGTTCAGCGTGATGGTGCTGGGGCTGGACGTCGTGCTGGTCTCGCTGGGTGTCGTCGGCGAGTCGGAGGTGGGTTCGCTACTGGTGGCCGAGGCGGGCGAGGACGCAGCGCTGGTGCTGGGGCTACCGGCGCCGGTGGGCGCCTCCGGCCCGAGCTGCGACAGGGCCAGCGCGACCAGGGCCACCACCAGCAGGATGGCCAGCACGCCCCACAGCAGGGCGCGACGGTTGCGGCGCTCTGGGGTGGCGGGGGGCGTCGTCGGCGTCGTCGTGAGCGGCGGAGCGTCCACGGGCCCGACCGACGGCAGCACCGACGTGGCGGCGGCCGCTCCCGCGGCAGCCGGCAGGCCGGCGAGCAGCGCAGCCTCCGCCGGTGACATCGCCTGGGTGGCATCGGAGCCGGGCGTGGCCGACTGGGCGAGCGCCGCACCGAGGGCGGCGCCGAACGCCGCAGCGCTGGCCGGCCGGTCGGCGGGGTCCTTGGCCATCGCCTGCAGGACGACGCGGGCGACCGGCAACGGGACGTCGGCCGGCAGCGGCTCGGGGGTGTCGTTGACCTGGGACAGCGCGGTGGCCACCATCGAGTCGCCGTCGAACGGACGTCGTCCGGACAGCGTCTCGTACGCCACGACGCCGAGGGCGTACACGTCGCTGGCGGGCGTGGCACCGCGGCCGAGGGCCTGCTCGGGCGAGAGGTACTGAGCGGTGCCCATCACCTCGCCGGTGCGGGTGAGCGGGATCTGGTCGCCGGCCCGCGCGATGCCGAAGTCGGTGATCTTGACGACGTCGTCGGCCGCGATGAGCAGGTTGGCCGGCTTGATGTCGCGGTGGACCAGCCCGTTGTCATGCGCGGCCTGCAGCCCGGCCGCGGCCTGCTGCACGAGCGGCACCGCGACCGCGGCGGGCAGCGCGCCCTCACGGGAGATCCGGGCCGACAGCGGCTCGCCGTCGACCAGCTCCATCACCAGGTAGGCGACGCCCTGGACCTCGCCATAGTCGTAGACGGAGGCGATGCCCGCGTGCCCGAGCGAGGCGGCGTGCCGGGCCTCGGCGCGGAAGCGGGTGAGGAACTGCTCGTCGTCGGCGTACTCGCGGCGCAGCAGCTTGACCGCCACCTCACGGCCGAGGACGTCGTCGCGGGCCCGCCACACCTCGCCCATGCCGCCGCCGGCGATCCGGTCGGTGAGCACGTACCGGTCGCCGACCCGCAGGCCGGGCTCGGGGTGGATGACGCTCATCGCAGCACCGCTTCCATGACGGCCTTGGCGATCGGCGCCGCGACCTTTCCGCCGAAGGCCTCGTTGCCCGCCTCGCCGCCATCCTCGACGACGACCGCGACGGCCACCTTCGGGTCGTTGGCGGGGGCGAAGGAGGTGAACCACGCGTGCGGCGCCAGACCCTTTCCGTGCTGGGCGGTGCCGGTCTTGCCGGCGACCGAGATGCCGGGGATCTGCGCGCGGGTGCCGGTGCCGGCCTCGACGACCCGCACCATCATCCGGGTGAGCTGGGCGGCGACGTCCGTGGACACGGCGCGGCTGAGCTGCTGGGGGCTGGCCTGCTCGATGACGCTGAGGTCGGGAGCGCGGACCGTCTTGACCGAGTAGGGGCTCATGACGACGCCACCGTTGGCGATCGCCGCGCTCACCATCGCCATCTGCAGCGGGGTGACGCGGTCGTCGAACTGCCCGATGGCAGCCTGCGCGCTCTGCGGCGGGTTCATCCCCTGCGGCACCACGCTGGCCGAGACCGGCATCGGGATGTTGAGTCGGTCGCCGAAGCCGAACTTCTCGGCCTGGCTGCGCAGCGCGTCGCCGCCGAGCTCGAGGCCGAGGTACCCGAACGCGGTGTTGCAGGAGATCTGCAGCGCGCGCGTCAGGTCGACCTTGTCACCGGGACCGCACGAGCCGGCGAAGTCGTTCGGCAGGTTGGTCGAGGTCTGCGGCAGGTCGAGCGTGGCCGGGCCCGGCACGACCGAGCTCTCGGCATAGCGGCCGGTCGACAGCGCCGCTGCCGCAGTGATGATCTTGAACGTCGAGCCGGGCGGGTAGAGCGCGTTGATCGCCCGGTTGACCAGCGGGTCGTTCTGGTCGGCGTTCAGCTTGGCGTAGGCGTCCTGCACGGCTGGCAGGTCGTGCCCCGAGAGCCGGTTGGGGTCGTAGGACGGGTGGCTCACCATCGCCAGGATCGCACCGGTGCGCGGATCGAGCGCGACGACGGCGCCGCGCTGGTTGCCCAGGGCCTCCTCAGCGGCCTTCTGCGCCGCCGGGTTGATGGTGAGCTCGACCGACGCGCCCTGCTGCTCGCGGCCGGTGAGCAGGTCGACGAGATGGCGGTAGAACAACGCGTCGGACGAGCCGGAGAGCAGCGGGTTCTCGCTGCGCTCGATGCCGTTGCCCGAGCCGTAGATGAACGAGTAGTAGCCGGTGAGGTGGGCGTAGAGCTCGGGCTGGGAGTACTTGCGGATGTACTTGAGGTCGTCGTCGCTCGGCACCGAGCGGGCGATCGGCGAACCGCCGGCGATGATCGGACCGCGCTGCTGGCTGTAGCTCTCGAGCAGGGTGCGCCGGTTGTTGGGCTTGTCGCGCAACGTGTTCGCCTGCACGAACTGGATGTAGGTCGACGACAGCAGCAGTGCGCCGAAGAGCGCCAGCACGACGGCGGCCAGGCGGCGGATGGGTGCGTTCACGGCATCCTCACCACCTCGGTGGGCGCGTCGTCCGTGCCCAGGTTGGCCGGCTCGATCGCAGGTGCCGGACGGCGGGCCTGATCGCTGATCCGCAGCAGCAGTCCGAGGATGGCCCAGTTCGCGACCAGCGACGATCCGCCTGCGGACAGGAACGGCATGGTCAGCCCGGTGAGCGGGATGACCCGCGTGACGCCCCCGACGACCACGAAGCACTGCAGCGCCACCGTGAACGCCAGGCCGGTGGCGAGCAGCTTGCCGTAGCCGTCGCGCACGCCGATCGCGGTGCGCAGCCCGCGCTCGACGAGCAGCAGGTAGAGCAGGAGCAGGGCGAACAGCCCGACCAGACCGATCTCCTCGGCGAACGAGGGGATGATGAAGTCGCTCTCGGCGTAGTAGGTGAGGTCAGGGCGCCCGCGGCCGAGGCCGGTGCCGAGCAGGCCGCCGTTGGCCATGCCGAACAGGCCGCGCACGAGCTGGTCGCTGACGTCGAGTGCCTTGGCGGAGAACGGGTGCAGCCACAGCAGCACCCGCTCCTGCACGTGACCGAACATCAGGTAGGCGACGTAGGAACCGGCGACGAACAGCGCCAGGCCGATCGCGATCCAGCTCTTGCGCTCGGTGGCGATGTAGAGCATCGCGACGAACAGGCCGAAGAACAGCAATGACGACCCGAGGTCGCGCTCGAACACCAGGACGCCGAGACTGGCCAGCCAGGCCACGATGATCGGGCCGAGGTCGCGGGCCCGGGGCAGCGACAGGCCCAGGAACCGGCGTCCGACGAGGGCGAGCGAGTCGCGGGTCTGCACCAGGTAGCCGGCGAAGAACATGGCCAGCAGGATCTTGGCGATCTCGCCGGGCTGGAACGACAACGGACCCAAGCCGATCCAGATCCGCGAGCCGTTGATGTTCTTGCCCAACACCGGCACCAGCGGCAGCAACAGCAGGCCGAGACCCACCGCCATGGCGGTGTAGGTGTAGCGCTGCAGGCGCCGGTGGTCGCGCACCACCCAGAGCAGCGCGATGCACAGCACCACGCCGATGGTCATCCACACCAGCTGCCGGAGGGCCATGCCGCCGCCGGTGCGCTGCTCGGCGAGGTCGAGCCGGTGGATCATCACCAGGCCCAGGCCGTTGAGCACGGTGGCGATCGGGAGCAGCACCGGGTCGGCGTAGGTGGCCTTCCAGCGCAGCATCAGGTGCACGGCACCGACGAGCACGATCAGACCCAGCCCGTACGAGAGCAGGCTCGGCGGGATGGTGCCGTCGATGGCGATGCCGACGTTCGCGTACGCCGTCAGCACGATGACGACGGCGAACACCAGCAGCACCAGCTCGACACCCCGTCGGGTGCGCGGCACGAGCGTCGTGACCGTCGACATCAGCCGGCGCTCCCGCAGCCCCCGGTCGACGTGCCAGGAGTGGTCGGCGCGGGGGTCGTGGCCGGAGTGGTCGCGGTGGCGGTGGCCGGCGTCGAGGTCGGCGTCGCGGCGGCCCGCGCGGCCGCGGTGGTGGCCGTCGAGCTGGGCGAGGCCGAGGCGGTCGGGACGGGCTGCGGGACCGGGGTGGTCGTCGGGCACAGCTGGCTGCGCAGCTCGTTGACCTTCTCGCGCGCGGCGGGCAGGCCGTCGACGGTGATGTTGGAGCGCACCTGGTCGGCGGTGTACTCGGGGAGCTGGGCCAGGACGACGTCCTGCCGCTCGAAGACGTGCGACATGCGCAGCGGGCCGATGTCCTGCGGCAGTCCGCGGTAGATCGCGACCAGCTCGCCGTCAGCGCCCACGTAGTACTGCTGCTGGCTCCAGGCGTACGCGGCGTAGCTGCCGGCCGCCAGCACCGCCACGACGACCAGGGCGGCCAGCACCCGCAGAGCCTGCCGCCGCTTGCTGGTGGGCTGGATGGGCGGGGCGGGGTCGTCGTCGGCGTCCGGCGCCGGCCGGGTCAGAGCCGCGGCCTTGGCGGCCGGGGTGGAGGCCTCGGCCACCGTCGGTACCGTGCCGCGCACCGCGGCGGAGCCGACCACCTCGGGGACGGTGCTGACGTGGTCGTGTGCGGGGTCGACGACGTGGGCGACCACGCAGGTGATGTTGTCGGCGCCGCCGCCGCGCAGGGCGAGGTCGATCAGGGCGTCGGCGCACGTGCCGGGGTCGTCGTGCTCGGCGAGCGTCTCGCCCAGCGTCTCGTCGCGGACGACGCCGGTGAGCCCGTCGGAGCAGAGCACGTACCGGTCGCCGACCCGGGCCTCGCGCACCGACAGGTCGGGCTCGTCGTCCTTGTCGCCGGTCAGTACCCGGGTGATCACCGAGCGCTGTGGGTGGCGCTCGGCCTCCTCCTCGGTGATCCGGCCCTCGTCGACGAGCGACTGCACGAAGGTGTGGTCGTGGGTGAGGCGGGTCAGCTCGCCGTCGCGCAGCAGGTAGCAGCGGGAGTCGCCGATGTGCGCCATCGCCAGCCGCGAGCCGTGCAGCACCAAGGCGGTGGTCGTCGTCCCCATCCCCTGCAGGGCAGGGTCTTCGGCCACCCGGTGGTGCAGCTCGGCGTTGGCCGCGCGCAGCGTGCGCTCGAGGAGCGCGAGCGCGTCGCCGCCGTGCAGCTCGCCGTCGAGCGCGACCAGCTGGCTGAGTGCCACCGAGCTCGCGACATCGCCGGCAGCGTGCCCGCCCATGCCGTCACAGACGACCAGGAGGTGCGGGCCGGCGTACCCGGCGTCCTGGTTGTTGGTGTAGCGGCCCAACCCGATGTCCGAGCGAGCTGCGTAGCGGAGCGCGATCGCCATCGACTACCTGCGCAGCTCGAGGACGGTGGTGCCGATCCGCAGCGTCGAGCCGACGTCCAGCTTGACCGGCTCGGTGAGCCGCTCGGTGCCCGCGATGGTGCCGTTGGTGGAGCCGAGGTCCTCGACGTACCAGTCGCCGTTCTCGGGGTAGATCCGCGCGTGCCGGCCGGAGGCGTAGTCGTCGTCGAGCACCAGGGTGGACTCGGGGTTGCGGCCGATGAGCACCGACTGCTGGCCCAGGGTGATCGTGGTGCCCTTGAGCGGCCCCTCGGTGACCAGGACGTGCGAGGGACGACGGCGGTCGCGCCGCCGCGGCGGGGGCGGGCTGGGCGCGGCGGGGCGCGGGGCCGGTCGCTCGGCTGCGCGCCTGCTCACCCGGGTGCCGAACAGGTCCCCGCGCAGCACGCCGACGACCGAGAAGACGAACACCCAGAGCAGGGCGAGCAGACCGAGGCGGATGACCGTGACCGTGAGCTCGCTCATCGTTCTCCGCTGCGGTAGACGGCACGGGTGCGGCCCATGGTGATGGCCGAGCCCTCGGTCAGCTGGATCGCGCTGACCCGCTCGGCGTCGACGAAGGTCCCGTTGGTGGAGCCGAGGTCGCGCAAAGTCGCCACCAGGTGGGGGCCGTCGGCGGTGACCCGGATCTCGGCGTGCTTGCGGCTGATGCCCGGGTCGTCGAGGACGACGTCCGCCTCCTCGCCGCGACCGATGACCGTGATGCTCGACACCAGCGGGTAGGCGTGCCCGTCGACGTCCAGCCAGGGCCGACGGCTCGGGCGCTGCTCGGCGATCTGGCCGGTGACCGACCTCGCCTGGCGGTCGGCGACCTCGCGCTGGGCGTGCAGGACGTGCGGGGCGGGGGTCTCGGGATCGCGCGGGATCGGCGCCGGCACCGGGCCGCGCTGCTCGGCCTGACGGCCCTTCACGGTGGCGGTGCGCACCCGGAAGACGCCGGTGTCGAGGTCGGGGACCTCCTCGAACTCGACGCTGACCGGCCCGACGAACGCGTAGCCCTGCTGCTCGGCGTGCGCGCGCAGGTTGCTGGCGAACTCGTCGGAGAGCGCGTCCGCGTAGTCGAAGAGGCGGTCGTGGTCGGTGGACCCGAGCTCGATCACGTACGCGTTGGGCACCAGGGTGCGGCCGCGGCCGACCACGGCGGCGCGCTCGTCGGCGGCCTTGCGCAGCGCGCTGGCGATCTCGACGGGCTGCACCTCGGAGCGGAAGGCCTTGGCGAAGGCGCCGTTGACGGCTCGCTCAAGACCCTTCTCGAAACGGTCGAAGACCCCCATGCCGGCACCTCCTTCAGCGTCGTGTCGTGGTCTGACGTGCTCTGTGGGCAGCAGGCATCCAGTGGGCACTGCGGTGGCCCGGCGGCAATCCTAACGGTGGACGGCCGAACACCCCACGCGTGCTAGCCTTGCCGTCGAACTTCGGGGCCTTTCAGGGGCGTCCGAGGTTCAACGCGCGAGTGGCGGAACGGCAGACGCGCTGGCTTCAGGTGCCAGTGTCCGAAAGGGCGTGGGGGTTCAAATCCCCCCTCGCGCACCCTGCACCAGAGCCCCCAGATCCTGCCTGGATCCGGGGGCTTCTGCGTGCCCGGCCCCACCGTCCACTTGTGATGCGTTTCGGTTGTCTCCCGGGCCCGGGAGACAACACCAACGCGTCACAAGTGCGGGGCCATCGCAGGGGGCGGCCCGGGTCAGGGCTTGCCCGATCCCCTGCGTTGCGCGGGGATCAGCGGTCTCGCAGCCGCCACCAGTCCGACGTCTGCGGCCTGGCGGACGGCCATGAGGCGATCGCGAACGCCGAGCTTGCGGTAGATGTGCTCGAGGTGCTTGTGGACGGTGCGCGGGGATACCCCCAGCCGCCGGGCGATGGACTCAGCAGTCAGCCCCGTTGCGAGGAGTCGCAGGATCACGGCCTCGCGCTCGGTGAGCCCGGCCTGGTCGTCGAGGGACGGGTACGGATGCGCCGCGACGACGTGCCGCGTCACCGCATCCACGAGTGGCTGCAGCGCATCGGCGATCTCCCGGTCGCGTGACCGAAAGGGGCCGTCGCGCGAGCCACACCACACGAAGGTCCTGTCCCACGACAGCCAGACGGGCATCGCCAGCTGCAGGTTGCGGCCCAGAACGGGCCGAGTCTCCGCTGCCAGAGGGCTCCTGCGCCAGACGGACTCGGCCATGACGTCAGTGAGGACGACGGCCCGGCTCGGGTGCCAGGCTCCTACCCACGAGATGAAGGGATGGAGCCGCTTCAGCTCCGCTGTTTCGGCTGTCAGGCGTGGGAGCCGGTCCCCGACCTCGGCCGGGCCGATCGCCCGGATCTCGGACCGGCTGGTCCACCCCATGTCGCACACGGTCATGCAGTCGACTCCTAGGGACGTCGCCAGCTGATCGGCGACGGCCTGCAGCACATCCACCCCGGGTGACGCAGACAGGGCCTGCACGGCCACGTCGGTGATCGCCCGGACCACCTCGTCCTTGGTGCGCATTGGTGCTCCCCTGCGGACGGCATTGCTGTACGCCTAGGCACAGTCTCGCGGCGTCCACGGTGTCGGCGCCAGCCCCTGCGCACGTACGCAGAGTTGCGTACAGACGAGGTTCTCAGCGCTCCATAGCCTTGCCTCACCAGCTGCGCAGGGAGGTGGCCCGATGCGAAGTAGATTCGTCGGCGGTCGCGGTGGCTGGGCAGTCATAGTTGTCCTCGGGCTGGGGGCCGCGTCACTGGGGGAAGCGGCTCCGGCAGCGGCGGTGACCAGCCTCGCCAGCGACAGCGCCTGGACGTGGTACCAGGACGCGCGCGTGCTGGCCGTTGGCGGGGCCACGTATGTCGGCGCGGCCAGCCACACGCAGGCGGTCGAGGTGACGCGGTACGTCCACAGTTCGGGTGTCCACGCGACGGTGACCATCCGATCGAGCCTGCGCGGGTGGGACGACCACAGCGCGCCGTCCCTACTGGCTACTCCGACGGGCCGGTTGGCGGCGTTCTACTCGGGCCACGCGATCGGGAACCTGCTGTACCGCGTGTCCGGTCCGGCTCGGGATATCAGCCGGTGGGGAACGGAGCACACGCTGACGGGCTCAGGCCTGAGTACGGCGTCGACGGAGCAGGGGGCCGGCGCGACCTACCCGAACGCCATCTACCTACCCGCCGAACGCCGGTACTACGTGTTCCTGCGCTGGGGCCGGCGCCTCGAGCCGTATCTGACCACGTCGACCGACCTACGGACGTGGACCAGGGCGATCCGGCTGTTCGTCAACGAGGGGTACGGCATCCAGAGCTTCGGCCTGATGCACCGGCCGTACCTGAAGGCAGTCGGCGACGGCGCATCGGTGATCCACCTCGCCATCGCCAACTCCAACGCCGCGGGTCCGGAAGGCGCGCCACTGCACTACTTCACCATCCACGACGGCTCCGTGTGGCGCAGCGACCGCTCGTACGTGCACAGCCTGAAATACGTCGCTGCCGGGCATCCGCTGCACACCCGCAACGGCACGCTGGTCCGCGCCGACGACAACGGGACGGTCCGGCTGTGGGACCTGGCCCTGACACCCGACGGGCCGGCGGTCGCCTACGAGATCGCCGGCCGCCGCTACGGCATCGCGCGGTGGTCGGAGGCCGGCTGGCAGCACGCAGAGCTCGCCCCGTCCTCCGGGACGGCCGCACATGGCATCGCGGTGGCAGACGACGCTCCGCTGACCGTCTACCTCGTCTCGGCTAAGGAGACGCTGGAACGGTGGATCCCCGACGGGGTGGACGGGTTCTCCAGCCGTTGGTTGCTACGCACGATGACCTCGTCGACCGAGAACCGGGCACCGAGCACGCCGTCGGGGGCGTCGTCCTTCGCTGTGGTCTTCGCGCACGGTCCGTACGTGAACTCTACCCGCTTCAGCTCCCGGCTGCTCGCCTACCCGCCGGCTCCCCCCGGCGGCGCGCCCGTCGTCCCTCTCGCCATTCCCCCTGGCCGAAGCTGGCCGAGCGTGTGGTCGACGACGTCGAGTAGGGGCAGCCCGGCAGTGGCCCCGCCCCAGCGCCCGTCGTGCCTGGCCCACCGTCCACTTGTGATGCGTTTCTGTTGTCTCCCGGGCCCGGGAGACAACACCAACGCGTCACAAGTGCGGGGCCGGGGGCGGGCGGGGGCGTCACACGTGGTGGGTCTGCTGGTCGCGCAGCAGCTGGAGCAGCTCGGGCAGTGGTGCCGGGCGGCCGATGTGGTAGCCCTGCGCGTGGTCGACGCCGAGCCGGGTGACGACGTCCAGGATCTCGGCGTCGGCGACGAACTCGGCAATGGTCTCCTTGCCCAGGCCGCCCGCGATGCCGACGATCGACGACAGGATGAGCTGGTCGGTGGGGTTGCTCGGCGCCTTCGCGACGAACTCGCCGTCGATCTTCACGAAGTCGAACAGCAGGTGCTTGAGGTAGTAGAACGAGCCGAACCCGGCGCCGAAGTCGTCCAGCGCGAACCGGCACCCGAGGGCCCCGATCTGCTCGGCGAACGCGCGCGCCGTCTCGATGTTGGAGACGGCGGCCGTCTCGGTGATCTCGAAGACCAGCCCGTGCGGGTCGACGCCGGACCGCTGCACCTCGCGGGTGATGTGCCGGGCCAGCTGCGGGTTGCCCACGCTGTGGCCGGACAGGTTCACCTCGATCGAGAACGTCGGGTCGATGGCCTGCACCTGCTCCAGGACGTCGACCGCGCAGCTGACCACGTGCGTGTCGATGTCGGTGATCAGGCCGGTCCGCTCCGCGATGTAGAGGAAGCGGCCCGGCATCACGAGGTCGCCCTCCTCGTCGACCATCCGCAGCAGCAGCTCCGCCCCGGTGATCCGTCCGCTGCGCAGGTCCTTGACCGGCTGGGCGTGCAGCACGAAGCGGTGGTCGTCCAGGGCGGCCGCGATGCGGTTCGCCCAGGCCATCCGGGCCGCCGTGCGGGGCGTGGCGAACTCGGACGAGTCGTGCACGACGAACTGGTCGCGGCCGGCGTCCTTCGCGTCGTACATCGTCATGTCGGCGGTCGACAGCAGCTCGGCCGGGGTGATCTCGGGATCCTGGATCAGCACGACCCCGACGCTCGTGGTGACCTTGCGCGACCGGTTGCCGTCCAGCACGCGGACCTGGTCGCGCACCAGGTGGACGACGTCGCGCGCCACGCTCTCGGACGCCTCCCGGTCGGCGCCGGGGAGGAGCACGGCGAACTCGTCGCCGCCGAGCCGGACGACGACGTCCGAGGTGCGCATCCGGCGGCGCAGCACGTCCGCCACGGACACGATCAGCTCGTCACCGGCGCTGTGGCCGAGGGTGTCGTTGACCTGCTTGAAGTTGTCGAGGTCGACCATCAGCAGCGCGCCGGAGGCGCCGTAGCGACGGCACCGGTCGAGGTGGGCGGTCAGCTCGATGTCGAACTTGCGCCGGTTGCCCAGGCCGGTCAGCGGGTCGTGGTCGGCCAGGTGGGCGAGCGTCTGCTCGAACCGCTTCCGCTCGGAGACGTCGACCACGGTGACGAGAAGGTTCTCGACCCGACCTTCGCCGTCCGTCAGCGCCACGACCGTGGCGGCCACCGTCACCTCGTCGGGCTCGCCCGGTCGCAGCGTCCGCTCGGCGGCGGTGCGGCCGAGCTCTCCGCGCAGCAGCGCCGCGAGCTGCGACGGCTCGTGACCGTCGAACCCGGGCAGCTCGGCGACCGAGCGGCCCACGACGGCTTCGAGTGGCATGAGCAGCAGCTCGCACAGCGCCGGGTTCGCCTGGACGACGTTGCCGTGGACGTCGAGCAGCAGCGTGCCGTGGGGGGTCTCGGCGAACAGCCGCTCGAACCGGGCGTTGGCCTGGCGCAGCTCGTCCTCCCTCAGCCGAGCAGCGGTGACGTCGTGCGCCACCACGAGCGCCTCGGCGCGGCTGGCGCGCGGCGGCAGGCCGGTCGCGCTGACCTCGATGGTCCGACCCCCCGCGGTCGACCGGATCTCGGTGCCCCCGTCGGCTCCCGCCAGCGCGGCCCGCAGGATCGGCTCGAGCACCGCGGCGTTCTGTGCACCGGCCATCTCGTGCAGGGTCCTTCCCTGCACGGTGGCCATCCCTTGCCGCTGCAGCCCAGCGCCCACGGCCACGACGAAGGTCATGGTGTCGTCGACCACCAGCACGCTGGTGTCGGGCAGGTGGTCCAGCAGGGTGCGCCAGCGTCGTTCGGCGGACTCCAGCTCCTGCCGGGCGGCCTCCTCGGCGCTGACGTCGCTGGCGATGCCGATCCAGCCCACGTGGCTGCCGGCCTCGTCGAGCAGCCGGGTCACCGCCAACCGCACCCGCAGCGTGCTGCCGTCGGCTCGCTGGTAGGTCCAGACCCGGACGTCCGCTCCGGCTGGCGGGACGTCGTGCACGAGCACGGCAAAACCGGGCGCGATCGCGAGCTCGGCGGCCCGCTCGCGGATCTCGTCGGGGACGTGCAGCCGTTCCAGGGTCGCGGACCCGACGAGGTCGGCCGCGGCGTAGCCGAGCATCCGCTCGGCACCCTGGCTGAACGTCGTGATGACGCCCTGCAGGTCGGTGGCGATGATCGAGTGCTCGGTCGCGGCGCGCAGCACGGACGACAACCGGCCGGCCAGCGCCGAGTTGCGCTGCTCGGCCTCCCGCAGCTGCTGCACCGCGCGGTGCACCGGCGGGCACACCACGGCGACCACGAGCGACCACAGCAGGCCGCGCCGCCAGTCCTGCGTGTCGTACGTCGGCGACCCGACGAGCAGCATCGGTGCCCAGAACACCAGCCCCGTCGCCGCGACGGCCAGCCACAGCTGCGCCCGGACGCCGTACAGCACGATCCACAGCACCGGCACGAGCACCAGCGGCGCCAGACCGGACGACGTGCCCCCGCTCACGTCGCGCGCGTAAGCGATGACGACGAAGAAGAGCAACGGCGCCGCGAACGCCAGCCGGCCCCCCGGGGCGGTGCGGGCCAGGACGACGGCCAGCGCCGTCACGAGCACGAACGCCGCGATCGCCGTCCAGGTCTGGCGGGCCCCCTCGGCGTACGGCGGCACTGCCAGGACGGCCGATCCGGCGATCGCCACGGCGGCGAACGGTGCCACCCCGCGCACGCGGTCGACCATGTGGACGTCCATGAAAGGACCTGCCCCGGCTAGCTCGTGCACCCGCTCGCACGGGCGCTCTGCGTCCTACGGCGGATCGGCGCCGCGACTCCCCACCCTAGTCACGCGTCTCGGCACGCCGTCGGCGTTCCAGGGTCCCGCCCGGCTCTCACTGCGCACGGCGGGTCGGCTCGGTGCCTGAGTTGTCTGGTTTCTCCGGGTTACCGGGTCACCCACGTGGCGCAACTCTTCGTAACTGGCTCACCACGGGCGGTAGTTGCGCCGAGTCTTGATCTCGACGCCACTGGTCGGTGGCGCGCTCGGGAGGATGGACGAACTCATGGCAATGACACGACTCGGCCGGGCGGGCGCCACGGCGTCCGCGACCGCGATGTGCCTGCTGGCCATGGGGGCCTCCGCGGCGCCCGCGCACGCGGGCCTGCTCGGCGACCTGACCGGCACCGTCACCGGCACCGTCACCGGCACCGTCACCACCGTCACCGACGTGGCCTCCGGCGTCGTCTCCACGCTCACCGAGGGCGGCGCGCCCACCGGCTGGCTCGTGGACGACGGTGTCACCGACCTCCAGCACGTCGCCGCCGTCATCGGCGCCGACCGCATGTACTCCCGCGGGTTCACCGGGCGCGGCGTCGGCGTCGCGCTGATCGACACGGGCGTCGTCGGCGTCCAGGGCCTGACGTCCGGCAACGTCGTCAACGGGCCGGACCTGTCGTTCGAGAGCCAGTCCGACGACTTCCGCTACCTCGACACCTTCGGTCATGGCACGCACATGGCCGGCATCATCGCGGGCAACGACCCGTCGACCCTGCTCGGCCTCGGTCGCTTCCAGGGCATCGCGCCCGGCGCCCGGCTCACCAGCGTCAAGGTCGCCACCAGCGAAGGCGCCGTCGACGTCTCGCAGGTCGTGGCGGCCGTCGACTGGGTCGTGCAGCACCGGGCCGACGACCCGCGCAACCCGATCCGGGTCATCAACCTGTCCTACGGCACGGACGGCGTGCAGAGCTACCGCAGCGACCCGCTGACCCACGCCGTCGAGAACGCCTGGCGCGCCGGCGTCGTAGTCGTGGTCGCCGGTGGCAACAGCGGCACCGACCAGCCCAAGCTGAACAACCCGGCGTACGACCCGTACGTCCTCGCCGTCGGGGCATCCGACACGAAGGAGACCGTGGGTTCCGGGGATGACACCGTTCCCGACTTCAGCAGCCGCGGCGACGCGAGCCGCCGGGTCGACCTCGTTGCCCCTGGCAAGTCGATCAAGTCGCTGCGCAACCCTGGCTCCTACATCGACCAGGCACACCCCAGCGCCCGCGTCGACGACCGGTTCTTCAAGGGCAGCGGCTCCTCGCAGGCCACGGCCGTGACCTCCGGTGCGGTCGCCCTGCTCCTGCAGGCCCGTCCGGACCTCACCCCGGACCAGGTCAAGGCCATGCTGCGCTCGTCGGCCGAGGCCATGCCCGCTGCCGACAGTGCAGGTCGTGGGATGGGCGAGCTCGACGTCTACCGTGCATCGCTGCTGGCCGCACCGTCGTCCGGCCAGAGCTGGCCGGCCTCGACCGGGCTCGGCTCGATGGAGCAGGCGCGCGGCACCCAGCATGTGATGGACCGCGGCGTGGAGCTGACCGGCGAGAAGCACGTCCTCGGCCCGTTCAACGCCAAGAAGTGGGCGCCCGCGAGCGCGGCCAACAGCGCCTGGACCGGCGGCACCTGGGCCGGCGGCGACTTCACCGGCACGTGCCTGTGCTCTGACAGCTGGGCGGGCCGGGCCTGGACCGGCCGTGCGTGGACCGGCTCCAGCTGGTCCGGGGACGCGTGGACCGGCCGGGCCTGGACCGGCCGTGCCTGGACCGGCCGGGCGTGGACCGGAGACGCCTGGACCGGCCGCGCGTGGACCGGCAGCGCGTGGACGGGTCGTGCCTGGACCAGCGCGGACGCGCCATGACAGGGGGCGTCGCCGCTCCCGACGGTGACGCCGCACCAGCCCGGCCCGGCCGAGTGGCCGGCTCGGGTCGGATCTGGCTCGCCATCGCCGCGGTCGCCGCGCTCGGTGGCCTGCTGCTCGCCCTCGTCCTCACGCTGGGGCCGGCCGCGCTGGACGGCCGGGCGTGGCTGTCGCCGCTGCCGGTGGCGATCGCCCTGCTCGTCGCCTTCGCCGCGGCCGAGGTCGCCGAGGTGCACATCCCGACCCGGCGCAGCACGTACACCCTGACCCTCAGCGACATCCCGCTCGTGATGGGGTTGTTCTTCCTCGGCCCCGCCGCGTTGGTGCTGGTGCGCGTGGCCGGTGCCGCGGTCCCCCGGGCGCTGACCGGCCACCTGCCGCCGCGCAAGATCGCGTTCAACCTGGCGTGGAACGCGGTCGAGGTGTGCTCGGCCGTACTGCTCTGGCGGCTGCTGCTCGGCGGCTCGCACGAGCTCGGGCCGCGGGCGTGGCTCGCCGCTGGGGTCGTGACCGTCGGTGTCGACCTGCTGGGCACCGTGATCGTCGCGTTCGTGATGAGCGTCGACAGCGTCGTCCGGGTCAGCCTGCCCGAGGTACTGCGGCAGGCGCAGCCCGTGGCGGCGCTGGCCAACGCCAGCGCGGCCCTGGTGATCGTCTACGTCGTCTCGGTCGACTGGCGCGCGCTGTGGACGGTCGGCGTCGTCGTCGCGGTGCTGTTCTTCGCCCAGGGGTCCTACCACCGCCTGCGGCGGCGTACCGCGAGCCTGGAGCAGCTCAGCCGGTTCACCGGGGAGGTGGGCGCGCAGCTGGACGTCGAGTCGGCCACCGAGACCGCGCTGACCTGGATGCACCGCACCCTCAAGGCGGACGTCGTCGAGCTCACCCTGACCGCGCAGTTCGCCGGTGAGGACCGCACCTGGGTGGCGCGGGCCGACGGCCGGGTCAGCGAGCAGCCCGGCTCCTGCCACGCCGGGGCCCTCGCGCCCTGGCTGGCCACCGGGCCGGTGCTGGTGCGGCGAGGCTCGCGCGACCGCGCACTGCTGGGTGCGCTGACCGGCACCGGGCTGCGCGACGCGGTGGCGATGCCGTTGCAGGGTGACGGTCAGGTCATGGGCACCCTGCTGGTGGGCAACCGGCTCAGCGACGTGGAGACGTTCGGCGACAGCGACCTGCGCGAGCTCGTCGCCTTGGGCAACCACCTCAGCGTGACGCTGCGCAACGCGCGTCGCGCGGACCTGATCCAGGAGCACGCCGACGGGCAGCTGCGCCGCTCGCTGCTCGACGAGCTGACCGGTCTGCCCAACCGCCGGGCGCTGGAGCAGCGCCTCAGCGAGCACCTTGCGGACGGCGGTCAGGGCACGGCGATCCTGCTGGACCTCGACCGGTTCAAGGAGATCAACGACACCCTCGGGCACAGCACCGGTGACGCGCTGCTGCGGATGGTCGCGGAGCGGCTGGACGGCAGCGCCCCCGGCGACGCCCTGGTGGCCCGGCTGGGCGGCGACGAGTACGCGGTGCTGCTGCTGAACGACGACGAGGCGACCACCGCGTCGGTCGTGGCGCTCGTGCGGCACGCCTTCGCGCTGCCGTTCCAGCTCGACGAGCTGCAGGTCACCGTGGAAGCGAGCATGGGGGTGGCGGCGACCACCGGCGGCGACTCCGGCCACGACGTCCTGCGCCGGGCAGACATCGCGATGTTCGCGGCCAAGACCCGGCGTACCGGCGTCGAGACCTACCGCAGCGACCTCGAGGTCGGCAGCCCGCAGCGGCTCACCCTGCTCACCGAGCTCAAGAGCGCGATCTCCTCCGGCGAGCTCGTCGTGCACTTCCAGCCGCAGGTGCGGCTGCGCGACGGCGAGGTGCTGGGCGCCGAGGCGCTGGTGCGCTGGAACCACCCGACCCGCGGCTTCATCCCGCCGGACGACTTCATCCCCGTGGCCGAGCACAGCGGCCTCATCACGCCGCTGACGTTCGCGGTGCTGCAGCAGTCACTGCAGGCCTGCGCCGGCTGGCGTCGTGGCGGTCGCCCGCTCGGCATCGCCGTGAACATCTCGCCGCGCAGCCTGCTCAGCCCGTCGTTCGTGGACGAGGTGGCTCGGGTGCTCGCGGCCTCGGAGGTCCCGGCGTCCGCGGTCACCCTCGAGATCACCGAGTCGAGCCTGATGGCCGACCCTGAGCGGGCCATCGAGGCGATGCGCCGGCTGACGTCGCTCGGGCTCAAGCTATCGATCGACGACCTCGGCACCGGGTACTCGTCGCTGTCGTACCTGCAGCGGCTGCCGGTCGCCGAGGTCAAGATCGACCGCTCCTTCCTGCGGCCCGGTGAGTCCGAGGACTCGTTCGCCATCGTGGGCGCGATCGTCGACCTCGGCCACCGGCTCGGTCACCACGTGCTCGCCGAGGGCGTCGAGGACGAGCAGACCTGGCGCCGGCTGCAGCTGCTCGGCTGCGACTCCGCGCAGGGCTACTGGATGAGCCGACCGCTCCCGGCCGAGGACTTCACCACGTGGCTCGCCGGCTGGCGGGCCCGACCGCTCGCGGCGCTGCGCGCCCTGCCCTGATCAGTCAGGGCAGGCTCGGCGGCCGATCGGGGACGCCGGACCGACGCCGAGCCTGCCGGCGCCACATCGACAGCCGCTCGATCATCACGTCCTGCCAGCGCGCCGCCCACCACAGGCACACCGCGGCCAGCGGCAGCTCGACCAGCACGGCCAAGGCGACCGAAAGAGCCCGTTCGTTCCCCGGCGCACCGAGCACGTCGAACCACGCGTCGACGACGAGCAGCGTCGCGGTCGCGGTCGCCGTCAACGGGAACCAGCGCGACCGGCGCCAGGCGAACCAGCCGGTGGCGCCGAGCGTCACGATCAGGCCGATGTCGAAGCCGACCCAGCCCACGTCGTAGTGCTGGGTGACCTGCCGCTCAGGCAGCTCGAAGGCGAGGTACGCCGTCCACGGCACCATGACGATCGCCATCACCGCGAAGGCCGGCCCCAACAACGGCACGAGTCGCTTGCCCAACCGCGGAGTGCGCATGGTCCAGTGTCGCCCGGGCTCAGTCCGGCACCGTGAACGGGCTGCCGCTCGCGAACTCCTGCTTGCCGTCCGGGCCGAGCAACCACACCGACTGCCGCCCGGCCACCTGCCACTGCCCCGGGCCGCCGACCAGAGCGGTGTCCTCGTCGATCCCGATCACCAGGCGGCCGTCGCCCGCGAACCGGGTCACCCACCCGGCCGGCAGCCGGCCGGCGAACCGGTCGAAGTGCGGCACGACCGTGACCCTGGGCACCAGGCCGAGACCGTCGAGGCCGCCACCGAGCGGGTGGCGCAGGTCGGGCACGTGCGCCGACATCGCCATCGCCCCCGCGCTGCAGCCGGCGAGTGCGGCGCCGGCCCGCCAGGCGGCGACGATCGCCGCCCACACCCGCGTGCCGCGCAGCGTCTCGGTGAGGAACACCGGGTTGCCGCCGGACAGGTAGATCAGCCCGGCGCCGGCCACGGTGGCGGCCAGCGCCTCGTCGTCCGCGCTGATCCGGTCGACGACCGGTATCACGACCTGCTCGACGCCGAGGCGTTCGGCCGCCCGGGCGCCCAGCGTGTGCCAGCGGGCGAGCGAGCGCTGTCCTTCCGGCGCCGCGGCGGTGGCGAGCTGCACGAACCGTGGTGGCCGGCCGTCCAGCAGCCCGGCCTCGATCTGCTGCATGACGGGCAGGTACTCGCCGCTGCCGACGAGCGCGAGCGGGCCGGGAGCTGGCTGCATGCCAGGACGGTAGCCCGGCGCGCGGTGCGGCATGCCAGCATGGGCGCGTGCAGGCGGTGCAGCAGTGACGAGTCAGCTCACGACGGTGCTCGCCGTCGGCTCCCTCGCGTTCGCGCTGTTCTGCGGTGTCCTCGCGACGCTCGACCGCCGGCCCGGCCGGCGCACGCTGGTGGCCGCGGGGCTCGTGGAGGCCGGCTTCGTCGTCCAGGCGGTGCTGGGGATCGTGCTGCTCGTGGGCACCGACCGGTCGGTGCAGCCGGCGGTGTTCGTGGCCTACCTGCTCGGTGCCGTGCTGGTGCTGCCCATCGCCGCGGTCTGGGCGCGGTCCGAGCCGGGCCGGTGGGGTGCCGGCGTGCTGGTCGCTGCCGGGCTCGTCGACGCGGTGCTGCTCGCCCGGCTCACCCAGATCTGGAACGGCACGGGATGAGCGTCGGACCGACGACGGCGCCCGCGACCCGGCGCGGACCCGGCCGGGTGCTGATCGCCGTCTATGCGGTGTTCGCCGTGGCCGCGACCTCCCGGGCGGGATTCCAGATCGCCACCCAGTTCGACCGCGCCCCGCTGGCGTACGTGCTGTCGGCGTTCGCCGCGGTGGTCTACGTCGTGGCGACCGTGGCGCTGGCCCGCGGTGGTCGGACGTCGATGCTGGTCGCCACCGTGTCGTGCAGCATCGAGCTGGTCGGCGTCGTCGCGGTCGGCGCGCTGAGCCTGGCCCAGCCGCAGGACTTCCCCGACGCCACGGTGTGGTCGGGCTTCGGCTCCGGGTACGGCTTCGTGCCGGTGGTGCTGCCGGTGCTCGGTCTGCTGTTCCTGCGCCGGACCCGCCGCGGCGCCCGGGCCTAGGCTGCCCCCATGGCTGAATCCGCGGACATGACCTACCGCCCACTGGGGCACTCCGGCCTCGTGGTGAGCGCGGTCGGCGTGGGCTGCAACGCCTTCGGCAGCAGGATCGACGCCGACGCCACCCAGGCCGTCGTCGACGCGGCCATCGAGTGCGGCGTCACCCTCTTCGACACCGCCGACATCTACGGGCTGGGCCGCAGCGAGGAACTCCTCGGCCGGGCGCTGGGCAGCCGCCGCGACGACGTCGTCGTGGCCACCAAGTTCGGCATGGACATGCAGGGCGCCAACGGCCCGGACTGGGGGGTGCGCGGCTCGCGGCGCTACATCCGCAAGGCCGTCGAGGCCAGCCTCCGCCGCCTGGGCACGGACTGGATCGACCTCTACCAGCTCCACACCCCGGACGACGTGACGCCGATCGCCGAGACCCTGGCCGCGCTGCACGAGCTGGTGCTCGAGGGCAAGGTGCGCGCCATCGGCAGCTCGAACTTCACCGCCTGGCAGGTGGTCGACGCCGACTGGACCGCGCAGAGCGCCGGCTACGAGCGGTTCGTCAGCGCGCAGAACAAGTACTCGCTGCTCGACCGCGACGTCGAGGTCGAGCTGGTGCCCGCCTGTGAGCACATCGGCGTCGGCATCCTGCCGTTCTTCCCGCTCGAGTTCGGGTTGCTGACCGGCAAGTACCGGCGCGGCGAGCCGGCCCCCGAGGGCTCGCGGCTGCAGGCGCAGGCCGAGCGCCTCGAGGCGGCGGACTGGGACGCGATCGAGACGGTCGAGCGGTATGCCGCCGACCGCGGGGTGAGCGTCCTGGACGTCGCCATCGGCGGTCTCGCCGCGCAGCCGGCTGTGGCCAGCGTGATCGCCGGAGCCACCCGGCCCGAGCAGGTGCAGGCCAACGTGGCCGCCGCCGGTTGGCAGCCGTCCGCCGAGGACCTCGCGGCCCTGGACGACATCACCCGCTGATCGCCGGTCTAGCCGAGCGAGGACGCGCAGATGCGGTCGTCGCGCTAGAACGCCGCGAGAGCAGAGAAGTGGGGGACGGCAACGGCGTCGGGTGCCCCACTTCTCTGTACTCGCGCAGCGCCATGGGGACACGTAGCCGCGCGCACCGATCCGGCCCCGCTGAGGCCCGGCTGTGCTCGCGAGGCCGGTTTCGGCGTCCGGTGCGACCATGGACGCCACAGCTGGGGCGTGGGGCTCCCGCGGGGTGGTGGGAGGTGGCGCGATGGTCGACGCGGCCTCACCACCTGCCCGCCTGGACCACCCCACGCTGCCGCCCGGCCCGACCGTGGCCCCGGCGCCCGACCGGACGGCGTCCGGCCACCCCTCCGGCCGGCCGCCCGGCGCCCGGGCGACCGGTGGGGCCGCGCGCGCCTGGCACCGGGTGCGCGCCTGGCCGGCCTGGGTGCAGGTGCTGGTCGCGTACGCCGCGTCGCGGGTGCTCGCCGGGGTGATCATCGAGCTGGCCGCGCGGTGGGCGCAGAACCCGGCCGGCGTCGGCAACCTGCACCCGGACTACCTCGACATGGTCTCGATCTGGGACGGCGAGTGGTACCGCCAGATCGCCGAGCAGGGGTATCCGCCGCAGCTGCCGCACGGCGAGATCGGCACGGTCGACTACAACAGCTGGGCGTTCTTCCCGGTCTTCCCGATGCTGGTGCGGCTCGTCATGGTCACCGGCCTGCCCTTCTCGATCGCGGCGAGCGCGGTCAACCTCGTGGCTGGTGCGGCCGCCGCGCTGGTGATCTGGCGGCTGTTCTCCCAGCTGCCCGGTCACGCGCACGACCGGCTGGCCGTACTCGCCGTCGCGCTGTGGTGCCTGCTGCCGCCGGCGCCGGTGCTGCAGGTCGCCTACACCGAGGCGCTCGCCGCGCTGCTGCTCGCCGCGACCCTGCTGCTGCTGGTGCGCCGGCAGTACCTCTGGGCGGTGCCGGTGGTGCTGCTGCTCGGCCTGACCCGGGCGGTCGCCGCGCCGCTGGTCGCGGTGGTGCTCTGGCACGCCCTGGTGCGGTGGCGAGCGCGATCGCGCGACCCGTGGCCGGCGTCCGCCCGCTGGTCGTGGGGGGCGTTGCTGACGGCGACCGGGGTCTCGGCCCTGCTGTGGCCGGCCGTCGTGGGGTTCGTGACCGGCGTCCCGGACGCGTTCTTCCAGACCCAGGCCGCTTGGGGGCAGAAGCCGACCGACGGGCCGTTCCTGCCGTGGCTGACCTGGGCGTGGGACCAGGCCGGCCTGCTGGGCGTGCTGCTGCTGCTGGGCGCGGTGGCGGCCGGGCTGCACGTGCTGGTCGGCCGGCACACCGCGTGGCTGTCGACCGAGGTGCGCGTCTTCGGCGTCGTCTACCCGGTCTACCTGCTGGCCGTCGTGCGTCCGATCACCAGCATGTGGCGCTTCCTGCTGCTCGACCTGCCGATCGCGGCGGCGCTCGCCAGTGCCGCGGCTCGCGGTGCGCGGCCGGGGGTGAGCCCGCACTGGCGCTGGCGGATCGCGGCCGCGGTGGTGCTGGGACTCGCCGCGATGAGCTGGTGGGTGGGCGTCTACCTGACCCGGGTGCCGTGGAGCGACTCGCCGCCGTGAGCGGGCCGCCGGTGGCAGACTGCGGCCGTGCCTGAGCTGCCGGAGGTCGAGGGTCTCGCCGGGTTCCTGCGCGAGCACGCGGTGGGGCGCGTCGTGGCCCGGGTCGACGTCGCGGCGTTCAACGTGCTGAAGACGTTCGACCCGCCGCCCACGGCGTTGGCCGGGCTGGAGATCACCGGCGTCGACCGGCACGGCAAGTGGCTCGACCTCGACGTCGACGGCCTGCACCTGGTGTTCCACCTCTCGCGGGCCGGCTGGCTGCGCTGGTCGCCGCAGCTCAACCCGACGCCGCTGCGGCCTGGCAAGAGCCCGATCGCGCTGCGGGTCGCGCTGGACGACGGCTCCGGCTTCGACCTGACCGAGGCGGGCACCCGAAAGCGGCTGGCGGTGTACGTCGTCCGCGATCCGCAGACGGTGCCGCAGATCGCCACGCTCGGCCCCGACCCGCTCGCGGTCGGCTTCGACCGGGCGGCGTTCGCGGCGCTCCTGGCCGGTCACCGCACGCAGGTCAAGGGCCTGCTGCGCGACCAGTCGGTGCTCGCAGGTGTGGGGAACGCCTACTCCGACGAGGTGCTGCACGCCGCCAAGCTCTCGCCGTACGCGCTGGCCGCGACGCTCACCGAGCAGCAGGTCGACGAGCTCTACGCGGCGCTGCAGTCGGTGCTGACCCAGGCCGTCGCCGGGGCGGCCGGTCGACCGGCCGCCGAGCTGAAGGACACCAAGCGGGCCGGAATGCGGGTGCATGGCCGGGCGGGGCAGGCGTGCCCGGTCTGCGGCGACACCGTGCGTGAGGTGAGCTTCGCCGACTCCGCGCTGCAGTACTGCCCGACCTGTCAGACCGGGGGCAAGCCGCTGGCCGACCGGCGGATGTCGCGGTTGCTCAAGTAGTGCGCGCCGGGGGGCCGTGGCAGGATCCGGCCCATGAACGGCGTCCCGGAGATCACTGTGCAGGAGCTGCCCGCCGACGCGGTGCTGCTCGACGTCCGCGAGGACGACGAGTGGGCCGCGGGTCACGTGGACGGGGCGGTGCACGTCCCGATGAGCGACGTCCCTGCGCGGCTGGCCGATTTGCCCGAGGCCGACCCGCTGTACGTCGTGTGCCGCAGCGGCAACCGGTCGGGGCGCGCTGCACAGTGGCTGAACGGCCAGGGCATCGACGCGGTGAACGTCGCGGGCGGGATGAAGGCCTGGGCCGCAGCCGGCAAGCCGATGGCCGCCGACTCCGGCCACCCCACCGTCATCTGACCCCCCCATCCCGCACCTTTGCCGAGAAGTGCGGCCCGCGGGGGGTGGCTGGGCGCACCTCTCGGCAAAGGTGCGGTTCGGGGCGGTGCGGCGGGCGGGTGGTGCGGGCGGTGCGGCGGGCGGGTGGTGCGGGCGGGTGGCGTTAGCGCGCTGACCGTGGCATCGGCTTGAAGCGGCGGACCTCCTGCGGCCAACCGCACGCCTCGGCGAGCTTGCCGGCCCACATCCGTGCGGCGTCCTCGTCCGGCACGTCGACGATCGCGAGGCCGCCGAGGTACTCCTTCGTCTCGACGTACGGCCCGTCGGTGAAGGTCAGCGTGCCGCTGGTCGCGTCGGCACTGAAGGCTTCGTCGACCTCCTCGACCAGCCCGCCGGTGAAGACGAGCGCACCCGCCGCCTTCATCTCGTCGACCACCGCCATGGCGAGCGGCCCTCGTCCGCGGAACCACTCCTCGCTGTGGTCGCCGACCCACTGCTGGTTGAAGTAGATGAGGTACTCGCTCACGTCCGTCGCTCCTGTCGGTAGTGGGCCGGATGCCCGACTCAATGAGACGACGAACGGCACCCCTTCGATCCGACAGCTGTGGGGCAGAATCCTTCGCCGGTCCTGACTCTGCCGGATCCCACGTAGGAACTCCTGCCAGCCTGCACAATGCGGTTCATGCTCCAGGTGAGGCTGCTGGGCGCCGTCGGTGCTGCGAGCGGCGCCGACGACGTGCCGCTCGGTGGCCCGAAGCCGCGTGCGGTCCTCGCCGTGCTCGGGCTGGCCGCCCCCCGTGCGTGCTCGTCGGACACGATCATCGACAGCCTCTGGGGCGAGGAGCCGCCGGCCAGCGCCCGCAACGCCGTTCAGGTCCACGTCACCGGACTGCGCAAGTCCCTGCGCCCGCACGGCGTCGAGATCGAGCGGGTGGGCGACGGCTACGCCCTGCGCGGACCGGTGTCAGTCGACGTCGACGAGTTCGAGACGCTCGTCTCAGGCGGGCGGGCGGCCCTGCGATCCGGCGACGTCGCGCGCTCGGTCCAGATGCTGGCCGCCGCGCTGGACCTGTGGGGCGGGGCTCCGTTCGGCGGGATCGACGCTGCGCCGTTCACGGTCGGGGCGCGCCCGCAGCTCGAGGGCACCCGCAGCGCGGCGCTCTCGGACCTCGCGGAGGCGCACCTGCGCTCCGGCGACCCGCACGCCGCCGCTTGCACCGCGCAGCAGCTGCTCGACGACCACCCGTACGACGAACGCGGCTGGATCACCCTCGCCACGGCGCACTACTGGCAGGGTCAGCAGGACCTCGCCCTGCAGACCTGCCGCCGGGCCCGCGACGTGCTGCTCGACGAGCTGGGCATCGACCCGACGGCCGCGCTCGCCGAGGTGGAGAGCCAGATCCTGCGCCACTCCCTGGTCGACAGGACGGTCGCTGCGGCTCCGGTCGCTGCGCCGCCGAAGCCGCAGCTGCCCGCCCTGCCGCAGCTGGTGGCGGGGCGAGACGAGCTCGTCGCCGACGTCGTCGAGCGCCTCCGGCAGGGTCAGCGGCTCGTCACCCTGGTCGGCCTCGGCGGCATCGGCAAGACGACGCTGGCCCTGGCGGTGGCCCACCGGCTGGCCGACGAGGGGCAGTCGGTGGCCTTCTGCCCGCTGGAGACCGACGTCGAGCCGAGCGCGGCGCTGGACCGGGTCTGCCGCGTGCTCGGCGTCGAACCCGAGGACGACCCGTCGGCGGCACTCGCCGCCGCCAGGCCGGGGGCCGTCCTGGTGCTGGACAACGCCGAGCAGGTCGCGGGCTTCGGGACCCCGCTGGACGAGCTGCTCGCGGCGGCGCCGGCGCTGGTCGCCCTGGTGACCAGCCGACGTCCGACCGGGGCGCGGCTGGAGCACGCCGTGGCGGTTCCCCCACTGTCTGCGCAGAGCGCCCAAGACGTCTTCCTGACGCACGCCGAGCGGGTCCGACCGGGCATCGGCGCCGGGCAGGCCGATGCGGTGCAGGATCTGTGCGCCCTGCTCGACGGCATCCCGCTCGCCCTGGAGCTGGCCGCCGGGCGGGTGCGGACCCTGACGCCCCAGCAGCTCCTGCGCCGCATCGAGGACCAGCGCACCTCCGTCCTCGACGGCTCGGCCACGACCGCCGTGCCGGCCCGGCAGGCCAGTCTGGGACGCGTCCTGCGCGAGGCGTACGACGCCCTGCCCGCGCCCGCGCGCCGACTGTTCGAGCTGCTCGGCTCGTACGACGGCTGGGTCTCGATCGAGCTGCTCGAGGCGTCGGCGCAGGACTGGGTGCCGGACACCGTGGAGGCCCTCGACGAGCTGGTCGCGTGCGGGCTGGTCGAGCTGGACCTCGAAGGCCGCACCCGCATGCGCCGGCCGATTCGCGAGCTCGCCCACTCCCTCGGGCCGCGAGGCGACCTGGACGCCCGGCTGGTCCGGCAGGTGGTGGAGCTGGCCACGGGGAGCGCCCCCTTGCTGTTCGGTGCCGGCGCCACCCAGGCGCTGCACCGGCTGCGCCGCGACGAGGACGCCCTGGTCGTGGCACTGAGCCGAGCGACCGAATCCGAGGACGCCGGGTCCGCAGCTGCCCTCGTCCTCGCGCTGAACCGCTACTGGTTGCTCAGCGGGCGGCTGAACGAGGGTCGTCGCTGGATCCAGCGTGCCGTCGAGCTGCCAGGCCACACCGACGCCAGCTCGGCGCGGCTCGGTGTGCTGGCCGGAACCTACGCCAGCTACCTGAACCAACCCGGCACCCCCACCCTGCTGACCGATGCCCTCGAGCGGGTGGCCCACGTAGGGCTACCCGTCGACCGACTCATGGTCAACGGCTGGTGCTGCCTGGCGGCCTACGCCGCACACCACGGTGACGTCCCGACCGCGGAGCGCGCCGCGCGCGAGGCGGCCGTGCTGGCTGAGCTCAGCGATGACCCCGGCCTGGTGGCGTTGGCGCGCGACGTCGACGGGCACGTAGCCGCCTACGTCGGCGACCACGACCGCTCGTTGGCCGCGAACCTCAGCGGCATCGCTGACGCGCAGCGGTCCGGCGACGCGCACGACGTCGTCAACCTGATGGTGAACGCGGCCGTCGACCTGATGTACCTGGACCGCCTCGACGAAGCGATCGCCTACGCCGACGAGGCATTCGACCGCTGCGCCCGGGTGGACGTCGGGCCGCTGCTCGGGTACGTCCTGCTCATCCGCGGCTCGGCACTCGCCATCGCCGAACGACCCGCCGCGGCGCGCGGCAACCTGCTGGAGGCGCTGCGTATCGCGCGCGACCGCTACCTCGACCCACTCGCCACCGCCGATATCCTCTACGCCCTCGGCGCGTGCGCCACCCAGGAGATGATGGACGACGAGGCCTGCCGGTGCTTCGGCGCCGCCGACGCGGTGTACGCGGAGCAGGGGGTGACCTCCGCGGAACGGCTGGCCGCTGCGATCGTGCGCACCCAGCGGCTGGTGCGGGACCGCGTCGGCGACGACCGCTTCGCCACGATGGCCGCGCTGGGGGCGGCCGACTGGGACCGCGCCGTCGACCGGCTGCTGGGTGACGCCCCCGCGGCTTAAGCCGTTCATAAGCGGCGCGGCGCAGTGTGCTCTCACCAGCAGCGCACCAACCGAGGAGCCCGAGATGAACGCCACCGACCAGACCCCCACCCGCACCACACTCCCGCACCAACTCCCGCACCACCTCCCGCACCGTCGTCCGCCTTCGCCGGCTGGTGCTGTCCTTCCTCCTGGCAGCGTGCACCGTCGGCGGGCTGAACCTGCAGTCGGCCTCGGCCTACACCTCGCCGAGCACCGCCGGCTACTACGGCGCCGTCACCCCCCGCGGCGTCCTGGCCGGCGGCGTCTACTACCGGGAGACTGGAGCGCTATACGGCTCGACGGTGCCGGCGCTCACCGTGACCGGCCCGGTCGTCGGCCGGTCGGCTGCCACCACGGGGGCGCAGACCGTGGAGTACCGGTACGCGATCTACCAGTGGTCGGGCAGCGGGTGGGTGAACGCGTACAACAGCATGACTTTCGTGCAGGCGATCCCGGCCGGCTACTCCGCAGCCGCCTTCGAGCCGAGCGTCGTCCGGACGGCGCCTGTCGCCACCGCCTACCGCGTGACGTTCTCGGTCACCTGGAAGGACGCGTACGGCCGGTTCTTGGGAGCTCGTAACTTCGACTACGCCCACGCCGGTGACTACCGCTGCACGGTGGCCTCCTGCACGGTCGGAAGCGGGTGGGTCAGGATCTGACCCGTACCACTGCTCAGCACACCAGGACGGTCCGGCCCGCGAGGGCTGGACCCTCCTGGTGTGACAGCGCTGCCGTCGGCAAGGGGTGTGCGTGAGCAGGGAACATTCCCGCGGCCTGCGCGCGAGCGAAACTGCCGTGAGCGCGAACGAACCGGCGATGTGCACGCACTTTTAGTTGCTGCGCGCGAGCGAAACTGCGGTGAGCACGGGCGAAACTGCCGCGGCGCAATCTGCGCCGACGCGGTGTCTTGCCTGCGTGGCGCCACTTCAGGCTGCGAGGCGGTGCTCGTGGCCGTCCGGGTCGCCCTCATCTCACGCCCGGTTGCTCCTTGAAGGGAGCGATGGTCAATCTCAAGCCCTAGGCGGCTAGGGAGCCATCCTCCGGGCGGCAGTTTCATCTCCACCCACGGGTGGACCGGCCCTGGGGGAGGTTCCACCTCTGCGCCGATCCGCGGTCTCGGCGTCGCTCCTAGCGTCTTCCCTGAGCGCAACCCACGAGCCTGTCCCACCGCCTGACCGCTCCAAGGAGGACGTCATGACCACCACCATGTACCTGCTCAACCTCGGCCTGCTCGCCTTCGTCCTGAGGGCCAACCTCGGCGTCCGATCCGTGACCACGGGCCGGTTGCTGCTGCCGCTGGCCCTCGTGGCGGCGGCTGCTGCGGTGTTCCTTCGTGACGTCCCCACCGCGGGGAACGACGTCTCTCTGGAGTTCGCCGGGGCCGCGACGGGGCTTGTCCTTGGCATCGTGGCCGGCGCGCTGGTCCGCGTGCGCCCCGACCGCTCCGGCGACCTGACCATGCACGCCGGCGCGGCGTACGCCGCCCTGTGGGTCGCCGTCATCGGAGGCCGGATGCTGTTCGCCTACGGCGCCGACCACTGGTTCCCGGCCGCCATCGGCCGCTTCTCCATGGTCCACCAGATCACCGGAGCGGACGCCTGGACCGCGGCGTTCATCCTCCTGAGCCTGGCCATGGTCACCGCCAGGGTCGCCACGTCCGCTGCCGCCATCGCGGTCGCCCGCCGCCGCCGGCCGTCCTCCAGCGCCGTTGGTCTGGTCCGCGCCTGACTCCAGAAGCAGGTCCGTGACCCTCGCGCATGACGTCTCAGGCACCCGCGCCGCGGTGCCTGAGACGTCGACCGCCCGCTCCGGCCCGATTCGGCGACGATGCCTGCCGCGACCGCACGCTGAGCCCTACCGTTCGCAGCAGAGGGCACCAGCCCGAGCGCCGATGCGGTGAGCGAGGCATCCGGCACACCTGACGAGGAACGTGACGGAGAACGAGGCGGAGAACGCAGCACAGAACGATGCAGACCAGCCGGACGAAGATGCAACCCGGACCTGGCAGACCACCGCACGATGGAGGAGCTCGACCGATGCCCGACCGCATGAGCGGGGACGTCGCTGCCGGACAAGACGCCGGCGGCCGGCGGCGGTGGATCCGGGTCGCCGGCCTGACGACGGCCGCGGTCGTGGTCATCTCCTCGGTCGACGCCGGGCTGCCGGACGAGCCCACCCAGGCCGTCGCGGTCGTCGCCCTCACCGTGGCGGCGCTGACCCTGTGGTGTGCGGCGCTGCTGCGGGTCGTGCACGAGCCGCGGGCCGTTGCTGCCACCCTGACGGGGACCGGACTGGCCGGCGCGGCCTTGGACGTACTGCGCCCGTCAGGGCCGGGGTTCGTGCTGGCCTACATGGCGATGGCGGGACTTGGCCTCGGCCTTGCCCGACGACAGGCCCTGAGGTACGGAGCGGTCGTCGTCGCCGCCGCCGGGGCCGCTGAGGCGGTCACGAGCGAGCATCCGGTCTCGGCCGCCCTCACCTTGGCCGCCGGCGCCGGGGCGCTGTTCCTGGCCGCCTCGCTGGCGACGGCGTCTCGTGACGCGGCCGCCCAGGCCCAGGCTCTGCTGGAGCAGGAGGCCGCCGTCCGCGCGGCGCGCGAGGAGACCGCGGTGCTCGGTGAGCGCCAACGTCTGGCCCGTGAGCTGCATGACGTGCTGGCGCACACCTTGTCGGGCCTGGCCGTACAGCTCGAGGGGGCTCGGCTGCTGGCTGAGCGGACCGGCGCCGATCCCCGCCTGGCAGAGCAGGTCGCGAACGCCCAGACGCTGGCGCGCGACGGCATGGCCAACGCCAAGCGGGCGGTCGCCACCCTGCGCGGGGACGCACTGCCCGGTCCGGCTCAGCTGCCCGGTCTCGTCGAGCAGGCGCGCCTGTCTGGGCAGTCAGCGACGCTCACCGTGGTCGGCAAACCCCGCCCCCTGCCCGCCGAGTCCGGTCTGGCTCTCTACCGGGCGGTGCAGGAAGCGCTGACCAACACCGCCAAGTACGCCGGCCGCGGCGCGGCCGCGGCCGTCACCGTCACCTGGACCGCCACGCAGGTCACCGCCGAAGTGGTCGACGCCGGCGGCGACCACGTGACCCCCGGCCTGCCGTCCGGCGGGTACGGCCTGGCCGGGCTGGCTGAGCGAGCCGCCCTCGCAGGCGGGCACCTGGACGCCGGCCCGACCGCCGACGGGTGGCGCGTCGCCCTGACGATGCCCACCGCCGACCCCCATTCGGCAGCGGCAACAGCCCCCAACCACCAGCCCGCCCACCACCAGCCCGTCCACCGACCCGCAGGAGACCCGCCCGTGACCGCCCCGCCGCCCATCCAGGTGCTCGTCGCCGACGACCAGAAGGTCGTCCGCGACGGGCTGGCCATGCTCCTCGGCCTGCTGGACGGCATCGACGTCGTCGGCACCGCCGTCGACGGCGACGACGCCGTGCGTCAGGTGCTCGCCGTCGACCCGGACATCGTGCTGATGGACCTGAACATGCCGAACGTGGACGGGGTCGAGGCGACCCGACGGCTGGTCGAGCAGGGGTCTCGAGCCCGCGTCGTGGTCCTGACCACGTACGCCGACGACGACTGGGTCTTCCGCGCCCTGCAGGCCGGCGCGCGCGGGTTCCTCACCAAGGACGCCGGCGCTGAGGAGATTCAGCAGGCCATCGTCACCGTCGCCGCCGGTCAGGCCCAGCTCGACCCGTCCGTCCAGCGGCGGCTGCTCGAGGCCCTGGCGTCCGGCGCGAAGCTCGGCGTCGCCGAACCCGCCGCCGCCGCAGCGGTGGACGACGGGTTGACCGCGCGCGAGACCGAGGTCCTCGTCGAGGTGGCCGCCGGGCTGTCCAACACCGAGATCGCCGGGCGCCTGTTCGTCTCCGAGGCCACCGTGAAGACCCACATCAACCACCTGCTGGCCAAGACCGGCTGCCGCGACCGCGCCGCCCTCGTCGGTTACGCCTACCGCACCGGCCGTGCCACCCCGTGAGCCCGGCGAACGAGTCCACCCGCAGGTGAACGTCCGTCCAGCCCAGTCGCAGGACGCCGACCGGATAGCCGAGATCTCTCGGCTCGGCTGGCGCGCCGCGTATGCCGGAATCGTCGACGTCGCCATCCTGGCCTCGCGGAGCCTGGCCGACGTCCAGGCCGACTGGACGCCCTACGTCCGCGCCATCCCCGGCGACCACCTGCTCTTGGTCGCTCAGGTCGAGGCCATGGTGGCCGGCTTCGTCCGCGCCGGACCGGCCACCGACCCGGACCTCGCGACCAGCACCGGGACGGGCACCGTCGAGGTCTACGTCTCTACGTCGTCCCGTCGTGGCAGCGCGGCGGGGTCGGGCGCGTCTTGCTCACCACCGCCTGCGACCACCTGCGCCGACGTGGTCGACCGAGGCGACTCTGTGGGCGTTCGCCGACAACGACTCCGCACTGTCCTTCTACGCGCGCCTCGGCTGGCAGCGCGACGGTGCCCGACGGGTGCATGAGACCGGCTCGGCGGAGGTCCGCCTCCGGGCCCGTCTCAGCGTGGCGCAGGTTGGTGCCCCTCAGCGTCAACGCTGAAAGGGCAGGGTCCGCGACCCCTCCACCTCAGGGTGGCGGACCCGCTACCGTCCCGACCGCCAGATCCACCCGTGCGCCGAAGCCCGCCCCATGTCGTAGCCAGCAGAGTTCCACTCACGAACCCCACCAGCCGAGCCGCCAGGGCCGGCACATCGAAGGAGTCACCGTGAGCGACATCATCGCCGCCATCCACAGCGCACTGCCGAGCACCGCACGCATCGTCGGCGCGATCCCGCCCGACAGTTGGCAGGCGGCCACACCCTGCGAAGGTTGGACGGTGCGTGACGTCACCAACCACCTCGTCGGCGGTATGTGCATCTTCACCGACGAGCTGAGTGGCGTCCCGGCCCGCGCCGACCACGACTCGGACTGGCTCGGCGACGACCCGGCCAGCGCCTACGACACCGCGGCCGCCGACGACATGGCCGCCTGGGGACGCCCCGGGGCCCTCGACGGCACCATCACCATCGGCCTGGGCACCCTGCCCGCGCCGCTGGCCGCCGTCATCCACCTGACTGAGGTGCTCGTCCACGGCACCGACGTCGCCGTCGCCATCGACCGCGAGGACCTCATCGACCAGGACGCGTGCGCCGCCCTGCTCGCGGCCATGGAGGCGATGGGAGGCGTCGACCCCTACCGGATGCCCGGCGTGTTCGGACCCGCCGTCCCCGTGCCCGCCCACGAGCCGCCGCACCGCCAGCTGCTCGGCTACCTCGGTCGCACCGTCGCCTCGCAAGGACCCGTCCGTGTCGCCTGACCCCGCCATCGACCACGCCGGTGAGCACGCCGACGGGCTCGCGCGTGAGTTCGCGGGCAAGGTCACGCTGGTCACCGGCGGGTCGTCCGGTATCGGGCTGGCCACTGCCCTGGCGTTCCTGACGGCGGGGGCGTCCGTCGCCCTGTGCGGTCGGTCCACCGAACGTGGCCGGGCCGCAGTCGCCGAGCTGAGCGCGCTTGGCGGCCCGGGCGAGGTGGAGTTCTTCTCCGCTGACGTCACCGACGAGCAGGACGTCGCGCGCCTGGTCGGCAACGTCCTGACCCGGTTCGGGCGACTGGACCACGCCTTCAACAACGCCGCGAACACCGACGCCGCGACCGGCGAGGGCGGGTTCACCGCGATGGAGCTGTCGGAGTTCGAAGGCATCGTGCGGGCCAGCCTGACCAGCGTCTGGCTCTGCATGAAGCACGAGCTACCCGCCCTGCTCGCCGCTGGCGGCACCATCGTCAACACCTCCTCGATGGATGCCCAGCTGCGCATGGCCGGCACCGGCAGCTACGCGGCCGCCAAGGCCGGTGTCGAGGCGTTGACCGTGTCGGCCGCGAAGGAGTTCGCACAGCGGGGGATCCGCATCAACGCCGTCCGACCTGGCGCGATCCGCACACCCATGCTGGAGAAGAACCTCACTGCGGCGTCCGAGTCCGAACGCCAGGCCCGGGAGGCCCGCTACCAGTCGCTCATCGCCATGGGACGCATCGGTGAGCCCGCCGAGGTCGCCGACGCCGTCCTGTGGCTGTCGTCATCGCGCTCGTCCTACGTGACCGGGCAGGTCATCACCGTCGACGGTTCGCTGGGCCTGTGACCAGCCAGGCTTCATCTGAAGGCCAGACGCTCGCTCACAGGGCGTGCTCGAGAACGGTGACGCCCAGCGTGCCGACCGGACCTTCCCGCTCGCGTCGGTCGACCGGCAGGAAGCCGAGATTGGTCCAGAACGCCATGGCCGGGTCGTTGCCGTCGTCGACGCCGAGCCGTAGCGCGGTGGCTCCGAGCTGGCGCGCCCAGTCCAGGAACGCCGCCGTCACCTCCCGGCCCAGCCCCCGTCCCTGCTGGTCGGCGTGCAGCTCCAGCAGCCCGACCCAGGGGACGTGGTCGCGCGGATGGTCAACCATCAGCTCTGCCCAGCCGACCAGCTCACCCGTCTCACGCAGACGCACCACGAGGGGGATGAGGCCCGGGTCTGCGGCGGCGGCCGCAAGGTCGCGGGCCAGCATTTCGCGGTCGTAGGGCTGGGCTAGGTCACCGACGCCGTGGTGCAGCGCCAGGAACGTCGGGTTGCTGTGGGCCACGGCGACGATGTCGTCCACACAGTCCGGTGTGGGGGGCTCGATGGTGAGACGCTCAGTCGTCAGCCGCATCGCAACTCCTCTTGTCCGTGCATGCAGACACGCTGCCGCAGGCCGCGAGGCTAGCTGAGCAGTCTGCGGCAGCGTCACAGGTCACGTTCCAGGCTGATGGGTTACGTGCCATCGCTGCCGCATCTTCACCGGTGCCACACCTCACCGCTGAGGCGACGAGGGCAATGACGTGATTGAGCGGGACGTAGAGCACCGGTCCAGACCCCATGGGCGGTCGCTCGCCGGCAAGGTCGCTGGGAGCCGCCTCAGGACCGGACGTCGATCAGTACGGCAAGGCTTCCGCCTCCAGTGGCCACGAGCACGGAGGAGCGAGCACGGCGTGGACATCCGGTGCTCGATCTTGCGACGGGCGGACGGTCGAGATCTCTTGTCGCGTGCTCAGCACGTCGCTACTGTTCGCTGCCAGCCACGGGGGACGGAGTTGTGATGCAGCGGAGCGCACGTCGAGCCCCCTTTGTCGTTGGTGTTGTCTTGGTGTGGGCGGGCCTGAGCGTCGGCACTGCGCAAGCGTCCGATGTCGGGGCGAGCACCATCTCGCCGACCGCAGTGCTCGTGAATGCGAGCACGGTCTCGGTCACCGCCTCGTCACGCAACGGTGAGTACACATCGCAGTCGCTGGTGACGTTCGACAGCCCCCTGAGCAAGGCGCAGCAACAGGCGGTCGAGGCGCAACTGGGGTCGGCGACGCAGGTCCCCATGGCGGACGCCTTGGCCTCCGCGCCTGAGGCGGCACCTTCGGGCGCCATCATCCATTGCGACAAGTACTACAGCTTCGTCGATGGAAATGGCACGTTCCACATCCAGCGCGGCTGCGCCAGCACCACGGCGCCATGGGCGTTCACCATCGCGCCCTACTGGTGCTCGGTCGCGGTCTCGCCGGTGGTCGAGCATGGCATGTCTTGGACGCGCAACGGGGTGACCCAACCTCGCAACTCGCCACACACCCAGTCGTGCTCGTACCTCTACCACGGCACGTTCAACCCCGGTCGGGCCCTCGACAAGCTCACCTACATCGACTTGTACGACTTCCAGGTGGTGATCGGCGGGGCGCACGGAAACGCTCGGTTGACGATCAGTGGAAACTTCACGCTGGCCTCGAGCCCCTGCTCTCCCACGTCCTGCTGAGCTTGCTATGCCTGAGGAACTGGTCGGCACGGTCGCGAGCTGGAGCGAGGAAGATGGATGGGGAGTGCTGCATTCGGAGTCAACTCCCGGGGGATGCTTCGCATCCTTCGCGGTCGTGCATGTTGAGGGCTACCGAACGCTGAGCGCCGGCTCCAGGGTCACGTTCAACGCCATACCGATGGAGATTGAGGGCATGCACTGGCAGGCCACGTCCGTCACGCCCACGTCCGTCACGCCCACGTAGGGCGAGAGCGTCCTCGACCGCTGTCAGCCAGCTGCTTGCTCAGGGCGGCGGGTCCGTGCTTGCGGCCGTCATGATGGCGGACGTACGGACGTACGGACGGGCGGTCGGACGGGCGGTCGGACGGCGGCGTGAACCTTGACGAGCACCTCGTGCTCGCCCGGCTCGGGGATGTCGACGTCGCCGATGCGAAGGACCTCTGAGGTGCCGTACGTGTCCTGGATGACTGCTCTCATGGTGACTCCCGGTGTGAGATTCGTGCTCGACCCGGTCTGGGCTGGCGGGTTCGACTCGGCCACCGTCCCGCCACTGTGGTCGCTGTCGCACCGGTCAGATGAACGGGGTCTGTTGCGGCGGCTGCCAGCTGGTCGGCGAGCCAGGCTGCGTCGTGCTGTACGAAGCCGAGCAGCGCGGAGCCTCGGGTGTGCTGCCACGGCAGTCCGATGAACGCGAGCCCTGCCTGGCTGGTCAAGCCCCTGGTGTGCCGGACGGCGCCTGAGGCGTCCACCACCGCCGGGACGTCGAGCCAGCCATAGTCGGGTCGGAACCCGGGCGCCGACGGTGGCTCGGACGACGCGCCGATGGCGTTGTCTGCGGATGTATCAGGCAGACGCTAGAGAAGCGGATACGGTCCGATCATGGACCCGATCCGCAACCCCTACGCCCCCGGCGCTGGCCAGCGACCACCCGAGCTGGCCGGCCGCGACGGCGAGCTGACCGCCTTCGACGTCGTCCTGGAGCGGGTCGCTCGCGGCCGCCCCGAGCGCAGCCTGGTGCTCACCGGCCTGCGCGGTGTCGGCAAGACCGTGCTGCTCGGCGCGCTGCGCAGTGCCGCCGTCCGCCGCGGGTGGGGCACGGGCAAGCTCGAGGCGCGCCCCGACACCAGCCTGCGCCGCCAGCTGTCGGCCGCCCTGCACTACGCCGTGCGTGAGCTGGGTTCGGCGTCCGGCCCCACCACCGCGGACGACGGCACCGAGCACGTCCTCGGCGTGCTGAAGGGCTTCGCGCTGCGAGATGCGGCACCGGCCAGCAAGCTGCGCGACCGCTGGCAGCCCGGCATCGACGTCCCGGTGGTCACCGGGCGGGCCGACTCGGGAGACATCGAGATCGACCTGGTCGAGCTGCTCGGGGACGTCGCGGGGCTGGCTGCCGACCGCGGCCGGGGCGTCGCGGTCTTCATCGACGAGATGCAGGACGTCGGGCCGGACGACGTCTCCGCCCTGTGCGCGGCCTGTCACGAGCTCAGCCAGCAGGGCCTGCCGCTGATCGTCGTCGGCGCGGGCTTGCCGCACCTGCCCGCGGTGCTGAGCGCCAGCAAGTCCTACAGCGAGCGGCTGTTCCGCTACGCCCGCATCGACCGGCTCGACCGCGCCGCCGCCGACCTCGCGCTGCGCTCCCCCGCCCGCGACGAGGACGCCGACTGGACCGACGACGCGCTCGCCGCGATGTACGAGGCGACCGCCGGCTATCCGTACTTCGTGCAGGCCTACGGCAAGGTCGCCTGGGACGTCGCGCCGCGCTCGCCCATCACCGCGGACGACGTCCGGGTCGCCGCTCCCGAGGCGGAGGCCGAGCTCGCCGTCGGCTTCTTCGGCTCGCGCTACGAGCGGGCCACGCCCGGTGAGCGCGAGTATCTGCGCGCCATGGCAGACGTCGAGCAGCCGGACGACGAACCCGCTCCGGCCGGTGTTGCGACGTCCGCCGTCGCTGACCTGCTCGGCCGCAAGCCGCAGTCGTTGTCCCCGGCCCGGGACGCGCTGCTGAAGAAGGGCCTGGTCTACAGCGCCGAGCGGGGCCGGATCGCCTTCACCGTGCCGCACTTCGGCCGGTACCTCCGCCAGCACGGCTGACTGCACACGGCCGGGACGGTCACGACCGACGTGTCGTGCACCCTTGACATGAAGACAAGGACCCTTTACTTTCTCCCTATGCTGAACAACGGTGGTGAGCGGGCGAGCGCGAGCGACATCGCCCGGGGACGTGCGGCCCTGCGCGACATCTGGCCCGGGCTGGCGGTGCTCGTCGTGCTGCAGGGCAGCCTGCTGGTCGCCGGTGATACGGACGACGTGCGCGGCTGGCCGCTGGTGTGGGCGCTGAGCCCGCTGGCGCCGGCGCTGTGGCTGGTGTGGGCGCAGCTGCGAGCGCTGCGCCGCGCCGACGAGCTGCAGCGGGTCACCCAGCTCGAGGCCCTGGCGATCGGCTTCGCGACGACGATCGTGCTGGCGCTGCTGGGTGGCCTGCTCGACGCGGCCGGCGTGGGCAGCACCAGCCAGACGCTCCAGGTGACCTTCATCGGTGGGGTGCTCGCCTGGGTGCTGGCCCTCGGACTCCTGAACCGCCCGCAGCGATGAGGAACCGGCTGCGCGAGCTGCGCGCGGCCCGCCGGTGGAGCCAGGCCGACCTCGCCGACCAGCTCGACGTCTCCCGGCAGACCGTCAACGCCATCGAGACCGGCCGCTACGACCCGAGCCTGCCGCTGGCCTTCAAGATCTCCGCGGTCTTCGGCGACCCGATCGAGAAGCTGTTCTTCCCGGCCGACGGCGCGGACGACGCCGACCGTTGAGGCCCCAGGACTCGGCCGGGCCGGGACCTTCGGCTCTGGGGGGTGCGTGCCGGCCCCGCGAGGATGGCGGCGCTCGATGACAAAGGGGAGGTCAGATGACGGTTCCGCTGGTGGCCGCTGCCCAACTCAGGGCGGCATCCACGGCGTCCGGGACGACGAGAGCGTGGCCGCTGATCGCGGGCCTGGCCATGCTGGGGGCGGCCTTGGCCACCAACGCGATCCTCGGCCCGCTGGGCGCGGACATCATCAGGTACCACTACGGCGTCTCCATGATCAACCAGGCGCTCGGCCTCGATGCCGTGGCGCTGCTGGTGGCGGCCCCGCTCGCGGCGGTCGCCGCCTGGCTCCTGCACCGCCGACACCAAGCCGGAGCGGTGCTGGCGTTCGCACCGGCGTTGTTCGGTGCGTACATGTTGCCGCAGTATGTGATCGGCCCGGACTACCTCGGACTCCCGGGCAACAACGAGGACTTCGTCCTCGGGCACGTCGCAGTCTTCATCGTTGCGGTCGCAGTGGCCATTGCAGCGTGGCGCCACATCGACCCGGCTCTGTTGCTGCCGCGGTCACGGGCCAGCGACCGTCGACGCAGCTGGGTGCTGTTGGGGCTGGCGGCATTCATCGCGCTCGGCCGTCAGCTGCCGGCCGTCCTCGCCGTGGCGGCCGACCCCACCACGAACGCCGCCTACCAGGACAATCCGACCGCGTTCTGGCTGGTCGCCTTCCTCGACCTCGGCGTGGTGGTGCCAGCCGCCGTCGCGACCGCGGTCGCGTTGCGCCGCGGTTCACCGTGGGCGCGGACGGGGAGCTACGCCGTGATCGGTTGGTTCGCCCTGGTACCTGCTTCGGTGGCCGCGATGAGCCTGGCCATGTGGCTCAACGACGACCCGCTCGTGACGACGTCCGACACCGTCCTGTTCGCGCTCGTGGCGGGCGTTCTCACGTTGGCAGCTGCGTGGCTGTACCGGCCGCTCTTCACCAGCGGTGCGGGTCGGCCGGCTCGGTAGACCCGGTCGTAGGCTGACGTCGTGGTCACCGCAGATCAGCGAGCCGGCGTCATCGCGGCGTTCGAGCTGATCGGCTACACCGGCCAGCTGCGCACCGCACCGCTCGACAGCGGCGGCGAGCGGCTGTTCGTGCTCCCCGCCGGGGCGGTGCCGGCGCACCGTCAGGTCCGGGCCCTCGAGCTGGTGCTGACCGCCGTGCTGCGGTGCACGGTCTGGGTGCTCAGCGACGCGGACTGGCACGGCGAGACCGTGTCCTTCCCCTGACCGCGGAAGGAACGGACCGGCTACCGCGTCCCACAGCGAATTCTCGTCGCCGGTGTGCCACGATCACCGGGTGAGCGACGGGCCGGAAGTGGTCGCGCACCGGGGGTCGAGCGCGGAGAAGCCGGAACACACGCTGTCCGCGTACCTGAGGGCCATCGAGCAGGGCGCCGACGCGCTCGAGTGCGACGTCCGGCTCACCGCCGACAGCCACCTGGTCTGCGTGCACGACCGCAAGATCGACCGCACGTCCGACGGCCGGGGCATCGTGTCGACGCTGGAGCTGACCCACCTGGAGAGCCTGGACTGGGGCTCGTGGATGGAGACCTGGGACGACCTCGAGGACCCGGAGAAGCCGGACCGCGACCTCGGCCGGCTGCTGACGTTGCGTCGGCTGCTGGACGCCGTGCGCGACTGCGGACGGCCGGTGCGGGTCGCGATCGAGACCAAGCACCCCACCCGGTACGCCGGGCTGGTGGAGCGCAAGCTCGCACAGGTGCTGGCCGAGTACGGCTGGGACAACGCGCACCCGCAGTTCCCGTCGCCGGTGCGGGTCATGTCGTTCTCGTACCTCGCGTTGCAGCGGATGCGGGCGCTCATACCGACCCTGCCCCTGGTGCTGCTGGTCGAGGACCGGATCCCGGTGCGGATGCGGGACGGCTCGCTGCCCAAGGGCATCGGTACGGTCGGGCTCGACGTCCGGTTGCTGCGCAAGCACCCCGACTACGTGCGGCGGGTGCACGACCAGGGCCGCGCCATCCACGTGTGGACGGTGGACCGCACCGCGGACATCGACCTGTGCATCGAGCTCGGCGTCGAGGCGATCATCACGAACCGCCCTCAGCACGTGCTGGAGATGCTGGGCAGAGCGTGACGAACCGCCGATTTCGGGCGGGGGGGTGCACGGACGGCGACGACGGGTTACGCTGGCCAAGGTAGCAATTCGTGACGTCTCGTGACTGAGGGCTATCCCACCGTGGGGGCGCGCGCAGTTCGGGAACCGGGGTCGAGCGCGGGAGGTTTGGTGACACAGGTGGCATCTCGTGTACCGACCCGCACCCGGACGCTGCGGGTGGCGCACGCGTTCGCGTCGGTCCCGCGGACCCGCCGGGCCCTGGTCGACGACCTGCGCGCCCGCGAGGTTCCCGCCGAGGTGGTCGACGAGGCCGAGATCGTGGTGGCCGAGCTCCTGGGCAACGCGATCCGGCACGCCGCTGCGCTCGCCGACGGCACGGTGCGGGTGCACTGGCAGGTCAAGGGCGGCGTGGTCGAGATGGACGTCACCGACGGCGGCGGCCGCACCGCGCCCAAGCCGGTGCACACCGGCGCCTATGCCACCAACGGTCGCGGGCTGCGCATCGTGCGCTCGCTCGCCCACGAGTGGGGCGTGCAGGACGAGGAGCGCGGGCGCACCGTCTGGGTCTGCCTGGGTGGCCCGTCGCGGCGCCGTCGTCCCTGACCTCCTAGAGTCTGCGGCCATGGGCAAGTCCGCGCGCCGCACCAGGTCGACCACCGCCACTGTGATGGCCGACGCCGACGTCCCCGTGGTGGGCCAGCGCGAGCCGTGCCCGTGCGGGTCGGGCAAGAAGTACAAGGCCTGCCATGGCCGGGCCCGCGCTCTGGTCGACACCTTCGTCGCCCGGCCGTTCGAGGGGCTGCCGGGCGAGGCGGACTGGGTGGCGCTGCGCGAGGTCGTGCCGGCCGCGACCGCCCGGCTGAGGCTGGTGCCGGACGCCGAGGTCGACGGCGTGCGAGAGGTGACGGTCGCGACCGTGCTCCCGCTGGCCTGGCCGGCGCTGCGGCGTGCCGACGGCCACGTGCTGGTCGGGCTGCAGACCGGCGGCGGCTCGGGCGACGCCAGCCGCGACGTCGGCAGCGCGCTGCACGCGGCGCTGCACGCCGAGCCCGGCACGCCGGTCACGCTCACCGAGCTCGACCCGGCCGGCCCCCGGCTGCAGGACCTCGTCGACGTCGGCGCCGGCCTGGCGGTCACCGTCCATGACGGGTTCGACTTCTGGGTCGAGGGCGGCGCGGACCTCGACCCCTCCGTGCGCGAGTCGCTCGAGCGGGCCAACGCCGCGGTGATCCCGACCGTTCGGTTGACCGGCGTCGAGGCCGCCTACTGGTGCCGCATCGGCGACCGGACCCACCTGCGCTGGGCGCTCCCGCAGTCCGAGGACGACCTGCTCGACGCGCTCGCCCGGCTGCACGCGGCCGGCGACAGCTCGCTCGGCTCGGGCACGCGATACGTGGGCGCGTTCCGCGCGCACGGGCTGCTCGTGCCGGTGTGGGACCTGCCGCAGGCGTGGGAGGCGGACGAGGTGGAGGCGCCGGCAGCGGCGTTCGCCGACCGGCTGCAGCAGGCGCTCGCGGTGGACGCGCCACTCAGCCACGACGAGCGACGGGCGCGGGCCGGCGTCGTCAGCCGGCAGCTCACGCTGCGCTGAGCGGCCGGTCGGCACCTGGCCGAGCAGAATCCAGCAGCATTCGGCCGCCGACGGCCCCACCGGGCCGCTCCGAGGGCGACGCCCGTCCGAATGCCGCTGAGTTCTGCACGCCGGTGACCGGAGCGGGTCACTCGAGGGCCACGGTGCCGCCGGCCGTCGTACGCTCGGGACCTGCGCCACACCACGGGAGGCTCGCATGGAGTACCGACGGCTCGGCCGGCTGGGACACGAGAGCTCGGTCGTCATCTACGGCGCCGCCGCGCTCGGTGACGTCGACCAGGACACCGCAGACCGCTCGGTGCAGCAGGCCCTGGACGGCGGCGTCAACCACTTCGACGTCGCGGCGAGCTACGGCGACGCCGAACTGCGGCTCGGGCCGTGGATGCCGCAGATCCGCGACCGGATCTTCCTGGCCACCAAGACCGGCGAGCGCGAGCGGGACGCCGCCTGGGCGCAGATCAACGAGTCACTGACCCGTCTGCAGACCGACCGGGTCGACCTGCTGCAGCTGCACGCCATCGGCGACGTCGACGACCTCGACCGCGCGACCGGTGCGGGCGGCGCGCTGGAGGCGGCGGTGCGAGCCCGGGACGAGGGACTCGTCGGCGCCATCGGCATCACCGGCCACGGGCCGCAGGCACCGGCGACCCACCTGGAGGCGTTGCGCCGCTTCGACTTGGCGACCGTCATCACCCCGATCAACGCCCGGCTCGCTGCGGACGACGACTACCTCCGCGACTACCAGGCGCTGGTCGCCGAGGTGCGCCGCCAGGACGTCGGGCTGATGGCCATCAAGTCGGTGGCGCGCCGGAACTGGCCCGGCGTCGGCACTGGTGAGTCGGCGGCCGGGCAGCGGTACGCGACCTGGTACGAGCCGCTCGACGAGGCCGAGGCGATCCGCGCGGCGGTGTCATGGGTGCTGGCGCACGAGGAGGTCACCGGGCTGCCGAGCGCCGGCGACGTCGCGCTGCTCGGGATGATCCTGGACGCCGAGCGCGACCGGATGCCGCTCGAGCAGGCCGAGGCGGTGCTCGGCCGGGTCGAGGACTACGCCTCGCCGTTCGAGCGGATGCCTGCCTGAGCTGAGCTCGCTCAGCCCACGGTCGAGGCGCGCTCGATCGGGCACGACATGCAGCGAGGACCGCCGCGGCCACTGCCGAGCTCGCTGCCCGCGATGGCCACGACCTCGATGCCGGCAGCCTCCAGCCGGGCGTTGGTCTCGGTGTTGCGCTCGTAGGCGACCGCCACGCGTGGGGCCAGTGCGAGGGTGTTGTTGCCGTCGTCCCACTGCTCGCGCTCGGCGGTCACCGGGTCGAGGCCGGTGTCGATGACGTGCAGCTGGTCGATGCCCATCGCGGCGGCGGCGGCCTCGAGGAACGGTCGGGCCGGGTCGACGCGCACGACGTCGTCGCCGTTCAGCCGGATCGCGAGGGCCCGCAACGAGTCGGCGACGTTGGGGTACATGACGATCGCGTCGACGTCCACCATCGTGCAGACGGTGTCGAGGTGCATCGTGGCGCGCTCCTGCGCGATCGGCACGGCCAGCACCGTGTGCGCCAGCCCGGCGCGCAGCAGGCGGCCGGCTAGCCGCTCGACGCCGGCGGGCGTCGTCCGCTCACCGGTGCCGACCGCCACGACGCCGGAAGAGAGCAGCAGGACGTCGCCCCCCTCGACGTGCTCGAGGCCTGGCTCGTAGGCGAGCTGGGTTCCGGCGAAGCGCGGGTGGTAGCGGTAGATGGCCTGGGTCAGCGAGGTCTCGCGACGGCGAGCCGGCATCGCCAGGCTGGTGACCGCGACCTGGTCGCCCACCCACGCGCTGGAGTCGCGGGTGAACAGCAGGTTGGGCAGCGGGTCGATGACGAAGTCCTCGGGCGAGGCCAGTGACGACACCACGCCGGGGCGCTCGACCGGACGGCGAGCCGACAGCTCGTCGTGCCGCAGCCCGACGATGAGCACCTCGGCCAGCTCGTCCTCGGCCAGGTCGTCGAGCAACGAGCGCGCTCGCTCGGCCAGCCGGTCGCCGATGTGCGAGCGGTTCAGCGCGTAGTCGCAGGTCTCCTGCCGCGCCTCGGGGACGGCCAGCGCCTCGCGGAGCAGGTCCGCGAGGTACAGCACCTCGACGCCGCGGTCGGTGAGGGCGGCGGCGAAGGCGTCGTGCTCGTCCTGCGCGCGGTCGACCCAAGGGATTCCGTCGAACAGCAGGCGGTCGTTGTTGCGCGGGGTCAGCCGGCGTAGCTCGCCGCCCGGGCGGTGCAACATCACGGTGCGCAGGGCGCCCACTTCAGTGTCCGCGCCGCCAGTCATGCGCCGCACCCTACCTTTCCGCCACTCAGACCGCTTTGCGCCGCCCAGGCCGGTTTCGACGTCCGAGAACCGGTCTGAGCGGCGGAAAGCGGTCTGAGTGGCGGAAGTGGGGTGGGTGGGGGCGCAGCGACTAGGCTCGCTCGGGTGAGCGCCGCACCCCGATCGGTCGCCGTGGTGATCCCGGCCAAGGACGAGTCCGAGCGCATCGCCGCCACCGTGCGCTCCGCCGCCACCATCGCGGGCGTCGACCTCGTCGTGGTGGTCGACGACGGCAGCAGCGACGACACCACCCAGCGCGCCCGCGAGGCCGGTGCGGACGTCGTCCGGCACGAGCGCAACCGGGGCAAGGGCGCCGCCATGCAGACCGGCGCCGCGTACGTCGCCCGGCACGAGGCCGCAGCCACCACCCCGCCCCGCGCCCTGCTGTTCATCGACGCCGACCTGCAGGACACCGCGGTCGAGACGGCTGCGCTCACCACGCCGGTGCTGGCCGACACCGCCGATATGACGATCGCGGTGCTCCCCCCGCAGAGCACGCCCGGTGGCGGGCGCGGGCTGGTGGTCAACCTGGCGCGACAGGGCGTGCAGCGACTGACCGGATGGACGCCGACGCAGCCGCTGTCCGGCATGCGCTGCCTGAGCCGCGAGGCCTTCGAGGCGGCGCTGCCGCTGGCGAACGGCTGGGGGGTCGAGGTGGGGCTGTCGGTCGACCTGCTGCGGCAGGGACTTCGGGTCACCGAGGTGCCGTGCGACCTGCACCACCGGGTCAGTGGCACGGGCCTCGCGGCGCAGCTGCACCGCGGCGCGCAGTACCGCGACGTGTGGCGAGCACTCGCCGTCCGCCGGCTGCGCGGGCGGCGCCGCTCGCCGGCCCGGCCGCCCGCTCGTCGTTCGGCATGACGACGGACCAGACCTCACACCTGGGACGTCGCGCCCTCACCCCGTGGGCGCTCGGCCTGGCCGCCGCCTCGGCCCTGCTCATCGTGGGCACGGCGGCGCTCGGACCGTCCGCCGCCTCGCCGGCTCTTGCGGCCGGAACCGGTTGGCGCGCAACGCTTCCGCCGTGGTCACTGGGGATCGAGACGACGTCCGGTCTCGTGACGGTGTTGCTCGATGCCGGGTATCTGCTTGGCGGCGTCGCCGTGGCGCTCGGGCTGTGGGCCGCCTCGCGCGGTGAGCTGCTGCCACGGCGGGCGGTGCACGTCGCGATCGGCGTCGCCGTCCTCGCAGTGCTGGTGCCACCGCTCGGCTCGGCCGACCACGTCAGCTACGCCGCCTACGGCCGGATCGCTGCGGCCGGCGGCGACCCCTACACCGTGCCGCCGATCAGCTGGGCCGGCGGCACCGACCCGGTCACCAGCGCCGTCGAGCCACCCTGGACGACGACCCCGAGCGTCTACGGTCCGGTGGCCACCGCGGTGCAGGCCGCGTCCAGCCTGGCCGGTGGCGACAGCCTGCGCGCAACCGTGTGGTGCTGGCAGCTGGTCTGCCTGGCAGCCTGGCTGTCGGTCGGCCTGCTGGTGATCCGGTTGTGCCGCAACGGTTCTCGGTACGCGGGGTGGCCGTCACCCGAGCGGGCTGCGTGGCTGTGGCTGCTCAACCCGGTGCTGCTGGGGGTGTTGCTCGTCGGCGCCCACGTGGATGTGCTCGCGGCCGCTCTCGGGCTGGGGGCGCTCGTCCTGGCCGGTCGACGCGCGCTGGTCGCCGGCGCGCTGCTGGGCGCGGCCGTTGGGGTGAAGGTGACGTTCGCTCTGCTCGGCCCCGCGGTGCTGTTTGCGTTGTGGCGCAGGCAGCGCGGCGCCGCCTGGCGCCCGACCCTGCTCGGCTTGCTCGGCGCAGCCCTGGTGCTGGTGCCAGCCCAGTTGTGGGCAGGGCCGCATCTGCTCGACCAGCTGGGCCGGGTGCGGTCGTACGTGTCGCTCGCGACACCCTGGCGGCCGCTGGTCGACGCTCTCACCGGCCCGATCGCCAACGACACGGTGCGCACGGGGGTGGTGGTGAGCGCGCCGGTGGTGGTGCTGCTGCTGGCGGCTCTGTTGTGGCGGTTGGCCCGCCGAGCCGGGCCAGCCGAGACCCCGACCGAGACCCGAACCGAGACCCGAACCGAGACCCCGCCCGGCCCGGAGCAGGTCACGCTGGACGCGGCCCGCGTGGCCGTGGTGCTCGGCGCGGCCTACGTGCTGGGCGCGCCGTACTCGCTGCCCTGGTACGACGCGATCGTCTGGGCACCACTGGCGCTGCTCGCCGTGCCGGCCGTCGACGCGCTGCTGGTGGTGCGGCTGGTCGCCTACGCGATCGCCTACGTGCCCGGCCGGGTGCTGGGCTCGAGCGAGCAGGTGCAACGGCTCACCCTGGCCTGGCGACGCGAGGTCACGCCGTGGATCGGCCTGGCGCTGCTGCTGGCGCTGGTCGTGCTGGCGGGGCGTCGTCCTCGAGCGCGCGCAGGCTCGCTGCGATCACCAGCGGGACGGCGAGGGTGAACCCCACGGCGGGGATCGCCGTCCCGGAGTCGTTGACCGCGAAGCCGATCCCGAGCAGCAGCATCACGCAGAACAACCCGTGCCGCAGGGTCGGGCTGCGGTCGTAGGCCTGCGAGAGCGCGCCCGCCCCCCAGGACGACGGCCGCATCAGCACCAGCACCACGAACAGCGCCGCCACCGGCACCAGCAACGACAGGAAGCTGCCGAACAGGATCGACAGGTTCTGCTCGCCCTTGCGGGCGATCACCTGCCAGGCGCCGCCGTCGATCACCGTCTGCACGAACCGGCCCAGGTGGGTGCGCTGGTCGGCCGGCCGCAGCCAGTCGGCCACCGACACCAGCGTCAGCAGCAGCACCGTCGCGGCCGCGATCACCAGGGCCTTCAGCCAGGACAGCCGGATGCCGGCCACGAGCAGCGTCAGCACCGCGAACGCAGGCACCATCCCGAGCGGTCCACCGAAGTCACTGCCCCACTGCGGCGCGACGTCCAGGGCCGTCGCCACGATCCCGATCAGCGCGACCGCGACGGCCGCGACCCGGCGCCGTCCGGCGCTCACCAGCGCATCTGCGACCGCGATGGCGAGCAGCATCGCGCCGGTCGCGAACAGCGCGAACGCGACGTTCGAGAAGCCGTAGAACCGGCCGGCCACGACGGGCTGCAACCCCATCAGGCTGGAGGTCTGCAGCCGCGAGCCGGTCAGGATGTCCGTGGCCAGCACCACGCAGGTCAGGGCTGCCACGGCGCCGAACGGCCCGAGCAGCCGTGCGCGCCACGGCCCGAGCTGGGCGACCAGGCTGACCGCCGCGGTGTAGCCGGCGACGACGAGGACGACGACGAGCAGCGGGTGCCCGGAGCGCCACCAGGGCACCGTGTTGGCGAGGTACGTCGCGACCGGCACGCAGGCGAACACCAGCGCTACCCGGCGGACCCAGCGCAGCAGCCGCCCGCGACGCACGCCGGACGCCCAGCTGCGGCGCAGCACCACCGCCGCCGCGCCGTAGAGCAGCAGCTGGGCGATCACCAGGCCGTTGAAGAAGGGAGCCACCAGCTGCTGCACGGACTGCGCGGCCTGCTCGAGGTCGGCCACCTTGCGCAGCCGGCCGGCGGTGTCGCGCGGCGCGTCGCCCGTGGCGGCGCCCAGGGTCTGCAGCGGAGAGCCGACGAGGCCGTCTGGCGCGGGGGCACCCAGCAGCGACAGCACGGTGGGGGTCAGGTCGGTGGCCTGCACCAGCGCCACCTGCCGGGTCGAGGCGGTGCGCAGGAAGCCCGGCCCGAAGCCCGGACCCACCGCCGCCACGAGCTGCAGGTGGGGCGTGCGGCCGGAGTCGGCCAGCGAGGCGACCAGCACCCGCGCGCCGTCCGGCACGCCCTCGAGCACGCGGCCGACGGCGGCGTCGACGGCGGCCACCTGCGTGGCTCGGTCGCCGTCGGTGCGCGCCACGCCGGGCTCGTCCGCCCCCGGGGGTGAGTCGGCCGGGTCACGCACGGCCCCGACGTCCACGACGGTGAGTGCGCACGAGCCCAGCTGCCCGGCGCCGGCGGCGAGCGCGGTCGGCAGGTCCGGGGCGTAGCGGGCAACCGTGCCGTCCGTCCGGGCCAGGGCGACGGCGGCTCCGGGGCCGACGGCGGTCGCACACACTCCGGCGTCCGACAGGGCCGTGCCGAGCAGGCCGGGGGTGGCGCCGAAGCTGCCGTCCTGCGCTGCGCCGATGTAGCGGTCCCAGGTCGTGACCGTGGCCGACCCGGTGGCGCTGACGCCACCCTGCACCTGGGGCGAGCGGCAGCCCGGGTCGGTCGGGTCGGCGGCCTGCGGGTCGAGGGCGTCGCCCGCCCGCCGCCCGGCAGACAACGCCAGCCAGCCGTCCACCGGGCACGCGGCGCGCCGCACGCTGCGGACCGCGAGGTCGGCGATCGCGCCCTGCTCGGCGAGCCGGGCCAGGTGCGGCGTGCGCTCGGGGGAGACGTCCGACCACTGCACGCCGGCGGTGCCGATGACGACCACCGGTCCGGCCGAGCCGGCCGCAGCGGCCGATCCCGGCAGCACGGCCAAGGTCAGCGTCGCGACGCACCCGGCGACGGCGCAGGCCAAGGCGGCGACAGCGGGGCGGAGCGGCACCTGCACAGGCTACGGGCCGGGTCGTAGAGACTGTGCGGGTGAGGCGGGAGCGGGCAGTGCGGGTCGAGGGCCGGGTGCGGTGGTGGCACCGCCCGGCCCCGCGCCCCCTCGTTCAGGTCGCGCTCGTCGTGGCGGTGCTGGTGATCGCCGAGGCGCCGATCGCCTGGCACTACCTGGTCGACTGGCCGGGCGACCAGTGGCAGGTGGACGTCGAGGTCTACCGCGAAGCGGCCCGCTCGATCGTCTACGGCCGGCCGATCTACGAGCAGCTCACCGAGTCGCCGCAGCTGCTGCCCTTCACGTACCCGCCGTTCTCGGCGTTCGTCGCGCTGCCGCTCGCGTTCATCCCGTTCGGCGTCGTCGGCTGGCTCTGGACGGCGCTGCAGGTTGCGGCGACGTACCTGACGGTCGTGATCGCGTTCCGCCGACTGCTGGTGCGGGCTGGTGGCTGGCGGTGGGTGGCCGGCGCCCTGGTCACCGTGCCGCTGCTCTACCTGCACCCGGTCTCGGACGGCGTGCGGTTCGGCCAGGTCAACGCGTTCCTGGTGCTGGCCTGCCTGGCCGACCTCGCGGCCCGTCGCGGCCGCTGGTTCCGCGGTGCGCTGGGCACCTGGGTCGGTCTCGCCACCGCGGTGAAGCTGACGCCCGGGGTGTTCCTGGTGCACCTCGCGGTCACCCGGCGCTGGCGGGCGCTCGGCACCGCCGTGGGTGCGGCGGCCGCCGCCACGATCGGAGCCTTCCTGGTGCTGCCGGACGCCTCGCTGGCCTTCTGGGGTGGCGCCCTCGGCGACCCGGCGCGGCTCGGCCCCAACCGCGGCACGTCGAACCAGTCCTTGCGCGGCGTCCTGCTGCGGCTCGGCCCGGACGGCCTGGCCGGCAGCGCGCTGTGGCTGCTCGCCGTCGTCGTGATCGGTGTCGCCGGCTTCGCCGTGGCGCGACGGGCCTACCGAGCGGGAGACCCGGTCGCTGAGGTCGCCGCCGTGGGGCTGATGGCGGTGCTGCTGTCACCCGTGGCGTGGATCCACCACTTCGCCTGGATGGTCGTCGTCATCGGGGCGGTGGTGGGTGCCGGACGCGAGCGACGCCGCGTGGTGATGGGCGGGGCACTCCTGGTCTGGTTCCTCTGCCGCGGGCCGTGGTGGGGCATCAGCTGGATCGCCAACGACTGGCCGCTGCTGGTGGTCGGCCGCGTGCTGCAGAACTCCGACACGCTCGGGGCGCTCGTGGCGCTGGCGATGCTGTGGCGCGTCGTCCCGACCGGGGTGGGTTCAGAGCGGCAGGTCGACCCCGATGGCCTGCAGGCCGGACAGGACGGCGAGCAGGAGGCAGACGCCGCCGCCGACCCGCTGCACGGCCGCGAGCCGCACCCGGCGTAGGAGTGCCCGGCCGGCGGCGGCACCGAGCGCGGACACCAGCAGCAGGCCGAGCCAGGCGCCCACGAACACCGAGACCGGGTCGCGGGTGCGCACCACCAGGCCGGCCGTCAGCAGCTGCGACAGGTCGCCCCACTCGGCGACGAACAGCACCGTGAAGCTGGTCGCCACGGCCCGCAGGCCGGTCGCCGGGCCCTTCACCTTGGCGCCGAACTCCTCCTCGGCCTCGGCCTCCTCCTCGTCGGCCCGCTTCGCGTGGCGCAGCAGCACGATGCCACCGGCCAGGAACATCAGGGCCGCGAACGCGAGCACCGGCCGGTGCGGCAGCCGGGAGATCAGGCCACCAGCGGTCACCGCGACGACCGTCTGCACGAGGAACGCCGCGCCGACGCCGATCCAGACCAGCAGCGGGCGGTAGCGGGTGGCCAGCACCAGGGTCGCGACGAACGTCTTGTCGGGCAGCTCCACCGGCACGATCAGCACCAGCGCCGTGAGGGCGACCGTGAGGTTCACGGGCGAAACCCTGCCAGAGCGGTCAGCCGGAGTGTCGACGCCCCCACCCGCGAAGGCCGTGGCGTACAGAAGCCAACAGCATTCGCCCGCTCGACCACCGCAGATCGGGACGAAATGGACGTGCCGGCCGGGAATGCTGCTGACTTCTGCACGCGGGGCTGCGTTCAGTCGAGCAGCGAGGCGGCGGCAGCGGCCGCCCGGGCCAGCACGACCTTCACCGGGTACCCCACCTGAGCCGCCACGGCCAGGACGTCGTCGTGCTCGGGCTGGGCGTTCACCACCCGCCCATCGAGCAGCGCGAGCTTGACTCGCACCGGGTGACCCTCGACCTGGACGAGCGTCTCGCGCCGCGAGAGGGCGGTCTTGCCCACCGGGACGACACGCAGTCCGATCGCGCTGGTCTCGGTCAGCACCACCCGCTGCAGGCGATCGACCAAGTCGGTGCGGCAGAGCACGTGCAGCGTGTGCGCCGGCCGGCCCTTCTTCATCAGGATCGGCGTGAGCCACGCGTCGGAGGCGCCCTCGTCCAGCAGCCGGCGCAGCACCTGCGGCCACACCCGCGGGTCGAGGTCGTCGACGTTCGTCTCCAGCACCACCGCAGCCTCGACCGGCAAGGCAGCCTCGGTGGCCCGCCCGCGCACCAGGCGTAGCGCCCCCACCCGGTCCGGAAGCTCGCGGGTGCCTGCCCCGACACCCACCTGGTCGACCATCACGGCGGGCAGCGGTCCGTACGACGAGGCAAGGGTGGTGAGCAGCGCGGCGCCGGTCGGCGTGCAGAGCTCGACCTCGACTGGCCCGCCACTGGCCACGGCCCCCGTGCCGGCCAGCAGGTGCAGCACGGCGGGCCCGGGCACCGGGATCTCGCCGTGCGCCGAGCGGGCAGTTCCGCCACCGAGGGCGATCGGGCCCACGACCACCTCCGCCCCCAGCCAGGCGAACCCGGCGCACACCCCGACGACGTCCCCGATCGCGTCGTGCGCACCGACCTCGTGGAAGTGGACGTCGTCGGCGCTGGTTCCGTGCACCAGCCCCTCGGCCTCGGCCAGCCGGGCGAACACCTGGTGCGCGCTCGCCCGCACCGCCGCGTCGAGGTCGGCGGCGTCCAGCAGCGCCCGGACGTCGGCCCAGGTGCGGTGCGGGACGTCGGCCTCGGTGCCGCGCACGTGGGCCCGCGCGACCGCGAAACCGTGCCGCACCTCCTGGCCGAAGGTGATCTCGACCGGGCCGACCGCGCTCGCGGCACCGGCCATCACCGCGGCCGGTACGCCGACGTCGCGCAGGGCGGCCAGCAGCATGTCGCCGCTCGCCCCGCTGGAGGCGTCGACCCAGACGAGCTCGCTCACGGTTGGTCTCGCGGCCGCGCTCGGCGCGCGATGCGGGCGGCGTGCACGCCGGCGCCGTACCCGTTGTCGACGTTGACCACCGCGATCCCGGGGGCACAGGAGTTCAGCATCGCGAGCAGCGCCGCCAGCCCGCCGGCTCCCGTGCCGTAGCCGATCGAGGTCGGCACGGCCACCAGCGGCACGCCGGTCAGGCCCCCGACGACGCTGGGCAATGCGCCCTCCATGCCGGCCACCACCACGAGCGCGTCCGCGTCGTCCAGCCGGTGCCGCACGGCGAGCAGCCGGTGCAGGCCGGCGACACCGACGTCGTCGACGCGCTCCGCATGGGCACCGTGCACCCGAGCGGTGATCATGGCCTCGGCGGCGACCGGGGCATCCGACGTTCCGGCAGCGACGACGAGCACCAGGCCCTGCGTCGCGGGCAGCGGCCCGAGCACGGCGGTGCGCGACACGTCGTCGACGTCGGCGCCGGGCAGCTCCAGGCGCAGGGCGGCGCGGGCCTCGGCGTCCAGCCGGGTGGCGAGGATCGCCCGCTCGGGGTGGTTGCTCGACAGGGTGCGCAGCGCGTGCACGATCTGGTCCGGCGTCTTGCCCTGGCCGAAGACCACCTCGGGGTCGCCGGTGCGACGCTCCCGGTCGACGTCCAGGCGCGCGTAGCCGACGTCGACGAAACCGTCGGTGTCGGGTGCGTCGGGCGACTCGCTGGCGGGCACGGACAGAGGGTACGGGGCGTGGGTCGGCCGCGTAGGCTCCGGGGCGTGCCCGCCCTCGCTTCCGCCCTGCAGCCCGTCCTCGACGCCGGCCCGGTCAGCGTCGTCGCCGTGGCCGCCGCGGTCGTCGCGCTGCTGGCGCTGGTGGTCGCCGTCGGGGCTCAGCTGCGGCTCACCCGGGTGCGCCGTGGCCTGCGGGTGCTGCGCGGGCACGCCGGCGAGGGCGACGTGCTCGACGTCGCCACCCGGCACGCCGCCGAGGTGACGCTGCTGCGCGAGCGGCTCGACCGGCAGCAGGTCGAGCTCGACAGCGTGCGCGCCGACGTCGCCGTGAGCCTGCGGCACGTCGCGGTGGTGCGCTATGACGCGTTCGGTGACATGGGCGGCCGGCTGTCGTTCTCGGCCGCGGTGCTGGACGACGCCGGCGACGGGCTGGTGATCACGGCGATCCACGGCCGTGGCGAGACCCGGTCGTACGCCAAGGGTCTGGTCGGCCGGTCCAGCGAGCACACCCTCTCGCCGGAGGAGCAGCAGGCCGTGCAGGCTGCGGCGTCCGGCGCCTCACCGCAGGCCCGACCGGCCGGCAGGTCCGCCCGGTGAGCGAGTCCTACGCCTACCTCGGCCCGGCCGGCACGTTCACCGAGGCCGCCCTGCGCCAGGTGCTGCCGCCGGACGCGACGGCCCATCCGGTGCCTAGCGTCGACGCCGCCCTCGCGGCCGTGCGGTCGGGCGAGGCGGCTGCGGCCGTCGTGCCGATCGAGAACTCGGTCGAGGGCGGGGTGAGCGCCACGCTGGACGCGCTCGCGAGCGGCTCGGCGCTGCGGGTCACCCGCGAGGTGCTGGTGCCGATCACCTTCGTGCTCGCCGCGCCGTCCGGCACGAGCCTGGACGACGTCCGCCGGGTCGCCACGCACCCGCACGGCTGGGCGCAGTGCCGCGGCTGGATGGCGGCCCACCTGCCGGAGGCCAGCTACGTTCCGGCGCTGTCGACGGCGGCCGCGGCGCAGGGCCTCGCCGCGCCGTCCGAGGCCGCTGCGTCGTCCGAGGTCGCTGCGCCGTACGACGCGGCGCTGTGCGCACCGCTTGCGGCGGAGCGCTTCGGGCTCGACGTGCTTGCTGCGGACGTCGGCGACAACGGCGGCGCGATCACCCGCTTCGTCGTCGTCGCGCGGCCTGGTCCGCTGGCGCCACCCACCGGAGCTGACAAGACGACGCTGGTCGTCTACCAGGCCGACGACCACCCCGGCGGTCTGCTCGAGATGCTCGAGCAGTTCGCGACCCGCGGCATCAACCTGTCGCGGATCGAGTCGCGGCCCACCGGCGACATGCTCGGCCGGTACTGCTTCTCGATCGACTGCGAGGGCCATCTCGGCGAGGCGCGGGTGGGTGAGGCCCTGATGGGCTTGCACCGCACCTGCCGCGAGGTGCGCTTCCTCGGCTCCTACCCGCGCGCCGACGCGCAGCCGGTGCTGGTGACGACGTCCACCACCGACTCGGCGTTCGGTGAGGCCGGACGGTGGCTCGAGCAGCTGCGGTCGGGCACCGAGTAGCGCCCTAGCCGCGCGCGGCGAGCAGCGCGCTGGCCGCCGTCACGAGGGCCGCGTTGCTGGGAGCCGGCGAGCCGTCGGGCAGCGTCAGCACGTCCTCGAGACCGATCCGGGTGGCCATGCCTCGAGCGCCGGCGATCCGCAGCGCGGGCCAGGCGGTGCTGCCCTCGCCGTGCAGCAGCACCGTGACGTCGTCGGTGGGGCCGAGCAGGGCGATCAGCGCCTCGGCCTCGGCCGCGGTGGCGGCGTCGTCCAAGCCGTCCGGCAGCTCGAGCAGCACCCGGGTGCAGCGGTTGCGCCAGGTCGAGCTGCGCCACGTCTCCACCGCCTCGGCGTGCCACAGCCCGGCCTCGACGGCGACACCACGCCTAGCCAGCGCCGCCGCTACCTGCTCGGCCCCCGGCTCGTGCCAGTTGACCGACGCGAAGTCCGGCAGCGCCGTCCAGCGGCCGACGGCGGCGGCACGCTCGTCCGGGTCGGGCATGGCCCACGCCCCCGTCGTCACGCCGAGCGGCACGCCAGGGGCCAGGCGCCGGACCTCGGCCAGCACCGCCTCGAGCTTGGCGGCGTCGAGCGTGTCGGCACCGTCAGCGTCCTTGACGTGCAGGTGCACCGCCTCTGCACCGGCCGCCACCACGCGGACGACGTCCGCGGCGAGCTGGGCCGCCGTCACCGGAAGCGCCGGGTGCTCGTGCGGCCTGCGCGCGCCGTTGAGGCAGGCCTTCAGCCTCATGCGTCGCGCGGCCGCAGTGCGAGGTAGGCGATCACCGCGCAGATGGCTCCGTTGAGCAGGCCGAAGGTGACGTCGGTCGGGTGGTGCATGCCGCGGTAGAGCCGGGCCAGCGCCACGAGGAACGGCACCACGCCGAACACCACGGCGGACAGCACGCGCAGCCAGGTGCGCTCGAACCGCGTGACGCAGATGATGACCAGCCCGAAGTACAGCGCCGAGGACGCGCCGGTGTGGCCGGACGGGAAGCTCGAGGTCGGCGGCGACTGGTCGAGCTTGGGGACGTCGGGCCGGGGCCGGGCGATGAGCAGCGTCGTCAGCAGGAACACCAGCGCCTGCGTGCTGACGCCGACCACGAGCGCCACCGGCTCGCGCAGGCGGCGGCTGATGGCCCAGATGACCAGAGCCGCGGCGAGCATCGAGATGATGATCGTGCCGGTGTTGGCCACGTGCGACATGACGTCGGTGGCGTGGTTCCAGCTCGGCGTCCGCTGGCTCTGGAACCACCGGTTCACGGCGTCCTCACCGGCTATCGCGTTCTTCAGCGGGTGCGAGAGCAGGTAGCCGACACCGACCAGCACGGCCAGCCAGATCACGACCGGCAGCAGCACCTGCTTGCCCAGCAGCGCAGCCAGCCTGCCGAACGGCGGCAGGCTGCCGTCGTCGGTGGTGTGCTGCCGGCGGGCCGACCCGGGGTCGACGAGTCCGGTCATCTGGTCCTCCGGGGGGATCGTTGGTCGGGTGTGGCGCCTTCGTCGACGGCCTGCTCGGCGCCCTGCCGGACGCGCTCGCGCAGTACCGGCCCGAAGGCCACCCAGGACGACGCCGTGACCAGGACCCCCACGACCCAGCCCGCGACGACGTCGCTGGGGAAGTGCACACCGAGCAGCAACCGGTCGAGGCCGGTCGCGACGACGAGGAGCACGCCGACGACGACGAGCAGCGTGCGCAGCCGGCGCCGGGTGAGCGGCCGCCAGAGCAGCACGACCAGCAGGCTGACGCCGAGCGCGGCGTTCAGAGCGTGCCCGGACGGGAAGCTGAACCCGCTCGCCGCCGCTACCGGGTCGTCGAGCTGGGGGCGGGCGCGCGAGACGAGCAGCTTGAGCAGGGCACCGAGCAGCGTCCCGGCGACCATCGTGCTCGCCGCCCACAGCGCGGCCGAGCGGGCGTGCCGGCGCCACAGCACGGCCGCGGCGGCCAGCACCGCGACCCGGAACACCCACGGGTGCAGCACGATCGCGCCCGCGTCGGCCGCCGTCCGCAGCCACCCGTGGCGCAGGGCCAGGCTGGTGGTCTCGTGGACGACGCGCTGGTCGAACCGCACGACCCCGCCCGATGCGTCGCGCACCAGCAGCGCCAGCAGCGTCACCGGGACGGCGCTCACGACCGCGGCGACCAGCCCGGCGACCAGCCGCGGTCGGGCCTGCCGGGTGACCTCGTCCGTCGCGTCGCCTGCCGGGGCCGACCGTGCGTTCACGTCCTGGTCTCCTTCCGATCCGCCGGCACGCGCACGACGAGCGCGCCCGGGTCGATGCGGGCGCGCATGGCGCGCACCTTGCCGACCACGTCGCCGTCCAGCTGGGCGTCGGTGGGCCGGTCGACCCGCACGGTGAACTCGCGGCACCGTGCCCGCTCGACCCGATGGTGACCGCGCCGGACGATGACTCGCGCGGCGACCGAGACCCAGCTGGCGACGCCCTGCGGCGACAGGGTCACGGTGTCGAGCCAGCCGTCGTCGACCTTCGCGTCGGGCAACAGCTGGATGCCACCGGTGAGCGTGCCGCAGTTGCCGACCAGCACCGTGCGGATGCGGCGGGTGACCACCGGTCCGTCGTCCGTGGTCAGCCGGGCCCGCGCCTGCGGGCCGAGCAGGTGCTTGGACCCCGACACGACGTACGCGAGCCAGCCGACCTGGTTCTTCAGCTTCTCGGGCGCGTCGGCCATCATCGCGGCGTCGAAGCCGAGGCCGGCCATGACGAGGAACACCTTCTCGACCGGGCGCTGGTCCTCGCCAGAGGCGTCGAACGCCACGACGCCGACGTCGATCGCGTGGTCGATGCCGGTGAGGGCGACCTCGAGCGCGTCTTCCAGGTTGTCGATCGGCAGCTCGAGGTTGCGGGCGAGCAGGTTGCCGGTGCCACCGGGCAGCAGCCCGAGGGGAACGCCGCTGCGCACCAGGGCCTCGGCGACCTCGCGGACCGTGCCGTCACCGCCGAGCGGGCAGACCAGGTCGACGCCGGCCTCCAGGGCCTCCTGCGCCTGACCCTTGCCGGGGTCGTCGGCGGTGGTCTCGATGAACAGCGGCTCGGCCCAGCCGTGGGTTCGGCAGACCTTGGTGACGCGGTCGCGCACGTCGTCCAGGTCGGTGAACTTGATCGGGTTCACGATGATGGCGGCGCGCCGGGCGTCCGGATGGTCGTTCACGTTCGGCTCCTCGATCTCGCGCACACGCCGGCGGTACCGCGCGAGCGACACCGCGAGGACCGTGATGACGACCACCACGACCACCGCGATGACCACGGCGACGATCGGGTGCAGGGTCATGGCTGCTCAACCTAGCGCCGGCCCAGCAGGTCGGCGCGCCCACTGTGACCGCACCGCGGCAAGGCGCCCCGGCCGGCGACAAACCGCGCGATCTCGGGATGGGGCGGCCGATAGGCTCGGGCGTGTGATCGACCTCAAGGTCCTGCGGGACGACCCGGACGCCGCGCGCGCCAGCCAGCGTGCGCGAGGCGAGGACGCCGACCTGATCGACCAGGTGCTGGCCGCCGACGAGGCGCGCCGCTCGACGCTCGCCGAGTTCGAGCGGTCGCGGGCCGAGCAGAAGGTCTATGGCAAGCAGGTGTCGGCGGCCGACAAGGAGCACAAGGCGGCGCTCATCGCGCACGCCAGGACGCTCAGCGAGCGGGTCAAGGACCTCCAGACGCAGGCGGACGACGCCGCCGGTCAGCTCGACACCCTGCTGCGCCAGGTGGGCAACCTGGTCGAGCCGGGCGTCCCGGCCGGGGGCGAGGACGACTACACCGTGCTGCACGAGGTCGGCACACCTCGCGACTTCGCGGCGGAGGGCTTCGAGCCACGCGACCACCTCGAGCTCGGCGAGATCCTCGGCGCCATCGACACCGCCCGCGGCGCCAAGGTCGGCGGCTCGCGGTTCTACTACCTGACCGGGCAGGGCGCGCGGCTGGAGCTGGGCCTGCTCAACCTCGCGATGAGCCGCGCCATCGAGGGCGGATTCACCCCGATGGTGGTGCCCACGCTGGTCAAGCCCGAGGTGATGGCCGGCGCCGGGTTCCTCGACGCCCACGCCGGCGAGGTCTACCGGCTGGAGGCCGACGACCTCTACCTCACCGGCACCTCCGAGGTGGCGCTGGCCGGCTACCACGCGGACGAGATCATCGACCTGTCCGACGGGCCGGTCCGCTACGCCGGCTGGTCGACCTGCTACCGCCGCGAGGCGGGCTCGCACGGCAAGGACACCCGGGGCATCATCCGCGTGCACCAGTTCCAGAAGATCGAGCTGTTCAGCTACTGCCCGGTCGAGGACGCCGCCGCCGAGCACCAGCGGCTGCTGGCCTTCGAGCGCGAGCTGCTGGACGCGGTCGAGATCCCCTACCGGGTCATCGACGTCGCCGCCGGTGACCTCGGCGGACCCGCCGCTCGCAAGTACGACTGCGAGGCGTGGGTGCCGACCCAGGGCCGGCACCGCGAGCTGACCTCGACGTCCAACTGCACCACGTACCAGTCGCGGCGGCTCGGCATCCGCGAGCGCGACCCGGGCCGCGAGGGCGCCACTCGCCACGTCGCGACGCTGAACGGCACGGCCGCCACCACCCGCTGGCTGGTCGCGATCCTGGAGAACCACCAGCAGGCGGACGGCTCGGTCGTCGTTCCTGAGGCGCTGCGCCCCTTCGTCGGGCTCGACGTCCTCGAGCCGGTTCGGCGCGCGTGAGCCCAGCGAGCCCCCGCGAGGCCGCGATCGTCGCCCTCGACGTCGACGGGACGATTCTCGACCACGACGGCGGGCTGTCCGACCGCGTGCGCGACGCCGTCCGCGCGATCGTGGACTCCGGGCGGCTAGTGGTGCTGTCGACCGGCCGGTCGCTGGTCGCGACCACCCCGGTGCTCGACCGGCTGGGGTTGACCAGCGGCTACGCGGTGACGAGCAACGGTGCCGTCACGCTGCGGCTGGATCCGGCGCTGGACGACGGGTACGAGGTCGTCGACCTCATGACGTTCGACCCGCGCGACGCGCTCACGCTGCTGCGCGAGCACCTGCCGCAGGCCGTGTACGCCGTCGAGGACCTCGGCATGGGGTTCCGGCTCACCGCGCCGTTCCCGGACGGCGAGCTGATCGGCGACCTGACGATCGTGCCCTTCGAGCGGCTGCTCGAGGAGCCGGCCACCCGCGTGGTCGTCCGCAGCCCCGAGCACACCCCCGAGGACTTCCTCGCCCTGGTCGAGCGGCTCGGCCTGCACGGCGGCAGCTACACGGTCGGCTGGACGGCCTGGCTCGACATCGCGCCGGAGGGGGTCAGCAAGGCCCACGGGCTCAAGGTGGTGGCTGACGCGCTCGGCCGGTCGGCGTCCGACGTGATCGCGGTCGGTGACGGACGCAACGACCTGGAGATGTTCGCCTGGGCCGGCCACTCGGTGGCGATGGGGCAGGCACCCGCGGAGGTGCAGGACGCCGCGGACGAGGTGTGCGCCGACGTCTACGCCGACGGGCTGGCCGACGTCCTGGAGTCGTTGCTCGACCACCGGCCCGCGCGATGACCGACCCCACGGGCGGGCCGGTCGGCGGCGACGACCTGGCGCTGTGGGCCCGGCGGGCGTGGGCCGCCCTCGAGACGGTGCACGTGCCCGGCTACTTCTCGGCCCCGTGCCGGGAGGAGTACAAGGCGCTCGGGCTGCGGCCCTCGCTCGCATACTTCCCGGTGCGAGCGGCCGCGATGGGACCGGTGCCCGCCGAGGTCGTCGAGGCCACCTTCTACGTCTTCGCTCCGCGCCTGGTGCGGCAGGTGCTGCCGGAGTGCTGGGCTATCGCCGCGCCCGCGCAGGTGCTACGCGCCCGGCACGCGGGGGTCGCCGCCACGCTGCACGGGCTGCTCGACCCGGTGCTGGCCGAGCTCCCCGACGGTCAGCTCAGCGAGGCGGTCGACCTGGCCCGCCGCGCCTGTGAGGGACTGTCCGCGCCGGGCCGACCGCTGTATGCAGCGCACGCGTCGCTGGCCTGGCCGGCCGACCCGCTGATGCAGCTGTGGCACGCATCGACCCTCGTGCGCGAGCACCGCGGCGACGGGCACGTGGCCGCGTTGGTGACGGCCGGGATCAGCCCGCTGCAGGCGATGCTGACCTACGGGCTCACCGGATCCGGTGTGTCCCTGACCTTCCTGCGCCGCTCACGCGGGTGGACCGACGCCGAGTGGGACGAGTGCGGGCAGCTCGCCGTCGAGCGCGGCCTGGTCGAGCGGGTCGAGGGCGGCGTCGAGGACTCCGGCTTCGCGCTCACCGACGCCGGACGCCGGCTGCGCACCGACCTCGAGTCCGCCACCGACCGCTCGGCGCTGGTGGGGTGGGCGCACCTCGGCGCCACCGGCACTCGACGGCTCGCCGAGCTGCTGCGACCGCTGAGCAAGGCCGTGCTGGCCTCCGGCGCCCTGGCCGCCGTCCAGCCCGCCCGCTGACCGCATCCTGGGATGGCTACCGAGATGGCTTCCGTGGGCTGGCGGCGATCGTGACCAGGGCGCGGAATCCACGGCGGTAGCCACGACGGAGCGCCGTCCGCTGACCCTGCCTACTCCTCTGGGGTGACCTCGAACCACACGATCTTGCCGGCCACGTCGTCCATGACGCCCCACGCGGTCGAGGCGAGGTCGAGGATGTTGAGCCCGCGGCCGTCGAGCGCGTCGTCCTGCCGCTCGGCCCGCACCGGGTGACGCGAGTTGTCGTCGCCGACCTCCACCCGGATCCGGTCGGGCCGCACGACCAGCCGCAGCCGCGCCTCGCTGCGGCCGTGGATGAAGGCGTTCGTGACGGTCTCGCTGGTGAGCAGCGCCACGGTGTCGCAGGCCGCCGCCGGGATCCCGGCGGCCCGGCAGTGGTTGCGCACGAACGACCGGGCACGCCGGACGGCGGTGGCGTCCGGGGGCAGCACCAGGGAGACGTCCTGGCGACTGCGCGACAGCGCGACCGGCACCTCGTCGGCCGGACGGTTCGGCGAGCGCCGGGCCGGCCCAGGCGGGCGCCGCGGCGGGCCGTCGGCCGCCTCGACCCGCAACGCCAGCAGGGCCACGTCGTCGTCGGCGTCGGTCGGCAGCTCGGCCAGCAGCGCGTCGCACAGCGAGTCCAGCGGTAATGCGGCCAACGACGCGACGCGGTGCCGCAGCCACTCCATCCCGGCGCCGAGCGGCTCGCCGCGCCGCTCGATCAGGCCGTCGGTGTAGAGCAGCAGCGTGGTGCCGGGGGGCAGCGGGGTCCGGTGGTCCGTGCGGGACGTCGACGGCTGCACCCCGAGCAGCAGCTCTGGCTCGCTGCGCAGCAGCTCGCTGGAGCCGTCCGGGCGGACGATGACCGGCGGCGGGTGACCGGCGTTCGACCAGCGCAGCCAGCGGCCGCCGTCCTCCAGGTCGCCGCCGCACTCGACCCGGGCGAGCACCGCCGTCGCCAGCGCATCGACCCCGAGGTCATCCATCGCACGGTCGAGTCCGGTCAGCACCTGCGCCGGCGATCCGTCCAGGCTGTGTGCCACGCCGCGCAGCACCCCGCGCACCTGCGCCATGGCGGCGGTCGCGAGCCGGTCGTGCCCGGCGACGTCGCCGACCACGATCAACGTGTCGCCGCCCGGCACCTGGAACGAGTCGTACCAGTCGCCGCCCACGTACGCCTCGCGCGCAGCAGGCCGGTACCGGACGACGAGCTGCAGGTGCTCGGGTTGCACCGGGTCGGTCAACAGGCTGCGCTGCAACGACTCCGACAGCAGCCGTGAGGAGATGGTGGCGCGGCGTTCGGCCTCGCGGTCCTGGATGCGTTGCAGCGCCTGGGCGCACTGCGCGGCGAACGCCGACAGCAGGCCCTTCTCGTCGTCGGTGAACTTCCGTGGCTCGACCCAGCTCACGGTGAGCGAACCGAGCAGTCGGGCCTCGGCGACGAGCGGCAGCGATGCCCAGGCGTCGCAACCCGAGGTGGCGTAGACCAGCTCCATCTCCGGGCCCCACGCCAGCCCCTCAGCACGGTCCTGCAGGTAGATCGGCTCGGGGTCGATGCACGAGACCACCGACGGCAGGTGGGTGGTGAGCGGCATCTCCTGACGCAGCCGCTGCCCCTCGCGCCGCGTGTCGGTGATGGTCAGGCGCACCACCTGCTCGGTGTCGTCGCGCACGGCCACACCGCCGCCGTCGCAGCCCATCGCGGCGACGCCGCGCCCGACGACCAGGTCGGTCAGCTCCTCGACCGAGTCGGCAGCCGCCAGCTCGAGGGCGACCAGCGCCAGGCCCTGCAGCCGTCGTCCGACCTCCTGCTCGGAGGCGCTGAGGGCGAGCACCTCGCGCTCGCGAACCTCCAGGTCGAGCTCGAGGCGTTGCGCCCGGGCGAGCAGCGCGATCTCGCGCTCGCGCTGCTCCCGCCGGCGGTTGCGGTCGTGCACCGCCTGGGTCACGTCCTCGATCGTGTTCAGCACCAGTGACGAGCGGCCGGTCTCGTCGGGCAGCGGGGTGTTGGTGATGTTCCACCACCGTTCCGCGAACTCACCGACGCCGGGCACGGGCTCGAGGTCGTAGCGCAGCAGCGGGATCTGGTCGGTCTCGCCACGGGTGAGCGCCCGGTGCACCGACGCGCCCACCTGGCGGCGCCGCTCCGCCGAGCCGGGGTCGCTGGGGCTCTCGGGGAAGCTCTCCAGCAGCGGCTTGCCGACGACGTCGTCCCGGCGCCGGCCGGTGAGTGTCAGGAACGTCTCGCTGACGGCGCGCACGACCAGCTCGGCGTCAAGGACAGCGCACGGCACCGGGACGGCGGCGAGGAACGCGCGGTAGTCGATGAGCTGGCTCCTCTCCGGCACCGCGCCTCCCGGCCTCCCGGCGCGACCCCGATGGCACGCCCAGCATCCAGAGTGTCCCCCAACTGGGGCCGTTGCCGGTAGCAGAACGGACATGTCGGCCGATCTCACCCGTCTGCCCATTCGCGTCCGAGTGGCAGGAGCGGCGACCGGGCAGTAGGCATGGGCGCGGCGGCACCGACCGGTGTAGCCGGGTAGCGGTGGCGCGACCACCGCGCAGCAGCAGGGAGGTAGCCATGAGCGAGACGACTCTGGACCCCGACGCCGAGGGCCCCGCAGATGGTGGAGCGAGCGGTGTCCCCGGTCAGCACGACGGCGGCGCTGACGGTGGCGCTGACGGTGGCGCGGACGGTGGCGCGGACGGTGGCGCGGACGGTGGCGCCGAGGGACCGGCGGATGGTGGGGCGAGCGGTGTCCCCGGTCAGCACGACGGTGGCGCTGACGGCGGTGCTGACGGCGGTGCTGACGGTGGCGCTGACGGCGGTGCGGACAGCGGTGCCGGTAGCTGAGTGAGCGCCACGACGCGGGTGCCGGTGCCCGGGCTGCTGCCCGGGCACCTGGCCCTGCCCCGACTCGTCGCGCAGGACCTCGAGGAGTTCGCGAGCCGCACCTGGGGCCGTCGCGCACTGCTCAGCCCCGCGGCAGCGCTGCCGCAGGGCTTCGGCGACCTGCTCGATGCGGCGGCGGTCGACGAGCTGGTCTCCCAGCGTGGCCTGCGCACCCCCTTCCTGCGGGTCGCCCGCCGTGGCAGCACGCTGCCCGAGCGGGACTTCACTGCCGGCGGTGGCGTGGGGGCGGCGATCGGCGACCAGGTCAGCGACGACCGGCTGCTGCGGCTGTTCGCCGACGGCGCCACGATGGTGCTGCAGGGCCTGCACCGGGTGTGGCCGCCGATCGTCGGCTTCGCCCAGCAGCTCGCGGCCGATCTCGGCCACCCCGTCCAGGTCAACGCGTACGTCACCCCGCCGCAGTCGCAGGGCTTCGACGACCACTACGACGTGCACGACGTCTTCGTGCTGCAGATCGACGGCGACAAGCACTGGCGCATTCACGAGCCGGTGCACGAGGCCCCGCTGCGCGACCAGCCGTGGACCGACCACCGGGCTGCCGTCGAGCAGGCGGCGGGCACCGAGCCGGTGATCGACGCGGTGCTGAGCCCGGGCGACTGCCTCTACCTGCCGCGCGGCTACATGCACGCGGCCACCGCCCTCGGCGGGGTCAGCACCCACCTGACGATCGGCGTCCACACCTGGACTCGCGAGAGCGTGGCGCGCGAGCTGGTCGCCGCGGCCCTGGCCCGGCTGGTCGACGACGTCGAGGCGCGCCGCTCACTGCCGCTCGGCGCCGACGTCGGGTCGGCGGCCGACATCGAGGACGACGTGCGCGAGGTCCGCGACCGGCTCGCACTGGCCCTGCAGGCGGTGGCCGACGACGACGTCGCCGCCCGCCTGGCCACCCGCCGGCGCGCAGCCCAGCGAGCCGCGCCGGTCGGGCCGCTGGCCCAGCTGCGGGCCGCGTCGGCGGTCGACGTCCCGGACGGTGACCTCGTGCTGGTGGTGCGTCCGCACCTGGCCGCTGCGATCGAGCCGACGTCGGCGGGCGGGGCGGTCGTGCGGAGCCGGGCCGGTGACCTGACGCTTGCGGCGGACGACGTCGCTGCGGTGACCGCGTTCCTCGAGCGCGGGGACGCGACGTCCGTCGAGCTCGGGCCGACACTGGCACGCCGGCTGCTGCTGGCCGGCCTCGCCGTGCCCCGGTGACCGCCGCCGCCACCCCGCGCTGCTCCGACGCCGCGCGCGACCGCGGCGACCCGATGGCCGGTACTGCCGCGCCGGCCGAGCGATGGCTGCTGATCGAGCACCCGGGACCGTGGGCGGTCGACGCGCTCGCCGGCTCCGGGATCGCGCCGCGCGTCATCGACCACCTGCGACATGCGGCCGACGAAGCAGGTGCGCGCATCCTGCTGATCCGGCGTCCAGGCCGTCGAGCCGTTGTGCCGCAACGTCTGTGGGCTGTCGTCTCTCACCGCGAGGGTCTGACGACGGCGACCGGGGCGTGGCAGCAGGACGCTGAGCTGCTCGCGGCCGCCCGGGCACTCGAGCTGGGCACTGAGGCTGGCCCGGACGCCGCACCCGCGCCGTCCGCGCCGTCCGCGCCAGCCGCGGACCCGGGAGCTTGGCTGCTGGTGTGCACCCACGGCCGGCACGACACCTGCTGCGCGGTGCGCGGACGGCCCGTGGCGGCCGCGTTGGCGGCCCGGTGGCCCGACCGCACGTGGGAGTGCTCGCACGTCGGCGGCGACCGGTTCGCGGCCAACCTCGTCGTGCTTCCGGACGGCACCTACTACGGCGGCCTGGACGCCGACTCGGCCGTCTCGGTCGCGGACGGGCACCTGCGCGGCATCGTCGACCCGGCGTACCTGCGTGGCACCAGCGCCCTGCCGCCGGTCGCCCAGGCGGTGGCGGTCGCGGCGCACGAGCGGTTCGGCCCGGCCGGCCCGCGCGCCTTCACGGCAGCGGGCGTGACCCGGTTGGCGCCGGGCCGGTGGCAGGTGAGGCTGGCCGGGCAGCCCGGGGCCGGGGTGCCGGCTCACCTGGTGGCGCAGGTGTCGCGCGTGATCGGCGACGCGGCCCAGCTCACCTGCCGAGCCGGTGCGGCGTCCGCCATCGCGTCCTATCGGGTCGAGGCGCTGACCGAGCGAGGGCCGGGAGCCACGCCTGGGCGCTGACGGGGCAGGATGGTGTCATGCGGATGGTGGCCACCGACCTCGACGGCACCATCGTCGACGGCGACGGCCGGATCAGCGTCCGTACGGTGCGAGCACTGCAAGCCTGTCAGGACGCCGGCGTGCACGTCGTGTACGTCACCGGTCGCCCGCCGCGGTGGATGCGCGCGGTCGTTGATCAGACCGGCCACCGGGGTACCGCGCTGTGCGGCAACGGTGCGCTGGTCTACGACCTGGGCGCCGAGCGGGTGCTGCACGCGCGAACGCTCGCGCAGGACGTGGTGCTGGAGTCCGCCCGGCGGCTCAGCGACGCGCTGCCGGACGCTGCCTTCGCCCTTGAGACCCTGGTCGGCTTCCGGCGCACGGCGGGCTATGTCGCGCGCTGGGACTCCGACACCGACGCCCACATCGGACCGCTGGAGGACCTGCTGGTCGACGATCCTGGCGTGGTGAAGATGTTGTGCCGCAGCGAGTCCAGCGCCAGTGACGACATGCTCGTGCGGGCCATCCCGGCACTGGACGGGCTCGCCGTCCCGACGCACTCCAACCCGCACGACGGCCTGCTCGAGGTCTCGGCGCTCGGGGTCGGGAAGGCGAGTGCGCTAGCCCTCCTGGCCGCCGAGCACGGTGTCGACCAGGCGGACGTCGTCGCGTTCGGTGACATGCCCAACGATCTCGACATGCTGGCCTGGGCCGGGCGAGGCTACGCGATGCAGGGCGGTCATGCCGACGTCCTGGCGGTGGCGACCTTCACGGCGCCCCCGATCACGCAGGACGGCGTGGCGCAGGTCCTCGAGCGGCTGCTCGCCGACCTCTGATCGGGCGGTGATGGCCGGGCGGGCCTACGACGCGCCGGTGGAGCAGCGGTTGCCGCGATGGCTACCGCGATGGATACCGTCCTTCGGCTGCAACGACGGCGAAAGCACGGAATTCACCCCGGAAGCCACCTGTAGGAACGATCCGCCGCGGCCGGCCGGCCGTGCAGCACGCTGCAGCACCCGCGCGAGGGAAACCCCGGGTGGTGTGTAGCCCGTCGAAAGTGAGCGGCAATGGCCCTTGCACGACATGGCACCTGACGGGCATGCCTCGCTGCAAGCGGTTCGCCTGGTGGATACTAAATCGTGTCGCCCTCACTGGCATGCGTTCGTCTGTCGAACGGGAGGACTTCGTGTCCGTACTGGGAAGCGCTGTCCTCGTTCACGGCCTGTGGGGGAATCCCCACGACTGGTGGTGGGTCCGGCAGCATCTCGAGGGTGTCGGGGTGGAAGTCCGGGTGCCCGACTTGCCCTCGCACCGGTCGAGTGACGCTGGCCTAGAAGAGGACGCTGCCGAGGTGCGGCGAATAGTAGGAACCTCCCGTGCCCCGGTAGTTCTCGCGGGCTGGTCGTATGGCGGTGACGTCATCAGCGTTGCCGCGATTGGCCCGTCGTCCGTCGCACGCCTTGTCTACGTCGCTGCGGTTCCGTCCCTCCCGGAGGGGACGCCGGCCGACCTCAGCTGGATCGAGGGCGATGCGCACATCCTTCTTGGGGAGGGCACCTACGTCCTGGACAACGACTGGTGGCTCGACGAGGAGGCCGGCAGCACGTTCCCCCAAGCAGTGCGGCAACATCTGCGGCGGCACCCTCGCCGCCCGGTGAGTCTCCGCGTTGAGTCACCATCGAAGGTCAGGGCGACTCCTCCCTGGGAGACCATCCCCACGACGGTGCTGCTCGGAACCAGCGACGATCTGGTCCCGACGGGACAGCGCAAGAGAGCCGAGCAGTGCACCGACGACATTCGCCTGCTTGAGACCGATCACTTCATCATCTTCCGGAGGCCGGAGCTGATTAGCGGCGTTATCGCCGACGCGTTGCAACACAGGTGAACTGGGCTGCCTGTGCCCGGTCGGACCCCCTGCCGGGGCCTTCCGCGCGGTCGCGGGCTCCGCCCAGCCAGGTGCGGCAACGCTACGAGGTCACTTGACTTCGGCGCGGCGGACGATCAGCAGCCCGACCGCCATGGGCAGGAGGAACCACAGCGCACCCGCGCTGGCGAGGTGCTGCCACTGCTGGCCCGAGAGGCTGCCCTCGAAGAGCGGCGTCTGCGCGTCGTTGTAGTCGACCCACGGCTGCAGATCGGCAAACCACTTCTGGTTCGCCGCCAGCAGGCCGAGCAGCGGCGGCAGGACGAGCGTGTAGACGAAGTACGTGACGATCGCGCCGGCAGAGTTGCGGATCAAGAGGCCAAGCATGAAGCCGAACAGCATCCCCAGGACGCTGCCCAGCACGATCAGCGTGAAGTGGCCGGCGGAGACGTTCCAGACCGGGTCCACGCCGGCGATGGCGCTGCCGACCAGCGTGCCGAGCGCACCGACGGCGAGGGCGACGAACATCGACACGACACCCACCGCGGTGGCTGCGACGAACTTGGCCCCCAGCACGCGGCCGCGGTGCGGCACGAGGGTGAAGGTGGTCAGACCGCTGCGCTGGCTCCACTCGCTGGTCACGGCGAGGATCCCGATCATGGGGAGGATCACCGTCATCGGTGCCCCGATGGCGGCAGCGAAGGTGTCGAAGGTGAGCTGGTCGTCGGGCGCGAACACGATGATGGCGGCCGTGGCGATCATGCTCGTGATGACGATGCTGGCCATCAACCAGAAGCCCGAACGGGTGTCGAACATCTTGCGCAGTTCCACCCCGATGATGCGGGTCAGCGGGATCCGCGTGGGTGTTGTGCGAGGGCGGTCGGCGGCGTTGTCCGACCCGGCGGTCGGCTTCGAGAGGGCGGTGGTGGTCATGCTGCTGCTCCTTCGCGCTGGGTGTCTGCGGTGAGTTCGAGGAACATGTCCTCGAGCCCGGCCCCGTCGGCGGCGCGGAGCTCGGTGAGAACCACGTGTGCGGCGAGAGCGATCTCGCCGACCAGGTCCGGTGCGGCGTCGGTGTGCACGCTGCCGTCGGCGTGAGCGGTGATCGTGAGGCCGGAGTGCTCCAACGCACGGGCCAATGCGGCCGCGTCGCGCGCACGCACCAGAGTGCCCGCCGACTCGAGCAGCTCGGACTTGGTTCCCTGAGCCACGATCCGTCCGTGGCCGATGACGACCAGGTCGTCGGCAATGACCTCGATCTCGTGGAGCAGGTGCGAGGAGAGCAGGACGGTGCCGCCTCGGTCGGCGAAGCCGCGGAGCAGGTCGCGCATCCAGCGGATACCGGCGGGGTCCAGTCCGTTCGCCGGCTCGTCGAGGATGAGCACGTGCGGGTTCCCGAGGAGGGCGGTCCCGATGCCGAGCCGCTGGCGCATCCCCAGGGAGTAGTCACGGACTCGCCGGTCAGCCTCGCCGGCGGTGAGGCTGACCAGGTCGAGCATCTCCTGGACCCTGCTCTTTGGCAGACCCATCGTGCGCTGGGCCAGCGTGAGGATCTCTCGTCCGGTGCGCCCAGCGTGCTGTGCGGAGGCGTCCAGGAGGACACCCACCTCTCTGCCTGGGTTGGGCAGGTCAGTGAACCCGCGCCCGTCGACGGTAGTGGTCCCGGAGGATGCGGGGGTGAGGCCGACGATGATGCGCATCGTGGTCGACTTGCCTGCGCCGTTGGGGCCGAGGAAGCCGGTGACGCGGCCGGTAGCCGCGGTGAACGACACGTCGTCGACGGCGGTCATCCCGCGTCCGTAGGTCTTCGTGAGTGATTCGACAGTGATCATGCCGAGCATCGTCTCGGCGGCGGTCAGCTGGCGGCATCGGGCAGGAGCCGGAGTCCCACCCTGAGGTGACCCTGATGCGGCCTCGGGGTGAGGCACCAGCGGGCCACACGGTCCTCGGTCGGGACTGCCGGCCGAGCCATGGACACCCCCTGGCGGGGGTTCTAGGGTCCGACCTGTGCTGACCGTGGGCTTGCTCGGCCCCCTGCGCGTGACGACAGGGGGCGAGCCGGTCGCGGTGACCGCGCCCATGCAGCGGGCGCTGCTTGCGTACCTGGCCCTGGCCCGTGGCCGTGCCGCTACCCGGGAACAGCTGGTCGACGCGCTCTGGACCGTGCCGCCGGGACGGGCGGTCAACGTGATCCAACATTACGTATCCGCCCTGCGGCACACCCTTGGCGCACCGGCGCTCGTGACGACCGGACGCGGGTACGAGTTGTCGGTTGCCGCCGAGGACGTCGATGCACATTCCTTCCGCCTGCTGGAGAAGCGAGCCGATGAGGCGTGCCAGGAGGGCGCGCTCCAGGTTGCCGCTCGGCTGCACGGCCAGGCGCTGGCGTTGTATCGCGGAGAGCCGTTGTCCGATCTGCCGGACAGCCCCTTTGTCGATGCGTCGCGGGTGGCGCTGCAACGGATGCTGGTGGGTGCGCAGCTCAAGGCCATCGCCGTCGAGAACGATCTCGGGCACTTCATCTCGGCGATGGAGCGGGCAGAGCTCCTGATGGCGGCGGAGCCCCTCGACGAGTCGGTGGCTGTCGAGCTGATGCGCGCGCTGGCGGGGGCCGGGCGCCAGGCAGACGCCCTCGCTGTCTACGAACGGATGCGCGTTCGGCTGGATGACGAGCTCGGACTGGAGCCGTCCCTCCGTCTCCGCGCGACGCAGGCTGCAGTGCTCAACCAGGACGGCGTTCTGGGCGCCGTCCAGATCCCGTCCCTCAGTCCGGAGGCCGCGCACGGTCAGCCCGTTGCCCTCACGAATGAGCCGGCTGATCTGCTCGCGACCGCGGACTCAGCGGGCTTGCCTGGATCGCCCACTCCGACGTTTGGTCGGGACGCCGACATCGACTTCGTCGTGGGTGCCCTGGTCGACGGTGCGCGCCTGGTCACCGTCACCGGTCCGGGTGGCATGGGGAAGACCCGTCTTGCGATCGAGACCGCACGGGTGATTCAGGAGCGCGGCCATGGGCCAGTCGACTTCGTTGACCTGTCCCCCTTGCGAGAGGCGCACCTCGTCAGCTCTCGCATCGCGGACCACCTTGAACCTCGTCGACCGGCGAGCAGTGACCCGCGCTCTGTCGTCGCCGCGCGCTACCGGGATGGTGGTCTCCTGGTCCTGGACAACATGGAGCAGGTAGTCGGCGCGGCGCACGACGTCGCGAGGCTGCTGGATGCGGCGCCTGCACTACGGGTGATGGTGACCAGTCGGCAGGCCTTGCAGCTGCGCATCGAGACGGTGCATCACCTCGGGCCGCTACCTACTGTGGACCAGTCCGGGACCGCCCGATCTGCGGCTGTGGCCATGTTCTGTGATCGGACGGATGCCGGCGGCGCCCGACAGTGGAGTGCTGCCGAGGAGGAGGCGGCGCGCACGATCGTCGCCCTGGTTGACGGGTTGCCCCTGGGGATCGAGCTCGCGGCCGCCCGTTGCCGGATGCTCGGCCCGCGAGCACTTGCCACTCGGCTAGCCGCGTCGATGTCGCTGCTGCGGGATGGTCCGGTCGACCTGCCTCAACGTCAACGGTCGATGCAGCAGACGATCGAGTGGAGCCTGGACCTGCTCGAGCCCGACCTGCGCACGGCCTTCGGTCGGCTGGCGGTGTTCCGCGCCGGGTTCGATGTGTCCGGCGTCTGCGCGCTGCTCGACTGTGATGAGCCCGCTGCGCTCTCGACGATCGAGGCGCTCGCGGACGCCAGCCTCTTGCGGGTAGTACAGGATGCAGACGGTGAGCCGAGGATCTCCATGCTGCAGGTCCTCAAGTCACACACGCTCGACCTGCTCTCGGAATCCGAGCGTTCGGTAGCGGCAGATCGCCATGCAGCCTGGGTCGTGTCGCTGTGTCGTGGCACGGAACGTGGGCTGCGATCGGAGCAAGCCGCAGCCTGGCTCGCGCGGCTGGACCGCCACCGCGAGGACATCGTGGCTGCGGTCAACCTCCTCTCCCGGTCCGGCCGCGTCGATGACGCCGCCTCGTTGATGGACGCCCTGCTTCGCTACTGGTTGTCATCGCCCGGGTCCCCGGACGGCCAGTCCCTCACCGACACACTCTTGGCGGTGGAAAGCCTCAGCGAGCGGTCCCGCGGGACCTTGCTGCTCCTGTCCTCGCGCTTGCATGAACGCCGTGGCGACTACGCCAGGGCCGCGGAACTGGCTGGTCAGTCCGCCGACCTCAGCCAGCGGTCCGGCGACCGCGCCACGGCCGGGCACGCCTACGCCGCGTTGGCGAGCTCCACCCTCTGGCTGGGGCGTCCTGAGGAGTCGCGACAGCACTGGCAGCGGTCGCTGGAGCTGACGGACGTCGGGGAGGACGCCGAGTTCCGCACCCTCACCCTGGGGAACCTGGGACTGCTGGCTCTGGATCGGGGCGACTTCTCCAGTGCGCTGGCGATCTACGAGTCCGCGCTCGACCATCTCCAGAAACTTGGCGTCGTGGACGCCGTCACCGACACCTTGATGAACCTGGCCTGGGCACATCTCGGCCTGGGGCAGCTCGAGGAGGCTCGCGACTGCCTCCGCGAGTCGGGCACCCGCGCCGTCCAGCAAGGTGGCACGGAGAACATTGCCTACCATCTCCTCGGGGTCGCCCGACTGGCCTCGCTGTCCTCCGAGCACTCGTCGGCTCTCGCCCTCACCGCCTCTGCGACAGCGCTGCTCGCCTCATCGGGCCAGGTCTTCGAACCCTACGAGCTGTCCGTCGTGGACGCGATCGCGGCCGCCGCCCCGACCGCTCCGAGTCCCGGGGTCAGCGCTTCCCCGCAGCCGGCCACCATCGACCTCGACGACGCACTGGAGCTGTCCCGCTCCCTGCTGGATGGCGACGCCCGCGGCAGCGACCGCTCCACGTGACCCTCCCGGGACCGGCCCGCGGCTCGGCTAGCGGGACTGAAGCGCGTCGAGTGCGACCGCCATCGCCGCGGCCACCCGTCCGTCGACCTGGCCGCCGGGCACGGTGATCTCGTATCGGTCGCGCAGGGTGCGCTGACGCACCGATGACATCAGCACCGCGCCGGACGGATCGGTGAAGTCGAAGTGGAACCGGAACGGCGAGGGCACCTCGCTGACCACGGGCAGCATCTCCCACAGCCGGCGGGCCATCGCCACGCCCGCGCTGCGCTCGGTGCCCGACAGCTCGCGGCCCTCGGCCGTGCCCAGCGTCCAGGTCGAGCGCAACAGCGAGGCCGCGAACTGCTTGCGGAACCAGCCGATCGGCCGGCCCTCGGCGTCCGTGACGTCGTACGTCGCGCCGAGGTCCAGCCGCTGACGGGCCCGGAAGCCGAAGACCGGGCGGGTACGCGCGCTCGTCGGCGTAGAACGTGACCTGCTCCTTGAACGCGAAGCGCTTCTGCTCGGCGAGCGCCAGCAGCTCGCCGTCCCCGCCACCGGGTTGCGCGGCGCGCACCTCGTAGCGGTTCACCATCATGGTGATCCGCTGCTTGACGAAGAAGTGCTGGGCGGTGGCGAGGTCGGTCACATCCGATCTGACGCCTACCTGCCGCCGGAGGTTCCCGCCGGGCTCACAGGTACTGGCCGGTCCCCGTCCCGGTCTCCGGCCCGGGCACCGGGGGCTGCCCAGGACCCTGCGGGTGCGGCGGCTGCCCTGGCGCCGGATGCAGGCTGCCGGGCGGCAGCGCGCGGCGCATCTCCTCAAGCTGGGCGCGGGCCGCCATCTGCTGGGCCATCAAGGCGGTCTGGATGCCGTGGAACAGCCCTTCCAGCCACCCGACCAGCTGGGCCTGCGCGATCCGCAGCTCGGCGTCCGACGGTGTCGTGCCCTGCGAGAACGGCGTCGCGATCCGGCGCAGCTCGTCGACCAGCTCGGGCGCGAGTCCCTGTTCGAGCTCGCGCAGCGAGCGCTCGTGGATGGCCGCGAGCCGGGCGCGGCCGGCCTCGTCGAGCGGGGCGCTGCGCACCTCTTCGAGCAGCTGCTTGATCATGCTGCCGATCCGCATCACCTTGGCCGGCTGCTCGACCAGCTCGGCCGGGTTGCGCTCGACGTCCTCGTCTTCGGTGCCGCCCGCGGACGCCACCCCCATGCCGTCCTGGGTCACCACCACGATGCGTCCCTGTTCGTCGTCCTGGCCCTGCGGGCCGCTGCCGGGTCGGTCGCCGTTCTCGGGCTGCGTCATACCCGCCATCCTGCCCACGATCGAGTGGCTCCGCACCGCCGGGCCTGCCGAACCGGCGTCCAGGCACCGATCGTCAGGTGGGCCGGCTGCGCTTCAGCAGCACCGGCGAGCGCATCGGCTCGGTCCGCCCAGCGGCCCGGCGCAGGGCCAGGGTCTCGGCGAGCCGGGCGCGCGCCAACCGCATCCGGCGCACCCGCAGCTCGTGGCTCACTGCCCGAGCCGTCGGGTCAGCGGCAGCCGAGACCGGACGCCGATCCCAGCCGCGAGCGCCGCGACCGCGGGAACGGCTAGGCCCACGGCGAGCAGCAGCAGCCAGGGGACGTCGATGGTGGGCGAGCCCCATCCGCTCACCCCCGTGGCGGGGTTGCGCTGGGGAGCGGTCAGCGGCCAGGTGACGGCGAGTCCCGGCACCATCCCGACGCCGATCCCCGCCAGGCTGCCGACCAGGCCGATGACGATCGCCTGGGCGGCGGCCATGGTGCGGCGGGTGCGTGGCCGGGCACCGACGGCGGTCAGCGTCGCGGCGTCCGGCCGGCTGTCGGCCAGCGCCAGACCGGTCGCCGTGAGCGTCCCGACCAGCACTGCCAGCGACGCGACGATGGCCAGCCCGAGCAGCGGAAGGGCCAGGCTCTCGTCGAAGCCTCGCTCCGTGTACACCTCGACGCCGGACGCCGTGCCCAGCAGCTGCTCCTCGAGCGCGTCCTGGGCGTTGCGAGACAACGGTTGTCCGGCTGCTGCGAGCACACCGCTGGTCTGCTGCCAGCCGGTACCCAGCCGCTCGGCCGTCTCCGGCGTCACGATCGCGCCGACGAGCAACAGCATGCCCTCCTGGCGCCTCGGTGGAAGTGCGGCCGCCGGGAGGCTCTGCGTGCGCGTGCGCCGGGCCTTCGCCGAGTCGGCGGTGTAGAACAGCTGGTACGTCACGAGGTCTGCTCTGCCGTCGCGGCCGACGAGCCGCGCGCTCGGCAGCAGCACGCCGCCGCGTTCCAGCACCGACCGCTGGTGCGCATCCAGCCGGTACCCCAGGGCGGTCAGCGCGGCGGGCTCGGCGACGAGGCTGGTGATGACGCCGTAGCCTTCGCCGGGTTGGTCCAGGCCGGTGGTCTGCCAGGAACTACACCGGTCCGACGCCGTGGCGGACAGCTCGGGAGGGGATCCGGGACAGCCCGCCGGCGCGACGTACACAGCGTCGGACCACGTGCTGACGGCCCGCTCCGTGCCGAGCTGCCCGACCGGCAGCAACGTGCGCCCGTCGGTCACCGCGCCCACGGCGGCCGCTGCGCTGCGCCACCACGAGGCGTCCTGGTCGATGGCCCGCACGGTGGTGACACCGGCGGGTTGGCGCGGCTGATACTCGGCCCGGCGCTGCGCGAAGTCGCTGCTGCCGCCGATCGCCAGGGCGGTGACGCCGGCGACCGCTGCCATCACTGCGGCGACGGCCGGCGCGGTGCGGCCGCGCTGCCGGGCGCTGTCGCGGGCGGCGAGGCGCAGCGGCAACGGGAGCCACCGGCCCAGGCGTCCGATGCCGCCGAGCACGCTGGGCATCATGGTGATCGCGCCGAGCACCATGATCAGCGTGCCGCCGGCGACGTAGAACTCCCCGCCCTGCCGGATGCCGCGGACGAGTGCGAGGGACGCCCCTGCCGCCAGCATCAGCACCCCCAGGACGGGTAGCCCGCGCCGGGAGCGCAGCTGGCCGCGTCGCCCGGCCAGGACGGCGACGACGTCCTCGCGGGCGGCGGCCCGGGCCGGGAAGTAGGCGGCTGCCAGGGCGGCGACCCCGCCCAGGCAGGCTGCGACCAGCACCGGGATGCCCGCGACGTCGAACGGACCGAGGGTGGTCTGCAGGCGCACGCGCGGGAGCACCCAGGTGAGAGCTGCCGCCAGTGGCAGCCCGAGGGCGGCGCCGGCGACCGAGGCGAGGGCGCCGGTGACCAGCGCCTGCGCCAGCACGATCCGCCGGACGTCGCGTGCAGTGCCCCCGGCGGCCGCTACCAGGGCGAGCTGGCGCCGTTGGCGTCGGACGCCGACGGCGAAGGCCGGCCCGGCGAGCAGCACCACCTCGAGGACGATGGAGAACACGACGAGCACGAGGATGGCCTGGGTGGCGCCGTTGTCGATGGCGGAGCCGCTGGTCGGCAGCGCCTCGGGGTTGGTCATGGCGCTCCGCCAGTCGGCCGGGGGGTGCTCGACGACCGAGCGCGACACCACGGCCAGACCGACCTGGTTCAGCTCGCGGACCCGCTGCCAGGTCACCGGCGCGGGGCCGGGCACGAGGTAGGTGCGGTGCACGTCGGTGTCGGCAGCCGCGACCGTGGCCGAGCCGGGTCGTGCGACGACGACCGACTCGTCGTACACCGACGGCACGGTGACGATGCCGACCACGATGGCGGAATGCTTGGGGTCGCTGCCGCTGTCAGGGGCGGGGACGACGTTCAGTTGCCGCCCGATCTCGAACCCGTGCGCGGCAAGGCCCGGGGAGACGACGACCTCGTCGTCCCGGGCCGGGAGCCGGCCCGACCGCAGTCCGACGAACCCGGCAAGCTGGGGCGAGGCGACGTCGGCGGCGACCAGCCGCACCTGACGACGTCCGGTGGTGGTCTGCACGGTCGCGTTCGAGTCGGTGAACTCGAGCAGCGGAGCGCCGACTGCGGCTCGTACCTCGGCCGGCGTCCACGCATCGCCAGGCCCTTCGGCCGAGCTGTCGGGCGACGCCGGACCCCAGTGACCCCAGGGGTCCTGGTCGATCGGCGTGCGCTGGGCGGGGATGACCTGGGCCTGTGCGGCGCCCATCTGCATGGGCAGCTGCTCGACCGGAGACACGTTGTTCGTCGTGTACATCGTCGCCAACGTCGACACCAGCAGGACCGGTAGTCCCACCATCAGCACCACGAGAGCGCTGCGGCCCTTGGCGCGCAACACATCTCGTCGGGCGATCCGCAGTGCGGGTCGCCAGCCGCCGGTCCTCATGCCTGCTGCTCCCCGTGCGCGCCGTTTGACCCGCCGTCCAGCAGGTGCTCGGGGCGCTGCGGCGAACCGGTGGTGTCGACGACGACGCCGTCGCGCAGGAAGACAACGCGGTCGGCCCAGGCGGCGTGCCGGGCCTCGTGGGTCACCAGCAAGCCAGCAGCGCCTGCATCGATCCGGGCGCGGAGAACGCGGAGCACCGCCTCGCCGGTCTCGGAGTCGAGCGCCCCCGTCGGCTCGTCGGCCAGGACCAGCCGCCGGTCGCCGACCAGGGCCCGGGCGATGGCGGTGCGCTGCTGCTGACCGCCGGACATCTCGTCCGGGAACCGGTCGGCCAGCTCGGCGATGCCCACCTCGTCGAGCGCGGCCCGGGCCTGGCGGCGGGCGCTCGAGGCGCGGACGCCGTCCAGCTCGAGCGGCAGCATGACGTTCTCGACGGCAGTGAGTGCCGGGATCAGGTTGAGGTCCTGGAACACGTAGCCGAGGGAGCGACGCCGCAGCGCCGCCACCTGGCTGCGCGACAGCTGCGACAGCGGCTGCTGATCGACGAGGACCTCGCCGGACGTCGGGGAGTCGAGGCCGCCGGCCAGGGTGAGCAGGGTGGACTTGCCCGACCCGCTCGGACCCATCACCGCGACGAGCTCGCCGGGGCGGACGACGAGGTCGACGTTGCGCAGCGCGTGGACGGCGGTCGGTCCCTCACCGTGGACGCGCGAAACGCCACGCAGCTCGAGCACGGCGGTCGCGACCTGGTCGTGGTGCGTCTGCCGGGCTGCGGTGGCGGTCATCGCTGCACCTGCTCGGTGGGGGTGGGGGTGGTGGCGGTGGCGGTGGCCTCGGACTCGGGCGCGGCGGCGGGCCGGGGCGGAGTCATCGACCGGCGCAGCAGGCGAGCCTCGACGTGGTCGAGCCAGCGCACCTCGGCCTCCGCCGCGAACACCAGGTTGTCGAGGACGAGCAGCCAGGCGAGGTCGTCCGACTCGGTGGCGCGCAGCTTGAGCCGGGTGAGGTCCTGCAACGAGCGCAGCGTCTGGGTGCGTTGGGACTGCACCACGGCCGGGACGTCGACGCCCGGCACCGTCACCGCCAGCGCGAGCTTGATGGTCAGCTCGTCGCGCGGGTGCTCGGCGCGGTCGACCGGCGTCAGCCACCACCGGCTCACCGTCGCCTGCCCGGCGTCGGTGAGCCGGTAGGCGATCCGACCGTCCTCGTCCGGCCCCCCTGCGGCCTCGACGAGCCCGTCGCGCTCGAGCCGGTTCAGCGTCGAGTAGACCTGGCCGACGTTGAGCGGCCAGGTGCCGCCGGTGCGGCTCTCGAACTCCGAACGCAGCTGTGCGCCGTACATCGGCCGCTGCGCCAGCAGCGCCAACAGCCCTTGCCTGATCGACATCCCGATACCCCCTGCATACCGCGTATCCACTGTGTGAGCAGTAGGTATACTCGGTATGCAGGGCCTTCGTCAACCCTCGTCGTGCCGGGCGCGCCTCCGGGCCCCGCCCTTCGATGGCGCGGGGCAACGCCGCGGTATTCGGCGTCACTGTGGGGCACCCCGCGCCATTCGCGGGCTGGCCACCGCGTTGAGCGCGGGGGCACGCCGCGCCATTCGGGGTCACTGTGGGGCACCCCGCGCCATTCGCGGGCTGGCCACCGTGTTGAGCGCGGGGGCACGCCGCGCCATTCGGGGTCACTGTGGGGCACCCCGCGCCATTCGCGGGCTGGCCACCGTGTTGAGCGCGGGGGCACGCCGCGCCATTCGGGGTCACTGTGGGGCACGCCGCGCCATTCGGGGTCACTGTGGGGCACCCCGCGCCATTCGCCGGGCCGGCCCTGGTCAGACGGTGAGCAGCACCTTGCCGACGTGGGTGGATGCCTCGAGCAGCCGATGCGCCTCCGCGGCCTGCGCGAGGGGCATCCGAGCGTGGACGACGGGCCGCACCGCCGCCTGCTCGACCAGCGGCCACACGTGCTCGCGAACGGCGGCCACGATGGCTGCCTTCTCGTCCGCCGGCCGCGCTCGCAGCGACGTCGCGATCACCGCCGCGCGCTTGCGCAGCAGCATGCCGAGGTCGAGCTCAGCCCGCACCCCGCCCTGCAGCCCGATGGTCACCTGCCGACCGTTCGGCGCGAGCACCTCGAGGTTGCGCGCCAGGTACTTGGCGCCCATGTTGTCGAGCACCACGTCCGCGCCGCGCCCGTCGGTCGCCGCCCGCACCACCTCGACGAAGTCCTGCTCGCGGTAGTTGACCAGCACGTCAGCGCCCAGCCGGCGGCAGGCCTCGAGCTTGTCCGCCGTCCCCGCCGTCACCGCCACCCGAGCTCCCGCACGGTGGGCCAACTGGATCGCCATGGTGCCGATGCCACTCGAACCGCCGTGGACGAGCAGCAGCTCGCCCGGGCGCAGCCCAGCGGTCATGAACACGTTGCTCCACACCGTGCACGTCACCTCGGGCAGCGCCGCCGCGTCGACGAGCTCGACGCCCGCCGGTGCCGGCAGCAGCTGCCCGGCCGGCACCGCGACCAGCTCGGCGTACCCACCGCCCGACAGCAGGGCGCACACCCGGTCCCCGACCGCCCACCCCTCGACGCCGTCGCCGAGAGCCGCGACCGTGCCGCTGCACTCGAGCCCGAGGTACTCCGAAGCGCCCGGCGGCGGGGGGTAGTGACCCTCGCGCTGCATCAGGTCGGCGCGGTTGACCCCCGCGGCGACCACCCGCACCAGCACCTCGCCCGGCCCGGCCACGGCGTCCGGTACCTCTGCCATCGACAGGACGTCGGGGCCGCCGGGGCCGCTCATCGTGATCGCGCGCATCTGCCGACTCTATGAGCCGGGCCTCGACCTCGCCGTCCGGGCCGCTGCCACCCGACGGACGGCAGCGACGTCGTCCTCGGTGTCGACGTCGGTCGTGGCGTGCCCGGCGACCGCCACGGTCTCGACCCGCAACCCGGCCAGCACCGAACGCAGCGAGCGCCCGCCCGGCTCGTCGCCGATCGCGACGAGTAGCGGCGCCCAGCGGTATACGCCCAGCAGCGGCTGCGGCACGCCCAGCGGGTCCAGCGCCAGCCAGCAGTCGGGTCCGGCACCCGGCCCGGCCGCGGCCCCCGCGGCGGTTGCGGCCGCGACGAGGGCGGGCACGGCGTCCGCCCCGAAGGGCAGGTCGCCCGCGACCACGGCCACCAGGTCGTCCGGTGCCGGGTCGCCGTCCGAGATGTCGTCGTCGGCGCTGGGCGCGGTGAGGCCGGCGGCGAGGGCGGCGACCGGCCCGCCGCCCGCGGGCTGTTCGCGACACCAGGTCACCGGGGTTCGCGTTGCCCGCGACGGCCCGACGGCGATGACCGGCACGCCGGGGAGGGCGTCGAGCAACCCCAGCAGCAGCTGGTCGAGCACCGTGCTGCCCTCGACGTCGACCGCCAGCTTGTCGCGGCCGAGCCGTCGCGAGCCCCCGCCGGCCGGGACGACCACCCGCCGCACCGACGTCCGCGCCTCGTCCGCCACCTCCGCAGTATCCGCCCCCCACCCCCCGCTTCCGCCACTCAGACCCCTTTCCGCCACCCAGGCCGGTTCCGGACGTCGAAAACCGGCCTGAGTGGCGCAAACCGGCCTGAGTGGCGGAAAGGGTGGTGGGGGTAGGGGCTACCGATCGGCGGCCCTTGTGCCCAGTCGACACGCCGCCACTGGGCCGAACGGGTGACTGCGTCCCCCGAGAGGGTCAATCCGGACCCCCACCAGGCCGAAGAGCGATGGACCGGCGACAGAGGGAAGGGCACCATGCTGCGTAACCGAGGGATCAGGACCAAGTTGCTTGCGGTCCTGGCGCTACCGATCGTGGTCCTGATGATCGGTGCTGCCGTCATCTCCACCCAGGGTTTCGCCCGCGCCGGCCAGGCCGCGAAGGTCGAGAAGCTCGCGGCGGGTGCCGGGAGCCTCGGTGACCTCGTCGTGCGCATCCACCAGGAGCGCATCCTGGCGCTGCAGGTGATCAGCGGTCGCGCCAACGGCAACAAGGTCGCCGAGCTCAAGCGCGCCCAGGGCGCCACGGACCTCACGCTGCAGGAGACGCGCGAGTTCGTCAACAGCCTCGACCTCGGCTCGCTGTCGCAGGAGTCCGTCGACGCGGTGAAGGCCTCCGAGGAGGCGCACAACAAGCTCGGCGCCGTGCGCGCCGACATCGCCTCCGGCCATGCCCAGGCCGACCAGGTCGCCGCCCGGTACGACGCGATGATCGCCCTCGATGTCGCTCTGCCGCAGCGCATCGGCGACTCCCTCACCGACCGCAGCATCGGGCGCAGCCTCGCCGCATACTCCGCCCTGTCGAACCTCGTCGAGCTCGCCAGCCAGGAGGCCGAGCTCGGTGCCGCCGTCATCGCCGACCATGGCGTCGACCCGGCCACCGCTGTGCAGCTGTCGTCGCTGCAGGGTGTGCAGACCCAGGCCATCCAGACCTTCCGGCTGAACGCCAAGCAGTCCCAGGTCGAGGCGCTGGACGCCGCCCTCTTCCAGCCGATCGACGAGCGCGCCGCCTTCACCAGCGAGCGCCTCGACATCGTCGCCAGCCTGCAGGGGACCCCGATCACCACGCCGCAGGGTGAGTGGATCAAGACCTCCGCGGCCCGGGTGAAGGCCATCCGCGCCCAGCTCGACCCGCTGGCCACCCAGACCGCGGAGGACGCCGCCACTGCGGCCGCCGCCGCCCGCCGTCAGGCCGTGCTGCTGCTCGGCCTCGGCCTCGCCGTCGTCGCTCTGCTGGTCGGCCTCGGCCTCGTGCTCGCCCGTGCCATGACCCGGCCGCTGCGCCGCCTTACGGTGACCGCCGGTGCTGTCGCCGAGGAGCTGCCGCGGATGGTCGAGCGGATGGCCACCCCGGGTGAAGGCCCGGGCATCACGCTCCCCGAGATCCACGTGGACTCCAAGGACGAGGTCGGCCAGCTGGCCCAGGCGTTCAAGAACGTCAACGAGACAACGCTGCGCGTGGCCGAGGAGCAGGCCGCGCTGCGGGCCTCGATCGCCGAGATGTTCGTCAACGTCGCGCGCCGCAACCACGTCCTGCTCTCGCGGCAGCTGTCGTTCATCGACCAGCTCGAGCGCACCGAGGAGAACCCCGACACCCTCGACAACCTCTTCAAGCTCGACCACCTCGCGACGCGGATGCGCCGTAATGCCGAGTCGCTCATCGTGCTCGCCGGCATCGACGCCGGTCGCCGGCTGCGCCGCCCGATGCCCCTGTCGGACGTCATCCGCACCGCCGTGTCCGAGATCGAGCGCTACGACCGCGTCGACCTGGCCCTCCAGGCGGACCCGCCGCTCGTCGGCCACGTCGCGCTGACGTCGGCGCACATGATCGCCGAGCTGCTCGAGAACGCCACGCAGTTCTCCAACCCCGACACCCGCGTCGTCACCGCGACCGCGTTCAGCAACGCCGGCGTCCGGATCACCATCACCGACCTCGGACTGGGCATGACCTGGGACGAGATCACCGATGCCAACCAGCGCATCGCGAACCCGCCCGTCACGGACGTCGTCGGCTCGCAGCGTCTCGGCTTCTACGTCGTCGGGCGCCTCGCCCGTCGCCTCGACGCCACGGTGTCGCTGCGCCCCGGACGCACCCAGGGCACCGTCGTCACCATCGACCTGCCGCCGGCACTGTTCGTTCCCGGCACGGTGACCGAGCTGCCCACCGCCGAGGTGGACGCCGCCCCCGCCGAGCTCGAGCCGGCCGAGATCACTGCCGATGGCTCCGGTGGCGGTTCCGTGCTCGCCTCGTCGGCCCCGGTCCTGCCCCAGGTGCCCGTGCTGCCTCAGCTCCCGGTTGTGTCACCGGCGCCCTCCGCTTCCACCACGCTCACCCAGGCCCCCGTCGAGACCTCGAGCGGGCTGCCGCGGCGCGGCCAGTCCGCCGGGCCGGCCGAGTCCCTCGCCACCGTGCCCGAGCAGGCACGCGTCGAGCCCCGGGTGCCCGTGCTGCCCGCGCCGTCCTTCCCGACGGTGGCCGAGCCGGCAGCCGACGGCGAGCTGCCGCAGCGTGGCGCCCGCGACACCGCGATCGTCGAGCCGGACGTCGAGCCGATCGTCGAGCCGGACGTCGAGCCGGACGTCGAGCTGGACGTCGAGTCTGAGGCCGGCGTCGACGTCGAGGCCGTCGTCGAGGCCGTAGTCGAGTCGACCGTCGAGCCGGCCCCTGCCGAGGCGCCTGCTGGGCCCCGCGGTGGCATCTTCAGCAACTTCCGTTCGCGGCGCGCGGTCGAGGAGACCGGCGACGCACCGCAGCCGGCTGCAGCGTTCAGCCTGCCGGCCATGAACACCCCGCTGGACGACGAGCCGACCTTCGTGCCGGTCCTCGACGAGTCCGAGCCGGCGCTGCCGACGCGTGACCTTTACGAGCCCGGTCCGCTGGACGCGGGATGGGTTCCCGAGACCATCGTGGCCGAGCCCGTCGTGGAGGCCGTCGAGGTCCAGCCTGAGGTGGAGGCCGTCGAGGTCGAGCCTGAGGTGGAGGCCGTCGAGGTCGAGGCGCCGATCGCGTTGGCTGAGCCGGACCCCGAGCCGGTCCCGCTGGTCGCGCCGGAGCCCGTCGTGTTGGCGGAGCCGGACCCCGAGCCGGTCCCGCTGGTCGCGCCGGAACCGGTCGCCGTGGCCGAGGTCGACATCCCCGAGGTGTCCGCCCCGGTCAGCCACCTGGGTGAGGCACGGTCCGCGTTGACCGAGCTCGCCCGCGAGACCCAGGCCGACTCGGTCGAGCCGGTGCAGCCGGAGCACGAGGCCGAGCCCGCCGCCTCCGTGCCTGCCGCGGTCCAGGCCGAGCCCGAGCCGGCCGAGGAGGCGGCGTACGCTCCGGCCTTCCCGGTCAACGGCGTGCCGTCCATGGACATCTTGCCGAGCCGGTCCGGTCGTGGCCTGCTCGGCCGCCGGGGCTCCAAGTCGGCCCCGGCGCCCGCGCCGAAGGTCGAGCAGCGCCCGACTCCGTCTGTTGCCCCGGTGACGCCGCGTCCCGCGGTGGCCCCCGAGGTGCCGGCCGCCCGCCGTCTCGACGACGAGCCGGCCCAGCCGGCAGCCGCCAACGCCGAGAGCTTCGCTGCTCCCAACTTCGGTAGCCCGACGCCGTCGTTCGCCGAGCCTGCGTCGACCTCGCTGTTCGGTCGCCCGCCGTCGGCGAGCGTCGAGGCCGGCCCCGCGCCGTCCTCGATGTTCCCGGCAGCTCCCGTCGAGCCTGCCCCGACCGTCCCGACGCCCGCGGTCCCCGCACTGGCCGCGGCGGCCACGTTGCGGGAGCGCTCGGCGATGGCCTCCGAGGCGCTGTCCGAGCTGTCGGCCCTGTCGACGTACAGCCCGCAGACCGTCGAGCCTGGTGCTCCCGTGGCGCTCCAGCGTCGGACGCCCCTGGCGACCGAGGCCGGCCAGCTGTCCTCCCAGGACCAGGACGACGACCAGGTCGGCTCACGCCGCGGCGCACGCAACGCGGCCGACGTTCGCACCATGCTCAGCGGCTTCCGGGCCGGGGTCGAGCGTGGCCGCACCTCGCCGGCGGGGCACCAGTCCGCCGGCGACAAGGGTGACGGCTGACGCCCGGCATGCGCCGGGCGGGCGCCAGTTGCCCGCCACGACTCAAGACCAGCACCACCTTGTCCGATCTACCCAGCAAGCAACACCGCGAATGCGACGGAGGACCACCACCGTGACAACGATGAGCACCGAGGCAGCCAACTTCAGCTGGCTCCTCGACAACTTCGTGAAGAGCGTGCCCGGCGTGCGGCACACGCTCGTCGTGTCCGCCGACGGGCTCCTGATGGCCATGTCCGACGACCTCGACCGCACCAGCGGAGACCAGCTGGCCGCGATCGTGTCGGGCATGTCCAGCCTCACCCGCGGGGCGGCCCGCCAGCTGCGCTGCGGCGAGGTCCGCCAGTCCATCGTCGAGATGGACACCCTGTTCCTGTTCACGATGAGCATCTCCGACGGCTCCGTGCTGTCGGTCATGGCGGACGCCAGCTGCGACGTCGGCCTGATCGGCTACGAGATGGCCCTCCTGGTCAGCCGTACCGAGGCCACGCTCACGCCGCAGCTGGTGTCGGAGATGCGCTCGCGCCTCCCGATCGCCGGGGCGGTGCGGGCTGGGGCTGGGGGGTGATCCCGGTGGACCCCCTCGACTTCCCGGCCGACCTGGCCGAGGACGAGGCGGACGAAGAGACCTACGCCGTCCGTCCCTATGCCGTCACCGGCGGCCGCACGCGGACCACGACGAACGAGCCGATTCCCGTCGAGACCCTCGTGCAGTCGCTGGGTGGGTACGACGACATCAGCCTCACGCCCGAGCGTCGCAAGATTCTCGAGCTCACCCGCGACCAGTACCTGTCGATCGCGGAACTGTCTGCCCACGTCCACCTCCCGGTCGGCATCGTCCGGGTCCTCGTGAGTGATCTGTCCGACGCCGGCTCGGTGCGTATCCACGCCACCGGCTCCCTCACGACCAACCCACCCGCTACCAGCCTCAGCGTCCTGGAGAGTGTTCTCAATGGCATTTCCTCGCTCTGACGTCGCCCCGCAGGGCACGCCCGCGGGAGCCCCGGGCACGCACACTGCTGCGGGTGTTCCCGACGCGCCTCCCACCGTCGTCAAGATCGTCGTAGCCGGCGGCTTCGCCGTCGGCAAGACCACCTTCATCGGCTCGTTGTCCGACATCGAGCCGCTGCGTACCGAGGCCGCGATGACCGAGCACTCGGTCGGCGTCGACGACGCCGGCGGCGTGACGGACCGGAAGACCTCGACCACCGTGGCCATGGACTTCGGGCGCATCTCGCTGCCTGGCAACCTGTGGCTGTACCTGTTCGGCACGCCTGGGCAGGACCGGTTCCTCTTCATGTGGGACGACCTGGTCAAGGGCGCGATCGGGGCCGTCGTCCTGGTCGACACCGACCGGCTCGACCAGTGCTTCCCGGCCGTCGACTACTTCGAGGCTCGACAGATCCCGTTCGTCGTCGCGGTCAACTGCTTCGACGGCGTCGCCCGCCATCAGCTCGAGGACGTGCGCGAGGCGCTGGCGATCCCGCCGCACGTGCCGATGCTCTACACCGACGCCCGCACCCGCGCTGCGACCAAGCAGGCGCTGATCTCCGTCGTCCAGCTGGCGATGCAGCGGCTGACCGGGGCCTGAGCCAGCTCGCTCGACCCCCGACCGACCCGGCTGGTGCCGGTGCCCCTGAGGGCGCCGGCACCAGCCGTACGTCGGTCCCGGCGGCCTCAGCCGTCCTACGGCTCCTTGATCGCGAGCACCGGACACGCGGCCTCGAGCAGCACCCGCTGCGCGGTACTACCCATCAGCAGCTTGCCCACCGGGCTGCGGTGCCGGACCCCGATCACGATGAGCGTCGCATCGATCCCGGCAGCGGCCCGCAGGATCTCGTCGGCAGCGTCCCGGGCGGACGTCGGCTGCTGCACGTCGTGGTCGATGCCTGCCGCAGTGAGCTCGGCGTCGATCGCATCCAGATCCGCCGCCGAGGCGAAGGCCGGGTGCGAGTTGTCGCCGTGGTGGCCGGTGTTGACGACCACCAGCCGTGCACCGCGCAGGAGCGCCTCGGCCTTGGCGCGCTCGAACGCCGCGACGCCCGGCTGGACCGGGATGTACCCGACCACGATCCGCTCGCTCGCGGCGGCGGGTGAGCTCATGCGGCGTCCTCCAGGGTCGTGGCGCCGGTCATGATCGCCACGCCCTCACCCATGTTGTGGGTCTGCGGGGTGATGACCCCGGCCCGCCCACCGAGACGCTGGACGTGGATGCGGTCGGCGATCTCCCACACGTGGGGCATGTTGTGGCTGATGAAGATGATCGACAGACCCCGGTCACGCAGCTGCTTGATCATGTTGAGGACCATGCCGGACTCCTTCACCCCGAGCGCCGCCGTCGGCTCGTCGAGGATGACGACCTTGCTGCCGAACGCGGCGGCCCGGGCGACGGCGACGGCCTGGCGCTGGCCGCCGGACAACGTCTCGACGGCCTGGCTCATGTTCTGGATCGTCTGGATGCCCAGTTGCTCCACCGACTCCCCGGCCCGGCGCTCCATGCCCTTCTTGTCGAGCATCCGCAGCACCGAGCCCAGCGGACCCTTGCGCCGATCCTCACGCGCGAGATACAGGTTGCTGGCGATGTCCAGGGCAGGGATGACGGCGAGCTGCTGGTAGACCGTCTCGATGCCGGCCTCGCGGGCGTCCTGCGGCTTGCGGAAGCCGACCCGCCGGCCATTCAGCAGGATCTGCCCGGAGTCCGGGACGTACGCCCCGGTCAGACACTTGATGAGGGTGGACTTGCCGGCGCCGTTGTCACCGATCACGGCCAGGATCTCGCCCGGGTACAGGTCGACGTCGACGCCGTCGAGGCCGACGACCCGGCCGAAGGTGATGACGAGGCTGCGCGCGGACAGCACCGGCTCCTGGCTGTAGATCTGCTCCTTGCCGGCGGGGACGCCCCCGTAGGCGACCTCGAGCTGTGAAGTGGTCATGCCTTGACCTTCCTGATCCACTGGTCGACCGCGACGGCCACGATGACCAGGATGCCGGTGGCGAGGACGCGCCACTGCTGGTCAACGCCCATCTGGGACAGCCCGAACTGCAGCGTCTGGACGATGAGGGCTCCGATGAGGGTGCCGACCAGTCGGCCGCGGCCACCGAACAGGCTCGTCCCGCCGATGACGACGGCGGTGATGCTCTGCAGGTTGGCGTCGGGGAAGGCATTGGGTGTGGCCGCACCGGCCCGCCCGATGAGCACCCAGCCGGCCACACCGTAGATCAGGCCGGCCAGCGTGTAGACCCCGAGCAGGATGCGCCTGCTGGGGACGCCGGACAGGCGAGCCGACTCGGGATCGTCCCCGACGGCGTACACGTAGCGACCCCATGCCGTCTGCGACAGGACGAAGCCGACCACGAGGTAGATCACGACCACGACGACGATGCCCCACGTCACCCGGAAGCCGCCGATCCCGAAGCTCTTGCCGAGCACGTTGAGGAGGTCTGGCAGGCGGTTCCCCTGGATGCTCGAGCCACCCGAGTAGAGCAACGCGATCGCGGTGAAGATGCTCAGCGTTCCGAGGGTGACGATGAACGGCGGCAGGTTGATCCGGGTGACGAGCAGCCCGTTGAGCGCGCCTGCCGCCATGGCGAGCACGAGCCCGATCAGCAGGGCCGGCAGGCCCGGCATGCCGCCGTCCGCGGCCAGCGTCGCCATGACCATCATGGACAGCACCATGATCGCGCCGACCGACAGGTCGATGCCGGCGGTGAGGATGACGAGCGTCTGCCCGACGGCCAGTCCCGCGACGATGGCGGTCTGCTGCAGCAGGATCCCCATGGACGTGGCCGTCAGGAACGTCGGAGTGGCGACGTAGAACGCGATGAACGCGATGAGCAGCAGGAACAGTGGGCTCAACCACGGTTTGCCGTGCAGCTGGTGCTGCACACGCTGCAGGGGCGAGTGCTGCCGCCGAGAGAACTCGGCGGCAGCAGACGAGACCTCAGTGGTCATGGTCAGTTGCCCCAGCAGATCTTGGAACCCTCGTCAGCCGTGATGCTGTCGACGCCGTCGGCAGGCTTGTCGGTCACCAGGGCGACACCGGTGTTGAAGAAGTCCAGCCCCGGGGACGTCGCGGGCTTCTCGCCGCCACGCGCGATCTTGGCGATGGCTTCCATGCCGAGCGTGGCCATCTTCAGCGGGTACTGCTGCGCTGTCGCACCGATGACGCCGCTCTTGACGCTGCCGACTCCGGCGCAGCCGCCGTCGACCGAGACGATGGTGGCGGTCTTGCCGGCGGCCTTCAGGGCGGCGTTGGCGCCTACCGCCGTCGGCTCGTTGATCGTGTAGACCAGGTTGATGTTGGGGTTCTTGGCCAGGCACCGCTCCATGGCCGTGCGGCCGCCGTCCTCGGCGCCCTGACCCGCCTCGTTGCAGACGATGGTGTAGTCCCCGCCCTTGCCGCCGGTGTACTTGCCGGTCTTGGCCTCGTCGCCGTTGCGCTTCGGGTCTCCGACGGGGATGCCCATGCCCTCGAGGAAGCCCTGGTCGCGGTTGTAGTCGACCGACACGATCTTGTCGTCGAACAGGTCGAGCAGAGCGATCACGGCCGGCTTGCCGTCCATCGTCACCGCTGCCCACTGGCCGTCCAGCTTGCCCGCTTCACGGTTGTCGGTGGCGAACGTGATGTCGACGGTGTCCGGCGGGTCGGGCGGTGTGTCGAGCGCGATCACGAACAGTCCGGCGTCGCGCGCCTTCTTCATCGCGGCGTTGACGCCGGTGCTCATCGGGGTGATCAGGATGCCCTTGTCACCGCGGGCGATGGCGTCCTCGATCGCCGTGATCTGGCCCTGGTCGTCACCCTCCTGCTTGCCGGAGGCGACGGTCAGGTTGACGTTGTTCTTGGACGCGTCCGCCTTCGCGCCCTTCTGCATGGCGACGAAGAACGGGTTGGTGGAGTCCTTGGTGATCAGCGTGATGCCGACGGTCGCTTCACCCGAGGCCGAGCTGCCGGTCGAGCCTCGGTTGCAGGCCGAGAGGCCCGTCGCGGTGACGCAGACGGCAGCGATGGCGATGGCCCGTCGAAGGGAGGCTTTGTGGAGGATTCTGCGAGTCATGTTCGGGTCATCCCTCTCTGCAGCGCAGCGCGCTTGACAACGTTGTCAGGGGACGTGTCTACTCCGAGACGCCAGCGAAAGTCAATGCCTCGGTGAGAAGGCAGGTGAGGTCGTGACACCGATGTCACCGACCGAGTCGCGGCCCCGGCCGACCATGCGCGAGGTGGCCGCGCTGGCCGGGGTGAGCCTGAAGACCGTCTCGCGGGTGGTGAACCGCGAAGCCGGGGTGTCGGTCGTGGTGATCGAACGCGTCGAGCGGGCCATGCACCAGCTCGGCTACCGGCACAACCTGGCCGCGAGCAACCTGCGACGCACGAACTCGCGCAGCGCGGTGGTCGGCGCGCTGCTGCAGGACGTCAGCAACAGCTTCTCGGCCTCGCTGCTGCGCAGCCTGGAGGAGGCGGCGCACAGCCGCGACATGCTGCTGTTCGCGGCGAGCCTGGACGAGGAACCCGACCGCGAGCGCAAGCTGGTCGAGAGCCTGATCCGGCGCCGGGTCGACGGGCTGCTGCTGATGCCGGCGACGCAGCGGCAGGACTACCTCGTCGACGACGTGCGCAGCGGGCTCCCGGTGGTCTTCGTCGACCGTCGCCCGCGCGGCCTGGACGCCGACTCGGTGACCGTCGACAACGTGCTCGGCGCGAGGCTGGCGGTGGCCCACCTCATCGCGCACGGTCACGAACGCATCGCCCTGCTCGCCGACCTGCCCGCGATCGAGTCGGCCGCCAACCGGGCAGCGGGGTATCGCCTGGCTTTGCGGGCCCACGGGTTCGAGCCGCCGCGCGACCACCTCGTGATGTCGTTGCGATCCGACGCGGCGGCCACGCAGGCGACGTTGCGCCTGCTCGACTCGGACGACGCACCGACGGCGATCTTCGCCGCGCGCAACGCGCTCGCTGCCGGCGCGATCCGCGCGCTGCGTCAGCGCGGCCTGACCGGGCGGGTCGCGCTGGTGGGTTTCGACGACTTCCCGTTGGCCGACCTCGTCGAGCCCCCGCTCACGGTGATCCGGCAGAACGTCGTCCGGATCGGGGCCGAGGTCACCCGACTGCTCTTCGCGCGGATCGACGGCGACCGCTCGGTGCCGCAGCACGTGGTGCTGACGCCCGAGCTCATCATCCGCGGGTCGGGTGAGATCCGCCCCTAACCCGGATTTCGTCGTCCGTCTCAGCATGTGGATTGGTGGTGTCCGCGGGATGACGAGCCCGGGCGGGCGGTGTTCCCTGGAACGGACGACGGTGCGCCGTCCCGCACGTCCGGGTGACCGGACGTCAGCCCAGCCGGCCTCGCCGGCTCGACCCCCGAGGTGATCAGCAGCGTGAGCCGCATCTTCGACGACGTCACCGCCCTCATCGGCAACACGCCGCTGGTGCGGCTCAACCGCATCACCGACGGCGCCGGGGCGACGGTGCTCGCCAAGCTGGAGTTCTACAACCCGGCCAACAGCGTCAAGGACCGGATCGGGGTCTCGATCATCGACGCCGCGGAGGCGTCTGGTGAGCTGAAGCCGGGTGGCACCATCGTCGAGGCGACGAGCGGCAACACGGGCATCGCCCTGGCGATGGTCGGCGCGGCGCGCGGCTACGACGTCGTGCTCACCATGCCCGACACGATGAGCAAGGAGCGGCGCGCACTGCTGCGGGCCTTCGGTGCCGAGCTGGTGCTGACGCCGGGGTCCGAGGGCATGAAGGGCTGCGTCGCGAAGGCCGACCAGATCGCCGCGGACCGCGGCGCCGTCCTGGCCCGGCAGTTCGCCAACGAGGCCAACCCGGCGATCCACCGGGCCACGACCGCGGTCGAGATCTGGGACGACACCGACGGCGGCGTCGACATCGTGGTCGCCGGCATCGGCACCGGCGGCACGATCACCGGGGTGGGGCAGGTGCTCAAGGAGCGCAAGCCCGGCGTCCAGATCATCGCCGTCGAGCCCGAGGAGTCGCCGATCCTGAACGGCGGCCAGCCGGGTCCGCACAAGATCCAGGGCATCGGCGCGAACTTCGTCCCGGAGATCCTCGACACCTCGATCTACGACGAGGTGATCGACGTGAACGCCGAGGACTCGGTGGCGTGGGCCCGTCGCGCTGCGGCCGAGGAGGGGCTGCTCGTCGGTCTGTCGTCGGGCGCTGCACTGAAGGCCGCCGTCGACGTGGCCCAGCGACCGGAGAACCAGGGGAAGACCATCGTGGTCATCATCCCGAGCTTCGGCGAGCGCTACCTCTCGACCATCCTCTACCAGGACCTGCTGGACTGAACGGTATCGCCACCATGCATGTGCGCCGCAGCCCGTCAGTCGACCAAAGCCCTTCTCTGACAACGGGTTTGGCGGCCATGCGCGACCGCCTCGCCGAGGACCTCGACGCCGCGGCCCGACGCGATCCGGCTGCCCGGGGCAAGCTCGAGCTGCTGCTGTGCTACCCCGGCCTGCACGCCGTGTGGATGCACCGGCTCGCCCACCGGATGTGGCTCCAACCGGGGCTGCGGCTGCCGGCCCGCGTCCTGTCGCAACTGGTGCGGACGCTGACCGGCGTCGAGATCCACCCGGGCGCCACCATCGGGCGTCGGCTGTTCATCGACCACGCGATGGGGGTCGTCATCGGCGAGACCGCGGTGGTCGGTGACGACGTCATGCTCTACCACGGCGTCACGCTCGGCGGCCGCTCCCTGCAGAGGGTGAAGCGGCACCCCACGATCGAGGACGGCGTGACCATCGGTGCGGGCGCCCAGGTGCTCGGGCCGATCACGGTCGGCCGCTGCGCGCAGATCGGCGCCAACTCGGTCGTGGTCAAGGATGTCCCTGCCGGTGCCGTCGTCATCGGGGTGCCGGGGCGGGTGCGCCAGCCGGTGCAGGACGTGCCGACCGACCCGTACGACGTCTGGGCCGACCCCGCCATCTTCATCTGACCCTTTCCGCCACTCAGCCCGCTTTCCGCCACTCAGGCCGGGTTTCGACGTCCGAAACCGGCCTGAGTGGCGCAAAGGTGGTGGCGAAGGGGGCACGGATGGGCGCGCGGGCTACTGCCCGACGCGCCCGCCGATGCGCTCGCGACGTAGGTCTGGGTGACGGGGGCGCCGGCCTTCGACGTCCCCGATCCGTCGTGTCCTCCGGCGAGTATCGGCGCCGAGCGGGCCGGCCGCGACCTTTCCGCCACTCAGGCCGGTTTCGGACGCCGGAAACCGGCCTGAGTGGCGGAAACCGGCCTGAGTGGCGGAAAGGGTCAGGGGGAGGGGGGGTAGGTGAGGCCGATCTGCGCGCGCACCTCGTCCATCGTCCGCATGATCGCGATCGTCTCGTCGAGCGGCAGCACCGGGCTCTCGGTGAGCCCCAGCGCGAGGCACCGCGCCACCTCCGCCGCTTCGTGGCGCAGCCCGTGCCCTTCGTGCGGCTCGTCGTAGCGCCACGGCTCCCCGACCCGCGGGTGCACGGTGAACGTGGTCGGGGCGTAGAAGGTCGTGTCGATCTCGATCCGCCCGTCGGTGCCGACAACCGTTGCACGGCAAGGGGTCTTGGCACGTAGTGTCGTCGACACCAGGGCGTGTGCCCCGCTTGCGTACTCGAGCAGCACCGACGTCTGGGCGTCGACCCCGGTGGACGTCGGCGTCGACCGAGCGGTGACGCGCTCGGGTTCGCCGAGCACCATGGAGGCGAACGACAGCGGGTAGATGCCGAGGTCGAGCAGCGCACCGCCACCGAGCGCGGGATCGAACAACCGGTGCCGTGGGTCGAAGGCGAACCACTGCCCGTGGTCGGCCGTGACGGTCGTGACCTCACCGATCACCCCGGACGCCAGCACCTCCCGCACCTTCACCATGTGCGGCACGAACCGCGCCCACATGGCCTCCATCGCGAAGGTGCCGGCCGCGCGCGCCGCCTCGACGACCGAGACGGCCTGGGCGGCGTCCATCATGAAGGGCTTCTCGACCAGCACCGCCTTGCCGGCAGTGACCGCCAGCAGGGCCGCAGCGTGGTGCCCGGGGTGCGGCGTCGCGACGTACACGACATCGACGTCGGGGTCGCTCGCGAGCGCCTCGTAGCTCGAGTGCGCCTGCGGCACGGCATGTTCGGCGGCGAACCGCTCGGCCGACTCCGTGGTGCGCGAACCGACGGCCACCACCGAGACGTCGGGCAGCAACGCGATGTCGCGGGTCATCGCGGAGGCGATGCCGCCGGTGCCGATGACGCCGAAGCGGGTCGGGCTCACGGCTCTTCCGCGGGCATGATGTGGGCGACTACGAAGGCCGGGTCGCCGCGGTCGTCGTCCAGAGTCGTCGCCCAGACCATCGCGGGCACGTCGCGGCCGGTGCGGTGCCGGTAGCGCTTGCGGACGTGCTGCGTGACGTGGTGGTCGTCGTGCAGGGCGAGCAGGTTGCCGGCGTCGACGGCGCGGTCGTCCTCGTGCGTGAGGTCGTGCACCCGCAGCCCGATCAACTCGGCCGGCGCGTAGCCGAGCATGCTGGCGAACGCCGCATTGGTGCGCACGATGGCGCCGTCGAAGTCCGACAGCGCCATGCCGATCGGCGACTGGTCGAACGCCCAGCTCAGCGTCGCCTCGGTGGAGGCGAGCTGGCGCTCGGCCTCGACCTGCGGGGTGACGTCGCGGCTGGTGGCGACCACCTGCGAGGGTCGGCCGTCCTGGTCGCGCAGCAGCTGCGCGCGGGTGCTGAGCCAGCGATACGTCCCGTCGCGGTGCCGCACCCGGTGCACGCGCACCGACGGCAGCTCGCCCCGGCCGGGCTCGCGAGCGGTGAGGATGTCGTCGGCCTCGTCCGGGTGCAGGTGGTCGGCTGCCGACCGCCCGATCAGCCCGGACGGCGTGTAGCCCAGCACCGACAGCGATCCGGGCGAGGCGTAGAGCACCTCGGCCTGTGGGCTGATGATCGTGACCAGCTCGTCGGAGCCGATCTGGATCGGCGCCGGCTGCCGGACGTCGAGCGCGCGGACGACCTGGCCGGAGGGCCGGTCGAGGTCGTCGGCGAGGTCGGGGGAGTCCGGTGCGGGGCGACCGAAGTACCACCCCTGCGCGGTGTCGCAGCCGAGCGCGACCAGCTGGTGCGCCTGCTCGCGCGTCTCGACGCCCTCCCCGCACACGCTGAGGCCGAGGGTGTGGGCGGTGTCGATGACGAGGCGCACGATGACGGCGTCCCGCGCGTTCTGGTGCACGTGGGCGACGAACGAGCGGTCGATCTTGAGGACGTCGATCGGCAGCTGGCGCAACATGCTCAGCGGAGAGTGGCCGATCCCGAAGTCGTCCAGTGCGATCTGCACGCCGAGTGAGCGCAGCGCATTCAGCCGTGCAGCGCCCTGGGCGAGGTCCTCCATCGCGGCCGACTCGGTGATCTCGAGCACGAGCTGCTGCGGCTCCAGGCCGGACTCCTCCAGCGCGGTCGACACCTGACCGACGAACGCCGGGGTGGCCAGCTGCAGCGGCGAGACGTTCACCGCGATCCGCGGGCGCCGGCCGTTCGCCGGACGCCAGCGCGCGGCGGTGCGGCACGCGGTGAACAGCACCTGGGCACCGAGCGGGTGGATCAGGCCCGTGCTTTCGGCGATGGGGATGAAGACGTCTGGCGGCACTGACCCGAGCACCGGGTCAGTCCAGCGGGCCAACGCCTCGACCCCGATCGCCCGGGCTGACGGCAGGGTCACCACGGGCTGGTAGTGCAGGGTCAACGCGCTGTCGCTCAGCGCCTGCCGCAGCCGGGCCGCGATCTCGGACGTCGGCGGCTCGGCTGTCGCGGGAAACTGCCCGGGGCGGGTGCCGACAGACGCCCCGCCGGCGACGCGCGCGTCGTCCGGCCGGGTATCGGGTTCGGTGCCCACGTGGCCGCCTTCGTCCCCTGCCTTGAGGGGTCCTGGTGATCAAGTTCGGACCACTCTGCCACGAATCGACCGGTTCGAGACCAGCTTTCTCATGTGCTGGCGCAGGGTGTCGCGGTGCGAGGGCCGCCGTCCGCCGTCGTCAGTCTGCCGTACGACGCGAGCGGCCGAGCAGCACCGCGGCCAGGACGAGCAGCGCGGCTTCGACGACCAGGCTGATCAGGCCGAGCGGTTCGGTCCAGTTGCCCTTGTCGTCGGTGTACCCCGGCAGGCCGGGGCCGCGCGACAGGACGTAGCCGGCGAGCGGCCCGAGGGCGACCAGGCCGGTGAGTGCCCACGCCTTCAGGGTGTGCCGGCCCGCGCCGACGATGAGCGCGATCGCGGTCACCAGGGCCACCGCCTCGAGCAGGTAGTAGCCGACCCCGATGTAGGTCGGGGTCTTCTCGCCGGGGAAGCCACCCTGGTCGGTGACGTGGATGTAGGCGACCCCCAGGGCCAGCGCGGCGCCGATGACCCGGGTGAGCACGTGGTGCTCAGGGCCGCGGACCGGGCGGGTGTCGGTGCGTCCGGAGATGGTGTCGGTCGTCGTCATGTGCGAGCTCCTTCGAAGCCGTCGGCGACGGGGCGTCGTCCAGAAAGTACGGTTTCATCCGGTTCTCGGAGTTGTCTTGGAGCGCGGCGGGCATCGGCGGCCGACGCTCGTGCGGCAGAATGTCCAGTCCCCAGGAGGGCTCGCATAGTGGCCTAGTGCGGCGGTCTTGAAAACCGCTAGGCGGGTAACCGTCTCGAGGGTTCGAATCCCTCGCCCTCCGCTGAGACGTGAGTCGACCTGCCGGAACGCTCACCGCTGGCGCCACCTAGACGCTCGAGGACGCGCCCGTCACGGGCTGGTTGTCGTCGGCACCTCCGGGATGGGGTAGACGATCAGCTCGTCCAGCACGTAGCGACCGGGCCGGCCGCCATGGGCGTCGATGACGTCGCGAATGCGCTGCAGCGACTCAACCGTGAGCTCCAGCGCACGCTCGCCGGGGTGGTGGCTCATGCCCACCGGGAAGTCCTGGCCGGGGGTCGTGCTCATCTCGACGTGGCAGCCCAAGACCCGGGTCACCGGACGGTCCGCGCAGAACCGCAGCAGTCGGGTGATCGTGCGGTCGAAGGCCGGCCAGTCGAATACGTACAGCCGTCCGGGGTAGACGGTGTCGCCGGTGAGCAGGAAGCCGGTGGCCTCGTCGAAGTACGTCACGGCGTTCTCGTGGTGCCCGGGGGTGGCGAACGCCTCGACGATCCGGCCGCCCAGGTCGATCCGCGCGACGCGCTCGGGGTCGACGTCGAACCCGAACCACGGCCAGGCGTCGTCCAGCCTCGCGCCGACGAGCTCGGTGTTGGGACGCCCGGCGAACTGACCGTCGCCGGCGGTGTGGTCGTCGTGGCTGTGGGTGTGCAGCACGAGGAGGGGGTACGGGCCTGGATGGCGCCGGGTCTCGCCCCGCTCCTGGACCAGCCGGTCGACGGTGCGGCGGAGCGGGAAGAGCTCGGGCTCGGGCGTCGCACCGGTGTCTAGCAGCAGCGCCCGGTCGCGACCGAACAGCAGGTACAGGAAGGGCGCCTCGAAGCTCACCGTCATGTTCTGCCGCAGGATCACGGTGTCGTCGTCCAGGACGAACTCCTGGATGTCCGGCGCAGTGTCGTACTTCGGGGTCGGGGACCCGGGGTGCCATGTCACGGGCAGTGGGTCGGGTGCGTGGGTCACGGGGCTCCTCGGGATCGGCTCACAGGATCGCCACGCGTGACACCGGGGTCAAGGGAGTCGCAGCAGCCCGGGTTCGAACCCCGCAACCCCGCCTCCTGTGCCCGGGCGAGCCACGCGTGCCGCATACTCCTCACGGGCACGGGACACCAGAACGGGAAGGATCCGGAGTGGATTCGTTCGATCGCCGGACGCTGTTGCTGGGCGCGCTCGGGGTGGGGGGCGCGGTTCTGGCGGGTTGCTCCGCGGACTCGTCCGGCGGCGCGAAGGTCACCCCGACGCCGACTCCGACGCCGACGCCCAGCCCGACGTCGTCCCCGGTCGACGCCCGGCCGCGGTGGCCGCTCACCGGCGCGCTGCTGAAGAACCCGTCGGCCGCCAAGCATCCCGCCGTCGCGGTCAAGGTCCCCGACAACAAGAACGAGCATCCGCAGGTCGGCCTCGACCGCGCCGACATCGTCTTCGTCGAGCTCGACGGCTACCCCGACGCGTCCGGCTACAGCAGCACCCGGCTGGTGCCGGTCTTCCACTCCCGGATGCCGGACGGGGTCGGCCCCGTCCGGTCGATCCGTCCGGTCGACATCCCGCTGCTCAGCCCGATCGGAGCCGTGGTCGGCAACACCGGAGCGACCGGCTGGGTGCTCAACTACGTCGAGCACTACGGCCGGTACGTCGAGGGGGAGCTGTCGTACCTCGCGACCAAGGGCACCGGCTCGTACTCGATCGACCCGAACCGGGTCCGCACCTACCAAGGGGTCACGTACTACGACCGCGCGGTGGTCTGTCACCCCAAGGTGCTCGCCGAGCAGACCAAGAAGTTCCAGGGCGGCCCGCACCAGCCCTACTTCCCGTTCGCCACCAGCGCGGCGGAGGTCAGCACGGCGTCCGGCAAGCGCGCCCGCACCATCCACGTGCCGTGGAAGCAGGGCGACACCTACGACATGGGCTACGACTTCGACGAGAAGTCGGGGCGGTACCTGCGCAGCATGCCCTGGGGCAAGCACGTGCTCGCCGACGGCACCCGCGTGGCGCCCGACAACGTCCTGGTCATCCGCGCGCGGCAGCACTTCGCCAAGGTCTACGCCGGCCGGGGCCACGACGAGCCGATCCACGACATCATCCGGGCCAAGGGGACGTTCCTGTACTTCCACGGGGGCCGGTACGTGACCGGCACGTGGGCCAAGGGCACGATGTCCCAGCCGTTCCGGTTCACCCTCGCCGACGGCCGCCCGCTGCGGATGGCGCCCGGGCAGACCTACGTAGAGCTGGCGCAGAAGGACGCCCGGGTGAGGATCAAGGCCTGAGCAGTCAGCAGACCGCGCCGCGTCGCGCCGCGGTCGCTGCCAGCATCGAGCGGACGACGTCCAGGTCGACCTGCTCGGGCCGGCGGTACCGAATGCAGCCCTTGCCGACGTCGAGATCGGCCAGCTGACCGCGGTGTTCGGCCATGACGTCGGTGCGCAGGACGTAGAGCGAGATGTACTGCCGCTGGCTGGCCCAGGCGACCTCCACCTCACCGTCGCGCAGGTAGCTCGGCATCCCGTAGCTCATCGTCTCGTCGAAGCCCGCGAGCAGCTCGGTGCACGCCTGGCGGATGGCCGTGAGCACCTCGCGCCGCTGCTCGGGCACCTCGAGCAGGTAGCGGTCGACGTCCGGGGCCTCGCTGCGCACCTGGCCAGGCTAGGGCCGGGGGGCGCCGGCCGTCAGACCGGCGCGTTACCGTCGTCGGGTGACGTCCACCGGCCCGGCCCCGCTGCTCATGGTGGTCGACGGCAACAGCCTGCTGCACCGGGCGCACCACGCGCACGAGCACAGCGGCCAGCGCGACACGGCCGGGCGGCCGGTGTGGGCGCTGCGCGGGCTCGTCGTCTCGATCGGCGGCGCCGCTGCCCGGCTGACGCCGGACGCGGTCGTGGTCGGGTTCGACTGCCCGGGCGACTCGCTGCGCAAGGATGAGTACCCGGCCTACAAGGCGGGCCGCCGCGAGAAGGCACCCGAGCTGGTCGACCAGCTCGGCGGCGCGCCAGACCTGTTGCGGGCGGCCGGTTTCGCCGTCGTCCAGCACGAGGGGTGGGAGGCCGACGACATCCTCGCCTCCGCCGCCGCGATGGCCCGGCGCGACGGCTGGCGGTGCGCGGTGGTCACCAGCGACCGTGACTCGTTCGCGCTCATCGACGACACCACCTCCGTGCTGCGCGTCATCGTCGGCGGGATCGATGCGTCGCCGCTGCTGACGCCGGCCCGCCTGCCGGCCGTGTGCGGGGTGGCGGCCGGCCAGTACCGCGACTACGCGGCGGTGCGCGGCGACGTGTCCGACAACCTGCCCGGCGCGCTCGGCATCGGCGCCAAGACGGCGGCCAAGCTGCTCGCGGTGTTCCGCGGGGTCGCGGAGGCGTACGCGGCCATCGACGATGGCCGTGAGCACGAGGTGGTGGCCGCGATCGGCGTGGCGGCCACGCGCCGGCTGGCCGACCCGGCCGCCCGCGACAACGTGGCTCGCAACCTGCGCCTGATGGCGATGCGCGACGACCTCGAGTTGCCGGCACTGGACGCCATGCGGGTGCCGATGGACGTCGTCCGGTTGCACGCCGGGCTCGGCGAGCGTGACATCCGGCTCGGCCCCTCGCTGTGGGCGCTCACCGGCAGCGCGCCGCCCGGCACGCCCACCTGGGAGCGGCTGGCCGAGCTGGACGACGTCCCCGCACCATCGCAGCGACGTGATCCCGAGCCGGCGGTGGTGGCTGTCGAGGCACCCGACGAGCAGGCCCAGCTCAGCCTGTTCTGAGGGATATGAGGGTGGATTTCGGGCACGCCCGTGGCACCATCGGGGGGATGTCGGAACCCGCTGTCTTCCCGGACGTCGTGCTGACCACCGACCGGCTCACCCTGCGCCCGTTCACCGCGGCCGACGCCGACACCGTCCAGCTGGCGGGAGCCGACCCGGTCACCCAGACCTGGCTGCCGCTCCCGCGTCCCTACCTGCGCGAGCACGCCCTCGAGTGGTGCCGGGACCTGACCGCTCAGTCGCGAACCAGTGGCCGGGGGCTGGTGCGGGCAGTCGAGGCGGGCGGCACGGTGGTCGGTGCCATCGACCTGAAGCGCACCGACTGGGCCTCGCGGGTCGCCGAGATCGGCTACTGGACGGCGCCCGCGTCGCGGGGTCGCGGACTGATGGCGGCGGCGACCACTGCGCTGGCGCGCTGGACCCTCGACGCGATGGCGTTCGCGCGGGTGGAGCTGCGGATCGCCACCGGCAACCTGGCCTCAGTTCGGGTGGCCGAGAAGGCCGGCTTCACCCGGGAGGGCGTCGCGAGGTCAGCGGGCTACGTGCACGGCGGGCGAGTCGATCTGGCGATCTACTCGCTCATCCGGGCCGATCTCGGCCTGCCCGAGCTCGACGTCGAGGGAGAACGGAAGGGAGCGAGCGCATGACGGAGCAGAACGACGCGGGACAGCTGGCGGGGAAGGTCGCGCTGGTGACCGGGGCGAGCCGCGGCATCGGCGCCGCCGTGGCCGCGAGAACTTGCCGCGGAGGGAGCGACGGTGGTGCTGGCTGCCCGCGACGAGCGCGCGCTGGCCCGGCAGGTCGCGTCGATCGCCGAGCGCGGCGGCCAGGCCTCGGCAATGGTCGTCGACGTGACGGACGAGACGTCGGTGCGGCGGTTGGTCGATGGGATCGGCGAGCGGCTGGGGCGGCTCGACGCGGCGGTCAACAACGCCGGCGGTGGCGGTCGCCCGCCCACCCCCCTCGCCGGGTGGGCCACCGAGGACTTCGACGCGTCCCTCGCGGTGAACCTGCGCGGCACCTTCCTGTGCCTGAAGCACGAGATCGCCCTGATGCGCTCCACGGGCGCGGGCGGCGCCGTCGTCAACGTGTCGTCCACGGCGGGTGAGCAGGGGGTGGCCGGCCTGGCCGGCTACGTGGCCAGCAAGTACGGCGTGGGCGGCCTGACCCGGGTGGCGGCCCTCGACCACGCCGCCGACGGCATCCGGGTCAACGCCGTCGCTCCCGGACCGATCCTGACCGACCGGCTCGCGGCAGCGGGCGAGCAGGCTCTGGAGCACGTGGCGGCCAGCGTGCCGCTGGGCCGGGTGGGCCAGCCGCAGGACGTCGCCGACGCCGTGCTCTGGCTGTGCAGTGACAGGTCCAGCTTCGTCACTGGGGCCGTCATCCCGGTGGACGGCGGACGGCTGGCCGGCCACCCGGCGAGGTGAGAGGACAGCACGATCGATCAAGTCTGCGACCGGTTGAGCGCCTACCGTGGTCAGCATGCTCGAGACCGCAGCGGAGCTCGCCGCCCTCCAACAATTGCTCGACGCGTCGCACGCCGGCGCCACCGAGCACCTGCGCGGCATCATCAACGACGACCGCACCCTGTCTGCCGGCGACCTGGCGGCCTTGCTCACCGGCATGAAGGTGCTGAGCGTCGCGACGGTCACCGCCACCGGCGAGCCGAGGATCAGCGCCCTGGACGGTCACTTCCTGCACGCGACCTGGACCTTCAGCACCAACGGCACCGCGGCCAAGGCGCGCCACTTGCAGGCCCGCCCGGCGGTGAGCGTGGCACACATCGACAACGAGGAGCTGGCCGTCTTCAGCCACGGCGAGGTCGCGCTGATGGCGCCGACCGACGCGGACTGGGACGAGACACTCGCGCACTGGATCGCCCACTACGGCAGCTCGCCCCTGGAGTGGGGCGACGACATCCGGATGTACCGGCTGCAGCCGCACTGGATGGTCGGCTACGCGTGGAAGCGCGCCGAGCTGTTGGCGGCGCGCGGCATCGAGACCGGGTCGGTCCCGTAGCCTGCGCCTGTGACCACTGAGGGCTATGCCGAGTTCGACGGCCACCGCACCTGGTACCGGGTCGACGGTGACCTCACCGCGGGCGCGGCCCCGCTGGTGGTGCTGCATGGCGGGCCGGGTGCCACGCACGACTACCTGCTCCCGCTGACTGACCTCGCTGCACCGGAACGCGGTGGGCGCGGCGTCGTCCTGTACGACCAGCTCGGCAACGGTCGCTCGACCCACCTGCCGGAGCGCGGCGCCGACTTCTGGACGGTCGACCTGTTCGTCCGCGAGCTGGCGAACCTGTTGCGGCACTTGGGAATTGTCGATCGCTACCACGTCCTGGGTCAGTCGTGGGGAGGCTTCCTCGCGCAGGAGCACGCGTTCACGCAGCCGCCGGGTCTGCGGTCGCTCGCACTGTCGAACACGGCGGCGTCCTTCCCGGCCTTCGTGGCGGAAGCCAACCGGCTGCGCGCCGACCTGCCGGCCGACGTCGAGGAGACCCTGCGCCGGCACGAAGCGGCCGGCACCACGGATGACCCCGAGTACGCGGCGGCCTGCGACGTCTTCTACGCGCGGCACGTGTGCCGCATGGACCCCATGCCCGAGGCGGTGCAGTACGCCTTCGGGCAGATCGAGGCCGACCCGACCGTCTACCACACGATGAACGGGCCGTCAGAGTTCCACGTCATCGGCAGCATCCGCGACTGGCAGTCCACGGACCGCCTCGCCCAGATCGCCGTCCCGACCCTCGTACTGAGCGGCCGCCACGACGAGGCCACGCCTGCGCTGCAGGACGTCCTCACCGCCGGGATTGCGGACACCGAGCAGGTGATCTTCGAGGACTCCTCGCACATGCCCATGTGGGAGGAGCGGGCGGCCTACGTGGACGTCGTCGCCGACTGGCTCGCCCGGCACGACTGACCGCCCGCCGCTCCCGGCCCCCCCGGGACCTGGTACGCGCCCGTTGATCACGTCAAGCAGGCGTCGTACCGCTTACCAAGGGTTGGAACCCTCGGCAAGCGACCGAAAGCCTGCTTGACGTGATCAACATCGGCCGGGTCGGGGCGGGTCGGGGGTCAGCTCTTGGCGGGGGTGGACGTCGACCGGTCGGCGGTGGCGGCGGCGTCGGCCGAGGTGGGTTCGGGGGTCGGTGAGACCGTCGGACGGTGCAGCAGCGCGCGGTAGTCGAACCGGTTGAGCGGTGCGGCCGTCAACGCGCCACCCGGCAGCGGCACCTCGACCGGGGCGCCATCCCGCAGCAGCTGCACCGCGTCGATCCCCTCCACCGACGTCGCCGTCAGCACCAGCTGGCCGATGGCCAGCGGGAGCCGGTCGGCCGACGGGTCCTTCAACCCGGCGTCCACCGCGACGTCGGCGATGCGGTCGTGCACCGACAGCAGCTCGATCCGGACGCCGGGGGTGAGCGCGGTGCTCAGCCCTTGCGCGCGCTGGCTCTCGGTCGGGCCGGCGGCCAGCAGCGCGAACAGCGCAGTCAGCTCCTGCCGGGACGTGACCAGCTGCGAGAGGTCTACCGCCGCTGGAACCGGCTGCAGCAGCTGGTCGGAGCCCAGCAGGTACGTGCGGGGCTGCTCGCTGCGCTTGCCTTCGGGCGTGGGCGCGGTCGTGGTCGCCGTCGCGGCCGGTCCGAGCAGCCCGTACGGCACTGCCGTCGCCGGGATGGGGCGAGCGGCCCCGTCGCTGGGCAGCCCGCAGCCCGCCAGCAGCAGCGCGCTCAGCGCGACCGCCACGATCCCTGCGCGCCGCAGCCGTCGGCCTCGGGCACCACGCACGCTGGGGTCCGGTTCGCGGTCCGTCATGACGACTCCCCCTCAGCCAGCGGCAGCCGGATCACGAACCGGGCGCCGCCACCGGGCCGCTCCGTGCACCCGACGTTTCCGCCCAAGGCGTGCACCGTCTCGGCCACCAGGCTCAACCCGAGCCCGGTCCCTCGCCGCGACCCCCGCGATCCGGCGCGCACGAACCGCTCGAAGATCCGCTCGCGCTCCTCGACCGGTACCCCTGGCCCATCGTCGTCGACAATGATCACGCCGAGGTTGCCGGCCCGCTCGACCTGCACCGAGTGCAGGCCGCCGGCGTGCAGCTCGGCGTTGTCGAAGAGGTTGAACAGGGCGCGGTTGAGCTGCTGCTTGTCGACCCGGACGACGAGCGGCTCGTCCGGCAGCGTGGCCGGCCCGTAGCGGTGGCTCTCGGAGAGCGCGTGGCGCACCAGGTCGCGCAGGTCGACGTCGCTGAGGTTCTGCACCGCCACGCCGGCGTCCAGGCGGCCGAGCTCGAGCAAATCCTCGAGCGAGTGCTGGAACCGCTCGAGCTCGTTCGTCATCAGGTCGAGCGCCTGCTGGGCGCGGTCCGGCAGGTCTTCGCGCCGGCGCTGCATGATCTCGACGCTGGTGACCAGCGTGGTGAGCGGCGAGCGCAGCTCGTGGCTGATGTCGGCGGCGAAGCGCGCGTCCCGCCGGATGCGGTCGTCGAGCGCCTCCACCATGGCGTTGAACGAGCCCACGATGGTCGCCAGGTCTGGGTCCTCGGTGCTCGGCAGCCGGGTGCTGAGCTCACCTGCGGAGATCCGCGCGGCGGCCGTGGCGACGTCGTCCAGCGGGGCCACGACCCGCCGGGCCGCCGTCCGCCCGAGCACGGCGCCGCCGATGGTGGTCGCGACGGCGAACGCCATCAGCACGATGGCCAGCGTCGAGAGCGTGCGGTTCAGCTCGGTCGGGTTGGAGATCTCGAAGTATTCGGCGTCCACGGCGGGCAGCGGGACGCCGACCGTGAGCTCGGCACCGTCCGCCCCCGACGACCACACCAGCACCGGCCGGCCGGCCTCCACCGTGGTGCGCGCAGCGTCCGGCACGGTCTGCGCGTCAGCCTGCAGCGACGACGAGAACCACCGCCCGCGCCGGTGCACCACGACGTCGGAGCCGGCCGGCGGCGCGACGTTGCCGAGCACGTCGCTGACCTGCGCGCCGGAGGTCAGCAGGCCGTCGCGCACGAACGACGCGTCCGCGAACGCCTGCCGCGTCGCCGAGACCTCGCGCTGGTCGATCAGGTAGTGCCGGACGACGAAGTAGGTGCCTACCGAGAGCACGAACGACAGCAGCAGGGCGCCAGCGGCGAACGAGAGCGTCACCGTCGCGCGCAGTCCCCAGCGGGGCCGCCGCGGCCTCACGGCGAGGTCATCGGGGGTCGAGCCGGTAGCCGAGCCCGCGCACCGTCACGACGAGCCGTGGCGTGCTGGGGTCGCGCTCGATCTTGGTGCGCAGCCGCCGGATGTGGACGTCGACGATGCGCTCGTCACCGAAGAAGCCGCGGTCCCAGACCCGCTCCAGCAGCGTGCGGCGGCTGAGCACCCGGCCGGCCGGCGACGCGAGCTCGCACAGCAGGCGGAACTCGGTGAGGGTCAGGTGCACCTCGTCGGCGCCGCGCCGCACCGTCCCGGCGTCGGGCGCGAGCACGAGCGGACCGTCGGTCGCGTCGAGCAGCACGGTGCCGGCCAAGGAGGCGCCGCCGTTCGGGCCGGCCAGGCCGACGCCGCTCCCCGCCGGGCCGGGTCCAGTGCCGTCCGTGGCGGGTGGCCGACCGTTCGCGGCGGCGGGGTCGGCGTCCGGCGGGGCGGACGCCGGGCGGCGCAGCAGGGCGCGCACCCGGGCGCTGACCTCCTTGACCACGAACGGCTTGGTCACGTAGTCGTCGGCGCCGGCCTCGAGCGCGGCCACGATGTCGCTCGTCCCGTCGCGGGCACTGACGACGATGATCGGTGCCTGGCTCACCGGCCTGGCGCGCCGGATGAAGCTGAAGCCGTCCATGCCGCCGAGCATCAGGTCGACGAGCATCAGGTCGATGCGACCGTCGCCGACGGCCTCGAGCGCGGTCTCGGCGTCCGCATGCTGGACGACCTCGTACCCCTCGTCCTCCAGCGCCAGTGCCAGGGCGCTGCGGATCCCGTCGTCGTCCTCGAGGACGAGCAGCCGGGGTGCCATGCGCCCATGCTGCCAGCCCGGGCGGCGCCGCCGTCCCTCCGGTGGCGACGGACGCCTGGTCGTCATGAAACCGCAAAGGTGCGGCTGAGCCGATCGCAACATTCCCCGGGCAGTCTGGGTGACGTCAAAGCGTGGGGAGGGTGGGACATGGACGTCATGAGGTCGGCGGGGGTCATCACCCGCACCGTGGTGGTGTCGTTGGACGACGCGAGGCCGGCACAGGGGCTCAGTGAGCTGCGAACGCGGCTGCGTGAGGTGATCAGCGCGGGGGATGCGCGTCTGGTCGTCGACGTGGCGGGGCTGGAGCGGCTGTCGTCCGCCGTCGTCGCGGCACTGCTGTGGACCAAGCGGCAGTGCCGCGCCCGGGGCGTCGAGGTCACTGTGCGCGGCGTGAGCAGCCACAGCCTCGGCGTGCTCGACCGGACCGGCCTGGGCGCCGTGCTGGACGTCGAACCCGCCGGGGGGCGGTGACCGTGACGATCGAGCTCACCTCGGACGACGTCCGGGTGCGCCCGCAGGTCGTCAGCTCCGAGCTGTGGACCGTCACGGGCTGCGCCGGCGCCGGCGGCGTCGTCGCGGTGGACCGGGTCGACGGCGGGTTGCAGGTCTCCGTGGGCGACGAGTCGGCGGGTAGGTCGCGGCGCACGCTCGTGGCGCTGCGTCCGGACGGCAGCGTGCTCGTCGCGGCGTCATCGACCCCGCCGGCCCTGCTCGTCTCGCCGGGCGGAGCGTGCACGATCCCGTCCGTTCCGGGCGTTCCGGAGCGTGGTCGGCTCGACACGGACCAGCGGCTGCTCGTACTGTCGTCGGACGCCCTCGACGCGCTCCCTGCGTCGCTGGCGTCGGTGCTGCAGGCACTGCCAGCGCAGGTCACCGGTCGCGACCCGGCCGACCTGCTCACCGAGTTGTTCGCCGACCTGCCACGGGGCAGCGGTGTGATCATCGCCCGTCGACCGGCCACCGAGGCCACGGCAGGCACCCACCTGGAGGAGGCGACATGGGGATCAGCGCAGCGTTCCTGAACGAGCTCAACACGCAGCGGGCTAGCGCGGTGCACGAGCTGCACGTCGCCCGGGTCTCCGGGGACGAAGGTGCCGTGAGCGACGCTCTCGCCCGACTCGCCGACCTCGACGAGCTGCTCTCGCGCAACAGCAGCGCCGACGTCGTGCTGGACGTCGACGAGTCGCTCACCCGCACCGGCTGACGCATCCTGGCGCTCGCCGCCGAAGGGCTCAAGCCCGGTCAGGTGTTGTGCTGCAGCCGGACCGGGGGTCGCCAGCCGAGGATCGCCTCGGTCATCCGCACCGCCGACACCGCAGCCGCCACGTCGTGAACCCGCAGGATCCGCGCGCCCTGCAGCACGCAGAACACGTGCGTCGCGGTGGTGCCGGCGGTCAGCTCCTGCTTGTCGAGGCCGAGCGCCTCGGCGATGAAGTCCTTGTTCGAGACCGCCGCGAGCAGCGGGTAGCCGAGCACCGCGAACTCGCCGAGCCGGCGGGTGAGCTCCAGCGAGTGCACGGTGTTCTTGTTGAGGTCGTGCCCGGGGTCGACGACGATCCGCTCGGCCGGTACCCCGCGCTCTAGCGCCAGCGCCACCCGGCTGGCCAGCAGGTCGCGCACCTCCGTCACGACGTCGTCGTAGCGGGGTCGCGGCAGGTGCGTCAGCGGCGCAGCCTTGCTGTGACAGACGATGAGCGTGCCGTCCTCGGCCGCGACGACGTCCGCCACTGCTGGGTCGGACAGGCCAGAGGTGTCGTTGACGGCGTCGGCACCGGCTCGCAGCGCAGCCCGGGCTACTCCTGACCGGAACGTGTCGACCGAGATGACGGCGTCGGTGATCTCCCGGGCCGCCTCGACGAGGGGCACGACGCGGGCGATCTCGTCCTGCTCGCTGACCGCCTCCGCGTTCGGCGAGAACGGCACTCCGCCGATGTCGACCCAGTCGGCACCAGCATCGACGGCACGTCGCACGGCTGCCACGGCCGGTGCCCAGTCGAAGGTGGAACCGTTGTCGTAGAACGAGTCCCGGGTGCGGTTGACGATTGCCATGATGGCGACCTGGCGGCTGAAGTCGAAGCCGCGCGAGCCGATGCGTCGGTGCGGGCCGGTCGTCCCGAGATCGGGCTGCACGGCCGCGCCGTCGCGCGGGACTTGCGGGACGGTCGGCTCTGAGGTCACCGGCGCATTCTCGCTCAGGCGTCGAAGTCGACGACGAGCCGGTCGGACGTCGGCACCGACTGGCAGGCCAGAGCGAAACCGTCGGCGATCTCGTCCGGCTCGAGGGCGAAGTTGCGGCTCATCTCGACGTCACCCTCGACGACCTTGATCCGGCAGGTGCCGCAGACGCCGCCCTTGCAGGCGAACGGCGCATCGGCACGCACGCCCAGCGTCGCGTCGAGGACCGATCCCTCGTCCGGCATGGCGAACGTCGTCGACCTGCCGTCGAGCCGGACCGTGACCTGGCAGCCGGCGTCGCTGGAACCGCCACGGGGGCGGGCGAGGCGCGGTGTCTCGCCGTCGACGTGGAAGAGCTCGAGGTGCACCTGCTGGTTGGGCACCCCGCGGGCGACGAGGCTCTCGCGCACCTGCTGCACGAGCTCGAACGGGCCGCACAACAGCCACTCGTCGACAGCGTCGACCGGCACCACGGACTCGAGCAGGGTCGCGAGCTTGGTCTCGTCGATCCGGCCGAACAGCAGCTCGGCGTCCTGCGGTTCGCGACTCAGCACATGCACGAACTGCAACCGGGTGGGGTAGCGGTCCTTGAGGTCCGAGAGCTCCTCGACGAACATCACCGAGCCGCTGTCGCGGTTGCCGTAGACGAGCGTGAAGGTGCTCTCGGGCTCGGTCTCGAGCACGGCCGGCAGGATCGACATCACCGGCGTGACACCACTGCCAGCGACGACTGCCACGTAGGCCTTGCGGTGCAACGGATCCAGGCTCACGCCGAAGCGGCCGGCCGGCGTCATCACGTCCAGGACGTCGCCGACCGACAGACCGGTGCGCGCGTGGGTCGAGAAGGCCCCGCCCTCCAGCGACTTCACCGCGACCTGCAGCAGGCCGGACGACGGGGGTGCGCAGATCGAGTAGCTGCGACGCACCTCCTCGCCGTCGACGGTGGTGCGCAGCGTGAGGTGCTGGCCGGGGGTGAAGCGGTAGGCGCCGGCCAGCTCGTCGGGCACCTCGAACGTGAGGGTGACGGCAGAGTTGGTGAGCTGCCCGATCGCGGCGAGGCGGAGCGGGTGGAACGCGGCGTGGCTGCGTGCCGACAGCTGCGGGGCGGTGCTCGTGGTGCCGCTGCCTGGCCCGGACTCGGTCGTGCCGGTCTCGTCGAGGTCGGTGGTCGTCATGGTCAGATCGCCTTGAAGTGGTCGAAAGGCTCGCGGCAGGATCCGCACTGCCACAACGACTTGCACGCCGTCGAGCCGAAGTGCGACAGCTCACGAACGTCGCCGGACCCGCACTGCGGACAGCTCGGCGAGCTCGGGGCCTGCCGCTTGAGGGTGAGCGAGACCGGTCCGACCGGCCCGGTGCCCGGGGGCGCGATGCCGTACTCGGCGAGCTTGCGTCGTCCGTCGTCCGTCATCCAGTCGGTGGTCCAGGCGGGGCTCAGCACGGTGCGCACCCGGACGTCGGCGAAGCCGGCGCCCTGCACCGCGCTGCGGATGTCGGTGGCGATGGCCTCCATCGCCGGGCAGCCGGAGTACGTCGGCGTGATGACGACCTCGACGCTGCCGTCCTCGCTGACCATCACGTCGCGCAGCACGCCGAGGTCGGCGACGGTGAGCACCGGCACCTCCGGGTCGAGCACGCTGGCGGCGGCAGCGCGGGCGCGGTCGATGTCGACGGCCGCGGTCACCACGTCGCTCCTGGGTGGGCGCGGTGGACGCTCTGCATCTCGTCGAGCATCTGGGCGAGCTCCGGCAGGTGCTCGCCGCGGCGTCCCGAACCGCTCGCCGGCGCGGTGACCGGCTCGCTGAGTGTGGCCTGGGCGATCACGGCCGCGACGGCCCCATGCCAGGTCTCGTGCAGCGACGACGGGTCGACGGCCACCCCGGAGGTGACCAGCTCAGCCGGCACGAACGCGCCGTCGAACAGCTCGGGCACGAACGGCCAGACGGCGTCAAGACCCGCCTGCATGCGCTGGTGGCTCTCGTCCGTGCCGTCGCCAAGGCGCAGCACCCACTCGGTGGCGTGGTCGAGGTGGTAGCTGACCTCTTTGACGGCCTTCGCCGCCACCCCGGCGATGACCTCGTCCGTGCTCGACACGAGGGCGTCGTAGAGCGCGAGCTGGTAGGCGGAGAAGGTCAGCAGCCGGGCCATCGACACGGCGAAGTCGGTGTTGGGCAGCTCGACCAGCCGGACGTTGGTGAAGGCGTCGGCATCGCGCAGGTAGGCGAGGTCGTCGGCGGTGCGGCCCGCGCCCTCGAGCTCGCCCGCGTGCGCCAGCAGGGCGCGCCCCTGGCCCAGCAGGTCGAGACCGATGTTGGCGAGGGCGACGTCCTCCTCCAGCTGCGGGGCGCGGGTGATCCACTCGCCGCAGCGGTGCGCGGCGACGAGGGCGTCGTCGCCGAGCGCGAGGGCGTATGCCGTTCGCGCGCCGTCTGCGCTCACAGGTGCTGCACCTCGTCCGGGATGTCGTAGAACGTGGGATGGCGGTATGCCTTGTCGGCGGCTGGGTCGAAGAACGCGTCCTTCTCGTCCGGGCTGCTCGCGGTGATGGCGGCGCTGGGCACCACCCACAGGCTCACGCCCTCGCCGCGGCGGGTGTAGAGGTCCCGCGCATTGCGCAGCGCCATCTCGGCGTCCGGCGCGTGCAACGAGCCGACGTGTCCGTGGCTCAGGCCGCGGCGGGCCCGGACGAAGACCTCCCAGAGCGGCCACTCGCGTCGGGTGGGGGTGCTCATGCCACCGCACCCTGGGCTCGGGCGGCCTGCTTGTCCGCATAGGCCAAGGCCGCCTCACGCACCCAGGCACCCTCGTCGTGGGCGCTGGCCCGCCGCTCGATCCGCTCGGCGTTGCACGGGCCGTTGCCCTTGAGGACCTCGTAGAACTCGGCCCAGTCGATCTCGCCGAAGCGCCAGTGGCCGGACTCCTCGTCGTAGTGCAGGTCGGGGTCGGGCAGGGTCAGGCCGAGCACCTGCGCCTGCGGCACGGTCATGTCGACGAAGCGCTGCCGGAGCTCGTCGTTGCTGTGCCGCTTGATGCCCCAGGCCATCGACTGCGCGGAGTTCGGCGACGCGTCGTCCGGCGGGCCGAACATCATCAGGCTCGGCCACCACCAGCGGTTGACCGACTCCTGCGCCATCTCGTGCTGCTCGGCGGTGCCGTGGCTGAGCGTGTGCAGGATCTCGAAGCCCTGTCGCTGGTGGAAGGACTCCTCCTTGCAGATCCGCACCATCGCCCGGGCGTAGGGGCCGTACGAGCAGCGGCAGATCGGCACCTGGTTGACGATCGCCGCGCCGTCGACGAGCCAGCCGATCGACCCCATGTCGGCCCACGACAGCGTCGGGTAGTTGAAGATCGACGAGTACTTCTGTCGGCCGGTGTGCAGCATGTCGAGCAGCTCGGAGCGGTCGATGCCGAGCGTCTCGGCGGCCGAGTACAGGTAGAGGCCGTGACCCGCCTCGTCCTGCACCTTGGCCATCAGGATGGCCTTGCGGCGCAGGCTGGGTGCGCGGTTGATCCAGTTGCCCTCGGGCTGCATGCCGATGATCTCGGAGTGCGCGTGCTGGGCGATCTGCCGGATCAGCGTCTTGCGGTAGCCGGCCGGCATCCAGTCTCGCGGCTCGATCCGCTGGTCGTCGGCGACGAGCGAGTCGAAACGCTCCTGCTGCGCGGCGTCGTCCACAGTGCACTCCTTCGGCTAACCGACCGATCGGTCGGTTCCCAGTATGCCATGCCGGCGGCCACCGACGCACGGGCGAAGGCAGCCGTGGCAGTCACCCCGCGCGCAGGCCGTCGAACGCCAGCCGCACCACCGCGTCGGCGAGCGGTCCGGCGTCCAGCGCGGCACCGGCGTCCGGGTCGTACCACTCGGCCAGCGAGTTGATCATCCCGAAGAGCAGGCGGGCGACCAGTCCGGGGTCGACGTCGAGGCGGACGTCGCCCTCGGCCGCCGCCTGCGTCACCAGTCCTGCCACCAGGTGGTCGAAGCGCCGGCGCTGCTCCAGCGCCCAGCGCTCGGTGGCGGAGTTGCCGCGCACCCGCAGCAGCAGGGTCACGTACGGCAGCCGCTCGACGAGCACGTGCACCTCACGCCGGACGACGTACTCGAGCCGGTCGATCGCCCGACCCTCCCGGGCGCCGGGCTCGTCGACGACGGCGAACAACGGCTCGACGGCTCGCTCCAGGGCCAGCCGGAGCAGCTGCTCCTTGGACTCGACGTGGTGGTACAGCGTCGACTTCGACAACCCGGCCGCCGTGGCCAGGTCTCCCATGCTGGTGCCGTCGAACCCGCGCTCGGTGTACACCCGTACCGCCACCTCCAGCAGCGAGTCCAGGTCGTGTCGTCGGCGGGCCACGCGCGCCACCCTAGGCCGGGCCGGCTCTAGGCGGGGTAGAGACCGCGGGCGCGGGCCGCCACCCGGGTGAGCCCGAGCACCGCGTCGGTGAACGGCGTCGGCACGTCCACCGCCTGCGCCAGCTCGCGCACCGCCGACACCAGGGCGTCCAGCTCGATCGAGCGCCCGGCCTCGGCGTCCTGCAGCATCGAGGTGCGCATCGGGCCCATCGAGCGGGTGATGGCGAGGCGCTCCTCGACGTCCTGCTGCACCGGCGTGCCGATGCGCTCGCCGACCTCGCGCGCCTCCAGCATGATCGCCCGGACCAGCTCCTCGACGAGCTCGTCGTCGACGATCCGGTCCATGGTGGTGCCGGTGAGGACCGAGATCGGGTTCATCGTCATGTTGCCCCAGAGCTTGAACCACACGTCGTCCTGGATGCGCGCTGACCTGGTGACGTCGAACCCGGCGGCGGCGAGCAGGTCGCCGACGCGCTCGAGGCGCTCGCTGGTGCCGCCGGCCGGCTCGCCGAGGATCAGGCCCTGCTTGGTGCCGTGCACCGCGACGCCCGGCGCCGAGGTGCTGGCGCTCAGGTGCACCACGCAGCCGAGGACGTGCGAGGTCGGGATCGCGCGCGCGACGAGACCCCCGGGATCGACGCTGTCGAGCCGCCGGCCGCCGACCGGGCCGCCGAGCCCGTCGCAGAACCACCACGGCACGCCGTTCATCGCCGGGACGACGACCGTCTCCGGCCCGAGCAGGGGCCGCAGGCTGGGTGCGAGCCCCGGCAGCGACTGCGCCTTGACCGCGAGGACCACCATGTCGTGCGGCCCGAGCTCGGCTGGGTCGGCATTCGCCGTCACCGGGCCGGTGATCTCGCGGTCGCCTTCGATCAGCCGCCACCCGTTGCGCTGCAATGCTTCCAGCGTCGCTCCGCGAGCCAGAGCAGACGTCGGCGTCCCCGCGGCAGCGAGCCGGGCGCCGATCATGCCGCCGACCGCGCCGGCTCCGACGATGCAGACGCGGCTGGACGAACGGGCGGCTGCGGTCATCCGCCGAGGCTAGCGTCCGGTACGGAACGGCCCCTCGGTGCGTTCGCAGAGGAACGGCGCCGGGCTGCGCCCGCCCGAGTGGTAGGCGTACTGGCGATCCGCATGCTCCAGCAGGATCCGTGAGCCGTCGGTGAGCACCTGCAGGTACGCCATGCCCGGCTGCGGGCAGCCCAGGGAGCTGTCCGGCCAGGTCACGGGCTTCGCGGACACCACCGTGATGGCGGCCTCCGGCACCCCCAGCCGCCCGGCGAGGTCGGCCCGAGCCTGCTCGACGACGGCGCCGAGCGACGGGTCGACGCCGGCCGGGGGCGTCGTCGACGGCGTCGTCGGGGAAGCGGACTGCGACGGGTCGGTTGCGTCACTCACGGTTCGTCTCCCCGGGTCGGACGTGGGCTCGACGCTCGTGGTGATCCCGCACCCGCCGACGAGCACGATCGCCAGGACGGCTGCGGACGTCGTCCGGGAGTGGGCCCAGGCACCGCCTCGAGCCACGCCCCGACGCTGAGCCGGGGCGCCAGCAGGTTCGGCCTGAGCGCAGCTCACGATGCCGTCAGCCTAGCCCCGGTGCCGCCCGCGGCCCGCGCCGGCGAGGTCGCCGGGGGCGCGGGCCGCGAGAGTTGGTCAGACGACCGCGGGCTCGATCGCCTTGGGCGACGGGCCGTACTGGTTCATCGGCTGGCTGTCCATCACCATGAAGACGAGCACCACGATGCCGCCGAACGGGACGAGCGCGAGGAAGTACCAGGCGCCGGAGCGGCCGGTGTCGTGCAGCCGCCGCCACGTGACGGCGAGGGTCGGGACGAGCAGCGCCAACGTGGCCAGCACGACGGCGATCGGGGAGTCCCAGATCTGGTCCAGCGCACCGGCCACGAGGAGTACCACGGTGTACGTGAGTGCCCAGTACCAGAACTCGGAGCGTCGGGCGCGGCCGGAGAAGACGGCGTACTGGGTGAGCACGCTGCGGACGGCTTCAGTGAGCGACATCGTCGCCTTTCGGTTGTCAGGATCACCGCCGCGGTCTGCGGCGGGCCGACGCACCCTAGCGACTACCGGCAGCCGCCGGCAGCGGCGACGGCGGCGTGTCGTCCGGCTCAGCCGTGGGTGATGACGTCCGACAGCAGGCTGCTGACCGACTCGCCGCGGTGGATCCGGCCGATCGCGTCGGCGAACAACGGCGCGATCGAGCGCACCTCGAGGTTCGGCAGCTCGTAGTGGTCGCCCTGCGGCACCGTGTTGGTGGTCACGATCTCGTCGATGTCACCGCGGGACGACAACCGCTTGAGCGCCGGGCCGGTGAAGAGGCCGTGGGTGCAGGCGAGCGCCACCCGCCGTGCGCCGTGGCGATGCAGCACGTCGAGCAGCTCGCACACCGACCCGCCGGTGGCGATCTCGTCGTCCAGCACGACGACGTCCTTGCCCTTGACGTCGCCCACGATCGCGTCGATCACGACGGTGTCGTCGGCCAGCCGGCGCTTGCTGCCGGCCGCGACCGGGACGCCGAGGATCCGAGCGAACTGCGTGGCGGGCTTGGCGTTGCCGAGGTCGGGTGAGACGACGACGGTGTTCGAGAGGTCCTTGTACTTGAAGTGCATGGCCAGCTCGGCGATCGCCGACAGGTGGTCGACCGGCACCGAGAAGAAGCCGTGCACCTGGGGAGCGTGCAGCGCCATGGTGAGCACCCGGCTGGCGCCGGCGGCCGAGATGAGGTCAGCGACCAGGCGGCCGCCGATCGAGATCCGCGGCATGTCCTTCTTGTCGGAGCGTGCATAGGCGTAGTGCGGGATCACGGCGGTGATCTGGGCTGCTGAGGCGCCGCGGGCGGCGTCCATCATCAGCAGCATCTCCATCAGGTGGTCCTGCACCGGCGGCACCAGCGGCTGCACGATGTAGACGTCGCGCTGGCGGCAGTTCGCGCGCAGCTGCGCTTGGAGGCAGTCGTTGCTGAACCGCTGGATGTGGGTCGCCGACAGCTCGACGCCGAGGTCGGAGCAGATCTCCGCGGCCAGCTCCTGGTGAGCGCTCCCGCTGAAGACGACGATCTCGCTCATGCCGCTCCTCGCGAGTCGCCGGTCTCGGGCCCTGGCCCCCGGGGTCGAGCGTAGTGCCACGTCGGCCCGGGCCTGCGCGCCGGGGGCGTGCAGAACCTGGCAGCATTCCCACCGCTCAGCACCTCAGATGCACCACGAGTCACTGGGGTTACGGAATGCTGCTGGATTCTGCACGCCCGACGGCGGGGGAGGTCTCAGGGCTGCAGGAACGCCTTGATGGTGGTGCGCTCGTCCATCGCCGTGTAGGCCTCAGCGACGTCGGCGAGCGCGAACCGGCGGTCGAAGACCTTGCCCGGGTCGATGCGGCCGCCGAGGACGTCGTCGAGCAGCTCCGGCAGGTACGCGCGCACCGGCGCCACCCCGCCGCCGACGCCGACGTTCGACGAGAAGAGCTGGCCGATCGGCAGCTCAGGGCCGCCGGCGGGCACGCCGACGTACCCGACGCGGCCACCGGGCCGGGTCGAGCCGATGGCCTGCGCCATCGACTCCTTGGTGCCGACACACTCGAGCACGGCGTCGGCCCCGACGCCGCCGGTGAGCTCCGCGATGCGGGCGGTGCCCTCGTCGCCGCGCTCGGCCACGATCTCGTCGGCGCCGAACTCGCGTGCGACGGCCTGCCGGTCGGCGTGCCGCGACATGGCGATGACCCGGTCGGCGCCGAGCCGCTTGGCGGCCAGCACCGCGCACAGGCCCACGGCGCCGTCACCCACGACGACGACCGTCTGGCCAGGGCCGACCCCCGCGGCGATCGCCGCGTGGTGACCGGTGCCCATGACGTCCGACAGCGTCAGCAGGGACGGCACCATCGCGTCGTCCGGCATCTCGGGGGTGGCGACGAGGGTGCCGTCGGCCATCGGGACGCGCACGTACTCGCCCTGGCCGCCGTCGACGACCCGGCCGGCGTCGTCCTCGCTGCCCCACCATTGGCCGTTGTCGCAGGAGGTGTTGATGCCGTTGAGGCAGTGCGGGCAGGTGCCGTCGCTCAGCGCGAACGGCGCGATGACGAACTGGCCGGGGCGCACGGTCGAGACGTCGGACCCGACCTCCTCGATCACACCGACGAACTCGTGGCCGATCCGGGAGGGCTTCTTGACCTCGTTGACGCCGCGGTAGGGCCACAGGTCCGAGCCGCAGACGCAGCTCGCTACGACGCGCACGACGGCGTCACCGGGCAGCTGGATGGTGGGGTCCGGGACGTCCTCGAGACGGATGTCGCGGGTGCCGTGGATCAGGGTTGCTCGCATGCCGTCAGCGTCCCATCCGTCGCGCGGACCGGCGCGACCGGGCCCGGCCGGCGAAGCGTTGCGGGTTGTCGCGGCTACTGGTCGCCGCCGAACAGGTCGCGGGTGTAGACCTTCTCGCGGACGTCGGCGAGCTCAGGGACCATCCGGTTGGCGATGATCACGTCGCTGGTCGCGGCGAACTCGGCCAGGTCGCGCACCACGCGCGAGCCGAAGAACGTGTCGTCGTCGAGCGCCGGCTCGTAGACGACGACATCGACGCCCTTGGCCTTGATCCGCTTCATGATCCCCTGCACGCTGCTGGACCGGAAGTTGTCGGACTCGGACTTCATGATCAGCCGGTGGATGCCGACGACGGCCGGCCTGCGCCGCAGGACGTCGGCGGCGATCCAGTCCTTGCGGGTGCTGTTGGCCGTGACGATGGCGCTGATCAGGCTCTGCGGCACGTCCTGGTAGTTGGCCAGCAGCTGCTTGGTGTCCTTGGGCAGGCAGTAGCCGCCGTAGCCGAACGACGGGTTGTTGTAGTGCTGCCCGATCCGCGGGTCGAGCCCGACGCCGTCGATGATCTGCCGCGGGTCGAGGCCGTGCGTCGCCGCGAACGTGTCGAGCTCGTTGAAGTAGGCGACCCGCATGGCCAGGTAGGTGTTGGCGAACAGCTTGATCGCCTCGGCCTCGGTGCTGTCGGTGAGCAGCACGGGCACGTCGGCGTCGAGCGCGGCCTCGCGCAGCAGCCCGGCGAACTTCTCGCCTGCTTCGCTACGGTCGCCGACCACGATCCGCGACGGGTGCAGGTTGTCGTGCAGCGCCTTGCCCTCGCGCAGGAACTCCGGGCTGAACACCACGCGGGCGCCGGTGCGCGCCGCCAGGTCGGCCGTGAAGCCCACTGGGACGGTCGACTTGATCACCATGAGCGCGTCGGGGTTGTGCTTCGTGACATCGGAGACGACCGCCTCGACCGAGCTGGTGTCGAAGTAGTTGGTCTCGGGGTCGTAGTCCGTCGGCGTCGCGATGATGACGAACTCGGCGCCCTGGTAGGCCTCCTCGGGGTCGACCGTCCAGGTCGCGCGCAGCTCACGGCCGGTGAGGAAGTCCTCGATGTCGGGGTCGGTGATCGGGCTGCGACCTGCCTTGAGCCCCTCGATCCGCGCCGCGTCGATGTCGAGCGCGACGACGTCGTGGTGCTGCGCCAGCAGCACGGCCAGGGACAGTCCGACGTAACCAGTGCCGACAACGGCGATTCGGGTGCTCACCCGGTCCAGTCTGGCAGGCCCGACGTCCGCGGCCCACCCAGGCTCAGTCGGCCACCACCGGGGCGCCGGTGGCCTGCTGCAGCTGCTCGAGGCTCACGCCGTCGGCCAGCTCGACGAGCCGGAAGTGGTCGCCGGCGACGTCCAGCACGGCGAGGTCGGTGACGATGCGGTCGACGACTGCCTTGCCGGTGAGCGGAAGGTCGCACGTCGTGAGCAGCTTCGGGCTGCCGTCCTTGGCGACGTGCTCCATCAGGACGATGACCTTCTTGGCGCCGTGCACGAGGTCCATCGCGCCGCCCATGCCCTTGACCATCTTGCCGGGGATCATCCAGTTGGCGATGTCACCGCTGGTCGAGACCTGCATCGCCCCCAGGACTGCAGCGTCGATCTTGCCGCCGCGGATCATCCCGAAGCTCAGGGCCGAGTCGAAGTACGACGAGCCGTCCTGCACCGTGACGGTCTCCTTGCCGGCGTTGATCAGGTCGGGGTCGACCTGGTCGTCGGTCGGGTAGGCGCCCACGCCGAGGATGCCGTTCTCGGACTGCAGGACGACGTGCACGCCGTCCGGGAGGTGGTTGGGGATGAGCGTCGGTAGCCCGATGCCGAGGTTGACGTACGAGCCGTCGCTCAGCTCGCGGGCGGCGCGGGCAGCCATCTGGTCGCGGGTGAGCGGCATGTCAGGCCTCCTGGCTGTCGGCAGCGCGCACGGTGCGCTTCTCGATCCGCTTGTCGGCGGCCTGCTCGGGGGTGAGGGCGACCACTCGCTTGACGAACACCCCGGGCAGGTGGACGTCGTCCGGGTCGATCTCGCCCGGCTCGACCAGCCGCTCGACCTCGGCGATGGTGATCCGCCCGGCCATCGCGACGATCGGGTTGAAGTTGCGGGCCGACTCGTGGAAGACGAGGTTGCCGTGCCGGTCGCCGACCGCTGCACGCACCAGCGCGTAGTCGGTGACGATCGAGTCCTCGAGGACGAACTCGCGGGACTCGCCGCCCACCACGAACTCGCGGACCTCCTTGGCGGGTGAGGCCTTCGTGACCGAGCCGTCCGCGCCGTAGCGCCAGGGCAGGCCGCCCTCGGCGATCTGGGTGCCGACCCCGGTGGGCGTGTAGAAGGCGGCGATGCCCGCTCCGCCGGCGCGCAGCTTCTCAGCCAGAGTGCCCTGCGGGGTCAGCTCGACCTCCAGCTCGCCGGCGAGGTACTGCCGGGCGAACTCCTTGTTCTCGCCGACGTACGACGCGGTGATCCGGTGGATCCGGCCGGCGCCGAGCAGCACGCCCAGGCCGATTCCGTCGACGCCGCAGTTGTTCGAGACCACCTGCAGCTCCTTGGCGCCCTGGGCCAGCACCGCGTCGATCAGTACCGCGGGGATGCCACAGAGCCCGAAGCCGCCGACCGCCAGGCTGGCACCGTCGCGTACGTCGGCGACGGCCTCGGCGGCGCTCGCCACCACCTTGTCCACGTCTGTCTCCTCGTCGTCGTGAGCGGGTGTCGTCACCCTAGCCGGGGGTTGGTGGTCCGCCCTATGTCGCCAGGCCCCACGCCTGGGCGGCGGCGGTGGGTGATCGCTCCTGCGCAGCGACGACGTCATGGTGCACTGGTCGCGGACGGCGGCGTCCCGAGCGCTGCCTCGTCGGAAGGACGTCGGCCATGGGTGCACCCGGATCGAAGAAGTCCCCCGCGGCGGCGGAGGCGTCTGCCGCGCTGGTCGACGACCTCGCGCCGCTCGGCGAGGTGAGCGCTCGTCCGATGTTCGGCGGGTTCGGCGTGTTCCACGGCTCGGTCATGTTCGCCATCGTCGACCCGCAGGGCGGGTGCTTCCTGCGAGCCGACGAGACGACGTCCGCGGACTTCGAGGCGGCAGGCGCCGAACGCCACGCGCGGATGCCGTACTGGCTGATCCCGCCAGCCGTGCGCTCCGACGGCTCCGAGCTGGTGACCTGGGCGAGCCGTGCCCTGACAGTGGCGCGGGCCGCCAAGGCGTAGTCGCTGTGTGAGCGCGGTCACCGTCTCGACGCGGACCGTCGTCCTACGGTGGCGTATGGACGACGAGGGCACCGAGCGGGGGCGAGCCGATGGGTCGCCCTGCTGTGCGTCGTCGCGCTGTCGACCGCCGCCTGCTCTGCGGGCGCTGGGGACGTCGCCGGTTCCGCCACGGCGACCGACCCCACGACCGCGCTCGCCAACGCCAAGGGTGGACCGCGAGAGAGCGGCCCGTCGGCTTTGCGGGACATGCGGGACGCCTCGTTCCCGACGCCGCTCGTCGATCCCGAGCTCGTGCTGTCCGGCGGTCCGCCGCCCGATGGGATCCCTGCCATCGACGAGCCGCGCTTCCAGCGGGCTGGCGCGGTGACGTGGTTGGGCGACACCGAGCCGGTGCTCGCGCTGACCTTGGGCGGCGAGACCCGGGGCTACCCGGTGCAGGTGATGACCTGGCACGAGATCGTCAACGACACCGTCGGCGGCATACCTGTGGCAGTCACCTACTGCCCACTGTGCAACTCCGGGGTCGCGTTCGAGCGCACGGTCGCCGACCGGGTGCTGACGTTCGGGACGTCGGGGCGCCTGTACGCCGACAACCTGGTGATGTACGACCGGCAGACCGAGTCGCTGTGGCCGCAGCTGACCGGTCAGGCGAGCATCGGCACCCTCACCGGAGCCCGGCTGCGCGCCGTCCCGATGGGCGCGGTGGGCTGGCGCGACTTCCGCGCCGAGCACCCGGATGCGTGGGTGCTGTCTCGGGTGACCGGGTTCGACCGGCCGTACGGCCGCAACCCTTACACCGGATATGACGAACCCGGGTCGCGTCCGTTCTTCGAGCTGCCCGGGCCGGTGGACGAGCGGCTGACCGCGAAGACGCGAGTGGTCGGAGTCCAGCGGGGTGGGGACGTCGTCGCGGTGACCCGCGATCGGCTGGCACGTGAGCAGGTGGTGGAGCTGTCGGTGGGCGGCGCGCCGCTGGTCCTGTGGCACCGCGCCGGGCAGGCGTCAGCGCTCGATACCGAGAGGATCAAGGACGGCGCCGACATCGGGACCGTGGCGGCCTACGACCCGGTCGTCGCCGGGCGGCGGCTGCACTTCACGGCCGACGCCGACGGCTTCACGGACCACGAGACGCGATCGCGGTGGACGGTGCTGGGTCGGGCCGACGACGGCGAGCTCGCCGGGCGACAGCTGAGCGCGGTGACGCACCTCGACACGTTCTGGTTCGCCTGGGTCGCCTTCCACCCGGACACCACGCTGCTGCGCTGAGCGTCAGTGTGACGGCGGTCACTGACCCGACCGGCTCGGCCTGCCAGCGTTCAAGGTCCGCAAGCTCGTCTTCGGGAGGTGGCACGCGATGTCCAGTCTGAGTGCACATGTGGGTATGAGGACGATGTCCGTCAGCCGAATCAGTTACGGGATCGTCGGTGGTCTGCTCGGTGGGGTCGTCTTCGGGGTCTTGATGCAGGCCGTCGACATGATGCCCATGGTCGCGATGCTCGTCAGTAGCGAGTCCATCGCCGTCGGGTGGGTCGTGCACCTGGCCATCTCGGCGTTCATCGGGGCCAGCTTCGCGGTCCTGGCCCACCGCTCGGGTGTGGGCACCTTGGTCGCGCTCGGGATCGGCTACGGCATCGTGTGGTGGGTGCTGGGCGCGCTGATCCTCATGCCCGCGCGACTCGGCATGGACATCTTCACGTTCAACACCACGGCCTGGCAGAGCCTGATGGGCCACGTCCTGTTCGGAGGTGTTCTCGGCGTCGTCTTCGCGATGCTTGTCCGCCGATCAGCTGACTGAGACGATGGATGCGCTGCCGGCGGCCGGCTGCCTCGTCGGCCGGCTGGAGTCGCTGGCCGCCCAGGGCCCGCAGCCCTGGGCGCCGGGCCGACGTGAGGACGAGAGTCGCATGAAGCGAGTCGTCGCCAACCCCGAGCGCACCTGGTGCATGTCAGAGGTCGACATCTTCGCCGACCTGGACGATGGCGAGATGGCCGCCATCGCGGCCGCGGCGCCGATGCGCACCTATCCGGTGGGCAGCCTGATCTACTCGCCGAGCCAGCCCGTCGAGGCGCTGTTCATCCTCAAGCGCGGCCGGTTACGGGTGTTCCGGGTCTCACCCGACGGGCGCGCGCTGACCACCGCGATCCTCACGCCGGGCACCATCTTCGGCGAGATGGTGGTCGTCGGGCAGCAGATGCACGACAACTACGCCGAGGCGCTCGACGAGGTCGTGGTGTGCGTGATGACGCGGGCCGACGTCCATGCTCTGTTGCTGGCTGATCCGCGGATCGCCGCCCGGATCTCCGAGACGCTCGGACGCCGTCTGGCGCTGCTCGAGCAGCGGCTGTCGGACGCCGTGTTCAAGAGTGTTCCGGAGCGGATCGCGGGCACCCTCGTCGTGATGGCGCCGCCCCGGCAGCTGCGTGCGCTGACGCGCGGCCACCAGGTGCAGCTGACGCACGAGCAGCTCGCGGCGCTGGCCGGGACGTCGCGCGAGACGGTGACCAAGGTGCTGGGGGAGTTCGCCGAGCTGGGGCTCATCACGCTCGGGCGCGGCCGCGTCACGGTGCTGCAGGTCGACGCGCTGAGCGACCTGGCCGGCGACTGACCACACGCTGGCCCCGACGTCCGGTGCGGGCTTTCTGCGCGGCTTTGGGGAAGGTCACTGCATCGCGCGAGTAGCGCGGGGGTCCCCAATGTGACGAGGAATGCTGTGGCGTTGCCCCGCGCCAAACGCGCGGGGCGGGGGGAGCGCAGGGTGGCGCGGTGGGGTGGGGTGGGGTCAGGCGTGCAGGACGACGGCGATGCCCTGGCCGACGCCGATGCAGAGGGCGGCCAGGCCCCAGCCGCCGCCGCGCGCCTGCAGGCTGTGCGCGAGGTGGCCCAGCACCCGGCCGCCGGAGGCTCCGAGCGGGTGGCCGATCGCGATCGCGCCGCCGTGCGGGTTGACGATCTCGGGGTCGAGGTCGGGCCACGCGGCGAGGCACGCCAGCGACTGCGCGGCGAAGGCTTCGTTGAGCTCCACCTGGGCGAGGTCGCCCCAGCCGATGCCGGCGCGGGCCAGCGCGGTGTTCGCCGCCTCGACCGGTCCGACGCCGAACACGTCGGGGTCGACCCCGGACACCCCGGACGAGACGACCCGGGCGATCGGCTCGCGGCCCGCGGCACGGGCACCGGCCGCCGACCCGAGCAGCACCGCGCTGGCACCGTCGTTCAGCGGCGAGGCGTTGCCCGCCGTGACCGTGCCGTCGTCCCGGAACACCGGTGCCAGGGCGGCCAGCTTCTCCGGGGTCGACCCGGGCCGGATCGACTCGTCGCGGGTGAGGTCGGTGCCGGGCACCGGAACCACCTCGTCGTCGTACGCGCCGGCCTCCCAGGCCTGGTGCGCCAGGAGGTGCGAGCGGGCGGCGAAGGCGTCCTGCGCCGCACGGCCGATGCCGCGCAGGTCGGCCAGGTGCTCGGTGCTCTCGCCGAGCGAGATGGTCCACGCGGACGGCATCTCCGGGTTGACCATCCGCCAGCCGAGCGTGGTCGAGTGCATCGTCTGGTGCCCGCGGGCGTACGGCGTCTCCGGCTTGGTGACCACCCACGGCGCACGGCTCATCGACTCGACGCCGCCGGCGACGACGAGGTCGGCGTCACCGACGGCTACCGCGCGCCGGCCCTGGATCGCGGCCTCCAAACCGCTGCCGCACAACCGGTTCACCGTCGCAGCCGGTACGGACGTCGGCCAGCCGGCCAGCAGCACAGCCATCCTTGCGACGTTCCGGTTGTCCTCACCGGCGCCGTTGGCGTCGCCCAGCAGGACGTCGTCCACCGCGGCCGGGTCGAGCTGCGGGCTGCGCTCGCCGATGCTGCGCAGGACGTGCGCCGCCAGGTCGTCCGGGCGCACCCCGGCCAGGCCGCCCCCGTACCGGCCGAACGGCGTGCGGACGGCGTCCAGCACGTAGACCTCGGTGCGCTCGGCCACAGGATGTCCTCTCGTCGTGCCGTCGGGTGCGGCGTCCACGCTACGGCTGTGCCCTTGCCCGGCGTGCCAGTGCTGCTCCGTGACGCGCGGTGGACGCCGTCACTGACGTCCGGATGCGCAGGCCGCTCAGGAACCCCCGGCGAGGTTCTGCAGCCGCACCTGCCCGCGGGCCACCAGCCGGTCGGTGTGGTCGCGCGTCTCCACCACCCACACCTGCTGCGAGCGACCGCGGTGCAGTGGCGTGCCCACCGAGGTCAGCTCGCCGTCGCGGACCGCCCGGAAGAAGTCGGTCTGGTTCGACACCCCGACGACCTGGCCCCGGTCGCCGAACCACGCCGTCGCGGCGACGCTGGCGACCGTCTCGTTGATCCACGCGTGGATGCCGCCGTGCAGGATCCCGGCCGGCTGGTGTACCGCGGGGACGACGTTCCAGCGGACCTTCATCAGGTCACCGCTCAGCTCGTCGACGACCAGCCCGATGGTCTCGCCGACGATGCCGAACGAGGTGCCGGGGAACTGCTCGGCGAGGGACTGGTCGTTGGACATGCTGGCCTCCCGGGTGACGGCTCGGTCAGCGCCGAGCATGCCATCCGCCGGTCGGGCACCGACCGGTCGGTGCCCGCTGGGTGCCCGGTCAGACCGGGCAGCCGTCGATCAGCCCACCGGCGACGTCCGGGACCGAGTGGCCCAGCCGGGGTGCGTACGCGTGGATGCTGACCGCCGGCCCAGGCTGGTCGTTGCGCAGGCTGTGCACGATGCCCGGCTCGATGACTCGCACGGCCGGGGCCTGCAACAGGGTCGACCAGGTGCCGAGGACGTCGTCGTCGCGCACCTCGGTGAGGGCACCGTCGAGGACGGCGAACGCGGCGGCGGACGAGCCGTGGTGGTGCAGCTCGGTGCTGCGGGAGGACGGCCAGACCAGCAGCCGGACGTCGACGCCGGGCGGTCCGGGCAGCGCGGACCACGTGGTGGTGGTGGCGAGCAGCGGTCGCCACAGCTGCGGGGTGCTGGCCACGCGGCGGACGACGAGCGCGAGGTCGTGCGCCGACAGGTGTGGCTCACGGGTACGACGGGGGGTGGCGATGAGCGTCATGGGTGGGGCCTTCGGGTCGTGCCGCACGGCGCTAGGGGAGCGCGGGGACGGCGGGCTGGGGGTCGTCAGGAGCAAGCAGGACGACACGCAGCACTGCACAGGCGCATCAGGTCGACGTGCCGACGCACGACGAGCCCGAGAACCTGGACCTCAGCCATGGTCACCAGGGTGCCGACGCACCGGCCCGGCTGTCAACACGCGGCGCCGGCGCCCGCCTAGGACTGGCGCGCCTCGGAGAGCTCGACGAGGTGGCCGTCCGGGTCGCGGGTGAAGCACCGCACCTCGTAGTCGCTGGTGACCGGCGGGGTCAGGAACTGCGCGCCGCGTTCGCTGAGCGTGGCGTGCACCGCGGCGCAGTCCTGCACTCGGAGCGTCATGGCGGTGCTGACCAGGTCGGGGTCGGGGGGCGCGGCGAACGTCACGCTGGGCTTGTCCGCGGTCGGCGGCCCGCCAGTGACGAGCAGCAGCCAGGAGCCGGCGAGGCGCAGCACGGCACTGGTGCCGCCGTACTCGCGCACCAGCTCCGCGCCAAGCACCTCGGTCCACCAGTGCGTCGACGCCGCCAGGTCGGTCACGACGAGGATGCTGGTCAGCTCCGCCGTCGGGTCCGGAAACGAGCTCGACCCCGTCACCGGCAGCTCCTTCCGCTCGTCCAGGCTTCGACGATAGACCCGGCGGCAGCAGCGCAGAGTCAGTGCGGAGTCAGGGCGGCGGAGCCGGACGGCGGGCGATGGGCGCCGCGAGCCACGCCTCCGGGATGCCGAACCCGTCGACGAGGTCGAGGGCGTGCGGCCGCACCCGCGCGCAGGCCGCGTTGAGCAGGCCGGTGATGACGCGGCTGCGCGCGGGCGTCAGCCGGCCGTGCTCGACGTACCAGGCCCGGTCACGCTCGAGCCCGGACAGGACGTGCACCGTGCAAACCTGCTCGAGCAACGCCTTCGCGGCCGGGTCAGTGCACCGGGCGATCGCGGCGACGAACGACTCAAGGACGACGCGCTCGACGTGCGTCCGCGCGGCCTCGAGCACGTGGTCCTGCGTGGTGTTGAACACGGTGAACTCGTCCGTGCCGGCGCGGACGCCGGCCCGCAGCCGGCGGGCCAGTCCGGCGAGCACGTGTCGCTCGCGGTCGGCGAGCAGCCGCAGCTGCACGGTGCGGTCGAGCAGGTCACCGCCGTCGTCGCGGCGCCGTGGGGCCGCGTCGACCAGCCGCATGGCGAGGGTGCGCGCCGACGTCCGCTCCACCAGGGTGGCCGCGACGTGCCGGGCCGCGAACCGGACGGTCCCGAGCGTGTCGAGGGCGCCGAACGCATCGCGGTAGCCGGTGAGCAGGCCTTTCGCGACGAGCTGCAGCAGCACCGTGTTGTCACCCTCGAAGGTCGTGAAGACGTCGGTGTCGGCCTTCAGCGCCGGCAGCCGGTTCTCGGCCAGGTAGCCGGCCCCGCCGCACGCCTCGCGGCACTCCTGGATCGTGCGGGTGGCGTGCCAGGTGGCCAGCACCTTCACGCCGGCGGCGAGGGACTCGAGCCGGCGCTGGCGCAGCTCGTCCGGGTGGGCGGCGGTCTGGACGTCGTGCAAGAGGTCGACCAGGTCGTTCTGGGCGAAGGCCAGCGCGTACGACGTCGCCAGCGCGGGCAGCAGCCGCCGCTGGTGGGTGCGGTAGTCGAGCAGCCGTACCTCCTCGCTCGAGCCGGGGGCTGCGAACTGGGTGCGGGTCTCGGCGTACCGGACGGCGATCGCCAGGGCGGTGCGGGTTGCGGCGCCGGCCCCGCCGGCGACGCTGACCCGGCCGCGCACCAGCGTCCCGAGCATGGTGAAGAAGCGCCGCTGCGGGCTGCTGATCGGGCTCGTGTAGCGGCCGTCGGCGTCGACGTCCCCGAACCGGTTGAGCAGGTTGGTGCGGGGGACCCGCACGTGGTCGAACGACAGCCGGCCGTTGTCGACGCCGTTCAGCCCCAGCTTGGGGCCGCAGTCCTCGATCGTGACGCCCGAGACAGTCTCACCCTGCTCGTCCCGGATGGGGACGAGGACGCCGTGCACGCCGTGCTGCTGGGGCTCTTGTGCCGTGCCGGTCACGAGCTGGGCGAACACCACGGCCATCCGGGCGTCGCGCGCCGCGCCGCCGATGTAGTCCTTGCGCGACAATAGGTCTGGCGTGTCAATCACCAGCTCGTCGGACGTCGGGTCGTACGTCGCGCTGGTGCCGAGCGACTGCACGTCGCTGCCGTGGCCGGTCTCGGTCATGGCGAAGCAACCGGGCAGCTCGAGCGAGATGATCTGCTGCAGGTAGGCGTCGTGGTGACGCTGCGTGCCGAGGTGTGTGACCGCCCCGCCGAAGAGCCCCCACTGGACGCCGGCCTTGACCAGCAGCGACAGGTCGGTGTGCGCGAGCATCTCGAAGGCGGTCACGGACGCCCCGATGTCGCCGCTGCCGCCGAGCTCGACGGGGAAGCCGGTGCGCGGGTGCTCGGTGTCGGCGAGCTGTTGCAGCTGCGCAGCGACCCGCGCGCGCTGCTGCTCGATCGACCGGCCCGGCTCAGGGAGCAGGGCGTCGGCATCGAACTCGCGCCGGGCCCGCTCGCGGACGTGCGCCCAGCGACCGTCAAGGCTCTCGCGCAACGCTTCGCTCAGGGTGGTCGGCCGTGCCTCGGTGGTGGTCATCAGGCGTCCTCGGGGGTGAGTACGGCGGTCAGCCCGCCGCCGATCAGGGCGCTGAGCTGGCGGGTGAGCTCGGCCCGCGGCAGCGGCTCGGCAGCCGCGAGCCAGTGGTCGGCCGCGGCGCGCACCAGGCCGACGACGCCATGGGCGAGCGCCCCGGCCGCGGCCGCGTCTCGGCCGGACGAGCTGAGGGTGGCGGTCACCAGGGCGGTCAGCCGGTCGCCGATCCGGCTGGTGAGACCGGTCAGCGGGTCGTCGCTCATCGGTCGGTCGAGGATCGGGTGGGCGACCACGAACCGGTAGACCTCGGGATCCTTCTCGACCAGGGTGAGGTAGGCGTCGACAGCCGCCTCGATCACCGGCTCGAGGTCATCGCCGGCGGCTGCGCCGGTGTCGGCGGCGGTGCCGAGGGCGTGCTCCAGATCGCCCACGATGACCGCGTCGACCGACTCCACCACGGCGAGGTAGAGGCCCGCCTTGTCGCCGAAGTGTCGGTAGAGCACGGTCTTGCTGGTGCCGGCTTCGCCCGCGATCTCGTCCATGCCCACCCCGGCGCCGTGTCGGCGCACCGCTCGCAAGGTGGCCTCGACCAGCTCGACCCGACGAGCCAGGCGGTGCGCTGCCCAGCGGGTGTCGCGGCCGTCGGGGCGGGCCGTAGCCGACGGACGGGAGGGTGGGCTCACCCCCGGAAGATATCAGGTACTGCTAGTGCCTGCTACTGTCGGTATCGGCTGAAGGTCGACCACAGGTATCGGCCCGCGCAACGTCCCAGGACCCGAGCAGAGAGGGGCCTCGATGCCCTCCCCCCGGCGGGCCGCCGTCATCGGCGGCAACCGCATTCCCTTCGCCCGCGCCCACGGTGCCTACGTCGGCGTGAGCAACCAGGACATGCTGACCTCCGCCATGGACGGCCTGGTCGCGCGGTTCGGCCTGGCCGGTGAGCAGGTCGGTGAGGTGGCCGCCGGAGCGGTGCTCAAGCACAGCCGCGACTTCAACCTCACCCGCGAGGCGGTGCTGGGCTCGCGGCTGTCCGCCTGGACGCCGGCCTACGACGTGCAGCAGGCGTGCGGCACCGGGCTCGAGGCGACGGTGCTGGTGGCGAACAAGATCGCCCTCGGCCAGGTCGAGTCCGGGATCGCCGGCGGCGTCGACAGCGCGAGCGACGCGCCGATCGCGGTCAACGACGACCTGCGCCACGCGCTGCTCGAGCTCAACCGGGCGCGTTCCGTGGGCCAGCGGCTGCAGGCGCTCTCCCGGTTGCGGCCCGGCCAGCTCGTGCCCGAGATCCCGCAGAACCGCGAGCCGCGCACCGGCCTGGCCATGGGCGACCACATGGCGATCACGGCCGCCGAGTGGGGGATCACCCGCCAGGCGCAGGACGAGCTCGCCGCGGCCAGCCACCAGAACCTCGCCGCCGCGTACGAGCGGGGCTTCATGGACGACCTGGTGACGGCCTTCCACGGCCTGACCCGCGACCAGAACCTGCGGCCCGACTCCACCGTCGAGCAGCTCGCCCGCCTTCGGCCGGTCTTCGGCGAGGGTCCGGACGCCACCCTGACGGCCGGCAACTCCACCCCGTTGTCGGACGGCGCGAGCGTCGTCCTGCTCGCGAGCGACGAGTGGGCCGCCGAGCACCGGGTGCCGGTGCTCGCCCACGTGGTCGACGCGGAGACCGCCGCGGTCGACTACGTGCATGGCGGGGAGGGTCTGCTGATGGCCCCGGCGTACGCCGTGTCCAGGTTGCTGCGGCGGCAGGGCCTGGCCCTGCAGGACTTCGACTTCTACGAGATCCACGAGGCGTTCGCCGCGACCGTGCTCAGCACCCTCGCGGCCTGGGAGAGTGAGTCGTTCTGCCGCGACCGGCTCGGCCTCGACGCACCGCTGGGCGCGATCGATCGCGACCGGCTGAACGTCAACGGTTCGTCGCTGGCGGCTGGCCACCCGTTCGCCGCCACCGGCGCACGCATCGTGGCGACGATGGCCAAGCAGCTGCACGAGAAGGGCTCAGGGCGCGGGCTCATCTCGATCTGCGCGGCCGGCGGCCAGGGCGTCGTGGCCATCCTGGAGGCAGCATGACCACCGACCGCTACACCGGCTTCGTCAGCGGCGGGTTCGGCCAGGGACTGGCTCGACGGCTCGGGCTGCCCCAGCCGGTCGAGCTGCGTCGCTACGAGCCCGGCCAGTCGCTGCTCGTCGGGCCGGTGCTGGTCAGTGGCCTCGAGGAGCCGCTCAGCGCGGTCGCCAGGGTGCTGGATGAGGCCGGAGCGCGCCGCGCCGAGGCCGGCGACCGGCTCGGGGCCGTGGTCTACGACGCCTGCGGCGCACAGACTCCGGGCGATCTGGAGGGCTTGCGTGCCGTGCTCTCCGGCGCGTTGCGCCGGCTGCTGCCGTCGTCGCGGGTCGTGGTCGTCGGCCGGCCTCCCGAGACGATCCGCGATCCCGCGCGCGCCGCCGCCCAGCGTGCGCTGGAGGGGATCGTGCGGTCGGTAGGCAAGGAGCTGCGATCTGGTGCCACGGCCAACCTGGTGCTGGTCGACGACGGCGCCGACGACGATGCGGGCTCGGCGCTGCGGTTCCTGCTGTCGGCACGGTCCGCGTACGTCGATGGCCAGGTCGTGCGGGTCACGCATCCCGAGCGCGCGACGCCGCCGACCGCGATCGACGAGGCAGAACCGTTGCTCGGCAAGGTCGCCGTGGTGACGGGTGCGGCCCGTGGCATCGGGGCCGCCATTGCCGACGTGCTCGCGCGTGACGGCGCGACCGTCGTCGGGGTCGACGTCCCAGCCGCGGGCGACGCCCTCGCCGCGGTGGTCAACTGGGTCGGCGGCACGGCGCTCCAGCTCGACGTCACGTCGGACGATGCCGGGCGCAGGATCGCCGAGCACGCGCACCAGCGACACGGCGGGTTGGACGTCGTCGTGCACAACGCCGGGATCACCCGCGACAAGCTGCTGGTCAACACGGACGCCGAGCGCTGGGCCAGCGTGCTGTCCGTCAACCTCGAGGCCCAGCTGCGCATCGACGACGCACTGCTGGCCGACGGTGGCCTGGCCGACGGTGGCCGTGTCGTCTGCCTGTCCTCGACCAGCGGGATCGCCGGCAACCGGGGCCAGACTGCGTACGCCGCGAGCAAGGCCGGCGTGATCGGCATGGTGCAGGCCCGGGCGAGGCAGGTCGCCGACCGTGGCATGACGTACAACGCGGTCGCGCCGGGGTTCATCGAGACCGTGCTGACGGCGCGGATGCCGCTCGGCCCGCGCGAGGTCGGCCGCCGGATCAACAGCCTGAGCCAGGGCGGTCTGCCCGTGGACGTCGCCGAGACGGTCGGCTGGCTGGCCCGGCCCGACAGCTCAGCGGTCAGCGGCCAGGTGCTGCGGGTGTGCGGGCAGAGCCTGCTGGGGGCGTGAGCGTGCGCACCATCACGGTGGACGGCGAGCCGCACCTGGTCGCGCTGATGGCACGGGCCACGGCCACCGCTGCCGGACGCAGCGGTCCGCTGCCGGACGTCGAGGTGGTGCGCTCCGGCGTGCGCGTCGACCCCGCCCACCTCGCGGCGTACGACCGGGTGTGCGGTTTCACCGTCCGCGACACGTTGCCCGCGCCGTTCCTGCACGTGCTCACTTTCGGGTCGCAGCTGACCTTGATGGCCGAGCCGGACTTCCCCTTGCCGCTGCCCGGGGTGGTGCACGTGACCAACCGGCTCGAGCTGCTGCGGCCGGTGGGTGTCGACGAGCCGCTCGACCTCGTCGTGCGCGCTGAGTCGCTCCGGGCTCACCCCCGCGGACGCACGGTCGACCTGGTCGCGACGGCGAGTGTCGCCGGTGCGGTCGTCTGGCGCGGCCGCAGCACCTACCTGGCGAAGGGCGCGGCCCCGGCCGAGCCGACCAGCTCGCGGCGCGTTCCGGTGGTCAGCTTCGGGGACGACGCTCCGCCCCAGGCCCGTTACCGCCTGCCGGCCGACCTGGGTCGTCGGTACGCGGCCGTCAGCGGCGACCACAACCCGATCCACCTGAACCCGTTGGCGGCCAAGGCTTTTGGCTTCCCGCGCACCATTGCCCACGGCATGTGGAGCGTCGCGCGCTGCCTGTCCGCGCTGGAGTCGTGGGCGCCGGAGGCAGCGGTCACCGAGGTCGAGTTCCGTCGTCCGGTGCTGCTGCCCGGAACGGTCGAGCTCCGCACCCGGGCGGCCGAGGGAGGGTGGGACGTGCAGCTGTCGTCATCGGGCCGGGGCAGCGGCTCGCGTACCGAGCACCTGCGCGGCACGATCCGTCCGATCGACCCTTCCGTCCCCCGCGGCGGCCTGGTACAGTAGTTGAACCTTCAACCTCAGTGGAGCAGCACATGCCGGTCACCCGCCTGAACCACGCCGTCCTCTACGTGCGCGACGTCGCCCGCAGCGTGGCCTTCTACCGGGAGGCGCTCGGCTTCCGGGTCAAGGTCGAGCTTCCGGGCGCCGCGTTCCTGCAAGCTGCGGCCAGCCAGAACGACCACGACCTCGGCCTGTTCGAGGTGGGCGCGGCCGCCGGAGCCTCGGCCGCCGGGCGCGGCAGCGTGGGGCTCTACCACCTGGCCTGGGAGGTCGACACCCTCGACGAGCTCGAGCGGATCGGTGCCCGGCTGAGCGAGCTCGGCGCGCTGGCCGGCGCGTCCGACCACGGCACGACGAAGGCGTTGTACGCCAAGGACCCCGACGGCATCGAGTTCGAGGTGTCGTGGCTGGTGCCGGCTGACCTGATCACGCCTGACCTCACGATGGGCACCGCCCCGCTCGACCTCGCCGCGGCCAAGGAGCGCTACGGCGCCACCACGCGCGGCGGTGTCGGCGTCTCGTTCCCGGCCACCGTCTGACAGGGGCCTGCCAGACTGGGCCGGTGCCGGCCGTCGACCTCAACTGCGACCTCGGCGAGGGCTTCGGGCGATGGGTCCTCGGCGACGACGACGCGCTGCTCGAGCAGGTCACCAGCGCCAACGTGGCGTGCGGGTTCCACGCCGGTGACCCGGCGACGCTGCTGCGCGTCTGCCGCCGGGCGGCCGAACGCGGGGTGGTCGTGGGGGCCCAGGTGGGCTACCGCGACCTCGCCGGGTTCGGACGCCGGTTCGTCGACGCGTCGTACGACGACCTGCTGGCCGACGTCGTCTACCAGATCGGTGCGCTGCAAGGGATCGCGCAGGCCGCTGGCACGACCGTGCGGTACGTGAAGCCGCACGGCGCGCTCTACCACGCCACGCTGCGGCACCCCCAGCAGGCATCGGCGGTGGTCGACGCCGTCCGGCTCGTCGACCCGGGCCTGGCCGTGCTCGGCTGGCCCGGCTCGCTGCTGCTCGACGCGGCTGCCGACGCCGGCCTGCGTGCTGTGCCAGAGGCGTTCGCGGACCGCGCCTACGGCGACGACGGGCTGCTCGTCGACCGCGCCCAGCCGGGCGCCCTGGTCACCGATCACGCCGCCGTGGTGGCCCAGGCCGTGGCGATCGCCGGCGGGCGACCGTTCGCCAGCGGCGCGAGGGGCGCTGTCTCCGTCACCGCCGAGTCCATCTGCCTGCATGCCGACACCGCCGGTGCCCCGGCGCTCGCCCAGGCCGTACGGCGCGGTCTCGAGGCCGCGGGGGTGGCGGTGCAGCCGTTCTGCGGCAACGATCCGGCTCCGTGAGCCTGACGCTGCGCCAGGTCGGCGACGTCGCAGTGGTCGCCGACGTCGACGACCTGGCCGCCGCTCGGGCGCTGCACCGGGCGCTGCTCGCGGCGACCCTGCCGCCGGACGTCGTCGACCTCGTGCCTGGCGCGCGCTCGGTGCTGGTGCGGGTCACGGCCGGCGCGGACCTCGCCCGGGTCGCCCACGCCGTCCGGTCGGCCGCAGCGAATGCTTCCGACGACGCGGCTCCCGCCGACCTCCCCGAGTTGGTGCTGGCGGTTCGCTACGACGGCCCGGACCTGGCCGCCGTGGCCGAGCTGACCGGGCTGACGACGACGGAGGTCGTCGCTGCCCACCTGGCGAGCCCGTGGACGGTGGCGTTCATGGGGTTCGCGCCCGGCTTCGGCTACCTCACCGGCGGGGACCCGCGGTTGCACGTGCCGCGCCGCGACCACCCGCGCACGCGGGTGCCGGCCGGGGCGGTGGGCCTGGCCGGCGAGTTCAGCGGGGTCTACCCGCGGTCCTCGCCCGGCGGGTGGCAGCTCATCGGCTCGACCGACGCCCCGATGTGGGACGTGCGCCGCCATCCCGCGGCGCTGCTGCGACCGGGCACGCCGGTGCGCTTCGAGGCAGTCCGGTGACCGCGTTGGAGGTGTTGACCGGCGGGCCGTCGGCAACCGTGCAGGATCTCGGCCGGCCCGGGTGCGCCGAGCTCGGGGTCGGCCCCTCGGGCGCGGCCGACCGCAGCGCCCTGCGCCAGGTCAACCGCCTGCTGGGCAACGCCGAGACCGCGGCCGCGGTCGAGGTGACGCTGGGTGGCTTCCAGGCCCGGGCGGCGACCGGCCTCGACCTGGCGGTCAGCGGCGCGCCCTGCCCGGTCACCGTCATCAGCGCCGACGGCACCCGGCGTGGCGTCGGGCCGGGCAGCCCCTTCCGGCTCGAGGCCTCGGACGTCGTCGAGCTCGGCCCGGCTCCGCGCGGGCTGCGCTGCTACCTCGGCGTGCGGGGCGGCCTTGACGTCGAGCCGGTGCTCGGCAGCCGGTCCAGCGACCTGCTTGCCGGGATCGGCCGGGCGGCGCTCACGACGGGCGACGTGCTGCCGGTGGGTAACCGCACCGGCCCCTGGCCCGGGGTCGACGACGCGCAGTGGCTCACCGACCCGGCGCGGGCGAGAAGCCTGCGGGCGGTGCTCGGCCCGCGCGACGACTGGTTCGACCCGGCGGCTGCCTCGGCGCTCGCGGCCGGCCCGTGGGCGGTGGCGGCGGATGCCGACCGCACCGGGGTGGTGCTCGACGGCCCGGTGCTGCGTCGCAGCCGCTCCGGCGAGCTGGCGACGGAGGGGATGGTGCGCGGCGCGATCCAGGTGCCACCCAGCGGCCGGCCCACCGTGCTGCTGGCCGACCACCCGGTGACCGGCGGCTACCCGGTGATCGCGGTGCTCGTCGACGCCGACGTCGACCGCCTGGCTCAGCTGCGGCCCGGTGACCCGGTCGCGCTGCGGCTGCAGCCGGGAGCGCGGTGGTGAGTGCTGCCTCGACGTCCGTGCACCGACTGCGGCCGCAGGGGGCGCACGACACCGGCCGACTGCTGGTCTTTCTCGGCGCCCACGCAGTGCCGGGCCTGGAGACCTGGGACGGCATCACCTGGACGACGTCGACGCGGCTGCCTGGCGGCCCGGCCGTCGTCCAGGTCAGGTCGGCCCGCGGCGGCGGGGTGGACGTCCGGCTGCAGCTGATGGCTGACGGGGATGAAGACGTTGCGCTGCAACGTATTCGGCATCTGCTGGACCTCGACGACTCACGGGATGAGGCCCAGCGTGCGCTCGCCGCCGACCCGCTGCTCGGTCCCCTGCTCGTGCGGCGCCCGGGACTGCGGGCGCCGGGCACCCTGGACGCGTACGAGACGTTCGTGCGCACCGTGGTCGGGCAGCAGGTGTCGGTCGCCGGTGCCCGCACCGTGACGGCGCGGCTGGTCGAGGCCACCGGGGACCGGCTGCCACCGGCCCTGCGCCGCCATGCCGCTGAGCTCACCCACACCTTCCCGCGCCCGTCCGTGCTGGCCAGGCTGACGCCGGACGACGAGGCGCTGGCCATGCCGCTGGCCAGGGCCCGCGCCGTCATCACCGCCGCTGGAGCCGTCGTCGCGGCCGGCGGCCTGCCGTCGCGGGAGGGGCTGCTGGCGCTCGCGGGCATCGGGCCGTGGACCGCCGACTACGTCGACCTGCGCGCTCGGCGGGACGGCGACGTCTTCCTCGCGACCGACCTCGCCGTGCGCCGCGCACTCGAGCGGCTCGGCTGCGACGGCTCGCCGCGTGCGGCGCGGGCGATCGCCGAGAGGTGGCGGCCGTACCGGACGACCGCGCTGATGCACCTGTGGACGGAGTACCTCGGGCTCTGACCCCGCCGCAAGTGCATAGAGTGGCTATGTAATATGGCGGCATGACGACGTCCCCTGATCTGCGCGCCGTGGCCGTCGAGCTGGTGGTCGGCAGCAGCCGGCTGATCCGGCTGGCGGCGCGGGAGAGCCCCTCGACCGTGCCCCGGGCGCTGGCCCGCGCCATGGCAGTGGTCGCCGACCTCGGCGAGCCCAGGATCAGCGACATCGCTGCGGCCGACCGCATCTCGCAACCCACCGCGACCAACCTCGTGCAGAAGCTCGAGGAGCGCGGCTGGGTCGAGCGCGCGACCGACCCGGACGACGCCCGCGCCGTGCGCATCGCGATCACGGCGGCCGGACGAGACGCGCAGCTGGAGTTCCGGCAGGCGGCCGCGGACGCGCTCGCTCCGCGCCTGGCCCGGTTGAGCGGACCCGAGCTGGCCCGCCTCGCCGACGGGTTCGCCGTCCTGATGACCGTCCTTGACCAGCCAAGCTCCCCGGAGGACCCCGCATGACCGCCCCGGCCACCACCGAACCCGGCCTGCTGCGCCAGCCCCGCGCCGTCTGGGCCGTCGCCTTCGCCTGCGTCATCGCCTTCATGGGCATCGGGCTGGTCGACCCGATCCTCAAGCCGATCGGCGAGCAGCTGCATGCGTCGCCGTCCCAGGTGTCGCTGCTGTTCACCAGCTACATGGCGGTGACCGGCCTGGCGATGCTCGTCACCGGCGTCGTCTCCAGCCGCTTCGGCGCCAAGCGCACCCTGCTCGCGGGCCTGGCGATCATCGTGGTCTTCAGCGCGCTGGCCGGCTCGAGCGACACGATCGCGCAGATCGTCGGCTTCCGCGGCGGGTGGGGCCTGGGCAACGCGCTGTTCATCGCGACTGCGCTGGCCACGATCGTCGGCGCCGCGAGCGGGGGCGTGGCGAGCGCGATCATCCTGTACGAGGCCGCGCTCGGGATCGGCATTGCGGCCGGGCCGCTGCTGGGCGGCGTGCTCGGCGGCATCTCCTGGCGCGGCCCGTTCTTCGGTGTCGCGGTGCTCATGACGATCGCCTTCGTCGCGATCGCCGTGTTCCTGCCACCGATCCAACGCACCTCGAGGCCGACCAGCCTGGCCGACCCGTTCCGCGCGCTGCGCCACCGGAGCCTGCTGACCATGGCGATCACCGCGCTGCTCTACAACTTCGGCTTCTTCACCCTGCTCGCCTACACGCCGTTCCCGCTGGCCATGGGAGCGCACGCGATCGGCCTGATCTTCTTCGGGTGGGGCGTGTGCCTGGCGGTGGCCTCGGTGTTCGTCGCACCCCGCCTGCAGCGCCGGTTCGGCACGCTGCCGGTGGTGGCCGGCGCGCTGGCCGCCTTCGCCGTCGACCTGGCCGTGATGGCGGTGTTCACCGACAGCCGCGGCACGCTGGTGGCCTGCGTCGTCGTGGCCGGCGTGTTCCTCGGGATCAACAACACGCTGGTCACCGAGGCGGTCATGCTGGCGGCACCGGTCGAGCGCGGGACGGCGAGCGCGGCGTACAGCTTCGTGCGCTTCGGCGGTGGCGCGGTGGCGCCGTGGCTGGCCGGCCGGCTCGGCGAGTCGGTGAGCCCGCACCTGCCGTTCTGGGTCGGCGCCGGCGCGACGGCGCTCGCGGTGCTGGTGCTGCTGAGCGGACGTCGGGTGCTGGCGCACGTCGACGAGCACGAGCCGGCGTCCGGGAGCCTGGACGAGGCCGAGGTGCTCGCCGCCGCCGACGCCTAACCCACCTCCTCCCCGGCGTTCGAGCGCACCTTTGCCGAGAAGTGTCACCAATCGTCGAAAAATGGCGACACATATCGAAGAAGGTGCGCTCAGGGGCGGGGGGGAGGTGGGTCAGGGGGTGGCGCGGCGGACGAGGTCGTCGACGCTCATGGGTCGGCCGAGGTGGTAGCCCTGCACCATGTCGCACTGCATGTGGCGCAGGGCCTCGAGCTGGTCGGCCGTCTCGATCCCCTCCGCCACCACGGTGAGGTCGTGCGCGTGCGCCAGCTCGATGACGGCCCGGACGACGGCAGCGGACCTCCGGTCGCGGCACACGTCGGCCACGAACGAGCGGTCGATCTTCATGAAGTCGAGGTCGAACCGGCGCAGGTAGCTGAGCGCCGAGTAGCCGGTGCCGAAGTCGTCCAGGCCGATCCGGCCGCCGAGGTCGCGCAGGCCCTGCAGGTTCTTCACCAGCGTCGGCGTGGGTTCGGCGAGCGAGCCTTCGGTGATCTCGAAACGCAGCTCGCGCCCAGCGGCCGCATGCACCGCGAGCCGGGCGGCGATCCGGTCGACCAGCCCGGGCACCTGCAGCGACAACGGCGAGAGGTTGACGGCGATCTCGAAACCCGGCGTCGACAGGTGCACCTGGCGCAGCGCGTGCCCGAACACCGCGACGTCGAGGTCGATGATCAGGCCGGTCTCCTCGGCGACGCCGACGAACTCGATCGGCTGGATCGTGCGGCCGTCGACGCTGATCCGGGCCAGGGCCTCGCAGCCGGTGATCCGGTCGTCGTGCACGCTGCTGCCGAGCGAGATGATCGGCTGGTAGAGCGGCAGCACGGCGTCGTCGCCGAGGGCGGCCCGTAGCCGGTGCTCCATCTCGTGCCGGGTCACGTTGCGGTCGCGCAGCGCGTCGTCGAAGACCACGACCTGGTCGCCTCCGGCGGCCTTGGCGGCGGCGGCGGCGAGATCCGCCTGCCGGAACACCTCGGACGGCGTCGCCGGCACGCCAGGCTCGAGCACCGTCACGCCGACGCTGAACGACGGGGTGAGCGGCTCACCGAGCCCGGCCAGGACGTATGGAGCCGAGAGCCTGGCGTGCAGCTGCTGCGCGAGCTCGGCGGCCCCGGCCGGCGTCGTCCGCTCGATGATGACGCCGAACTCGTCACCGCCCATCCGCACCGGCGTGCAGCCCCGGTGGTTGCAGCCGGCGAGCCGGCGTCCGATCTCCACCAGCACCGCGTCCCCCACAGGGTGGCCGTGCCGGTCGTTGACAGCGTGGAACCGGTCGACGTCCACGAGCAGCAGGCCAGCACCCTCGCGCCCCCGCCGGTGGCCGAGCGCCTCCTGCACCCGCTCCTCGGCCTGGGCGCGGTTGGCCAGCAGGGTGAGCGAGTCGGTCATGCTCAACCGCCGGACGGCGGCCTCGGCCTCACGCCGGTCGGTGACCTCCTGGGTCGTCCCCCACAGGCCGGTCACCGCACCATCGGCGCCGACGACGGACTCGGCCCACATGTGCCAGTGCCGCCAGCCGTCGTCCCACCGGTAGCGGAGGTCGACCTCGCCGCTGCCCTCACCGGCGAGCAGCGCGGCGAACAGCGCGTCGTGCGCCGGACGGTCGTCGGGGTGGATGCCCTCGACATAGTCCTGCAGGGTCTTCTGCTCGCCAGCGATGCCCATGCCGCGGCCGTCGCCGTCGAGCCATTCGACGCCCTCGGCGCCAACGGTGTAGCGCCAGACCGACAGCTTGGCCATCCGCTGGGCGACGCTGAGCAGGTGGTCGCGGTCGCGCAGGGCGGCCAGGCCGTCGTCGCCGGTCGAGCCGGTGAGCAGCATCGCGACGGCTCGCGGCGCCGCCGCGTCGTCCGCGTCGTCCGCGTCGTCCGCGTCGCCGGTGCCGGGTAGCGGCACGGCGCGCACGCTGAGCCACCGCACGGTGCCGTCGTCTCGGCGTACGCCGACGACGCGCTCGGAGCTTCGGCCGGTCACCAGGGCGACCCGCAGCGGGTTCTCCAGCTCGGTCGCCGGGCGGCCCTGCGGTCCGAGCGTCGCCGCCCAGACCTCGATGCCGTCGCGGCCGAGCAGGTCGTCGTCCGCGAGCAGCTCGGCGGCGGCTTGGTTGACGCGCTCCACCCGGCCGTCCGCACCATGCACGACGACACCCTCGCTGAGCAGGTCGGCGACGGCAGCGTCCCACGGCGAGCCGTACGTCGCGACAGCCTGCGGTGCCACCGGACGCGCAGCGGATCGCGGCAGGGCGGACTGCCGTGAGCGCGCGGTGGACGGGGTCGTCACCCGACCAAGATCGGCACCCAACGACGCGCGCTGTAGCCCGGGCGACCGGGCAGCATGGGCGCGCTTCGCGGCAAGGCCTCGTGCTCACGGGCCACCCGTGGCACAGTCGGGACATGAAGAGCACGATGCAGCCAGTGCCCCTGCTCATCTCGCAGATCCTGACCTACGGCAGCACAGTGCACGCCGGTGCCGAGGTGATCACCTGGACCGGCGCTGAACCCCGGCGGTCGACGTACGGCGAGGTGGGCCGCGACTGCGCCCGCCTGGCGAACGCCCTGCGCGCCCTCGGCGTCGACGGCGACCAGCGCGTCGCCACCTTCATGTGGAACAACGAGGAGCACCTCGAGCTCTACCTGACCGTGCCGAGCATGGGCGCGGTGCTGCATGCGCTCAACATCCGGCTCTTCCCGGAGCAGCTGGTGTACGTGGCCAACCACGCCGCCGACCAGCTCGTCGTCGTCGACAACTCGCTGGCCGCGCCGTTCAGCAGGCTGCTACCGCACCTGCACACGGTGCGGCACGTCATCGTCAACGGCCCGGTGCCGGACGACGTCCGCGCGGCGCTCGCGGAGGGCGGCCGTGAGGTGCACGACTACCGCGAGCTGCTGGCCGCCCAGCCCGACTCCTTCGAGTGGCCCGAGCTGGACGAGAACTCGGGCGCAGCGATGTGCTACACCTCGGGCACCACGGGCAACCCCAAGGGCGTCGTCTACAGCCACCGGTCCAACTACCTGCATTCGATGCAGGTCTGCATGGGCAGCGCGCTGCAGCTCGCCGAGGGGCAGCGGCTGCTGTCGATCGTGCCGCTGTTCCACGCCAACGCCTGGGGCATCCCGTACGGCGCGCTGATGTCCGGCGCCTCGCTGGTGATGCCTGATCGCTTCCTGCAGGCCGAGCCGCTCGCCGCGATGATCGAGCAGCTGGCGGTCACTCACGGGGCGGCGGTCCCGACCATCTGGACGGACCTGCTGCAGTACCTCGACGCCCACCCCGAGGCCGACGTCTCGACTCTGACCTCGTGCATCGTCGGGGGATCGGCCTGCCCGCCGTCGCTGATGAAGGCGTTCGAGGAGCGGTACGGCATCGACGTCGTGCACGCCTGGGGCATGACCGAGACCTCCCCGCTCGGCTCGGTGGCGATCCCGCCAGCCGCCTCCCAGGGTGAGGAGCGGTGGGCGTACCGCCGGTCGCAGGGCAGGCTCGCGCCACTGGTGCAGGGCAGGCTGGTCGGCCCGGACGGCAGCCAGGTGCCGTGGGACGGCCAGCAGGTGGGTGAGCTCGAGGTGCGCGGGCCGTGGGTCACTGGGTCGTACTACCTGGACGACGACCCGGACAAGTTCGACGCCGGCTGGCTGCGCACCGGCGACGTCGGGTCGCTGACGCCGGACGGCTTCCTGCGGCTCACCGACCGGGCCAAGGACGTGATCAAGTCCGGCGGTGAGTGGATCTCGTCGGTCGAGCTCGAGAACGCGCTGATGGCGCACCCGAAGGTCAAGGAGGCCAGCGTCGTCGGCGTGCCGGACGAGCGGTGGGGTGAGCGCCCGCTGGCGACCGTCGTGGTGGCCGAGGGCGAGCAGGTCGATGCGGCCGAGCTGCGTGCGTACCTCGCGGACCACGTGGCGAAGTGGCAGCTGCCTGAGCGGTGGGCGTTCATCGACGAGGTGCCGAAGACCAGCGTCGGCAAGTTCGACAAGAAGGTGCTGCGCAAGTCCTACGCGGAGGGCGCGCTCGACGTCCAGACCGTGTAGCCGTTCGGCCGATGGGGGGCCGGGTCAGCAGACGGTGGAGACGTCCTGCGCGGTGCTCGACTCGGTGGTGGGCGCCGTCGACGGCGTGGACGACGGGGTCGAGCCCTTCGTGGCCGTGCCGCTGGAGGACGGCGTGGGCTGCGCCGGGTCGAGGGCGGTCTTGACGTAGTCGCGGATCGCGACGAAGTCGGGGTTGACCGTGTTGATGACCTGGTTCGTCAGCGGGAGGCTGCTGATCTTGCCCTTCTGCATGCGCTGCACGAGCACCACCCAGGCGGCGAGCTGGTTCTGCGGGATGTCGGTGGAGATGTTCTGCTTCAGCACCGAGGCGAGCTTGGCGTACTTGCTCAGCAGCCCCACCGGGTTGACCTGGTCGACCAGGTTGCCGACCATGCAGCGCTGGCGGCGCATCCGGTCGTAGTCGTCCGAGCCCGACCGCGAGCGTGAGAACCACAACGCCTCGTAGCCGTTCAAGTGGCGATGGCCGGCCTTGATGTAGCCGTTGATCGGCAGCTCGGCGCCCGTCTGCTGGTTATGACCGCCGCCGATCGGGATGTCGCGCGCGACGTTGACGTCGACGCCGCCCATCGCGTCGACCAGGCTCTGGAAGCCGCGCAGGTCGATGATCGCGTAGCCGTCCATCCGCAGGCCCAGGATCTCGCCGATGACGTCGCGGGTGGTGGTGAGCCCGGGGTTCTTGTTGCCGGGGAACAGGTCGGGGTGCTGGACGGCGGCCTGGTCCCACACCGCGTTGAGCAGGCACTGGTCGCCGCAGTCGAAGCCGTTCGGCCAGACCTTGTGCAGCGGGTTGGACGCCGGGAAGGGAGCGTGCTGGAGGCTGCGCGGCAGCCCGATGAGCACGGTGTCGCCGGTCTTGGTGTTGATGCTCGCGACCATCATCGAGTCGGTGCGGACGCCCGTGCGGTCGGCTCCGGCGTCCGACCCGAGCAGCAGCAGGTTGACCCGGGGGGTGTTGGCCCAGGGGTCGGCCTTGGCCGAGTTGGGCTTGGCGGCGCCGGCCACCTGCGGCGCCGATCCGCCGTTGAAGACGGTCTCGACGAGGTCGCGCTGCACCAGCGCGAGCTGGGCGCCCTTCGCGCTCGGCGCGACGACCACCATGCAGAGGGCGCTGACCAGCACCACGCCCACGCCGGCCTGGAAGCGCGAGGGGCGCTCGGGGCGGGCCCGCCAGGCGGTGGCGAGGATGGTCAGGCACCAGACGCCACCGACGACGACGGCGAGCACGGCGAGGAGCAGCAGCTGGTTGGGGCTGACCGCCACGTTGAGCACCCGCTCGACGATGCTCCCGGAGAAGGCGAAGGCGGCGAGGACGGCGAGCACCAAGCCCGAGGTGAGCAGGAGCAGCAGCCCCAGCGTGCGCCGGCCGACCGCGAGCAGGCCGGCGCCGGGGAGCAGGGAGAGCGTGGTGATGCCGGCGAACCGGCCGAAGCCGTCGCCGTAGCTGCTCGCGTGCCGACCGCGTTGACGGGCGGTGCCGTGGCGCGCGTCGACGCGGCGCGCGTCAGCGCCGGCGCGATGCCTCGGCGTCGCAGGTTTGGCGGGCATGACCCCTATTGGACCATCGTCGCGCCGCCCCTCGCTCCACCTGCGTCATGAGGGTGGCCGGGTCTGGTGGAGAAGGTGTGAAGGTGGGCGTGTGGGGCGGCTTTGGCGCGGCGCGGGAGCGGCCGGTAGGCTGAGCCGGCTCGCCATGGGCACCGATCGTGGCGTGAGCTCACTGGAGGCGTCGCATAGTGGCCTAGTGCGCCCGCCTGCTAAGCGGGTTGAGGATAAAACCTCTCGCGGGTTCAAATCCCGCCGCCTCCGCCGACCGAGGCCCCGGCGCCCTGCTCAGGGTGCCGGGGCCTCGTCGTCCCTCAGGAGGTGCTGCGTCGGGTTGGGTGCGAGGGTGGGGCTGATGCATCGACGACTCGCCCGGGGAGTGGGGGTGGGGCTGGCCGTTCTGGTGGCCGGCTCCGCGTGCGCCAGCGTGCCGTCGCGTGCCCCCCGGGCGGCAACCGGCAGCGCCACGACCACGAGCTCGCCCAGCGCCTCTGCGACCACGAATGCGTCCACCACCGGGTCGACCACCGCGTCCACGCCGGCCGCCCCTACGCCGGTGGAGCTGCCCCGCGGTGGCCGCACCCTGCTGCCGCGCTACCGCCTGGTCGGCTACTCGGGCGGTCCTGGGACCACCGCGTTCGGCCGCCTCGGCGTGGGCAACATCGACGCCCGGGTGCGCGAGATCGAGCAGCGCGCCAAGGCCCTGGCCGGCGGACGTGAGCCGATGCCCGTGCTCGAGCTGATCACGGTCGTGGTGCACGACACGCCGGGCCGCGACGGCAGCTACAACACCCGGGTCGACGACGCCGTCATCGCGCGCTACCTGGCGGCCGCGCGGCGGCACAAGGCGCTGCTCCTGCTCGACATCCAGCCGGGTCGCGAGGACTTCCTGCCGATCGTCAAGGGCCTGCGGCGCTGGCTGAAGGAACCGGACGTCGGCCTCGCCCTCGACCCGGAGTGGGCGGTCGAGCCGGGCGACATCCCCGGCCGCACCTTCGGGCGCACGACGGGTCGCGAGCTCGACTCGGTCGCCGCGTATGTCGACACGCTGGTGCGCCAGTACCGGCTGCCGCAGAAGGCGATGGTCTTCCACCAGGTGGCCGCGCGGGTCGTGGTCGGTGAGCGCAGCATCCGCACCCGCCCCGGGGTGGCGGTCATCAAGAGCGTTGACGGGATCGGCGACCGGCAGCAGAAGACCGACACCTGGCGGGTGCTGGTCAAGGGGCTGCCCGCGTCGGTGCACACCGGGTTCAAGCTGTTCTTCGGCGAGGACCGGCGGCACGGGCCGCTGATGACGCCGGCGCAGGTGCTCGCGCTGCGACCGCAGCCGGTGTACGTGCTGTACGAGTGATGGCCGTGGGCTTGGACGTCGGGCTCAGGACTTCGCGAGCAGGGTCAGGAAGCGCGCGGCGACCGGCCCGGCGACCGTGCCACCGCTCTTGCCCTCCTCCACGAAGGCGGTGAACGCGACGTCGCCCTGCCAGCCGGTCATCCAGGCGCGGGTCTGCGGCGGGCTCTCGGTGCCGAACTCCGCGGTGCCGGTCTTGGCGTGCACGGCGCCCCCTGGCACCGACCTGAGCGCGGTGCCGGTGCCGCTGGTCACGACGTCGCGCATCAGCCCCTGCAGTGTCGCGACGGCGCCCCCCGGGAGCGCCTGGGCCGCAGCGCCTTCGGGAGTGCCGGTGATCACGAGCGTCGGCGCCAGGTAGCTGCCGCGGGCCACCGACGCGGTGCCGACGGTGAGCGCCAGCGGTGACACCTCGGTGCGCCCCTGGCCGAACGCGGCGGCCGCCTTGTCGACGTCCGAGGTGTTGGCGGGGACGCTGCCGCTGAACGCGTCGGTGCCGAGGTCCCAGGTGGCGCCGATGCCCAGCTGCTTGGCGGCCTTGGCGAGGTCGTCGTCCGCGAGCTTCTTGGACAGCCCGACGAACGCGGTGTTGCACGACTTGGCGAAGTCGACCCGGAAGGGCACGCTGCCGAACGTCTCGCTCTCGTAGTTCTTGAAGGTGCGGCCGCTGACCGTGGCGGTCGGGGGGCAGGGCACCGCGTCGGTCGGCTTGAGGCCGTTCTGCAGCAGCGAGAACGTCGTCACCACCTTGAAGGTCGAGCCGGGCGGGTACTTGCCGACCATCGCCCGGTTGAGGCCGGTGGACGGGGTGTTCGCCACGGCGAGCACCGCGCCGGTACGGACGTCGACGGCGACCAGTGCGCTGGGCTGGCTCAGGCCCTGCAGCGCCTGGTCGGCGGCGCGCTGGACCTTCGCGTCGAGGGTGAGCTTGAGCGGCTTGCCCGGCGTGGCGTCCTGTTGCAGCAGCGGGCGGGCTGCGCCGTCCTGGCCGGCCGCTACCGCCTCGACGGTGACGCCGGCCGTCCCGGCCAGCTGCTCGTCGTACTGCCGCTGCAGACCCGAGACGCCGGCGATGTCGCCGGCCACGTAGCGGCCCTTGCTCTGCTGCACGATCTCGGCCGTGACCGGGCCTACCGTCCCCAGCAGCGCCCGGGCGAAGTCACGGGTCGGTGCGAGCGGCTGCTGGCGCTCGCGGAAGACCACACCCGGCAGCGGGCGCAGGCGACTGCGGACGGCGTCATAGTCGCTGCGCCGCAACGTGATGACGTCGACGAACGAGTCCTTCGGTGCGGCGGCGACCCGCTTGGCGAGTGCCGCACCGTCGACGCCGACGATGGCGGCGACAGTGCTCGACAATGCCGGCACCGAGCCGGTGACCCGGCTGGGCTGGATCCCGACGTCGACCACTGCGCCTTGGGTGACGATCGGCTTGCCGTCGCCCCCGAGGATGTCGGCTCGGGGCGGCTGGGTGCGCCGCAGCCGCAGCGTCTCACCGGGCGCCAGGTCGGGGTGCACGAGTCGCGCTGTCGCCGGGACCTGCCAGACGTCCTGCTTGCGCAGCGTCACCGGCAGGTCGTAGTCCCACCGGGCGCCGCCGGGCAAGGTGCGCTGCACCGCGATGGTGACGGCCGCCGAGTCGCCGGTGCGCCGCACGCTCCGCACCTGGGTGACCGCGGCGCGCGTGCCGAGGCCCTTGAGTGCCGTTGCCTCGTGCTGCTGCAACGTCTTCGCGCCCCCGCCCCCAACCGGCAGCGACGACACGTCGCCGGCGGCGACCGCCTCAGCGACCCGCGTCGCCAGCGCGCGGACGGCGTCGTCCTCGGCCTGGCCGCGTTGCCGCTGGTAGGCCAGTGCCCCGACCCCGGCGACGACCACCAGGGCAGCCGCGAGCCCGCCGGCCAGCAGTCGGCGGCCGGGCCGACGTCGCAGCGGGCGGTGGTCCGGCGAGGGCAGCGACATGACGACCATTCAACCTGATCGGGACATCGCGCCCAGACCAAGGGCCCCCGACCGCGGCGTGCGGTCGGGGGCCCCTCGGTGGCGGGGTACTACTCGCCGAGGCGGGCCTTCAGGCCGTCGAGCTCGGTCCAGAGCGTCGTCGGCAGGCTCTCACCGAACTTGTCGAACCACTCCTGGATCTGCGGCAGCTCGGCCTTCCACTCGTCGACGTCGACAGTGAGGCAGCCGGCCAGTTCCTCGGGCGTCATGTCGAGGCCCTCGGTGTCGAGCGACTCCGGCGTCGGCACGTGGCCGATCGGGGTCTCGACCGCTGCGGCGCGACCCTCGATACGCTCGATGGCCCACTTGAGCACCCGCGAGTTCTCGCCGAAGCCGGGCCACACGAAGTTGCCGTCGGCGTCGCGGCGGAACCAGTTGACGTAGAAGATCTTCGGCAGCTTGGTCGCGTCAGCGCCCTTGCCCAGGTCGATCCAGTGCTGGAAGTAGTCGCCGGCGTTGTAGCCGATGAACGGCAGCATCGCCATCGGGTCGCGGCGCACCACACCGACCTGGCCGGTTGCGGCGGCGGTCGTCTCGGACGACAGCGTGGCGCCCATGAACGTGCCGTGCACCCAGTCGCGGGCCTCGGTGATCAGCGGGATCGTCGTCTTGCGCCGGCCGCCGAAGAAGATCGCCGAGATCGGGACGCCCTTGGGGTCGTCGTACTCCGGCGCGAGGATCGGGCACTGGTTGATCGGCGTGCAGTAGCGGCTGTTGGGGTGGCTCGACAGCTCGTCGGAGTCCGGCGTCCAGTCGTTGCCCTTCCAGGACGTCGCGTGCGCCGGCATGTTCTCCATGCCCTCCCACCACACGTCGCCGTCGTCGGTGAGGGCGACGTTGGTGAAGATGGAGTTGCCGCGCTCGAGCGTGCGCATGGCGTTCGGGTTCGTCTTCTCGTTGGTGCCGGGGGCGACGCCGAAGAAGCCGAACTCGGGGTTGACGGCGTAGAGCCGACCGTCCTCGCCGAAGCGCATCCAGGCGATGTCGTCGCCCAGGGTCTCGACCTTCCAGCCCTTGATGGTCGGCTCGAGCATGGCGAGGTTGGTCTTGCCGCAGGCACTCGGGAACGCAGCCGCGACGTAGTAGACCTTCTGCTCGGGGCTGGTGAGCTTGAGGATGAGCATGTGCTCGGCCATCCAGCCCTCGTCGCGGGCCATGGCGCTCGCGATGCGCAGCGAGTAGCACTTCTTGCCGAGCAGGGCGTTGCCGCCGTAGCCCGAGCCGTAGCTCCAGATCGTCCGCTCCTCGGGGAACTGGACGATGTACTTGGTGTCGCTGCAGGGCCACGCGACGTCCTGCTGGCCGGGCTGGAGCGGTGCGCCCACCGAGTGCAGCGCGGGGACGTAGTCGGCGTCCAGCTCCTCCATGCGGCGCAGGACGTTGGTGCCCATGCGGGCCATCACGCGCATCGAGGCGACGACGTACGCCGAGTCGGTGATCTCGACCCCGAACATCGGGTGCTCGGCCTCGAGGTGCCCCATGACGAACGGGATGACGTACATCGTGCGGCCACGCATCGACCCGCGGTACAGGTCGGTCATGATCGCCTTCATCTCGTCCGGCGCCATCCAGTTGTTGGTGGGGCCGCTGTCCTTCTCGGCGAGGCTGCAGATGAAGGTGCGGTCCTCGACCCGCGCGACGTCGGTGGGGTCGGACGCGGCGTGGAACGAGTTGGGCTTCTTGTCGGCGTTCAGCCGGGTGAAGGTGCCGCTCGCCACGAGAGCGTCGGTGACCTCGGTCCACTCCTCGTCCGAGCCGGTGCACCAGTGGACGCGGTCGGGCGTGGTCAGCTCGGCCACCTCGTTGACCCAGGCGAGCAGCCGGGTGTGGGTGGTCGGCGCGGAGGCGCCGTCCGGGGTCTCGGTCGAGGTCGCGGGCACGACCCGCAGATCACTCGTCGTGGACGTCGTGTCGGCACTCATAGGGCTGGTATCCCTTCGCGCGGTCACCATTGACCTCGTTCTCAGCTCGGCCGCCGGGGATTCCGACGTCCACCCTTCGTCGCTTCACGGGGCGGCCCGTTGCGCGCGAGCGGGGGTTCCCTCGTCACGGTAACGCCTCGTCTCAGGTGGTGGTACGGCCAAAGGGGCGGCGCGCTCGTGAAATCACTCACAAGTGCGGGAATTGTTGCGGGCTTCTTGCTGAATGCTGCCTGGTTCTTGCGGGGCACGGCAGGACCGGTTGTGTGACAGCGTTTTCCCCCGCGGGTCCCCCCGCAGCGCGCGCCCCCAATTTGTTGTGGCGACCGCGCATCGCCGGTGATGCGGCCGTGCCGCGGTGACGCCGTGCTGCTCGCACGGGCCCGGAGGGGGCGTGCGGCGGCGCAGCGGTGGGGAGGGGGCGCGAGGCCGGATTTCGGATAGGCCAGCGCGCTCCGCTACTATCGTTCGCGGCCGTCAGGCTGGGCGCCCGTAGCTCAACGGATAGAGCATCTGACTACGGATCAGAAGGTTAGGGGTTCGAATCCCTTCGGGCGCGCGTTGCGTTGAGACAGCAACACCGCAGGTCAGAGGCCCGAACCCCCAATCCAGGGTTCGGGCCTCTCCTGGTCCTGAGCGGCCATGCGAGCGCCGCCAGTGCTCGCGCCAGTCGACTCTTGACTGTCCCCGACGGAGTGAGCAGCAAGGTGCTGTGGGCCTTCTTGCTGCAGCTGCTCGGGCATGTTCCAGGTGTGATCTACGGGACATACGAGGTCCTGAAGAACCAGTACATCTGGCGAGGCCGACGGATCCACTTCCGCCGTGCCGACATCTGCCCGTCTGAACTGGCAAACTCTCGATCGGACCACCTCATCGAGGACCCGACCTCGTCGGATGCCCAGTACCTACCTCCGAGCGACAGAAATGAGCGCTACATGCTGTCTCAACTCCGGGCTTGGGGTGGCCGACTGCGTAGCAGCCTGTTCTTCATCCCCATGCTCTGCGTGATCGGGGCCATCCTCCTCGGGGAAGCGATGCTCGTGGTCGACGCCCTCGTCACCGGCATCAGTCCTCGCCTGACTGCCACAGTTGACAGTGCCCGGACAGTGCTGACCACCGTGGCCGGCGCGACCCTGACGTTCGCCGGTATCGCGTTCTCCGTGAGCCTGCTGCTCATCTCGCTCGCGTCGAGCCAGTACTCGCCGCGCGTCGTCCATGGCATGTTCCGGGACCCGTTCAACAAGCGAGTGATGGGTCTGGTCATCGGGACCTTCACCTACTGCCTGGTCGTGCTGCGCGCCGTTCGAGGGGCGCTGGAGAATGCGGGTGACGCGGTTGTCCCGAGCGTCTCAGTCCTGCTCGCAGTCGCACTCGGAATCGCCTCGATCCTGTCGATCGTCGCCTTCATCAACCATGGGGCTCACTCCATGGACGTCTCGAAGATCCTCCGCCGGGTCACCGAGGAGGTGCTGACCCAGGCGCGCTCGGCTTGGCCAGAACCGGAGTCGGAATCGCCTCCCGGTGCCGAGCAGGGAGAATCACCGCGGCTGCCCGAGGGCGCCGGTGCGGTGCGCTTCTCCACCTATGGCTGGGTGCAGAACGTGGACTACGACGCGCTCCTGGCGGTGTTGCCGCCCGGAGCGAGGGTGCGGTTGGAGACCTTCGCCGGGCAGTACGCCATTCAGAACACGCCGATCTGCCACGTCTTTCCGGCGCCCGAGGACATGGCGGGCATCGCTGACTCGGTCCGAGCGGCCGTGATGGTGGGGGAGACTCGGACGTTGCAGCAGGACATGGCCTACGGCGTGCGCCAGCTCGCGGATGTGGCGTTGAAGGCCATGTCGCCCGGCATCAATGACCCCACCACGGCTCACGACGCGATCTCCCACCTCGGAACGGTCTTGGCCGACCTGCTGAGTCGTCAGCCACCGGCTCGCCGGTTGCCCGGCCGAGAAGGCCTGGTGCTCATGGTTCCGCACGCCACGACGTACGAGCAGCTCGTCGGGATCGCGTTCGACGAGGTGAGAATCGCTTCGGCGGAGCAGCCGACCGTGCTGATCTATCTGCTCGACGTACTGCACCACATCGAGCAGTCGCTGGCCGATCTCCATCGACACAGTGCCGTGCTGGCGCTCCGGAGACAGGCGGATCTGATCGGGGCGATAAACGAGACGGCCGACGTGCCGGAGCCAGACCGTGAGCGGGTCCGAGTTGCCTACGCGCGGCGCTACCGAGCTGACCCTGAAACGGATGCAGTCAGGCCAGCAGCACCGCACGCTCGGTCCACCTAGACGGGCGAGATGATGACTGAGGTTGAGAAGGGTCGGTGTTCCAACGACGGAACTCGACGTGGTCCAACACCCGGGTCCGGAACGCGCCCACGGTCTCATCCAGGCCGGCGCAGATCCTGGAGACCTCGGACTTGGAGATGCCTGAGTCGATGCCCATCGCTTCGACCAGGGCATCGACGCTGCGAGTCGAGATGCCCTGGACGTAGGCCTCCATCACCACCGCGTAGAGCGCTTAGTCGATCCGGCGCCGCGGTTCGAGGATGACCGGGAAGAACGATCCCTTGCGGAGCTTGGGGATCCGCAGCCCGACGTCACCGGCCTGGGTGGTGACCAGCCGTGGACGGGTGCCGTTGCGCTCGGTCACCCGCGACTCGGTGCGCTCATAGATGCCGCCGCCGATCCGCTCAGCGGCTTCGGCTTCGATCAGCTCCTGCATCACCATCCGGACCGACTCACGGACCAGATCCACGCCGTCACCGGCACGGAACGCATCGAGCAGCTCAGACAGGGCAGACTGGGACAAGGCCATCGGTGGTTCTCCTTCAGTGCGTGACTTGGTCGTTTCACACCGAAGATCCCGCCGATGGCCGCCTACTTCACGCAGCCTCGCCGAACCTCAAATCCCCACCACTCCACGGGACGCTCCTCTCTCACGCGCCTGCAGCAGTCGCACTCCTCATTGAGCGCCCGAGAGCTTGGAGTGGTCGACCTGGTAGCCGATGGCTGCAGTAACACCGACATCGCACCAGCTCGAGAACCGCAGTCCGCTCGTCCCCGTCACGGGGCTCTGCCGGCCAATCGCGGCTGCGTCAGGGCGGCGTACTCGTTGGCGATCTGGGCGCCGAGGCGGGCGTTGTTGTTCACCAAGGCGATGTTGGCGGTGAGGCTGGCCCCGCCGGTGATCTCGACGATCCGGCCGAGGAGGTAGGGCGTGGCCTCCTTGCCGTGGATGCCTGCGGCCTCCATGTCGGCGATGGCCTGGTCGATGATGCCGTTGATCTCGTTCGCGGGGATCTCGTCGTCGCTCGGGATCGGGTTGACCACAGCGATCCCGCCAGCGATGTCCAGGTTCCACTTGGCGACCATCACGTCGGCGATCTCGCGGGCACTGTCGGCTCGTAGCGGTGCTTCATGCCCGCTCGACCGCGAGAAGAACGCGGGAAACTCGTCCGTCCGGTAGGCGAGGACGGGGACTCCCAGGGTCTCCAGGGTCTCCAGGGTCAGCCCGATGTCCAGGATGCTCTTCACCCCGGCTGAGACGACGGCGACGTTGGTCATGGACAGCTCGGTCAGGTCGGCGCTGGTGTCGAAGGTCTGCGGTGCGCCGCGGTGGACTCCGCCGAGGCCGCCGGTGACGAAGACGCTGATGCCGGCCAGCGAGGCCAGCCGCATGGTCGCGGCCACGGTGGTCGCGCCGTGGCTGCCCCGCGCGATGACGTAGGGGAGGTCGCGGACGCTGACCTTGGCGACGTCAGGGCTGGTGGCGAGCAGCTGGAGACCATCGGAGTCCAGGCCGATCCGGGGACGGCCGTCGAGCACGGCGATGGTGGCCGGCACCGCGCCGCCCTCGCGGATGATCCGCTCGACCTCGGTGGCCATCGCAACGTTCTGGGGGTAGGGCATCCCATGGCTGATGATCGTGCTCTCCAGCGCGACGACGGGGGCGCCGTCGCGCAGTGCCTGGGCCACCTCGTCGGTGAGGACGAGGGAAGGGTGTGGTGTGGTCATGGCGGTGTCTCCTAGCTGATCGGGGTGAGTGCAGCGCGGACCAGCCGCGGTGTGAGGTCGGGGCGAACGGTGTGCGCACTGGCGATAGTCAGGGCCGCGGCGGCGTGGCCGTACCTCGCGGCGTCGACCGGGTCCTGGCCCTCCAACAGGGCATGGCAGAAGGCGGCCAGCATGGAGTCGCCTGCCCCCGTCACGTCCTCGACCGTGGTCGGGACCGCTGGGATGAAGACCGCCTCGGTCGAGGCGTTGCTGAGGAACGATCCGCGCACCCCCAGCCGGACCCAGACGTGCTGGACGCCCCGCCGGTGCAGGCTTTCTGCGGCCAGCCGCAGCTGCCGGTCCGTCCGGGCAGGAAGGCCCGTCAGGGCGGTGAGCTCGTCGCTGTTCGGCGTCACGGCGAACAACGGCCGGTCCGCCGTGATGGACGCGCTGAGGAGCTGCGCCTTGGGGACGCTGACCGGCTCGAGGATCGTCCGGACCTGCGCCGCATCGGCAAGGTCGCGGGCGTGTGCGAGCGTCGGCGGCGCGAGGTTGCCGTCGAGGACGAGCAGTCCGGCCGTCGCGATGACGTCGCGTGCCTGGCTGATCTGTTCCGGACCGAGATCGTCGGTCGCGGCCATGTCGGCCACGGCCACGATCAGCTCTCCGTCGGAGTCCAGGATCGCGGTGTAGGTGCCGGTCGGCCGGTCAGAGCGCTGGATGAACTCCAGCCGGACGCCCGCTGCGGACGTCTGGGCCAGCAGGCTGTCGCCCAGGGCATCCCGCCCGAGTGCAGCGATCAGGTGGGTGCGGGTCCCCAGCCGGGCCAGGTTCTCCGCAACGTTGCGGGCCACGCCGCCCGGCGTCATCGAGCCGTGCCCCGGGTTGCTGGTCTGCTGGGCGGCGGGCGCCGAGCTGCGGGCTTTCACGTCGATGTTGGCTCCACCGATGACGACGACGCCGGGCTGCTCGCTGAGCAGGTAGCCACGGCCGAGGATGACGCCCTTCTTGCCCAGGTTGGACAGGTGCACGTTGACCGCGGCCCGCGTCGTCGCCAGCCGCTCGGCGATCGCCGCCGAACCGATCAGCGGATCCCGCCGCAGCAGCGCAACGATCTGCTGCTCGCGGTCGGTGAGGTTCATACTTGCTAAGATAAGGGAGCCTTGATGCAATAAGCAAATCTGCGAGGACGCCTGCGCCGCACATGGAGATCACGGCGTTCACGGATGGACTGACCGCTGTAGACGTGGTCGGAGACTCACTCGTGCCTGGTCTCACTTGGGGCTAAACGGGCCTCGCAATCCCAGAGACCGGGCGCGTCCCACCGTCTCCCGGCTCTGCGGCGCTCGACCGCGGCGCCACGCCACCCATGCGGCCAGGACGGCGACCGCCAAAGGGACCACCCACAGCGGGATGGGGGGTGCGACGCGGGCGACCGCATTCTGCGCGCTGACCTCGAGCTCGCTGGTGTCTCCGACGCCAAACCACGCCGAGACCCCCGCGGTCCCGTCGAACCGCAGGAACAGGTACCCGATGAGGACGAACAGGCCGCCGGAGACCACGGACGTCGTATGCAGGTGGAACCGGCCCACCGACATGGATCGCCCGCGCAGCCACGAGCGCTCACCGATCCTGAACCGGTCCCACAAGGCAGCCAGGACGAAGAGGGGCAGAGCCATGCCGAACGCGTACACCGCCAGCAGCAGCCCGCCCCAGGCAGGGTTCGGCTGGGTGGCCGCCACGGTGAGGATCGCGCCCAGTACCGGGCCGGAGCAGAAGCCGGCCAAGCCGTAGATGGCGCCCAGCACCAGTGTCGACCCGTACCCGCTGCTGCGGCCCTGCTGGCGGTGCGACCACGCCTGCAGGCGGCCCGTGCCGGGGACGGCGAACCCGAGTCCGAGGATCTGCGCCACTCCCAGCGCGATGATGGTCCAGCCTGCAACGGTGATCAGGACGCCGCGGTGCCCGTAGAACAGCGTGGAGACTGCCGCAGCACCGGAGCCCAACGGCACCAGCGTGATCAGCAGGCCCAGGTAGAACATCCCGGTCCGCGCCAGCAGCGCGGTGCGACTGGCGAACGCGTAGGCGAAGAAGGACGGCAGGAGCAGTGCGCTGCACGGTGACAACAACGCCAGAGCCCCAGCGGCCACCGCGGCGATCAGGTTCACTTCGGTCATTTCTTCGCGGCGTCCTCGATCGCCTGCTCGAACACCTTGCTGGGCTGCGCGCCGATGACCGGTTGACCGTTGATGATGAACGCAGGGGTGCCGGTCACCCCGATCGACTGGCCCTCATGCGCGTCGCGGTTCACGGCCTCCAGCAGCTCTGGACGGTCCATGTCCTTCTGCAGCTTGGCGCCGTCCAGGCCGGCCCGGTCCGCCACCGACCCCAAGAACCTCTTCGTCAGCTTTCCCGCGTTGACCGGCTGTTGGTCCTTGTAGAGGGCGTCGTGGAATGCCCAGAAGCCTCCCTGCAGCGCTGCGGCCCGGCCCGCGAGAGCCGCCGTCATGGACTCTTGGCCGAGGTAGGGGAAGTCGCGCCACTCGATCCGCAGCACGCCGGTGTCGACGTACTTCTTCACCAGGCCGGGTTCGGTGTCCCGGGCGAACTTGCCGCAGAAGGGGCACTGGAACTCTGAGTAGGCGATCATGACCACCGGTGCGTCGACCTTGCCCAAGGCCATCGGGTCGTCGGCCCGGCGCCGCACCAGCGCCGCCAGCGGGTCCTTGCCGGGTCCCGGCTCGGTCGTGGCATGCGCGCCGGCAGGCGACGCTGCCGGGCCGTCCGTCGGCGGCGATCCCTGCCTGCTTGCCGCGAAGGCCACGACGGTGAGGAGTGCCGCCACCACCGCCACCACGACAGGGACGACGGGCGAACGGCGGGCAGATGTCGCTTCAGGCATCAGCTTCCTTCAGAGGTTGTGCGGAAAGTGGAACGGAACGCGGATCGGAACGACATCTACGGCGTCGAGGGGATCGGGCAGTACTGCGCTGCGGACAATCGCCGGCGCAGCGCCCAGGTCAGCAGTGCGATACCGAGCAGTTGCAGCAGCGGCTGCAGCGGCTGGAACCAGGTCAGGGCGCCGCTGTATCCCACGGCCAGCAGCACGAGCTTGTTGCAGACCGGGCAACCAACCGCGAAGAACGACAGGAAGCCGCCGAGGTATCCGCTGAGGCTCCGCTCAGCCTGCGCCGATTCCGCCACGTCAGTCCTTGCACTGAGGTGGTCAGACCTAGCTGCCGGTTCGCGTCCTGACACGTAGGTTGCGGCGAGCAGGCCGACCAAGACGGCACTGACGGCCAACGAGGGCCGCGCCCACCACGTCGGAGGAATCTCGCGACTGAACAGTGGGGTGTCCACGAGATCTGTCGGCACCGCAACGGCCACCCCGTAAGCGGCCGCCGTGGCCGCAGCCGCGAGCCACTGCTGGCGGGCCCACCGCCCCATCGCCGTCATAGCGGCCATGTCAGCCACCCGCCGCGACGGGTAGCTGCGCCAGGCGCCACTCCAGTATTCCGTCCTGCAGCCTGACCGCATCACGGCCTAGTCCGCGGATCAGCGTGACCGCGTCGTGAGCCATCACGCAGTACGCACCACGGCAGTACGTCACGATGCGCGAGCCGGCCTCAACCTCATCGAGGCGGGCGTCGATCTGCGCCAAGGGCATCGACACAGCGCCGGCGATATGCCCCGCTGCGTACTCCTCCACGGGGCGCACGTCGAGCAGCGCAACAGCCTGACGGCGCATCAGCTCGACCAGCTCGGCGCGACTCATCTGGTCGACCTCACCGCCACCAGAACCCAGGTAGGAGTCCAGTGCCGCACTGACATCGGGTGAGTGCCGCCGGGCGACCGACCCCAGCGCAGCATGCAGCTCTGCCACATCGTCATCCGACAGCCGATAGATCTGGCGGGTCCCCTGCCTGCGCACCCGCACCAGGTTCGCGGCTCGCAGGATCTGCAAGTGCGCCGACACCGAGCTGAGCCCCTGTCCGGTCGCACGCACGATCTCGTCGACCGAGTGCTCTGACTGGGCGAGCAGCTCGATGATCTCCAGCCGGCGGGCGCTGGCGAACGCCTTGCCGACAACAGCGAGCTCACTGAGCAGCTCTTCGCGCGAACCGGGCATATCGTCCTCCAAAGATCTTTGGAATAACGTACATGATGGTTCGCGGGTGACGAACACCCGTCGAGAAGCATCTAGCCAACGGAGGGCTGAATGACCGCCACAACTCCCCGCCCCCACGAGCGTCGCGCTGAGAACGGTGTCGTCATTCATCTCGACGAGGACACCCCGGGAAAGCACGAGGCGGTCCTGCGCAACATCAGCAATCTGCTCGAGGACATCACCGACGACACGACGGTCGAGCTCGTCGCGCACGGGCCGGGGATCAGCATCATGCTCCGCAACAGCCCCCAGGCCATGACCGTGCAACACCTGCACGACAGCGGCGTCCAGCTGGTCGCCTGCGCCAACACCATGACCGGCATGGGCATCGGTCCGGACGAGCTCGCAACCGCAGTGGCCATCGCGACTTCCGGGGTGGGTCAGCTCGTTCGCCGCCAGCAGCAGGGCTGGGCCTACGTTCGCCCCTGACCCCAGCGGCGCATAGTAGGGGGGTGAACCGCTCGCGGACGTCGTCCCGGTTGTCTCCCGCCGACGCGGCGTGGCTGTCGGTCGACCGTCCGGAGAACCCGATGGTGGTCACCGCGGTGCTCCGGCTGGCGACGCCAGTCTCCGTCGACGACCTGCGGGCCGTCGTGGCTGACCGGCTCGTCGGACGGCACGCGAGGTTCGCCGCGCGGCTGGTGCCACCGCGGTTCGGGCTCGGTGCGCCGTCCTGGCAGCGTGATCATCAGCTGGACCTCGCACGTCACGTGCTGGCTGCAACTCCGGTCGACGCCGCGCCGCTCGACGACGACGGCCTGGCCGTCCTGGTCGGCGACGTGATGAGCCGCCCGCTCGACCTCGCCCATCCGCCCTGGCAGCTGCACCTGGCGCGGGTCGGGGACGGCTGCGCCGTCGTGGCGCGCCTGCACCATTGCATCGCGGACGGCATCGCCCTTGCTCACGTGTTGCTGGGGCTGACCGAGCCGGCGTCGACGTCCGGGGCCGGGGGCGGCACCAGCGCTGCCGCGGCAGGCCGGACGCGCAGCCGCGACCAGCAGCGGCCCTCCACGATCGCGCTGGCCGCGGGGGTGGTGTCCACGGCCACCCGCCTGCTCACCTCGCTCGGCGAGCCGGTGTCGTCGCTGCGCGGTCAGCCGCAAGGGATCAAGCGGGTCGGGTGGTCGCGCCCGCACGATCTCGCGGCGGTCAAGGACGCCGCGCGGCGGCTCGAGGTCAGCGTGAACGACCTGCTGCTGGCCGCTGTGGCCGGTGGCCTGCGCCGACACCTGGTCCTGCGCGGCGAGCCACTCGACGACGTGCGGGTCATGATGCCGGTCGACCTGCGGGGTGCGGCGACGGACGAGCTGGGTAACCGCTTCGGGGTGGTGTTCGCGTCGATGCCGGTGGCCGCGTCGACGCAGCACGAGCGACTGGCCCTGGTGGCCGCGCGCACCGGCGAGCTGAAGGGCTCCATACAGCCGGGTGTGACCTTCGGGCTGCTGAAGCTGGTCGGCGCCCTGCCCGCCGTCGTCGGCACGATCGCCAACGCTGTGCTGGGCTCGGTCGCGACGGCGGTCGTCACCAACGTTCCCGGACCGCGAGAGCCGTTGCAGCTGGCGGGTTCCAGGCTGGACTCGTTGGTCTTCTGGGTGCCGCAAGCCGGCCGGACGAGTCTCGGGATCAGCCTCTTCAGCTACGCGGGAGCCGTCACCGTTGGGGTCGCCGGTGACGCTGTGCTCGACGTCGAGCCTGCAGACCTCGCCCAGTGGATCGACGACGAGCTCCAGCTGCTGGTCGACGGTCAGCCCGGCTGATTGTGGGGCTGCTTGCCGGCCGCCAGCCGGCGGTCTAGCTCGTCCAGCAGGATCGTCAAGGCGTTGTCGAACGCCGTGTCGTTCACCGCGGTGCGGTTCGTGACAGCGAGGGCGGCGGCCAGGTGCGGGAAGTCGGACTCGTACTGCTCGATGTCGGGTGCGAAGCCGGCGATGAAGTCGTCGAACACCGAGCCCAGCACGATCGCGTCGAGCGTCGCCATGACCTGCATCGTGTGCTCGCGGGGAAGGCCGGCGCGTCCGAGCGTGGCCGCTAGCCGGTCGTACACCCGCAACGCGTTCGGCGCGGTCAGCTGCCGGCGGGCGACGAGGGTGAGGACGTCCGGGTGGGCCAGGAAGCAGTTGCGGTACGAGTGGGCGAACCGCTCGACCCCGAGCCGCCAGTCGGGCTCGTCGAGGGCGGAGACGTCGATCTGGGCGTCGACCAGGTCGAGCACCAGCTCGATGACGTCGTCCTGGCCGGTCACGTGGTGGTAGAGCGAGGGCGCGCTCACGCCCATCCGCGCCGCGAGCGGTCGCATGCCCAGACCGGCCGGTCCCTGCTCGTCGAGGAGGTCGAGGGCGGCGACCGCGATCTGCTCACGCGTCAGCAACCTGCGTGTGGGTCGACCCACCGCACCTCCCCACCGAAAGCCGTCTTCCCAGGACCCTTGCCAGCGAAACCTAGCGCCGTTAGTTTATCGCCCTAACGGCGTTAGGTTACCTGGGAGGTAGTGCATGAGCACCAAGGGCGTGGACGAGATCCCGGTCGAGATGCTGCAGCCGGGCAGCATCGAGCTTCGTTCCATCGACCACATCCCGGAGGCAGAGCGCCACGGCGAGGTGCGTCACCTCGGCGCGGTCTGGTTCGTCGGCAACATCAACCTCACCGCCATCGCGACCGGCGTCGCGGCACTCAGCCTGGGCGCGGGGCTCAGCTGGACGATCATCGCGACCGTGATCGGCTCGCTCTTCGGCACCTTCTTCATGGCCTTCCACTCCGCACAGGGCCCGCAGCTCGGCCTCCCGCAGCTGGTGCAGTCGCGGCCGCAGTTCGGCTACCTGGGCGCCGCCGTCACCGTCTGGGTGTTCGCGCTCGTCAACTACGTCGCCTACAACACCTCGGACGCCCTGCTGTCCGGTGACGCGTTCAACACGCTGTTCCACGTCAACACCAACGTCGGCTACTTCATCGCCGCCGCCATCGCGGCGCTCATCGCGCTCTACGGCTACCACTGGATCCACCGGATCAACCGGGTCCTGACCTGGCCGCTCGTGGTGCTCATGGTGGTGCTCACCATCGCGGCTCTCAGCGACTCGGCTCTGCCGGCCGGCGTCTTCGCGCTGGGGGAGTTCAAGCCGGCGCCGTTCATGACGGTGTTCGTCATCGTGGCGGGCTTCCAGCTCGGCTGGGCGCCGTACGTCTCGGACTACTCGCGGTACCTGCCGTCGTCGGTGGGCGTTCGGTCGACGTTCTGGTGGACCTACCTGCCCAGCGCGCTGTCCGGGGTCTGGGTCTTCGTCCTCGGGGCGATCATGTCGGCCGCCGCCGGCCCGGATGTCACGCCGGTGGCCGCGTTCAAGGCCGCGGGCGACAGCCTGTTCGCCGGCTTCGGGTGGGTCGTCGTCCTCGGCCTGCTGATCGGTCTGCTGTCGGTCATGGCGATCAACCAGTACGGCGGCATGATCTCGATGATCTCGATTCGCGACTCGATCCGGCCGGTGCAGCCCACCCGCAAGATCCGGGCGATCGGCATCCTGGTCATGTTCTTCCTGGTCTGGGGGACCGCCCAGTTCGTCGGCATCGAGCGGTTCAACGCCTTCTACGGCAGCGTGCTGGTCTTCCTGGCCTACCTGTTCACCCCGTGGACGGCGATCAACCTGGTCGACTACTTCTTCGTGCGCAAGGGCCAGTACTCGATCAAGGAGATCTTCCGCTCGGACGGCATCTACGGCCGTTGGGGATGGCGCGGGCAGACCGCCTATGGCGTCGCGATCCTCGTGATGCTGCCGTTCATGGTGACCGTGCCGTTCACCGGACCGATCGCGGCCGCCCTCGGCGGTGTCGACTACTCCATCTTCGTGGGGCTGCCGGTGGCCGGCCTGCTCTACATGGCGCTGTGCCGCAACCTCGACCTCGAGGCCGAGCGTCGCATCGTTGCGGAGGAAGGCCTGCTGACCGGTGGTCACTGAAGGCGCGGGGCGGACCGCGCCACCGGACCTGGTCGTCGCGGACGCCCGGGTCCGGCTGCCCGGCGGCCGGTGGGCCACCGGCATCGCCGTCACCGGGGACCGGATCACGGCGCTCGGCACGGCAGCGGACGTCGTCGGGCTGGCCGGTCCTCGCACCCGCGTCGTCCGCGCGCCGGGGAAGCTGGTGCTGCCGAGCTTCCAGGACAGCCACCTGCACGCGCCGTTCGCGGGACGTAACCGCCTACGGCTGTGGCTGAACGACCTCGCCGGTCGAGACGCCTATCTCGAGGCCATCGCGCGGTACGCCGAGACCCACCCGGACGAGCCATGGATCCTCGGCGGCGGCTGGGCCCTGGAGGCCTTCCCCGGAGGGTTGCCGCGCAAGGAGGATCTCGACGCGATCGTCCCGGACCGTCCGGTCTTCCTGTTCAACCGCGACGTCCACGGCGCCTGGGTCAACAGCCGCGCGCTCGAGGTCGGCGGCATCTCGGTCGACACCGCCAACCCGTCCGACGGGCGGATCGAGCGTGACCCGGACGGCGCGGCCACCGGTTGCCTGCACGAGGGAGCGGCCTACGACTTCAACGACCGGGTGGTCCCCGTCCCGAGCCGCGCGGAGTGGGAGTCCGCGGTACTCGAGGCACAGACGTACCTGCACGGGTTGGGCATCACCGGCTGGCAGGACGCCTGGGTCACGCCGGCGACGCTGGACGCCTACTCCGCCCTGGCCGCCGACGGCCGTCTCACGGCCCGCGTGGTCGGCGCCCTCTGGTGGGACCGGCACCGCGGCCTGGAGCAGATCGCGGACCTGCAGGCCCAGCGTGAACGCGCGTCCGGCGCCGCTGCGGCCGCCGGCTCCGGCGTGGCCGGCTTCTTCCCCACGACGGTGAAGATCATGACCGACGGCGTGCTGGAGAACTACACGGGCGCGCTGCTGGAGCCCTACTGCGACGGCTGCGGCGGGCACACCGACAACCGGGGCCTGTCGTACGTCGACCGCGACCTACTCGCCGCGGCGACGACCGAGCTCGACGCGCTCGGGTTCCAGGTGCACATGCACGCCATCGGTGACCGCGCCGTCCGCAACGCGCTGGACGCCTTCGCCGCTGCCCGGGCGGCCAACGGGGAGAACGACAACCGGCACCACATCGCGCACGTTCAGGTCGTGCATTCGCAGGACGTGCCGCGCTTCGCCGAGCTCGACGTCACGGCGAACTGCCAGGCCTACTGGGCCAAGAGCGACGCACAGATGGAGGAGCTCACCGTGCCCTTCCTGGGTCGCGAGCGGGTCGATCTGCAGTACCCATTCGAGTCGATCCGCGCAGCGGGCGCCCGGCTCGCCATGGGCAGCGACTGGTCGGTGACGACCGCCGACCCGCTCGAGCAGCTCGAGGTCGCCATCACCCGCGTCGACCCGGCCGACCGCGCTGCCGCACCGTTCCTGGAGTCGCAGCGGCTGGCGATGGACGTCGCCTTCGACGCGTTCACTGCGGGCTCGGCCCGCGTCAACCACGACGACGACGGCGGCCGGTTGGTGGTGGGGAACCGAGCCGACCTCGCGATGCTGGACGTCGACGTGTTCGCCGACGGGTACGTCTCCGAACGCCGGGCGCCGGTCGCCGACGCCTCGGTCTCACTCACTGTTGCGTCCGGCCGCGTGGTCTTCGACGCGCTGGAGTCGTAGCGCTACCAAGGGCTGAGGCGGCGCCTCGGCCGGTCAGATGGTCCGGGCCAGCTGGCGCAGGTGGTCGTGCATGCCGTCGAACGCGCGGGCCTTCGGCAGCAGCGCTTTCGCAGCCTTCACGACGACGCTGTAGTTGGCGTCGACCACGTTGGCGACCGGCACCTTCGCGATCTGCGACACCAGCTGGTAGGCGTCCATGGGATGCAGCCCGAGCATCTCGGCGACCCAGTGCACCAGCTCGGCGTTGGCGATCCGCCACGAGTCCTCCATCGGCCGGCTCGACCCCACCGTCATCCAGTGGCTGTCGTCCTCGAGTCGCGGCCAGGCCGGTGCGTGGCCCTTGATCAGCTCGACGACGAGCGTCGTGGTCATCGCGCCCTCGACGGCCGTCCCGCACGCCTCGCCCTCACCCTGGCGGTAGTGCCCGTCGCCGATCGAGAACAGCGCGCCCTCGACGTTGACCCCGAGGTAGACGGTGGCCCCGGCGCGCATCTGCGGGGTGTCCATGTTGCCGCCGAACCGGTCGGGCACGAGGGACGAGCGCACCTCACCCCCGGCAGGCGCCACCCCCACCGTCCCCAGCATCGGCTCCAGCGGGAGGTCGATCCGGTGGTCGCTGTGCCGGGCCGCGAACGTGACCAGCCCGCGATCGCGGTCGAGCTGGTAGATCCACGTCGTGTCGGGCAGCGGCTCCTGCAGGGTGACGGTGCGGTCGGTGCTCGTGAGCCCACCGAAGAACGGGATGGCCGCCGAAGCGCCCCAGTCGCGGGCCGGCTCGAGCGAGACCAGATGCAGCACGAGGGTGTCGCCGGGCTCGGCGCCCTCGACGTAGAACGGCCCGGTCTGCGGGTTGACCGCGGAGAGGTCCACCTGCGCGGAGAGGTCATCGACGCTGCGCAGCACGCCACCGAACGCGTCGTCCGACCACAGCCGCAGGGCGTCCCCGGGCTTGACGCTGAAGGCGGGCGCTGCGCCGCCGAAGGTGTAGGCGTACTGCCCGCGGTCGGGGGTGTACTCCCTGACGTCCATGGGTGAACCTCTCCGTCGAGTCCTACTCGCTCACAGGATGGGTGACGACGCGGCGACCGAGTGCGGCGCCGGGTCGCCGGCGGTGGTCACCAGTGGGAAGTGGCACGCCGTGAACCGGTCGGGGGCGACCTGCACGAGGGCCGGCCGTTCGGTGCGGCAGCGGTCCTGGGCGTAGTTGCAGCGCGGGTGGAACGGACAGCCGGTCGGCTTGTCGACCGGGTTGGGCACGTCGCCGGTCAGCACGATGCGCTCACGCGGGATCGCCTCGATGCCGTCGTCGATCTCGGGCGCCGCAGAGAGCAGCGCCTCGGTGTAGGGATGCGCCGGGGCGTCGTACAACGGGTCGGCGTCGGCGATCTCGACGACCTCACCGAGGTACATCACCGCGATCCGGTCCGAGACGTGACGCACTACCCCCAGGTCATGGGCGATGAACACGTAGGTGAGGCCGAGGTCGTCCTGCAGGTCGGCGAACAGGTTGAGCACCTGCGCCTGGATCGAGACGTCCAGTGCTGACACCGGCTCGTCGGCCACGATCAGCTTCGGGTCCATGGCCAGTGCACGGGCGATGCCGATGCGCTGACGCTGTCCGCCGGAGAACTCGTGCGGATACCGCTCGACGTGCGCCGCCGAGAGCCCGACCACGTCGAAGAGCTCCGCGACCCGCCGTCGGATCGCAGCCGGCGTCCCGAAGTCGTTGAGCTGCAACGGCTCCGCGACGACGTCACCGACGCGACGGCGCGGGTTCAGTGAGGCGTACGGGTCCTGGAACACGAGCTGGACCTCCCGGCGCACGGGCCGCAGCTGCCGCCGCGACAACCGGGTGATGTCCTGACCGGCGTACTCGACGGTGCCGGAGGTGAGGTCGGTGAGCCGCACCAGGCACCGGCCCAGCGTGGACTTCCCGCAGCCGGACTCGCCGACGACGCCCAGCGTCTCGCCTCGACGCACCTCGAGCGAGACGCCGTCGACGGCATGCACCACCGGGCGGTTGCCCTTCAGGTGCAGGCCGCCCCGCACCGGGAAGTGCTTGACGACGTCGGTGGCGCGCAGCAGCAGGTCGCCGCGCTCGATCTCGCTCACAGCTCTCCCTGGGGGATCGGATCGTGCGGCACGACCTCGAGCTGTCCGGGGTCGCCCGCGCTGATGGCCGCGCGGGTGCTCTGCAGGCGTAGCTGTTGGCGCTCGCCTCTGGGCAGCCAGCACGCGTCCGCGTGCTCACCGCCCAGCAGCGGCGGCTGCTCGTCGCAGCGGTCGTGCCGGTGCCGGCAGCGAGGGGCGAACGGGCAGCCCGCCGGCACGGCCATCGCGGACGCCGGTGAGCCGGGGATCGCCGGCAGCCGGCGTACGCGCGGGGCGCGTGCCCGCGGCACTGAGCCCAGCAGGCCCCAGGTGTAGGGGTGCTGCGGTCCGTGGAAGACGCCCGTCTTGGGGCCTTGCTCGACTGCTCGACCGGCGTACATGACGAGCACCCGGTCGGCGAGCTGCGACACGACACCCATGTCGTGGGTGATGAGCACGATGGACGACCCGTGGTCGCGCCGCAGCCGCCGCAGCAGGTCGAGCACCTGCGCCTGCGTCGTGACGTCGAGGGCGGTGGTGGGCTCATCGGCGATGAGCAGGGCCGGGTTGTTCGCCAGGCCCATCGCGATGACGGCCCGCTGCCGCATCCCGCCGGAGAACTGGTGCGGGTAGTCGTCGACCCGGCGGTGCGGGTCGGGGATACCGACCTCCTCCAGCAGCTCGACCGCTCGAGCCCGCGCCGCCGACCTGGAGATCCGGCGATGTGCCCCGAGCGCCTCGGCGATGTGCCACCCGACGGTGTAGACGGGGGTCAGCGACGTCATCGGGTCCTGGAAGATCATGGCGATGTCGCGGCCGCGCAGCGACCTCAGCTCGTGGTCGCTCATCGTGACGAGGTCCTGGCCGCGGAACAGCGCCTGACCTTCGACCGTGCAGTTCGGGTCGCGGATGAGCTTGAGGATGCTCATCATCGACACGCTCTTGCCCGATCCGGACTCGCCGACGATGCCGAGCACCTCACCCGGTGCGAGCGAGAAGCTGAGCCCGTCGACGGCGCGGGCCTCGCCCCGCCGGCTGCGGAACGTCACGCGCAGGTCGCGTACCTCCAGCAGCGGCTCAGGCACGACGCACCCGTGGGTCGAGCACCGCGTACACCAGGTCGACGACTGCATTGGCCAGCACGACGAAGAACGCGGCGTACAGCACGGTGCCGAGGATCACCGGCAGGTCGAGGTTCTGCAGCGCCTGGTAGGTGAGCCGCCCGACCCCTGGTAGCCCGAACACCACCTCGGTGAGCAGAGCCGACCCGCCCACCAGCGCGCCGAAGTCCAGTCCGAACAACGAGACGACCGGGATGAGCGAGCAACGCAGCGCGTGTCGGACGAGGATCCGCCGCTCGGACAGTCCCTTGGCGCGGGCGGTGCGCACGTAGTCCTCGTCGAGCGCGCCCAGCATCTCCGAGCGCAGCACCCTGGCGTAGATGCCTGCGTACAGGGCAGCGAGCGTCAGCCAGGGGAAGAGCAGGTGCAGGGCCCATTGCCCAGGGTCGACCGTGAGACCGACGTAGCCCAGCGGTGGCACCCACGAGAACACCGTCTCGTGCAACCGGCTCTGGGTGACGAGGTTGACCACCTCCCCGAGCCAGTAGACCGGCATCGACACGCCGATGACGCCGAGCAGCACGATCACGGGGTCGGCCGCTCTTCCCCGCCAGGCGGCTGCGGCGGTGCCCATCAGGACACCGACGATCATCCAGATCACGGCGGCACCAAACACCAGCGAGAGCGTCACCGGGACCGCCTGGGTGATCTGCGGGATCACCTTGACGCCGCGGTTGACGAACGAGGTGAGGTCCCGGTCGATGAACAGGTGCTGCATCATCAGGCCGTAGCGCACCGGAAGAGGACGGTCGAGGCCGAACTCGTGCCGCACCTGCAGGAGGGTGGCCTGGTCGGCGTTGCGGCCGGCGATCCGGGCCGCCGGGTCGACGCCCGGCGTGGCGAAGAAGATGAGGAACACCAGCGCGCTGATCGAGACCAGCACGAAGACCGCGGCGACCGAGCGGCGCAGGGCGAAGGCGAGCATCAGGCCGCACCCCGCAGCCTTGCCCGGGGGTCGAGTGCCTCGCGGACGCCGTCACCGAACAGGTTCAGCACGACGGCCGTCAGGGCGATGGCGATGCCGGGAGCCAGCGTGACGGCGGGCCGGGTGTACAGCAGCCCAAGGCCGTCGTTGATGATCGTGCCCCAGCTCGCTGCCGGCGGCTGGACGCCCACCGACAGGAACGACAGGGCGGACTCGGTGAGCATGCTCAGCGCCGTCATGAGCGGCAGGAAGACTGCCACCGTGGGGAGCACGTTGGGCAGGACATCGCGCCGCATGATGCGCAGGTCCGAGCAGCCGACTCCGATGCCTGCGGCGATGAACTCCTTCTGCCGCAACGACATCACCTGGCCGCGGAGGGGGCGTGCGACGTACGGCACGTAGATGACGGCGATGATCAGCACGGGGAGCCACAGGCTGCCGGCCCCGATCCGCACCGGACCGATCGTCAGCCCGCTGGTGAGCAGCACCACGGACAGGCAGATCGCGAGCAGGTAGACCGGGAAAGCCCAGACGACGTCCAGCAGCCGGGCAAGCACCGCGTCGACCACCCCCCCGAAGTAGCCAGCGATGACGCCGACGACGGTGGCCATGGCGCAGCACAGCAGCGCTGCCGCGAAGCCGATCAGCAGGCTGTTGCGGCCGCCGTACAGCAACCGCGCCATGACGTCGCGGCCCTGGTTGTCGGCGCCGAGGAAGTAGTGCGCCGGGTCCCACGTCGGGCCGACGGGCGTGACCCCGAGCCCGAGGCCGGTGCTGCTCGGCTCCAGCACCGGGACGCTGCGGCCGTTCACGATCGTCGTCCCGGACACCGCCGAGGTGAACGGGTCGGTGTGCGCCACCGATCCCGCGTACACCGGCGCGAGCAGGCACGCGATGACGATCACCAGCAGGACGACGGCCGAGACCATCGCGCCGCGGTTGCGACGCAGCTGGCTCCACGCCACGCGCCACGGGCCGTCCGAGGGCCCGGCCACGGTCTCGACCACCCCGCCGTCGGCGAGGTGGCCGAGACCCATGCTCAGCTCTGCCACCTGGAGGTCACTTCGTCCAAAGCTGGCTGACGAGCATGTAGAACTGGCGGCTGAACTGGTAGTTGCCGACGCGCTTGGACGTGAAGTCGATCAGCTTCGGTGTGAGCAGCGGTGCGACGGGAGCGGCAGTCATGACCGCCTTGTCGATCTCGCCCCACTGCTTGGTGGCCTCGTCCATGCTGGTCCGCTCGGTCACCAGCGCCTGCTGCATCTGGGCGTCGATCTTCTTGTCGCAGAAGCCGGCGATGTTGATGCTCGAGTCGCTGCCGGGGGTGAAGGACGCACAGGACAGCAGCACGTTGAGGAAGTCCGACGCTGCGGGGTAGTCCTGGTACCACTGGGTGAGGCTGATCTGCACCTTGTTCTTGGTGTTCTGGATGTAGGTGAACTGGATGTTGCCCGAGATGGGCTTCAGGGTCGCCTTGTAGCCCAGGCTGGTGAGCAGGCTCTGCAGGTACTCGCCGACCGCCTTGTTGACCTCGTCGTCCGAGACCACGATGCCGACCTCCTGGCCCGCCGTCCCGGACTCCTGGACCAGCTGCTTGGCCTTGTCGAGGTCGGGAGCGGTCCAGGTGGTGCCGCCGCCCTTGGTGTACTGGCAGTCGTCCACGTGGCCCGGGAAGCCCGGCGGCAGGAACGTGCACACCGGCTGGGCCAGCTTGTCTCCGCCGAACAGTTTGACGACGGCGTTGCGGTCGACCGCCCAGTTGACGGCCTGGCGCACCTTGATGTTGTCGAAGGGCGCCAGGTTGGTGTTCATCGCGAGGTACCAGAAGGCGGTGAGCGGGTTGACGTGCACCTGATCGGCGAACTTCGTCCCGATCTCGTTCAGCCGGTCGGCGGGCGGCGGGTCGAAGACCCAGTCGGCCTGGCCGTTCTCGACGGCGGTGACGGCGGCCTCGACGGTGAGGCCGAACGTCTCGTCGATCTCGTCCGAGTACCCCTGCGGCTGGGCGTCGCGCGACCACTCCTTGAAGTGCGGGTTTCGCACGAGCTTGAGGGCCCGGTTCGGGTCGTACGACGCCACCATGTACGGCCCAGTCGTGGGGATCGGCGTGTTGCCGGCGTCCTTCGCGGGCGAGTCTGCCGGCAGGATCGAGGCGTGCGGGACCGAGAGCTTGTAGGGCAGCTCCGGGTCGGGGTTCACCAGGTGGATGACCACCGTGTTCGTGGCCTTGTCGACGACCACGCCCTTGGACAGGTCGCAGCTCGTTGGCGCCTTGAGGCAGGCTGCGGCACCGACGATCCCGTTGTAGAAGGTCCCGGCGGTCGGGCTGCTCACGGTGAAGATGCGCTTGAACGACGCGGCGACGTCGTCGACGGTGACGTCGTTGCCGTTGGAGAACTTGACCCCCTTGCGGAGCGTGAACGTGTAGGTCTTGCCCCCGTCACTGACCTCCGGCATGGCCTCGGCCAGGTCCGGCACGACGGTGAAGGAGTCGTCGCCGTCGACCTTCTTGAAGCCGAGCAGCCCGTCGTACATCGCCTGGTAGAGCTGCCAGTACTGGAGCGTGTAGTTCACCTTGGGGTCGAGCGTGCCGCCGGCCGACTTCGCGACCAGCCGCAGGGTGCCTCCCTTGTGCTGCTCCTGGAAACCGGACGACGCGGCCCCCGAGGCACCCCCTGAGCTGTTGGCGGTGGGCGTGCTGGGGCTGCTCGTGCAGGCCGCGAGCGCGGCGAGACCGATCAGCGCGGCGATAGCGCGGAGCCGGGTCGAGCGGCGAGTCATCACGGGGGCCTTTCGTGGGAGTTGCAGCGGGTGGGGGAGCGGCGCTCAGGCCGCGGGGCTGTCGACGGGGACCTGGTCGCAGGCGTCGAGGAACGCGCCGACGACCTCGAGGTAGCGCGCCTCCTCCTCGACGTGCGGGAGGTGGCTCGAGGCCTCGAACACCTCCCACCGGACGTCGGGGATGTTGTCGGCGAAGGGCTGCACGCAGGCCGGGGTGGCCTCGTCGTACCGGCCGTTGATGAGCAGCGTCGGCGCGGCGACCTGGTCGAGCCGGTCGATGATCGACCACGTCTTCATGGTGCCGATGACGTGGAACTCGCTGGGCCCGTTCATCGTGTGGTAGACGGTCGGGTCCGTCTCCAGCGCCGCGAAGCTGGCGGCGACCTCGGGTGGGTTGGGGACCACGCGGCACACGTGGCGGTCGTAGAAGACCTGCTCGGCGGCGAGGTACTCGGCCGAGCTCGTCGTCCCGGCCTCCTCGTGCGCCAGCAGGGTGGCCTGCACCTCGGGCGGCAGGTCGGCGCGCAGCCGGTTCGCCTCGCTGAGCCACAACTCCATGGACGCCGGCGAGTTCGCGATCACGAGCGACCGCAGGCCCGTCGGACGCCGGACGGCGTGCTCGGCGGCGAGCATCCCGCCCCAGGACTGGCCGAGAACGGCGTACCCGTCGGCGATGCCGAGGCCGGTGAGGAGGTTGTCGAGCTCGTCGACGAACAGCTGCACGTCCCAGAAGTCGGCACCCTTGTCCGGCAGGTGCGTCGACCGCCCACAGCCGAGCTGGTCGTAGTGGACGACGGCACGCCCCTGGGCGGCGATCCCCGCGATGCGCAGGGTGTAGTCGTGCGGTACGCCGGGGCCACCGTGCAGCACCACGAGGGGCACCTTGCCGCCGGCGGTCGAGGCGGCCAGGTCGCCGGTGATCCGGTACCACGTCTTCCAGTCGCGGAACTCGAGCTGGCCTTCGGTGGTCGCTGCTGGGAGTGACATGGTCCTTCTTCCTCGACGCAGGGCAGGTCCCGATGTCGTCTGCCGCGAAGACTGCCAGCGAAATGGTCTTCTGGGAAGACCATTCAGGTAAATTCCTCGTTGCCCCTCCTATCGCCGGCTCGCGCAGTGGTGCAGGATCGCGGCATGGGATCAGACGGCGAGGGCGTGGCACGCGGTGGCCTGAGCGGACTGTCCCCCCTGCGGGTGGCGTCGGCGGTTGACGAGGTCGTCGACCGGTTGCTCACGGCCCTCGCACTGGGCGAGTACGTGCCCGGCCAGCGGCTGCCTCCTAGCCGCGATCTGGCCCGGCTGTTGGGGGTCAGCCGGTCGACGGTCCACGAGGCGGTGGCGCGTCTGCGCGAGGCCGAGGTGATCGAGGTCCGGCTGGGCCGCAACGGGGGGTCGTTCGTCCGCGAGACGTGGAGCCAGAACTCGGCGGCCGCCGTCGGCCGCACGCTGGTGCCCCGCCGCAGCCAGCTCGAGCAGCTGTGCGACCTGCGCTGCCGCTACGAGGAGGTGGTCGCGCGCACCGCCGCCGAACGGCGGACGGCGCGCCAGGCCCGCGAGCTCACCTCGTTGCTCGGTGCCTTCGAGGATGCCCGGACGCCCGAGCAGGAGCACGCCGCCGACATCGCGATCCACGAGGGCATCCTGCGGGCGACGCGCAACGACGAGATGGCCCAGCTCAGCCATGACCTGCTGGCCCGCGTCGCACTGGGACTGCCGATCGAGCCGTACAGCCGCCGGGTCTACCGCCGGGCCCTTGCCGAGCACTCGGCGCTGGTGGAGGCCGTCGTCGAGGGCCGCATCGAGCAGGCCGGCGTCGTCGCCCGAGAGCACTTCACCATGTCGACCCGACGGCTGCGTCGGGTCATGTCGCGAGCCGTGGTCGAGTGAGGCGCAGATTCGAGGTCAGCGTCCCGGACGCCGTTGCCACAACACGTTGAGCAGCTGCCAGCGGTCGCCGAACCGCGCCACGTGCAGGTAGTCCATGTACACCGAGGAGAACACCCGCACCGTGGCGAGGTCACCGAACGCGTCGAGGATGGTCACCTCGTAGGGCCGCTCGTAGCCGCGCCCGCGTCCCTCGGCCGTAGCCGCGACCATGTCGTCGCGGCCCATGGTCTCGACCCGCGGGGCAGCCCCGGCCTCGTCGACCTCGACCGACCGCTTCACCAGGTCGGGATGCAGGCAGCGGCCCATCCGCTCAGGGTCGCCGTCGAGCCACGACTCGATGTAGTCGGCCGCGGCAGCGAGGATCGCCTCGCGGTCGGCCGCCCGGACCTCAGCCTCGGTGGTCGTCATCGGTGTACGCCTCTCGCGGGTCGGTGTGACGCGCCCAGATGCTACTTCGCGCCGGGAGGGTCGAACGCTGGTCGGAGGCAGTGGATCGCCGTACGGTGACGGCCATGGCGGCCGAGCGACTCAGCGAGCGGCTGCGGACGCTCTCCACCCCGACCGTGACGACGGCGCTTGGACGCGAGCACCGTGCGGACGCCGTCCTGCCAGGCGGCGGCGGGCCGGCGGGCAACGCGCGGCTCACCGCCTGGACCGGGCTGGCGCTCCTCGCGCTGTTCGTGGCCGAGCTGCTGACCCTGTTCGACGTCCGCGGGCTGATCACCTGGCACCTGCTGGTCGGTGCGGTGCTGGTGCCCCCTGTGGTGGTCAAGACGGCAACCACGGGATGGCGCATCCTGCGCTACTACGTCGGCGACCGGCACTACCGGGCGGCGGGGCCGCCGCCGTTGCTGTTGCGGGTGCTCGGCCCGCTCGTCATCGTGATGTCGGTGGGGGTGCTGGCCTCCGGGCTGGTGCTGGTGTGGATCGGCCCGGACGCGAGTCGGCGCGTGCTGGTGCAGCTGCTCGGCCAGCGCGTCGACGCGATCACGGTCCACCAGGCTCTCTTCGCCGGCTGGGCGGTGGTGACCGGCCTGCACGTCCTGGGGCGGTTCCTGCCGGCCTTGCAGCTCAGCGTGCTCCCGCCAACCTCCAGCGAGGTCGTGCCGGGCCGAGGACGTCGGGCCGCAGTCCTCGTCGTCACCGCCGTGTCGGCTGCCGTGGTCGGCGCGGTCGTCGTGGCGGGCGGCGCCGGCTGGCGGTCCCAGTCGGGCGACGACCACCGAGCCCCGGACCGCGGGCTAGCGGTCGATGCGCAACTGACCCTCAGGTAGGACGCCGACCCGGTGGTGCTCCGCGCAGCTGCCAGAACGGCCCGACCAGCCCGAGCTCGTCGAGGATCGCCTGGTTGCCCTCCAGCGTGTGCGGCTGCCACTGCGGCGACACACGGTCGTCCCACCACGCGTGGGCCAGCTCGCTGAGCTGGGTGACCGAGATGCTCGCGCCGGGCTCGCGGTGGCCGAGCCAGCGCACGACGTGCTCCTCCGACCGGAAGAGGTTCATCGTGCTTCAGGTGAAGACGATGTCGTCCCACCACTGCACGGCCGGCACGAGGCAGTGGAAGATCAGCGACGTCTGGTCCGGACGCTGGTCGCGGACCTCGATGCTCAGCGGCTCCCCGCAGTCGGGGCAGGAGGACTCAATCCGTCCGTCCGCCCTGAGCGCGGCGCAGATCCCGAAGGCGTCCCACGCGCAGTTCGCGTACCACCAGCGCCCGCCCGCGTGAACCCGGTAGGCGGTGGGGACGGCCGAGAACGGGTTGGCCATCCGGATCTCGGCACCCGACGAGCTCAGCACCAGGGCGTGCGCGTCATGCAGGCGCTGCCAGCCTTCCAGCACCGCAGACGTCGACGAGCCTGCCGCCCGCGCCATCTCGTCCGCCGTCGGCGCCCGGCCCAGCTCCACGAACAAGCGGTAGGTGCGGTTGCGGAGCTCGACGTCCTGCGGCGTCATGGCGCGTAGTGTGCCAGGAGCACCCGCGCGACGTCGTGGGTTCGCCCCTCTCGGGTGATGACGGGATGAAGAGCAGGCATCCGAGGCCGTCATGGGCGTAGGGTCGCGCCATGAGCGCGATCAACCGCCACAACGTCACCGTGGCCGGCCTGCCCACCGGGCAACCCATGGTCTTCGCGCACGGTTTCGGCTGCGACCAGCACATGTGGCGCCAGGTCACCCCGTACTTCGCCGACCGGCACCGGCTGGTGCTCTTCGACTACCTGGGGGCCGGCGAGTCGGACGTGTCGGCCTACGACCCGGCCCGCTACGACTCGCTCGACGGCTACGCACAGGACGTGGTCGACATCTGCACCGAGCTCGGCCTGCGTGAGGTGATCTTCGTCGGCCACTCCGTGTCGTCGATGATCGGCCTGCTGGCGGCTCGCAAGCAGCCGGACCTGTTCGCCGCGCTCGTCATGGTCGGGCCCTCGCCGCGCTACATCGACGACGCCGACTACACCGGCGGCTTCACTGCCGCGGACGTCGACGAGCTGCTCGCCTCGTTGAGCAGCAACTACCTCGGTTGGTCGACGGCGATGGCTCCAGCGATCATGGGCCTCGAGCACCCGGCCCAGGGCGCGGAGCTGACCGAGAGCTTCTGCCGGGCTGACCCGGCCATCGCGGAGCAGTTCGCCCGGGTCACGTTCCTGTCCGACAACCGGGGCGACCTCAGCCAGGTCAGCGTGCCCACCCTCGTGCTCCAGTGCTCGAACGACGTCATCGCGCCGGTCAGCGTCGGCGAGTTCATCAGCCGCGAGATGCCGAACGCGACGCTGACCATGCTGGACGCCACCGGCCACTGCCCGCACATGTCCGCGCCGGATCAGACGGCGGAGGCGATCCTCGAGTTCTTGAGCACGTCGTCGGTCGTCGTCGGGTGAGTATCGACATCCGCGAGGCACATGGCGACTTCATCGACGCGCTGATCGATGACGATGCAGCGCAGCTGTACGACCGTGCCCCGTGCGGCTATCTGTCCACGACGCCGGACGGCACGATCATCAAGACCAACCAGACGTTCCTCACGCTCACGGGATACACCCGCGACGACCTGATCGGTCGCCGAAGGTTCGCCGACCTGCTGTCCAAGGGCGGCCAGATCTACCACGAGACGCACTACGCGCCGATGCTGCGCATGCACGGCACGGTGCGGGAGATCGCACTCGACGTCGTGTGCCGCGACGGCAGCAGGCTGTCGGTGCTGGTCAACTCGGTGCTCGAACGACGGCCAGGTCGGCCGGACGTCGTCCGCACCGCTGTCTTCGACGCCACCCAGCGGCGTGAGTACGAGCGTGAGCTGCTCAACGCCAAGCAGCGGGCGGAGGCGTCGGAGTCGCACGCGCGCTCGCTGGCCCGCACGCTGCAGCAGACCCTGATTCCGCCCACGCCGCCGACCATCCCGTCGCTGGACCTCGCTGCCGAGTACCGGCCCTCTGGTGACGGGTCCGTGGTGGGCGGCGACTTCTATGACGTCTTCGAGGTCGGTGGTGGCGACTGGGTCATCGTGATCGGGGACGTGTGCGGCAAGGGTGTCGAGGCCGCGGTGGTGACGGCGCTGGCACGACACGCCCTGCGCGCGGCCGCCGTCCAGCACCTGGAGGCCAGCGAGGCGCTCGAGGTGCTGAACGAGGTGCTGCGTCGCCAGGCCGACGTCGACCGGTTCGCCACGGTGTTGTTCGTGCGGCTCACCAGGGGTGACGGTGGCTGGACGGCGAGCATGTGCTCGGCGGGTCACCCGCTGCCGCTGCTGCGCGACCCGAGCGGGCACGTCCGCCCGGTGGGCGAGCCCGGCTCGCTGCTCGGCGTGCTCTACTCGCCGGAGCTGTACGACGCGACGCTGCGCCTCGAGTCGGGCGACACGCTGCTGCTGTTCACCGACGGTGTGCCGGAGGCGAGGCAGGGTCGGCAGTTCTACGGCGACGCGCGGATCGAGGCAGTGGCCACGGCGGCGCACGAGTCGGCTGCGAGCCTGGCCGGCGCGCTGCTCGACGACGTGATGACCTTCCAGGGCGGCGTCGCGCGCGACGACATCGCGATCGTGGCGATCCGGGTGCCCCCCGGCGTCTGACCGACTAGGGCAGCAGGGCCGGCACGCTGCGGGCGGCCGTGTAGAGCGCGACCAGCACCAGCAGGACGGCGAAGCCACGGGTCAGGTGCCGCGGGTCGAGCCGTGACGCGAGCCGGCCGCCGAGCAGGCTCCCGGCGATGGCGGCTGCGGTGAACAAGCCGATGATCGACCAGTCCAGGTGGTCGCCGCCGGTGCCGACGCGTGCGGCCAGGGCGGTCAGGCTGTTGATCGTGATGACCACCAGCGAGGTGCCGACCGCCACGGGCATGGGATAGCCGAGCACCAGCACCAGGGCCGGCACGACGGCGAAGCCGCCACCGACGCCGAAGAAGCCGGTCAGCAACCCGACTGCGGTGGCCGTGCCGAGGAGCTTCAGCAGCCGCGGCCAGTCGGCCGTGAAGCGCGGACGGAGGCTGAGCAGGGGGTGGGCCGAGGTGTCGGTGGCGCCGTTCGCGGTGTCGGGCGAGCCGGAGGTGCGTCGCAGCATGAGCGTCGCCACTGCCAGCATCAGCGCCGCGAACGCGGTGAGCAGCACCTCCGGAGCCACTCGCGCCGACAGGTGGGTGCCGAGCAGCGACCCGGCCGTCCCGAGTGCGCCGATGAGCAGGCCCTGGCCGAACCGCACGCGCCCGGATCGGGCGTGCGGCAGCAGGGCGATCATCGAGCTCGCGCCGACGATGAGCAGTGAGCTCGTGGTGGCGGTGCGCGGCTCCTGGCCCAGCACGTACACGAGCGCCGGCACCGTGAGGATGGAGCCGCCGCCGCCGAGGGCTCCGAGGGTCAGCCCGATCAGCAGGCCGAGGGGGATGGCGAGAAGCGGCACGCCGACGCTCAGCCGCGGCCGAGGAACCGGCTGAAGAACGACGGGCTCTTGATCTGCTCCTCGACCGGGTGGCCCGGGCAGCGGTCACCCTTGGGGACGTTGCGCATGACCTGGTCGACGTGCTGGCCGCAGCCGGCCCAGGTCGTCTTGCCGCAGGTGGAGCAGGTGGTGGGTCGACACATGGGTACCTCCAGGTGTGGTGGTGGGTGAGGGAAGTGCAGGTCAGTCGATGGTGATGGGCAGGCCGCTGGACGCGGCGTGCTCGTCGTAGGAGTCGTCGACGACGGTGGCCTCGCGGCCATGGGCGGCCAGCACCGAGCCGGCGATCGAGGCGCGGTAGCCGCTGGCGCAGTGCACCCAGACCTCACCGTCGGGGACGTCGTCGACCCGGCCGAGCAGCTCGTGCAGCGGAAGGTTCACCGCCCCGTCGATGTGACCGTCGGACCACTCGCTGCTGCGGCGCACGTCGAGCACCACGACGTCCCGCTCCTTGCGAGCGGCGGCCAGGTCGCCGAACTCGGCACGCTGCAGGGTCTCGAGGGCGTTGTCGGTCCAGCCCGTCGGGGACCCGGTGGCTGCGCCTTCGAGCTGGTCGATGCCGACCCGCACCAGTTCGCGCTGCGCCTGGGCGACCTGCTCGCTGCTCTCGCCGAGCAGGGTGAGCGGCGTGCCCCAGGGGATCAGCCACCCGAGGTAGGTGGCGAACTGGCCGTCTACCTCGAAGTTCAGCGTGCCGTGGACGTGACCGGCAGCGAACGCGGAGCGGCTGCGCAGGTCGACGACCCACTCGCCGGCGCGCAGGCGAGCGGCCAGGGTGTCCTTGTCGGCGGGCTCCGGCGCGGTGAGGTCAGGAACGGACGGACCCGCGGCGTTCGTCGGCGCCATGTGCGCGTAGTACGCGGGGTAGTCGTCGAGACCGGCCAGCGTGTCAGCGACCCAGGCCTCCTCGTCCTGGCTCAGCGCGGGGTTGTCGCGCTTCTCCAGGCCGATGGTCGACTCGGTGCGGTCACCGGTGGAGCCGCTGGAGCAGAAGCTGCCGAAACCGTGAGTGGGCATGACCGACACGTCGTCACCCAGCTGGTCGGCGAGGCGGTGGATGGACGTGTACTGGTGGTGAGCCAGCTGGTCGGTGTGCTCGTCGCCCAGCAGGTCCGGCCGGCCGGTGGCACCGAACAGCAGCGAACCCCCGGTGAAGACGGCCACTTGCTCGCCCGCGGACTCCAGGACGTACGACAGGTGGGTGAAGGTGTGTCCGGGGGTGAGGAGCGCCCGCACGCGGAGGCTCTCGGACACCTCGACGGTGTCGCCGTCACTGATCGGGGTGCGGTCGAACGAGACGTCGTCATCGGCGCTGACGTAGTAGCCCGCGCCGGTCGCCTCGGCCAGCGCGAGTCCGCCGGTCAGGTAGTCGTTGTGGATGTGCGTCTCAAAGACGTGCGTGATGCGCACCCCTTCGTCCTCGGCCAGCGCCAGCACACGGTCGATGTCGCGCTGCGGGTCGACCACGAGGGCGACTTCACCGTCGTGTGCCAGGTAGCTGCGGTCGCCGAGCGTCGGGGTCTCGATGGGGATGATGGTGGTCATCGGATCGGCAGTCCTCTCTCGGGCGTCATGGATACCCTGTGGGGTATGTCGGTTCAACCACCGTAGCGGCCCTACGGCCGATCCCGCCACTCGGGAGACTGTGATGTGGCATACCCCATAGGGTATAGTCGAAGATGCTTCCAGACCGGCCGCACCACGCCTCGTGTGAAGGAGAACTCAATGGGATACGCCATCAGCACCACCCTGAACCGCCCGTTCGACGACGCGCTCGACGCGACGCGGGCCGCTCTCGGTGACCAGGGCTTCGGTGTCCTGACCGAGATCGACCTCAAGGCCACGCTCAAGGCGAAGATCGACGCCGACATCGCGCCCCAGGTCGTGCTCGGCGCCTGCCGTCCGCCGCTGGCGCACGCCGCGCTCCAGGCCGAGCCGTCGGTCGGGCTGCTGCTGCCGTGCAACGTGGTGGTCCGGGCGCTGGACGACGAGCGCACCGTGGTCGAGGCGCTCGACCCGGGCGTCATGGTCGACCTCACCGGCAACGCTGCGCTCGGCGACGTCGCCAAGGACGCGCGCGAGCGGCTGACCCAGGCCCTCGACTCCCTCAGCGACGGGCGCTGACCATGGTCACCCTCAACGCGGACGACATGGCGCCGGTCATCAACCGCCTGCGCCGGGCCCAGGGACAGATCGGCGGAGTGATCCGGCTGATCGAGGAGAGTCGTGACTGCAAGGACGTCGTCACCCAGCTGGCCGCAGTCAACCGCGCGCTCGACCGGGCCGGCTTCGCGATCGTCTCGTCCGGCCTGCGGGAGTGCCTGACCAGCGCAGACGGGATCAATGCCGAGGACCAGGCTCAGATGGAGAAGCTGTTCCTGACCCTCGCCTGACCTGCACGGTAGGTTTCTGACCAGGGGGTAGGTGGTCAGGATGAACGGGGAGGCGTCGTGAACGGTCGCGTTCACGTCGCCGTGCGGACGCTGGCGCCTGCCGTGATCCTCCTCCTCGTCGTACTGAGCGACCTCGCGCTCAAGCGGCAGGCCGTGGTCCTGGGCCTGTTCGTCATCGCCCCGCTGGTGGCCGCGACCCTGGTCGGCGCGGGCCTGACTGCGGTCTACGCCGTCCTGGCTCTCGCCGCCGCCGCGCTGTTGGGTGTCTGGGACGGCGTGTACGTGGCAGGACCGGAGGGCGATGCGCAGCTGATCCGGCTCGTCGGTGTGTTCCTCGGTGGCGTGATCGCAGTGGTCACCGCCCGGCTGCGGCTGAACCGCGAGGTCCGGCTCGCCCAGGTGACCCGGGTGGCGGAGGTCGCCCAGCTGGCCGTGCTCGAGCCGGTGCCCGAGCAGCTCGGGCCGGTCGAGATCGCCGTCCGCTACGACAGCTCGGCCAGCGAGGCGACGGTGGGTGGCGACCTCTACGCCGCGCTCCAGACGCCGGTCGGGGTGCGGATCCTGGTGGGCGATGTCCGCGGGAAGGGTCTGGACGCGGTCCGCCTGGCCTCGCGGGTGCTCGGGACGTTCCGCGAGCGAGCTCCCGAGCGTGAGCAGCTGACCGAGCTGGCCGCCGACCTGGCCCGCACGGTCGAACGCGCCGGCGGCCCGGAGGACTTCGTCACCGCGGTGCTGGCCCAGATCAGTGACGACGGCGTGCTCGAGATCGTGAACGCCGGCCACCCACCGCCCCTGCTCGTGAGCGGGCAGACGGTGCTGGAGCTGCAGGCCAGCCAGGCCGGCCCGCCGCTCGGCGTGCCCGGGCCGCCGTCCCGGCTGACCGTCGCCCTCGAGCGGAGCGACCGCGTCCTGCTCTACACCGATGGCCTGTCCGAGGCGCGGCGGCGGCACGACCGCGCCTTCTTCGACGTCCTCGCGGCCGTCTCGGTGGCGCTGACCGACCGCGCGGTCGCGGCCGGCCTGGACGAGCTGCACCGCGAGCTCGTGCGCTGGACCGGCGACGAGCTGCACGACGACGTCGCCCTGGTCGCGTTCACCTGGCAGCCGGTCGCCTGACCGCCCATTTCTCGGGGGTCTCACAGCTGCGGCCCTGACCTCGTGCGGGCGAGCTGCCCGACCGCGTAGCGTCGCCGCCATGGACGACCTCGCCGATCTGCTGCACCGTGCCGTCGACCATGCCGCGGCCTACCGCGCGGGGCTGCCCGAGCGCCCGGTGGGCGCGGTAGGCGGCGTCGAGGAGGTGCGCGCCGCACTCGGCGGGCCGCTGCCGAACGGCCCGACGCCGGCGCGCGAGGTGCTCGACGTGCTGGCGGCGGCCGCCGAGCCAGGCCTGGTGGCGACGGCCGGGCCGCGGTTCTTCGGCTTCGTGATCGGGGGTGCGTTGCCGGCCGCCACGGCAGCGGACGTGCTGGCCGCCGGCTGGGACCAGTGTGCGTTCAACGCGCTGCTGAGCCCCGCGGCAGTCGCAGCCGAGGAGGTGGCCGGCGGCTGGATGAAGCAGCTGGTCGGGCTTCCCCCCTCGGCCGCAGTGGGTTTCGTGACCGGCGCCCAGGCGGCCAACACCGTCGGCCTCGCGGCGGCCCGGCACCACGTGCTGGCCGAGGTCGGCTGGGACGTCGAGCGGCGCGGGCTGGCCGGTGCCCCGGCCGTGCGCGTCGTGGCCGGGCAGGAGCGGCACGCGACCGTCGACCGGTCGCTGCGGCTGCTGGGCTTCGGCTCGGACTGCATCGAGGAGGTGGCCGCCGACGCCAACGGCGGGATCGACGTCCAGGACCTCGAACGCGTGCTGGCCGCTGGGCCGGACGGGCCGCTGGTGGTGTGCCTGCAGGCAGGCAACGTCAACACCGGGGCCTGCGACGACCTACGCGCCGCGTGCGACCTGGCGCACGAACGCGGCGGCTGGGTGCACGTCGACGGTGCCTTCGGCCTGTGGGCGGCGGCCAATCCCGGGACACGGGCGCTGCTGGACGGCGTCGAGCTCGCCGACTCGTGGGGCTGCGATGCGCACAAGTGGCTCAACGTGCCCTACGACTCGGCCTTCGCGATCTGCTCGCGCCCGCAGGTGCAGGCGGCCGCGATGTCGTACACGGCGGCCTACCTGGTGGGTGGGGGCGCGACGCCCGCGGCGGCCGACCTGACCGCGGAGTCCTCCCGCCGGGCGCGCGGGTTCGCCGTGTGGGCGGCGCTGCGCGAGCTGGGGGTGGACGGCGTCGCCGAGCTGGTCGACCGCTGTTGCCGGCTGGCGCGGCGCTTCGCCGAGGGCCTGGCTGAGGCGGGCTTCGAGGTGGCCAACGACGTCGTCCTCAACCAGGTGCTGGTGGGGTTCGGTGATGACAGCCGCACCGATGCGGTGCTCGCCGCGGTGCAGCAGGACGGCACCTGCTGGATGGGTGGCACCACCTGGCGCGGCCGGCGCTTCATGCGGATCTCGGTGTCGAACCACGCCACGACCGAGCAGGACGTCGACCGGTCGGTGGCGGCCATCGTGCGGCTCGCCGGTGACGGTGCCGGCCGGTCATGACGCTGCAGCACTGGCTGGTGGCCGTGGGGGTGGCGGCCGGCGTCGTGCTGGTCAGCTGGCTGGTGCTGATCCTGCTCGCCCGGCACCTGCCGGAGGGCACCGCGAAGGATCTCGCCCGGTTGCTCCCCGACTGCCTCACCACCGTGCGCCGGCTGCGGCGCCATCCCCAGGTGCCACGCCGGGCCAAGGTGGCCGTCGCGATCGCCGGGCTGTGGGTGCTCTCGCCGATCGACCTGATCCCGGAGTTCCTGCCGGTCATCGGGCCGCTGGACGACGTCGTCGTCGTGGCGCTGGCGCTGCGCTACGCGGGCCGCAGCGTCCCCCGTGAGGTGCTGCTGGAGGCCTGGCCGGGACGCCCCGACGTGATCGAGCGGCTGCTCGGCCCGGCCCGGCCGGTGGGTCGCGGCTAGGGCTGGTCGACCGGCGCGCGCCAGACCAGCGTGTGCAGCGGGTCGTCGGCGGGACGGTTGACGCAGTTGTTGCGTCGCGGCGTGCCGGTGCGTCCGCCATGGTCGTCGCCGAGCCACGGCGGCACGCCGAACGGCAGGTCCCGCGCCGGGATCCGGGCGTAGTCGTCCTCGGTGAAGGTGTCGCCGTAGTTCGCGACGGACGGGTCGCCGTCGTCGTCCGGCGTCACCACGCCACGCAGCTGCTCGATGGCGTCGTGCCACTCGGTGAGCAGCCGCGCCGCGTCGCGGCTCGACGGGTGCGGCACCTCGACGACGGGCACATCAGGTCTGTCGTCCCAGAGGCGGATGGCCGTCCTCGCCTGGGCGCCGAAGGCGACGATGGCCTGCAACTCGGGCCCGGTCACCTTGCGCAGCAACGTGTTGCGCCACTTCAGCTGGTCGGGCTCGGCCAGGATCGAGGTGGCCCGTTGCGCTCGTGACGGGCGCAACGCATAGGCGAAGGCGTTGACCAGCAGATAGCTGTGGGTCAGTCCCAGCTTGGTCAGGAACCCTTGCACCCGCTGGCCGGCGTCCCCGACGAGGGTGCGTCCCACGATGCGCTCGGTCGGTCCCGGGTCGGAAGCCATGCACAGCAGGCGCATCCTGCGGTTGAGGCGGCCGCGGTAGAAGATCGGACCCCAGTCGTACCAGAACAGGTCGCGATGCGCGGCGTACGACGGCATCGCCGCCAGATGGCGGGCGACCGCACGCGGCGGCCCGGCGTCGAACTCGACCACGACGGCTCCGATCAGCTGCTCCGCGCCAGCACGTCGGCGCAGAAGGCGTACAGGTCCTTGTTGCCGCGCAACAGGTCGTCGCGCGTCATGTCGTAAGGGATGCCGGTGATGCCGAGGTCCTCGATCGGGATGCCGTCCGAGAGCCCGGACCGGATCGCCCGCCGGATCGCCACGGTGAAACCCGCCCCAGCAGGCAGCGGCGGGTGCTGGTGGCCGGTGCCGGCCAGCGCGTCGCGCAGCTGCGCTCCGGTCCAGACGTTGGCACCCCCTGCGCCGGTGGCCTGCCCCACGCAGATGAGCGGGCCGACACCGTTGTCGACCCAGCCGGCCGCGAACAGGTCGCCGGAGGAGTACGTGTTGGCGTCGACGACCGCGACGGCCCGGCCCGGGTAGGCCCGCCCGCGGTCGTTGCACCAGGCGGGGTCGGTGAGCGGCAGGGGTTGGGAGTACTGCTCGCCGGTCGACACCGCGTCCTCCAGCGACGCGGCCCAGGACTGCAGCTCGAGCCGGTTGAACGGGCTGGCCGCCATCTCACGAGTGAGCGCCGAGGCGACCAGCTGGAACCGGGTCGGCAGGATCGGGTTGTCGGTGAACAGCTGCAGCATCCGCTCGGCCGCCCAGACCAGGCCACCTGGGTTGCCCCGCAGGTCGACGACCAGCCCCTCGGCGGGTAGCAGCCCGAGCAGCCGCGTGACCTCGTCGAGGAAGGCGTCATCGTCACCGACGTCGAACGACCAGATCCGCAGGTAGCCGAGGCTCGACGTCAGCGCTCGGGCGGCCACCGTGTCCTGGAAGGACGTCGGGAGCGGCTCGCCGACGGCAGCCCGGGGTGGCGCGGCTGGGACGGCGACCGGCCGACGTCGAGCGGCTCGCTGGCGGGGCAGCGCGGGCTGGGCGTCCTCGGCGGCCCACAGTGCCGGTGCGAACAGCAGCTTCTTGGCCCGGCGCACCGCCTCGGCGGCCGGGTCGGCGGCGAGCTTGGTCTGCGCTCGCGAGCCGGCGTGCGCGGCGGTCGCCGCCTTGCCTGGGGCCAGCAGCCGCCAGGGCATCCGCACCTCACGGGCCGCGCCGCGCTTGGTGCGGTAGCCGATGTCGACCCAGTGCTCGTCGGGGGGCGGGCCGTAGTCGAGGGCCCGGAACGTGAGCGACTCGAGGGCGCGCGCCCGTCGGGCGTCCGGCCGGCCGCCGGTCTCGCGGTCGGCGTACACGTCGACGGCCCGCGCGAACGGCACGCCGCTCCACCACTCCAGGTGCACACCCGCCACGAACGTGCCGTCGCCCTCGACGTCGGGGGCCGTCTTGGTCACCACGAACTGCGGCGCGTCGTACGGGCCGTACTGCTCGACGAGGAACGGCAGGGCGGCCACCTGGCCGCGCAGCGAGCTCGGTCCGACGTAGCGGGTGTGCGCGTCGCGCAGCCGCGTCACGATGCCGCTCACGGCCAGGTGGAACTCGGCGTCGGTGAGCTCGCCGGCCCGGCGGCGCAGCAGCTCGAGCTCGTGTACCGGGTCGATGGCGTACGCGGCACGCTTGGCCGGCAGATGGGTGTAGGCGCCGCCGAGGACGTCGATCAAGGTGTCGAGCACCTGCAGCCGCTCGCCGCCGTCCAGCAGGCCGTCGTCCGGTCCGTCGTCGGCCGAAGCGAGGGCACGTCCCCGTTGTGCGGCAGCGACATCCGGCGTCCGTCGGGCGGTGCGTGTGGTCATCGTTGCCGCCTGTCAGTCGTAGTAGCGGGCCAGGCCGTCGAGCACGCCGTCGTGGAAGCCGCGACCCACGACCGACTCCAGCCAGTCCTGGTCGTGGGTCAGTGACTGCAGCGGTGGCACGACGACGTCGTCGAGGTCCTTGGGGAGGCCGCCGACCGGGCCGAGCCCGGTCGGCATGTCGAGCGCCAGCCGCAGGGGCGCGCCTGGCGCATCCAGCCGTCCGGACCAGCCGGAGATCCGGGCCTGTGCCTTGGTGATCTCAGCCTGCGGGTCGGCGCGCACCTGCTCCATCCGGTCGACGACCTCCGTCCACTGCCAGCCGGCGGTCGGGTCGGCCGGGTCGCTGAGCGCCAGCGAGCGTCGCTGCCCGGCCACGGTGATCGCCGTCTGGGGGTCGGTGGACGCGGCGGCCATCAGCGCCTCGGTGCCGTAGCGGGGTTGGCCGTCGATGACGACGAGCTCGACGTCGGCTTCGGTCGCGGACACGACGGTCGGGTAGGGCCTGGCGCGGCGGCTCGCCTTCAGCACCAGGACGTCGGCGATCGCCTGTGGTTGCAGTCGGCCGACCTGGCGTTGCCACGACCGGGCCAGCACGTCGCCCGGCGCGGAGGTCACCATCTCGACCAGGTCCTGGTCGCTGAGCTGCCAACCGAGGTGGTCCGCGACGATGCGCGCGACCTTGACCTCACCCAGCACGTGCTTCGTGCCGGACGGCGCCCAGTCCGACCCCAGACACACGGTGATGCCCTGCTCGCGCACGGCTGGCACGTCGGTGGTCTGGCCGTAGAGCCACAGGTTCGAGAACGGCGACCACGCCACCGCCCCCGGGCGGGGTGCCCAGGCGGCGAAGCGGGCCGGGTCGACCGCGTTCGCGTGCACGGCGACGAACCGGGTCTGCAGGCAGCCAGCCTGCTCGGCGTCAGCGAACTCGCGCGCGACGAGGCTGCCCCGCTGGCCCTCGGAGCAGTGGTAGATGAACGTCGACCCCTCGCGCATGCGGTTGGCGCGGTCGGCCAGCATCTGGGCCTTGCCGGTGAGGGTCGAGGCATAGACGAGGTTCGCGTCGCGGGTGCCGAACGTCTCGTCCTCGACGTTGCGCACCAGCCAGCCGTCGCGTGGCCGGTTCTTCGGCGGCGACCCCTGGATCGTCGTGGTGCCGCCCACGATGGCCTTCGTCTCGACGTACGCGAGCAGCTCGGCGGGGCACGCGGTGATCAAGGCGTACGCCGGCCAGGTCGTGGACGCCGAGTAGCTGGCGGCGCGCGGCCACGAGTCGTGGTGCAGGAAGGGCGTGGTCTGCCGAGGCTCGGTCCACAACGGCAACGTGTTGTAGGCCAGGTGGTTGTGCAGGTCGACCAGGCCCGGCATCACCAGCGACGTGCCGACGTCGACGACGGGTGCGTCCGCGAAACCTTCTGGCCGGCGCTGCCGCGACTTCGTGACCGCAGCGACCCGGCCGTCGTCGCCGATCCACACGGTGCCGGCGAACGCGCCCGAGCGAGCGACCGGCACCTCGGGGTGGTCGGACATCGGCAGGATCCGCCCGTGGATCGCCCACATGTGCACCGCCGGAGCAGTCAGCGCGGGAGACCGGGTTTCCCGCGATCACGGCCATCTTGGCCCCGTCACGTTCGTCCGCGTGCGGTTTTCGGCTCAATGCCCCAGATCTGTTGGGTCGGTGTTCGCGCCGCAGAGCAGCACGGCGACACGTTCGTCGTCCGCGGGCCGGTAGGCGCCCGTGGTGAGCGCGGCCAGCGCGGCAGCGCAGCCGTGCTCGACGGCGATCCGGCATTCGTCCCAGAGTTGTTGTCGCGCAACGATGATGGCCTCGTCGCTGACCAGGACGCTGCTGACATCGCAGTCGACGGCTGCCGCGTACGCGATCTCGCCGAGGCGCCGCGCGCCCAGCGAGTCGGCCGCGACGCCCGAGACCTCGACGTCGACGGGGCCCTGTGCGGCCAGTGCCGCGTGCAGCGTGGGGATCAGCACCGGCTCGACCCCGACCACCCGCGCCCGTCCGTGCAGCGCCGTCGCGACACCGGCCATCAGTCCCCCGCCGCCGACCGCCACGACCACGGTGTCGACGTCCGGTAGCTGCTCGAGCAGCTCGCGCCCGGCGGTGCCCTGGCCGGCGCAGATCTCCGGCTGGTCGTACGGGTGGCAGTACAGCGCGCCGGAGGTCGCGGCGCGGTCGGTGGCCGCCCGGGCGGCGTGCGCGTACTCGGTGCCGACCTGCACGACCGCGGCGCCCAGCGCGCGCAGCCGGGCGACCTTCACCGCGGGGGCGGTCTCCGGGACGTAGACCTCGGCGGGAACCCCGAGCCGGCGGGCGGCGTACGCAACCGCCAGCCCGGCGTTGCCACCGGACGCAGCCACCACGCCGGACGACGGCAGGCCGCCCTGCTCGCGCGCCGCGAGCAGCCGGTTGAACGCTCCGCGGGCCTTGAACGAGCCCGACACCTGCAGGTGCTCGAGCTTGAGCCAGGTGCGGCCGCCGGTGCCGAGCGCGCCCGGCTCGAGGGCGACGACGGGGGTGCGGCGGACCTCACCGGCCAGCCGGTGCGCAGCGGCGGCGACGTCGTCCGGGGTGATCGAGGGGCGGCTCACCCGGCCGACCGTACCCGCCACCTCCCCCCACCCCTTTCCGCCACTCAGCCCGCTTTCCGCCACTCAGGCCGGTTTCGGACGTCGAGAACCGGCCTGAGCGGCGGAAACCGGCCTGAGTGGCGGAAAGGGTCAGGTGGTGAGGCGGGCTTGGTGGCCCATGATCACGACGGGGTTGTCGGTCGGGCGCAGCGCGCGCAGCAGCGCCGTCATGCCCTCGCGCGGCACCGATACGCACCCGTGGGTAGGACCGTCGTGGTCGACGTGCAGCCAGATGCCGCCACCGCGCTCCTCGCCCAGCGGCTGCGTCTTGTCGAGCGGTGACACGCCCGTACGGCGGTTGAAGTCGATCGCGATCACGTAGTCGAAGCTGCCTTCGAGGGAGTCGCCGAACACCCCGGAGCCGGTGGGCAGGAAGCGGCTCGAGCGGTGGTAGGGCAGCTGCGTGCCCGGGTCGGCGAGCCGGCCGCCGGCGTCGCTCAACGTGTAGGTGCCCGCCGGGGTGCGCAGGTCGCCCTCATGGTGGTCGTCGGTCCAGCCCTTGGCGCCGAGGTGGCCACGCCAGCTGCCGGTGCGCTTCCAGGCGCCGCCGCTCAGCACGTACAGCTCGATGGTGGCCCGGGTGGACGTCGGCCCGTCGCCCCGCACCACGACTGCGCTGCGCGTGCGCGACGGCACGGTCTTGGCGGTGCGCGGCCCCAGCAGCGCGACGTCCGCCAGCAGCGCCGGCGCGTTCGACAGGTCGCTGCTGGAGGCCTCGGTCGGAGCGCCAGGGCCGGCACCAGGGCCCGCGCCGCGTGGAGCGGCGTTGCTCGCCCCCCGGACGTCGGCGCCCGGGTCGCTCGCCGCCGCACCGCCGCCGTTGCCTCGGTTGACCACGCTGATCACCGTCGTGAGGAGCAGGGCCAGCAGGATCGTGCCGGCCAGCGTGCGACGACGTCGGACGCGCGCCGAGGGTCCCGGCCGGCGGTGCACCGGCCGGTGCTGCGGGCGGGCACCCCCTGGCGCGGGGGCGCGGCGGGGCGTCTGGGTGATGGTGCTCCCTCTCGAGGGCAGGCCGTGCGTGCCACCCAGCCTAGGCCGATGGCGTCGTCCCGCCCGGTGACCTCGACCGGAGCAGGACGCCGTGTCGCACACCTCGCGGGCCGCATCACGCGCTCAGCCCGCCGCGACCTCGCGCAGCGAACGGGTCGGCCGCAACCAGGCTCCCTCGGGCGGCAGGGAGTCGAGCCGCACGCGGTCGAGGGGGGTGGTGAAGGCCCCGGGCACGTCCTCGAGGTCGACGAACGTCAGCAGCTCGGAGTCGAGCGCATAGCCGGCCACCTCGCTGAACGACAGGACGACGACGTGCACGCCCTCGCGGGCGAGATCCTCCAGCGGCAGCAGGAAGTTGCGCCCGTCGCCGCTCGCCACGACCAGCCTGGACAGCCGGTGGCTGCGGTGCCGGTCGTGGATGTGCGCCAGCATGTCGAGGTCGACGTCGTCGTCCTGGTGCAGCTTGGGCTTGGCGAAGACCGCGTAGCCGAACGAGCGCAGCGCCTCGATCCAGCCGCGCATCCCGGGGGCCGCGGCGGGCGGGATGTTGGCGAAGACGCTGCCCTCGACCTCCCGGTCGTCGGCCGACATGACCAGCCAGCGCGCGATCGCGTCGAAGCGGGGTCGCGAGGACGGCGAGGGCTTGGTGCCGATGACGTTGGAGAGCGTCATGTCGATGTTGGGGGCGTCCCAGACCAGCAGGTCGAGAGCCGCACGCTCGTCCCGGCCGCCGTCACGCTGGGCGGGCTGGCGCTGCTCGGGCTCGGGCTGCGCGGGGTCGTCGTCCGTTCGCTGGTCGGTCATGGCAGGCATCGTCGCACCTTGACGAACTTACTCGCAGTAGGTTACGGTCCCGTAAGTCACCGGGGGTGGACTCCCACGAACGACGACCCAGGAGCCCACGTGACCTCAGAGCACCAACCACCGGACGAGCGCCAGCACCAGCGGGACGCCGGGGCAGCCCTGCTGCTCGGCGCCGTGGTCGTGGCCCTGCTGATGATCGGGTACATGTACCTGCGCGGCTGAGCCTGCGGCCGGCGCGCCCACCCGCGCACGCCGGGCTAGCGTGCCGTCATGGATCTGCGCATCTTCACCGAACCCCAGCAGGGCGCAACGTACGACGACCTGCTCGCTGTGGCCCGCGCCGCCGAGGACCTCCGCTTCGACGCCTTCTTCCGCTCCGACCACTACCTGAGCATGGGCGACGGCGACGGCGCGCCCGGGCCGACCGACGCGTGGATCACCCTGGCCGGCCTGGCCCGCGACACCTCGCGGATCCGGCTCGGAACGCTGGTCAGCTCGGCGACCTTCCGCCATCCCGGCCCGTTCGCGGTCGCCGTCGCACAGGTCGACCAGATGAGCGGTGGCCGGGTCGAGGTCGGGCTCGGCACCGGCTGGTTCGACGCCGAGCACGAGGCCTTCGGGCTGCCGTTCCCGCCGGTGGGAGAGCGCTTCGACCGGCTCGAGGAGCAGCTGCAGATCCTGCACGGCCTGTGGGCCGGGGGCGGGCCGTTCAGCTTCGACGGCGACCACTACACGTTGCGTGACAACCCGGCGCTCGCCGTCCCGCTGCAGTCCCCGCTGCCGGTCATCGTGGGTGGTGGCGGACCACGCCGGACGCCGCACCTGGCCGCGACGTACGCGAGCGAGTTCAACATCCCGTTCGTCTCCGTCGACGACACCGCGGCGCAGTTCGGCCGGGTTCGTGAGGCGTGCCGGCAGACCGGGCGCGACCTGGTCTACTCGGCGGCGCAGGTGCTCTGCGTGGGGGCGGACGACGCGCAGGTGGCGCGCCGGGCCGCGGCCATCGGGCGGTCGCCGGACGAGCTGCGCGCGAACGGCCTGGCCGGTTCGCCGCAGGAGGTTGTCGACAAGATCGGGCGCTTCGCCGAGGCCGGTGCCGGCCGGCTGTACCTGCAGGTGCTCGACCTGGGCGACCTGGACCACCTCGAGCTGGTCGCCGCAGAAGTGGCCCCACACGTCTGACCGACCACCGGCCGGGCGGTCGCGCTCGACCGGCGTGTGACGCAGCGCATGTCGTCCTGGAGCCGCTCGACCCCCTAGGTTGCCTGGGTATGAGGATTGCCGTACCGGTCGAGACCCGCCAGGGGGAGCGTCGCGTGGCGGCCGTGCCCGACACCGTGGCCGCGCTGGTGCGCGACGGGCACGAGGTCGTGGTGCAGGCGGGGGCCGGCGTCCACGCCCACGCCGACGACGACGCCTTCCGAGTGGCCGGCGCCACCGTGGTCGACGGTGACGTGCTCGGCGACGCGGACGTCGTCCTGCACGTGCGCCCACTGTTGCCCGCCGACGCCGTCCGACTCAGACGCGGGGCCGTGACGATCGGCTTCATGTCGCCCTCGGCCGAACCCGAGGGCGTCGCCGCGCTGCGCGATGCGGGCGCCACCGCCTTCGCGGTCGAGCTCGTGCCCCGGATCTCGCGCGCGCAGTCGATGGACGCGCTGACCTCGCAGGCGCTGGTGGCCGGCTACCGCTGCGCCCTCGAGGGGGCGACGCGGCTGCCCCGGTTCTTCCCGCTGTTCATGACCGCGGCCGGCACGGTGCCGCCTGCCAAGGTGCTGGTGCTCGGGGCCGGGGTGGCCGGGCTGCAGGCGATTGCCACCGCTCGCAGGCTCGGTGCCGTCGTCGAGGCGTACGACGTCCGCCCGGCGTCCGCGGACGAGGTGCGCTCCATGGGTGCGACGTTCGTGCAGCTGGACCTCGAAGCCATCGAGGGCGCTGGCGGCTACGCGCGTGAGATGGGGGACGACCGCGCGGCCCGCCAGCGCGAGCTGCTCGCGCCGTTCGTCGCCAAGGCCGATGTGCTGATCACGACCGCTGCGGTGCCTGGCCGACCGGCGCCGATGCTCGTGACCCGCGCCATGGTCGAGGCGATGAAGCCCGGCTCCGTGGTGGTCGACCTGGCGGCCGAGAGTGGCGGGAACGTCGAGGGATCCGTTGCCGGGCAAGACCTCCCGGTCGGTGTGGCGACGCTGGTCGGCATGCGGGACGCCGCCTCGACCATGCCGGTCGATGCCAGCCGGCTCTACGCCAAGAACCTCACGAACCTGTTGGCGCTCATGGTGTCCGACAACGCCGGACTGGCCCTCGACCTGGACGACGAGGTGCTGGCCGGCGCCTGTGTGACGCACGACGGCCGGGTGCTGCACGAACCGACCCGCGAGCTGCTGGAGGGAGCCTGATGGATGCCATGACGCTGCTCACGTTCTTCGTGCTGTCGGTGTTCGTCGGCTTCGAGGTGGTCTCGAAAGTGTCGACCACCCTGCACACGCCGTTGATGAGCGGGGCCAACGCGATCCACGGCGTGATCCTGGTGGGCGCGATCATCGTCACGGGGCGCACGTCGTCCACCTTCGGCCTCGTGCTGGGCCTGGCTGCGGTGGTGCTCGCCACGGTCAACATGGTGGGCGGGTTCGTCGTCACCGACCGCATGCTCGAGATGTTCAAGGGGCGTAGCCGAGCGGGCCAGCCGACTCGCGGCGGCGACGCGGGAGGGGCCCGATGAACCTGCTGTCACCGACGTGGACGGCGCTCGGCTACCTCGTCGCGGCCTCCTGTTTCATCCTCGCGCTCAAGGGGTTGTCGTCACCAGCCAGCGCGCGGCGCGGCAACCTGATCGGCGCCGGCGGGGCGACGTTGGCCGTGCTGGTGGCGTTCCTGTCCGAGGACCTCAAGCACGTCACGGCGATCGTCGTCGCGATCGTCGTGGGGTCGGCGCTCGGCGTTCCGGCGGCGCGGCGGGTCGCCATGACGCAGATGCCGCAGCTGGTGGCGCTCTTCAACGGGGTGGGCGGCGCGGCGGCGGCGTTGGTGGCCGGTCTCGAGCTCACCGAGCACCAGGGCGCGGGCGGGGTGGCCGCGGCCGCCGGTGCGTTCACGGTGCTCGTGGGCTGCGTGTCGTTCTCCGGCTCGTGCGTCACGTTCGCCAAGCTGCAGGAGCTGATGACCGGGCGGCCGGTGACGTTCCCCGGCGGCCAGTACGCCTTCGGCGGGTCGCTGGCCCTGGCGATCGCGCTGTCGGCCGGTGTCGTCGTCCAGGGGTCGGGCGGTGTCCCGTCCGGGTGGCTGCTCGGCCTGCTGGCGATCGTGGCGCTGGTGGTCGGCGTGCTGTTCGTGCTGCCGGTGGGCGGGGCCGACGTCCCGATCGTCATCTCGCTGCTGAACGCGTTCACCGGTCTGACGGTGGCGGCGTCCGGCTACGTGCTGTCGAACACCCTGCTGCTGGTGGCCGGCACGCTCGTCGGTGCGAGCGGCACCATCCTCACCCGGCTGATGGCGGCGGCGATGGGCCGCTCGATCGCCTCGATCCTGTTCGGGGCGTTCCGGCCGTCGTCCGCTGTCGCGGCGGTCGGCGCCGACGACCGGCCGGTGCGCTCGGGGAGCCCGGAGGACGTCGCGATCCTGCTGGGCTACGCGCGCAAGGTGGTGATCGTGCCTGGCTACGGGCTGGCGGTCGCGCAGGCGCAGCACACCATCCGCGAGCTCGCCGAGCTGCTCGAGGCGCGCGGCATCGAGGTGCTGTACGGCATCCACCCGGTCGCCGGCCGGATGCCCGGCCACATGAACGTCCTGCTCGCCGAGGCCAACGTGCCCTACGAGGTGCTCAAGGAGATGGACGAGGTCAACCCCGAGCTGCGCACCGCCGACGTGGCGCTCGTCGTCGGGGCGAACGACGTCGTCAACCCGGCGGCCAAGACGACGCCGGGTGCGCCGATCTACGGCATGCCCATCCTGGAGGTCGACCAGGCGCAACAGGTGGTGTTCCTGAAGCGCTCGATGCGGCCGGGCTTCGCCGGCATCGAGAACGCGCTGCTCTACGACCCGCGCACGACGCTGCTGTTCGGCGACGCCAAGGACTCCCTCACCAAGGTCGTCGCCTCCCTCAAGACCCTCTGACCCGCGCTCCCGTTGATCACGTCAAGCAGGCCTTGGGCTGCTTGACGAGGGGTGGAGCCCTCGGCAAGCGGGTCGACGCCTCGGCAAGGACGGCGCGAAGCGGGCAGCGCTAGGGTCGCCGTGTGGCTGACCTCGTGTACCCCCCGGTGATCGCCCTGGCCCGCACCGCCTTCCTGGCCCTCGGCATGAAGGTCAGCGTCACCGGCGCCGAGCACATCCCCCGCGAGGGCGGCGCCGTGCTGGCCTGCAACCACGTGAGCTACCTCGACTTCCTGTTCGCCGGCCTGGCCGGGCACCAGGCCCACCGGCTGGTCCGCTTCATGGCCAAGGACGCGGTGTTCAAGGACCGGATCGGCGGGCCGCTGATGCGCGGCATGCACCACATCCCGGTCGACCGGGACGCCGGAATGGCCTCGTTCCGCGACGCGCTCGGCGCGCTGAAATCGGGCGAGGTGGTGGGCATCTTCCCCGAGGCGACGATCAGCAGGTCGTTCACCGTGAAGGAGCTCAAGTCCGGCGCGGTGCGGCTGGCGCAGGCCTCGCGGACGCCGCTCATCCCGCTCGTGGTGTGGGGTGGCCAGCGGATCTTCACCAAGGGCCGGCCGAAGAACCTCACCTCGCGCGGACGACACGTGCTGATCGCGGTCGGCGAGCCGATCCCCGCGCCGAAGACGGCGGACGGCGACGAGCTGACCAGCCTGCTGCGGGCCCGCCTCCAGGCGCTGCTGGACGACCTTCAGCGCCGTACCCCCGAGCAGCCCGGCCCCGGTGAGGACGCCTGGTGGCACCCGGCGCACCTCGGCGGCACGGCGCCGACGCCGGAACTGGCCATCGAGCTCGACGCCCAGGACAAGGCGGCCAGGGCGCCCCGCCGTCCGACGTCCGAGAACTGACTCCCGCGGCGGGCCGGCTGCGTCCAGCCACGTGCCGGCTGACCCGATCCCAGCGGGCAGGGTCAGTCGTCGGGGAAGCGGCGTCGGAACCGGCGGCTGGACGCGATGCCCTGCTCGCCGAACAGCTCCTCGGACAGCACCGCGAACAGGTACTGCGAGCGGGCCAGGTAGCCGACGGTGTGCAGCGCCTGGTCCTGCCCGGCCGACTCGAAGACGAACTCGCCGTAGCCGAGCGCCCGCCCGACGACCGACACGTTGTACGACATGTCGGTCACCTTGGTGAGCGGCATGATCGCCACGCGGCGGGTGATGATGCCGTACGTCAGCAGCAGCCGCTCGTCGGTGACCACGAACCAGTCGCGGTGGTACTCGACCAGCGCCCAGGCGAGCCGCAGGCACACCCCGACGGCGATCAGCGCCGCGATGTTGGTGATCGGCGGCGCCGCGTCGCCGATCTTCACCACGACCCAGCCGGCCAGCACGACCGCGATCGCGGCCAGCCCCACCGGTTTGGCGAGGACGGCCCAGTGCCGGCGGGTGGTGATGACGGCGCGCTCGGACGGCAGCAGGTAGCGCTGCACCTGGCGCAGCCCGACCGCCGACACTGCCGGACGAGGCCGGGGCTGGAACGACCCGGGCCCCAGCTGCCGCACTGCCGACACGACGCGGGCCTAGGAGGAGAGCAGCGCGTCGAAGAAGTTGCCGACGGCTCGCAGGCCGTCCATCAGCCCGGCCCAGCCACCCTTGACGATGCCGGCAGCCTGGTCCGGCGACTTGAAGATCGCGTAGACGAAGAAGGCGACGAGCAGCCACAGCAGCGGCCTCTTCAGTCGGCCCATGTGGTCACCTCCCGTGCGCGTGCGGGCAGCACCGGACGGCACGGCCTGGTCCATCCTTGCGCACCGGCTCACCCGTTCGGGTGAAGCGGCGCCCCTCGGCGTGGCGGATGGGGCAGATGGGGCCAACGGGGCGCGGGCAGGCCGGCCGGCGCGGTCGTTCTGGAGCACTGCGATGACGTCGAGCAGTGCGCGCCCGCGGGGTACATTCCCCCCGTGTGCCCGCCTCGATCCAGCCGCTCCGGGCCCACCGCTGCCCGCACGTCGTTCTGGGAGGGCCAGTACGCCGAGAAGAACGTCGACGAGGTGTCGTGGTGGCAGCCCGTCCCCGACCTCTCGGTCGGCCTGGTGGAGGCCGCCGGGCTCGACCGCGCACAGCCGGTGGTCGACGTCGGCGCGGGGTGGTCGACGCTGGTCGACCACCTCTGCGAGCGGGGCTATACCGACCTGACCGCGATCGACCTGTCGGCGTCGGCGCTGCAGACCGTGCGAGACCGGCTGGGCGCGGCGGCCGAGCACGTCGTGCTGGAGGTCGCCGACGTGCTCGACCTGCCGGACGGACCTCGGTACGCGCTCTGGCATGACCGCGCCGTCTTCCACTTCCTGACCGAGCCTGACGAGCGCGACGACTACCGGGCCTCCCTGGCCCGGCGGCTGGCGCCGGGTGGCTTCGTCGTCGTGGCCACCTTCGGCCCGGACGGCCCCGCGACGTGCAGTGGGCTCCCCATCGTCCGGTACACGCACCAGGATCTTGCCGCCCAGTTCCCCGGCTACCGGTTGCTACGGACCGCCGGCGAGGAGCACGTGACCGCCTGGGGGTCCAAGCAGCAGTTCATCGCGCTACTGCTGCAGCAGGAACCGATCGGTCAGACCACGCCGTAGAGCCGGTCACCGGCGTCTCCGAGGCCCGGCACGATGTAGCCCAGCTCGTTGAGCCGCTCATCCATCGCTGCGGTGACGACCGTGACCGGCACATCGAGCCCGGCGAGCTCGCCCTCCAGCCGGGCCACGCCCTCCGGTGCGCTGAGCAGGCAGATCGCGGTGATGTCGTCGGCGCCGAGGTCGACGAGGAACCGGATCGCCGCAGACAGGGTTCCGCCCGTCGCGAGCATCGGGTCGAGCAGGTAGCACTGCCGGCCGGACAGGTCGTCGGGCAGCCGGTTGGCGTACGTGGTCGCCTTGAGCGTCTCCTCGTCGCGCACCATCCCGAGGAACCCCACCTCTGCGGTGGGCAGCAGCCGCATCATGCCGTCGAGCATGCCGAGGCCGGCGCGCAGGATCGGCACGACGAGCGGCTTGGGCTGGCTCAGGCGGACGCCAGTGGCCGGCGCCACCGGGGTCGTGACCTCGACCGGAGCGACCCGGACGTCGCGCGTGGCCTCGTAGGCCAGCAGCGTCACGAGCTCGTCGGCGAGCCGACGGAAGGTCGGCGAGTCGGTGGTCTGGTCGCGCAAGGTGGTGAGCTTGTGGGCGACGAGGGGATGGTCGGCGACGTGGACGCGCATACCGCGAACCTACCGGTTGCCCGGCCACGCGCGGACCGCTGCGTCGAGAGAGTCGACCTACCCGTCACGCTGCCGCGCGTGGACCGATCTGCCACGATGGGCGGGTGTCGTACTTCTCTGCGGTGATCGGTCGCAGCAGCTCCGGCTGGCGTGCGCTCGACGTCGACCTCGAGGACGCCGAGTCGCTGGACGAGGTGGCCGAGAACCTGCGTGCGGTCAGCAACGGCGGCCCGGTCCTCGCCGTGCTCGAGCACGAGGACGAGTGGTTCGCGCTGATCCGGGTCGACGCGGACGACGAGCCACGAGCCTTCGTCAGCGACCTCGAAGCGAGCCAGCGCGGTCACTACGCCGAGCTGCTGGCCCCCGTCGGTGACGTCGACCTCGCGGAGTACGCCGACCTGCGAAACCCCTCTGCCGCAACGCAGACCAGCGACGACGACGATGACGACGACGATGCGGACGCCGGCTCCGACGTTGCCGCACCGGACGTCGAGGAAGACCCGCTGATGGCCGAGGCGGAGGCCGACCTCGCCGCCGCGGCGATCGATCCCGAGCTGCCGCCGGCCTGGGCCGGTGACCCCGGGGTCCTCGCCGACGTCGGGGTCGACGCCGCCGAGCTGGTCGACCTGGTGCTCGCGGCGCCGAGCGATCCCGGCGCGGTCGTGGCCGACCTGGGGGAGCGCTGCGGCTTCGACGAGCTGCTCGAAGCGCTGAGGTGACCGGCTGGCCGGTCGATCCCGAGCTGGCCGGCTGGATGGGCCTGGCGCTGGAGCAGGCGGCGCTCGCGGTGAGCACCGGCGACGTCCCGGTCGGAGCCGTCGTCCTGGATCCGTCGGGGACCGTGGTCGGCACCGGGGTGAACCGCCGTGAGGCGGACGGCGACCCCACCGCGCACGCCGAGCTGCTGGCCCTGCGGTCGGCCGCGTCGTCCGTCGGGGAGTGGCGGTTGGCGGGCTGCACGCTGGTGGTGACCCTGGAGCCGTGCGCGATGTGTGCTGGGGCGATCGTGCTGTCGCGGGTCAGCCGGCTGGTGCTCGGCGCGTGGGACCCGAAGGCCGGCGCGGCGGGCTCGGTCTGGGACCTGGTGCGCGACCGGCGGGTCAACCACCGGGTCGAGGTCGTCGGCGGCGTCCGCGAGGCCGAGTGCAGCCGGTTGCTGGTCGATTTCTTCACCGAGCACCGGCTCTAGTAACCTCTTCGGCGGTGGCGTGTCCGAGCGGCCTAAGGAGCACGCCTCGAAAGCGTGTGTGGGGGTAACTCCACCGTGGGTTCAAATCCCACCGCCACCGCCAGCCAGGGATGCCAGGTCATCCACGCTCCCGGACCAGCGCCTGCGGGTCCGGGAGTCGGCGTATTTGCGGGGTGGGCGCGTGGCGGGGATCGAGAGCCCGGCCGGTTCTGCCCGCGCCCGGCCGGTGTCAGCGGGCGCAGGCGCGGCACAGGCCGTAGGATCGTCCCTCGGCGAGGGTCCCAGCGAGTCAGTAGACGTGCGCCTCGGTCGCCGGAAGGTCACGGTCAAACCCCCAGATGAAGCAGCTGCAAGAGGGATCTGTGGTGGGGGACCGCTACCTGCTGGACGCACGCATCGCCTCCGGGGGGATGGCGGACGTCTGGGCCGGGCGCGACCAGGTGCTCGAGCGAGTGGTCGCCGTCAAGGTCATGCGCCCCGACTGCGGGCACGAGGAAGTCTTCGCGCTGCGCTTTCGCGACGAGGCAGTGAACTCGGCGAGGCTGCTGCACGCCAACATCGCCACGGTCTTCGACTACGGCGAGGAGGACGGCGTCGCCTTCCTCGTGATGGAGCTCGTCGCAGGCCAGACGTTGTCTGCCGTGCTGCGCGAGCGGGGCCGCCTGCGGGCCCAGGAGGTGCGGTCGATCATGGGCCAGGCCGCACTCGCCCTCGGGCTCGCGCACGAGGCGCGGGTGGTGCACCGCGACGTCAAGCCAGCGAACATGCTGCTGCGTCAGGACGGGCTGGTGAAGCTCACCGACTTCGGCATCGCGCGGGCCATGGACGCCTCCGGGCACACCCGCAGCGGCGAGATGCTGGGCACGCCGAACTACATCAGTCCCGAGCAGGCGATGGGCAAGCCCGCCACCGGCGCCAGTGACCTGTACGCCCTCGGCGTGGTGGCGCACGAGATGCTGTCCGGTGCCAGCCCATTCAACCGCGAGACGCCTATCGCCACCGCGCTCAGCCACGTGCAGGAGCCGCCGCCGCCCCTGCCCGACGACGTCCCCGAAGACCTCCAGCACGTCATCGAGGACTGCCTGGCCAAGAAGCCGGAGGACCGGCCGCCGAACGCACGCGCGGTGGCCCTCCGGCTCGGCTTGGGAGACCACGAGACGATGGGGCTCGGTCTTGGCCTGGCGTGGTCCGTCGCCGAAGCCGAGCTCGTCGCTCCCCTGGACGACACCGCAGACCGCGCGGCCAACGCGGACGTCGCGACGGCGCACTGGGAGCTCGGCTGACCCGACGGCTCCGGGTGACGTCACCCGGAGCCGTCGGTCCTGCCCCCTAGTCGCCGGCTGGAAGAGTGGCCCGTCAGGACACCGTTCCTGCTGCCACGTTCCACGTCGTCCGGACCGTGGTCTGGCCTTCGGTGCGGTCCCAGGTGATCACTCGGAAGACCAGCTCGTCGGCATCGGTGAGCAGCGGAGAGCCGAGACTCACTTTGGTCACGAACACGTCGTCGAGGGTGACCTGCTGCGTACACGTGGGCGACGGGCAGCCGGTGACCTCGACCGTGCCCAGGGTCGAACCCTTGAACAGGTGCCGCAGCAGGTCAACCGTGCTGGCGCCGCTACGCACGGCGATCCCGAAGGCGGCCGGGTCGGGCTTGCCGACCGACGCGCCGCCACCCTGACTGAAGCTCGACTGCGCGGTGATCCCGTGGGTCCAGCTCTGGGTGTCGAAGGCCGCCCCACCGTTCTTCAACGAGGTGAGGAAGGGCAGGTCGCCGACTGAGGCCCGCGCCACCACCGCGTCCGTCACCACCAGCGTGGCGACATCGAGCGTGATGCTGCTGTCGTTGAGACCCGCCACATGGTTGGTCACCTTCTCGATCCTCGGGGCCAAGTCGAGCGTCACCGACGCGCTGGCGGTCTCGCCGTACTCGATCCCGGTCAGGAGGGCCTGCTCCAGGTCGACTTGCAGCAGACAGTGTCCGGTGAGTTCGCCTAGCCGGCACATCTCGACCGAGACCTTCGGGAGCGTTTGTCCCACGAGCATGGGCCTGAGCAAGCGCAAGGCGTCTGCGGAGAGCGGGATCGTCACGGTGAGCGGGCCCAGGGTCGGCTTCCCGACTGACACGCCGCCGCCCTTGGTCCACGAGCTAGCGGCCTCGACGTCCTGGCCGAACGTGGAAGCCACGGCACTCACCGGGTTGCCCCCTCCGGGCAGCGTCGCGCTGAAGCGGTAGGTGAGCTTGTTCGGGTTCGGGTCGGGTGCACCCGCTGCGGGTCCGGCCGGACCGGCCGGACCGGCTGGACCCTGCAGGCCCTGGGGTCCCTGCTCGCCCTGCTGTCCCTGAGGTCCTTGAGGTCCCTCTGGCCCCTGCGGTCCCGTGGCTCCCGGGTCGCCCGGCACACCTTGTTGACCCTGCGGGCCGGCCGGGCCGGTCGAGCCCGGTGTGCCGGCCTGGTTCCAGTCGACGGCGGTCTCTCGCAGCGCGCCGCTGGTGATGCATCGTCCCAAGCTTCCGGACACGGCGGGGTCGATGAGCCGCAGCACTCCCGTGGCCGTGTTCCGGCAGCCGTGCAGCAGCCCGGTGCCGGCGTCAGGGATGGCGGCGGAGGCCACGCCGACGGCCGCGCCGGTGAGCACCATCGCCGACAGCGCGGCAGCCAAGGAGAGGCGACGTGGCCGCCAGGAGAATCGGCTGGGTGAGTCTGTGAGCATGGCGAACTCCCTCCAACGCCCGGCTTGCACCGGGGGTCAGGACCTGCGGCTCGTCGGCCACACTCCCTCACGGTCAACGCCGGGCTCGTTCCCGGGACGCAGGAGAATGCTGGCAAGGTAGACCTCCCAGCCACCGAGCGCCAGACCCTGACCGAAACGTCTGATTCCGTTGCACGTCAACGTCTTTGGCTGGAACGCGTCGGCCCTCACGGGACGGCCTCACATCCCCCCGAAAGCCCGAAGCCGCCGGCAGGGCGAACGTGCATGATCACCGCAGGGGGTGGGGGCTAGGCGTCCTGGGATGGGCCGGCCAAGGTCACGAGCAGCTCGACTGCACGAGTGACCACATCGTGCGGGATCGGTTGTGCCAGAGCGAACTTCAGCGTTCCCTTCGACACGCGGTACGGCGCGACAGCACGCTCGTAGTCATCGTCACCGACCGGCGCGGGGTACACGCTGACGTGGTGCTTCCAGCCGGCGAAGTACACCCGGTAGCGCCCGCCCAGCGGGATCGACGGGACGCCGTAGCTGATCACCTCGACACCGTCCGGGACCACCGCGCGGATCGTCCGCCGCAGCTCGGTCAACACCGCCTGGACCTCGGGCGGGAACGACGCGATGTACTCGTCGACGGTCGTGTGCGCAGCCATCACGAGCACCTCCGGTCTGCTCCGGCCTGCCGCGCAGCCTAGCCAGGGTGCCGCCGCGCGTCCCGGGCCGGAAGTCACATGTCTGCTGGGGGCTGGTCCCAGCGAACCCCCAGACTGGCCCGTCATCGTCGTGGTCAGGACGAAGACCCGAGGAGCCACCATGACCGACCGCCGCCCACCGGTTGCGACCGCCACCACGCGGTCCGCCGGACTGAGCCGTCTCTCCACCCTCACCGCCTCCCTGTCGCTGGGCGCGGTCGCCGCCACCGGGGTTGCCGCCGCCGTCGTGGTCACCACCCACGGCACCGCGAGTGCAGCCGCGAGCACCTCGAGCGGGGCGACGAGCGGGTCTAACGACGACAACCGGGCCAGCACCTCGACCGACGACAACGGCTCCAGCAACGGCTCGGCGCGCTCCAGCAACGGCTCAGCGAGCAGAAGCAGCGGCTCCGGCCAGCTGAGCAGCGGGACGGGCGCTTCGAGTGGCGGCAGCCACGCGACGTCCGGCGGCTCGTGATGCCCGCCCGCCCCAGCAGCAGCACGGCCGACGCCGACTGGACCGCGCTCGGCACCCAGGTGCGCCTGGTCGTCACCGAACCGCACGCCCTGGACGACGCCCGCCGCGTGCTCGAGGACGAGCTGGCCGCGCTCGACCGAGCCTGCAGCCGGTTCCGGGCCGACTCCGAGCTGCGCCGGCTGGACGACGCCGCCGGCCGCCCGACCCCGGTCAGCCCGCTCCTGGCCGAGGCGATCGCGGTCGCCCTCGACGCGGCCCGTGCCACCCAGGGCGACCTCGACCCCACCGTGGGCGCTGCGATGGCCGACCTCGGCTACGACCTCGACTTCGCCGAGCTGCCGGCCGACGGTCCGCGCGTGCGCGTCGTCCCGCTGCCGGCGCCCGGGTGGCACCGGGTGCTTCTCGACCGGGCCGCCGGAGTCGTCACCATGCCCGCCGGGGTCCGGCTCGACCTCGGTGCGACCGCCAAGGCGCTCGCGGCCGACCGCGCGGCCGAGCGCATCGCCGCAGCGCTTGGCACCGGCGTCCTCGTCGGGCTGGGCGGCGACCTCAGTGTGCGCGGCGCTGCGCCGGACGGCGGCTGGCAGGTGCGGGTCCAGGACGTCACCACCCGCCCGGACGACGCCGCCACCGGCCCGGTCGCCATGGTGGCGCTGCACCACGGTGGGCTGGCCACCTCGAGCACCATGGCTCGCCGCTGGGTGCGCGGTGGCGACGTCCTGCACCACATCCTGGACCCGCGCCTCGGGCTGCCGGCGCGCTCACCCTGGCGCACCGTCAGCGTCGCCGCCGGCACGGCAGTGGCTGCCAACACCGCCAGCACGACCGCGGTGATCCGCGGGTTGCGTGCCCCAGGATGGTTGGCGCGCAACGGTTTCGCGGCCCGGCTCGTCGACCTCGACGGCCAGGTGCGGCTCGTCGGCGGATGGCCCGCAGCAGAGCTGCACGAGTCCGTGGCGGTGGCCTCGTGAACGCCCTCTGGGTGCTCAGCCGGGCCACCGGGCTCGTCTCGCTGGTGCTCCTCACCCTGGTGGTCGTCCTCGGCATCGTGGTGCGCCGTCGAGCCCAGGTCGGCCGGCTGCCGGGGTTCGTCCTGGTCGGGTTGCACCGCAACGCTTCCCTCGTCGCGGTCGCCCTGCTCGTCGTCCACGTGGTGACGGTGGTTGCCGACTCGTACGTGTCGATCAGGTGGTGGGACGCCGTCGTGCCGTTCGCCGGTACGTACCACCCGTTCTGGCTCGGCCTCGGCACGTTGGCGGTCGACCTGCTGGCCGTGCTGGTCCTCACCAGCCTGGTGCGGCACCGGATGCCCGTCCGGGCCTGGCGCGCCCTGCACCTGACGGCTTACGCGTGCTGGCCGATCGCCCTCGTCCACGGGGTGGGGATCGGCACCGACATGCGTGCGGCGCCCGGCCTGGCGGTAGCCGCCGGGTGTGCGCTCGCCGGCGTCGGCGCCGTCCTCTGGCGGTTGTCGGCACCGCGGCTCGACCCGGCCCCGGCCCGTCCGGCCGCCCTGCTCGCCGAGCTGCGCGCGGCCGACGCCCGACGTCCGGCCGAGCCGGTCGGGTCCAGGAGGCGAGCATGACCTCCATGACCCCCCTCGCCCCGGCGCATCACGCACCCAGCGCGACCGCGATGCCGCGCGTGCTGCTCGGTGCCGGCGAGCAGCCCGGCTGGCGCCACCACGTGGCGCGGCACGGCGCACTGCCCTACCGCGGCGCCAAGGAGCTCCTGCTCCCCACGCTGGACGACGCAGGACTCACCGGGCGCGGTGGGGCCGGCTTCCCGGCCGGGCGCAAGTGGCGGGCGGTCGCGGCAGCGCGGGGCGGGTCCGTCGTCGTGGGCAACGCGGCCGAGGGCGAGCCGGCGAGCAGCAAGGACCGGGTGCTGCTGGACGCCAACCCGCACCTGGTGCTCGACGGTCTCCAGCTCGCCGCCGAGGCGGTGGGCGCCCGTGAAGCCACGTTGTTCCTCATGCCGGAGCTGGCCGAGGGTGACGGGATGCAGCGGGCGTTGGCCGAGCGGGCCGACGACCGCGTGCCGGTGCGCTTGGTCGCGGCGTACGACCGGTTCCTGGCCGGCGAGGAGTCGGCCGTGGTCGACGCCCTCGAGGGTGGGTTCGGCCTGCCGCGCTCGCGGCCGCCGCTGGTCGTCCACCGTGGGGTGGGTGGCCGGCCGACGCTCGTGCAGAACGTCGAGACCCTCGCGCACGTGGCGCTCGCCGCCCGCTACGGCGCCGACTGGTTCCGCGGCGTCGGCACGCCGGACGAGCCCGGCAGCATGCTGGTCACCGTGCGCGGACCGGACGGCGCCGGTCTGGTCGGCGAGGTCGCACACGGCATCCCGCTGCGCCGGCTGGTCGACCTCGACGCGTCACAGGCAGTGCTCGTGGGCGGCTACCACGGCGCCTGGCTGCCGGCGGCCACGGCGGCCTCGCTCGACCTGAGCCGGCGCTCGCTGACGGCGCACGGTGCCTCGGTGGGGGCCGGCGTGGTCGTGGCCCTGCCGCACTCCGCATGCGGGCTGGTCGAGACGGCGCGCGCGGTCGGTTACCTGGCCGAGCAGTCCGCCGGCCAGTGCGGCCCGTGCCTGAACGGGCTGCCGCGCATCGCGGTGGCATTCGAGGCCCTGGCCGGCCGGCGGGCCGGCGTCGACCAGGTGGCGGCGCTCACCCGCTGGGCCGGCCTGGTGGAGGGCCGCGGCGCGTGCCACCACCCGGACGGCACCGTGCGGCTGGTGCGCAGCGCCCTGACCACGTTCGCCGGCGAGGTCGACCTGCACCTGCGCGGCGGCTGCAGCGCCCGCGATGACCGGCCCGTGCTGCCGATCCCGGCGGCAACGCGGGTGAGCGCGCGATGACCGCCCGGCGGATCGGTGTCGACCGGATCGCCTGCGACGGGCACGGTGCCTGCGCCGAGCTGCTCCCCGAGCTCGTGTCGCTCGACGAGTGGGGCTATCCGGTGCTCCACGAGCGCCCGGTGCCTGAGCACCTGCGGGCGCTCGCGCAGCGGGCCGTGACGACGTGCCCGACGCTGGCCCTGCGGCTCAGTCGCTGAGGTCGGCCAGGACGACGTAGCGCTCGTCGGTGATCTGCTTGCCCCACAGCTGCGGGTCGTCCAGCGGCCGCACCTCACGGACGGCGAGCCGGGGGTCGAGCAGGTCGAGCAGGTCGTCGGCGCGCAGCCCGGCGTCGGTGAACCAGTAGCCCTCCACCAGCACCATCCGCCCACCGGGCGCCAGCAGGTCGGTCCAGCGGCGCAGCCCGTCCCGCGGGTCGGGCAGAGCCCACGTGACGTGCCGCACCAGGACGACGTCGAACGCCGCGGCGGGCAGCTCGGGGGTGGACGCGTCGCCCACCGCGAACTCGACCGGCAGCCCGGCGTCCGCCGCCTTGGCTCGCGCGCGCTCGACCATCGCCGGCGAGACGTCGATGCCACTCACCGCGTAGCCCCGCTCGGCCAGCAGCACGGCGAGCGAGCCGGTGCCACACCCCAGGTCGGCCACCCGGGCCGGCGCGGGTGGGAGCACCCCGGCGAGCAGGGTGTCCCAGGCGGCGCGGACGGCCGGATCGCGCAGGCCGTGGTCAGGCTCGTCGTCGAACGTGGTGGACTCGGCGTCCCAGGTGGCGGCGACGTCTGAGGTCATGGGTCAGGTGGCCTTTCGTGGGCTACTTCGTGGGCTTGGCGCTGGGCTTGGTGGTCGGCTTGCTGCTGGGCTTGCTGGTCGGCTTGCTGGTCGGCTTGGTCGTCGCGGTGCCGGTGGCTGTGGGCGTGGGCGTCACGGGGCGGCAGGTCGGGGTGGCGCTCGCCGTCGCGGACGCGATGGGAGCCAGCCCGTCGAACTTCGCGCCCAGCACCAGGTCGACAGCGACGGTCGTGCGCTTGTCACGAATCAGCTTGGCGCTCGGCACCTGGGCGGCGACCAGCTGCGCCGCCGCTTTGCCTTTCGTACCATAACGGACAATAGCGGTGCCGGGGACCTTGCTGCCGCGAGGATCATTGGCGATGGTGCGCACGCCGAAGCCGCGCAGGTCGAGCGCGGTGGCGGCCTTGGCGGCCAGGCCGTTGCGCCGGGTGGCGTTGTAGACGTTGACCGCGACCTTGTCGGGAGTCAGCGGCTTGGTCGTGACCGAGGGGCACGGCGGCAGCGTCGAGACGTCGACCCGGGTCGGGCCGCCGATCGCCCCCGACCAGACGGCGTAGCCCACACCGCCCGCGCCGACGATCAGCAGCAGGACGACGGCGAGCGTGATCTGCTGGCGGTGCCGCCGGCGGTCTCGCCAGTTCGTGGACTCGGTGATGTACGACAAGAGGCCCCCGCCGACTAGCCGTCGATGACCAGGACGCGCGCGTGCAGGACGGGACGCTGCTGCAGCGCGGCGCGCAGCGCGCGGTGCAGCCCGTCCTCGAGGTAGAGCACGCCACCGAACTCGACCACGTGGGCGAACAGGTCTCCGTAGAAGGTCGAGTCCTCGGACAGCAGGGCGTCGAGGTCGATGCTGCGCTTGGTCGTGACGAGCTCGTCGAGGCGCACCTGGCGGGGTGGCACGTCCGACCAGTCCTTCGGGGTGGTGAGCCCGTGGTCCGGGTACGGTCGGGTGTCGCCGACGGCCTTGAATATCACGCCCCGATCCTAGGCGCCATCGGTCGCTACGCTCACTGACGACGTACCCGCCGTGCTGCAGAACTGCGTCACGGCCTCGTGGAGGACACATGGCTGAGCAGGGCACCGACCAGCTCGAGAGCATCCGGGCCGGGTACGCCTCGACCGGCCCCTCGCTCGAGCTGGGCGCCGCCGTCGACGCCGGTACCGCGTACGCCGACGCGCCCGTGCGCATCCCGCTGTCGTCCCTCAACCGGCATGGGCTCGTGGCGGGCGCGACCGGCACCGGCAAGACGAAGACGCTGCAGCTCATGGCCGAGCAGCTCGCCGCGCACGGCGTGCCGGTGTTCCTCGCCGACATCAAGGGCGACCTGTCGGGCATCGCCAGCCCAGGTGTCGCGAACGACAAGATCACCGCGCGCGCCGGTGAGGTGGGCCAGGACTGGACGCCGACGGCGTACCCCACCGAGTTCCTCTCGCTGGGCGGCCGCGGCGCCGGCGTCCCGGTGCGGGCCACCATCACCAGCTTCGGGCCGACCCTGCTGGCCAAGGTGCTCGGCCTCAACGACGTCCAGGAGTCCAGCCTCGGTCTCGTGTTCCACTACGCCGACGCGCGCGGGCTCGCGCTGCTCGACCTCAAGGACCTGCGCGCCGTCGTCCAGCACCTGACGTCGGACGACGGCAAGGCCGAGCTCAAGGAGCTGGGCGGGTTGTCGTCCGCGACGGCCGGGGTGATCCTGCGCGAGCTGATCGCGTTCGCCGACGCCGGGGCCGACGCGTTCTTCGGCGAGCCCGAGTTCGACACCGCCGACCTGCTGCGCACGACGCCGGACGGCCAGGGGATGGTCACCTGCCTGGAGCTGCCGGGGGTGCAGGACCAGCCGCGGCTGTTCTCGACGTTCCTCATGTGGCTGTTGGCCGACCTGTTCCACGACCTGCCCGAGGTGGGCGACCTCGACAAGCCCAAGCTGGTGTTCTTCTTCGACGAGGCGCACCTGCTCTTCGACGACGCGAGCAAGGACTTCGTGGCGTCGATCGAGCAGACCGTGCGGCTGATCCGCAGCAAGGGCGTCGGTGTCTTCTTCGTGACCCAGACCCCCAAGGACGTGCCCGCCGGAGTGCTCTCGCAGCTGGGCAACCGGGTGCAGCACGCGCTGCGGGCCTACACGCCGGACGACGCCAAGGCGCTCCGGGCGACCGTGTCCACGTTCCCGCACTCCGGCTACGACCTCGAGGAGCTGCTCACCCAGCTCGGCACCGGCGAGGCCGTGATCACCGTGCTGTCCGAGCGCGGTGCGCCGACCCCGGTGGCCTGGACGCGACTGCGCGCGCCGTCGTCGCTCATGGCGCCCACCGCCGCGGACGCCGTCGCAGCGGCCGTCGCCGCCAGCCCGCTCGCCGCGACCTACACCCAGCCGCTGGATCGCGAGTCGGCGTACGAGAAGCTGGCCGACCGGCTGGTCAAAGGCGCCGGCTGAGACGCCGGCTGAGACGCCGGCTGAGACGCCGACGGCGCCGCGCGGTGCGGCGGCCGAGAAGGAGTCGGTGGTCGAGAAGGTCGTGTCGTCGTCCGCCTTCAAGTCGGCGCTGCGCTCGGCAGGCACGGTGATCGGCCGCGAGATCACCCGGAGCCTGTTCGGCACGGCCCGCCGGCGGCGCTGAGCTCAGCCGAGCAGGGTGGGCAGGCCCGAGTAGGCGCCGAGGTCATGGGTGGCCTCGCCCTGGTAGCGCCGTCCGCTGACGTCGGAGTACGTGACCTGCACCGAGAACCGCTGCGGGTCGGACGCCTCGGTGTCGAGCAGCACCTCGACCCGCTGGCCCGGCCGCAGCATGGCCAGCCGCGACCAGATCGGCAGGTCCGACACGGCCAGCTCGCCGCCCGGTCCGGTGAGCCGCGGCTCGAACGTCGCTCTGGGCTGGTAGGCGGTGGCTGTCCCGGTGTTGGCGAGGACGAGCAGGTAGGCGCCGGCCCGGCGCTCGACGTCGACCACGACCTCGGGCCGGCGGGCGGTGCCGTCGTCCCGCTCGTGCGGCGCTGGGTCAGGCGCCCTCGACACTCAGGCCCTCGTAGGTCAGCTCGAGCGTCTCGAGCGCGACGTCGGACGCCTGGCCGTTCAGCGACGGGCCTTCCCACTTGCACGGCCACGCGCGCAGCAGCCGGTAGCGCAGGACGGCGTTGCGCTGCTCGTCGAGCAAGGTGATGGTCACCGTGCGGCGGGCCGGTGGTTGCTCCTGGATCCACTGCCACAGCCGCAGGTCGCCGATGACGCCGCGGCGCAGCACCAGGTTGGGGTAGTGCCGCAGTCCGGGGAGCACGCGCGGAGCCGCCTCGCGGTCGTTGCCGTTGCGGTACAGCACCTGGTCGATCCAGGTGCCGATGCCGCTGACCTGCTGGAAGCCGCCGGCCACCTCGCCGTCGGCGCCGTCGCCGAGGTCGACCAGGAAGCCGTAGCCGAGGTAGGGGTCGTCGCGCTGCGCCATGGTGCCGCCTCTCCAGGTCCTCGCTGAGTCTGGCAGCCGTGCGGCCGGCTGCGCCAGGGTCCGGGCTGGCGGGCAGGCGCAATGGGGGGGTGGTGCCCACTGGCGGCACGGACCCCCGTTCGTGCCTGCCCGGGGGCAACGGTGACGTGGGTGGAGACGGCGAAGGGGCCCGGAGATCCGGGCCCCTTCAACGCTGGCGGAGGATAGGGGATTTGAACCCCTGAGGGTGATTAACCCAACACGATTTCCAATCGTGCGCACTAGGCCACTATGCGAATCCTCCGCGGGCGAGGATACCGGAGCCCGGGCGGCCGACCGACCGCGGACCCGGCCAGCCGCCGGCGCCACCGGCCGGGCTGATCCGGTCCGCGCGACCTTGTAGAGTGGGCGCCGACCCCTCGTGCGGCGTCACCTCGCTCAACTCCCCCAGGGCCGGAAGGCAGCAAGGGCAGGCGGGCTCTGGCGGGTGCGCGAGGGGTCGCTCATGTCTCGTGCCGCCTCACGCGGCGACCGCCGGCGGAGTCGCCCCGGGGTCAGACCACCAGGCTGGCGGCCAGCACGAGCACGATGCCGACCACCGAGATCAGCGTCTCCATCAGCGACCAGCTGCGGATGGTCTGTCCGACGGTCAGCCCGAAGTACTCCTTCACCAGCCAGAAGCCGGCGTCGTTGACGTGGCTGAAGAACAGCGACCCGCAGCCGATGGCGAGCACCAACAGCGAGGTCTCGCCGGTCGACAGCGACGCGGCGACCGGCGCCATGATCCCCGACGCGGTGATGGTGGCGACCGTGGCAGACCCGGTGGCCAGCCGGATCAGCACGGCGACGAACCAGGCGAGCAGCAGCGGCGAGATGCTGCTGCCGGCGATCGCGTCGCCCAGCACCTTGCCGATCCCGGTGTCGACCAGCGTCTGCTTGAACCCGCCGCCCGCGGCCACGATGAGCAGGATCCCCGCGATCGGCGGCAGCGAGCGCTCGAGCGAGGTGGCCAGCTCGCGGCGGTCCATCCCCGAGCCGACGCCGAACGTGAACATTGCCACCAGCACTGCCAGGAGCAGCGCGACCAGCGGGGTGCCGAGGAAGTCGAGCACGGTGCGCGCGCCGTTGGCGTCCCCGGCCACGATGTCGGCCACCGATTTGCCCAGCATCAGCACCACGGGCAGCAGGACGGTGGCGAGGGTCGTCGCGAAGCCCGGACGTCGGAGGGCGCGGCCGCGGGCGCCCGCCTCGGCTCCGGCAGCGTCGGTCGCGCTGGTCGCCACCCCGCGGTCGGCCACTCCGGTGTGGTCGGCCACCCCGTTGTCGGCCACGCCGTGGTCGGCCGCCGCGCCACCGGTGGCCGCCACGTCGCGTCCCCGGCCGCCGACCCCCGCGCCGACGGGCGCGGCCTGGGTCGCCAGGACCGGCACCCAGCGAGCTGCCCACCGGGCGAACAGCGGGCCGGCAACGATCACGGTCGGTATCGCGACGAGGATGCCCAGCCCCAGCGTCAGACCCAGGTCAGCGCCGACGGCGTCGATGGCGATGAGCGGCCCGGGGTGGGGCGGCACCAGGCCGTGCATGACGGAGAGACCGGCGAGCGTGGGGATGCCGATCTTCATCAGCGGCAGTCCGGAGCGCCGCGCGACCAGCACGATGATCGGCATCAGCAGCACCAGGCCGATCTCGAAGAACATCGGCAGCCCGATCAGCGCCCCCACCGCGGCCATGGCCCAGGGCAGCGCGCGCTCGCTGGACCGGCCGACGATCGTGTCGACGATGCGGTCCGCCCCGCCCGAGTCCGCGAGCAGCCGGCCGAACATCGCGCCCAGGGCGATCAACGTGCCCACGCCCGCCACCGTGCTGCCGACGCCGGTGGCGAAGCTCGTGACGGTGTCGTCGAGGTTCGCACCGGCGACGGCGCCCACGACGATCGAGCCGATGGTGAGCGACAGGAACGGGTGCACCTTGGCCCAGGTGATCAGCACGACGATGACGGCGATGCCGATCAGAGCGCCGACGACGAGCTGGGTGGCGCCCGCGCTGGTCGTCTCGGCGGCGAGCAGGCTGCCGGTCATGGATGTCCTCCGGGTGATGTGAGGCTGGACAGGAACGTGTCGACGACCTCGTCGACGGGCAGGGTGAGGTCGACCCGGCGGCCGGGCTCGTCGTCCTCGAGAGGCTCGAGGGTGCGCAGCTGTGAGGCGAGCATCTCGACCTTCATGAAGTGCCCTGGACGGCGGCGCATCCGGTCGGCGATGACCTCGGGGTCGCCGTCCAGGTGCAGGAAGCGCACCCGCGGCGAGGCGGCGCGCAGGGTCTGCCGGTAGGCGCGGTGCAGTGCGCTGCAGCTGACCACCCCACCACGGTCGTCGTGCTCGGCCAGCCAGGCGCCGATCGCGGCCAGCCAGGGAGCCCGGTCGTCGTCGTCCAGCGGGTGCCCGGCCGCCATCTTGGCGATGTTGGCCGGCGGGTGGAAGGCGTCGGCGTCCGAGTAGTCCAGGCCGAGCCGGGCGGCCAGGGCTTCGCCAACCGTGGTCTTGCCGGAGCCGGAGACGCCCATCACCACCACGAGGGGCGGGGTGTCGGGCGGGGTGGTCATGGGGCTCCTGGGGGTCGGCCGAGCCTCCACCGTGGCGCAACCGGGCGAGTCGGGCAACAGGGGCGTTCCGGGCGCTGTGGACGACGCGTGCCGGCCTGTCGGGACGGCGGGCTAGGGTCGTCCCCGTGTCGACCGCCCTGTACCGCCGCTATCGGCCCGAGACGTTCGCCGACGTCATCGGGCAGGAGCACGTCACCGAGCCGCTGAGCCAGGCGCTGCGGACCGGCCGGGTCAACCACGCCTACCTGTTCAGCGGGCCGCGCGGCTGTGGCAAGACGACGTCCGCCCGCATCCTGGCTCGCTGCCTGAACTGCGAGCAGGGGCCGACCGACGTCCCGTGCGGGGTGTGCGACTCGTGCGTGGGCCTGGCCCGGGGCGGCCCCGGCACGGTCGACGTGATCGAGATCGACGCGGCCAGCCACGGTGGGGTCGACGACGCCCGCGACCTGCGCGAGCGGGCGTCCTTCGGGCCGGCGGCCAGCCGGTTCAAGGTCTACATCATCGACGAGGCCCACATGGTGACCTCCGCGGGCTTCAACGCCCTGCTGAAGGTCGTCGAGGAGCCGCCGCCGCACGTGAAGTTCGTGTTCGCGACGACCGAGCCCGAGAAGGTCATCGGCACCATCCGCTCGCGCACCCACCACTACCCGTTCCGGCTGGTGCCGCCGGCGCGGCTCACCGACTACCTCGGCGAGCTCTGCGAGCGCGAGGGGGTGGCGGCGGCCAAGGGCGTACTGCCGCTGGTGGTGCGGGCGGGCGCGGGCTCGGTGCGCGACGCGCTCTCGGTGCTCGACCAGCTGATCGCCGGGTCCGGCGCCGAGGGCCTCACCTACGAGCGGGCCGTGTCGCTGCTCGGCTACACCGACGCGACCCTGCTCGACGCCGTGGTCGACGCCTTCGCGGCGGGCGACGGGGCGACGGTGTTCCGGGTGGTCGACCGCGTGATCGAGTCCGGCCACGAGCCGCGCCGGTTCGTCGAGGACCTGCTCGAGCGGCTGCGCGACCTGCTGGTGGTCAGCGCGGTGCCTGAGGGCGCCGGCTCGATCCTGCGCGGGATGCCCGAAGACCAGCTCGACCGGATGCGTGACCAGGCCGCGCGGTTCGGTGCCGCCGAGCTGTCGCGGGCCGCCGACGTCGTCAACACCGGCCTGACCGAGCTCACCGGCGCCACGGCCCCCCGGCTGCAGCTCGAGCTGCTCTGCGCTCGCGTGCTGCTGCCGGCCGCAGCGGGCGAGGCGGGCTACGGCGCGCGGCTCGACCGGATCGAGCGCCGGCTCTCGGTCGCGACACCAGCGGCACCGGCAGCGGCACCGGCGGCGGCTCCGGCCCGCGAATTGTCGCCGGCTGCGCCTCAGCCCGCGCAGGCGGCCGAGCCCGCGGCGGCCGAGCCGGCCCGTCGTGCCGAGGCCGAGCCCCCACCCGCAGCCGCCCAGCAGCGTCAGCCGGTGGCAACGACCCCGGCCGCGGCGACGCCCGAGGCCGGCCCGCCGGAGCCGGCCGCAGCGCAGCCTGCTGCACCGCGGCCCGCCGCACCGCGGCCCGCCGCCCCGGGCGCGCTCGACGTCGAGGCGATCCGGCACGCGTGGCCGGACGTCGCCACGCGGCTGTTCGGGATGAAGAAGGTCACGTTCATGCTGGTCAAGGACGCGACCGTGCTCAGCTTCGACGGCCGCAAGGTCATCCTCGGCATCGCCTCCGAGGGTGCCGCGACGAACTTCCGCAGCGGAGCGCATGGCGACTTCGTGCGCCAGGCGCTGATCGACGTCCTGGCCCTGGATGCGCAGGTCGAGGCAGTGCATGGCGACGAGCTGCCCGCCGCCGGGCAGCGCGGGCCTGCTGCTGCGCCTGCGCCTGCGCCGGCCACGCCGCCCCCCGCGGCAGCGCCGGCGGCAGCAGCGCCCGCGCCGGACGACACGGACCCGCCGCTGCCGCCCGAGCCCGCACCGGACGACGAGCCGGCCGGCTGGGGTCCGCCGAGCGCCGCCCCCGCCGCGGCGCCGGTCGCTGCGGCACCTGCGGTCGAGCCCGCCCCGCCCTCCCGCGCGGCGCGTGCTGTGGCCGAGGCGGCCACCGCCCGACGTTCTGGCGGCAGCTCTCCCGGCCAGCCACCCGGCCACGACGACGTCCCGAGCAAGGACGACGCCGACGCCGACGACAGCGACCTCGTGGGACGTCCCGTCGTCGAGCGGTTGCTCGGTGGAACGGTCATCGACGAGACCGACTCCTGATCGCCAGCCCGGCGCGTGCATGAACGTCGGCGGGACGACGTAGGCTGCCGCGTGTGTACGAAGGAGTGGTGCAGGACCTCATCGACGAGCTCGGGCGGCTGCCCGGGGTCGGTCCGAAGAGCGCCCAGCGGATCGCGTTCCACCTGCTCGCGGCCGAGCCGGCCGACGTGCGCCGCCTCGTGCTGGCCCTCACCGAGGTGAAGGAGAAGGTCCGGTTCTGCGTCACCTGCGGCAACGTGTCCCAGGACGAGCTCTGCCGGATCTGCCGCGACCCGCGCCGCGACCTCACCGTGCTGTGCGTCGTCGAGGAGCCCAAGGACGTCGTCGCGATCGAGAAGACCCGCGAGTTCCGCGGCCGCTACCACATCCTCGGCGGCGCGATCAGCCCGATCGACGGCATCGGGCCCGACGACCTGCGCACCCGCGAGCTGATGACCCGGCTCGCCGACGGTGTGGTCACCGAGGTCATCATCGCCACCGACCCCAACCTCGAGGGCGAGGCCACCGCCACCTACCTGGCCCGCCTGCTGCGGCCGATGGGCCTGAAGGTCACCCGCATCGCGTCCGGCCTGCCGGTCGGCGGCGACCTCGAGTACGCCGACGAGATCACGCTTGGCCGAGCCTTCGAGGGACGGAGACTGCTTGATGTCTGACGCACAGGGCGCCATCGACCGCCGCGAGCGCGACGAGGACGAGCGGGGCGAGCTCACCCGGCTCGCCGCCGACACTGCGCTCGACGTCCGTGCCTACCTCGAGGCCACCACCACGGTGGCGAGCGGCACCAGTCCCGACGTCGCGCTGCCGATCGTGCTGCTGGCGGTGAGCCAGGTGCTGGTCGCCGGGGCGCGGCTCGGCGCCATCGGCGACGTCGTGCCCAGCGAGCGGTTCGAGCCCGACTCAGGCCCCGAGCCGGACGTCGACCCGCTGCACGGCGCGCTCGCCAACGTCCTGGTGGGGCTCGACGAGTACGCCGACGTGGTCGACCCGATCGTCTCCCCGGAGGTCGTGGCGGGCTCGCTCGCCGGTGACCTGGCCACCGTGGCCTCCGACCTCTCGCACGGCCTGCGGCACTTCGAGTCCGGCCGGGTCGACGAGGCGCTGTGGTGGTGGCAGTTCTCGTACCTGTCGAGCTGGGGGTCGCGGGCGGCCAGCGCGCTGCGCGTCGTCCAGTCGATCCTCGCGCACCTGCGGCTGGACGCCGACGAAGACATCGTGGCGGACGCCGAGTTCGACGCACTGCACCCCTGAGCACGCCAGGCCGTCAGGGCGTGGGCTGCTCCTGCTGCTGCGCGGTCTCGTCGGTGACGAGCGCGGCGAACAGGTCGACCGGGTTGCCGTCCGGGTCGTGCAGCACCGCGTAGCGCTGGCCCCATACGGCGTTCCAGGGCGGCAGGTGCCCGGCATGCCCGGCTGAGGTGATCCGGGCGTACGACGCGTCCACGTGCGCGGCGTTGTCGCACTCGAAGGCCAGTGCCACCCGGTGGCCACCCGACGGGGGCGTCCAGTGTGGGTCGAAGCTGCGGATCGTGTCGTCGGTGTCGAAGGCGAGCCGCAGGCCGCCCAAGTCAACCTCGACGTGCGGCGCGGAGTCGGCGTCAGCCGGAATCTCCAGGCCGAGCGAGCGGTAGAACGAGAGCGTGGCGGCCATGTCGGTGACCACCAGCTCGATGACGGCGGGGCGCAAGGTCATGTGAGGACCGTAGCCAGGTGGCGGCGTCCGGGAGTGAACGGGTCCGCCATGGCCCGAGTCTGAGACCGGCGTCTCGGCATGCGACCGGCGCCGGGGCCGGCAGCCGCGCTCGGTAGAATCCGAGCGGCATCGCCGCAGTCGCATCATCCGGAGGAAACCGTGGGCTTGGTCGTGCAGAAGTACGGCGGCTCCTCCGTCGCTGACGCCGAGAGCATCAAGCGGGTGGCGCGGCGCATCGTCGACACCGCCAAGGCCGGCAACCAGGTCGTCGTCGTGGTTTCGGCGATGGGCGACACCACCGACGACCTGCGCGACCTCGCCCAGCAGGTGTCACCGCTGCCGGCGGCGCGCGAGCTCGACATGCTGCTCACCGCCGGCGAGCGGATCTCGATGGCGCTGCTCGCGATGGCCATCCACGACCTGGGCCACCAGGCGCGTTCCTACACCGGGAGCCAGGCCGGAGTGATCACCGACGGAGCGCACGGCAAGGCCCGGATCATCGACATCACACCCGGCCGGATCCGGCAGGCGGTGGACGAGGGCGCCGTGGCCATCGTCGCGGGATTCCAGGGCGTCAGCCAGGACACCAAGGAGATCACCACCCTGGGCCGGGGCGCCTCCGACACGACCGCCGTCGCCCTCGCAGCGGCGCTCGGCGCCGACGTCTGCGAGATCTACACCGACGTCGACGGCGTCTTCACCGCCGACCCCCGGATCGTGCCGAATGCCCGGCGGATCGCGCGCATCACCAGCGAGGAGATGCTCGAGATGGCGGCGTGCGGCACCAAGGTGCTGCATCTGCGCTGCGTCGAGTACGCCCGGCGGTACCAGATGCCGGTGCACGTGCGCTCGTCGTTCAGCACCCGCGAGGGCACCTGGGTGATCGACACTCCCATCGACGACAAGGACGGACCGGACATGGAGCAGGCCATCATCTCGGGGGTCTCGCACGACCGCAGCGAGGCCAAGATCACCGTCGTGGGCGTGCCCGACCAGCCCGGCAAGGCGGCGGCGATCTTCCAGGCCGTCGCCCGCGCCGAGATCAATATCGACATGATCGTGCAGAACGTCTCCGCTGCCGCCACGGGCCTGACCGACGTGTCGTTCACGCTGCCCAAGACCGATGGCGTGATCGCGATGTCGACGCTCGAGGGCATCCAGGCCAGCGTCGGGTTCGCCGCGCTGCAGTACGACGACCAGATCGGCAAGGTGTCGCTCGTCGGGGCCGGCATGCGCACGCATCCGGGCGTCTCGGCGACCTTCTTCGAGGCGCTCGCCCTGGCCGGGGTCAACATCGAGATGATCTCGACGTCCGAGATCCGCATCTCGGTCGTGACCCGCGCGGACGACGTCGACGCGGCCGTGCGCGCCGTCCACACCGCCTTCGGGCTGGACGCGACCGAGGTCGAGGCCGTCGTCTACGGCGGCACCGGCCGCTAGCTCCCGAGCGCACCGACCGCCAACCCCCGCGCGCCCCCCGCGCGCCCCCGCACGTCCGCCCCGCCATCCACCCCCGCGCGCCGGCGATGTTGATCACGTTAAGCAGGGTTGCTGCCCCTTGCCGAGGGTTAGAACCCTCGGCAAGCGGGCCAACACCTGCTTAACGTGATCAACATCTAAGGGCCGGGGTCAGGGGGGGAGGTGGGTGGCGGCGAAGTCGAGCTCGACGCGCATCTGGCGCACCCGCTCGTCGTTGACCAGCGAGCCATGGCCGGCGTCGTACCGGTAGACCTGGTGCGGGACGCCGAGCGCGTCCAGCCGCTGCAGGTAGTTCTCGATCTGCCGGATCGGGCAGCGCGGGTCGTTCTCACCGGCGAGCACCAGCACCGGGACGTCGACCCGCTCGACGTAGGTGATCGGACTGGAGTCGCGGTAGCGCTCAGGCACCTCGTCCGGCGAGCCGCCGAACAGTGAGCGGTCGAACGCCTTGAGCCCCTCCATCTCGTCCTCGTACGCGGCGACGTAGTCGGCCACCGGGACGCCGGCCAGACCGAGTGCCCAGCGACCTGGCTGCGTGCCGAGGCCGAGCAGGGTGAGGAACCCGCCCCAGGACGCACCGGCCAGGACGACGCGCGCCGGGTCGGCGACCCCGCTGGCCACCAGGTGGTCGCGCACCGCGAGGACGTCCTCGAGCTCGACGTGACCGACCCGTTCCTCGAGCGCGTCGCGCCACGCCGAGCCGTAGCCGGTGGAGCCGCGGTAGTTCACCTGCACCACCGCGTACCCCTGGTCGACCCACGCGCTCGGGTACGCGCCGAAGGCGTCGACCTCGTGATGGGTGGGGCCGCCATGCACCTCGACCACCAGTGGCAGCATCCCCTGTGCCGCAACGGATCCAGCCGACGCCGGACGGCGCAGCAGGGCGTGGATTCGTCCGCCGGGTCCGTCGACCCAGACGTCCTCGACCGGCACGGACGGCGGCGCCGGCGGCCCGGGTGGGCGCAGCAGCACCTCGCCCTCCGACAGCTGCCCGACGTCCAGCCGGCGCACGCTGGACGGCTGCGCCGCGGACGACCAGGTCGCCCATACGTCGCCGTCGTCGCGGACGGTCATCGAGGTGACGGTGCCGGTCGACGGGCCGAACGGCTGCACGGCCAGCGAGCCGAGCTCGACCCGCGCGAGCCGGGTCCGCGCCTCATGCGACAGGGCGACGACGACGCTGCCGGCGTCCGGCCACCACTCGGCGTCCTCGACCTCACCGGGCAGGTCGATCGTGACCGGTAACTCGGTGCCGGCCACCGGGTCCCAGACCAGCAGGGCGGGCACGCCGTGCCGTTCGTGGCTCACCAGCAGCCGGGCGTCGCCGGGCACCGGGGAGAAGCCCAGCGGGTGCAGGCCCCTGCCCGGCCCGTCCCAGAGCTCGGCGACGGTGCTGCCGTCGTCGACGCGCACGACCCGCACCGCCGGGTGGCGCGAGTCGCCGTGCTCGCTGTGCGCGAGCGCGATCAGCGAGTCGTCGCGCGACAGGTCGCCGACGTACGCCTCCTCGACATGCTCGTAGACCAGCCGGGCCGGCTCGCCTGCTGCCACGACGTGCACGCGGACGCCGTACTCGTCATCCGTGCTGCCGACGACGGCCACGCCGCTGCCGAGCGCCAGCCCGGCGCTGTACGCGTGCGGCAGGTCGGTGGCGTCCGTGTGCGAGCCCGGCGCCGAGCCGTAGGCCTGACGCCGCCAGACACCGCGCTCATCGCCCTTGCGGTCGTCGAACCACCACAGGTGCTCGCCGTCCGGCTCGAGCGTCCCGGACGACGTCCCCTCGGGGCGGTCGGTGGCCGGGGTGGGCTCGGCCTCGCCGAGGGTCCACCAGTGCAGCTCGATGGTGCCGTCGGCCGTGGTGGCGACGACGGTGGTGCGGTGGTCGGCGTCGCGGGCGGCATCCGGCAGCCCGAGCCGGCGGGCGCGGAAGCGGGCTTCCCAGTCGGGCATCTCGTCCATGGGCAGAGCGTGCCACGCGATGCCAGCAGCGCCGTCGCGGGTGGCGCACCTCGGCGCGATTCAGCTGCCGAACGTCTCGGTGACCCGCCGCGCGTCGCGCATCCGCGGCTCGGTCTCGCCGCGTACCCAGCGCCCGATCGTGCGCACCGACACGCCCAGCCGATCAGCCGCCTGCTCCTGGGAGAGGCCGGCTTCGGCGAGCACCCCCGACAGCCAGGCGGCGAAGGACGCCGGCGGCTGCGCCCGCGCGCGCGGCTCGGCCTCGGCCGGCGCGTGCGCCAGCACCTCGATCTGCACCTCGTCCGGGAAGACCCGCACCGAGATCTGGAACGCGCCGATCCGCGGGCTGGCGGAGGCCAGCAGGGCCTGGCCGATCGACTCCTGCACCACCCGTGAGGTCGCGTGCTCCGGTCCGGCCTCGGCCAGCGTCTCGACCAGGAAGTCGCGCGCCTCGGGCCACGACGACGGCCGCGCAGGGAACGTACGCGTCACCACCGTCACGGGCGCAGTCGCAGCCGCGGCGGCGTCGTCGCGTGCGTCCCGCGTCTCGTCCGACATCGCGCCAACCCCGGTCATGGGCACTGCCGTTCTCGACGGTAGACCGGGTCCGGTTGCGCTGGGTAGTGCCGCGACACCCCTTGTGTCTCAAGGAGTCCGGGATTCGCGGACTTCCGGAGAAATGGGCCGCGGCTGGATCCGGACACAACTGTCCGATCGTCCTAGGCTCGGCGGCACGAGGCGTCTCGCGATCCGGACGTCGTCCCGCAGCACTCAGCCGGGACCCACCCCGAGACCGCGACCACCATCCTTGAACGCGATGGAAGGCGGCACGCACCATGACCACGACGGCGCAGGGGCCTGCGGGCGCGACGAGCGAGGCGGACGTCGCCCCGTTGCACATCCTCTGGATGAACGGTGGCCTCAGTTGCGACGGGGACTCCGTGGCGCTGACCGCCGCGACCCAGCCGAGCATCGAGGAGATCGTCCTGGGGGCGTTGCCCGGCCTGCCGAAGATCCAGGTGCACTGGCCACTCATCGACTTCGAGTGCGGTCCCGAGACGGGCGCCGACAACTTCATCGAGTGGTGGCACAAGGCGGACCGCGGTGAGCTCGACCCGTTCGTGCTGGTCGTCGAGGGCTCCATCCCCAACGAGGCGGTCAAGTCCGAGGGCTACTGGGCGGCCTTCGGCAACGATCCGATCACGGGCCAGCCGCGGCCGACCTCCGAGTGGCTGGACCGCCTGGCGCCCAAGGCGACCGCGGTGGTCGCGGTCGGCACGTGCGCGACGTACGGCGGGATCCACGCCATGGCCGGGAACCCCACCGGAGCCATGGGAGTGCCTGACTACCTCGGCTGGACCTGGAAGTCCAAGGCCGGCCTGCCGATCGTCTGCGTGCCCGGCTGCCCGATCCACCCGGACAACCTCTCCGAGACCCTCGTCTACCTGCTGTACCAAGTCGCCGGGCAGGCACCGATGATCCCGCTCGACGACCAGCTCCGCCCGCAGTGGCTGTTCGGCGCCACGGTCCACGAGGGCTGCGACCGCGCCGGCTACTACGAGCAGGGCGAGTTCGCGACGACCTACGACTCCCCGAAGTGCCTCGTGAAGCTCGGCTGCTGGGGGCCGGTCGTGAAGTGCAACGTGCCCAAGCGCGGCTGGATCAACGGCGTCGGCGGCTGCCCCAACGTCGGCGGCATCTGCATCGCCTGCACGATGCCCGGCTTCCCGGACAAGTTCATGCCCTTCATGGACGAGCCGCCCGGCAGCAAGGTCTCGGCCGCCGCCAGCACGATGTACGGCACCGTCATCCGCCGGTTGCGGGGGATCACGGCGCGGACCGTCGACAAGGAACCGCAGTGGCGACACAAGGGCAAGACGCTCACGACCGGCTACACCAAGACCTGGTGACAGCTCCCTGCAACCGGCGAGGACAGACATGACCACCCAGACCAGGCCCGGCAGCAGCTCGAGCAAGCAGGCCGACAGCGACGTCGTCGAGATGGCGTGGGACCCGATCACCCGCATCGTGGGCAGCCTCGGGATCTATGCGTCGATCGACTTCAAGGCCAAGGAGGTGCGCGAGTGCCACAGCACGTCGTCCATCTTCCGCGGCTACAGCATCTTCATGAAGGGCAAGGACCCGCGCGACGCCCACTTCATCACCAGCCGCATCTGCGGCATCTGCGGCGACAACCACGCGACCTGCTCCGTCTACGCGCAGAACATGGCGTACGGCGTCGCGCCGCCGCATCTGGGTGAGTGGGTCATCAACCTGGGTGAGGCCGCCGAGTACATGTTCGACCACAACATCTTCCAGGAGAACCTGGTCGGCGTGGACTACTGCGAGCGGATGGTCAAAGAGACCAATCCCGGTGTGCTGGAACGAGCCAACTCGACCGAGGCGCCGCATGCCGGCGAGCACGGCTACCGCACCATCGGCGACATCATGCGCTCGCTCAACCCGCTCGAGGGCGACTTCTACCGCGAGGCGCTGCAGGTCAGCCGGATGACGCGCGAGATGTTCTGCCTGATGGAGGGCCGCCACGTCCACCCGTCGACGCTCTACCCGGGCGGCGTGGGCACGGTGGCGACGGTGCAGCTGTTCACCGACTACCTCACCCGGCTGATGCGCTACGTCGAGTTCATGAAGAAGGTCGTGCCGCTGCACGATGACCTGTTCGACTTCTTCTACGAGGCGTTGCCCGGCTATGAGCATGTGGGTGAACGGCGGATCCTGCTCGGCTGCTGGGGGAGCCTGAACGACCCCGCTGTGTGCGACTTCACCTACAAGAACATGGAGGCTTGGGGCAAGCGCATGTTCGTCACCCCCGGCATCGTCGTCGACGGCAAGCTCGTCACCAACAGCCTCGTCGACATCAACCTCGGCCTGCGGATCCTGCTCGGGCACTCGTACTACGAGGACTGGGCGGACGCCGGGCACGAGGTGTTCGTCAGTCGCGACCCGCTCGGCAACCCGGTCGACGTACGGCACCCGTGGAACCAGCACACGATCCCGAAGCCGGCGAAGCGCGACTTCGACAACAACTACAGCTGGACCATGTCGCCTCGCTGGTTCGACGGCACGGACCATCTCGCTCTCGACACCGGCGGCGGTCCGATCGCCCGCCTGTGGTCGACGGCGCTGTCCGGGCTGGTCAACACCGACTACGTCAAGGCCACCGGGCACAGCGTGCAGATCACGTTGCCGCGCACCGCCCTCAAGCCCGAGGTGAGCTTCGAGTGGAAGATCCCGCAGTGGAGCAACGCTCTCGAGCGCAACCGCGCGCGCACGTACTTCCAGGCGTACAGCGCGGCCATCGCGCTGCACTTCGTCGACAAGGCGCTGGCCGAGGTCCGCGCCGGGCGCACCGCCACCTGGACGCCGTTCGAGGTGCCGGACGAGGCGATCAGCTGCGGCTTCACCGAGGCCGTGCGCGGCGTCCTGTCGCACCACCTGGTGATCCGCGACGGGAAGATCGCGAACTACCACCCGTACCCGCCGACCCCCTGGAACGGCAGCGTGCGCGACAGCTACGGCACGCCCGGCCCGTACGAGGACGCGGTGCAGAACACGCCCATCTTCGAGGAGAACCCCCCGGACAGCTTCAAGGGCATCGACATCATGCGGGCCGTGCGCAGCTTCGACCCATGCCTGCCGTGCGGCGTCCACATGTTCACGGGCAACGGTGGGTCGGTGCAGCAGATGCACTCGCCCGGCATGAACGTGCAGCCCTACTGATCCCGACAGGACGGCGGACCCCATGAACCGGCACGAGCTGAATGCCCTGTCCGCTCGGGTCGAGGGGCTGCTGGACGCGTTCCACGAAGCGGGCGACGAGCAGGGCGCGGAGCGTGCCGAGGACCTCGTGCGGGCGCTGATCGAGCTGTACGGCGCGGGACTGGGCCGGGTGGTCGAGCTGGCCGACGGCACCCCGCTGCTGCGCGCCCTGGCCGACGACGAGCTGGTGGGCAACCTGCTGCTGCTGCACGAGCTGCACCCGGACGACGTCGACACCCGGATCCAGGCGGCCCTCGACCGGGTGCGGCCCTACCTCGGGTCGCACGCTGGCGGCGTCGACTACGTCGGTGTCGATGCGGACGGCGTGGCGCACCTGACGCTGCAGGGCAGCTGCCACGGCTGCCCGTCGTCGTCCGTCACCGTGACGACGACCGTGGAGCGCGCCGTGCTCGAAGCGGCCCCCGAGGTGGCGTCGGTCGAGGTGACCGGTGTCGTCGCTGACGACCGACCGCTGCTGCAGATCGGCCGCCGACCCGGACTCGAGACGTCGGCGCCGACCTCGGCCGCCACCGCGGCCTCCGACCTCGACGAGTGGCAGCACCTCGACCTGCAGCCGCGCTCCGCTCCACCGCAGCACCTCGACGTCGCGGGAACGCCGGTACTGGTGCTGCACGTGGACGACGCGCCGCTGGCCTACCTCGACCGCTGCTCCCGGTGCAGCAGCAGGCTGGACGACGCGCGCCCGGCCGGCGACGTCCTGACCTGCCCGGCCTGCATGGCGAGATACGACGTACGGCGCGGTGGCCGGGGTGTGGACGGCACGACGGAGCATCTCGACCCGATACCGCTGCTGCCCGACGGCGATGGGTGGGCCCTCGCCGTGCCTGCGGGGGCGCCCGCGTGACGACGTCCTCGACCGCGTTCGGGGGGCTGCGCCGGCTGGCGCAGCCCGCTCCGGAGCGCCCCGCGCGGCCGCCGGCGCCGGAGGTCTGTGAGATGTGCAGCGTCACCATCGACCCCACGCACGGTCACGTCGCCGACCTGCAGGCACAGCGCCTGCTGTGCACCTGCCGTCCCTGCTACCTGCTGTTCGTGGGCGACCGCGCGGCCGGCGGGCGGTTCCGGGCGCTCCCCGAGACCAGCCGCCGGGTCGTCGACGTCGCGATCAGCCACGGTCAGTGGGACGCACTGCAGATCCCGGTCGACCTCGCGTTCCTGTTCCGGCGCCAGGACAACGAGGGGTTCGCAGCCTGCTATCCCGGACCCGGTGGGGCGACCGAGTCGCTGCTCGACCTGGCCAGCTGGGACGAGGTGCTCGCGGCGAACCCGGTGCTGGGCGAGGTGGAGCCGGACGTCGAGGCGGTGCTGCTGCGCCGGGACGGCGGGTCGTTCGCCTGCTACCTGGTGCCGATCGACTCGTGCTACGAGCTGGTGGGCCTGGTACGGCGGTACTGGAGCGGCTTCAGCGGCGGCCGCGAGGTGTGGGACCGCATCGAGGAGTTCTTCGGCGCGTTGCACGCCCGCAGCGCGGCGGTCGACCGGCACGGGGCGGTGGCGGCCGGTGCCTGACGACGGCGAGCTGACCTTCGCCTGCCGGGGGGCCGAGCCGGACCGCTACGCCGCCTCGCCGACGATCCTGTTTACCATCGAGGTGGGTGAGACCTCGGGTCGGCCGGTTCACGCCGTGGCGCTGCGCTGCCAGCTGCGGATCGAGCCGCATCGTCGTCGCTACGACGATGACGAGGCGGCTGCCCTGACCGACCTGTTCGGCTCGCGCTCCCGCTGGGCCGACACGGTCAAGCCGCTGCAGCTCGCCTACGTGTCGCAGGTGGTGCCGAGCTTCACCGGCTCGACCACGACCACGCTCGCCCTGCCGTGCAGCTACGACTTCGACGTCGCGGCCCACAAGTACCTCTACGCGTTGCGGGACGGCGTGGTCCCGCTGCTGCTGCTGTTCAGCGGAACCTGGTTCTCGCGCGGCCCGGACGGTTTCATCGTGCTGCCGATTCCCTGGTCGAAGGAGCTCACCTTCGGCCTGCCGGTGCAGGTCTGGCGCGACACCATGGACCAGCACTTCCCGGGGTCGGCGTGGCTGCGGCTGGGGCGCGAGGTGTTCGACGCGCTCTACAGCTACCGCGCCGAGCACGAGCTCCTTTCGTGGGACGACGCCGTCCAGCGGCTGCTGAAGGAGGCGGCCCAGTGACGACGTTCGAGCAGGTGCGCCCGTTGGCCGACACGGTGCTGTACGAGGGCTACGTCCTCTACCCCTACCGCGCGGACGACGCGAAGAACGTCGTCCGCTGGCAGTTCGGGGTGCTGGCGCCGCAGGGCTACACCGCGCTCGACCCGTCCGAACGCTCGGCACTCGCGTCCGACCTGCTGCTCGAGGGCCGCGCGGCGAGGGTGCACCTGCGGGTGCGCTTCCTCCAGGTGCAGCGCCGCACCGTCCACACGGTCGTCGACGGCGCGTCCCAGCAGGTGCCCGAGCTGCGGCTGGCCGACCGCACCTACCTGCCGTTCGACGAGGCGGTCGCCCAGGAGGTCGACCTGCGGTTCGCCGTCGGCGACGCGCTCGCCGCCGACGTGGTGCACGAGCAGACCGTGCCGGGTGGGGTCGATGACGAGGCCGTGGACGGCGGCCGGTTGCGCCGCGAACGCCGGCCGGTCACGGTGCGCACGACGGTGCGGGCCGAGGGGCTGCCCGGGCCGTACGGGGTGATCCGGCTTCGGCTGCGGGTGGCCAACGCCACCGCCTGGCCCGGCTCCGACGTCCAGAACCCCACGGACGCCGGCCGACCGGACGCGCTGCGCAGCGCCTTGGTGGCCGCGCACGTGCTGGCGCGGCTGGAGGGTGGCCGGTTCGTCTCGCTGACCGACCCACCCGAGTGGGCCAGCGGCTACGTGCGCGAGTGCCATCAGGAGGGCATCTGGCCGGTACTGGTCGGCGACGAGGGCAGCACCGACATGGTTCTCTGCTCGCCGATCATCCTGTACGACCACCCGCAGGTCGCTCCCGAGAGCACCACCGCCTTCTTCGACGCCACGGAGATGGACGAGATGCTCAGCCTGCGCACGCTCACGCTCACGGACGACGAGAAGCGGGCCGTGCGGGCGACCGACCCGCGCACCGCCGACCTGATTGACCAGGTCGAGACCCTCCCGGCCGAGCTAATGGACCGCCTGCACGGCGCCGTCCGCTACCTCAGCCAGCGCCCGCGCCGGGTCGACCGCGACGTCGACGGCACCGAGGTCGACGAGCCCGTCGCCGACGCCGTGCTGGTCGACGGGGTCGAGGTGCGTCCCGGCAGCCACGTCCTGCTGCGCCCGGGTTCGCGGCGCGCCGACGCCCAGGACATCTTCCTGGCCGGGCGCCGGGCCACGGTCACCCGCGTCCTGCACGACGTCGACGGCGGCGACCACGTCGCGGTGGTGCTGGACGACGACGAGGGGCAGGACCTCGCGGTCGCGCAGGGCAGGTACCTGTACTTCGCGCCCGACGAGGTGGAGCCTGTGGGGATGGTGACGACGTGAGCGGCACCGACCGGCGGGTGATCGTCGCAGGCGTGGGCAACATCTTCCGCAGCGACGACGGGTTCGGCAGTGCCGTGGTCCGGTGGTTGCAGGAGCATGAGGCGGCCCAGTGGGAACCGTGGATCACGGTGCAGGACTTCGGGATCCGTGGCGTCCACCTGGCCTACGAGCTGCTCGACGGCTACGCCGAGGTGATCATCGTCGACACGATGCACCGGGACGGCGATCCCGGCACCCTGTACGTGGTGGAGCCCGATCTCGCCCGGCTGGGCGCGAGCAGAGCCAGCATGGTCGATGCACACGACATGGCGCCGGAGTCGGTGCTGGCCATGGTCCCCGCGCTGGGCGGCACGCTCGGTCACGTCAGCGTGGTCGGGTGCGAGCCCGCGTCCCTGCAGGACGGCATCGGCCTCAGCGACGTGGTCGCCGACCAGGTGCCGGGTGCCGCCCGGCTGGTGTGCGGCCTGCTCGACGCGGTGCGCCGTGGCTCCGCGACGTCACCGGCTCCCGTGAGGTGAAGGAGGAACGATGGTGCTGAAGATCATGCTGGTCGCGCTGCTGGGAGGTGCCGTGGCTGTCGTTGCCGTGGCCCTGCCGGACGTGAAGCGGTACCTGCGCCTGCGCAACATGTGAGGAGCACGCATGCATGAGTACGGGCTGGCCGAGGGCGTCGTCGACGCTGTGCTGCAACGTGCGCAGGGACGGCCCGTCACCGGCGTCCGGGTGCGGGCCGGGGTGCGGCAGCGGCTGGTGCCCGAGTCCATGCAGCAGGCGTTCACGAGCGTCGCTGCGGGGTCGGTCGCCGAGCACGCGGTCGTCGAGCTGGAGACGGTGCCGGTCGACGTCCGGTGCCGTGACTGCGCGCGGTCGTCACCGTCGATGGACCCGTTCGCGGTCTGCCCGCAGTGCGGCTCCGAGGACGTCGACGTCACCGGGGGCGAGGAGCTGATCCTGGTCTCGGTGTCGCTCTCGGCAGGGAGCGGCTGATGTGCCTCGGTCTGCCCGGTCGCGTGGTCGCCGTGACGGAGGGCTCCGACCTCGTCGACGTCGACGTGGCCGGCGTCGTTCGCCCGATCAACGTCGCGCTGCTGGACGGTCCATGGCTGGCCGGTGAGTGGATCCTGATCCACAGCGGTTTCGCGCTCGAGCGGATGAGTGAGGAGGAGGCCCGCGACGCCATGTCGGCGTTGGAGGACTTCGGGGGAGGGGGACTGGTCGATGACCCACGTGGTTGACGCGATGGCGACGGTCCGGGACGAGGTGCCCGGGCCTCAGCTGTTCGTGCGTTACGCGTTCCCGCCGAACAGCCACGGGTACTGCGGTCCGGGGGACGCGACGGGCTTCTTCGAGTACGGCGTGAGCGGCACGGTCGACCCGGGCCTGCGTCAGATGGCCCAGGCCTTCGCGGGTGCCTGGCCGTACCTCGAGCTCATCGCCGGTGCCACCGGAGTGGCCGACCCGCTTGACCGGCGGGTGGTCGAGGCGTACTGGGTCGGGAACCGGTTGCTGGACCAGGTCGGCATGTCGCCGATGGGCGGCTCGATGGAGGATCGGTTCCGGCACCGGGCCGGACTCGGCTTCAGCCGGTTGGCCGACGGTGTCGTGGCCGGAGGCGTTCCGCACCACAGCTTCCACGTGTTCTGCATCTACCCCTGGGTGGGGCTGCTCGGTGACGACCGAAGGGCGGAGCAGGCGCTGACGGTGCTCGACCGGTGCCGGATCCGGTGGGGCCAGGTGGTCAGCACCCAGGGTGACCAGGTGGTCGTGGACTCGCGGCCGCTGACCTGGGACGGCCTCCGGCTCGGGCTGGGTGAGCCGGTGCGCGAGAAGGCGGTGCGCGGGGTCGACGGCGTGGGCCTGCTCGGCTCGCTGGCCCTCGAGCCGGGCGACTGGGTGTCGCTGCACTGGGAGTGGGTGTGCGACCGCCTCGACGCGGCTCAGTTGCGCTCGCTGCGCGACTACACGCTCAAGCACCTCAAGGTCGTCAACGACGCCGGGGGTACGTCGGGGGCTGCCATCGCGTTGGGCTGACCTAGTTGTGGGCCTCGCCCCTGACGACGAAGGTCCGTCGGGCGATGCCGTTGTCGCGGTAGGCGATGCTCTGGACGCCGACGCCGTACAGCGCGCTGAGCCGCGCCTCGGACAGCATCTCTTCGGTCGGGCCGCAGCGGACGTCGTCGGCGGCCGACATCACCACGACGTGGTCGCTGACCGCCAGCGCGTGGTCCGGCTCATGGGTGGTGAGCAGCACGGCGAGACCGTCGGCCGCGAGTGAGCGCAGCAGCGAGAGCACCTCGTGCTGGTTGCGCAGATCGAGTCCGGACGCCGGCTCGTCGAGCACCAGCAGCCCACTGCCGGACGCCACCGCGCGGGCGATGAGCACCAGCTGCTGCTCACCACCGCTCAGCGTGGGGAAGGAGCGGCCGGCGAGGTGGGCGACGCCGACGCGGCGCAGCGCAGCCATCGCCTCGGCCTGGTCGTGCGCGTCAGGCACCGAGAACGTACCGACGTGGCGGGTGCGGCCCATCAGCACCATGTCGAGCACCGAGTAGGCGAACGATGAGCCGCGCGACTGCGGCACGAAGCCCACGCTCGAGTGACGTACGACCTCGCCCTCGAGCGGGCGCATCAACCCGGCGGCGCATCGCACCAGGGTGGTCTTACCCCTGCCGTTCGGCCCGAGCACCGCCCAGGCCTGTCCGGACGAGACGGCGAAGCTCACCCCGCGGAAGACCCAGTCGTCCCTGCGGTAGGCGACGCCGACGTCGCGCAGCTCAAGCACGGTCCCAGATCCGATGTCGGTTGCGGCGCAACAGGATGAAGAACACTGGCGCCCCGATCAGGGCGGTGAGGACGCCGAGCGGGACCTCGCCGGCCGTCAAGCTGCGGGCCACCGTGTCGACCGCGACGAGGAAGGCGCCACCGGCGAGGAACGACACCGGCAGCAGCACGCGGTGGTCGGGACCGACCCACATCCGCACCAGGTGCGGCACGACCAGACCGACCCAGCTGATCACCCCGCTGACCGCCACGGTCCCGGCGACGACCAGCGCCACCGCACACAGCACGATCCAGCGGACCCTGCCCGGTCGCACGCCCACCGCCGCAGCGTCTTCGTCGCCTAGCGACAGCACGTTGACCCGCCAGCGCAGCGCGAGGATGGCGGCGCAGCCGAGCGCGACGGGGGCGAGCGCGACCAGCACCTTGGCGTACGTCGCGGTGGCCAGGCTGCCCAGCAGCCAGAAGACGATCGCCGGCAGCTCGTTGTAGGGGTCGGCCACGTAGGTGACCAGCGAGACGAGAGCCGAGAAGAACGAGCCGGTGACGACCCCGCCGAGCACGATCATCAGCAACGGCGCGGGTTCGCGGCCGGCGGTGACCAGGAACACCACGCCGAGGGCGACCAGGCCGAGCGAGAAGGCCATCCCGACGAGGTAGCCGGTGCCGAGGCCCAGCAGGAGCGCGAGAGCGCCTCCCAGCGAGGCGCCGGCCGAGACGCCGATGATCTCCGGGCTGACCAGCGGGTTGCGGAAGGCGGCCTGCAGCGCGGCACCGCAGATCGCCAAGGCACCACCCACCAGGGCGGCGAGCAGCACCCGCGGCAACCGCACCAGCAGTACCACGGACTGCTCGGTCGACGTCACGGGGTCACTGCCGGTGGCCGCGCCGGCCAGGATCCGCACCACGTGGGTGAGCGGGACGTCGAACCGCCCGGTCATCAGCGCGCCGAGGCAGATCGCCACCAGCGCAATCGCTGAGACGGCCAGGGCGATTGGCTTGCTGCGCAGGGGGTGTGGCTCATCGGGCGGCCGCGCCAGACGTCGAGACGACGGACCCGACCGGCTACGCAGCATCGAACTGCGCGTAGTTCGCCGAGGGCCCGTTCAGGGTCGTGCGCAGGATCGTGTCGAGCTGCGAGGGCGTCGGCCGCCTGCCGTAGTAGAGGTCGTAGTACCGCTCGACCTCGGCCCGTAGCGGCCGGTCTTGGGGCTGCTCCGGGAACGCGACCATCGACAGCCACTGCCACATCAGCGGTGACTCGTGGCTCGGTGGGTCCCAGCGGTAGCCGCCGAGCGGCACCTTGTAGACCTGGCGCTTGCGTACCGCGGAGACGTTGCGCCACACCGGGTCCGAGTACACGTCATCCGGCACGGCGGCGTCGAAGTTGCCGAGCAGCACGATGTCGGGATCCCAATGCAGCACCTGCTCGACGTCGACGCCGACCATGCCCTTGCCGGGCGCACCGGCCGGCCCTGAGGCAGGGTTGGTGGCGCCCACCATCGAGATGTAGACGTCGTTGAAGGTGCCCGTGCCGGCGACCTTGAGGCCCTCGCTGAACCGGTTGAAGTACAGGACCTTCGGCGGCGGTGCCGGTGCCGCCTTGCCGGCCGCGGTGGTCGTGGCGACCGCGGAGATGAGGGCGGAGTTGAGCACGTGGCCGCGGTCGGGCTTGCCGAGCAGGTCGGCGAACGTCGTGATCCAGGCCTGTAGGTCGGCCTGCGTGCCGTAGGTGAGACCGACGACCTCGAGGCCGGCGTTCTCCAGCGGCGCGATGATGCCGGCCCCGTCGTCCCCCCACTGGATGACGACGTCCGGGCGCAGGCCGACGACGGTCTCGACGTTGGGCGCGAAGTCCGCGCTGGCGATGTCGTGCTCGACCTGCAGCAGCGACGGGAAGAACTCGCCGAGGATCCCGTCGCGGACAGCGGACCAGGAGGCGTCGTGCATGCCGGTGAGGTGGTCGGCGCCGCGGTCGACGGCGACGAGGATGGAGGCGGCCGGCATCGGGATCGTGACGATCCGGCGCGCGGCGTGGGCGAGTCGCACCTGCTTGCCGCGCTGGTCGGTGATGACGACGGCGTCTCTGGCGGGCGGGGCGGCGGCTGGGCCGCCACAGGCCGACAGCGCCGCAGTGATGCCGGCCAGCCCCGCCCCGCGGAGCACGGACCGGCGCGAGAGCGCGCCGCCTTCGGTGTGGGTGGCGCCGTCGTCGGTGGGCATCGTCAGTCCTCCGCGGGCATCGGGCCGAGGATCCAGGGACGGTCGCGGCGCGCCCTGCTCGCGCCGCGGGCGGAGCGCCGGGCGGTCGCGGACGACGGCATTGCGGCCGGCCGTGCCGAGACGGGTGGGGCCGGTGAGGCCGGCGTCCGGGGTGCGGTGTCGGGCTCCCAGGCGTGCGGGTCGTCGGTGAGCCCGAGGAGCCACGTGACGGTGCAGTCGAGCGCCGCGGCGAGCTCAGGGAGCCGGCCGACGTCCACCCCGGACCCGTGCTCGAGGCTGCTGAGGGCCTTGTTGGTGCTCGCGACCCCGAGCCGGGCCAGCCGGGTGATGACCTGCTTCTGGGTCAGCCCGAGCTCACGCCGCCGCTCGCGCAGGCGCTGACTCACGAGGTGATGGCGGCTCGCCCCCAGATCGCCCGCTGGGGAGGTCGTCATCGAGGTGCCCGTCGCGGCGTGCACCCCGGGGACGTTACCCCTTTCCGGGAATCTTTCAATCCCCGATCGTGGGTGGATTCGCGCTCAGCCGGGTGGGCCGCCGTCCATGTCGGCCAGCGCATGCACGGTGTAGCGCGCGACGTTGAAGACCGGCGCGCGGCCCAGCAGGCGCTCGAACTCCTCGTGCGAGCTGACGTCGTAGATCCATGCGCCGCCGTGCGCACCGACCACGTGATAGCGGGCGAGCACCTTGCCCTCCTGCTCGAGCCGCTCGCCGTACTCGGGCATGCGCCCGACGGCGCGGGCGACCTCCGCCGACACCTTCGACAACTCGATCTGCCACAGGACGAGGAACTTCATCGCCGGTCCAGCATGCCCTACCGGTGGGCTGTGGTGGCACGTTGTCGGCGGTGCGCGCTCACCAGCTGGTGATGGTGAAGTGGCCTTCGTCGTCCTCGAGCTCGATGTCCACGCTCGACTGGCTGCCGTCGACCTCGCCGGTGCACTGCGTGCTCGTGCCGGCGGCGACGTGGACGTCGGGACAGGTGAGCGGTCCCACGTCCCACCCGTCGTCCTCGAGGACGCGCTGCACCTCGTCGGCGAGCCGGCTGCCGGGGTAGGACTGCCCGTCGACCACCTGGGGTGCCGTGCCGATGAGGTCGTAGCCGCCGAAGCCGCCGCCGAACACCCCGGCGGCGACCACGGCGCCGACCGCCGCCAGGGCGACCAGCACCAGGGCCAGGATGCTGAGCACCAGGGCCGTGACAGCGATCGGGTGGGTCGACGTCCGCGCCGGCCGCGAGGAGCCGGCGTACGGCGGTGGCGGGTAGGTCGGGGGCAGGTAGGTGGGGGGCTGGTAGGTCGGGGGCGGGTCGTCGACCGGGGTGGCGCGGCCGACCTGCTGGTACGGCGGCGGCTGGCCCTCCACCGGGTGGTAGCCGGGCGGCGCTGGCGGCTCGATCGGCGGGTTCACGCAGGCGAGTATGCCGCCGGGAGGGCTGGGATTCTGGTGCGACAGGCGGTCGTGCTGGTCGGGGTGACAGGATTTGAACCTGCGGCCTCGTCGTCCCGAACGACGCGCGCTACCAAGCTGCGCCACACCCCGTGGCTGGCCCTGCCGACCCGTGACCGGTCCGGCGAAGCCACGTCATCGTAGCCGAGCCGCGGGGCAACCTTGAAACCGGTTCCCCCCGACCGCCCCCGCCCCGACCCTTTCCGCCACTCAGGCCGCTTTGCGGGCGGGAAAACCGGCCTGAGTGGCGGAAAGCGGGTTGGGTGGCGGAAAGGGTTAGGGGGCGGTGAGGGTGAGCAGGGTTGCCTCGGGACGGCAGGCGAAGCGCACCGGCGTGTACGGCGACGTGCCGAGCCCGGCGCTGACGTGCAGCCACGCGGCGTCGGGGGGCGGGACGTGCCGGGCGGGCACCCGACCAGCGCCGGTCCACCAGCGGCTGACCCCGCGCGCTCGCCGCCGGTCGAGGTCGCAGTTCGTGACGATGGCCCCGTAGCCGGGCAGTCGCAGCTGGCCGCCATGGGTGTGCCCGGCGAGCAGCAGCCGCGCACCGTCCGCAGCCATCGCGTCGAGGGTGCGCTGGTACGGCGCGTGCAGCACGCCCACGTGCAGGTCGCCCCGCGCAGCACCTGGTGTCTCGGGCGCGCTCTCCGGGAACCGGTCGTAGCGCAGGTGCGGGTCGTCGACGCCGACGAACGACAGCGCCAGCCCCCCGACGTCCAGGCGGTCGCGCCGGTTGGTGAGGTCGAGCCAGCCGCCGTCGGTCAGCCCCGCGACGAGCTCGGACGTCGGGAGCCGCCGGCCGGTGAAGCGGCGGCTGCCGCCGCGCGGCAGCAGGTAGCGCGCCGGGTTCTTGGGCACCGGCCCGAAGTAGTCGTTCGACCCGAGGACGAACACGCCTGGCCGCTCCAGCAGCGGGGCGAGCGCATCAAGCACCGCGGGCACGGCGTCGACGTGCGCCAGGTTGTCGCCGGTGTCGACGACGAGGTCGGGCTCGAGCGCAGCCAGCCCCCGGACCCACTCGCGCTCGCGGCGCTGCCAGGGCGTGAGGTGAAGGTCGGACAGGTGCAGCACCCGCAGCGAGCTCGAGCCGGGCGCCAGAAGTGGCAGCTCGACCCGTCGCAGCACGTAGGCCCGGCTCTCGACGACGCTCCCTGCCACGAACGCGGTGCCGAGCCCGGCCAGGCTCAGCGCAGCGGTGGAGGGCCTCATGCTCGGGACCTCGTGCCCGCCGGTCGGCCGTGTCGCGCGGGTGGGCTCATGGTCGGACATCCTGCCATCGGGCTCGGCGACCACCGGCACGAGGCCGGCGGGGCGAACGTGCATGATCACCGCAGGAGGCGGGGCGGGGGCGGGGCGAACGTGCATGATCACCGCAGGGGGGTGGGAGACTCACGCGCATGAGCCAGCTCAAGGACACGCTGCGCACGGACCTGACCGCCGCCATCCGCGGCCGCGACGAGGTGCGCACCGCCACGCTGCGCATGGTGCTCGCCGCGATCACGAACGACGAGGTGGCGGGGGACGTCGCGCGCGAGCTCAGCGACGACGACGTCCAGGCGGTGCTGCGCCGCGAGGCCAAGAAGCGGCGGGAGGCCGCCACGGCGTTCGCCGACGGTGGCCGGCCGGAGCGGGCCGCGCGCGAGCAGGCCGAGCTTGCCGTCCTGGAGGGCTACCTACCCGCCCAGCTGGACGACGACGCCCTGGCCGGGCTGGTGGCCACCGCGGTGCGCGACATCGGTGCCGCAGGGCCGCAGGCGATGGGCCAGGTCATGAAGCAGGTGCAGGCAGCGGTGGCCGGGCGCGCGGACGGTGGCCGGGTGGCCGCCGAGGTCCGTCGCCAGCTCGCCCGTTGAGCTACCCGCCGCCGGGCCCGGTGGTGGGCGGCCCGTTGCCGCCGCCGTTGCCGCCACCGCCACCGCCACCGCCACCGCCACCGCCACCGCCGCCGCCGCCCGGCGGCTTGGTGGGCTTACCGGTCGGGCCGGGCGGTCGGGGCGCCGGGGCGGGCGTGCCGGTGCTCGGGTAGATGGTGACCGTGCTGCCAGACACGACCCGTGCGCCGGCACCGGGGCTGGTCTCGGCCACGAGCCCGGCCGGGACGCCGGAGGCGCGGGGGCTGCCGATGGCGACCTGGAAGCCGGCTCCCTCGAGGATGCGCCGCGCCGAGTCCAGACTCTGGCCGGTGGTGCCCGGGACGGTGAGCCGGTCGCCGTAGATGATCTTCGAGTTCGGGCTGCCGAACTTCTCGATCGGCTTCCCGGACATCGCGCGGCTCATGAACGCCGACCAGATCGGAGCGGCCACGGTGGCGCCGTAGATCTGGCGCGGGTAGAAGTCCTTGCCGGTGTCGATGTTCTTCATCGGCTTGCTGACGTCGGGGTTGCCGAACCACACCGAGGCCGCCATCTGCGGGGTGTAGCCGGTGAACCAGGTGGCGCGCGAGGCGTTGGCGGTGCCGGTCTTGCCGGCAGCCGGGCGGCCGATCTTCGGAGCGCGCGCAGCGGTGCCGCTCTTGATGACGTCCTCGAGGGCCGCCGTGACGCCGCGCGCCACGTTCTTGTCGAGCGCCTGCTCGCAGGACGGCTTCGGCACCGGGATGGCCTTGCCGGCCAGCGTCGTCGCCGAGGCGATCGAGATCGGGCTGCAGTAGACGCCGTCGGCCGCGAAGCCTGCGTACCCAGCCGCGATCGTCAGCGGCGCGATCTCCTGGACGCCGAGCGTCATCGACGGCCGAGGCCGGATCTCGTTGGTGGGCTTGTCGAGACCGCCGTCCTTGCTGCTGACCGCCCCGTGCACGCCGAGGTTCTCGGCCATCGCCTTCACCTTGCAGACGCCGATGTCGGACTCGAGCCGGACGAAGCCGGTGTTGACCGAGTCCTCGGTGATCTTGCGCAGCGTGTAGTTCCCCACCTCGTGGCCCTCGGAGTTGAACGGCGCGTAGGGCGTCGTCGAGAGGTCGGCCGGCCAGCAGCCCTCGTTGGGGAAGTCGCTGGCCGGGAACGGCGTCCCGCCGGGCGGCGCGTTGATGACGGTGCTGAGCGACTTGCCGTCAGCCAGCGCGGCAGCGAGCGTGAAGGCCTTGAACGTCGAACCGGGCTGGAACCCACCGCTGCCACCGTAGGCGAAGTCGGTGTTGTAGTTGACGACCGTCTGGCCCTTCTTCTTGTCGCGCCCGTAGGGCCTGCTCTGCGCCATCGCGAGCACCTTGCCGGTGCCGGGCTCGACCACCGAGATGGCTGCGGCGACGTTGCTCTTGTTGCGCGGCGCGACCTTGTCGTGGACGGCCTTCTGCGCGGCGGCCTGCACCTTGGGGTCGAGCGTCGTGCGGATGGTCAGGCCGCCACGGAACACCAGGGTGCGGCGGGACTGCTGGGTGGCGCCGAACGCCTTGTCGGTGAGCACCTGCTGGTAGACGTAGTTGCAGAAGAACGGGTACGCCGAGGCGTCGCACCCGTTGCCGGCCGGTTTCAGCTTCAGGCCGAGCTTGGCCTTTACCGCGGTGTCGTGCTGCTTCTGGGTGATGCTGCCGGTCGCCAGCATCCGGGCCAGGACGACGTTGCGCCGGGCGACGGCAGCCTTGGGGTTGCGACGTGGGTCGAACGCGCCCGGCTGCTGCACGAGCCCGGCGAGCAGCGCGGCCTGCGAGAGCGTCAGCTTGGCTGCGGTGGTCGAGAAGAAGTGGCGGGCCGCCGTCTCAACGCCGTAGGCGCCGTCGCCGAAGTAGGCGATGTTGAGGTAGCCCTCGAGGATCTCGTTCTTGCTCATCTTCTTCTCGAGCGCGATCGCGTACTTCATCTCCTGGATCTTGCGCGCGAGGTTCTTGTCGACCGCAGCCTTGGCGCCGGCCTCGTCGCCGGCGTAGATCGCGTTCTCCTGGAGGGTGAGCTTCACGTACTGCTGGGTGAGGGTGGAGGCGCCTTGCGTGGACTCGCCGCTCGCGTTGTTGACCACCGCGCGCAGCACGCCCTTGGGGTCGATGCCACCGTGCTCACGGAACCGGGTGTCCTCGATCGCGATCTGGGCCTCGCGCATGATCGGCGCGACCTTCTTCAGCGGCACGACGACGCGGTTCTCGTTGTAGAACGTGGCGAGGACGCGCCCGGAGGCGTCGAGGATGCGGGACTGCTGCGCCAGGGGGCTCTGCTCGAGCTCGGCGGGCAGCGCATCGAAGAAGTCGACGCCGGTGCGCGCGGTCGCCCCGGCCGCACCGATCGCGGGCATGAACAGCCCGGCGCCGATCAGGCCGGCCACGACGGCGGTGGCGACGAGGGCCGCGAGCAGGGTGAGGATGCCGGCCAGACCGCTGCCGCGGTCGTCGGTGCGCATCGAAACGGGCTCCTCGTCCTCGGGTGATCCGCCGTCGCGACGGGCGAGGCGGCCCTCCAGAGTAACCCGGGTAGGGGCGCGGGCATGGTCCGCAACGGCCCGGATCGGGCGTTGGCAGGGTCGCGATGTGAGGGCTCTGTGACGGGTCGGTGACGCTCGAGTGAGGCGTGGCCCACCCGGAGTGACTAGTCATTGCGGGCGAGGGAATGGCCGAATCGGGTCATAGCCGCGCGCTCCGCGGCTCCCTACCGTCGACGTGAGGGATTAGGGGCATCGTCGCACGACGCGTGGGGTGTCGTCCGGTGAACGGCAGAGGTGGGGAGCGCGGGGATGAGCGAGATGGTGACGGAGCAGCCGTGGGACGGCGACTGGGCGCGCCGGGGGGCGTGCAGCCAGGGGAATCCGGACGACCTCTTCGTCCAGGGCGCTGAGCAGAACCGGGCCAAGGCGGTCTGCATGGGGTGCGTCGTGCGCACCGAGTGCCTCGCGGACGCCCTCGACCACCGCACCGAGTTCGGGGTATGGGGCGGGATGACCGAGCGCGAGCGCCGTGCGCTGCTCAAGCGCCGCCCGAACGTCACCTCGTGGCGTCGCCTGCTCGAGACCGCGCGCGCCGAGCACGTCCGTACCGGCGCCCCGGAGCTCGGCGACCTCGCCATCTGATCAGGCACGGCCCCGGCCGGACGCCGTGGTCACCCGCCGGCCAGGTCGGCACCGATCTCCCGCAGACCCGGCAGGTCATGGACGTCCTGCGCGCGAGCGCGCACCCGGCGTACCGGCACGTCCCGATGCGCACCGGTGAAGCGCTCAGCCATGGCGTGCTCGCGCTCAGCCACCCGCACCCGGTCGGCGTGCAGCCGCAGCAGCTGCTGGGTGAGCAGGTGCTCGCGCGACTCAGCGAGCGCCTCGGCGCCGGCCACGGCGCGCTCGGCGGACGGCGCCTCGTGCGCCAGGTCGTGCACGCGGTTGAGCACCAGCCCGGCCAGCGGCATGTCGTCGCGGTCGAGGCGCTCGACGAAGTAGGCGGCCTCCCGCAGGGCGTCGCGCTCCGGGGCGGCGACGACGAGGAAGGCGGTGCCGTCGTCCTGCAACAGCTGGTACGTCGCGTCGGCGCGCTCGCGGAAGCCGCCGAACATCGTGTCGAGGGCAGCGACGAACGTCTGGACGTCGCGCAGCACCTGGGCGCCGAGCACCTTGGTCAGCGCGTTCGTCACGGCGTTGACCCCGGCCGAGAACGCCTTGAGGTAGGCGCGGCCACCCGCCCTGGCGGGTGCGGCGAGGAGCCGGATGAACCGGCCGTCCAGGAACGAGCCCAGCCGCTGCGGCGCGTCGAGGAAGTCGAGCGCCGAGCGGGACGGCGGGGTGTCGACGACCACGAGGTCCCACGTGCCGTCGCGGTCGGCCTGCGTTCGCAGCTGGCCGAGCTTCTCCATCGCCATGTACTCCTGCGTGCCCGCGAACGAGCTCGACAACGCCTGGTAGAAGGGGTTGGCGAGGATCTGCTCGGCCTTCTCCGGGGTGGAGTGCAGCTCGACGATCTCGTCGAACGTGCGCTTCATGTCGAGCATCATGGCGTCGAGCCGGCCGCCGTTCGTGGGGTTGACGCCCTGCACCGTCCGCGGCGTGTTGTCGAGCTCGCTCAGGCCCATCGACTGTGCCAGGCGGCGCGCCGGGTCGATGGTCAGCACCACCACCTGACGGCCCTGTTCGGCGGCGCGCAGCCCTAGTGCCGCAGCGGTTGTCGTCTTCCCCACGCCTCCCGCGCCGCAGCAGACGATGATCCGCGTCGCGGGGTCGCGCAGGAGGGCGTCGACGTCGAGCGGCGCGGCGGCACGCGCCGTCCGCGTCATGCCATGCCCTGGTCGCGCAGCAGGTCGGCGAACCGGTACAGCCAGCCCACGTCGAGCGTGTGCGCGATGGCGGGCAGCTCGTAGACCGGACGGCCGAGGTCGTCGATCTCGGCCCGCTCGCGCTTCTGCAGCGCCACCCGCTGGGCGTGCTCCTGGGCCTCGGTGAGCAGCGCCGCGACGTCGTCGTCAGCGTGTGGCAGGCCGGCGGCGGCCAGCCCGGCCGACACCTCGCCGGCGTCCAGCCGGCCCTTGGCCGCCGCCGTGAGACGCCGCGCCGGCAGCACCGGATCGCGCACCAGGTTGACCACCACGCCGCCCACCGGCAGACCCGTCTCGCGCAGGGCAGCGATGCCGTCGACGGTCTCCTGCACGGGCATCTCCTCGAGCAGCGTCACCACGTGGACCGCGGTCTGTGGCGAGCGCATGAGGGTGGTGATGGAGTCCGCCTGGCCGCGGATCGGGCCGACCCGGGCGAGGTCGGCCACCTCGGTGTTGACGTCGAGGAACCGGGTGATCCGGCCCGTGGGCGGCGCGTCGAGCACCACGGCGTCGTACACCGGGCGACCGCCGGAGCGGCGGCGCACCGCCTCGTAGACCTTCCCGGTGAGCAGGACGTCGCGCACGCCCGGGGCGATGGTCGTGGCGAAGTCGATGGCGCCGAACCGCTCGAGCAGACCGCCCGCGCGCCCGAGCTTGTAGAACATCTGCAGGTACTCCAGCAGCGCCGCCTTGGGGTCGACCGCCAGGCCGAGCACCTCGCCGCCGCCCGACACGGCCGCGATGCGCTCCTCGGTGTACCCCAGCTGCGGGACGTCGAACAGCTGGGCGATGCCCTGCCGGTCCTCGACCTCCACCAGCAGCACCCGGCGTCCGTCGCCGGCCAGTGCGAGCGCCAGCGCGGCCGCGACCGTGGTCTTGCCGGTGCCGCCCTTGCCGGTCACCACGTGCAGACGCACGCCGTCCCAGTCGCGCTCGCGCGCGGCGGTTCGGCGAGGCGCACTCTGCGTCGGCATGGGCAGGACGTTACCCAGGGGTACGACCGGCCGCCGCCCCGACGTGCTTCAGCACGCTCGACCAGGCGACGGACATCGGGTCGATGACGCTGAAGTGGTCGACGTCCTCGAGGACGACGAGCTGCTGGCCGCGTCGCCCGCGCGTAGGAGCGGCTGAGCTCGACGGGCACGACGTCGTCCGCATCGCCGTGCAGGGCCGTGACCGGCACAGCGGGTGGGCCGAGCCGGGTCGGGTCGGCCAGCGCGTACCGGTCCGGGACGTCGTCCGGCAGGCCGCCGAGCAGCTCCTGGACGGCGCTGCCGCCCGCGCCGGGGTCGAGGCCGAGCGAGGCGGCCAGCGCGAGATCCAGGACGCCGGCCAGGCTCACCGCGCCCAGCACGCCTGGCAGCCGACGAGCGGCTGCGGCCCACGCCACGAGGTGGCCGCCGGCGCTGTGCCCGAGCAGCACCGTGCGCCGGACGTCGACCGGCTGGCCGACCGCGGTCGCGGCCGCCGCGACCAGCCCCGGCACGGCGCTCAGGGCGGCGTCGACGTCCTCGAACGTGCCGGGCCAGCCCCCGCCCTGCTGCCCGGTGCGGCGGTACTCGATCGCGGCGACGGTGTACCCGGCGGCGGCCAGCCCGGTGCACTGCGGGCGGGTGTGGCGACGGTCGAACTCCGCGCGCCAGAAGCCGCCGTGGACGACGACCACGAGCGGCGCACCGTCGGCCGGCGGCGGCTCGTCGCAGGCCGGCCACCAGAGGTCGGCCACGTGCTCGGACGCCGGTCCGTAGCGCACCGTCTGGTCCGGGCCAGGGGCCGGGCGGTCCAGCACCTCGCGGGGGTCGGCTGCGCTCATCCGCCCATCCTCCCCCCGGCCCGCGGTCACCGGGCACGGGGGATGGCGAGCGGTATCAGGGCGCCTGCGGTCGCCCTCCTTCCCGGTGAACGGGCAGGTGCCCGCCTCGAGGATCGGAGGGGTCATGCGTCCCATCAACTTCCCGTGGGCGATCGTGCTGGCGCGGTACGCCGACAAGCCGAACGTGCCGCAGCCGGTGGACTACTACCAGGACTTCTACACGCGGGCCGGCACCGGTGGCGTCGTGGACTACTGGCGCGAGGTGACCTTCGGCAACCTGGACCTCACCGGGAGCCAGGTGTTCGGCTGGCTGACGATGCCGCACAGCTCGACCGAGCTCACCGGGATGACCTTCCCGGGGGCCCGGTCCACGCTGGTGCAGTGGGGCCGGGACGCGGCCGCTGCGGCCGGGGTCAACCTGTCCCCGTTCCGGAACGTGCTCGTCGTCCACAACTACGGCGTCGACCACGGAGCCGCGGGCAACGGGGTGCTCATCGTGCAGAGCGATCCGCTGGTGTGCGAGTTCGGCTTCATCTGCCACGAGATGGGCCACGGCCATGGTCTGCCCCACTCCTGGAGCGCCAACACCGACTTCCAGTACGGCGACAGCTGGGACATCATGAGCTTCGCGACGACGACGCCGCTGTTCCCGATCTCGTTCAAGGGGGCCGCGGGCGTGGCCTCGGTCGGGCTGAACGCGCGCAACGTCCAGGCACTCGGCGTCCTGGAGCCCAGCAGGGTGTGGTCGCCGCCCGGGCCGGACTTCAGCGCAACCGTCACGCTCGATCCGCTGAACCAGGCGCAGATCGGCAACCACGGTGCCCTCGTGGTCTCCGTTCCTCCGGGTGCGACCAGACCGGCCCGACCCGACGGCAGCACGTGGACGGTCGAGTTCCATCGCAAGGCCGGCTGGGACCAGCCGATCGCCCAGGACGCCGTGACCATCCACCAGGTGCGCACGGACACGCTGTCGTACCTCCAGCCCACGATCTGGAGCAGCTTCACCTCGGGCCAGCAGTTCGTCACGCCGGCCCCGGAGCTCTACGTCAAGGTCGCCGCGATCGGCGGCAACCCCTCGACGGCGACCCTGCGGATCTGGGACCTGCCCGAGGGATGCCTGCGCAAGGAGGACTCCAAGCCGAAGGTCTATCTGATCCAGAACGGCACGAAGCGCTGGGTCACGTCGCCGGCGGTGCTGTTCGCCCTGGGCAAGAACTGGGGCGACGTGCGGGTCGTCCCGGACGGAGCCCTCGGCAGCGTCCCCGACGGACCGGACGTCGTCCAGCTGGCCGTCTCCGTCAGCCCGTTGCCCGTCCCGCTGAACCGCGTGGTGTCACTGACCGTCAGCACGACGGACGCGGCAAGCGGCGCGCCCATTGCCGGCCGGGTCCTGGTCAACGGGGTCGACAAGGGGGCGACCAACACCGTGCTGTCGATGACCCTGCGCTCCACCCGCAAGCCCGTGCCCGGGACCTTCCCGCGGGAGTACGAGATCACCTACCCGCGGGTGAGCGCTCGGGTGGCGGGGTACGCGGACGTCGACGTCGACTGCGGCTTCCCCGACATCTGAGCGGTAGCCATCGCGGTCGCCACGGGTCCGGCGGTCTCAACCGGACCCGGACCCCGGACCCGGACCACAGTCGGGGAGGGGGCGGTGGTGCGCGGTCGGGCGGGTGCGGGAGGATGCCGTCCATGGCCAAGTGGGAGTACGCGACCGTTCCGCTCATCGTGCACGCGACCAAGCAGATCCTCGACCAGTGGGGCGAGGACGGCTGGGAGCTCGTGCAGGTCGTCACCGGCGACGGAGGCAACCTCGTCGCGTACCTGAAGCGGGCGAAGTGAGCGACGCCCCGCTCGGCGCGGTCGAGCAGCGGCTGGCCGACCTCGGCTTGAGCGTCCCGGACGTCGCGCCGCCGGTCGCCGTGTACGTGCCCGCCGTCCGGGACGGCGACCTGGTCTGGACGTCGGGTCAGCTGCCGATGGTGGGCGGCCAGCTCGCGGCCACCGGCAAGGTCGGGGACGGCGCCGGTGCGGTGACGCCCGACCAGGCCAAGGAGCTCGCCCGCACCTGCGCCCTCAACGCGCTCGCCGCCGTGAAGTCCGTGATCGGCGACCTGGACGACGTCACCCGCGTGGTCAAGGTCGTCGGCTTCGTGGCCAGCGAGCCGGGGTTCACCGGTCAGCCCGGCGTCGTCAACGGCGCCAGCGAGCTGCTCGGCCAGGCCTTCGGTGACGCCGGCATCCACGCCCGCAGCGCGGTCGGCGTCGCGGTGCTGCCGCTGGACGCGCCGGTCGAGGTCGAGATCACGGTGCGGGTGCGCTGACCTCGCCGAGTCCGGCGTCCCGCCGGAGCCGGGCGGTCAGCGACAGCCGGAAGGCCGTCGTCGCCAGCTCGATGACGCAGGCGTGCAGCTGCTCCAGCGTCGGTGCGCCGTCCGCGTGGCTGACCTGCAGGCTGGGTAGCCGGTCGGCCAGCTCCTGCACGGCCTCGGCGGTGTACTGGCTCACCCGCGCGACGTCCAGCGGCGGCTGGCCCTGGCTGACCAGCAGGTTGGCCAGCGCGAAGAACGTCGGGTCGCTGCGGTAGCCGTCCGCCGTGCGCTCGCCAAGGCCCAGCTGTGCCATCCGCGCCACGAGGCCCGGCTGGGCCTCCTCCAGCTCCTCGAAGGTGAGCGACGACAGCGACACCTGCTCGCCGTCGTCCAGCTCGTCGCGCACCAGCCTGGCCAGCTCGGTGTGCGCGATGCCGCGCTCGACGAGCTGGGTGATCACCGACAGCCCGAGGCCGCGGCCGAGCAGCCCCTGGATGAGCCGCAGCTCGGCCAGGTGCTCCTGGTCGTAGTAGCCGACCCGGCCGCGCATCCGCGGTGGCCGGATCAGGCCGCGCGAGCGGTAGGCCCGCACGTTCCGCTCGGTCATGCCGACGGCAGCGGCGATCTGCTCGAGCGTGTACTCCCGGCGCATCCTGGCCCTCCTGGGCGACCCTTACGATCGCGTCATGCTGCGAGACTTCCCGTTGAGCTCACGGATCGGCGCCCACGCTACGTCGTTCGCTGCCTCCGTGGAGCGAGAAGCGGCGACCCCTCGGCAGGCGTCGACGGTCGTGCTGACCCGCGATGGCGCCTCCGGTCCCGACGTGTTCGTGCTGCGGCGGACGTCGTCGATGGCCTTCGCGGCCCGGATGCACGTCTTCCCCGGCGGGGGTGTCGACCCGCGCGACTGCGACGAGCAGGTGCCCTGGCACGGCCCGGACCTCGCTGAGTGGGCGCGCCGGCTCGGCGTCGACGAGCCGGTGGCGGCGGGGCTGGTCTGTGCGGCCGTGCGGGAGCTCTTCGAGGAGTGCGGGGTGCTGCTCGCCGGCCCGCCCGGCGAGGATGTCGTCGCCGACCTCAGCGACCCGGCCTGGGAGGCCGACCGGCTGGCTCTCATCGACCGCAGCCTGGCGCTGTCCGAACTGCTGCAGCGCCGCGGCCTCGAGCTGCGCTCCGACCTGCTCACCGCCTGGGCGCACTGGTGCACGCCGGTGTTCGAACCGCGCCGCTACGACACGTGGTTCTTCGTGGCGGCGCTCCCGGCCGGGCAGCGAGCCCGGGACGTCGGGGGCGAGGCCGACCACGCCGCCTGGCTGCCGGCGTCCCAGGCCGCCACCGGGGGCGTCGATGGCACGCTCGCGATGATGCCGCCGACCGTGGTGACGCTCGAGGAGGTCGCGGCGGCACCCGACGTCGCGTCGCTGCTCAGCCGCACCCGGCGGCTACGGCTGCTGATGCCCTGGCTGGTGCGCTCGGCCGACGGCCTGTCGCTGCGGGTCGACCTGGACGGCGAGGGTGGCGGCGACCCCGGCCCGGCGGCCGGCATCGAGGACGTCGGGTGAGCGGGTCAGCGGGCGGCGCGGCCCCATCGCCGCAGCCGTGGCGCGGTGGCTCGGTGAGCCGGCGAGCCCACTGCGTGCTGGCCCCCAACCCCTCGCCGATGACCCTCGACGGCACGAACACCTGGGTGCTGCACGAGCCGGGCTCGTCGCAGGCGCTCGTGGTCGATCCCGGTCCGGCCGACGAGCAGCACCTGCAGTCGGTGCTCGACGTCGTCGACGCGCTCGGGGCGAACGTCTCGCGCATCCTGCTCACCCACGGGCACCTCGACCACAGCGAGGGCGCGCCGCGCTTCGCCGAACTGACCAACGCACCGGTCCTCGCGCTGGATCCGTTGCAGCGCAGCGGTTCGGAGGGCCTGACCGCCGGGGACGTCGTCCGGGCCGGTGAGCTCGAGCTGCTGGTCGTTGCGACGCCGGGACACACGTCGGACTCGCTGTCGTTCGTGCTGGCCGCCGACCGTGCTGTGCTCACCGGCGACACGGTTCTGGGCCGCGGCACGACCGTCGTCGCCCACCCGGACGGGCGGCTCGACGCGTACCTGGAGTCGCTGCACCGCCTGGGGTCGCTGGCGGCGGACGACACCGTCACGACGGTGCTCCCAGGCCACGGGCCGGTGCTTGCTGACGCGGCGGCGGCGATCGAGGGCTACCTCGCCCACCGGGCCGAGCGGCTCGAGCAGGTCCGGGCCGCGCTGGCCGCGGGCGCGCAGAGCCCGCGGTCCGTGGTCGAGCAGGTGTACGCCGACGTCGACCGCGCGCTGTGGCCGGCCGCCGAGCAGTCGGTGCGGGCCCAGCTGGACTACCTCAGCGACCGGAGTTGACCGTCACCTGCGAGACGGCGCCGCCGGTGACGGACCACTGGCGCAGCGTGTCGCGGTAGGCGCCGCTGCGCACCAGCTGCTCCAGTGCGCCCTTGAGAGCGTCGCGCAGTCCGGGCTGGTCCTTGCTGACCGCGATGCCGTACAGCCCCGGCTCGTACTGGACCGTCGAAGCGAGCTGGTAGTGCGCCCGGGTGCGTTCCTCGTTGGCGAGGTAGCTGGCCGGCGGTGAGTCGTTCAGGACGGCAGCGGCCCGGCCGGTGCGCAGCTGCACGAGCGCATCGGAGTTCGTGGGGTAGGTGCGGATGAGGATCGGGTGCTCGCCGCAGCCGGCCTGCGAGCGCTCGACGAAGTCGACCTGGGTCGTCCCCTCCTCGACCGCCACGACCTTGCCGCACAGGCCGTTGACGTCGGTGATGCCGGTGGGGTTGCCGCGCTGGACGACGATCGAGGTGCCGGCGCTGAAGTAGTTCACGAAGTCGACGGTGCGCTCGCGGGCGAGGGTGTCGGTCATCGCCGAGATGCCGACGTCGACGGTGCCCTTCGTCACCTGGGGCAGGATGTCGCTGAAGTCGACGTTGGCGAACCGCAGCGGCACGCCGAGCACCGTGCCGAGTGCGACGGCGAGGTCGGGCTCCATGCCGACGATGGTGCGGCCGTCCGGCCCGAAGAACGACATGGGCGCGTAGGACGCGTCGGTGGCAACCCGGATCACGCCGGACTGGCGCACCTGCTCGGGCAGCAGGTCGTGCAGCCCGCTGTTGTAGGTGGCGAGGGCGGCGCGGGACGCGGCCGGCTCTGCGGCCCGGTCGGAGCCGCACGCCGCTGCCCCGAGCGTCACCGCTGCCAGGGCCAGGACCGCCACGCCGCGGTGTCGGGTCAGGCGGGTCAGGCGGGTCAGGCTTGTCACGTGGGTCATCGCGATGGTCTCTCGTCGGTGTGGCCAGCCGGGACGGGCTCGCGGGTGCTGCTGGTGAAGTTCTGGGCCACCTCGACCCACGGGGCGGGCCGCATCCACAGGAAGCCCTGTGCGCTGTCGCACCCGGCGCCGATGAGCCAGTCCGCGACGTCCGCCGTCTCGACGCCCTCGGCGGTCACGGTGAAGCCGAGGCTGTGCCCGAGCGCGATCACCGAGCCGACGATCGCGCGGTCCTGCTCGCTGCCGGACAGGCCGGCGACGAAGGTCCGGTCGATCTTGACCTCGCGGACGGCCAGGCTGCGCAGCTGCGACAGGCTGGTGTAGCCGATCCCGAAGTCGTCGACCGAGATCGAGATCCCCTGGGCGGACAGCGCCTCGACCACCCGGGCCGCGGTCTCGCCGTCGAACGCCAGGGCCGTCTCGGTCACCTCCAGGTGCAGGCGGTCGGGCCGTCCACCGGTCTCCGCCAGCAGGGCCGCGACGGTGTCCGCGAAGTCCAGCGAGCCGAGGTTGCGTGCCGACACGTTGACCGCGACGGTCCAGTCGATCCCCTCGGCCGACCAGGCGGTGTGGTCGCGCAGCGCTCGGCGCAGCACCCACGCCGTAAGCGGTTCGATCAGCTCGCAGCGCTCGGCCACCGGCAGGAAGTCCGCTGGCGGCAGCAGGCCGCGCTCCGGGTGCTGCCATCGCACCAGCGCCTCGACGCCGTGCACCTCGCCGGTCGCCAGGTCGAGCTTGGGTTGGTAGTGCAGCACCAGCTGGTCGTCCTCCAGCGCCCGGCGCAGCTCGTGCTGCACGACGAGCGACTGGCCGCCGTGCTGCGCCGAGGTGGGGTCGTAGACGACGACACCGGTGGGTCCGTGCTTGCCCTGGTACATGGCGGCGTCGGCGCGCTGCAGCAGCGCCTCGACGTCGTCCGCGTCGGCGGGGTAGAAGGCGATGCCGAAGCTCGCCTCGACCCGCAGCGACACCGAGCCGAGGACGATCTCCTCGGCGAGCTCGGCGCGCACCCGGCTGAGCAGCTCCACGGTGGTCGCGCGGTCGGTTGAGCGGGGGAGCAGCAGCCCGAACTCGTCCCCGCCCAGCCGGGCGACGGTGTCATCGGTGCGCAGTGACCCCTGGAGCCGCTGCGCGACGACGCGCAGCAGCTCGTCCCCGGAGTGGTGGCCGAGGGTGTCGTTGACCTCCTTGAAGTGGTCGAGGTCGACCAGCACCAGGGCGCCGCCTTCGCCTCGGCGCGCGCGGTCCAGCTCGTCCTCGGCGGTGCGCCGGAAGTGCTCGCGGTTGGGCAGGCCGGTCAGGCCGTCGTGCAGGGCCTGGTGCTCGTGCTGGTCCGCGTTGCGGCGCAGCGCCCGCGTGGTCCACCACGAGATCAGTGCCAGCACTGCGTAGAGGCCCAACAGGCCGGCACCCAGCCGCCAGATGGTGGCGCGCGTGTCCGCGGCCACCGCGGCCGCGATCGTGTCGTAGGGCAGGTAGACCTCGAGCACCCCGGTGGCCTGGCCGTTGGACGCTGCGACGACGGGTTGCAGCACCCGGATGGTCCGCCCCGCCGCCAGGCCGGAGTCCGTGACGATTCGGACGTCGGTGTGCCCGGCCGCCGCGGCCTGGAAGGCCGGGTCGGACGGCGGCACCGCGCCGAGCACCGAGCCGTCGTCCGAGAACGCGATCGAGCCGGTGAAGCTGCGCAGCCGCAACCGCGCGACGGAGCCGTTGAAGATGGCCAGGTCGGTCGCCGAGCGCAGCCGCTCGCTCTCGTCGCCGGACAGCGTGCGCGACAGGTCGGCGCCGCTCAGCGCGGGCGCGATGGCCATCTCCTCGATGACGGCCGCCTGGGCGCGTCCCTGGTCACGGCCGCGCTGCAGCGCCTGGTCGTGGAACGCGCTGACGAGCCCGACGCCGAGCAGCGTCACGGGGACGAGGCTGGCCGCCGCGTAGGCAGCAAACAGGCGCGAGCCGGTGCGGCGACGCCGATCGGAGACCATGCCGTCCTATCGGCACGGCACCCCGCCAGGTGAACCTTTGTGGGCTGGTGGGTCAGCGCGCCCGGCGGCGCAGCCGCTCGACGTCCATCAGGACGACGGCCCGGGCCTCGAGCCGCAGCCAGCCCCGGGTCGCGAAGTCGGCCAGCGCCTTGTTGACGGTCTCGCGGGAGGCGCCGACGAGCTGGGCCAGCTCCTCCTGGGTGAGCTCGTGCGCGACGAGGATGCCGTCGTCGGCCGGCTTGCCGAACCGGGTCGACAGGTCGAGCAGCGCCTTCGCCACCCGGCCGGGGACGTCGGAGAAGACCAGGTCGGCCAGTGCCTCGTTGGTGCGCCGCAGCCGCCGGGCGAGTGCGTTGAGCAGCTTCTGGGCGACCTCCGGGTGGCGCAGCAACCAGGGCTCGAGGTCGTCGTGACCCAGGCCGATCAGCCGGCTGTCGCCCACCGACGTCGCGGTGGCGGTGCGCGGGCCGGGGTCGAACAGGCTCAGCTCGCCGAACATCTCACCCGGGCCGAGGATCGCCAGCAGGTTCTCGCGGCCGTCACCGCTGGTGCGGCCCAGCTTGATCTTGCCCTCCACGATGACGTAGAGCCGGTCGCCCTGGTCGCCCTCGGCGAACAGCTCCTCGGAGCGGACGAGCGACACCTCGACCATGGACTCACGCAACGAGGCGGCGGCCGCCTCGTCGAGGGCCGCGAACAGCGGTGCGCTGCGCACGATGTCGTCGTCCACGGTGTCTCCTTCGGGCTGTCCCATGTCGGGGGAAGTCTGCCCTACTGTGACGGCCGACACGACAAGGGCCGGGCGTGGTCGTGACCGCCGCGGGTTAGGCGACCAGGCAGCTGCGGGGATCAGCGGTCAGCCGAGCCACCAGCTCGCCGGTGAGCGCATCGAGCGTCGCCTGGGTGTGCACGGTCTCGTCGTCCAGCGAGCGGGAGGCACGGGAGAGCGCGTGCAGCAGGTCGGGACCGGCCGGCCCGTCGAGGGCAAGCGCGCCGGCCACCGCGCGGTCCAGGTCCGGCGAGCCGGCCACGACGCCGGTGAGCCGAGCGACCTCGAGGTCGGAGCGGGCGAGGACCAGGCGGCGCAACCAGCTGAGGCGGGCGACCTGCTCGCTCAGTCGGCGGCGCTCTGCGCGCAGGTCGCTGAGGCTGAGCTCGGTGGTGAGGATCACCACGAGATTGTCGGTGCCGGGCAGGCGCCCTTGAGGTGGCGTCTCGTCGCGTCACCCGAGCGGATCATCGCGTCGGCCTGTCAGGCTCGGCCCGTAGGCTGTGCGGGTGCCTCGGACTCCTGCGACCGCCCGCGCGCGGCTGGCCACCGCGACCCCCGCACCGGACGTCGCGCTGACCCGGCGTGCTCGCAAGATGTACCGCGAGCTGCACGAGCTGTACCCCCACGCGCACTGCGAGCTCGACTTCGAGACCCCGCTGCAGCTGCTGGTGGCCACGGTCATGTCGGCGCAGACCACCGACGTCACGGTCAACAAGGTGACGCCCACGCTGTTCGCGCGCTATCCCGATGCGGCCGCGCTCGCCGCGGCCGACCGCGCCGAGGTCGAGGCGATCCTGCTCCCGACGGGCTTCTTCCGGGCCAAGACCGACAGCATCCTCAAGCTGAGCGCGGCGCTCGTCGAGCGCTTCGACGGCGAGGTACCGCCCCGCCTGGCCGACCTGGTCACGCTGCCCGGCGTCGGTCGCAAGACAGCCAACGTGGTGCTCGGCAACGCGTTCGGCGTCCCCGGCATCACCGTCGACACCCACTTCGGCCGGCTCAGCCGTCGGTTCGGCTGGACCACCGAGACCGACCCGGTGAAGGTCGAGCACGCCGTCGGGGCACTCTTCCCGCGCAAGGACTGGACGATGCTCTCGCACGTCCTGATCTTCCATGGCCGGCGCACCTGCCACGCCCGCCGTCCCGCGTGCGGCGCGTGCCCGATCCAGCGGCTCTGCCCCGCCTACGGCGAGGGCGAGACCGACCCGGTGAAGGCCCGTTCGCTGCTGAAGTACGAGCGCGCCACGGAGGGCACCGCGTGAGCGGCGTGGTGCTGCCCACCGACTGGCTCGACCGGCTCGCCCGGGTGCCCCACTCGGTGCGGCCGGCCGACCTGTCGAGCTTCCTGCCCCCCGACGACGGCGGGCGCCAGTCGGCGGTGCTGATGCTGTTCGGGGCCGACGAGGCGGGCACCCCCGACGTCCTGCTGACCGAGCGGTCCCACACCATGCGCTCGCACCGCGGCCAGGTGTCGTTCCCCGGTGGGGCGCTCGACGACTCGGACAACGGGCCGGTCGCGGCCGCCGTCCGCGAGGCGGTCGAAGAGACCGGCCTGCGGGCTGACGGCGTCGAGGTCCTCGGTGAGCTGCCCTCGCTGTTCCTGCCGCCCAGCGGCTTCGTCGTGACGCCGGTGCTGGCCTGGTGGCGCGAGCCGTCCGCCGTGGCCGCCATCGACGCCGCCGAGGTGGCGCGGGTGGTGCGGGTGCCGCTGCCCGACCTGCTCGACCCCGCCAACCGCGTGACGGCCAGGCACCCGAGCGGCTACCTGGGCCCGGCATTCACGGTGCACGAGCTGTTCGTGTGGGGTTTCACTGCCGGCCTGCTGTCCCGCGTGTTGGCACTGGCGGGGCTCGAGCAGCCGTGGCACCGTGACCGCGTGGTCGACCTGCCTGCCGACGTCCTGGCGCTGCTGCAGTGATCGACCTGCTGCTCGCGCTCGTCCTCATCGGATACGCGATCTCCGGCTTCCGCCAGGGTGCGGTCGTGGGCTTCCTGTCGCTCGGGGGCTTCCTGGGTGGCGGCGCGCTGGCCATGTGGGGGCTGCCCCAGCTGCTCGACCGCTCCGTCACCGCAGCCGGCAGCACCGACCTGCGCCGCGTCGTCCTGATCGTCGTGGGCGTGCTGCTCGCGGCGGCGCTGGGCCAGGCGGCGGCGGTCGCGCTGGGCGTGCGGCTGCGCAGCCGGGTCACGGCACGCCCGGCCCGGGCGCTCGACTCCGTCCTGGGGGCCGCGGCCAGCCTTGTGGCGGTGTCGCTGCTCGTCTCGCTGATCGCCGGTGCGGTGCGCGGCGGCCCCTCGCCCGCGCTGTCCCGCGCCGTGGGCCAGTCCAGAATCGTGGCGGCGATCGACCGCGTCGTGCCACCGGCCACCGGCCGGATCTTCGCCGGCTTCCGCACGCTGCTCGACGCCGAGGGCTTCCCGCGGGTCTTCGAGGGCTTCGGTCCCGAGATCATCCGCCCGGTCGAGGCGCCGGACCCGAACGTCGTCCAGACCCCGGGCGTGCGCCGGGCGGCGCGCAGCATCGTCAAGATCACCGGTGTCGCCGACTCCTGCTCGCGCTCGCAGGAGGGCAGCGGCTGGGTGCTCACGAGCGGGGTCGTGGTCACCAACGCCCACGTCGTCGCCGGGGTGCGCCGTCCGCTGGTGTCCGTCGGTGGCGTGGGGCGCAGCTACCCGGGATCGGTGGTCGTCTTCGACCCGGTGCGCGACCTCGCCGTCATCGACGTGCCGGGCCTGCCGGCGCCGGCCCTGACTCGCGCCGACGACCTGGCCCGCGGCGACACGGCGGTCGTCGCCGGGTTCCCGCTCAACGGTCCCTACCGGCTCGACTCGGCCCGGGTGCGCGAGGTCATCACCGCCCGCGGTGAGGACATCTACGGTCGCGGACCGTCCGTGCGCCAGGTGTACTCGCTGTTCGCGCGGGTGCAGCCGGGCAACTCCGGTGGCCCGCTGCTCGATCCCGCCGGCCGGGTGGTGGGCGTCGTGTTCGCCAAGAGCCTGGACGACGACACGACCGGCTACGCGCTCACCATGGCCGAGGCCCGGCCGGTGCTCGAGGAGGGCCTGTCGGCCAACCAGCCGGTGTCGACGGGCGGCTGCTCGGCGGGGTGAGCCGCTCGCCTCAGGGCAGGGTGGCGAGCCAGTCGAGCAGCGCGGCCGTCACGTCGTCCGCCGCCTCCTCGGGGAGGAAGTGCCCGGCGTCCGGCAGCTCGAGGTAGCGGTAGGGGCCGTCGACCCAGGTGCGCGAGCGGCGGGCGGTCGCGGCCAGGACGGCCGAGTCGCGCGCGCCGTGCAGCTGCAGCACGGGGACGCCGATGGCCCGGTCGATCCGGTCGGTGAACGAGCGGCCGTCGGACCGCCAGGCCGAGCGCACCGACCAGCGGTAGTACTCCATCGCCGAGTGCGCCACGAAGGGCACCTGCATCGCCTCGGTGTAGGTACGCACGACCTCGCGGCCGTCCTCGTCGTCGCCGGGCCAGCTCGACCCGGACCCGCGGCGCAGCAACGCCTCGACCGCACCGCCACCGTGCGACAGCCGCCGCTCCGGCCCGATGGGGAGCTGGAAGCCCCAGATGTAGCTGCTGGCCGCTGCCTGGCTGCGCGAGCGCCGCACGGCGCGCTTCATCGTCAGTGGGTGCGCCATCGACAGCGGCGCGACGGCCCGGGTGACGGCCGGCTCGAGCGCGGGCATCGCCCAGCCGATCCAGCCACCCCAGTCGTGGCCGACGATGACGGCGTCGTCCGCCCCGAGCGAGCGCACCACGGCCGCCACGTCGGCAGCGAGTGTGGGGGTGTCGTAGCCGCGCGGTGGCTTGTCCGAGGCGCCGTACCCGCGTAGGTCCATGGCGGCCACGCGGTACCCGGCGGTCGCGAGCGCGGGGATCTGGGCCCGCCAGCACCACCACATCTGCGGGAAGCCATGGAGCAGGACGACGAGCGGCCCGCTGCCCGCCTCGGCCACGTGGAACCTGGCGCCGTTCGCGGCGACGAACCGGTGCCGCCACGGGCCGTCGTGCAGGACGTGGGTGGCGTCGAGGCTGGTCACTCGGTGTGCGGCTTGACGCCCTTGAGCGTCGCCACGGTCTCGCGCGTGGTCCGCAGGGTGCGCTCCGGAGGCCCGGCGCGACCGATCTGCGACTTGCCGACCAGCGCGAGCACGAGGGTGATCAGCAGCAGTACGCCCGCGACCACCAGGAACGCCAACCAGGGCGACAGCCCGGCGGCCACCAGGCCGTAGGCGGCAGCGATCAGCAGCAGGATCAGCGCGAGGAACGCGACGACGCCGGCCACGGCGAACATCGCCGCACCCACGGCGGCGGCCACGACGTCGGCCTTCAGCTCGGCCTTGGCCAGTGCCACCTCCGAGCGCACGATCGAGGACAGGTCGTGCGAGGCATCCGCGACCAGCTGGCCGAGGGTGCGCTCCGGGGAGTCGTTCGTCGTCGGCTCGCTCATGGGCCGAGCCTACGGGCTCAGGCGACCCCCTGCTCGGCCTCGTAGCAGTCCGGGATGCCGTCGTGGTCGGTGTCGGTGGACTCCTCGTGGGCGATCCGCCGGTAGATCCGCTCGCGGCGTCGCAGGACGACGGCCGCCAGGACGGTGGCCAGGATCGACCCGGCCAGCACTGCCGCCTTGATGTGGTCGTCGCGCGGCGAGCCGCTGCCGAACGCCAGCTCGCCGATCAGCAGGCTCACCGTGAAACCGATCCCGGACAGCAGCGCGACGCCGAGGACGTCGGCCCAGCCGAGCTCGTCGTCCAGCTCGGCCCGGGTGAACCGCGCGGTGAGCCAGGTGCCACCGAGAACGCCCACGGCCTTGCCGACGACGAGCGCCGCGACGACGGCCCAGGCGGCGCGGTCGCGAACCGCATCCGAGAGGCCACCGCCGACCAGCGTGACGCCCGCAGCCATCAGGGCGAAGATCGGGACGGCGACAGCGGCCGAGACCGGGCGCACCGAGTGCTCGAGCTGCTCGGCCACGGACGACGACTCGTCCGGACGGCGGTGCACCGGCACGGTGAAGGCGAGCAGCACGCCGGCCACAGTGGCGTGTACGCCGGACTCGTGGACCAGCACCCAGGTGAGCAGGCCCAGCGGGATGAGCAGCCACCAGCGGCCGATCCGGCGCTGGGCGAGCAGGCCGAACGCGGCGAGCGGGACCAACGCCGCCAGCAGCGGCAGCGGAGCCAGGTCGGAGGTGTAGAACACCGCGATGATCGTGATGGCCACCAGGTCGTCGACCACGGCGAGGGTCAGCAGGAACGAGCGCAGGGCGGACGGCAGGTGCGAGCCCATGACTGCCAGGGCGGCGAGGGCGAACGCGATGTCGGTGGCGGTGGGCACCGCCCAGCCGCGCGCCGCTCCGGCGACCCCGCTCGAGACCGCCAGGTAGAGCACGGCAGGCACCGCCACGCCGCACAGGGCCGCCACGACGGGCAACGCCGCCCGCTGCGGGTCGCGCAGGTCGCCCACGGCCAGCTCGCGCTTGAGCTCGAGCCCGGCGACGAAGAAGAAGATCGCGAGCAAGCCGTCGGCCGCCCAGGTCGACAGGTCCAGGTCGAGGTGCAGGGCGGCCGGCCCGACGGTGGCGTTCCGCAGGGAGGTGTAGGCGTCGCGCCAGGGCGAGTTGGCCCAGAGCAGGGCCACCACGGCCGCGCCGAGCAGCAGCACGCCGCCGACGGTCTCGGTGCGCAGCACCTCGCCGACGAACCGCGCCTCGGGCCAGCTCGGGGTGCGGGTCAGCAGGCGTCGTGCGGTGGATGGGGTAGCGATGGCGTTCGTCCTCGTCTGGTTCTCGGGCGTCGCCCGTGCTCTGTCACCGCACCCGTGCGGGTGCCGCGGCCGACCAGACTTCCCGGCTCTCCGGCGTCCATCCTAACGGCGGCGCGCCGGGCCGGCCGGACGCGATCGCGCCACGGGTCGGTCAGTCGTCGTCCGGGTCGGCCCAGTCCAGGGTGCGCTCGACCGCCTGCGACCAGCGGCGCAGCAGCTCCGCGCGTCGTGCCGGTTCCATCTGCGGGTGCCAGCGGGTGTCCTCCGCCCAGTTCGCGGCGAGCTCGTCGGTGCCCGACCAGAACCCGACGGCGAGCCCGGCGGCGTACGCCGCGCCCAGCGCTGTCGTCTCGGCCACCACCGGGCGGATCACGTCAACCCCCAGCAGGTCGGCCTGGAACTGCATCAGCAGGTCGTTGGCCACCATGCCGCCGTCCACCTTGAGCTCGGTCAGCGCGACGCCGGAGTCGGCGTTCATCGCCTCGATCACGTCGTAGGACTGGAACGCCGCGGCTTCCAGCGCGGCGCGGGCGATGTGCCCGCGGTTGACGTAGCGCGTCAGGCCGACGATCGCGCCGCGGGCGTCCGCCCGCCAGTGTGGTGCGAACAGCCCGGAGAACGCGGGGACCACGTACGCACCGCCGTTGTCGTCGACCGTGCGGGCCAGCGGCTCGATCTCGTCGGCTGAGCGGATCAGGCCAAGGTTGTCGCGCAGCCACTGCACCAGCGAGCCGGTCACCGCGATGGAGCCCTCGAGGGCGTACACCGGGGCATCGTCGCCGAGCCGGTAGCAGACGGTGGTGATCAGCCCGTGCTCGCTCATCACCTTCTCAGTACCGGTGTTGAGCAGCACGAAGTTGCCGGTGCCGTAGGTGTTCTTGGCGGTGCCGGGCTCGAAGCAGGCCTGCCCGAACGTCGCCGCCTGCTGGTCGCCGAGGATCCCGGCGATGGGCACGCCGGCCAGCACCCCGCCGTCGCGGTCGTGCCCGTACACCTCGGACGACGAGCAGATCTCGGGCAGCATCGCGAGCGGCACGCCGATCTCGGCCGCGATCTCCTCGTCCCAGGCGAGGGTCTCGAGGTCCATCAGCAGGGTGCGCGAGGCGTTGGTGACGTCGGTGATGTGGCGGCCGCCGTCCGGGCCGCCCGTCATGTTCCACACCAGCCAGCTGTCCATGGTGCCGAACGCCAGCTCGCCGCGCTCGGCCCGCTCGCGGGCGCCGTCGACGTGGTCGAGCACCCACGCCGCCTTGGGCCCGGCGAAGTAGGTGGCCAGGGGCAGCCCGACCCGCTCGCGGTAGCGGTCGGCCCCGCCGCCGAGCTCGCCCAGCCGTCGGCAGATCGCGTCGGTGCGGGTGTCCTGCCAGACGATCGCCGGGTGCACCGGTCGCCCGGTGGCGCGATCCCACACCACGGTGGTCTCGCGCTGGTTGGTGATGCCCACGGCCAGCAGGTCGCTCGGCGTGACGTCGGCCCGGGCCAGGGCGCCGGCAGCGACCTCGCGGGTGTTGTCCCAGATCTCGATCGGGTCGTGCTCGACCCAGCCGGCGCGCGGGAAGGACTGCCGGTGCTCGAGCTGGTGACCGGCAACCACCCGTCCGTCGTGGTCGATGATCAGGCAGCGCGTGCTCGTCGTGCCCTGGTCGATCGCGGCGACGTACATGACCAGACCATAATCGAGCCATGAGCCCTGGCCTCGCGACCACGACCATGCGTCTCGGCCCGCGCGAGCGCGCCGACGCCTGGAAGGCGCTCGGTGAGCGCGAGCTCGACGTCCTCGTCGTGGGCGGTGGGGTGACCGGGGCGGGCACAGCCCTGGACGCCGCCACCCGCGGACTGCGCACCGGCCTGGTCGAGGCGCGCGACTACGCCAGCGGCACGTCGTCGCGCTCCAGCAAGCTCTTCCACGGCGGTCTGCGCTACCTCGAGCAGCTGAACTTCGGGCTGGTCGCCGAGGCGCTGCGCGAGCGTGAGCTGATGCTCACCCGCATCGCGCCGCACCTGGTGCGCCCGGTGCCGTTCCTCTACCCGCTGAGCCATCGCGGCTGGGAGCGGCCGTACGTCGCGGCCGGGCTGGCGCTGTACGACTCGATGGGCGGCGCGCGGTCGGTGCCGCGGCAGAAGCACCTGTCGCGCGGCGGTGCGCTGCGCCGCTTCCCCGGGCTGCGCCGCGATGCCCTCGTGGGGGCGGTGCAGTACTACGACGCGCAGGCCGACGACGCGCGGCACACCCTGACCGTGGCCCGTACGGCGTTCCACTATGGGGCGCACGTGCGGTCCTCCACCGAGGTGATCGAGCTGGTCCGCGAGGCCGACCGCGTGGTCGGAGCCGTCGTCCGCGACGTCGAAACCGGTGCGACGCAACGGATCCGATCGAAGGTCGTGGTGAACGCCACCGGTGTCTGGACCGACGACCTGCAGGGCATGTCCGGTGGCCGAGGGCGCTTTCGGGTGCGGGCCAGCAAGGGCGTGCACATCGTCGTGCCGCGCGACCGGATCGCCGGCGAGGTGGGACTCATCCTGCGCACGTCGCGCAGCGTGCTGTTCGTCATCCCGTGGGGACAGCACTGGATCGTCGGCACCACCGACACCGACTGGCAGTTCGACCTCGCCCACCCGGCGGCGACGTCCCGTGACCTCGACTTCATCCTCGACACCGTCAACGAGGTGCTCGCAGTGCCGCTCACCCGCGACGACATCGTCGGGGTATACGCCGGTCTGCGCCCGCTGCTGGCCGGGGAGAACGAAGACACCAGTCAGCTCTCCCGCGAGCACGCCGTCGCCCGCCCGCAGCCGGGACTCATCTCGATCGCCGGCGGCAAGTACACGACGTACCGGGTGATGGCCGCAGACGCGGTCGACGCGGCCGCCGTCGACATCGGGCCGGTGCGGCCGTCGGTGACCGAGCACGTGCCGCTGGTCGGCGCCGAGGGGTACGCCGCGATGGTCAACCTGGCGCCCGAGATCGGCCGCGAGACCGGCCTGCCGCCCTGGCGCATCGAGCACCTGCTCGGCCGGTACGGCTCGCTGCTCGGTGAGGTGCTCTCGCTGGCGGACAGTGACCCCTCGCTGCTCGAGCCGGTCGGCGCCGCCCAGGAGTACCTGCGGGCCGAGCTGCGGTACGGCGCCACCCACGAGGGTGCGCTGCACCTCGACGACCTGCTCGCCCGGCGTACCCGGATGTCGATCGAGACCCGCCACCGGGGCGTCGACGCGGCGGGCGAGGTGGCCGGGCTGGTGGCCGATGTCCTGGGCTGGGACGAGGGTGCGGCGCAGGCCGAGGTCGCGGGCTACATCGCCCGGGTCGAGGCCGAACGGCACTCCCAGGACCTGCAGGACGACGCCGCCAGCGACGAGGCGCGCCGCGAGGCACCCGAGGTGCGGCCCGGCCTGCGCCAGGTCACCGCTACCCGCTGACCCTGGGCTCATCCCGGCTCACCCCGCCGTCCCTGGGCTCACCCCCGCCGTCCCCGCCGCCCACTTGTGACGCGTTCGGGTTGTCTCCAGCGACCCGGAGTGAACAGCAACGCGTCACAAGTGGCAGGACGTCGGGCCGGCCTGGAGGTGCGGCGGACGGTGAGGAATGGTGGGGTGGGAGCCACCGACTGAAAGGGGTTACCTCATGAAGGGCAAGCTCGGGCTGGCAGCCGGGATCGGGATCGGGTACCTGATGGGCTCGCAGCGCAACCGCGAGAAGGTGGCGCGGCAGGTGCGCGCCGTGTGGGGAAACCCGACGGTGCAGCAGCAGCTGTCGCACGCGCAGGAGGTCGTGCGTGAGCAGGCGCCCGTCGTCCAGGACCAGCTCACCACCGCCGCCCGCAAGGTGCGCGACAAGGCCAGCGCCACGGTGGGCGGCGGGTCGTCGTCCGGAGCCAACGGGACGTCGTCGGGCTACGCCCCTGCCCCCTGAGGCCGGGCGCACCTCACATGTAGTACCTGAGGTACAGGTACGGCCAGGCCAGCGTCACCGTCACCGCTGACACGATCAGGCCGTAGCGGGTGAACTCCCAGAACGAGATGGGGTGCCCGTTGCGGCGAGCGATCCCGGTGATCACCACGTTGGCGCTCGCGCCGACGGCGGTGGCGTTGCCACCCAGGTCGGCGCCGAGGGCAAGCGCCCACCACAGCGCGTGCGCCTGGGGGTCGCCGCCGGAGGCGTCGACGAGGTCCTTGACCAGCGGCGCCATCGTGGCGACGTACGGGATGTTGTCGACGATGCCGGACAGCACCGCCGAGCCGAACAGCAGTCCGGTGGCGGCCACCAGGTAGTGGTCGCCGACGGCGGACGTCGCGGCCCGGCCCAGCTCCTCGATCACGCCCAGGTGCACCAGCGAGCCCACCATGATGAACAGGCCGGCGAAGAAGACGAGGGTCTCCCACTCGACGTCCGCGAGGTAGGTGTCGGGTCCCTGACGCGACACCAGCACCATGGCGCCCGCGCCCAGCAGCGCCACGATCGACGGCTCCAGATGCAGCATCGAGTGCAGCGCGAAGCCGACGATCACGAACGCCATGACGACCAGCCCGCGCTTGAGCAGGGCCGCGTCCTGGATCACCTCGCGCTCCTCCAGGGCCATGACCTTGGCGATCCGCTCCGGGTGCGAGACGAAGGCGGAGCGGAACAGCCAGCGGCTCATCACGATGAAGACCAGCAGGAGGATCACCACGATGGGCGCCAGGTTGGCGGCCATCTCGTTGAAGCTCAACGGCGCGCGGCTGGCGATGATGATGTTCGGTGGGTCGCCGATCAGCGTCGCGGTGCCACCGATGTTGCTCGCCAGCGCCTCGGCGATGAGGAACGGGATCGGCGGCACGCCGAGCCGCTCGCAGACCAGCAGCGTGACCGGGGCGACCAGCAGCACGGTGGTGACGTTGTCGAGCAGCGCCGAGGCGACGGCCGTGATGACGACGAGCAGCACCATCACCCGGAACGGGCGCCCCTTGGCGCGCTTGGCGGCCCAGATCGCGAGGTACTCGAACAGGCCGGTCTGCCCCAGCACGCCGACGATGATCATCATGCCCAGCAGCAGGAAGATGACGTTCCAGTCGACGCCCGTCTCCTCGCTGAAGAAGGCCGTCTTGGCGGTGACCGAGCCGATCACCACCATGAGGGCGGCGCCGCCGATGGCCGCCTTGACCCGGTGCACCCACTCGGTCGCGATGAGGACGTAGGCGCCGCCGAAGATGACGACGGCCAGGATGACCTGCACCGACATCAGGCGTCGGCCCCGTCGCCGGTGCCGGTCGCTGACGTCGGCGGACCGCCGAGCCCGTCGCGCTCGAGGTCGACCAGGTCGCGCTCGAGCGTGCGCTCGACCCGGGCGTCGGCGTTGCCGGCCGCGCTGAGCACTGCGGCCATCACGCGGGAGAGCGTCACCACCCCGGTGGACTCACCCTGCTCGTCGCGGATGACGACGACGGGGGCGTGCTCGCGCACCATGACCGCCGCGATCTCGATCAGCGTGTCCTGCGGCAGCACCGAGGGGATCTCGGCGGCCGTGACGTCGTCGTCCTCGAGCAGGTCGGCGACGGTGCGCTGCGCCAAGGCGGCGCACAGCTCGTCGGCCCCGGCCTCGTCGTACGCGTGGGCCAGGCGGGGGTCCTCGCGGACGTAGCGGGGGACGACCAGCTTCAGCACCTGGCTGCCCTGCAGCACCGCCACCGGGTGGCCGGCGTCGTCGCCCACCACGACACCGGCCAGGCGCAGCGAGGCGATCAGCCGGGCCGCCTCCAGCGCGCTGTCGGTCGGGCGCAGGACGGGGACGCGTTCGGCGAGGTCTCGAGCCAGCATCCGCCCACCCTAGGGGCCCCGGCCCCCTTCTCGGTGATCACGTCAGGCAGGTGCTGGCCTGCTTGACGCGGTGGCGTCGCCTCGGCAGGCAACCCCCCGCCTCGGCAGGTGTCGGGACGACGGCGCTCACCCGTCGATCGTCGACATGTCGGGGTAGCGCTCGCCCACGACCGCGTCGGCCGGCCACTCCGGTCGAGGTCTCGCGAGCCCTGTGCGCTCAGATGCTTCGCGTAGCGGGCCGGTTGGGCGTCAAGGAGGCCGTCGTGGGGCCTCGCGGTGACCCGGGGTACCCACTTCCGCGTCGGGTCTACGAGGGTCTCGGCATGCGAGAAGCCGCGCAGTTCGTGTCCATGACCAACCACCACACCTGACGCTCGCTCGACATCAACAACGTCGGGGGCCGGATCTCGCCACGCTCCTGGCGAGGACGCACCCGGTCAGGTCACGCCCGGGGTGGGCCGACCGACGCGCGGTCGATGAAGGTCGTCGGCAGGCGGTGGTGCACGGGCTTGCGATCGTCGCCGGCGATCCGCGCGAGCAGCAGGTCGCAGGCTTCGACGCCGATGTCGTAGGCGGGCTGGGTGATGACTGACAGGGGCGGAGACACCACGTCGGCCCATTCCGCGTCATCGAACCCGAGCAGTGTGACGTCGTCCGGGCAGTGCAGGGCGAGCTCGCTGAAGCACTGCAGGGCGCCCAGCGACTGCATGGAGTCGAACGCCAGGATCGCTGTGGGTGGCTGCCGGAGGGACATCAGCAGGCGGGTCTCAGCCGCGGCGTCCTCTCGGCGGTAACCGTTGGCGGACAGGTACTCCGACCGCACTGGTACTCCAGCCGACCTCATCGCATCGCGGTACCCGGCGGCGCGCGAGCCGACGGTCGTCGCCGTCAGCCGCTCGATGCCCCTCATGTCCGGACGCACCAGCCGCTCGCCAATCTCCGGCGTCCCACCGGTGAGGATCGCGATGCGCTGATGACCCTGCGCCAGCAGTCGCTCAGTGGCCTGGCGAGCGGCCTTGCGGTTGTCGATACCTACCGTGTCGGCGCTCAGTCCCCTGACCCGGCGGTCCAGCAGGACGACGGGGATGCCGGACTCGATCACGCTGTGCAGGTGGGCCCGGTCGCCGTCGTCCGCCGGGCAGATCACCAGTCCGTCGACCCGGCGTTCGGCGAGCAACGTCACGGCGTTGCGCTCCTTCTCGAGCTCCTCGTCGGTGTTGGCGAGCAGGATCTCGAAGCCTCGGCTGCGGGCGGTGTCGGCGACGCCCCGCAGGGATCGCCGGAAGAAGGGGTTCTCGATGTCGGACATGATGACGCCGAGCGTGTGTGTCGAGCCGGTGATCATGCTGCGAGCCAGGCTGTTGGCGCGGTAGCCGAGCTCCTGGGCGGCGTCGAGCACCCGCTGACGGGTCGACTCGCGCACTGATCCGTACCCACCGAGCGCACGGGCGGCGGTGGCAGTAGAGACACCGGCGCGCTCGGCGACCTCGGGCAGGGTCGCGATGCCGCGGGCCTCGGACTCCCTGCGCACGGCACCCCTTCCTGGTCGTTCGCCGCGGCCGGCACGTGCCGGGTCTGCGCTGACGATAGCGGCTGCTCCGGTCCGCTCGACCACTGCGTCGCACGAGATGACGGCAAACCCTTGACAGGCTCGACGCTAGTTGAGAACGTTCTCAACTACACGACTGAGAACGTTATCAATCCGGATCGGAGACCGAGCACAGATGTCCGACACGCTCACCCTGAAGCCCATCGATGCCGACACTGTCGACAAGCTCACCGCGACCATCGCCGAGCGCAGCGCCATCGCTGCCGCCGTGCGAGGCGTGGTCGAGACCGGCCTGCGCAACGTGTACTTCGTCGGCGCCGGAGGGTCCATCATCTGCAGCTACCCGGCCCACTACCTGTTGCAGCGTGCCGCGTCGTTCCCGGTGTTCCAGCTGCAGAGCGACGAGCTCAACTGCAGCACGCCGGCGCTGATGGGCAAGGGCTCGCTCGTCGTCCTGGCGTCCTACACCGGCACCACCAAGGAGACCGTGGCCGCGGCGCGCACGGCCAAGAGCGCTGGGGCGACGGTGATCGCGGCGGCGAAGCCGGGCAGCCCGCTGGCTGAGGCCGCGGACATCGCGTTCTCGGGCAAGAGCGATCTCTTCGAGCTGCTCGTGGCCTATGAGCTGCTCGGTGCCACGGGCGCCGACATCGACCAGCCTGCGGTCGACGACGCCCTTGCGGCGCTGCCTGGCGCAGTGCGTCACGCGATCGAGCAGGCCGAGCCGCTGCTGGCCAACATCGCGCAGGCGCTCAAGGACGAGCCGATCACCTACGTGCTGGGAGCCGGCCCGAGCTACGGCTGGGCCTACGGCTTCGCGATGTGCTTCCTGCAGGAGATGCAGTGGAAGCACGCAGCGGCGTTCAACACCGGCGAGTTCTTCCAGGGCGCCTTCGAGATGGTCGACGACGACACGGCGGTGCTGCTCTGGCTCGGCGAGGACGCCTCGCGACCCATGGCCGAGCGAGGCAAGGCGTTCCTGGAGCAGTACTGCAAGAAGGCGCAGTACGTGGACGTACGCGACCTGGAACTGCCCGGCATCCCGGCGCAGCTGCGCGGTGACGTCTCGCCGATCGTCATCGGCGCGCTGGCGAACCGGCTCGCTCAGCACTACGAGGCGGTGCGCGGCCACGACCTCGACACGCGCCGGTACATGTTCAAGGTCGACTACTGATCCCGACGCCGACAGGAACCCCATGCTGAACTTCGACGAACGCCGCTACGTCGCGATCCAGTCCGGCGCCGTGCAGCTCGCCGACCGGATCCACCACGAGGTGGCCGCTGCCCTCGACGCCGGCGCCGAGAACCTCTACTTCCTCGGCGCCGGCGGCGCCGGCATCCTCATGTTGCCTGCGGCGCAGCTGCTGCAGTCCCGCTCGAGGTTCCCGGTGTACGTCGAGCTGCCCGCCGAGCTGGTGGTCCGCGGGTCGGCGCACCTGGGCCCAACGTCACTGGTGGTGATCCCGTCCTTGTCGGGCACGACCGCGGAGAGCGTCGAGGCGCTGCGGTACTGCCGCGAGCGCGGTGCCAGGGTGCTGACGCTCACCGGCCATGCAGGCACCCCGCTGGCGGACGAGGCGGACGTCAATCTGGTCAACGCCGCCGCCGACGACACGTCGTGCGAGTCGTTCTACCTGCAGTCGCTCCTGGTGGCGCTCTCGCTGATGGAGCTGCGCGGTGAGATCGCCGACCGGGAGACGACCGTGGCCGAGCTGCGCCGCCTGCCTGAGCTGCTCGTCGACGCCAAGCGGGCATTCGAGGCTGAGGCGCACGATGTCGCCCGGCGGCTGCAGGACGACGGCTACCACATCCTGACCGGTGCCGGATCGACCTGGCCGCAGGCCTTCTACTACGGGATGTGCATCCTCGAGGAGATGCAGTGGATCCGGACCCGTCCGGTCCACGCATCGGACTTCTTCCACGGCACCCTCGAGCTGGTCGAGCAGGGCGTCAGCTGCATCCTGCTCAAGGGTGAGGACGACTCACGTGGCCTGGTGGAGCGGGTGGAGAAGTTCACGCCGCAGTACACCGACCGCACTTGGGTCCTCGACACCGCGGACGTCGAGCTGGCGGGGATCAGCCCGGCAACCCGCGCTCTCATCTCCCCGGTGCTGGCTGCAGCGCTGCTCGAACGGGTGAGCGCCCATCTCGAGGTGCTGCGCAACCATCCCCTGACCACCCGGCGGTACTACAAGCAGGTGGCCTACTGATGGGCGCGCGATGAGCGTCCAGGTGTTGGCCGTCGGCGACAACGTCGTCGACCGCTATGCGGCCCAGGGGCTGATGTATCCCGGTGGCAACGCCGTGAACGTTGCTGTCCATGCTCGCCGGTGCGGAGCGACGACGGCGTACTGCGGCGCGGTGGGAACGGACGCCGCCGGGCGCGCAGTGCTCGACGCCTTGGTCGCAGAGGGCGTCGACACCTCCTTCTTGCGGGTGGTCGACGGGCCGAACGCATACGCGATGGTGCATGTGGTCGATGGCAACCGCGTCTTCGGCACCGGCGACGTGGGCGTGTCCCGCATCCGGCTGACCGCCGCAGACCTGCGAGCCGCGTCGCGAGCGGAGGTCGTCCACACCGGTGAGTGTTCGATGATCGAGGACGACCTGCCGGAGCTGGCGATGGCGGCCCGCAGGCTCTCCTTCGACTTCTCTGAACGTCCCTGGGACTACGTGGAGAAGTACGCGCCGTACGCCTCAGTCGCGATTCGGTCCTTGCCGAGCTCATCGTTCGCGCTGGCTCACCAGGCGGCGCTGCGCCTGCAGGCGCTCGGCCCACAGGTGGTCGCGGTCACTCTTGGGGCAGGCGGCGCCGTGCTGGTCGCCGGCGACCAGCACGTCCACGTCGCGGCGCCTGCGACCACGGTTGTCGACACGCTCGGCGCAGGCGATGCCTTCATCGCAAGCCTTCTCGTCGGCCTGCTGGCCGACCAACCGCTGGCGGACATCGCTCGGGCCGCGACCGCCTACGCCAGCACCACCTGCAGCTCCTTCGGCGCGTTCGGCTACCCGACAGCGACGACGGACGACACGACAATGCTCGATCCCATCCAGCACGGAGGAGTGGACCCACAATGAAGCCCATGTCTCGCAGAGCTACCGCACTGGTGGCGGTCGTCGCCGCGGTCAGCCTGGCCGCGTGCGGTGCGCCGTCGGCTCCTACCAGCTCGGCTAGCAAGGTCGATCTCAGCACGCCGGTCGACAAGAGCGGCACCCTCACAATGGTGACCAAGTTCGCCGACCCCAAGTACGCGCCGTACTTCGAGGGCGTGGCGAAGGCGTACGAGGCGGCGAACCCCAAGGTGACCGTGCAGCTCGAGCAGGTCGGGGACCAGCCCTACAAGGACAAGATCCGGGTGCTGTCAGCGTCCAAGAAGCTGCCGGACATCTACTTCTCGTGGGCCGGGGACTTCGCGAACAAGTTCGTGCGGGCCGGCCTCGCGGCCGATCTGACGTCCGTGATCGGGTCGGACTCGGAGTGGGGGAAGACGTTCTCGCCGGCCGCGCTCAAGGCGTTCGAGACGAACGGGAAGAACTACGGCGTCCCCATCGACCTTGACGCGAAGTACATGGCCTACGACAAGGCAGCCTTCGCGAAGGCCGGCATCAGTGGCCCGCCGGACAGCCTGGAGACGCTGCTGGCCGACTGCGGCAAGCTGAAGTCGGCGGGTTACACGCCGATCGCCTTCGGCAACCAGTACGGCTGGCCGGCCATCCACTACATGACCCAGCTCAACGCGTACGACGTCGCACCGGACACGCTGGCCAAGGACTACAACCCCGCCACGGGGGAGTTCACCGACCCCGGCTACATCAAGGCTCTCGAGCAGTTCGAGTCGATCGTGAAGCAGTGTGCGAACCCGTCCGCGAACGGCTTGTCGCACGAGGCCGGCCAGGCGAACTTCATCAACGGCAAGGCGGCGATGCACTACCTGGAGTCGCTCGAGTTCTTCGGACTGACGCAGAAGGGCGGCGCCCCAGCCGCGCTGGCGCAGAACTGGGACTTCTTCCGCCTTCCCGCGGCGTCCGCCAGCGCAGGCGACACCAAGGCTCTCACCGGAGCGCCGGACGGCTTCATGATCAACGCCCAGAGCGAGCACGCGGCGCTGGCCGTCGACTTCCTGAAGTTCATGACAAGCCAGCAGAACGCGCAGAAGCTGACGGCTGACCTGGGCTGGCTGAGCCCCGTCCAGGGGTCAGCGACCGCAGCCAACGCGTTCCCGCAGCTGCAGGCAGCGCTCACGGACATCAACGACGCCAGCCAGTTCGCCATCTGGCTCGACACGGTGACCAACGCGGACGTCGCCAATGCCTACCTGTCCGGGGTCGAAGGAGTCATCAACGGCTCGACGACGCCGCAGGATGTGATGAAGGACGTCCAGAACGCGGCCGCGAAGGCCAAGAAGCAGGTCGGTTGACCGGTCGGGGGTGCGCGGCGACGTCGCGCACCCCCGGCGACACGGTCCGGCAGGAAGGGGAGACGTGAACCAGGGACTGAACCGCTGGAGATCCGTCGTGTGGGTGCTCCCTGCGCTGGTGCTCCTGCTGGTCTTCGTCTATTACCCGATCGTGGAGAACCTGCGCCTCAGCCTGTTCTCCTGGAGCGCGTTCTCGGCGCGGCCCACCTTCGTGGGACTCGACAACTACCGGACCGCGGCCGACGACCCGATCTTCTGGCGGGCCTTGCGCAACAACACGGTCTTCGCCATCACGTCACTGATCTTCCAGGTCGGTTTCTCGCTCGTGCTGGCAGCGGTCCTCGAGGAGTTCGTGCACCAGCGGCTGCGCGGCATCTTGCGGACGATCTACTTCATCCCGGCGGTCATCTCGATCACCGTCGCGGGCATCCTCTTCTCGTTCCTCTACAACCCGCAGATCGGACTGCTGAACCGGCTGCTCGGGGCGGTCGGCCTCGAGTCGTGGCAGCACTCCTGGCTCGGCGAGCCGGGCACCGCGATGTGGAGCATCATCGCGATGAGCCAATGGCAGTCGGTCGGCTACACGGCGATCCTCTTCGTCGTGGCCATTCAGCGTGTGCCGCGGGAGTTCTACGAGGCGGCCCGGGTCGACGGTGCCGGCCGGATCCGCAGCTTCTTCTCGATCACCATCCCGATGGTCCGTGAGATGACGACGCTCGTGTCCATCCTCACCATCTCTGGCGCCTTCCTCGTCTTCAACGAGGTCATGGTCATGACGGCAGGCGGACCGTCCAACTCGAGCCAGGTGCTCGGGACCTGGTTGTACCGCAACGCGTTCCTCAACGACGACATGGGCTACGCGAGTGCCATCGGCACCGTCATCTTCGTCATCACGTTGTCGATCGGGGCCGCGCAGGTCGCCGTGAGCCGCCGACGGAGGATCCAGTGGTGATGACCGCGCCGGCGCGTGGCACAGCCGCCGCGGCGGGCTCCGCGGCGGCTCGCCCTCGCCGCGCTCGGGGGCTGCTGCGCGCGCTGGGTCGGCTACTCGTCTGGGTCGGATTGATCGCGCTGGTGATCGCGGTGCTCTACCCGCTGCTGTGGATGGTCTTCAGCAGCTTCAAGGACAACCGAGAGGTCTTCGACAACCCGTGGGGGCTGCCGGGCCAGCTGCGCTGGCACAACTTCGTCCAGGCTGGCGATGCCGGGGTGGTGCGCTACTTCACCAACAGCGTCATCGTGACCTCGGCGTCGATCCTCACGACGGTGCTCGTCAGCGCCTGGGCGGCCTACGCGTTGGTACGGCTCAAGATCCCGTTCGGGGGGCCGGTGCTCGGCTTGTTGCTCGGCGGACTGATGCTCGCGCCGACCGTCGCATTGATCCCGCTGTTCGGCCTGCTGCAGAACCTGCGCATCTTCGACACCTACTGGGCGCTCATCGTCTTGTACACGGCGTTCCGGATCCCGTTCTCGACGTTCCTGATCCGCGCCTACATGATCGACCTCTCCCCGGACGTCGATGAGGCCGCGCGGCTGGACGGCTGCTCACCTGCGCAGATCTTCTGGCGGATCATCCTGCCCATGTGTCGCCCGATCCTCGTGTCGGCCGCGCTGCTGCACGCGCTGTTCGCCTGGAACGAGTTCGTCTTCGCCCTGGTCTTCATCAGCAGTGGCGACCGCAAGACGCTGCCGGTCGGGTTGATGGACATGCAGAGCCGGTTGCTGACGGACTGGCCCGTGCAGTTCGCCGGCCTGACCATGGCCGCTCTTCCGGTCATCGTGCTGTTCCTCATCGGACAGCGTCAGTTCCTGCGCGGTCTGAGCGACGGCATGGGCAAGTAGTCAGGCTTCTGCGGACGACGTGAGGCCGCTCTTGATCAGGTCCATGACGGTGTTGTCGGCCAGCGTGGTGACGTCACCGATGTCGCGCTTCTCGGCGACGTCCTGCAGCAGCCGGCGCATGATCTTGCCCGAGCGCGTCTTCGGCAGCTCGGCCACCACCATGATCTGGCGCGGCTTGGCGATCGGCCCGATCTGCTGCGCCACATGGTTGCGTAGCTCGGCCACGATGTCGTCGCCTTCCTGCGCGTTGCCGCGCAGGATCACGAACGCGCACACCGCCTGGCCGGTGGTCTCGTCGCTCGCGCCCACCACCGCCGCTTCGGCCACCTTCGGGTGCGACACCAGCGCCGACTCGATCTCGGTGGTCGACAGCCGGTGGCCGGAGATGTTCATGACGTCGTCGACCCGGCCGAGCAGCCAGAGGTCGCCGTCGTCGTCCTTCTTGGCCCCGTCGCCGGCGAAGTACTGGCCCCGGAACCGCGACCAGTACGTCTCGCGGTAGCGCTCGTCGTCGCCCCAGATGCCGCGCAGCATGGACGGCCAGGGCTCGGTCAGCACCAGGTAGCCGCCGCCGCCATCCGGAACCGGGTTGGCCTCGTCGTCCAGGACGTCGGCACTGATGCCGGGCAGGGGCACCTGCGCCGAGCCGGGCTTGGCCACCGTGACGCCGGGCAGCGGGCTGATCATGATCGCGCCGGTCTCGGTCTGCCACCAGGTGTCGACCACCGGGGTGCGATCGCCGCCGATCACCCGGCGGTACCAGACCCACGCCTCGGGGTTGATCGGCTCGCCGACGCTGCCGAGCACTCGCAGCGACGACAGGTCGTGCTCGGCCGGGATCTGCTCGCCCCACTTCATGAAGGTGCGGATCGCGGTGGGCGCGGTGTAGAGGATCGTCACGCCGTACTTCGCGACGATCTCCCACCAGCGGCCCTGGTGCGGGGTGTCGGGGGTGCCTTCGTACATCACCTGCGTGGCGCCGTTCGCCAGCGGGCCGTAGACGATGTAGCTGTGCCCGGTGACCCAGCCGACGTCTGCGGTGCACCAGTAGACGTCGGTCTCGGGGTGCAGGTCGAAGACGTTGCGGTGGGTGTAGGCGCACTGGGTGAGGTAGCCCCCGCTGGTGTGCAGGATGCCCTTCGGCTTCCCGGTGGTGCCGGACGTGTACAGGATGAACAGCGGGTGCTCGGCGTCCATCGGCTGCGCCTCGTGCTCGGTGCTGGCCCCGTCGACGGCGTCGTGCCACCACACGTCGCGGCCCTCGGTCCAGTCGACGTCCTGGCCGGTGCGACGGACGACGAGCACGTGCTGGACGCTCGGCGCGCCCCGCTCGATGGCGGCGTCGACGGCCGGCTTCAGGGCGCTGGCCTTGCCCCGCCGGTAGCCGCCGTCGGAGGTGATGACCAGCGTGGCTTCGGCGTCCTCGATCCGGCTGTGCAGCGCCTCGGCGCTGAAGCCGCCGAAGACGACGCTGTGCGGGGCGCCGATGCGGGCGCACGCCAGCATGGCGATGGCCGCCTCGGGAATCATCGGCAGGTAGATCGCCACCCGGTCGCCCTTGCCGACGCCGAGGTCGGTGAGCGCGTTGGCAGCCTGCTTCACCGCGGTGGTGAGCTCGGCGTAGGTGTAGCTGCGGGTGTCGCCCGGCTCGCCCTCGAAGTGCAGCGCGACGCGGTCGCCGTGGCCGGCCTCGACGTGGCGGTCGGTGCAGTTGTACGCGACGTTGAGCTCGCCGCCGACGAACCAGCGGGCGAACGGCGCCTTCGACCAGTCGAGGGTCCGCTCGAAGTCGGTGCTCCAGGTGAGCAGCTCGCGGGCCTGCTCGGCCCAGAAGCCCTCGCGGTCGGCGGCGGCGCGCTCGTACAGGTCGGCCTGCGCGACGGCCTGCGCGGCGAACTGCTCGCTCGGCGGGAAGCGGCGGTCCTCGCGGCTGAGGTTCTCCAGGCTCGTGGTGGGGGTCTCGCTCGACATGGGTGGCATCCTCCGCGTGGCTGGTCCGCTGATCGTCGTCCTCGTCGTCCTCGGTCCGACCCTAGCCACGCTCCCCGAGGTCCGACAGTGGTGCTGTGGTCCAACGGTGCCCCCCGCTCGACCAGCGGTCCCATCCCTTTGCGCCACTCAGGCCGCTTCCGGACGTCGGGAAGCGGCCTGAGTGACGCAAACCGGCCTGAGTGGCGGAAGCCGGTGGGGGTGAGGTGGGGGTGGGGGTTAGTGGACGACGGCCTTCTCGGAGCCGGCACCGGTCAACGAGCGGACCTCCATCTCGGCGAACTTCTCCCGGCTCGAGCTCTCCTTGCTGGTGACGGTGCCGAGCCAGCCGAGCAGGAAGGCCAGCGGGATCGAGATCAGCCCGGGGTTGTCGAGCGGGAACCAGTGGAAGTCGATCGAGGCGTCGGTGATCATCGACGCGCTCTTGCCGGTGACCGGGTCGGCGGGCTTGCCCGACACCACCGGCGAGAACACGATCAGGGTCACGCACACGATGAGGCCGCCGTACATGCTCCACAGCGCCCCGCGGGTGTTGAACCGCTTCCAGAACAGTGAGTACAGGATCGTGGGCAGGTTCGAGCTCGCCGCGATCGCGAAGGCGAGCGCGACGAGGAACGCGATGTTCTGCCCGTTGGCGAAGATCCCGCCCACGATGGCGGCGGCGCCGATGACGAGTGCGGCGCGGCGGGCCACCCGCACCTCGCTGTCCGGCTCCACCTCACCGTTCTTGATCACGTTGGCGTACACGTCGTGGGCGAACGACGCGCTCGCGGTGATCGTCAGCCCGGCGACCACGGCGAGGATCGTCGCGAACGCCACGGCCGAGATCAGTCCGAGCAGGATCGTCCCGCCCAGCTCGAACGCCAGCAGCGGCGCGGCGGAGTTGGCCTTGCCCGGAGCGCCCAGGATCTTCTCCGGCCCGACGAGCGCGGCCGCGCCATAGCCGAGCACGAGGGTGAACAGGTAGAAGACACCGATGATCCAGATCGCCCAGACCACGCTGCGGCGGGCCTCCCGCGACGACGGCACCGTGTAGAACCGCATCAGCACGTGGGGCAGGCCGGCGGTGCCGAGCACCAGCGCCAGCGACAGTGAGATGAAGTCGAGCTTGGAGGCGTCGCTCTTGCCGTAGAGCACGCCCGGGCCGAGGATCTTCTCGCCCTTGGCGCTCGCCTGCACCGCCTGCCCGAGCAGCTCGGAGAGGTTGAAGCCGTACTTGGCGAGCACCCACACCGTCATGACACCGGCTCCGATGACGAGCAGCACGGCCTTGACGATCTGCACCCAGGTGGTGCCCTTCATCCCGCCGACAAGCACGTAGAGCACCATGATCACGCCGACGACGGCGATGACCACGCTCTGGCCGGCCTTGCCGCTGATGCCGAGCAGCAGCGCCACCAGGCCGCCGGCCCCGGCCATCTGGGCGAGCAGGTAGAAGAAGCTGACGACGAGCGTGGTGATCGCGGCCGCGGTGCGAACCGGCTTCTGCCGCAACCGGAACGACAGCACGTCAGCCATGGTGAACCGGCCCGTGTTGCGCAGCAGCTCGGCGACCAGCAGCAGCGCGACCAGCCAGGCGACGAGGAACCCGATGGAGTACAGGAAGCCGTCGTAGCCGTTCACCGCGATCGCCCCGGCGATCCCGAGGAAGCTCGCGGCCGACAGGTAGTCACCGGAGATGGCGACGCCGTTCTGCGGGCCGGTGAACGAGCGACCGCCCGCGTAGTAGTCAGCGGCGGTGCGGTTGTTGCGGGAGGCGCGCAGCACGATGCCGAGCGTGACGGCGACGAACGCCGCGAAGATCGCGATGTTGACGCCCGGGCTGCCGACCGTGTCAGCTGCGAGCGTGACGGAGCTGCTCATCGGTGGTCTCCCTCGCGGTGGTTGGGGTGCGCGAGCACGCGCTCGGCCAGCTCGGCGGCCGCCGGGTCGAAGCTGCGGTCGGCCCACCGCGCGTAGATCATCGTGATCGCGAACGTCGACACGAACTGCCCGAGGCCGAGCACCAGGCCGGTCGTGATGTTGCCCGCGAGCTTGTGCGACATGAAGTCCGGCGCGTAGGTCGAGAGCAGGACGTAGAGGAAGTACCAGACGAGGAACAGCCCCGTCATCGGGAACACGAAGCGGCGGAACCGGTGGCGCAGCTCGATGAACTCGGCCGCTTCCTGGACGTGGATGTAGCCGGTCTCACCACCTGGGTGCGGCGCCGGCCGGGGGTGGTCTGGGGTGTTCACGCGATCCTCCAGGTGGCGGTTCGGGGCGGACGTCGCGGGTCGCGCGCCGCACGTCGTGTGACGGCGGTCACTGTGCTCCCGCGGGCGGTGGCGGCGGAAGCGCAACGCGACCGCGGGTCGGCGGGAGGGGCGTTCCGGCGTCCGGCGGCGAAGGTCGGCGCGACGAGCGGTCGGTTCAGCGCGACGAGCGGTCGACGTCCACGCTCTCGGGGGTGTGCAGCCGCACGAGGGTGCGGGCGACATGTGGCGGGATGGTGCCGGGTGTCGCCCTCGACACGACCACCATGACCAGGAACGCCATCGGCACGGTCCAGGCGGCTGGCTGCCCCAGCAGCGCGCCCGCCCAGCCGCTGCGGCTGCCCGCGACCATCGTGATGAGGACGGCGCTGCTCGCGAGGACACCGCCGGTCGCCAGCCCGGCGAGGGCACCCGCCCGGGTCAGCCGGCGCCACCAGATCCCGAGCACCAGCAGCGGGCAGAAGGTGGACGCCGCGACGGCGAAGGCCAGGCCGACCGTGTCGGCGAGGCTCAACGTGCCCGCGAACAGCGAGAGCGCGAACGGCACCGAGACCGAGACGAGCACCGCTGCGCGGAACCCGCGCATGGTCTCGGGGCGCAGCCGGCCGCGGCCCCGGCCGCGCCACCGCCACAGGTCCTGGTGCAGCACCCCGGACACCGACATCACGAGCCCGGACGATGTGGACAGGAAGGCGGCGAACGCGCCGGCCGTCGTCAGCGCGCTGAGCAGGTCGCCGCCCAGGCCGGGGATGACCCGGCTCGGCAGCAGCAGCACCACCGTGTCGGCGTGCCCGCCCGCCACCAGGTCGCTCGCGTACACGCGGCCGAGTGCTCCGTACAGCGGGGGAAACAGGTAGAAGGTGCCGAGCAGCGCGATCACCACGAGCGTCGTACGGCGGGCGGCGCGACCGTCCGGGTTGGTGTAGAAGCGCACGAGGACGTGCGGCAGGCCCATGGTGCCGAAGAAGAGCGCCAGCACGACCGAGTACGTCGAGTAGAGCGGATGGTCGCGGCCGGGTGAGCGGCTCAGCGGACGCAGCCAGTCCGCACCCCCGGGCCCGTCGGCCGGTGAGGGGGCGCCGGACCGGTGCCACACCAGCAGGACGAAGAACATCGGGACCGCGATCGCGGTGAGCTTGAGCCAGTACTGGAAGGCCTGCACGAAGGTGATCGAGCGCATGCCGCCCGCGACGACGTTGGTCAGCACCACGAGGGCCACGACGGCGCCCCCGACCCACAGCGGGGCTCCGGTGACGGCGCGCAGCGCGATCCCGGCGCCTTGTAGCTGCGGCACCAGGTAGAGCCACCCGATGGCGACGACCAGCACGGACGCCGCGACCCGCACCCGTCCGGACTCCAGCCGCCCCTCGGCGAAGTCCGGCAACGTGTAGGCGCCGGAGCGGCGCAGCGGCGCGGCCACCAGCACCAGCAGCACGAGGTAGCCGGCGGTGTACCCCACGGGGAACCAGAGCATGTCGGTGCCGGAGGCGAGGACCAGGCCGGCGACGCCCAGGAAGCTCGCGGCGGACAGGTACTCGCCGCCGATGGCCGAGGCGTTCCAGCGAGGCGAGACCGCCCTGCTCGCCACATAGAAGTCACTCGTCGTGCGCGACAGCCGCAGCCCGTACGCCCCGATCACGACCGTCGAGACGGCCACCAGTGCCACCGCGACCACCGACGCGAGGCGCGCGTCGCCCACGGTCAGTGCCGATCGAGGACGTCGGCGAACTCGGCCTCGTTCCGCTCGGCCTGCCGCACGTAGTACCGCGCGGCGAACCACAGCAGCGGGTAGGCGAGCACGCCGAGCACCAGCCAGGGCAGCGGCAGTCCGACCACGCGGGCGTCGGCCACCGAGGGCGCAACGGTGAACAGCAACGGCAGCCCCCCGAGCAGCACGGCAGTCGCGGCCAGCACGCTGAGCCCGAGCCGCAGCTGGCTGCGCAGCAGCGAGCGCATGTAGACCTCACCGATGCCGGTCTGCTCATCGATCTCCCGGGTCGCCGGTCGCCCTGTCGTGCGCCGGGCGGCACCCACGAGCGGGCTGGTCACGCGCACCCGCTGGGGACGGTCCGGTGGTGAGGTGGGCCGCTGGGTCACGGCCGCCTCGGATGGGCGGCTCGGATCAGCCGGTCACGCAGCTCGCGGGTGTGGCGGCGGCTGACGGTGAGCTCGTCGCCGGCCAGGCGTACGGTGAACCGTCCTGCCTCGGAGCGCACTTCGTCGATATGTTTCAGCGCGACGAGCGTGCTGCGGTGGATACGCACGAAACCCGCTGTGACCCAACGTTCTTCAAGCGCGGCCAAGGGGATCCGCACGAGGTGGCTCTCGGCCGCCGTGTGCAGCCGCGCGTAGTCACCCTGGGCCTCGACGTACCGGACCTGCGAGCGCTGGACGAAGCGCGTGACGCCGGCCAGCTCGACGGCGATCGTCTCGTCGTCCGCCCCCTGGTCGCTCGCGCCGTCCCGAGCCTCGACGACGCGGCGCACGGCCTCGCTGAGTCGCGCGCGGCGCACGGGCTTCATCACGTAGTCGGTGGCCTGCAGCTCGAAGGCGTCGACGGCGTGCTGGTCGTAGGCCGTGACGAACACGACCTGCGGCCGGTGCGAGAAACGTGCGAGCACCCGGGCCAGGTCGAGCCCGTCGAGGCCGGGCATGGCGATGTCGCAGAACACGACGTCGACGGCGTCGCGCTCGAGCACTCGCAGGGCCTGGGGGCCGCCGCCCGCAGTGCGCACGGCACCGACCCGCTCGTCCTGGCCGAGCAGGAAGGCCAGCTCGGCGAGGGCGGGTTCCTCGTCGTCGACGACGAGGACCGACAAGGTGGTGGCCTCGGCCATGCGCCGGAGCCTACGGCGCCCGGCCCAGCAGTGACAGCGACGGCGCGGGAATGCGGCGGGCCGCGGTGGGCGCTGGCACCAGCGTGACCACCTCGAACCCGGACGACGCCGCGCCCGTCCTGCCGCTGTCGGTGCTCGACCTGTCGCCCGTACCGTCCGGCACGCCCGCCTCGCAGGCGCTGCACCGCACGCTCGATCTTGCGCAGGCTGCCGAGCGCTGGGGGTACCACCGCTACTGGCTGGCCGAGCACCACTCGCTGCCCAGCGTCACCAGCTCGGCCCCCGCCGTGCTCATGGCGAGCGTGGCGGCCGCGACGTCGACGATCCGGGTCGGCTCGGGCGGGATCATGTTGCCCAACCACTCACCGCTGACAGTGGCCGAGACCTTCCGGGTGCTCGAGGGGCTGCACCCGGGCCGGATCGACCTCGGTCTCGGCCGGGCACCGGGCACCGACCAGGTGACCGCCTTCGCCCTGCGGCGCAGTCGCGAGGCGCTCACTGCCGACGACTTCCCGCAGCAGTACGCCGAGCTGCTCGCCTACGTCGAGGGCTTCGACCCGACCCACCCGTTCGCCGCGATCCGCGCGATGCCGGACGACGTCCGGCTGCCGCCGGTGTGGATCCTCGGATCGAGCCTGTACGGCGGTCAGGCCGCCGGTGCGTTCGGCACCGGGTTCGCGTTCGCCGGGCACTTCGGCAGCGTCGACCCGGCTGAGGCGACGGACGGCTACCGGGCCACCTTCCGTCCCTCTGGTCGCCCCGGCGCCCCCGAGCGGCCGCGCGTCGTCCTCGCGGTGTCGGCCATCGTCTCCGACACCGAACAGCGCGCCCGCGAGCTGGGCCGGGCGAACGACCTCGCCACGGCCCGGCTGCGCAGCAACCGGCCCGGACCGCTGCCCAGCCCGGCCGAGGCCGCCGCCCACACCTGGACGGCGCTGGAGGAGGAGATCGCGGCGTCCGCGCGTCGGTTCGTGACGGTCGGGACACCGGACGCGGTGCGGGAGGGCCTGCTGGCTCGCGCCCGGCACGCCGGTGCGGACGAGCTGATCGTGACGACGAACGTGCACGACCACGCCGAGCGCCGGCGCTCGTTCGAGCTGCTCGCCGAGGCCTTCCGGCTCCCGGCCGGCTAGCGGTCCTCCTTCGCGACGAACAGCGGCTTGACCATCGGGGCCAGCCACGACGCGTACTCGGTGCTGATGTGCGAGTCGTCGCGGTACACCAGCAGGTTCCCGACGACGACCGGGCAGAGCTCCTCGGCGCAGAACAGGTCGAGCGGCTCGACGGTCGCCACCTTGGCCTCGGTCAGGGTTGCCTTGAGCTGTTCGTGCCGTCCGGGGAACCGGTACGAGTCGACCCGCTTGCTGACGCACGCACCGATGTCACCGAGGTTCCGGGCCACACAGTCCGGCACGTTGGTCTTCGGTACGGGCGTGTCCATCAGGTAGACCACCGGCGTGCCGTCGGCGCGGACCCGCTGGATGGTCGCGACGGTCGAGTCGGCCCACTCGGTGTTCGTGAGCTGGGTCCCCGGGACGGAGTCGGACCCCGACATGACGACCAGGTCGGGCCGGGCCGCCTTCACCTTGGCCAGGGTCTTGCTGCGCCACGTGTCGCACTCGGTGAAGGTGCGTGAAAGCACCGGCGAGAACACGGTGGCCTCGGCGATCGGGCAGGCGGCCTTGGTCCAGGTCACGACCCGCCAGCCCTTGTCGGCGCCGACCTGGTCGAACGCCGGCAGCCACTGCTGAGCGTGCGAGTCGCCGATCAGGACCAGCGTGTGCGTCCCCTTGGGGTCGCCGAAGACACAGGAGCCCTGGTCGACCACTGGGAAGTTCGCATGGCACCCGTTCGTGGACGACGCCGGCTGGTCGTCGGAGACGGTAGCGATCGACGGGGTGAGGTTGCTGGGCGCGCGCTGGATCGTCAGGCCACTAGCAAGGGCCGTGGTGATGACCGAGGTGTCGGCGTGCTCGAGCGCCACCGTCTCGACCGGACGACCGGAGCCCACCAGCGCCGGCAGGCTGGCCACGACGGCCGTCGCCAGCCCGACGACGACCACGGTGCTTGCGGCGCCGATCCCCAGCCAGGCCGGCCGGCGAAGCCGGGACCGCTTGGCCGGTGCCTCCAGGATGAAGTACGACAGCACGGCGACCCAGAGCGCCAACGCCATGACCTCGAGCTTGAGCGGCCACGAGAAGCCGTAGCCGGCGAACAACGGCACCAGGACGACGAGCGGCCAGTGCCAGAGATACCAGGAGTACGAGACGGCACCCAAGGCCTGGAACGGACGTCGCGCGAGCAGGGTCTCGGCGCTGCCCCGGGAGGGGCGGCAGCCCGCGGCGATGACGAGGGCCGCCGAGGCGACCGGCAGGACGGCGGCCGATCCAGGGAACGCCGTGTCGTCGGAGTACAGGACGGCCGACGCGAGGATGCCGGCCACCCCGAGCCAGGAGGCGATCGCGGCCACTGGACCCGGTAGCCGACGTAGCTGCGTGGCAGCCAGGTAGACCGCCGCTCCTGCGGCGAGCTCCCAGGCCCGCGTGTGGATCGAGAAGTACGCCAGCGGCGGGTGGTCGACCGTGTCGGTGACGGAGTAGTAGAGCGACGTGACCGCGACGACGGCCAGGACGGCCGACAGCACCGCGATCGGCCGTCGACCCCGGGCCAGCAGGAACGCGCCGATCACCAGCAGCGGCCACACGGCGTAGAACTGCTCCTCCACCGCGAGAGACCACATGTGCTGCAACGGGGACGGCGGAGCGGTCGACTGCTGGTAGTCGATGCCCTGCTCGGCAAGCCGGTAGTTGATCGCCGAGAACATCGACCAGATCGCATCGGTCGTGACGCCCTTGATCTGGAAGACGGAGACCCACGCCCTGGTGAGCGCAAGGGTGACGACCACCATGGCGGCCGCGGGGAGCAGCAGCCGGCGGGTGCGACCGACGTAGAACGTCAACAAGGAGATGCGGCCGGTGCGCTGCGCCTCACGCACCAGCGCCCCGGTGATCAGGAAGCCGGAGATGACGAAGAAGACGTCGACCCCGACATAGCCGGCCCGCACGAACGGAACGTCTGCGTGGTAGAGCACCACGAGCAGCACGGCGATGGCACGCAGACCCTGGATATCGGGCCGGAACTTCCGCAGCGCTCCGGGCTCTGCTGCGTCGCCATCCCCCCGATTCCGTTGGGGCAGAGCGGAGGTACTGGTGGGCCTCGGCGCGGGACGGATCGCCGTCGTCAGCGCGCTCATGACGTCACCTTGCCGGTGTCGTCGTGCTGCTCGGCCGGCACCAGAGTGAGTCCGGCCGCCGGTGCAGGGTGGTCGAACGGGCGCAGGTCGATCACGTCGTCCGGGGTGCCCGGCGTGGTCGCCGGCGCCGCATCACCCGACGGCAGGAACAGCAACGGGAGCTGGACGTACGCGGCGATGGCCTCGAACACGATCATCGCCCAGAACTGCTCGATGCCGAACTCCGAGACCCCCCGGTAGAGGCCGTACAGGAGCGCGGTGTGGGTGAGCACGATCCAGGTGCGCATGACGCGCGTGACGGTCGTGGCGACGGGAGTCCGCCCTCGCCCGCTGTTGGCCGTCCCGGTCGCCACCCACTCCTTGGTGCGACCGGTCAGGACGTGGGCGATGGCGATGGCGTGCGCGAACGAGTACAGCGTCGTGACCCGAAGGACGCTCAGCCGCCAGCGGCCCTTGAACATCACCGGCAGCACCAGGAGCCACATCGTCAGGCCACCCAGGAGGTAGACCGAGTTGCGCGGGCGCACGAAGTCGGGGTGCAGGTAGACCATCGCGAGGGCAGGCAGCAGGGCGAGGAAGACGTTGACCGCCGTGCCGATGTAGTAGAGGAAGCCCGACCAGAAGCAGAGCCGCTGGCGGGTGCTGATGTGCTCGGCCTCGTGGAACGTCCGGTCGGCGAGCAGCGACATGCTGCCTGTGCACCAGCGGTACTGCTGGTTCAGGAAGCCCTTGCTGGTGTCGGGGCACAGCCCGCGCGAGACCAGGATGGGCACGTAGCGCAGCTGGTAGCCGACCTTCATCAGGTTGACTCCGGTGTGCACATCCTCGGAGTGGCCGATCTGCGCGAAGCCGCCCGCGGCGTCCAGGGCCGAGCGCCGGTAGATCGCGCAGGAGCCGACGCAGATCGCCGCCTTCGACCGGTCGCGGGCCGGCTGCACCCAGCGGTAGAACAGCTCCTGCGTCGCGCCGGCGTTGCGCTGCAGCCACGACATGGACGTCGAGGTGTCGAAGAACTGCGGCGACTGCACGATGGCGACGTCGTCCTGCTCGAAGTACGGCACGAGCTCGTGCAGGAAGTCGGTGCGCGGAGCGAAGTCGGCGTCGAAGACCGTGATCAGCTCGCCGGAGGACTGGGTGAAGCCGTAGCGCAGGTTGCCGGCCTTCTTGAGCCGGCCGCGGTCCGGGCGGCTGCCGTAGACGAACCCGTACAGGTCGGCGAGCTCGCGAACCTCCGGCCGGTCAGCGTCGTCCAGGACGTAGACCACGACGTCTCCGGGCCACTGCATCGCGGCGACGTTCCGGTAGGTGTTGTCGAGGACGTCGAGCGGCTCTCCGGCGGTAGGCAGGAAGACGTCGACGCTGGGATACTCGTTGGGAGAGTAGCCCGCGACCCGGCCGTCGTGGTCGGCCCGGCTGGTGCGCTTCGCCCGGCTGGTGCCGGTGAGCGACACGACCAGCGCCACCAGGTACAGCGACATCGGGGCAAGGAACAGCAGCAGCCGCATGTCCGCGACGGAGAACTTCAGCACCGAGTAGCAGATGGCCGCGAACGACATGGCCTGTACGACGAGCATCCAGCGGTGCTGGCGGCCCATGTACCAGTACTTCTCCTGGTCGTCCGGGGGGGTCGGGAGGTGGGCGGGCGTCATCGAGCCGGCGGTCAGGGCGGGCTGAGGACGGGTGACGACAGCGGGTAGCGCAGTCATGGGCGAGGCTCCTTGCGGGTGCCGAGGCGTGCGAGCGCGCTCGGGCACGGGGCGAACGGGATGGTGCGGACAGGCGCAGCGGGACGGCGCCGCACGAGGTGCGGCTCGGTGAGGGGGTGCGTCGTCCGGACGTCGATGTCCGGGTGTGGAGGTCCCGCTGCCGCGGGACCCAGCCGATCCGTCCAGGATGTGACGGCGGCGATTCAGACCGTATAGGCCGAATGTGTCGTGCTGGTTACGGACAGTACACCACTGGCTACCCCAAAGCGATCGACGCTCAACGGGTGGGCGAAGCGCCGGGACGGTTGTGCTCAGCTCGCGGCGGCGGCCGTCACGGCGTGCGGGGTGGCGGCCGTCGAGGCCGTCTGAAGGACCCGCGCGCTCGGCTCAGCCGCCGACCTTGGGCAGGTCGGCGAGCGGCCCGGCAAGACGCTCGTCGGTCAGCTCCTCGTCCACCATCTGCCCGCTGAGGAAGGCGTCGTAGGCGGCCATGTCGAAGTGGCCGTGGCCGCACAGTGCGGTGAGGATCACCTTCTCCTCGCCGCTCTCCTTGCAGGCCAGTGCCTCGCGGATGCAGGCCGCGAGGGCGTGGGTCGGCTCGGGTGCCGGGACGATGCCCTCGTTGCGCGCGAACGTGATCGCGGCCTCGAAGCATTCGCGCTGCGGGATGGCCAGGGCCTCCATCAGCCCGAGCTCGTAGACGTGCGAGATCAACGGACTCATGCCGTGGTAGCGCAGGCCCCCGGCGTGGATCGGGTCGGGGACGAAGCCGTGCCCGAGGGTGTGCATCTTCAGCAGCGGCGTGAAGCCCGCGGTGTCGCCGAAGTCGTAGGCGTAGGTGCCGCGGGTGAGCGACGGGCAGGATGCGGGCTCCACGGCCCGGATCGTCGGCGACATCCGGCCGGCGAGCTTCTCGCGCAGGAACGGGAAGGCCAGACCGGCGAAGTTGGAGCCGCCGCCGGTGCAGCCCACGATGAGGTCGGGCGTCTCGCCGACCTTGGCGAACTGCAGGAGCGCCTCCTCACCGATGATCGTCTGGTGCAACAGCACGTGGTTGAGCACGCTGCCGAGCGCGTAGTGCGCCCGCTCGTCCTGGACGGCCGCCTCGACGGCCTCGCTGATCGCGATCCCCAGGCTGCCCGGGTGGTCAGGATCGGTGGCGAGGATCTTGCGGCCGGACTCGGTGCGATCGGACGGGCTGCGGTGCACCGTCGCGCCGTACGTCTCCATGACCGAGCGGCGGTAGGGCTTGCCGTCGTACGACGCGCCGACCTGCCACACCTCGCACTCGAGCCCGAAGACGCCGCACGCGAAGGCCAGGGCCGTACCCCACTGGCCAGCGCCGGTCTCGGTGGTCAGCTTCGTCACGCCGCTCTTCGCGTTGTAGAAAGCCTGCGGCACAGCGGTGTTGGGCTTGTGCGACCCAGCAGGGGAGACACCCTCGTACTTGTAGTAGATGCGGGCCGGCGTCCCGAGCGCCTTCTCCAGCCGGTGGGCCCGGAACAGCGGTGAGGGCCGCCACAGCCGGTAGACGTCGAGGACCTCCTCGGGGATGTCGACGTAGCTGTCGCTCGTGACCTCCTGCAGGATCAGGTCCATCGGGAAGAGCGGCGCGAGATCGTCCGGTCCGAGCGGCTGCATCGTGCCGGGGTGCAGCGGTGGCGGTGGCGGGGACGGGAGGTCGGGGACGATGTTGTACCAGCGGGTCGGCATCTCCGACTCATCGAGCAGGATCTTGTGCTGGTTGGCCACGACGCCTCCCGGTTGCTGCGGTGGCGGTCACCACCCGGTCGCACGCTACCGCCGCTCGCTGCCCTGGGGAATGGCGTGCGAGGCCCGGCCCCGGCGTCGAAGGGGGCGGAAAACGGTTGGCACCGGGCCTTCCGGACCAGCGACGATGCGATGTGCACACCGACATCGAGCCGGAGCGATTCGACGACCTCGAGGCGATCCGCGAGGTCGTGCGTGCTGCGTTCGACCACCACCGCACCGTCGCCGACATGGTCGACCTGATCCGCGACTCACCGCACTTCGTCGCTGACCTCTCGCTCGTGGCACGTCGGGCAGACGCCGTGGTGGGGCACGTGATGCTCAGCCACGCCCACCTCCTGGACGACGAGGGTGTGCAGCGGCAGATCCTGACGCTCTCACCGCTGTCAGTGGCCCCGGACGTGCAGCGGCAGGGCATCGGGTCCGCGCTCGTGCGGGCCGCCCTGGCGGCGGCGGAGGAGCTCGGCGAGGCGCTGGTGACCCTGGAAGGCAGCCCGCGCTACTACCCCCGGTTCGGTTTCGAGGACTGCCGGCCGTTCGGGATCGAGATCAACCTGCCGAGCTGGGCGCCTCCCGAGGCCGGGATGGTCTACCGGCTGTCCGCCTACTCCCCGCAGCTGCGCGGTCGCCTCGTCTACCCGCCCGCCTTCGCCGTCGCCACGGCCGACTGACCGCCGCGTCCGGCTGCCGCGTCAGAGCGGCGTGCCGGCGCCCGGCGTGAAGGCAGCGCCGTGACCGGGCACGATGAGCGCCGGCCGCAGGTCGAGCACCTGCTGACGCGAGACGCGCAAGAGGTCGGCGTCATCGGCGTACGGGTCGTCGAGCGGGCCGTCGGCCGACCACCACAGGTGCGTGCACGCGACGAGCCCGTCGGCGGTGTCGACCACGGTGGTGACGTCCTGCGGGGTGTGGCCCGGCGTCCGCACCAGCCGCACGGACGCCGACAGCGACTCCTCGCCGCCGGCGAACTCTCGTCGGGTCCACAGGTCGTCGACGTAGGTGGCCTGGAAGTCGTGGATCCGGGCCTGCCGGAAGAGCGCGGCGTTGACGGTGTGGTCCGGGTGGTGGTGGCTGAACACGACGTCGGTCACGTCGTCCGGCTCGATCCCGAGGTCCGCGAGTGGCCCGAGAATCCGGCTGCGGTCGGCGACCATGCCCGGGTCGAGCACGGCCACCAGGTCGCCGTCACGGATCAGGACGACGGTCCCGGCCACCCGCTCCCCGACGTAGCCGGCGGTCAGCACGTCCAGCGCAGCAGTCATGGCGGGATCCTCGCACGAGGCCTTGAGCACCGGTCGCGCCCACCCGGCGCCACCGACGCAGCCCGCACCCGGCGAGAGCGGCGAACGTGAACAGGTGGAGTCCGATCGCCAGCGCGTCCATCTGCCCTCCGCGGTCCGGGTCGGGCCGGGGTCGGTGCTCGACCTTGGCACAGCTGCCGCCCGCTGGGCAGGCACAACGGGGGGTGCACCTCGCCATACGCCACCGCATCCCCACTTGTGCCTGCCGGTAGCCGCCGCAGCTGGCCGTCAAGAGGCCTCGACGCCCGGGGCGTACTTGGGGATCCGCAGGCTCACCCGCGTGCCCGCGCCGGGGGCGGTCTCCACCACCAGCCCGTGGGCGTCGCCGAACACCTGGCGCAGCCGGGCGTCCACGTTGCCCAGGCCCACCGAGTCGGCGGAGGCTTCCCCGGACAGCACAGCGCGCACGACGTCCGGGTCGGAGCCGACCCCGTCGTCCTCCACCGCAAGCAGCGCTTCAGCGCCGGCATCCTCGGCGGTGATCGAGATATGTCCCACGCCCGTCGTGCCCTCGAGCCCGTGCCGGACGGCGTTCTCCACCAACGGTTGCACGACGAGGAACGGCACGGCGACCGACAGCACCTCCGGCGCGATGAGCAGCGAGATCTGCAGCCGCTCACCGAACCGCGCCTTCTCGAGCCGCAGGTACCGCTCGACGTTGGACAGCTCGTCCGCGAGCGTCGTGAACTCCCCACCGCGCCGGAAGGCGTAGCGAGTGAAGTCGGCGAACTCCAGCAGCAGGTCGCGGGCGCGCCCCGGGTCGGTGCGCACGAAGGAGGCGATGGCGGCCAGCGAGTTGTAGACGAAGTGCGGGCTGATCTGGGCGCGCAGGGCCCGCAGCTCGGCCTCCATGGCCCGGGTGCGCGACCGGTCGACCTCCGCGAGCTCGACCTGCGAGGACACGAAGCGCGCCACCTCGGACGTCGCCCGCACGAGTCCGGCGGACGGTTGCCCGCCGTAGGCCAGCAACGCCCCCACGACGGTGTCGGCGCTGACGATGGGCGCCACGACCGCGGTACGCACGGGGCAGTCCGGGTCGTCGCAGCCGGCGGCACGACCTTGGCCGACCTGGTCACCGGACACGACCGCAGGCTGGCCGCTGGCGAGCACGGTCGCAGCGTGGTCGGCGACGTCGACGGCGTGCCGGGAGCCGGAACCCTCCCAGGCGAGGCAGCGGCCTGCGGCGTCGGTCAGCGCCACGGCTGGCGTGCCCAGCAGCGTGCGCAGGTGCCGCACCGACCGTGCCGCACCGGCTTCCGTCAGGCCCTCACGCAGGCTGGGCGCTGCCAGGGAGGCGGTGTGGAGGGTCTCGAACGTCGCGCGGTCTGCGGTCGAGCCGAAGTCGCGCCGCCGGCGTACGACCCGCGCTGCCAGGGCGGCCACGAGCAGGGTCAGCGTCGCCACCAGGACGACGGGCAGCAGGTTGGTCCCGCCGAACCCCGCACCCGACTGCGCAAGCACGCTCGCGGCGTCTGAGGGCGGCAGGGGGTGCACCGACGTGAGGGTAGCCCCGCGTAGGGTCGCCCCTCGTGGACGACGCCAAGGTGCTACACCAGCTCGCCGGGCTGCCGGGGGTCGGCGAGGCGGTCGACGCGGCGCGCGAGGCCTGCACCCGGCTGCGCTGGCACCAGGCGCTGCGCCGCCGCCAGGCGGAGGCTCAGGCCGAGTCCACCGCACGCGCGGCCCGGGCGAGCGCCGCCCTGGACGGCGCCGAGCTGCCCCTCGACCTCGTGCGCGACCTCCTGCGGGGAGCCCGCACGGCTCCGGACGACGCCGTCGGGCGCGCGGTCACCGGTGCGGTGCGGGCCGTCGTCGAGGCCCAGGGCATGGGCGACCTGGTGCGGACGGCGCCCCGGCAGGCGCTCGCCCGGCTGCATACCGCCGCGGCGGCCGAGCTCGTCGAGGACGGCGCGCTCGGCCGTCCGCGGGCCGGTCGCGAGCTGCCCCGCGACCTGCCCGGGCCGGGACCCGCGCCCGTGGGCGCCGAGCTGAGCGACCGGCTCGACGGGCTGGTCGGCCTGCTGCAGGCGCCGGGTGAGGTTCCCGCGCTCGTGGTCGCGGCCCTCGCTCATGGTGAGCTGATGGCGATGCGGCCGTTCGTCGCGGGGAGCGGCATCGTGGCGCGGGCGGCGTTCCGGGCTGTCGTGGTGGGCCGCGGCCTCGACCCCACCGGCGTGGCGGTCCCCGAGGCCGCCTGTGCCGCAACGGGTTTGCCGGCCTATGTCGAGGCGTTGAACGCGTACGTGGGCGGGACCACAGAGGGCGTCGCGCAGTGGCTGTGCTACTGCGCCGGCCTGGTCGAGCGCGGCGCAGCCGAGGGCGTGACGGTCGCGGACGCCGTCGTGGCCGGCCGCCTCACCGGCTAGGTCACTCGTTCGCGCGCTGACCGGCGCAGGCCTTCGCGATGGCGGCACCCACCAGGGGGCTGGCGTCCACCCCGACGCTCGATCCGTCTCTGATCACACCGCGGGACTCGGTCTGGAAGCTCAGGTAGCCGAAGCCGCCGTTCTCGGTCAGGGTCTGGATGTCGCTGCGACACACCTCCGCGGTCACCGCGAGGGCGAGTCGGCGGGTCGTCTTGGGCGGCACCGTGACCGGGAGCTTGGGCACGGTCGTGAGCGAGAGGAAGGTGCTCGCGTCCTGGGTCAAGGGCGACCCGGAGTCCAGCGACACCGTGATCGGCTCGTCGCTGTTGTTCCGCAGATCGAGGCGAGTGCGGTCGAGCGTGCCGGAGAGGCTGGCCTCGAACGGCACGACGCCCTGGACGAAGCAGAGGTCGCGCTGCATCGACTCGGCCACCGAGTCCTGGGGAGTGGTCAGGGTGAGCTGGCGTGGCGTGCCGTCCGGGCTGGCTACCGGGAGTCGCACCTGCAGCGGCTGGTCGGACTGGCAGTCCAGCGGTACTCGGGCCGCCGCGATCGCATCCTTGCCGGGAGCCACCGTGCCGGTGCCCGTGACGACGCTGATCAGCGGCCTGGCGACGCTCGGCTGGTCGCTGCTCGGCGAGGCCAGGATCCGCAGTGGCTGGGAGCCGAGGTTGAACACCCGGATCCGGATGTCGGCCATCTGCCCGGCGTCGCCCAGGACCGGGTTCACCTCCAAGGTCGTGGCGAAGGCCGTCACCGTGGAACGGGCAGCGGCCCGGCGTACGTCGGCGCCATGCTTCGCCGTCCACCACGAGCCCGCGGCGACGCCGACGACCAGGGCTGCGGCGACCAGCAGCCAGGCCAGTCGTGAGGTGTGGGCCAGGCGGTCGAGCCCGAGCCGGCGAGCGGGGCCGGTGGGCGTCCGGTCGCGGCGTGGCAGCCGCGTGCGGCTCGCTCGCGGCGACGGCTCGGTCCGAGGTGCCGGCAGGTCGTCGAGCGCGACGACGTCGGTGGGCGGGTGCGGTGCACCGGAGAGGGTGTTGGCGGCGCCGTCGGCGTCGAGCACCTCGTATCCCATGGCGGCCATTCTCACCTGTCAGGCGGTCCGCGGCAGCCGTTCGCCGCCGAACCGGTCGCTCACCAGCAGTTTCGGGCCAGCGCCGCTCCCCACAGCGTGCTGAGGTCGACCCCGATCGGTTCCTGCGCGAGCTCGGTAGCGCCGATAGCGCCTGCGGTCAGCACGATGTACGGGGAGACCTGCGAGTTCAGCACGATCGACAGGCCCTCCGGGCAGGCCCAGGGGGTCAGCAGCACGTTGAGGACGAGACGCTCCTGGGGCAGGATCAGCTTCGGTAGCGCGGGCGTCAGGTGAAGCACCGAGAAGTTGGTGCTCTGGGCGACGAACGGCGAACGCGTGATGTCGAGGTCGACGACGAGCGCCCGATTCGTGGTGTTGATGAGCTGCAGGGTGGGTCGGCGCAGCGTGCCGGCCACCTGCACCTCGAGCGAAGGCCCGTCGCTGGCCGAGCAGGGCGCGTTGCCTGGGGGGATGTTGGCGATGGCCCCGGCGTCTGTCGCGGTCACCGGGTGCACCGCGCCGTTGGCGGTGCGGATCGGCACCCGGATCACCGCGCTGGGGGTTGAGCGGCCGGTGCAGTCGACGGCCACCCGGACGTTGGCGCTGAGCTCGCCGCCCGAGGAGATGGTGCTCGCGCCACCCAGAGGCCGGACGACGGGACGGCCCTGCGTGGGCAACGCGCCGTACGCGGTGGTGACGAGCTGCACGGGTAACGGGCCGCTGTTGACCAGGCGCACCGTGAGGTCGGCGTAGGGGCCGCCCAGCACTGAGTCCACAGCGGTGATGAAGGCGACGACCTCGACCGCGTCAGCGCGCGCCGCCGCCTCCTGCTGTGCGGCATGGCGCCGCGCCCAGGCCCCGCCCAGCACAGTGCCCACCAGCAGCGCAGCCACGATGCCGACCACCTGGGCCTGGCGGCCCAGTCCGGTGCCGTCCCGGCTCGCCTGCCGCTGGCCCGGCCGCGGGCCGGGCTGTCGAGGGATCGCGTCGAGCTGCGCCGCCGGTTCCAGCAGGTCGTCGATGGGTACGACGTCCGACCGGGGGAAGGGGGAGGTGGGCAGGTCGAGGTCCCCCCCACCGGCGTCCAGGACCTCATAGCCCATGGCTCCAGTGTCACCCCGCGGCGGACGCACCGGGAGGTGCCAAATCGGACAGAACAGGTGACGGCGCCTCGCCGTGGGCGAGGCGCCGTCGGGTGCACGGTCACCGGCTACCAAGCGTGCTGTGCGTCGTCGCAGTGGGACAAGCCCACCACGACCGGTCCATCAGTGGACTGCCCGCACGTGGGTACCGGGAGGGCCGTGCTGGGTCGCCGGGTGAACGGCGGCTCGGAACCTTGTCTACTCCTCGCGGGCGGGCATGTGAAGGGTTGACTTTGCTCCAGTTTGGGGGAACCTGAGGCGCCCGGCGTGGCACGCGGGGCCTCCATCCGGTGCGCTGAGAGGGAATTGCGGTCTCCGCGCGCTGGGTCCACACTGAGGGCGCCGGCCCTCCGTGGCCGCGCCGGCGCCTCTGGCTCATCCCCCCCGAGCCAGGACGCTAGACGGCCCCCGTTGTCCCCCCGACGGGGGTCGTCGCATCTGCTGCGGCCCTTCCGGTCGGCCGCGGCGTCGTCCACAGCCGCGCTTCCACAGGGTCCGGTTCCCCGCCTCGTCGTCAACAGATCCGCCGGCGGCCCGGCCGTGCGGTCGACTCGGCGCCATTCTCGACGGAATCCGTTCCGCCCGAGGAGGTTTCGTGGCCGCTGCCGCCGTCCGACCCGTTTCCCAGGAACCGCCTGCTGCCGTGCCGGTGCTGCTCCTCACCGCAGACCCGGCCCTGATCGAGGCGGTGCAGCGGCTCGCCGTGTCGGCCGGGGTCGAGCTCGTCATCGCCGCGGAGCCGCCCGCACCGCGGGTCGGTGGCCGCGGGCTCGTCCTGGTGGGTCCGGACGCCGCACCGGCCCTGGCCCGTCGGCGTGGCAGCGGCACGGCGGGCGCGCCGGGGATCGTGCTCGTCGCTGCTGCCGCCGAGCGCGGGCTGGCGTCCGGCGGCTCGGGCGCGGCCTGGCAGCTGGCCGTCGCGATCGGCGCCGAGCAGGTCGCGCTGCTCCCTGAGGCGGGCGACTGGCTGGTGCGGCGGCTGGCCGGCACCGTCGAGCCGTCCGCTCGGGCCCGGGTGGTGGGGGTGCTGGGCGGCTGTGGTGGCGCGGGGGCCTCGCTGTTCGCCGCGGCGCTCGCGATCGGCGTCGCGGCACAGGCCGCACCGACGCTGCTGGTCGACCTCGACCCGCTCGGCGGTGGGATCGACCTCGCCGTCGGCCTGGACGACGTCGCGGGCCTGCGCTGGCCGGACCTCGCCGCCACCCGAGGGCGCCTGCCTGCCGGGAGCCTGCACGAGTCGCTGCCGCGGGCCGGTGCCCTGGCCGTGCTCGGCTTCGGCCGGGACGAGCCGCTCGACGTCCCGGCCGCCGCGGTCGACGCGGTGCTCGATGCCGGCGTCCGCGGCCACGACCTGGTGGTCCTCGACCTCCCGCGCTCGCTCGACGGCAGCCACGACCTGGCCCTGTCGCGGGTGGACGAGCTGCTGGTGGTGGTGCCCTCGCGGTTGCGCGCGGTGGCCGCGGCTGCCCAGCTGGTCGCTGCTGTCGGCGCCCGCGTGCCCTCGCTGCGGGTCGTCGTCCGTCGGGTCCCTGGCGGTCGGTGGAGCGGACACCGGGTGGCCGACGTGCTGGGTGTGCCCCTGGCCGCCGAGCTGCAGGACGAGCCACGCCTGGACGACGACCTCGACCGCGGCGAGCTGCCCGGGCAACGACGGCGCAGCTCGCTGGCCCGCGCCGTCGAGCAGTGCGCCGCCGCGTGGGGCCACGCCGGCCACGTGGCATGAGGGGCTCGGACGTCGCGCTGCTCGACCGGGTGCGCGCCGAGCTCACCCGGGTCGGTGCGGACGCCAGCCCGGCCGCGGTGGCTGCCGCGGCCCGCTCGGCCGGGATCGTGCTGGGTGACCGTGGCCTGTTGGACGTCGTCGACGCGCTGCGTGCCGACACGGTCGGAGCCGGTCCGCTCGAACCGCTGCTGGCCGATCCCGAGGTGACCGACGTGCTCGTCAACGGGACGGCGGGTGTCTGGGTCGATCGTGGACGCGGGGTCGAGCGGGTGCGGGCCGACCTCGGCGACGAAGCGGCCGTGCGCGAGCTGGCGACCCGCCTGGCGGCGGTGGCCGGGCGCCGGCTCGACGACGCCAGTCCGTTCGTCGACGCGCGGCTGCCCGGTGGGGTGCGGTTGCACGTCGCGCTGCCACCGCTGGTCGAAGGTGGCACGCACCTGTCGCTGCGCGTCCCGGCGCGCAGGGCGCTCTCCCTCGGCGACCTGGTCGACCGCGGCACCCTGCCGGCGGAGTGGGCGCCGCTGCTCCGGCAGCTGGTGGTGAGCCGGCTGGCCTTCCTCGTCACCGGCGGCACGGGAGCAGGCAAGACGACCGTGCTGGGCGCGCTGCTCGGGCTGGTGCCGCACCACGAGCGGGTGGTCGTCGCCGAGGACTGCGCCGAGGTGCGGATCGACCACCCCCACGTGGTGCGGCTGGAGTCGCGCGGGCCCAACATCGAGGGACGCGGCGCGGTCACGTTGACCGATCTGGTGCGGCAGGCCCTGCGGATGCGCCCCGACCGCCTGGTCGTCGGTGAGGTCCGCGGCGCCGAGGTGCGCGAGCTGCTGACCGCCCTCAACACCGGCCACGACGGCGGCTGCGGCACGCTGCACTGCAACGACGTCACGGACGTCCCAGCCCGGCTCGAGGCGCTGGGCGCGCTGGCCGGGCTCGACCGGGCCGCCGTGCACGCCCAGGTGGCCGGAGCGGTCCAGGTGGTGCTGCACCTGCGGCGCGACGCCGGCGTCCGCAGGTTGGTGCAGATCGGCGCGGTCGACCGGTCGGGCGACTGGGTCCGGGTGCTGCCGGCGCTCGTCTCGAGCGGGCCGTCCGGTGCCACGGCGCGAGGCCCGGGCTGGCCGTTGCTGCGCGAGCGGTGGGGGCTGGGGTGAGCGGCGCGGGGCCGGTCGCGGTGTTCGCGCTGCTGGCCGCGGGGTCGACGGCCCTCGCTGTGCTGGTGTGGCCGGGCCGCGGCCGGAGGCGGCCGCGCCGACGTCCGGTGGGACGCCCGCAGCAGCGGTCGGAGGCCGCGCGGCGCCGGCCGCCGGCCGACGTCCAGCTGGTGCTCGAGCTGGTCGAGATGGTGGCAGCGCAGGTCCGGGCCGGTGCCGCGCCCACCCGGGCGTGGACGGCCGCGACCCAGGTGCTGCACCGCCCCGACCTGGCGGCGGAGCCGTTGCGCGCGCTCGACCGCCTCGCTCAGATGGTCGATCGGGGCGGCGGCTCGCTCGGTGACCCCGCGGCGGTGGCTGCTGCCTCCGCCGCCGCCGGGTGGCGGCTCGCCGCGCGCACCGGCGCCCCGCTGGCCGAGCTGCTCGACTCGGCGGCCGCGGCAGTGCGCCAGGAGCTCGACGTCCTCGGCGAGGTGTCGGCGGCGCTGGCCGGCCCGCGAGCCACCGTGCGGCTGCTGACGACGTTGCCGCTGGGCGGCATCGCGCTGGGTGAGCTGATCGGTGCCCACCCGCTGGCCGTCCTCACCGGGACGGCGGCAGGACGGGTCTGCGGCGTCAGCGGGGTGCTGCTGCTGCTCGCCGGGCGGGGCTGGATGGCACGCCAGGTGGCTGGCGTCGGCGCCAGCAGGTGAGCCTGGCGATGGCCGCAGGGCCGGCCCCGCTGCTGCTCAGCGCTGGTCTGGCCGCTGCTGCTGTGCTCGTGTGGCCCGGCCGGCGAGGCAGTCGGGCGATGAGCGACCGCTGCCGGCGCCGGGGCGCCGTCGGTGCCCTCGCTGGCGACGGCGCCGTCGGCCCGATCTCCCTGCCGACCCCTGTGCTGCTCGACCTCGTCTGCGCGGCTCTCGAGGCCGGACTTCCGACGTCGGCGGCGCTCGCGGCTGCCTTCGACGTCGCCGGGACCTCGATCGACCTCCCGACCCAGCGACGCCTGCTGTCGGCGCGCTCCGGGTCGACGCCCTCCGCCCCGGCTGACGCCCTGCCGGCCGAGGTCCGGGGGCTGGCGAGGGCGCTGGACCTGGCGGACCGCACGGGTGCGTCGGTCGCGGTGCTGCTGCGCCGCGCGGCCGGCGACGAACGCAACGCGCGCCGTCGGCAGTGCGCGGCGGACGTCGGTCGGCTCGGCGTCCGGCTGGTGCTGCCGCTGGGGCTCACCATCCTGCCGTCCTTCGTCCTGCTGGGGGTCGCGCCCGTCGTCCTCGGGCTGTCGCGGCAGCTGATCGGCGTCGGGTGATCCACAGGGACAACCGGTGTTCACGTCGTCCACAGATCGGCCGCCGGCCCTGTCCGCGCAATGCAGCCTGGGTCAGGCTGGAGCTCGGTGAGCATCACCAGAGCCGTTGTGCCGCAACGCTCATGACCGACAAGGAGATCCCCATGTCCCGTCGTTCCACCCGCTCTCTGCGACGGCCCGCTGCGCGGTGGCGCGACGCGGGGATGACCACCGCCGAGTACGCGATCGGCACCCTCGCCGCGTGCGGCTTCGCCGCGCTCCTGGTCACCATCCTGCGCGGCTCGGCCGTGCGCGACCTGCTGCTCGGCATCATCACGAAGGCGCTGGCCCTCGGTGGCTGACCGCGGTGCCCGTCGAGAGCGCGGCATGGCCACGGCAGAGCTGGCGGTGGCCCTGCCGGCCGTCGCGTTGGCCGCGTCAGTCGTTGTCGGTGTCGGGCAGGCGGTGGTCGCCCAGGTGGCGTGTGTCGATGCGGCGCGCGCGGGCGCCCGCGCGGCGGCCCGGGGGGAGGGCGACGGGCACGTGGTGCAGCTGGCGCGCGAGGCTGCTGGTGGCGGCGACGGATCCGGCGCGGGTGCCGGTGCGCAGATCAGCGTCACCCGCGGCACGCAGGTCGTCGTCGACGTCCGGCGCATGGTCCGCCTGGTGCTGCCACTCGGCCCTCGGCTCACGGTGCGGTCGCGGGCCGTGGCCCAGCCCGAGCAGTCGGCCGACGGCGGCAGCGCGACGCTGCTGGTGCTCGCCGTCGTGCTGCTGGCCACCGTGCTGGCATCGACCGCGGCGGCCCTGGGCGCTGTCGTCGTCGCTCGACACCGGGCCATGGCCACCGCCGACCTGACGGCGCTCGCCGCTGCTGGTCACGCGCCGGGTGGGTGCCAGGCCGCCGCGGCCGTGACACCGCCGGACGCTGCGTTGCTCAGCTGTCGGGCCGCCGACGGTGCGGCGCGCACCACCGTTGCGGTGCGGCCGGCCGGGCCGGCGGGTCGACTCGGCCGTGCTACGGCGTCCGCGCACGCCGGGCCCGCCCCGGTCGTCGGGCGGGGAGCGCCGCCGTGAGCGCCGCCGTGAGCGCCGCCGTGAGCGCCGCCGTGAGCCGAAGCTCAGATGTCGCGGTGGCGACCGTCGTCGGTGAGGGTCGGGTCGTAGGCGGCGCTGGTCGGCGGCGCCGGCTGTGCGGGCGGCTCGTGAGCCGGCCGCTCGGTCACCGGCTCCACGGTGGCCGCTCGCTGCTCGCGGACCAGCTGGCGGTCCGGCTCGTCGTAGCCAGGTCGACGCTCGGTGACGACCACCGGGGCGGAGCTCTCGACGGTCTCGGTGCGCGTGGTCGGGATGGGGCCGCTGGTGTGCTCCTCCTCGACCTGGCGCAGCCGCTTGATCTCGCGACGCCGGGCGACGCCACGGCGGGTGCCTCGGCCGAAGAACGACAGGCCGAGCAGCACCAGCAGCATGGCGAGGGCACCGGCGGCGAAGATCCAGACGGGCTGGGTGGTGAGGTTGCCGATGGTCGAGGTGAAGAGGATCTCCTGCGAGGTCCCGGTGACGACCACCCCCACGATGAGGGCGGCTGCCAGCAGCAGGAAGATGATGCCGAGGGCGAGCATGGTGTCCTCCGTTCGCACCGACGACTGCGCCGCCGGAAGGTCATCTCGACCCTAGTGGGACGGCGGGCCGGCGTCCTGCCGAGCAGGTGGCGGATCGGTCGCGCCGCCCGTCGGCGGCCCGTGAGCAGCCGCCGTGGTGGCCGCCTGGAGCAGCATCCGCAACACGGCGCGCGCAGCCGGCTTGTCGAGCGGCTCGTTGCCGTTGCCGCACTTGGGGGACTGCACGCAGGACGGGCATCCGGAGGCGCACGCGCACGTGGCGATGGCGTCGTGGGTGGCCTGCAGCCAGGCCCGCGCCACCTCGAATCCCCGCTCGGCGAAGCCGGCACCGCCGGGGTGGCCGTCGTGCACCACCACGGTCGGCAGCCCGGTGTCGGGGTGCAGGGCGGTCGACACCCCGCCGACGTCCCAGCGGTCGCACGTCGCGAGCAGCGGCAGCAGACCGATCGCTGCGTGCTCCGCGGCGTGCAGCGCCCCCGGCAGGTCAGCTGCTCGGACCCCGGCCCGCTCCAGCGCCCCGACCGGGGCGGTCCACCACACCGCCTTGGTGGTGAGCTCGCGCACTGGCAGGTCGAGCGGCTCCTCGCCCAGCACCTCCCCGCCGGGCAGCCGCCGCCGCAGGTACGACACGACCTGGGTCGTCACGCGCACGGCGCCGAACGACACCTCGACCTCCCCCCAGTCACGCTGGCGCAGCGTCTCCAGCAGCCGGACGTCGGTCACCGTCCGCGCGTGCGTCGTCCAGTCCGGCGTCGCCCGTTCCACGAGGGCGACACGTTGCTCGAGGTCGAGCCGCAGCACGAGGTACGTCTCGCCCTGGTGCACGTACACGGCCCCGTCGTGCACCGAGCGGTCGGCCGCACCAGCGTCGACCGTGCCGAGCACCCGCCCGGTGCCGTCCTCGACGACGCGGAACGCGCTTCCCCCGGCGCCGCGCAGGTCGACGTGGGTGGTGGCGCGGTCGGGCCGCGCCCAGAACCACCCCGCCGGCCGGCGCCGTAGCACCCCGCGCTCGACGAGCAGGGCGAGCAGCTGGGGTGCGCTCGGGCCGAACGACGGCAGGTCAGCGGGGGTCAGGGGTAGCTCGGCGGCCGCCGCGGCCAGGTGCGGTGCCAGCACGTACGGGTTGTCGGGATCGAGGACCGTCGCCTCGATGCTCGGTCCGAAGACCGCCTGCGGGTGATGAACCAGGTAGGTGTCGAGCGGGTCGTCGGCCGCCACGAGCACGGCGAGGGCATCCTGCCCTTCGCGTCCGGCCCGGCCGACCTGTTGCCACAGCGAGGCGCGCCGTCCCGGCCAGCCGGCCAGCAGCACCGCATCCAGCCCGGCGATGTCGATCCCGAGCTCGAGGGCGTTGGTGGCAGCCACGCCGAGCAGCCGGCCGCTGCGCAGGTCGCGCTCGATCGCCCGGCGCTCCTCGGGGAGGTACCCGCCGCGGTAGGCGGCGACCCGGTGCGGCAGGTCGGCGTCCACCTCGCCGAGCAGTCGCCGCGCGGTGCTCGCGACCTGCTCCACCCCCTGACGAGACCGCACGAAGGCCAGAGTCCGTACGCCGGACGACGTCAGGTCGGTGAGCAGGTCGCTGACCTCGGCGTTCGCACTGCGCCGCGTGGGCGCGCCGTGCTCTCCGCCCCCGGGCAGCAGCGGCGGCTCCCAGAGCACGACCTCGGTGGTGCCCCGAGGCGAGGCGTCGTCGGTGACCGCGACCACCGGCAGGCCGGTCAGTCGCGAGGCGTGCGCGGCCGGGGCTGACACCGTCGCCGACGCCAGCACGAACGTCGGGTCCGCGCCATAGTGCGCGGCAACCCGACGCAGCCGCCGCAGCACCGCCGCGACGTGCGAGCCGAACACGCCGCGGTAGTGGTGGCACTCGTCGATCACCACGATGTCGAGCCCGCGCAGGAACCGCGCCCAGCGCTGGTGACCCGGGAGCAGCGAGTGGTGCAGCAGGTCGGGGTTGGTGAGCACGTACGACGCGTGGTCGCGCACCCAGCGCCGCTCGTCCGGCGGCGTGTCGCCGTCGTAGGCGGCGGCGCGCAGGTCGGGCAGCCGCAGCGCCGCCAGCCCGCTCAGCTGGTCGGCGGCCAGCGCCTTGGTCGGCGCCAGGTACAGCGCGGTGGGGCGCCGCGCGCCCAAGCCGGTGGCCGCCGCCCGGCGGACGGAGACGAGGGCCGGCAACAGGTAGGCGAGGGACTTGCCACTCGCCGTGCCCGTGGCGACGACGACGTGGCGCCCGGCGTGCACCAGCTCGGCGGCAGCCACCTGGTGCTCCCAGGGCCGCGACACGCCGACGTCCGACAGTGCCTGCACGAGCGGGTTGTCGACCCAGTCCGGCCACGGCGCCGGTCGGCCGACCCTGGCTCGTACCTGCTCGACGTGCCGCAGCCGGTCGTCCCGGCGCCCGGCGCGGTTGATGACATCCAGCAGCCGCGGGACAGGCGCGGCCCGGGCGTCGCCGGTGCCGACCGCGGGAGAGGTCACCCGCCCATCGTGACCCCTCGCGCAGACAGCCGGCGCCTCCGGACCTGGTGCCGGATCCGGATCGACCGGGTGCAGCGGTGTGCGGTAGCGCCACGCAGTGGTTAGATGGCGCGCAGTAACAACGGGGCTCTGGAGGAAAACGTGGATCTGTCTGTGGGCACCCGCGAGCAGGGTGGGCGCATGATCGTCGAAGTCAGTGGCGAGATCGACGTCTACAGCGCACCTGCTCTGCGAGACCAGCTCAACACGCTCGTGGCGGCCGGCCACCACCACCTGGTGGTCGACATGCAGGGGGTCGAGTTCCTGGACTCCACCGGGCTGGGTGTCCTGGTCGGCGGGCTCAAGCGCGTTCGCACCCAAGGGGGGTCCCTGCACCTCGTGTGCTCGCAGGAACGGGTCCTCAAGGTGTTCAGGATCACCGGGCTGACCAAGGTCTTCGCGATCCACGACTCGGTCGACGAGGCCCTGGCCGCCCAGCCCTCCGACGCCGGAGGCTGAGCTCGGGTCGTGGGGGGCGACACAAGCACAGTTCGGCTGGCCTTCCGGGCCCTGCCGGTGCACGTCCGCACCGCGCGGCTCGTGGCCGTCACCGTGGCCCGTCGCGCCGGCTGGCCGGAGACCCTGGTGGAGTCCGTGCGCCAGGGAGTGGGGGAGGCGTGCGCGCTCGCGCTGGGCGCTGCCTCCGACACCCACCAGCTCGTCACGCTCGAGCTCGACGACGCCGGTCCGGGCCTGACCGCCCGGGTGTGGCCGGTTCCGCCATCCTCCGGCTCGCCGTCCGAGGCCCTGCCGCGCGCGGTGCTGGCCGGGCTGACCGACTCCACCGGCGTCGAGCAGCGCGATGGCCACACCGTCCTGCGGCTGTCGTGGGTCGCCTGACCGCTTCGATGCAGATCCGCGACCTGGCTTTCCTTCCCCGCCCGCAGAGACACAGATACAGTCCGTCACGAACGTCCCCCGGCCGAGGTGCGCATGAGGCGCGTCTGGCCCCGCAGAGGGGACGTCCACCACGTCTAGGAGGACGCGAATGCGCGGGCTGACCCAGGCCGCTGAGGGTGCCACCATCACCGGCACCAACCTGACCTACGTCGTTGTCGTCGCCGCCATCGCGGTGCTGTCCCTGATCATGGCGGTCTCATTCCGTCGTCAGGTGCTGGCCGCAGGCGACGGCACCGAGCGGATGCAGGAGATCGGCCGCGCCGTGCAGGAGGGGGCCTCGGCCTACCTCGCCCGGCAGTTCAAGACGCTCAGCGTCTTCGTCGTCATCGTGTTCTTCCTGCTGTTGGCCCTACCGGCCGACACGCAGGGCGTGCGCTTCGGCCGCTCCGGGTTCTTCATCCTGGGCGCGCTGTTCTCCGCCGCGATCGGCTACCTGGGCATGTCGCTCGCCGTCCGCGCGAACGTGCGCGTCGCCGAGGCCGCCAGGCTCGGCGACCGCGACGCCGGCATGAAGGTCGCGATCCGCACCGGCGGCACCGTCGGCATGGCCACGGTCGGCCTCGGCCTGCTCGGCGCCTCGATCGTCGTCCTGCTCTACCGCGGCGACGCCCCCAAGGTGCTCGAGGGCTTCGGCTTCGGCGCCGCGCTGCTCGCGATGTTCATGCGCGTCGGCGGTGGCATCTTCACCAAGGCCGCGGACGTCGGCGCCGACCTGGTCGGCAAGGTCGAGCAGAACATCCCGGAGGACGACCCCCGCAACGCCGCCACCATCGCCGACAACGTCGGTGACAACGTCGGTGACTGCGCGGGCATGGCCGCCGACCTGTTCGAGTCCTACGCCGTGACCCTGGTGGCCGCGCTGATCCTCGGCAAGGCCGCCTTCGGTGACGCCGGTCTGGTGTTCCCGCTCATCGTCCCGGCCATCGGCGCGCTCACCGCCGTGCTCGGCGTCTTCATCATCCGGCCGCGGGTCGGTGAGAGCGGTCTGGTCGCGATCAACCGCGGCTTCTACATCTCGGCCGCCGTGTCAGCCGTGCTCTGCGGCCTGGCGGCCTTCCTGTACCTGCCGTCGTCGTTCGCCGAGCTCACCAACGCCGGCCAGGAGGTCGCGACGCTGCAGGGCGACCCGCGCCTCGTCGCCACCGCCGCGGTGGCCCTCGGCATCGTGCTCGCCGGCATCATCTTGTGGCTCACCGGCTACTTCACCGGCACCGAGGACCGGCCGACGCGCGACGTCGCCCGCACCTCGCTCACCGGCGCCGCGACCGTCGTCCTGTCCGGCGTCGGGGTCGGCCTGGAGTCGGCCGTCTACACGGCCGTCATCATCGGTGGTGCCGTCTACCTGGCCTTCGTGCTCGGTGGCAGCACCGTGATCCTGTCGCTGTTCCTCATCGCGCTGGCCGGTTGTGGTCTGCTGACCACGGTCGGCGTCATCGTCGCCATGGACACCTTCGGCCCGGTCAGCGACAACGCCCAGGGCATCGCGGAGATGTCCGGGGACGTCGACGAGGAGGGCGCGAAGATCCTCACCGAGCTCGACGCGGTGGGCAACACCACCAAGGCGATCACCAAGGGCATCGCGATCGCGACGGCGGTGCTCGCCGCGACGGCGCTGTTCGGCTCCTACACCGACTCGGTGCAGACGGCGATCGGGGCGGCAGGCGTCGATGCCTCCACGCTCACCACCTCGGTGCGCGCCCGCTTCAACTTCGAGGTCGTCACGCCGTCGAACCTGTTCGGCCTGATCCTGGGTGCGGCGGTCGTCTTCATGTTCTCCGGCCTGGCGATCAACGCGGTGACGCGCGCCGCCGGAGCGATCGTGTTCGAGGTGCGCCGCCAGTTCCGCGAGCACCCCGGCATCATGGCGGGCACCGAGCGTCCCGAGTACGGCCGCGTGGTCGACATCTGCACCCGCGACTCGCTGCGCGAGCTGGCCACGCCCGGCCTGCTCGCGGCGATGGCCCCGATCGCCGTCGGCTTCGGCCTCGGTATCGGGCCGCTCGCCGGCTACCTCGCCGGCGCGATCAGCGCCGGCGTGCTGATGGCGGTCTTCCTCGCCAACAGCGGTGGCGCGTGGGACAACGCGAAGAAGATCGTCGAGGACGGCAACTACGGCGGCAAGGGCTCTGAGGCACACGCCGCCACGGTCATCGGCGACACGGTCGGCGACCCGTTCAAGGACACCGCCGGCCCGGCGATCAACCCGCTGATCAAGGTGATGAACCTCGTCGCCCTGCTCATCGCGCCGGCCATCGTCCAGCTCACCATCGGCAAGGACGCCAGCAGCCCGATCCGCTACGCCATCGCCGGGGTCGCGGTCGTGATCATCGTCGCGGCCGTCACGATCTCCAAGCGTCGTGACATCGCGTTCGGTGACGACGCGACGGACGGCGGCGAGGAGCTCGCCGGGGTCGACGGCGACGGGGCTGACATCGACCTCGCGTCCGGCGCGGCCACTGGCTCGGCCACCGGCACCGCCGGTGACGACGCCAACGACGCGCCAACGATGCTGCTGACGAGGAGCCGGCGACGACGCGCTGACCGGTCTGCACCGCACCGCACCCCCCTGCCGCCCGCGGCCGGGGGGTGCGGTGCGTCCCGGGCCGGGGAGGGCGGTGGTGGCCAGCCGCTCCTAGGCTGTGGGGTCCGTCGTGGAGGGAGGTGCTCGGCAGGTGACGTCGTCCTCGGCTGCCGGAGGCGCCACCCCCCCGGCGCTGGACCCGGCCGGCGCGGCAGACCTCGCCGCCGACCTGACCGCATTCTCGGTCGCGGCCGTCGACGAGGTGCTCGGGCCGGTGGCGGCTGCTGCGCTGCACCGGGCGCAGCCACTGGCCGCCCGCCGGGCCTTGGCGTCGTCGTCCGACCCGGTCGCGGTGCTCACCCGCCTGCTGGTGCTCGGCGACCCGGTGTCGCGCCGCGAGCTCGCGGCCGCCCTGCCCCGCTCGGGGGTGGACGGTGCCGAGCGAGCCGGCCTGGTGCGGTCAGCCGGTCACGCCCCGGACGACGCGCTGCGCCCGCTGGTCGACCTGCGCCCCTACGGGGACGACGACGCGCAGTGGTGGCTGGCGTCCGACCTCGGTGAGACGGCCACCGGCGGGCCGCTGCGGCCCGACCACGTGCTCGGCGTCGGCGGTGCCTCCAGGACGCTCGCGCAGTGGACCCCCCGTGAGCAGGTCGGCAGCGTCCTGGATGTCGGCACCGGCTGCGGCATCCAGGCGTTCCACGCCGCCCGGCACGCGTCGTCCGTCGTCGGCACCGACGTCTCGGGCCGGGCCCTGGCGTTCGCTGCCTTCAACGCCTCGCTCAACGCGGCCCGCGTCGGCGGCCCGTTCGCCGGGCGCTCGCTCGAGCTGCGGCGCGGCAGCCTGCTCGAGCCGGTGGTGGGCGAGCGGTTCGACCTCGTCGTGAGCAACCCGCCGTTCGTCATCACGCCCCGCGCGCCCGGCACGGCCCGCTTCGAGTACCGCGACGGCGGGCTGGCCGGTGACGACGTCGTGCGCCGGCTGGCCGGCGAGGTGGGGTCGTTGCTGGCCCCGGGCGGGGTGGCGCAGCTGCTCGGCAACTGGGAGCACGTCGACGGTGACTGGCGCGAGCGGGTGGCCGGCTGGCTCCCGCCCGAGCTGCAGGCCTGGGTGGTGCAGCGCGAGGTGCAGGACCCGGTCGAGTACGCCGAGACCTGGGCCCGCGACGGTGGGCACGGGCCGGGAAGCGCCGAGCACGACGACCTCGTGGCGGCGTGGCTGGACGACTTCGCGGCGCGCGGGGTCGAGGCGATCGGCTTCGGCGTCATCACGCTACGACGCGGCCCAGGACCGGGCTGGCAGCGGCTGGACGACGTCCGGGCACCGCTCGCCGGACCGATGGGCTCGGTCGTCGGAGCCGTGCTGGCCGCCGAGGCCTGGCTGCGCACCACCTCGGACGACGACCTGCTCGCCGCCCACCTCGTGGTGGCGGCCGACGTGACGGAGGAGCGGCACGGCCTGCCCGGCGCCGCTGACCCGCAGGTGGTGCTGCTGCGGCAGGGCGGGAACCTGGGCCGGGTGGTGCGGGCCGACACGGCGCTCGCCGGGCTGGTCGGGGCCTGCGACGGTGAGCTCTCGGTCGGTCAGGTGATCGGTGCGCTCGCCCATCTGCTGGACGAGCCGGTCCACGAGCTGAGCGCCCGGCTGGTGCCTGACGTCCGGCACCTCGTCGCCGACCTCCTGCTCCACCACCCCCCGCCCCCGCCCGGCCGCAGTTGATCACGTGAAGCAGGCGTCGGTCTGCTTGCCGAGGGGTAGAGCCCTCGGCAAGTGCACCGAGGCCTCGGTAAGCCCCGCCCCGGACGTCGGCCGGCCGCCCTCGCTCAGCCGCGCGCTCGGCCGCCCCCCGCCGCTCAGCCGCCCGCTCGGCCGCCGAGCCAGCCGCCGGCAGCCCACCGACGCGCCGCCGTAGAGCACGGGAAGACCCCCGGATTGCATACTCTCGGTGCCGCGGCGTTACCGTCGTGGCCGGTCGGACCCTCAGCGGGCCCGACCGGTTCGTGGCGGGGCCGCCGTCCTGCGACCTCGCGACCGAGCAAGGGAGAAGCGTGGCCACGTCGTCCACTTCCGGCCGCCGCCGACTCGTCATCGTCGAGTCGCCGGCCAAGGCCAAGACCATCGCCGGCTACCTCGGCGAGGGCTACGACGTCGAGGCCAGCGTCGGGCACATCCGCGATCTCCCTCAGCCCTCCGAGCTGCCCGCGGACATGAAGAAGGGCCCGTTCGGCAAGTTCGCGGTCGACCTCGAGAACGGCTTCGAGCCCTACTACGTGGTCGACGTCGACAAGCGCAAGAAGGTCGCCGAGCTGAAGCGGCTGCTCAAGGACGCCGACGAGCTCTTCCTGGCGACGGATGAGGACCGCGAGGGCGAGGCCATCGCGTGGCACCTGCTCGAGGCGCTCCAGCCGAAGGTCCCCGTCAAGCGCATGGTGTTCCACGAGATCACCCGCGAGGCCCTGGAGCGCGCCCTCGAGAACACCCGCGACATCGACGACCGGCTGGTCGACGCCCAGGAGACCCGGCGGATCCTCGACCGGTTGTACGGCTACGAGGTGTCGCCCGTCCTGTGGCGCAAGGTGCGCCAGGGCCTGTCGGCCGGACGTGTGCAGTCCGTGGCCACCCGCATGGTGGTCGAGCGCGAGCGCGAGCGGATGGCGTTCCGCTCTGCGTCCTACTGGGACCTGCTCGGCACGTTCGCGGCGGACGACGACGCCACCTTCACCGCACGGCTCACCAGCGTGGACGGCTCGCGGGTCGCCACCGGCAAGGACTTCGACGACCTCGGCCGGCTCAAGGAGGGCACCCGCACCGTCGTCCACCTCGACCTCGCGGCGGTCACCTCGCTGGCCGAAGGCCTTCAGGCGGCGCCGGTCACGGTCAGCTCGGTCGAGGAGAAGCCCTACACCCGTCGTCCGGCGGCGCCGTTCACCACCTCGACGCTGCAGCAGGAGGCCAGCCGCAAGCTGCGCTTCTCCTCCCGGCATGCGATGCGCGTCGCACAGTCGTTGTACGAGAACGGCTACATCACCTACATGCGCACCGACTCGGTGGTGCTCTCGAACGAGGCACTCACCGCAGCTCGCTCACAGGCGGCCGAGCTGTACGGCCCCGAGTACGTGCCCGACAAGCCGCGCACCTACGCCGGCAAGGCCAAGAACGCCCAGGAGGCGCACGAGGCGATCCGTCCCGCCGGCGACCGGTTCCGCACTCCCGCACAGGTTTCCGGGCAGCTGCGCGGCGACGACTTCCGACTCTACGAGCTGATCTGGAAGCGCACCGTGGCCAGCCAGATGGCCGACGCGCGTGGCTCGACGGCGTCCGTGCGGCTGGCCGCGACGTCGTCCGACGGCAGGGTGGCCGAGTTCAGCGCGAGCGGCACCGTCATCACCTTCCGCGGCTTCATGGCCGCCTACGAGGAGGGTCGCGACGAGCAGCGCGGCGACGACGAGCGCGAGTCCGAGCGCCGGCTGCCGCAGCTGGCGTCCGGCGACGCGGTGTCGTCGCGCGAGCTCGAGGTGAGCGGCCACGAGACCAGCCCGCCGCCGCGCTTCACCGAGGCAAGCCTGGTCAAGTCGTTGGAGGAGAAGGGGATCGGACGCCCGTCGACGTACGCGTCCACCATCTCGACGATCATCGACCGCGGCTATGTGTGGCAGCGCGCCTCGGCGCTCGTGCCCTCATGGGTGGCGTTCGCCGTCACGCGGCTGCTGGAGGAGCACTTCAGCCGGCTGGTCGACTACGACTTCACCGCGGCCATGGAAGGCGACCTCGACCGGATCGCCGACGGTCACGAGGAGCGCGGGCGCTGGCTGCACCGGTTCTACTTCGGCGACGCCGACACCGCGCTCGAGGGCCTCAAGGACCTCGCGGGTGACCTGGACGAGATCGACGCCCGCGACATCAGCACCGTGCCCATCGGCGAGGACGTCGTGCTGCGCGTGGGCCGCTACGGCCCGTACGTCGAGGTCTCCGGCCCGGACGGCCAGCCGCAGCGCGCCACGGTGCCGGACGACGTCGCGCCCGACGAGCTGACCGTCGAGAAGGCCCGTGAGCTGCTGACCATGAGCGGCGACGACGGCCGGGTGCTCGGCGACGACCCCGCGACCGGCCGCGCCATCGTGGTCAAGGCCGGCCGCTACGGCCCCTACGTCACCGAGCTGATCGAGGACGACCGCCCGGACGACGAGCCGACCGACACCGCCCAGTCCGCCGAGCCCGGCGACGACGGACCCGACGCTGCGCCGAAGAAGAAGGCGGCCAAGAAGGCGGCCAAGAAGGCCGAGGGGCCCAGGCCGCGGACGGCCAGCCTGTTCAAGGACATGGCGCCCGAGGCCGTCACCCTCGAGGACGCGCTGCGGCTGTTGTCGCTGCCGCGGATCGTCGGGCTCGACCCCGAGTCCGGTGACGAGATCACGGCGCAGAACGGCCGCTACGGCCCCTACCTCAAGAAGGGCACGGACTCGCGCTCGCTCACGAGTGAGGCGCAGCTGTTCGAGATCGGCCTGGACGAGGCGCTCGCGATCTACGCCCAGCCCAAGCGCGGCCGGGGGCAGGCGGCGTCCGCGCCGCTGCGCGAGCTCGAGGCGGACCCGGTGTCGGGGCAGCAGATCGTGGTCAAGGACGGCCGGTTCGGGCCGTACGTGACCGATGGCGAGGTGAACGCCACGCTCCGCAAGGACGACGATCCGCAGACGATCACGATGGAGCGCGCCGCCGAGCTGCTGGCTGACAAGCGCGCCCGTGGCCCGGCCAAGAAGCGGACCACGAAGAAGGCCGCAGCCAAGAAGTCGACGGCGAAGAAGACGGCCGCCAAGAAGACGGCCGCCAAGAAGACGGCCGCCAAGAAGGCCACGGCCAAGAAGACGGCCGCCAAGAAGGCGGTGGCTCCGCAGGCCACCGCGGACCAGTCCAGCTGACCCGGGCCCGCTCGCTGCCCGCTGTCGGCCGACTCACGTAGGCTGCCCGCGTGGCAGACACCAGTGCGGCCCTGAGCACGTCGGGCGCGGTCGAGGCGCCCGACCACGACGTGCGCGCCGTCCTGGCGATCACGCCGTTCCGGCGGCTCTGGCTGGCGCTTGGCCTGTCCAGCTTCGGTGACTGGCTCGGCCTGCTGGCCACGACCGCGCTGGCCGGGGCGCTTCCACAGACGCCCGCCGCGAAGCTGCTGGCCGTCTCGGGGGTCTTCATCCTGCGGCTGGCGCCGGCGGTGCTGTTCGGCCCGTTGGCGGGGGTGGTGGCCGACCGACTGCCCCGCCGCTGGACGCTCGTCTACGGCGACGTCCTGCGCTTCCTCATCTTCTGCACGATCCCGATCGTGGGCACCCTGTGGTGGCTGTACGTCGCCATCGTGCTGGTCGAGATCGTGGGCCTGTTCTGGATGCCTGCCAAGGACGCCACGGTGCCCAACCTGGTGCCGCGCCGCCGGCTCGAGGCAGCCAACCAGCTCAGCCTCATCGTCACGTACGGGTCGGCTCCGGTCGCCGCGCTCGTGTTCGCCGGGCTGACGCTGGTCAGTGGGGTCATCGACGGCGTCGTCCCGCAGCTGGCCGACAATCCGACGTACCTCGCCCTGTATGTCAATGCGCTGACCTTCCTGGTCTCGGCGATGGTCATCTGGCGGCTCGACTTCCCCGCAGCGCGTAGCGCGTCGGCACGGCAGGAGTCGATCCTGCGCACCGCCATGGCCGGGTGGACGTTCATCGGCCGCACGCCGCTGGTGCGCGGCCTGGTGCTGGGCATGCTCGGTGCGTTCGCGGCCGGCGGCTTCGTGATCGGGCTGGCGCAGGCCTACGTCGGCGACCTACGGGCGGGCTCGCCTGGCTACGGCATGCTCTTCGCCGCCGTGTTCGTGGGGATGGCGGCCGGGATGTGGCTGGCGCCGCGGCTGCTGGCGGGCTTCCCGCGCCGCCGGATGTTCGGTCTGTCGATCGGTGCTGCCGGGGTGTGGCTGGTGCTGCTCTCCCTGGTACCCAACATCGTGTTGGCCGTGTTCTTCGTCAGCGGGCTGGGCGCCTGCGCAGGCGCCGCCTGGGTGACCGGCTACACCCTGCTCGGGCTCGAGGTCGGCGACGACGTCCGCGGGCGCACGTTCGCGTTCGTGCAGTCCATGGTGCGGGTCGTGCTGATCACCGTGCTGGCGCTCGCGCCGGTCGTCGCGGCCGGCTTCTCCAAGGTCCTCGACCTGCCGCACACGGTGGGGCTGACCGACCAGGTGAGCCTGACCTACACCGGGTCGATGGCCACCTTCCTGCTGGCCGGCGCGGCCGCCATCGTGGTCGGTGTGCTGGCCTACCGGCAGATGGACGACCGGCCCGGGGTGTCGCTGGCGTCCGACCTCGTGGCCGCCGTTCGTCAACGGCACCTGCACCACGCGCCCGCCCGCCGAGACGCCCACCTCGGGTGCTTCGTCGCTTTCGAGGGCGGTGACGGGGCGGGCAAGTCCACCCAGGTCCGGCTGCTGGGTGAATGGCTGGGCGAGCACGGTTACACCCCCGTCCTCACGCACGAGCCCGGCGCCACCCCGACCGGTCAACGGCTGCGCGAGGTGCTGCTCCATGGCGACGACCTGTCGCCCCGGGCCGAGGCGCTGCTGTTCGCAGCCGACCGCGCGCACCACGTCGAGACGGTGGTGCGTCCCGCGCTCGAGGCGGGGCACGTAGTGGTCACCGACCGGTTCATGGACTCCTCGGTGGCCTACCAGGGCTCGGGCCGCGACCTGGGCACCACCGAGGTGGCACAGCTGTCCCGCTGGGCCACGCAGGGGCTGCTGCCCGACCTGACCGTGGTGCTCGACATCGACCCGGGCGCCGGGCGCACGCGACGCGCCGACGAGCACGACCGGCTGGAGTCCGAGCCCGACGACTTCCACGCCCGGGTACGCGAGCGGTTCCTCGACCTCGCGGCCCGCGCTCCCTCGCGCTACCTCGTCGTCGATGCTGAGCTCGGCCCGCAGGAGGTTCACCGTCAGGTGGTCGAGCGCCTGCGCCCCCTCCTGCCCGAGTCGGCCACCCGCCGGGCTGCTCGCGAGCAGCGTGAGGCGCTCGCCGAGGCGGCTCGGGCCGAGCAGGAGGCTCAGCTGGCCGCTGCTCGCGAGGAGGCAGCGCGGGAGGCGGCGCACCGGGCCCGGATCGCGGCCCAGGTGCAGGCCGAGCGACAGGCCCGGCGCGCGGCCGCGCACGCGGAGCGTGAGGCCGCGCAGGCGCAGGCGGCCGCGGACCGCCGCGCAGCGCAGGAGCGGGCCAACCTCGAACGTCGCGAGGCCGAGCTCGAGGTGGCCCGCGAGGCCGAGCGCGAGCGGGCGCGTGCCCGAGCAGCCCAGATCGCCGAGCAGGAGCGGACCGCTGCGGCGCCGGCGGGATCGGCGCCGACCGCCCCGCTGCCGATCACTCCGCCGGTCCCGGCTGCCCCGGCGGCGTCCACGCCGTCCGCGTCGGCGCCGACCGCGCCCCTACCGGCGGTGCCACCTGCACCGACCTCCCGAGAGGCCGACACCCAGGGGCACCAGGCGGATGAGGCCACGGCGCCGCTCCCGCTCGATGACGAGATCTTCCGGCTCGGACGGCGCGAGCGCCGGTGAGCGTGTGGGACGAGGTCGTTGGCCAGGAGCCGACGGTCGAGGTGCTACAGCGGGCGGTCGCCTCGTCCCGCGGTGACGGGGCGGGCATGACGCATGCGTGGCTCTTCACCGGCCCACCCGGGTCAGGCCGCTCGGTGGCCGCGCGCGCGTTCGCCGCGGCCCTGTTGTGCGACGAGGACGTCGCGGGCTGTGGGCGCTGCCACTCCTGCCACACCGTCCTGACCGGCAGCCACGCCGATGTCACCACGCTGCGCACCGAAGGCGTCGTGATCAGCCGGCAGCAGGCGCTCGAGCTGCTGCCGTTGGCGCAGCGCCGGCCGTCGGTGGGGCGCTGGCGGGTGATCCTCGTCGAGGACGCCGACCGGCTCAACGACTCCTCGGGCAACGCCATGCTCAAGGCGATCGAGGAGCCCACCGCGCGCACCGTCTGGCTGCTGTGCGCCCCGAGCGCGGACGACGTGCTGGTCACCATCCGCAGCCGTTGCCGCCACGTCGGCCTGCGCACCCCGCCGCCGGAGGCGGTGGCCTCCCTGCTGGTCGAGCGGGACGGCGTCGACCCGCAGATGGCGGTGTTCGCGGCGCGGGCGGCGCAGAGCCACATCGGCATGGCCCGCCGGCTGGCTACTGACGAGCAGGCCCGGATCCGCCGGCGCGACGTCCTGCAGATCCCGCTGCGGCTTCAGGGGGTCGGCGAGGCCGTCCTGCACGCCGCCTCGCTGCTCGACACCGCCAAGGCGGAGGCCGAGGCAGGCACGACTGAGCGCGATGAGGCCGAGCGCGCCGACCTGCTGCGCGCGCTGGGGGCCGACGTCCAGGCCCGCACCCAGCCGCCGCACGTGCGTAGCCAGCTCAAGGCCCTGACCGACAACCAGAGGCGGCGCGCCACCAGGTTCGTGCGCGACATGATCGACCGTTCGCTGATCGACCTGCTGTCGCTCTACCGCGACGTGCTGGTGCTGCACGCCGACCCCGACGCCGAGCTGATCAACGCCGAGATGCGCCCGGACGTCGAGCGGCTGGCCGGCCGACTCTCACCCACCCAGGCGGTGCAGTGCATGGACGCGATCCGCGACGCCCGCGACCGGATCGGGGCCAACGTCGCGCCGCTGCTCGCCCTCGAGGCGATGGCCCTGCGGCTGCGAGCCGGCGCGTGAGGGGTCGCCGTCGGTCGGTCGTCGCGGTCGTCGCGGTCGTCGCGCTGGCGCTGGCACTGGGGGCCTGCTCGTCGGGTGGCTCTGTTGCGCCCGGGCCCGGCTCGGGCCCGAACGCGCCCTCGGTGAGTTCGCCGCCGGTCCCGGCCGGGCTCGATGCCTTCTACGGCCAGCGGCTGTCCTGGACCGGTTGCGGCGGTGACTTCCAGTGCAGCCGGTTGAAGGTGCCGGTCGACTACGGCAAGCCCGAGGGCTCGACGATCGAGCTGGCCGTGATCCGGCTGAGGGCCGCCAAGGCCGATCAGCGGCTCGGCTCGCTGGTGGTCAACCCAGGCGGGCCGGGCGGGTCCGGTGTCGACTACGCGCGGGCCGCCCGCGCCGTCATCTCCGACGCGGCCCGCGACAGCTTCGACGTCGTGGGCTTCGACCCACGCGGCGTCGGGCAGAGCGCTCCGCTCGAGTGCCTCACCGACGCCGAGACCGACCAGCTGCTCGCGGCCGACCCGACCCCCGACGACGCCGCCGAGGTCGCGGGCACCGTCGCGCTGTTGCAGCAGCTCGCGGGGCGCTGCCAGGCCCGCGGTGGTGAGCTGCTCGCGCATGTCGACACCGTCAGCGCCGCCCGCGACATCGACGTGCTCCGTGCGGCGTTGGGCGACAAGCGCCTGTTCTACCTGGGCAAGTCGTACGGCACCTTCCTCGGCGCCACCTACGCGGGGCTGTTCCCCCACAATGTGGGCCGCATGGTGCTCGACGGCGCCATCGACCCGTCGTTGTCGGCCGACCAGATCAACCTCGGCCAGGCCAAGGGCTTCGAGCAGGCGACCCGAGCCTTCGTCGCCGACTGCGTGAGCTCGGCCGGCTGCCCGCTCGGGTCGGACGCCGGCCGCGGCATGCAGCGCCTGCGCGACCTGCTGGCCTCGCTCGACACCAACCCGCTGCCCACCGGTGACCCCGGCCGGCCGCTCAGCGAGGGCTGGGGGTCGCTGGGCATCGCGGTGGCGATGTACGACCCCGGCTACTGGCCGGTGTTGCGGCAGGCCCTCGACCAGGCCTTGGGTGGCAACGGCTCCGGCCTGCTGAGGCTGGCCGACGCCTACGCCGACCGCAGCGCGAACGGCACCTACACCTCCAACCAGAACACCGTGATCTACGCAGTGAACTGCCTCGACCGGCCGGACGTCGGCGGGCTCAAGGGCGTCGAGAGCTCACTGCCGCAGTACGAGCAGGCGGCCCCAACGTGGGGCGCGTTCCTCGACTGGAGCCAGCTGCCCTGCGCGTACTGGCCGGTGAAGAGCGATGGCGCGCCGGCCAAGATCGTTGCCGAGGGTAGCCCGCCGATCGTCGTGGTCGGCACCACTCGCGACCCGGCCACGCCGTACGCCTGGGCACAGGGCCTGGCGGGCCAGCTCGCCGAGGGGCACCTGGTGACCTACCGCGGCGACGGCCACACCGCGTACATGCGCGGCAGCCGCTGCATCAACAAGGCGGTCGACGCCTACCTGCTGCGCGGCACGGTGCCGAAGGACGGCCTCACCTGCGGGTAGCGGCCCGCCCTACGTTGGTGCACAGGCACCGCCGGCGTCCCCCTATACTCGATGCTCGTGCCCCCTCACCGGGGCGCTGCCGCCTTAGCTCAGTCGGCCAGAGCGACGCACTCGTAATGCGTAGGTCAAGGGTTCGATTCCCTTAGGCGGCTCCGACACGTCATGGCTCTGACCTGCAGGTACGTGCAGGATCGGAGACCGGCAGCCGTGCATGACCCGGAACCCGGCCTTTGCCCCGTCCCGACCTCGACCGGCTGATCAGAGGTACGCGCGTTGGCCGCGCTGATGCTCGAGGTGCTCCGTATAGGCCTGCTGCGTCGACTCCAGCGTTGAGATCTGGGACACGGGAACGTCCCACCAGGCCGTGCCCGGCGGGTTCGGTCCCATCAGGTCGGTTTCGATGTACAGCACCGTCGTGCGCTCCGACGCCGCGGCGCTCAGGTAGTTCGCCCGGAACTCGGCCATCGATCCGCAGCGCAGCACGTCAGCGCCCCAGGAGGCCGCGTTGGCAGCGAGGTCAAAGGGGACCTCCTCGCCGTCAAGGCGGCCGGTGGAGGACCGGCGCATGCGGTACTTGGTGCCGAACCGCTGCGAGCCGCGCGACTCCGAGAGCCCACCGATAGAGGCGAACCCGTGGTTCTGGAGCAGCACGATGATCACCTTGACGCCCTCGGAGACGATCGTGGCGATCTCCATCGGCAGCATCTGGTAGGTGCCGTCGCCGACGATCGCGACGACCTGATGCTCGTCGCCGACGGCCATCTTCACGCCCAGGGATGCAGGGATCTCGTAGCCCATGCACGAGAAGGCATATTCGACGTGGTACTGCTCTGGGGTCGAGGCGCGCCACAGGCACTGCAGGTCACCCGGCATCGAGCCGGCCGCGTTGATGACGACGTCGTGGGGGCCCATGAGCTCGTTGAGCGCCCCGAAGACCTCGGTCTGGGCGGGCAGCGGCGTCTGGTCGCGGTGGTAGCACTCGTCGACAACCTGCTGCCAGGCCGCGTCGAGGTCGACAGCCTCCTGCCGGTAGGCATCGTCGACCTGCCAGCCCTCGAGCTCGGCCGTCAGGGCGCGCAGGGCCTCGCGGGCATCAGCGACGAGCATCGTCGCCCCGTGCTTGGCGGCGTCGTAGCCGAGCACGTTCACGTTGACGAAGCGCACGTCCCCGTTCGCGAACACCGTGTGGCTGGCGGTGGTGAAGTCGGAGTAGCGAGTACCGATGCCGATGACGACGTCGGCGTCGCGGGCCAACGCGTTGGCGGCCGACGAGCCGGTGGACCCGACGCCCCCCACGGCGGACGGGTGGTCCCAGTTGATGGCTCCCTTGCCGGCGTGGGTGTCCGCGACCGGGATGCCGGTGGCGGCCGCGAACGCGCGGAGCTCCTCGGACGCCTCGGAATAGACAACGCCACCGCCGGCGACGACGAGCGGCCGCTTCGCCGATCGGATGACGTCGACCGCGCGGCTCAAGGCTGCCGGCTCGGGCACCGGGCGAGCGATGTGCCAGACCCGCCGGGCGAAGAACGCCAACGGCCAGTCGTGCGCCTCGGCCTGGACGTCCTGGGGGAGGCAGACCGTCACCGCGCCGGTGTCGGCCGGGTCGGTGAGGACCCGCATCGCGTTCATCAGCGACGGGATGAGCTGCTCGGGCCGGCTGATCCGGTCGAAGAAGCGAGACACCGGACGGAACACGTCGTTGATGCTGATGTCGAGCGCGCCGGGGTCCTCGAGCTGCTGGAGCACGGGGTCCGGCACCCGGTTGGCGAACTGGTCGGACGGGAACAGCAGCACCGGGATCCTGTTGGTCGTCGCGAGGGCCGCGCCGGTGACCATGTTCGTCGCACCGGGACCGATCGAGGTGGTGACGGCCATGACCTGGCACCGGTTCCGCGCGCGGCTGAAGGCCGTGGCGGTGTGCACCGCACCTTGTTCGTTGCGGGAGAGGTAGTAGGGCAGGTTGCCGAGCACGTCGTCGCCTTCGGCGCTCTCCTCGCTCTGCACCTGGGCCTGGAGCAGAGCCTGGCCGACGCCGGCGACGTTGCCGTGACCGAAGATGCCCAGCATGCCGGTCACGAGCCGCTGCTCCACCCCGTCGCGCTCGGAGTACTGGCTGGAAAGGAACTTCACGAGGGCCTGGGCGGTGGTGAGCCGCACGGTCTGTGTCATGTCGTTGTCGGTCCTTCGTCGTCGATGGCCGTGCGACCCGGCGTTGGGTCAGGGGGCGGGAACCAGCACGTCTCGCACGATCCGGTCGAGGGCCTCGTCAGCCTCGAGGAACTGGCGCAGGGTCGTGCGAGTAGCACCGAAGTGGTCGAACTCCGCAGGCGTCATGCCGTCGACCTCGTACGCGCGGACGAAGTCGGGAATCGTGCGCAGGGCGGCAAGGATCGTCTCGTCCACGGGCTCGTCGAGGCGGGGCACCGGGTCATGGCCACTGGCCTCGAACTTCTCCTGCCAGCCGAACGGCGGGGACAGCACGATGTCGCCGCCCACGAGCTCGGTCCACTGCAGCTGGTTGCGGTAGGCCGCAGCGAGGAGCCGGGCGTCCAGCCCCCTCTCCTGGAACAGGCGATAGGCCTTCTTGAACGCCGCAACACCGGCCCACTCGAGGTGGTCGGGATCGATCGCGATGCCCTCGCGTTCGACGACGGTCTTGATCCAGTCGTCGAGGCGACCGACCATGATCGTCACGACCGGCCCCATCGTCGAGACGTCCTTGCCCTCGGCCGCGCGGCGGTCCATTCCGCGCTGGATGGCCTCGCCCGCCTCGACCGCCTGCGGGACGGTGAACGACACGGTGACGTTGATGCTGATACCGCGGTAGGAGGCCTCCTCGATGGCCGCGATCCCGACCCGGGTCGCAGGGATCTTCACGATGATGTTCGGCGCGAGCGAGGTGAAGTGCTCGGCCTGGTCGGCCAGTGCCGCGGCATCCCGGTGCAGTCGAGGGTCGGTCTGCATCGACAGCCGGCCATTGCGGCCGTTGTGCTCGGCAAAGGCGTGCTCCAGGTACTTGGCGGCCTCGACCGAGACCTCCTCGACGACCTGCCACCCGATCTGCGACTCGGTCGCCGTGGGCCGGTCCTGTGCGATCTCGGTGATGCGGGCCTGCCAGCGCGGCAGGTCGGAGCGGATCGCGGCCAGGGCGATGACGGGGTTGCACGTCGCGCCGACGGCACCCCAGCCGATCGAGGTCGTCAGCTCGGAGAGCGTCGAGGAGTCGTTCCAGAGGGCGGTCGGAGTCGTCTCCGTCATCAAGCGCAGTGGTGAGGTGGTCATCCCTGTCCCCTTGAGGTGTGGGCGGCGATGTGCGCGCCCATGGTGGTCAGTTGGTAGCGCGCCATCTCCTCGGCGTTCTCGTCCTCGGCGAAGACGGAGTTGCACAAGACGGCGTCCGGGTCGTCGAGGAACCCGATCTCGGCGAGGCCGCCGAAGAAGGCGTCCAGGCTGGTATAGCAAATGTTAAGACATTAGGACTCTAACGGTTAACCCGCCCGAGGGGAAGAGGAGGTTCAGCGGTCGCTCAGCGATCGTGGACGGTGACGTCGAAGGCGTACTGGTCGTAGCGGTAGCAGTGGTCGCCGTACTCGACCGCGGCGCCGTTCACGGCATACGCGCGTCGAGTCATGGTGAGGAGCGGGTCGCCGGAGGCCAGGCCCAGCAGCTTTCGCTCGCGGGCTTTCGGGCGGCGGGCACCGATCGTCTGGCGGGCGATGACGGGGCGCACCCCTCGTGCCCGCAGGAGGGTATAGAGGCTCTCGCGAGCGAGGTCCTCCTGCGTGAGGTCGGAATACTGCGGCGGGAGCCAGTTGTGCATGAGTGCGGTGGGGGTGTCGCCGGCGTAGCGGAGCCGTTCGATGCTGAGCAGGGGGGTGTCGGCAGGCAGGTCCAGGGCCGCGGCCGCGGTGGCGTCGACCTGCGCGGGGCTGAACGAGAGCACCTCGGTGCGAGGCTTCTGGCCCTTGCGGACGATGTCGTCGTACAGGCTCGTGAGCTCGTCGCGCCGATGGATGACCTGGCTGGCCACGGTCGTCCCGACCCCCCGGCGGCGGACGAGCAGGCCGCGGCCCACGAGCTCGGCGATCGCGCGCCGCACGGTCGGTCGGGACATCTCAAGTCGCTCGGCGAGGGCCATCTCGTTCTCGAAGGGGTCCCCCGGCTGCAGGCGCCCGTCCTCGATCGCGGCGATCAGCTGCTCGGCGAGCTGGTGGTAGAGCGGCACGGGGCTGGCGCGTTCGATGACGACCGGAATCGTGTTCACAATCGCAGTATATGTCACTCTTACCTGAGAGTAAGGACGATCAAATGTTCTTACAAAGATTGACACAGGTCGTGCTCGTGGTGCAGCCTGAGTGCACCACCCCCCCGCTGCGTACCCCATGGAGGACCCGTGCCCACGACACAGTCGTTCGAGGCCTTGGTCATCGGGCGGGTGGGGGTCGACCTCTACCCCATGCAGACCGGCGTGGGCCTCGAGGACGTCACGACCTTCGGCAAGTTCCTGGGCGGCAGCGCGGCGAACGTCGCGGTCGCGGCCGCCCGACTGGGGCACGCGTCGGCGTTGGTGAGCCGCACGGGGAACGACCCCTTCGGGCGGTTCGTGCGGCGAGCGCTCGGGGAGCTGGGTGTTGACCCGACCTACGTGTCGATCGACCCATGGCTGCCCACCCCGGTGACGTTCTGCGAGATCTTCCCCCCGGACGACTTCCCGCTCTACTTCTACCGATACCCGCAGGCTCCGGACCTTCGGGTCAGCCCGGAGGAGATTCCGCCGGTCGGTGTGCGCGAGAGCGGGCTGCTGTGGACGACGCTCACGGGCCTGTCCGCCGAGCCCAGCCGGACGGCCCACTCGACCGCATGGTCGATGCGGGGCCGCCGCCCGCACACGGTGATCGACCTTGACTACCGGCCGCAGTTCTGGCGCGCCGAAGCCGAGGCCACCCGGGCCGCGGCGGAGGCGCTGGAGGCGAGCACCGTGGCCATCGGCAACCTCGAGGAGTGCTCCATCGCGGTCGGCACCGACGACCCGGAGGCCGCCGCGCGCGCACTGCTCGATCGCGGTGTCGACCTGGCCATCGTCAAGCAGGGGCCCAAGGGGGTCCTCGCAGTGACCTCGAGCGGAGAGCGGGTCGTCGTTCCGCCCACGCCTGTCGAGGTCGTCAACGGCCTCGGTGCCGGGGATGCGTTCGGCGGCGCCATCTGTCACGGCCTGCTGGAGGGTTGGGACCTCGAGCGCATGATCCGCTTCGCGAGCGTGGCCGGGGCGATCGTCGCCTCCCGGCTCGAGTGCTCGACCGCCATGCCGCACGAGCACGAGGTGCTCGCCCTGCTCGAGGGTGCCCGCTCATGAGCCGTGTCGTGGACACCGCAGCTCTGACGGCTCAGCGCCTGCGCGACCCAGGGGCGGTCGGACGGGCCTGGGCCGCGCGCCGTCCCTCCAGCAACCTCCCGCCGGATGGGCGCCTCCTCCTCATCGCCGCGGATCACCCGGCCCGCGGGGCCTTCGCCGTTCGCGACGAGCCTCGGGCCATGGCTAGCCGGCCCGACCTGCTCGACCGGCTCGCCACGGCTCTCCAGCGTCCAGGCGTCGATGGCGTGCTGGGCACCCCCGACGTGCTCGAGGACCTGCTGCTGGCAGGCCTCCTCGACGACCGGATCGTCATCGGGTCGATGAACCGCGGTGGTCTTCAGGGCTCGGCCTTCGAGCTCGACGACCGCTTCACGGCCTACGACGCCGCGACCATCGCCCGGCACCGGCTCGACGGCGGCAAGATGCTGACCCGCATCTGCCTCGATGACGCCGGCACCGCCGACACGCTCGAGGCGAGCGGCTCCGCTGTGAGCGCCCTCGCGGCCCGCGGCCTCATGGCCATGGTCGAGCCCTTCATCACCGTGCGGCGTTCCCCGACGCGCGTCGAGAACCTGCTCGACCCCGACTCGGTCATCTCCTCGATGGCCATCGCATCGGGCCTGGGGGCTTCGAGCGCACACACCTGGCTCAAGCTGCCCGTCGTCGCCGAGATGGACCGGGTCCTCGAGACGACGACGCTCCCCTGCCTGCTCCTCGGTGGGGACCCGACGGGGGACCCGGAGGCGACCTACCGGACGTGGGGTGCGGCCCTGAGCTGCCCGTCCGCCGCCGGGCTCGTGGTCGGCCGTGCCCTGCTGTACCCCCCGGACCGCGACGTCGCCGCCGCTGTGGACACCGCCGCCGACCTCGTCCACGGAGGTTCCTGATGAGCCGTGGACACCGCGCTCACCGGTCGCGAGAGTGCCTTCGCCGGGCCTGCGTCGACCCCGCCCATGCCTGGGTCCGCGAGACCTGGACCGACCAGAGCCCGGACCCCCGACTCTCGCCCACGAAGCCAAGCTCCTGACCACCACCCCGACATCACTGCGAAAGGCCACGACACCATGCGCATCGGACTCGCCGGCACCGGCCGGATCGGCGCCTTCCACGCGAAGACGCTCACCTCGCTGGACGGGGTCGATGACCTCGTGCTCGCCGACATCGACGCAACCCGTGCCGCCGAGGTCGCGGCCGGGCTCGGGGTCCGCTCCGTCGCCACGATCGACGAACTGCTCGGCGCCGGCCTCGACGGCCTCGTCATCACTGCGGGCACCGACGCCCATGCCGACCTCATCGAGGCGGCCGTCGAGCGCGGCATCGCGACGTTCTGCGAGAAGCCGGTCGCGCTCGACCTCGGTCGCACCCTCGCCCTCGCCGAGCTCGAGCGGCGCAGCGGCGTGCCGGTGCTCATCGGCTTCCAGCGCCGCTTCGACGCCGGCTACCGGAGGGCGAAGGACGCTGTCGAGACCGGGGAGATCGGCTTCGTCCACACCGTCCGCGCAGCGACGATGGACCAGGCGCCGCCGCACGCGGCCTACCTCCCGACCTCGGGCGGTCTCTTCCGCGACTGCAGCGTCCACGACTTCGACATCATCCGTTTCGTGACCGGCCAGGAGGCTCGCACCGTGTTCGCGGTCGGCGCCAACAAGGGCGAGAAGTTCTTCACGCAGGCGGGCGACGTCGACAGCGCCGCAGCCACGATCGTGCTCGATGACGACACCCTGGTCGCCGTGACGGCGACCCGCTACAACGGTGCCGGCCACGACGTGCGGATGGAGGTCCATGGTTCCAAGGGCACGCTCGGGGTCGGGCACGACGCAGGCCTGGCGATCACCTCGGCGGAACAAGGCATCGACTGGCCGCCCGGACCGCGGCACTGGTCGTTCATGGACCGCTTCCTCCCCGCCTACATCGCCGAGCTCACGGCCTTCGTCGACGTGGCCCGTGGCTCGGCTCCCAGCGCGTGCACCGTCGCCGATGCGCTCCAGGCCTTCCGCACGGCCGAGGCATGCGCCACGTCGTTGACCACTGGTGCGCCGGTGAGCCTGGCTGACATCCCCGGCCTCGACCTCGTCAGCAACTGATCCGTCGCCGCACGCGACCTAACCCACCGAATCCACTCACCTCCGGACAAGGACCGATACCCGTGAGCAAGACCGCCACCCGCATCACCCACCTCATCAACGGCGCTCCGTGGGAGGGCACTGCCGAGCGCACCAGCCCCGTCTTCAACCCCGCGACCGGGGAGCAGAGCGGAGAGCTCGACCTCGCCTCGGCCGCCCTCGTCGGGCAGGTCGTGACTGCCGCGCACGAGGCCTGGGTCTCGGGGTGGGGCAGCATCTCGCTCGCGAAGCGCACCCAGGTGCTCTTCCGCTTCCGTGAGTTGCTCAACGAGCGCAAGGAGGACATCGCTGCGCTCATCACCGCCGAGCACGGCAAGGTCCTCTCCGACGCGCTCGGTGAGGTGACCCGCGGGCTCGAGGTCGCGGAGTTCGCGTGCGGCATCCCGCACCTCATGAAGGGCGGCTTCACGGAGAACGCCTCGACCAAGGTCGACGTCTACTCGATCCGGCAGAGCCTGGGTGTCGTGGCCGTCATCAGCCCGTTCAACTTCCCGGCGATGGTCCCGTTGTGGTTCGTACCCGTCGCCATCGCCTGCGGCAACGCCGTCGTCATCAAGCCGAGCGAGAAGGACCCGTCGGCCGTCAACGCCATAGCGGCCCTCTGGAAGGAGGCCGGTCTGCCCGACGGCATCCTCAGCGTCGTGCACGGCGACAAGGAGGCCGTGGACGCTCTCCTGACCCACCCTGACGTCAAGGCCGTGTCCTTCGTGGGTTCCACCCCGATCGCGAAGTACGTCTATGAGACCGGTACCGCGCACGGCAAGCGGGTGCAGGCCTTGGGCGGCGCGAAGAACCACATGCTCGTCCTTCCCGACGCCGACCTCGACCTTGCGGCCGACGCCGCCGTCAACGCAGGCTTCGGCTCGGCTGGTGAGCGCTGCATGGCGATCTCGGCCCTGCTCGCCGTCGACACCATCGCCGACGACCTGGTCGGCAAGATCAAGGACCGTGTCGGCAAGCTCGTGACCGGCGATGGCACACGCGGCTGCGACATGGGACCGCTCGTCACCGCCCAGCACCGCGACAAGGTGACGTCCTACCTCGACGCCGGCACCGAGGCGGGCGCGACGCTCGTCATCGACGGCCGCGAGGGCGGCGTCGACTCCGACGGTGAGGGCTACTTCCTCCGGCCCACGCTGTTCGACAACGTCACGCGCGACATGTCGATCTACCAGGACGAGATCTTCGGCCCGGTGCTGTCGGTCCTGCGCGTGAAGACGTACGACGAGGCCCTCGAGCTGATCAACTCCAACCCCTATGGCAACGGGACGGCGATCTTCACCAACGACGGTGGCGCCGCCCGCCGCTTCCAGAACGAGGTCGAGGTGGGCATGATCGGCGTCAACGTGCCCATTCCGGTGCCCATGGCGTACTACTCGTTCGGTGGCTGGAAGAACAGCCTCTTCGGCGACACCCACGCCCACGGCATGGAGGGCGTGCACTTCTTCACCCGCGGCAAGGTCGTCACCTCTCGCTGGCTCGACCCGAGCCACGGCGGCATCGAGCTGGGCTTCCCGCAGAACGTCTGACGGCCCGCCCCGCACGCCACGCGACCGGCTGGCGGGCCCTGGTCACCCGAGGAGCAGCGCCGCAGCGGCCAGCGCCGAGGCCAGCAATACGGCCACGTCGAAGGTGCGCTGGCTGATGAGCCGCACGGTGGCGTAGCCCAGGAGACCGCCCACGAGGACCGCCGGCGACAGGACAGCCGCGCGGACGACGTCATCGGTGTGCAGCAGCCCCAGCCCGACCGAGAACGGCACCTTGACGAGGTTGACGATGAGGAAGAACCACGCGCTCGTCCCGACGAAGCGGCGCTTGTCGATGCCGGCCGCCGACAGGTAGAGCGTCATCACCGGCCCGGCGGCGTTGGCCGTCATGGTCGCGAAGCCCATACCGGAGCCCGCCCCCCACGACGCCCGGCGACTGCGGTGCGCCATCGAGGGTTCGTCGCTCGTGCGGGTCTTGACCCACAGCTGGAGCACGAGCAGCACGAGGAGCACTCCGCCGATCGACCGGCGGAGCACGTCATCGCTGACGACGCGCAGGAAGAGCGTCCCCAGCACGAGCCCGGGCAGCACTGCGGGCAGGAGCCGCCGGATCAGCGGCCAGTCGGCGTCGTGCCGGAAGTGCCAGCACGCGATGACGTCACCGACGATGAGGACCGTGAGGATCGCGGCGGTCGACTCCCGGGCGGGGAGCACGGTGGCGAAGATCGCGACGGCCACCACACCCAGCCCGCCGAGCGCGGTCTTGGCGTAGCCGATGATGAGCGCCCCGAGCGCCATCAGCGTGAAGGCGGCCGGGCCGGAGGCGAGCGTCACGCGGAACCTTCCTGGCCGCCACAGGGGCTTAATGTCAGAACATTATCACGATGGCGCCCGGCCGAGGGTGTAGCGGATCCGCTGGCTCAGCCGGATGATGCCGTCGGCGTCAGTCGCGGCGACGAGCAGCTCGTCGGCGGCGTCGAGGAGCGTCCCCTGCTCCGCCGCTGGTACGTGGTCCCACATCGCCTTCTGGCCGTGCGATCTCGACCAGGTCACCCACTCGTGAACGTCGGCGAACGCCACCTGCACGTCCGTGTGCGTCGTGGCGACCTCGACCAGCCCAGCGCCGGCGAGCAGTTGCTCCACCCCGTCGTCACTGCCGAACGGCCCGGCCTGGCCGCTGGTGCGGGCGTCGAGCATCTGCGGCGGCAGGAAGGGCGTGAAGAGCGCATCGAGCCGGACCCAGGCGTCGTCGCGCTCGGCGAACGTCGAGATGCCCAGGCGCCCGCCAGGGCGCAGCAGCGTCGCCCACGTGCGCAACGCATCCTGGGGCTGGCGCAGGAAGAACAGGACGAGGGAAGCGGTGACGACGTCGGCCTGCCCGGCGGGCAGGTCGGGCGCCGCGGCGTCCCCGACCCGCAGGTCCACAGTGCTGAGTCCGAGCTCGTCGGCGTGCGCCCTGGCGAGCTCGATCATCCGGGCGGACAGGTCGACGCCGACGACTCGGCCGCTCGGTCCCACGGCTCGCGCCAACGGGAACACCGCGGCGCCGCGACCGCACCCCAGGTCGACCGCGCGCTCGCCGGGTTGCGGCTGCACGGCGTCGACCAGCCCCTGGGCGATCGGTGCGAACCAGGGGACGCCGACGCTCTCGTAGGTGTGCGCCACCCCGTCGAAGACCGCGGCGAGCACAGCATTGGGACCGTCCGGGGAGGGGTTCACCGGCACATCGTGTCGCCCAACGCCCCGGGACGCCAGCACCCGGTGTGGCCGGCCGGGCCGGCGCCCCCCGCCGACTAGGCTGCCGGGTCTGGGGCCGTTCCGTCGCCAACTCGGCGACGGGTGGGTCCACGAGTCGGGAGGCGAGCGATGGCACGCAAGCACCGCAACGCCGATGCCCCCGCCACGGCGACGGGGGTGACGCCGCAACGACTTGCCGGCTTACGCCGCTGGAACCTCGCCCTCACCGCGCTGCACGCGGCCCAGGCCGTCGTCGTCCTGGTGCTCGCCAGCGGTTTCGCGATCACGGTCACCTCGTCGTTCCCGGCCGGGCCGCCCGGCTCACCCGCCGTCGCGCCCGAGGCGCTGTTCGACGTCCGGATCGGCTGGGCGGTGGCCGCGTTCCTCGCCCTCGCAGCCCTCGACCACGGCCTTACCGCCACCGTCGCCCGGGCGACGTACGAGCGTGACCTGGTCGGTGGGATCAACCGGTTCCGCTGGGTGGAGTACTCGGTGAGCGCCACCCTGATGATCCTGCTGATCGGCTCGTACTCCGGCATCACGGGGATCAACGCGCTGATCGCCGTCGCCGGCGCCAACGTGGCGATGATCCTGTTCGGCTGGATCCAGGAGCGGATGAACCCGCCGGGCAGGGCGCGGACGACGATGCTGCCGTTCTGGTTCGGCACCGTCGTGGGCCTTACGCCGTGGGTCTCGATCCTGGTGAACATCCTCGGGTCGGCGACCGTCCCGGGTTTCGTCTACGGCATCGTCGTCGCCCAGTTCGTGTTCTTCTTCAGCTTCGGGCTCAACCAGTGGTTGCAGTACCGCGGCGTCGGCCGCTGGGCCGACTACGCCTACGGGGAGAAGACGTACCTCGTGCTGAGCCTGGTGGCCAAGTCGGTGCTGGCCTGGCAGATCTTCGGTGGCTCACTCGCCGGCTGACCGGCTGCGTCCGGGCAGGCGAGAACGGGGGTTCGTCGCGGCTACGGGGGGTCGACCCCCCTTCGTGCCTGCCCGCACGATGCGCACCGCAGAAGCCGGTCGCCGCCGTGCAAACGCGGTTCAAGGCGGACGCCGAGGGTGCCGACGCTGGAATGTGACCTCCCTATCCGCGGCGAGCGGCGCCCCGCGCCCGTTCACCCAGTCGCCGCGCGGCACCGTCGTCTTCGTCGCCGTGGTGGTGGCCGTGCTGTTCGCGGCGCTGGCCGTTACGTCCGCGGCGTCGTTGCCCGGCGGCCAGCGGCTGGTCACCGGCGCGCTGGCGGTCGTCTCGGTCATCGTCGCGGCGACTGTGGCGGCCGCGGTCGTCCGCGGTCGCATCCCCGACCCCCGCCTGGCCGCCACGCTGGCCGGCGTCGTCACGCTCCCGGTACTGAACTCGTTGGCGCACCTGGCCGTGACCGGCCAGCTCCGGCAGACCACGTTGCTGATGCTGACCGTCGTCGGGATCGGTGCCGTCGTGACCGACGCGTGGGTGGCCGGCACCCTGGTCGGCGCCACCGGCGCCGCCTGGGTGGCGATCGTCCTTGCTGAGCAGCTCGGCCCGGTGCAGGAGGCCCAGCACTACGGCTTCGGCCTCGCGATGGCCGCCCTGATGGCGTTCGGCGTGCACGTCGTCCGCTCCCGGGCGGAGCGGGCGCTCCGGCACAGCCACGCCGAGCTCGACGCCCAGGTCACCCAGCTCACCCACGCGCGCGAGGCGCTCGACGAGTCCCACGCGCGCTATCGCGGCGTGTTCGCCGCCAGCCCGGTCGGCATCGGCCTGGCCGACGAGCGCGGCCTGTTCGTCGAGGTCAACGCGGCGCTCGCCACGATGCTCGGCCGATCGCCCAGCGAGCTGATCGGCCACTCCTCGCGGGAGTTCACCCACGAGGCAGACCTGCCGCTGCACGCCGCGGCCCAGCAGATGATCGAGGCGGCGGACGACGGCATCGTGCGCGTCGAGAAGCGCTACCTGCATCCCGACGGCGACATCGTGTGGGCCTGGCTCACCATCACGTCGGTGCCTGGCCCGCAGGGCGAGCAGTGGACGCTCGCCCACGTGCAGGACGTCACCGAGCGGCACCGCGCCGAGCAGGCGCTGCGGCACTCCAAGGAGGACCTCGCCGCCGTCGCCGATGTGGCCCGCTGCGGCCAGTCCGGCCAGGACCCGCGGCCCGTCGTGGTGTCCGCGGTGCGACAGCTGGCCAACGCGCATTTTGTCGCCCTCGCCGAGCCGGACGGCGACGACCTGGTCGTCACCGCCTGTGCCGGTCATGACATCACCGGCACCCGCGTGTCCCTGTCGGCCACCGCCGCCACGGTGAGCGCCTTCACCCGCAGCGAGCGGGTCTTCGTGGCCGACGCTGCCGACAGCCCACTGGTCAACCCCGCCCTGATCGAGCTCACCAGCACGCGCTCGATGCTGGCCGAGCCGGTCCGCAGCGACGGGGTCGCGGTGGCCGTCCTCGTCGTCGGGTGGACTCACCCGGTCGCGAACCTGCAGGACCGCGAGGTGTCGGTCGTGGGAACGCTGGCCGACGAGGCCGGGGCGGCCCTGACGGCGCGGGTGCTGCGCAGCCAGCTCCAGTCGCTGGCCACCACCGACCCGCTCACCGGCCTGGTCAACCGACGCGGCTGGTACGACCGGCTGCAGCTGCTGACCGCGCAGGCGCGGCGGTCCGGTGAGCCGCTCACCCTGGCGATCGCCGACCTCGACCACTTCAAGGCCTACAACGACACGTACGGCCATGAGCAGGGCGACCAGCTGTTGCGGGCCTTCGCCGACGCCACCGTGGGGATGCTCCGGGAGGTCGACATCGTCGCGCGGTGGGGCGGCGAGGAGTTCGCGATCGCGCTGCCCGGTTGCGACGCCGAGTCGGCCATCGTGGTGCTGGACCGGCTGCGGCTCGCCGTCCCGGGGGCGCAGACCTGCTCGTTCGGCATCGCCGACTGGGAGCCGTCCGAGACGGTGACCGCCTGCTTGAGACGCGCCGACGAGGCGCTGTACCGAGCCAAGGCCGAGGGGCGGAACAGGATCGCGTCTTGACCCGATCGCGCGCTTCAGGTGCGCGTCGAACCGGCCGACCACAGGTGAAGAGTCCCAGTACCGACGCATCGAGAGGGTGAAGGGGTGTCGATCGCTGTGGGGGACGCCAAGGGCGCCCCGTCCATGCCTGCCGCCGTCTCACCGCTCGCCCGGATCGCCCGACAGGCGATCCACGACCGGGACGGCGTGATCGTCGCGCACGAGCTGCTGTTCCGCGGCGGCGCCAGCAACACCGCAGACCTGAGCCTTGCGGCCCCTTCCTCGCTGCCCGGACGTCGCGACCTCCCGTCGGCCGGCGACCTCGCGACGTCACAGGTGATCACCGCGACGTTCGGCGACTTCGGCGTCGACCAGCTCGGGAACGGCAAGCCGCTGTTCATCAACATGACCCGGGCCTTCCTCGTCGGCACGATGCCGATGCCGTTCGGCCCGGCCGACCTGGTGCTGGAGGTGCTCGAGGACATCACGGTGGACGACGACCTGCTGGCCGGCATCCAGAGCCTGCGCTCGCGCGGCTTCTCGATCGCGGTCGACGACTTCGTCGGCGAGGAGAGCCGGCGGCCGCTGCTCGCCGTCGCGGACGTCGTCAAGATCGAGGTGACGACCGTGTGGGACCAGCTCCCTGAGCTCGTCGCGCAGACCCGTGCCGACGCGCCCCGGGCCAGGCTGCTCGCCGAGCGGGTCGAGGACGCCGATGAGTTCGCCCGGTGTCGCGAGCTCGGCTTCGACCTCTTCCAGGGCTACCACTTCCACAGGCCGACCATCCTGCAGGCCGCCCGGCTGTCACCGACGCAGCTCGGCTGCCTGCAGCTGCTGCGAGTGCTCAACGACCCGGACGCCACGACCCGGGACATCGAGCGGGCGGTGGCAGGCGACCCCGGCCTCAGCCTGCGGGTGCTCGGGACGGCGAACTCGGCCGGCGTGGCCAGCACCGCCCAGCGCAGCATCACCTCGCTGCGGCAGGCCGTCGTCCTGCTCGGGCCGGCCGCGCTGAGCGCCTGGGTCATGCTCACCCTGATCGGTGGCTCGACCGGGCAGGCGTCCGACCGCCTGGCCACGGTGGTCGCCCGCGCCGACTGCTGCCGCCTGGTGGCCGAGCGCTATCGGCTCGCGCCGCCCGGCGAGGCGTATACCGCCGGTCTGCTCAGCGGGGTGGCCTGGCTGCTCGGCACCGAGATCAGCTCGATCGCGGGCGGGGCAGGGCTGCCGCTGCGGATGGTCGACGCGCTGGTGCGCGGCGACGGCCCGCTCGGTGCGGTCGTCGATGCGGTCACCGCCCACGAGCTGGGCGACCCGCTCGCCGGGCCGCGGTACGGCGTCCCGGCCTTCGCGCTGTCCCGGGCCTATCTCGAGGCGTGGTCGTCAGCGGTGGCCCTGGTGCGGGGCACTCTCGGTACCTGACGCCAGGCCGTCAGGCCGGCTGCTCGGTGCGGTCGCCGCCCCAGAGGGTGTGGAAGCTGCCGGGACGGTCGACGCGCTGGTAGGTGTGCGCGCCGAAGTTGTCGCGCAGGCCCTGGATGAGCGCGGCCGGCAGCCGCGGCCGACGCAGCGCGTCGAAGTAGGCGAGGGACGACGAGAACGCGGGCGTCGGCACCCCGGCCTGCGCCGCTGCCACGACGACCCGCCGCCAGCTGTCGACGCCGTCCTGCACGGCCTGCGCGAAGTACGGTGCCACCAGCAGGCTGCTGAGCGCGGGATCCGCGTCGTAGGCCTCCCGGATCCGGTCCAGGAACCGGGCCCGGATGATGCAGCCGCCACGCCAGATCGTCGCCATCGCACCGCGGTCGACGTCCCAGCCGTACTCGGCGCTGCCGGCCGCGATGTGGTCGAAGCCCTGCGCGTACGCCACCACCTTGGAGGCGTAGAGCGCCTTGCGGACGTCGTCGACGAACGCGTCTCGGTCGGTCGCGAAGCCCTCGGCCGTGGCGTCCGGGAAGGCAGCTGCCGCGGCACGCCGCTGCTCGGCGTGGCCGGACAGCGAGCGGGCGAACGTCGCCTCGGCGATGCCGGTGATCGGCACCCCGAGGTCGAGGGCGCTCTGCACCGTCCAGCGGCCGGTGCCCTTCTGCTCGGCCTGGTCGAGGACGACGTCCACGAACGGAGTGCCCGTGTCGGCGTCCTGGTGGGCCAGCACCTCGGCGGTGATCTCGATGAGGAACGACTCGAGGTCGCCCTGGTTCCACTCGCGGAAGATCTCGGCGATCTGTGCGGGCGTGGCACCGAGGCCGCTGCGCAGCAGGTCGAACGCCTCCGCGATGAGCTGCATGTCGGCGTACTCGATGCCGTTGTGCACCATCTTCACGAAGTGCCCGGCACCGTCCGGGCCGACGTGCACGCAGCAGGGCGTGCCGTCGACCTCGGCGGCGATCGACTCGAAGATCGGCCCGAGCTTCTCGTAGGACTGCGTCGACCCGCCCGGCATGATCGAGGGACCGTTGAGCGCGCCCTCCTCGCCACCGGACACCCCGGCACCGACGAAGTGCACGCCCTGCTCCTTCAGCGCGTCCTCGCGACGGCGGGTGTCCGCGTAGTGCGCGTTGCCGCAGTCGATGACGATGTCGCCCTCGTCGAGCAGCGGCACGAGGTCGTCGATCACCGCGTCGGTGGGTGCGCCTGCCTTCACCATGACGATCACCGCGCGAGGGCGCTCGAGGGAGCCGACGAAGTCCTCCAGCGACTCGCTCGGGACGAACGCGCCGTCGTCACCGTGCTCGGCGACCAGGCTCTCGGTGCGGGCGTGGGTGCGGTTGTGCAACGCCACGGTGTAGCCGTGCCGGGCGAGGTTGCGTGCCAGGTTGCGGCCCATGACCGCCAGGCCGGTGACACCGATCTGCGCCGAGCCCTCGGCGGTCTGCTGCGACATCTGCGCTCCTCGACGAATGGTGCGGCCTCGGTCGGTCGCCCGCTCGGCCCGACGTTACGCCGGGCAGGGCGCGCCACCGCGAGCGCCGTCGCGCACGACTACCCGCCGTGCGGTGACCACCCCGAGCGCGGCGATCGCGGCAGCGGCCGCAACGATCGCCCCGAAGGCCCACGGACCAGGGGCCGGCGCCGCCATCGCCAGCAGCGCGCCCCCGGCGGCGAAGGCCAGGGCCATGCTGATCGACCCACCGGCCTGGACGGCGCTGCTGTTGCGGCCCTGCTGCTCGGGCGCGGACAGGTCGAGGGTCAGCACCGACAGGCTGGACGACGTCAGACCCATCCCGACGCCGGCCACCAACCAGCCGGTCAACCCCGCCCAGGTCGACACCCCGGGCACGGCGAGCAGCGCCGTACCGGCCAGCCCGATGCTCATCGGCGGTCATCCCGGCCAGCAGCCAGGTCGCGCGCGGGACGTCGTCGCCTCGCCCCTGCACCCACGACCCGGCGGCCCAGGCCACACCGGTGATCGACAGCGTCACGCCAGCGCGGGTCGGGGAGAAGCCGTGCAGCAGCGTGAGCAGCAGGGGGAGGAAGGCGCCGGCGCCGCCGAAGGCCGCGTTGCTGAGCGCCCGCGTGGCGACCACGCTGGGCATGCCCGGCGCCGAGAGGGTGGTTCCCGGAGGGAGCAGCCGGGCGGCGGCGAGTGCCAGTGCGCTGCCGGCGATGACGGTGGTCGCCACCAGCGCGACGGGGTGGCCGGCCGCGGACTCCCCGGCGACGGAGAGCGCCAGGGCCGACAGGGCGGCCAAGGCGGCCCAGGGCACGAGGCCGCGCGCGCTGGTCGCGGCCGCCGGAGCCGTGGTGACCTCCGACGTGCCCGCAGCGGGACGCGTGCGGCGTAGGGCTGGTTCCAGGGCCAGCGCGGTCGGGACGAGCAGGACGAGCGCGCCGAGGAACACCCAGCGCCAGCCGACCAGCTCGGTGATCACACCGGTCACCACTGGACCGGCGATCGAGGGCAGCACCCACATCGCGGCGAACAGCGAGAACATCCGGGGGCGCAGCGAGGCCGGCAGGGCTTGGGCGACCAGCACCATCAGGCTGATGTCGAGCACGCCTTCGGCGATCCCGCTGAGCAGGCGGCCGGCGACCACCACGGCCATCGACGGTGCTGTCCCGACCGTCAGCTGGGCCAGGGCGAACAGCACCAGCCCGGCGCGGAACGGCCCGGCGGGGCCGCGCCGGTCGGCCCACAGGCCGGCGACGGCCAGGGCGAGCAGGAAGCTGGCGGCTGGTGCGGCGTTCGCCAAGCCGTAGGCGCCGACGGCGTGGAACTCCTCGACGACCGTCGGTAGCGCCGTGCCGACGGCTCGGTTCTCGAAGGCGCTGAGCGTGACGAGGGCACTCGTGCCGAGAGTGACTGGGAGATATTGCCGTTGTAGCAACCGATCCGGGGCTGCGGACGGTCGAGGTTGGTCGAGGTCAGTTGCCATGCGGTCAAGGGTGCAAGTTTAAGTTCACTTGAAGTCAATAGGCTGTGTCGGGCGTCACGCGATCAGCCGGCTGGCGCGATGCGGGCCCAACCCAGTTGCGACGATGTTGCAACAACGCCTACCGTCGTCCGGGTGACCTCCGTGATCGACCGGGACGACACCCTGACGCCGTTCGCCCGCTTCCGGCGTGGGCTGAGCCCGCGCGACCGGGCCGTGCTCTGGGCGATGGGCGGCTTCGTCCTGCTGCTGCACCTCGTCGGCTGGGGCGTGCTCCTCGGGGTGATCGTGCCGCAGCAGCTGATGATGGCGGACGGCCGCACCTACGGGGTCGTCCTGGGCGTCACTGCGTACGTGCTTGGCATGCGGCACGCGTTCGACGCCGACCACATCGCGGCGATCGACAACACCACCCGCAAGCTGGTGGCCGACGACAAGAAGCCCCTCACCGTGGGGTTCTGGTTCTCCCTCGGCCATTCCAGCGTCGTCTTCGGGCTCTGCGTGCTGCTGGCCTTCGGCGTCCGCGCGGTCGTCGGACAGGTGGGCGACGACAGCTCGACGCTGCGCCAGATGGCCGGGGTCTTCGGCACCTCGATCTCGGGTGTGTTCCTGATCCTGCTCGGCGTCATCAACCTCGTCTCCCTGATCGCGATCCTCAAGGTCTGGCGGGGGATGCGGCGCGGCCAGTTCGACGAGGATGAGCTCGAGCACCAGCTCAACAACCGTGGCCTGATGAACCGCATCCTGCGCCCGGTGATGAAGGCGGTGCGCCAGCCGCGGCACATGTACCCGGTGGGGTTCCTGTTCGGGCTGGGATTCGACACCGCTACCGAGGTCAGCTTGCTGGTGCTCGCCGGCGCCAGCGCCGTGGCCTTGCCGTGGTACGCGATCATCGTGCTGCCGGTGCTGTTCGCCGCCGGGATGAGCCTGCTCGACAGCATCGACGGGCTGTTCATGAACTTCGCCTACGGCTGGGCGTTCTCCCGCCCGGTACGCAAGGTCTACTACAACATCACCATCACGGCACTGTCGGTGGCGGTCGCCCTCATCATCGGCGTCGTCGAGATCGACTCGATCCTGGTCGAGAAGCTGGGGATCACGTCCGGGCCACTGCATGCCGTCGGGACGCTCGACCTCAACCGCGTCGGCTACATCATCGTCGGTCTGTTCGTGGTGACCTGGGTCGTCGCCCTGGCGTGGTGGAAGCTCGGCCGCGTCGAAGAGCGGTTCAGCGCCCAGCTCGGGCGGGCGGCAGCGGCGGACAGCGCCGACTGAGCGGCCGCGTCAGGGCAGATCGGACCCGGCGGGTCAGGGCAGGTCGGACCCGGCCGGGGCCGGCTCGGTCAGCCGCAGTGCAGCCGCGTTGGCGAGGTAGACGGCCAGCAGGGCGACCCCCCACCCCTCGCGGCCGGTCACGCCCAGCGCTACCGCAGCCACGACGAAGAAGCACGCCTTGAACACCGCGCCGCGCAGCCCCGTGAGTGGCCGACGCGCCTTCGGCGCGGCGTACAGCCCCCACAGGCCGGCCATGACCAGCGGCCCGCCGACGCCGACCAGCAGCCGGACGGCGAGCGACGCATCCAGCGTGAGGCCGACGACGGCAACCGCGACGAGCGCCGCCAGCTCGACGACGAACGCCACTCCGAGGATGAGGTACCGGCGACCCTGCATTCCCGCATCCTGCCCTCTGGCGGCCGACCGCCGCATCACCACCCCCGGGGGCGAGCGGCCGGGCCAGGTCGCTGCCGAGGGTCATCATCCGGTCACCGACCGCGTTCGCGCTGGCCCGGTCGGCTTGGGTCCGCGTCCCGGCTGTCGGGATTCGGCGAATTATGGCAGTGATCAGTGGCACCATCTGCTCCACCCGCCTCTGGTGCACCTACCGGAGGCTCCTGCATCCCGGAGCCGACCTTGCGCGACCTCGCCCCAGAGATCTGCCGTCAACGCCTCGTGGTCGAGGGGCTGTGTCACGCGCCGATCGACGACACGACCATCCGCGAGTACCTCACCATGCTGTCGAAGACGATCGACATGGTCGCCCTGATGGAGCCGGTGACCCACCAGTCGCCGCTCTACGGCTGGGCCGGGTGGATCCACTGGGAGACCTCGGGGGCCCACTTCTACGCCTGGGACCAGCCGCGGCTGTTCTTCAGCGTCGACATCTACGCCTGCAAGCCGTTCTCCGCCGAGGCCGTGGTCGCCTTCACCCGCGACTGGTTCGACAGCCCCGACATCGTCCACCGAGCATTCTGATGGGCCTGCTCACGATGCACTTCGACGCCCGAGGTGCACTACTGGACTCGGCCCGCGAGTGCGAGGCCGAGGTGTTCCTGCGGTGGTTCGGCAACACCCGCCAGCAGCTCGACGACGAGTACGGACCCTACGAGCCGGACTCGGTCTTCCTCGTCCTTGCCGACGAGCGTGACGAGGTCGTGGGGGCGGTGCGCCTCGTCGTGCCGGGCGGCCGGGGCTTCAAGACGCTCGAGGACGTCGGCAACCAGCCCTGGGGGGTCGACGGCCAGCGGTCGGCCGCCGCGGCCGGCATCGACCTCGGCTCGACCTGGGAGGTGGCGACGCTCGGCGTGCGGTCGGGGCTGGCCGGCAGCGGCACCACGGCGGCGCTGGCGCTGTACCACGGGCTGATGACCGTCGCGCAGGTCAACCAGATGTCGTCTTTCGTGGCGATCCTGGACGAGCGGGTCCGTCGGCTGCTCTCGTCGGTCGGCATCCTCACCCGTCCGCTGCCCGGCACCGCGCCCGCCCCCTACCTGGGTTCGTCGTCCAGTACGCCGGTCTACTCGCACTTCGCGCCCATGCTCGACAACCAGCGACGCGAGTTCCCGGACGCCTACCGGATGGTCACGCTCGGCGTGGGTCTGGACGGCGTCGTGGTCCCGCCGCGCGAGGCGTTCCGGCTGCGGTCGCGTCGTCCGGTGTTGGACGTCGCCGCGCTCGAGCCCGCGCCGGTCGGGTCGTCCGGCGGCGGTCCCGGGCTGTCAGTGGCTGCGCGGTACCGGTAGCAGCTGCCGTACGGGCGCCGGCACCGGCTGGGTGGCCCAGCGGCGCGCCCAAGGGCTGACCGCCTCCAGCGGCATCGGCGCCGCGATGTGGTAGCCCTGCAGCACGTCCACCTCCATGTCGACGAGGGCGAGCGCGGTCGCCTCGTCCTCGACGCCCTCGGCAACCAGCCGCAGCCCCATGGCGTGGGCCATCTTGGTGGTGGTCTCGACGATCAGCCGGGCGCGCTCGTCGGCCAGCATCGTGGACACGAACGACCGGTCCATCTTGAGCTCCTGCACGGGCAGGTCGCGCAGGTAGGCCAGGGACGAGAAGCCAGTCCCGTAGTCGTCGATGGACGCCTGGACGTCGTGCGCGCGCAGGTCGTAGAGCGCGTCGCGTGCGCGCTCGGGGTCGGACAGGAACGAGTCCTCGGTGACCTCGATCAGGACGGCGTCACCGGGCAGTCCGGCCAGCGCCAGCTCCTCGAACAGCCGGGGGAGCAGCTGGCCGCCGAGCAGCTCGGGGGGCGCGCAGTTCATGGCGACCCGGAAGGTGAAGCCCGCGTCGGTGAAGCGTCGGGTATCCGCGACGACCTGGCGCATGACCGCGTCCGACAGGGCGGGCATCAGACCCGCGCGGCGGGCGTCGCCGAGGAACGCGATCGGCGTGAGCAGCCCCTCCGTCGGATGCTGCCACCGCACGAGCGCCTCCATCGCGGTGACCTGCCGGGACCTCGCGTCCACCTGCGGCTGGTACCAGAGCACCAGCTGCCCTTCGCGGATGCCGTGCCGCAGCTCCTCGCCGCGGCGCAGGCGGTGCCGGGAGAACCCGTCCTGCGAGCTGTCGTAGAGCAGCGCGCCGGAGCGCGCCTCCTTGGCCTCGTACATGGCGATGTCGGCACGCCGGAGCAGCTCGGTGGCCGAGGCGTCGTCCGGACCGCGCACCGTGATGCCGATGGAGGCGCGGATCGTGAGGTCGAGACCGTCCAGGCGCACGGGTGCCAGCAGCACCTCGCGGACCCGCTGGGCGATCTCGAGCAGCTCGAGGTCGTCGTCCTGGGGCGTGAGCAGGGCGAACTCGTCGCCGCCGAGCCGGGCCACCAGCACCTGCGGGTCGAGCGCCTCGCGCATGCGCTGTCCGACGATGACGAGCACCTCGTCACCGGTGCCGTGGCCGAGGCTGTCGTTGATGTCCTTGAAGCCGTCCAGGTCGAGCAGCATGAACCCGAGTGGCGTCCCCGCGGTCAGCGCCAGGTCGGCGGCGGTGAGGACGGCGCGGCGGTTCGGCAGGCCGGTGAGCTCGTCGGTGAGTGAGAGCCGCATCGCCTCAGCGGCCCCTCGCGCCTCGCGCAACGCCAGGACCATGCGCCCGCCGGCGCAGACCAGCGTCACGATGGCGGGTGCGGTGACGCACCAGCCGATCGTCCCGCCCGGGTGCAGCACGAGGACGACGAGGGCGGCGGCCGCGGCGGCCACGAGGGTGCGGGCGTTCTGTGGGCTGGGTGCGGTCAACCCGTCCGCGGGGGGTGAGCAGGCGGCGCCGACGATGACCGCGAAGCTGCCGCCCCACAGGACGTCCAGGACGATGCTGGAGGAGTAGGAGTCGCTGGACAGGGTCAGGATGAAGCTGCTGTCGGCGAGCGCGAGCCCGAGCAGCCCGACCGCCAGCGCGGCCGTGCGGCGCGACCGGTCGCGCTGGCGCAGCAGCAGCTGGGCCAGCACGAGGGTGCCCAGACCGAGGTCGATCAGCGGGTAGAGGATCGCCAGCAGCAGGGTCACCCCACCGCGGTCGAACGAGCCGGCGAGCGGGGTGAGCACGGCGAAGCCGGCCACACAGACCGACGCCCCGCAGACGACGGCGGCCTCCAGCCACACAGCGGCGGCGGGAAGCCGGCGACGGGGAACGTCGAGGAGCAGGAAGCCCACGATCCCGACGTACGAGAGCAGGTACAGCGCCTCGCCGGGAGCCGGGAACGTCACGGTCTCCACCGCCTGGCTGGCACTCACCGTCGCGGATCCGGCGGCCCACAGGGCGATCCCGACAGCGAGCAGCAGGAGCGGGATACGGCGGGTGCGGTCGGCGGTGGCGGAGACGAGCAGCCGAACGAGCTGAAGCAGGAAGAAGGCAGCGGTGGTCACCAGGAGGGCTGTGCGGACCGGCGTGCCGCCCGAGGGGCCGGGCAGGACCAGGGTCGAGGCGGCGCCGAGCACGGCGACGCACCACGCCAGCCAGCCGAGCCCGCGAACCGATCGCTGGGGTCCGGGCGTCCACGCACGCCGCGTCACTGCTCGCACACCGCCTTCGCCTCGCCGCAGGGCCCCAGCCCCCCCGCCGGGGCTCGACGCATGTCGTCGCCTGTCCGATCTTCGGATTGGCGGGGCCCGACCTTGAGGTTGCAGGCGCGATTCGGTGCTCACCTCCCCGTCGCACGGGGTGAGCACGTCGTAGGGTGAACCGGAGCCGTCGCTGCGGCCCGGGTTTCGGTCGACCGGAGAGGGGACACGTGCAGGCGTTCATCAGCCTTCCCGCCCATCCCCGCAGTTCGCGCGAGGCGCGGGTGTTCGTCCGGAACACGCTGCAGAGCTGGCGCCTGGACGAGCTCTGCGCCGAGGCCGAGCTGCTGGCGAGCGAGCTCGTCACGAACGTCGTGCTGCACGTGGGCACCCCGCTGCGTCTGACCTTGAAGTGGCCGGCGACCCGGCGTCAACCGCTGCGGGTCGAGGTGAGCGACGCCAGCCCGCGTCCGCCCCGGCGCCGCTCCTACGCGGACGACGCCTCGACCGGCCGGGGCATGGTGCTCGTCGAGCGGATCGCCAGCCGGCATGGGGTCGAGATCGACCAGGAGGGCAAGCACGTGTGGTTCGAGCTGGCACCGCGCGACCAGGACGGCAGCGGATGAGCGGGCCACCGGCGCCGGACGACGGCCTGCGCGAGGTGCGCCTGCTGCGGTTCCCGCTGGCCATCTACCTGTCCGCGCAGCAGCACGCCGACGAGCTCGTGCGCGAGATGACGCTGATCTCCCACTCGAGGTCGACGCACGCCAGCGAGCGCGAGCTGCCCGGCCGGCTGGTCTCGCTGGTCGAGGAGCTCGGGCACCGCTATGCGGGCGTGGCGACGGAGGCCGAGCAGCAGCGCGACGCCGCCATCGACCGTGGCGACACGGAGATCGACCTCGTCTACCGCGTGCCGGCAGAGGCGGCCGAGTCGTTGCGGCACGTCGTCGAGGTCTTCGATGCGGCGGATGAGTACTGCCGGGCCGGCCAGCACCTGCTCACCCTGGCCAGCCCGCCCGAGGCGCTCGCGTTCCGGCGCTGGTACCTCAGCGAGTTCCTCGCCCAGATCGACGGGGCCGAGCCGACTCCCTGGGACCTCTGGGTGCGCAGCAGCGCCACCAGCTGACCGGCGTCAGGGCCAGGTGCCGTCGTCCGGGGTGCGGTCGAGCGCCCCGCCCGACCGGCACTCGCCGCTGACGTAGTCGGTCGCCAGCCGCGGGTAGACCTCGTGCAGGTACCGCAGCGTCTGGGCCTGGGCCGTCGAGGCTGTCGCCCCGAGCCGGACCATCACGGCCGCATCGGCCTGGAGCGCGGTGCACTCCGCGACGGCCTCGCGACGCTCGCCGGCCAGGTGCGCAGCCTCATGGGTCACGGTGTGGACGGCGACGATCTCGTCCAGGGTCGCGCGGTCCGGCTGCCGCTTGTACGCCCGGACGCCCGAGCAGGTCTGGGCCGACAGGAACGCCTCGCGGGCCGGGGTGCCGTCGGCGTCGAACCACACGTGCCCGGCCCTGCCCTGACTGCTCCAGAAGTCGTGCATCAGCCGCTCGCAGCCGAAGCCGGCGTCGCGGCCGGACAGCACCGGCCGCTCGGCGTCGGCCAGGCCCGACTCGAACCGGTGCCACCGAGCCTCGTTCAGCGTGAACACGAGTGCCGGGAGGGCCACCAGCACCGGCCACACGCGCCACCGTCGGGACAGCAGGAAGCGCTGGGCCAGCAGCCAGGCCAGGCACAGGTAGACGACCACGAGACCACCGACGACACGCACCTGCCCGTATCGGCATCCGGGGGCGGTGACCTGAGGGACGGGAACACGGGCGGCGAGGGTCGACAGCCATTCGACGTCAGGCTTAAGTTGACGTGAGCATGAAGTCTGGGAAGGAGATGCGGATGCAGGAGCTGCTGCTGATCAGCGAGGTCGCCCGTCGCAGTGGGATGGCCAGCTCGGCGATCCGGTACTACGAGAGCCAGGGCCTGGTGGCGTCGACCCGCACGGTGGGGAACCAGCGACGGTTCGCCCGGCCGGTCCTGCGCCGCCTGGCGTTCATCCGAGCGGCGCAGAACGTCGGGCTCAGCCTGGACGAGATTCGCGCCGCGCTCGCCACGCTGCCCAGCTCGCGGACGCCGACCAAGGCGGACTGGGAACGGCTCTCGCGCGGCTGGCGCAGCCGGCTCGACGAGCAGATCGAGGCGTTGGAGCGGCTGCGGGACGGCCTGACGTCCTGCATCGGCTGCGGCTGCCTGTCACTGCGGCACTGCCGGCTGTCGAACCCGGACGACGTGTTGGCGGCTGCCGGTCCCGGCGCCCGGCAGCTTCCGGCGGCGTTGCGACCCCCTGGCAGCGAGGCCCCGGATGAACCAGGATCGAGCGCATGAGCGACGAGCGCACGACGGACGTCATGGTCATCGGTCTAGGCCCGGGTGGGGAGGACGTCGCGGGACGGCTCGCCGAGGCCGGCCTGGACGTCGTCGGGGTCGATGAGCGGCTGGTCGGGGGCGAGTGCCCGTACTGGGGCTGCGTCCCGTCGAAGATGATGATCCGCGCGGCCGACGCCTTGGCCGAGGCCCGTCGCGTGCCGGGACTGGCCGGGGATGTCGACGGGGTCGAGCCGAGCTGGACGCCGGTCGCCGACCGCGTGCGCGACCAGGCCACCGACGACTGGAACGACCAGGTCGCCGTCGACCGGCTGGTGGGCAAGGGTGCGCGGTTCCTGCGCGGGCACGCGGCGATCGAGGGTCGTCGCGAGGGCGGCGGCTTCACTGTGAACGTCGAGGGCGAGCAGTGGTCGGTCCGGCGCGTCGTCGTGGCCACCGGCACCGCACCGGCCATCCCCCCGATCGACGGCATCGGTGACGTCGACTACTGGACCAACCATGGCTTCGTCGAGGCGCGTGAGCTGCCCGGGTCGATGGTGGTGCTCGGGGGCGGCGCGATCGGCTGCGAGCTGGCGCAGGTGGCGGCGCGGTTCGGCGTCCAGGTCACGGTGGTCGAGGTGGCGCCCCGGCTGCTGGCGGCTGAGGAGCCGAAGGCCAGCGAGGTCGTCACCGCCGCGCTGCGCGATGACGGCATCGACGTCCGGGTCGGAGTGGCTGCGAGCCACGTCGAGCCGCATGGCACCGGTGGTGCGGTGCTGGTGCGGCTGGACGACGGCTCCGAGGTGGTCGCCGACCGCCTGCTGGTGGCCAGCGGCCGCCGGGTCGACGTCCATGCTGTGGGGCTGCACACCGTCGGCGTCCCGGAAGACGCCCGCAGCGTGCCGACCGACGAGTGGTGCCGGGTCACCGACGGCGTCTGGGCGCTCGGCGACATCATCGGCCACGGCGCCTTCACCCACATGGCCATGTACGAGGCCGACGTCGTCGTCCGCGACCTGCTGGGCCACGGCGGCGAGCCCGCGCGCTACGACGCGATCCCCCGGGTGACCTTCACCGACCCCGAGGTGGGCTCGGTCGGCCTGACCGAGGCTCAGGCGCGCGAGGAGCTCGCGCACGTGCGGGTCGGCTCGGTCGACGTGGCGACCACCAGCCGTGGCTGGATCCACGGCCCGGGCGGCAGCGGGGTGATCATCGTGGTCGAGGACGCCGACCGCGGCGTGCTCGTGGGGGCGACGTCCGCCGGCCCCACCGGCGGCGAGGTGCTGGGCTTCCTCGCCCTGGCCGTGTCGGCCAAGGTGCCGGTCGAGACCATGCTGAACATGCCGTACGCCTACCCGACCATCCACCGAGGGATCGAGACGGCGCTGAAGGACCTTGCCTGACGGCGGGTGTGCCTAGTCGAGCCGGCCGGCCAGTTCCTGGTAGCCCTGGTGCAGCGCGGCGAAGGCCCCGTCCCAGGACGGCGGCTCCGTACCGCGCAGGAGCGCGCCGAGGGCGTCCAGGTGCCAGTGCCAGCCGGCCGCGTACCCCGGGGCCGACGTCGCGGCCAGCGCCCGGTGGTCGAGCACCAGTCGGGCGCGTCCGTCGTCGAGCGCACTCACCTCGACGTGCACCGTCGAGGCGGCATCGTCGTGCCGCCAGTGCACCTCGAGCGCGCGCGGTGGCTCGCACCGCACGACCTCGAGCTGCGCTGGGCCGTCGTCGAAGTGCACGGTGACCACGCCACCCTCGCGCAGATCGCCGCTGACCGGGTCCAGCCAGCGGGCCAGCCGCTCGGGCTCGGTGACCGCCGACCACAGGTCGGTGACGTCGGTGCCGTAGTCCCGCTCGAAACGGACGGCGCGCTGTCGGCCGTCGCTGCGCAGCGCGCCGTCCAGGGTGTCGTTGCTCATCAGGTCTCCTTGCTCGTGGCGCGGGCTCGGGTGCCGCGCGCGATCTCGGTGTCGAGGGCGTCCAGCCGCTGGGTCCAGAACTGGCGGACCTGCTCGACCCACGCCGCCAGCTCGTCGAACGGCGCGGGCGCCAAGGCGTAGACCCGCTGGGTGCCGCGGGGCACGACGTGCACCATCCCGGCCTCGCGCAGCACCCGCAGGTGCCGCGAGACCGCGGGCCGGCTGACCGGGAACCGCTCGGCGAGCGCACCGGCGGGTTGCTCACCGGCGGCGAGCAGCTCGACGATCTGCCGCCTGGTGGGGTCGGCCAGCACGGCCAGGACGTCCATGGGCCAAGAGTGAGCCTGGTGTTACGTAACTGTCAAGTTACCTAAGGTCTCGCTCGTGACCTGCCGATCACGATTCGGACACGGTGCGTACATCGGTGGTGACGCCGAGTGCAGGGAGGTGATGTGCATGCGAGGAGCACAACGGCGTCACGTGACCTGCAAAAACACATCGTTGTCATTCGGCGTGTCGGATGGCGGAGTGACCCCAGGGGCCGGGAAACTGTTGCGGGACCTGTGTGACTGGTGTTCCCTCTGGGGTCTGTTTCCCCTACTCTCGGTCGGGCGTGCCTGCGAGTGGCCGCCGTCCGTGCCCGCCGATCGGGTGCGGCGTCCCCGATCGAGCGAAGGGCCCGGATGAGCTCCCAGCACCGTGAGCGCGCCGTGTGGTGGCGCCGCCGGACTGCCCTCGCGATCGCCGGCCTGCTGCTCACCGGTGGTGCCACGGTCAGTGGCGCCGGCGCGGCCAGCGCCGACCCGCAGTACCCCACGTCCGGTGAGGTTGCCCGGGCCAAGGCGAAGGTCAGCTCGGCCAAGGCCACCGTGTCCAGCCTCGAGGCCTCACTCGCCGTCTCCTCTGCGCGCCTTCAGGCCCTGCAGACCCAGGTGCAGATCGCCGCCGAGGCGTACGACGTCGCCAAGGTCGAGCTCGACCAGCGCACCACGGCCGCGAAGGCTGCCCGGGCGCAGGCCGACGCCGCGCAGAGCGCCGCTGAGAGTGCCCAGACGGACGTCGGTCAGCTGGCGGTCGACTCCTACTACAACGGTCAGGGGCTGGGCGGCCTCGAGGTGCTGATGGGTTCGAGCACCCCGCAGGAGCTGCTCGACTCCGCGGCCGGCTACCGGATCGCCAACACCGTCGTCGAGCAGACCTTCCAGCGGGCGAGCGCCAGCAAGGTCGTGGCGGCCGTCATGCGCCGCCAGGCAGACAGCGCGCTGGCCCAGCAGGCCGCGGCCGCGGCCCGCCTCGAGGCGGCTCGCCAGTCGGTCGAGGCCAAGGCCACGCAGGCCCAGCAGCAGACCAGCGCCATCGACGCCGAGCGCAGCCGGATGATCACCCAGCTGGCCGGCCTGCGCAAGACCTCCGTGCGGCTGGAGACCGAGCGCCAGAGCGCCCTCGAGGCTCAGCGACGGGCGCGCGTCGAAGCCGCCCGGCAGGCCGCCGAACGCCGGGCCGAGGCAGCGCGGCAGGCAGCCGAACGGGCCCGCCAAGCCGCGGCCGCCGCTGAGCGACGGCGCAAGGAGAAGGCGGCGAGCTCGGGTGGCTCGTCGTCCGGTGGCAGCTCAGGCGGTAGCTCAGGCGGTAGCTCAGGCGGTAGCTCAGGTGGTTCCGGCGGTAGCTCAGGCGGTAGCTCAGGCGGTTCCGGCGGTTCTGGCGGTGGTTCTGGCGGTGGGTCCGGCGGTGGGTCGAGCCAGGGGTCGTCGTCCGCCGGTCAGATCGCGGCCAGCTGGGCACAGACCCAGGTCGGCAAGGACTACGAGTGGGCGGCAGCCGGTCCGAACACCTACGACTGCTCCGGCCTCACCCTGCGGGCCTGGGAGCGCGCGGGCGTCTCGCTGCCGCACTCCTCACGGATGCAGTACGACCTCACGAAGCACGTCTCCTACAACGACATCCGCCCCGGTGACCTGGTGTTCTACGGGTACAGCTCGTCCGACCCCGGCTCGATCCACCACGTCGCGATCTACATCGGTGGCGGGCAGATGGTGGAGGCGCCGTACACCGGCGCGCAGGTCCGGATCAGCAGCTCGATCTGGCGCTCCGGGATGATGCCGTACGCGGGTCGCCCGTAACCCGCCCCACACCGCACCTTTGCCGATAGGTGCGCTTCGGGGGCCGCCCCACACCGCACGTTTGCCGATAGGTGCGCTTCGGGGGTCGCCCCACACCGCACGTTTGCCGAAAGGTGCGCTTCGGGGGCGGGCTTCAGCGCGGCTTGCCGATCAGTGCGCGGTTCAGTGCGCCGATCAGTGCGCGGTTGAGTGCGCGGCGGGTGGTCAGGCGTGCGGGGGCTGTGCGCTGGGGTGGGTCTGGACGGCGGCATGCGGGGGAGCGGTCTTGGCCCGCTCGTAGGAGCGCACGACCTCCGCCTCGGCCTCCTCGCGACCGGCCCAGTGGGCGCCCTCGACGGACTTGCCAGGCTCGAGGTCCTTGTAGGTCTCGAAGAAGTGCTGGATCTCCAGCCGGTCGAACTCTGAGACGTCCTCGAGGTCCTGGATGTGCTTGAGCCGCGGGTCTCCCGCCGGCACGCAGAGCAGCTTGTCGTCGCCGCCGGCCTCGTCGCGCATGTGGAACAGGCCGATCGTGCGCGCCTTGATCAGGCAGCCCGGGAAGGTGGGCTCCTCCAGCAGCACCAGGGCGTCCAGCGGGTCGCCGTCCTCGCCCAGGGTGCCTTCGACGTAGCCGTAGTCGGCGGGGTACCGGGTCGAGGTGAACAGCATGCGGTCGAGCCGGATCCGGCCCGTCTCGTGGTCGACCTCGTACTTGTTGCGCTGACCCTTGGGGATCTCGATGGTGACGTCGAACTCCACGGCCGTGTCCCTCTTCCGCTGGTCGGTGCCGCGACGGCTAGGGTCGCGGTGTCCATGGTCGCGCTCTCGCGCCGGCGCTCGCTGCCTGCTCGGCGCGGTGCTCAGCGCGCGCGCGACCCCCGTCAGTGTCCCGTACCCGGGGCGCCCGCCGTCGAGGGGGGTCGATGCCGTCGGTCCGCCGTCTGGCCATCGCCGGCGCCGTGGTGGCCGCCCTCGTGGCGTACGCCGCCGCCGACGCGTACGACGCGGTACCCGGCGTGCTCACGCTGAGCCACACGGCGCCCGCTGCGTCGGCGCGCCCCACGCCGTCCGCGCCGGTCACGGACGACGCCGATCCGGTGCTGCCCGAGCTGTCGCCCGAGGCGCCAGCACCCTCGGCTGCCGGGGTCGCCGCCCGGCTCACCCCACTGCTGCAGGCGCCCGCGCTGGGGTCGGACGTGTCGGCGGTGGTGATCGACGCCGCGTCCGGCGACCGGCTGCTGTCGCGGCGGGCGGAGCAGGGTCGGGTGCCGGCCTCAACCGCCAAGCTGCTCACGGCTGCCGCCGTGCTGAGCACCGTGGGGCCGCAGGCCCGGCTGGTCACCCGGGTGGTGCAGGGCGCAAGCCCGGACGAGATCGTGCTCGTCGGGGGCGGTGACACGCTGCTCGGCACCGGCACATCGCGACTGGACGAGACGGTCGGCCACGCCGGTCTGGCCACCCTCGCAGCGCAGGTCGCGCAGGCACTGCAGGCCGACGGTCGCCGGCAGGTCGCCGTCCGGTTCGACGACAGCCTGTTCGCCGGGGCCAACACGAGCCCGCGCTGGGCCACCGGCGACGTCCTGAACGGCTATACCGGCCGGGTGTCCGCGCTCGGCCTGGGTCGAGACCGGGCGCGGGTCGGGCGGCCCAGTCCGGCTGACCCGTCGGCGGCCGCCACGGCGTCGTTCGTGACGGCGCTGCGCCGTCAGGGCATCACCGTGCCGGGCACGCCGGTGCGCAGCCGAGCGCTCGCTGACACCGCGGAGCTCGGCCGGGTCGAGTCGGCGCCGGTCGGCGAGATCATGGCGCTGGCCCTGACGACGAGCGACAACGCGCTCGCCGAGGTCATGGCCCGGCTCACGGCCCGCCAGCTGGGCCGCGCGACGACGTTCGAGGACGCGGCGCTGGCCGTGCTCGAGCAGGTGCAGCGGCTGGGGATCGACACCGGCGCGACCCAGCTGGTCGACGGCAGCGGGCTGGGTCGTGGCAGCGTCGTCCCGCCGCGGGTCCTCGCCGACGTCCTGTCGTTGGCGGCGTCCGACGACCATCCCGAGCTGCGCCCGCTGCTTGTCGGGGTTGCCTGTGTCGGGGTTCACCGGCACGCTCGCCGACCGCTTCACCAAGGCGCCGACGCACGTCGCGGCCGGACTCGTGCGGGCCAAGACGGGCACGCTCACCGGGGTCACCTCTCTGGCCGGGATCACCGTGGACGCCGACGGCCGGCTGCTGGTCTTCGTCCTGATGGCCGACAACGTGCCAGCGGCCGGAACCCTGGACGCGCGCGCCGCCGCCGACCGGATCGCCGCGGCCCTCGCCGGCTGCGGCTGCCGCTGACGGCCTCGGAACCCCTGTCGTCGGTGGCGCGTTCACCGGGGGTCAGGGCTCCTGGAGGCACCAGAACGCACCACGAGTCGCGTCGGACCGAGGCGACAGACAGGATGGCGCGATGAGCGAGGAGCTGCTGGACCGACTCGTGGACTGGGACGTCGCGGCCGCGACCGCGCGCCGACTCAGCCGTCCCGGGCCTGCGGTGAGCGCCGACGAGGCCTCGGACGTCGTGGGCGAGCTGCGCGACAGCGCGATCCGGGCGCGCCCGCACGTGGCCGCGATCACCGACCTGCACGCCCTCGACGACGAGCCCGTCGTGCTGGTCGTCGACCGCCCGCGCTGGGTCGAGGCCAACCTGGCGACGCTGCGCTCGATGCTGCTGCCGGTCGTGACGAAGATGGCGGCCCGTCGTCCGGGCGCGACCAACAGCGTGCTGGCAGCGGTCGGGGGCAAGGTGACCGGGGCAGAGGCCGGCGGCCTGCTGGCGTTCCTGTCGAGCAAGGTGCTGGGCCAGTACGACATCGCGCCCGGCGGCACGCCGCGGCTGCTGCTGGTCGCGCCGAACCTCGTGCAGGTCGAGCGCGAGATGGGCGTCGACCCGCACGACTTCCGGCTCTGGGTGTGCCTGCACGAGGAGACCCACCGGGTGCAGTTCACCGCCGTCCCGTGGCTGCGTGAGCACCTGATCGGTCAGGCCACCTCGCTCGCCGAGGACCTGGCGCCCGACCCGGCCAGCCTGGTCAGCTCGCTCGAGGACGCCGCCCGCCGGCTCCCCGAGGTGCTGCGCGGCGAGGGTGGCTCGCTGATCGACCTGTTCGCCACCCCGGCCCAGCGCGAGCGGCTGCGTTCGATGGCGGCCGTGATGTCGCTGCTCGAGGGACATGCCGACGTCGTCATGGACGAGGTCGGACCCGAGGTGGTGCCGTCGGTCGCCACGATCCGGGCCAGGTTCACCGCCCGCCGGGCCGGGGTCGACCCGTTCGACCGGATGATCCGGCGGCTGCTCGGCCTCGAGGACAAGATGCGCCAGTACCGCGACGGCGCGCGGTTCGTGCGTGGCGTCGTCCAGGACGTCGGCATGGCGGGCTTCAACCAGGTCTGGGCCTCCCCGGCCACCCTGCCCACCCCCGAGGAGATCGCCGACCCGCGCGCCTGGGTGCGCCGCGTCCACGCCTGACCCCCCCTTCGGTGGCGCGGGGCAACGCCGCAGCATTCCTGGTCACAGTGGGTGCCCCCGCGCCATTGCGTGAATGCAGTGAGGGGACCCGCGCCGTCGCGCGAATGCTGCAGGGTGCCCCCGCGCCGAAGCCCCCTAGGCTGGCCGCGTGACCGGCCCCGACCCCGCCGTGGCAGCGGTCCGAGTCGCCGTCCGCTCGGCGCTGGCAGACCTCCCGCCGCAGTCGCTCGTGCTCGTCGCCGCCAGCGGCGGTGCGGACTCCCTCGCGCTCGCCGCCGCGGCCGCCTTCGTCGCTCCCCGGCTCGGCCTGCGCGCCGCCGCCGTCGTCATCGACCACCGGCTCCAGCCGGGCTCGGCCGCCGTCACGCAGCAAGCGGCCGACGCCTGTCGCAGCCTCGGCCTCGACCCGGTGCTCACCGTGGCGGTCGACGTCCCGGACGACGGCACCGGCCCGGAGTCCGCGGCGCGCACTGCCCGCTACCGGGCCATCGAGCAGGTCGCCACCGATCTGGACGCCGCGGCCGTGCTGCTCGGCCACACCCAGGACGACCAGGCCGAGTCGGTGCTGCTCGGCCTCGCTCGCGGGTCGGGCACCCGGTCGCTCGCCGGGATGGCGGCCCGGCGTGGGCTGCTGCGGCGCCCGTTGCTCGGGCTGCCCCGGCAGACCACCGAGCAGGCCTGCCGGGCCGCCGGCCTGACGCCGTGGCTCGACCCGCACAACAGCGACCCCCGCTACGCCCGGGTGCGGGCCCGGGCGCTGCTGCCGCTGCTCGAGCAGGAGCTCGGTCCCGGCGTGGTGGCGGCCCTCGCTCGCACCGCCGAGGCCGCCCGCGAGGACGCCGACGCCCTGGATGCCGTGGCCGCACAGGCCCGCGCCGACCTCGGCCCGGAGCTGGACGTCGTCCGGCTGGCTGCCCTGCCGCCCGCCGTCCGGCACCGGGTGCTGCGGGCGGCTGCGCTCGCGGCGGGCTGTCCCGGTGGCCAGCTCTCGAGCCGGCACGTGCGCGCCCTCGACGCGCTGGTCGTCGACTGGCACGGGCAGGGCGCGGTCGCCCTGCCCGGCCGGGTCGCCGGCCGTCGCGCGTGTGGCAGGCTGCTCCTCGTGGACGACAAGGACATGGGCGAGGACCTCGCGACGGTGCTGATCTCGGCCGAGCAGATCCGGGAGCGGCTCGGCGAGCTCGCGGCGAAGATCGACGCCGACTACGCCGGCCAGGACCTGCTGCTCGTCGGGGTGCTCAAGGGTGCCGTGATGGTGATGGCCGACCTGGCCCGTGCCCTGCACCACCCGGCGGAGATGGACTGGATGGCGGTCTCGTCGTACGGGTCGGGCACCAAGTCGTCCGGCGTGGTGCGCATCCTCAAGGACCTCGACCAGGACATCACCGGCCGCAACGTGCTCATCGTCGAGGACATCGTCGACTCCGGGCTGACCCTGTCGTGGCTGGTCTCGAACCTGCGCTCGCGCGGGCCCAAGTCGGTCGAGATCTGCACGCTGCTGCGCAAGCCGGCCGCCGCCAAGGTCGACGTGGACGTCGCGTATGTCGGCTTCGACATCGACCCGGAGTTCGTCGTCGGCTACGGGCTGGACTACGACCAGAAGTACCGCAACCTGTCGTTCGTCGGCACGCTCGCCCCGCACGTCTACTCCTGAGCACGGCCCTGGCGCAGCCACGCCGGAACCCGGCGACGACGTCGGGCGTTGAGCGGGCAGTGGTCGGCGTCGGTGCCGTCGGCGGTACCGGTGTACCGTCGAGCACAGGTCGTGGACCTTAGATCCGCCGCGTCAGCGTGCGGCCAGCCAGTGTCGATCGAGCAGGAGGATGGGGTCCCGGACCCCCACACCATGGACTTCAAGCGCATCCTGCGTGGCCCGTTCATCTGGGTCGTGCTCATCGTGCTCATCGGGCTGTCCGTGCTGCGGCTGGGCTCGCTCGGCGCGTCCTTCCAGCGGATCGACACCAGCTCGGCCCTCACTCTCATCGAACAGGGCAAGGTCGACAAGGTGACGCTCGTCGACGGCGACCAGCGGATCGACCTGACGCTGCGCAAGGGCGAGACCTACACCGGCGACGGCGTCAAGGACGCCACCAACGTGCAGGCGTTCTACGTGACGCCCCGTGGTGACCAGGTGGTGCAGGTCATCAACAAGGCCGCCACCGACAACAAGCTGCCCGGCGGCTTCAACGACGAGAACCCGAAGCCGAGCTGGGTGTCGTCGCTGCTGGTCTCGATCATCCCGATCATCATCATCCTGGGTCTGTTCTGGTTCCTGATGAGCCAGGCGCAAGGTGGCGGCAACCGGGTGATGAGCTTCGGCAAGTCACGGGCGAAGATGGTGAGCAAGGAGGCCCCGAAGGTCTCGTTCTCGGACGTCGCGGGCGTCGACGAGGCGGTCGAGGAGCTCCAGGAGATCAAGGAGTTCTTGGCCGAGCCGGCCAAGTTCCAGGCGGTCGGGGCGAAGATCCCCAAGGGCGTGCTGCTCTACGGCCAGCCGGGCACCGGCAAGACGCTGCTCGCGCGCGCCGTCGCCGGCGAGGCGGGCGTGCCGTTCTTCACCATCTCCGGCTCGGACTTCGTCGAGATGTTCGTCGGCGTCGGTGCCAGCCGGGTGCGTGACCTGTTCGAGCAGGCCAAGGCCAACGCGCCGGCCATCATCTTCGTCGACGAGATCGACGCCGTCGGCCGCCACCGCGGGGCCGGCATGGGCGGCGGCCACGACGAGCGCGAGCAGACGCTCAACCAGCTGCTCGTCGAGATGGACGGCTTCGACATCAAGACCAACGTCATCCTGATCGCCGCCACCAACCGACCCGACATCCTCGACCCGGCACTGCTGCGGCCGGGGCGCTTCGACCGCCAGATCGCCGTCGACGCCCCCGACAAGAAGGGCCGGCACCAGATCCTCACGGTGCACGCCAAGGGCAAGCCGATGGCGCCGGACGTCGACATCGAGGCCGTCGCGCGTCGCACCCCCGGCTTCACCGGTGCCGACCTCGCCAACGTGCTCAACGAGGCCGCCCTGCTCACCGCGCGCATCGGGGCCAAGTTCATCGACGACGCAGCGATCGACGAGGCCGTCGACCGCGTGGTCGCCGGGCCGCAGAAGCGCACCCGGATGATGAACGAGAAGGAGAAGAAGATCACCGCGTACCACGAGGGCGGGCACGCCCTGGTGGCAGCGGCGCTGCGGCACACCGACCCGGTCGCCAAGATCACGATCCTGCCGCGCGGGCGTGCACTCGGCTACACGATGGTGCTGCCGGTCGACGACAAGTACTCGACGACGCGCAACGAGCTGCTCGACCAGCTGGCCTACGCCCTCGGCGGCCGGGTCGCCGAGGAGCTGATCTTCCACGACCCGACGACGGGTGCCTCCAACGACATCGAGAAGGCCACCGGCCTGGCCCGCCGCATGGTGACCCAGTTCGGCATGAGCGAGCGGATCGGCGCGATCAAGCTCGGCGCCGAGAGCGGCGAGGTCTTCATGGGCCGCGACATGGGCCACGGCCGCGACTACTCCGAGGAGGTCGCGGGCATCGTCGACGAGGAGGTGCGGCGGCTGATCGAGGCGGCGCACGACGAGGCCTGGCAGGTGCTGGTCGAGAACCGCGACGTGCTCGACGACCTGGTGCTGAAGCTGTTCGAGAAGGAGACGCTGGGCGGCAAGGAGCTGCTCGAGATCTTCGCTGACGTGCGCAAGGCGCCCGAGCGGCCGGTCTGGCTGTCCAGCGACCGCCGGCCGATCAGCGACCTGCCGCCGGTGCTCACGCCGAACGAGACGAAGGCGGCACGCAACGGGCACCCGGTGCAGGACGACCGGGAGCACCCGCCGGCCGCTGTGGTCGAGGTGCCCGAGGGTGGCGCCGTCGAGCCCGGCCGCTGAGCGCGCCGGTCCGATCATGATCGACCAGCCCCGTGCTGCCGCCGCGGTGCGTGAGCTGCTGCTCGCCATCGGGGAGGACCCGGACCGTGACGGTCTGCGCGACACCCCGGAGCGGGTGGCGCGCTCGTTCGTCGAGATCTACGCCGGCCTCGACACCTCGCCGGACGACGTCCTGACCACGACGTTCGAGCTGGGCCACGACGAGCTCGTGCTGGTCCGCGACATCGACATGTACTCGGTCTGCGAGCACCACCTGGTGCCGTTCCACGGCGTCGCTCACCTCGGGTACATCCCGGGCAAGGACGGCCGCGTCACCGGGTTGTCCAAGCTGGCCCGGCTGGTCGACGTGTTCGCGCGCCGGCCGCAGGTGCAGGAGCGGATGACCAGCGAGATCGCCGACGCGCTGGTCGAGCACCTGCAACCGCGTGGCGTGCTGGTGGTCATCGAGGCCGAGCACCTGTGCATGGCCATGCGCGGCGTGCGCCGGCCCGGCACGCGCACCATCACCAGCGCGGTGCGCGGTCAGCTGCGTGACCTCGCGACCCGTGCCGAGGCGATGAGCCTGCTGCGTGGCCGGGACTGACGTGTCGCCGATCCGCCCCCTCGTTGCCGGCCTGCCGGACGCCCTGCAGGTCGCCTCGCAGGAGCGCTGCCTGGTCATGGGCGTGCTCAACGTGACGCCCGACTCGTTCAGCGACGGGGGCCGCTGGCTGGACGCCGACGCCGCGGTCCGGCACGGCCGGGCGCTCGTGGCCGACGGCGCCGACCTGGTGGACGTCGGGGGCGAGTCGACCCGGCCGGGCGCCGAGCCGGTCGCCCCGGCCGAGGAGCTGCGCCGGGTGCTTCCCGTCGTCTCGGCGCTGGCGGCCGACGGGATCGTCGTCAGCATCGACACCATGCACGCGCAGGTCGCGACTGAAGCGCTGGCGGCCGGGGCGTCGCTCGTGAACGACGTGAGCGGTGGCCTGGCCGACGAGGCCATGGCCGCGGTGGTGGCGCAGGCCGCCGTGCCGTTCGTCGTGATGCACTGGCGCGGACCGTCAGCGACGATGAACTCGTTGGCGCAGTACGACGATGTCCTGGCGGAGGTGGCACGTGAGCTCGGCGAGCGGGTGCGTTCGCTCGAGTCGGCCGGGGTCGATCCCGCGCAGCTCGTGCTCGATCCCGGCTTCGGCTTCGCCAAGGACGCCGAGCACAACTGGACGCTGCTCGCCCGCCTCGGTGAGCTGACCGGGCGGGGTCGGCCGGTGCTGGTCGGCGCGTCGCGCAAGCGGTTCCTGGGCTCGCTGCTGGCCGGGCCGGACGGAACGCCCCGGCCGGTCCAGGACCGCGAGGCGGCGACGGTCGCGACCACGGTGCTCGCCGCGCAGGCCGGCGCCTGGTGCGTGCGGGTGCACGACGTGCTGGCCAGTGCGGACGCCGTTCGCGTCGTGGCGGCCACCGCCGCGGCCGCTCGCGGAGCGGGGAGCAGAGCATGACGACGGACGCCGGACCGGTTCTGGACGACGACGGGCGCCCGCTGGATCAGGTGGTGCTGCAAGGACTTCGGGCCCGCGGACGGCACGGTGTGCTCGACCACGAGAAGGCTCTCGGCCAGGTATTCGTCGTCGACGTCGTGCTGCATCTGGACACGCGGCCGGCTGCTGCCGGCGACGACCTCGCTCAGACGGTGCACTACGGCGAGCTGGCCGAAAAGGTCGTCGGCGTGGTGACCGGCACGCCGGTCGAGCTGCTCGAGACGCTGGCCCAGCGCGTCGCGGACGTCGCGCTGGCGCCGGACCGCGTGGTGGCGGTCGACGTCGCAGTGCACAAGCCGGAGGCGCCGATCACTGTGCCGTTCGACGACGTCGTGGTGCGGATCCGCCGGTGGCGGTCGTGACCGGCGTCACGGGGACGGCTGGCACCGCGGGTGAGCCCGCCGAGGTGGTCGTGGCATTGGGCGCGAACCTCGGCGATCGCGAGCAGACGATGCTGCGCGCGGTGACGATGCTGTCGTCGGCGCCGGGAGTGTCGGTGCGTGCCAAGTCGATGACGGTCGAGACCGCGCCGGTCGGCGGCCCCGAGCAGCCGGACTACCTCAACCAGGTGGTGGTCGTCGAGTCGTCGCTGGCCCCGGCCGAGCTGCTCGCCCTCTGTCACCGGATCGAGCAGGAGCTCGGCCGGGAGCGCCAGGAGCGTTGGGGCGCAAGGACTGTGGACCTCGACCTGATCGCCTACGGCAGACCCGGATCGACGTCCGAGGTGGTCAGTGACGACCCGGAGATCACCCTGCCGCACCCGCGCGCGCACGAGCGTGCGTTCGTCCTCGTGCCCTGGCTGCAGGTGAGCCCCGACGCCGAGCTGCGGCTGCCGTCGGGCGAGGTGCGCCGGGTCGACCAGCTGCTGGCCGACGCGCCCGACCTGGCCGGGGTGCGTCCGGCGCCCCGTGGGGGTGCAACGTGACGCCGACCCGTACGCGCACGCTCCTGCTGGTGGCCGCCGGCGTCACGGCGGTGGGCTGGATCGCGTTGCGGCTCTGGGCCTCCGACGGCCGCGAGCTACCTGCGCTGCCGTGGACGGCGCCCGCCGTGCTCGCGGTGCTGGCGATTGCGGTGCTGGCGTTCGGCTGGCCGGTGCGACGGTGGACCGCCGGGCACCGCGACCGCGCGCTCGACCCGCTGCGGGCCGCACGCACCGTGGTGCTCGCCAAGTCCGCGCAGTACTCGGCCGCGCTGCTCAGCGGCTGGTACGCCGCACAGGTGCTCGTCCTGATCCCCACGGCCGACGTGGAGTCGCGCCGCGCGCTGCTGGTGCGCGCCGCCGTCAGCCTGCTGTGCGCGATCGGGCTGTGGGTGGCGGGCTGGCTGGTCGAACGCTGGTGCCGGATCGACCTCACCGAGGACGACGAGCCGCCCGCCGCCGCCCGCGCCTGACCCCCGCTGGCCGCTGTTGATCACGTCAAGCAGGGTTTGGCCTGCTTGACGAGGGTTGCAGCCCTCGGCAAGGTGGCCGCCGCCTCGGCAAGTCCAGTGGGCGCCAGACGACGGCGGACGACGGCGGACGACGTCGGACGGCGGCTGACGGCGTCAGACGGGCTCGGGCTCGGGCTCCGCGATGCCCTCCCGCTGGGGGAGGGTACGGCGCAGGGCCGCGTGCACCGAGACGGGCGTGAGCACCCCGAGGTACCGGTCGCCGTCCACCACGGGTAGCCAGCCGGCGTCGTGCTGCACGATCTCGGCCAGCGCCCGGCGCAGGGTGTCACCGACGTCCGCGGTCTCCTCGAAGCGGTGCAGCCGGTCAGCGACGGTGCCTGCCCCGTGCGCCTCGCGCAGCCCGATCCAGCCGCGCAGCATGCCATCGCGGTCGACCACGACGGCGAACGGCTCGGGGGCGTCCTGGATCGCAGCGCGCGCGTCGGCCAGCGCGTCGGTGGGCGCGACGACGGGCGGGTGCTCGAGGTCCGTGGTCTCGATCGGCGTCACCGAGAGCCGGCGCAGGCCGCGGTCGGCGCCGACGAAGTCGGCCACGAACTCGTTGGCCGGGGCGCCGAGAACCGTTGCGGGGTCGGCGAACTGCTCCAGCCGGCCGCCCACGCTGAACACCGCGATCCGGTCGGCGAGCCGCACCGCCTCGTCGATGTCATGGGTGACGAACAGCACCGTCTTGTCGAGCTGTCCCTGGATGGCGCGGAACTGCGCCTGCAGCCGGTCGCGCGCGATGGGGTCGACGGCACCGAAGGGCTCGTCCATCAGCAGCACGGGCGGGTCTGCCGCCAGCGCGCGGGCCACGCCGACCCGCTGTCGCTGGCCACCGGAGAGCTCATGCGGGTAGCGGTCGCCGTACGTCGCGGCGTCGAGCCCGACGAGGTCGAGCATCTCGTCGACGCGGGACTGGATGCGCTTCTTGTCCCAGCCGACCAGCCGCGGCACCGTGGCGACATTGGCGCGCACGGTCTGGTGCGGGAACAGCCCGACCTGCTGGATCACGTACCCCATGTCGCGCCGAGCCTTCACCGGATCAGTGTGCGTGATATCGGTGTCTCCCACCAGGATCCGGCCGGACGTCGGCTCGATCAGGCGGTTGACCATCCGCAGCGTCGTGGACTTGCCGCAGCCACTGGGCCCGACGAGCGCGACGAGCTCGCCCGGCTCCACGGCCAGGTCGAGGTCCTGCACCGCCTTCGTGCCGTCGGCGTAGGTCTTGCCCACACCCTCGAGCCGGATCGCCGCTCCTCCGGTACCGTCCACGCGTGACCTCCTACGGCCTGTCGCAGGGTGCCCACCTCGCGGCCGGTGCCCTGTCGGCGGCTGACGAGCCACCCAATCCGTGGTTCTCGTTGCAGTTCGCCCGCGAGAACACTTCCGCCATCATGTCCGCTCTGCAAGAGCACGTCATCTTGACGGTCGTCGCGGTGGTGGTCGCCTCGCTCATCGCCTTCCCGCTCGCCGTGATAGCTGCGCGCCGTCCCAGCCTGGCCGGGCCGGTGCTCGGTGTGAGCGGGGTCATCTACACGATCCCCTCGCTCGCCCTGTTCGCGATCCTCGCGCCCTTCACCGGCGCCTCGCGGACGACGGTGCTGATCGGCCTGGTGCTCTACGCCCTGTTGGTCCTGGTACGCAACACCTTGGTCGGTCTGCAGTCGGTGTCGGCCGACGTCCGCGACGCCGCGCGCGGGATGGGTTATGGGCCGACCCGGATGCTCTGGGAGGTCGAGCTGCCGGTCGCGCTGCCGGCCATCATGGTCGGCGTCCGCGTGGCCACGGTCTCGACGGTGGCGCTGGCCACGGTGGGCGTGATCGTCGGGTACGGCGGCCTCGGGCAGCTGCTGCTGGCCGGCTTCCAGAACAACTTCTACCGGGCCGAGATCATGACCTCGACGGTGCTCACCGTGGCGCTGGCGCTCTCCCTCGACCTCCTGCTGCTGCTGCTCACGAGGGCGCTCACCCCCTGGTCGAGGCGGCGGCCGACATGAGCACGGGCAGCATCGTGCGGGCAGACGGTGGGGGCGTCCTGTCGTCGACCCTCACCTGGTTCAACGACCCGTTGAACTACCGCGGACCCGGCGGCGTGGGCAGCCTCACCGTCGAGCACCTGGTCATCACGTTCGCGGCGGTCGCGCTCGCCTGCCTGGTGGCACTGCCGGTCGGGATCTGGATGGGCCACCGGGGGCGCGGTGGGAGCTTCGTCGTCGTCCTGTCGAACCTCTCGCGCGCCGTCCCCACCCTGGCCCTGCTGACCATCTTCGCGGTGGGCAACCTCGGGTTCGGCAACAAGCCCACCATCCTGGCGCTCGCAGTGTTCGCCGTGCCGCCGCTGCTGGCGAACGCGTACGTCGGGGTCGCCGAGGTCGATCCCGATGCCCGGGACGCCGCTCGCGGCATGGGGATGAGCGGCTGGCAGGTGCTGCGCTCGGTGGAGCTGCCGCTCGCCGTCCCGCTGCTGGCCGCCGGCCTGCGCACGTCCGTCGTCCAGGTGTGTGCGACGGCTTCGCTCGCGGCCCTGGTGGCCGGGGGCGGCCTGGGCGTGCTGATCAACCTCGGTTTCGCGCAGCGCAGGTTCGACCAGGTGCTGGCCGGGGGCCTGCTTATCGCCGTGCTCTGCCTGGTGCTCGAGGTGCTCCTGGCGAGCATGCAACGGGCGGTCACCCCTCCCGCGCTGCGCCGTAGCCGTCCCGTTGCATAACGGTAACCACCCACCCCTCGCGCTCGCACTGTCGGTGGGGGACGCTGTACTGACGTCACGGGCCAAGACGGCCCCCCGGACACGCGTGCCCGACACCCGGGCACGGGACACAGAAGGCGGAGTGCACCATGCGTAGGCCCACCCTGATCGGCGGCGCGCTCGTCGCCGCAACCATCGCGCTCGCCGGATGCGGTGACGCCGGGTCGTCCGGCACCGCTGCGCCGTCGACGGCCGCCAGCAGCGGCGGCACCCAGCAGGCCTGCCAGGCCGTCGCCGGCCCCGACCTGATCGTGCTCGACGACGACAAGAAGCTGCAGACCGTCGACAACCTCATCCCGGCGGTCAACAAGGCCAAGAGCTCGGAGGCGATGATCGCCGCGCTCGACAAGGTCTCCGCCGCGCTGACCACGGCCGACCTCGTCGGCCTCAACAAGAAGGCGGACGTCGAGCGTCAGTCGCCGCCGAACGTCGCGAAGGAGTACGCGACCGCCAAGGGCCTCGACCAGGGTGGCTCGGGCGGCAGCGGCAAGGTGGTCGTCGGCGCCGCGAACTTCAGCGAGAACCAGATCGTCGCCAACCTCTACGCGCTGGCGCTGAACGCGGCCGGGTTCTCGGCCTCCGTGCGCACCGTCGGCAACCGCGAGGTCTACGAGCCCGAGCTCGAGAAGGGCAGCCTCACGGTCGTGCCGGAGTACGCGGGCACGCTCACCGAGTTCCTCAACAAGAAGGCCAACGGCCCGGACGCCGAGGCCAAGGCCTCCAGTGACCTCGACGCCACGGTGCAGGCGCTCACCACGCTCGGTGCGGGCGTCGGTCTCACCTTCGGCAAGCCGGCCGAGGCCGCCGACCAGAACGCGTTCGCGGTCACCAAGGCCTTCGCCGACAAGTACCAGGTGACGACGCTGTCGCAGCTGGGCGAGAAGTGCTCCGGCCTGGTGCTCGGCGGTCCGCCGGAGTGCCCGCAGCGGCCGTTCTGCCAGCCTGGTCTGGAGAAGACCTACGGCCTGCAGTTCGCTTCCTTCCAGTCTCTCGACGCGGGCGGCCCGCTGACGAAGAACGCCCTCAAGAAGGGCGCAGTCGCCCTCGGCCTGGTGTTCAGCTCGGACGGCTCGCTGGCCACCGGCTGACCCGGTTCGCGAACCCGCTCAGGCGAGGTCGTCGAGCACCCACGGCCCGCGGTGCCGCTCGCCCACGGGGAGCGGCACCGCGGTCGTGTTGCCCAGCGGCGGCAGCGGGCAGGCCCAGTGCGGGTCGTACGCGCAGGAGGGGTTGTAGGCGAAGTTCAGGTCCACCACGACGCTGTGGGGTGCGGTGCCGGAGCCGAGGTCGGCGCCCTTGACCGTGTCGAGCACGTAGCGGCCGCCACCGTAGCTCTCGCGGCCCGCCGTCGCGTCGCGCACCGGCAGGAAGATCCCCCCGCCGTACGACGCGAGACGCCAGACGTCGAGCACGGCCTCGCCGTCGGGCGCCGCCAGTCGCACCCGCCCGATCTGCTCGTACGGCACCTCGCCGTCGGTGCCGGTCGGCGCCACGAAGGCTCCCGGCGTGCCCTCCGGCGGCTCGACGCTCACCTCGAAGCGGTACGCCGGGTCGTACGGCGCGACGTCGAGGCCGGTGAACGTGGCCCGGTGCTCGGGCGACAGCGGCGTCGCCGGGTGATGAGCGAAGAGCGCATCGCGGCCGAGCCGCCACCGCTCATGCGCGGCGGCCGGGTCGCTGTGGGCCGCTTCGCGCACGGCGGCGTACAGGGCGTGGGTGCGGCGGCGCCAGTCGACGACGTCGAGGCTGGCGGCGACGTCCGGCGCGGGGCTGGTCATGAGGTCATCGTCTCAGCCGGGCGCGCGACACACCGGACCGCGTGACGCAAGTGACGGGTGTGACGAACTACCATCGGCGACGTGAGTGGAAGGCATCGTGGCGGACGCACCCTGCGCTGGCGACTCGTCGTCGCGGTGGTGGCCGCTGCCGTCGGCCGGGGCTACGTGGGCCAGCACCGGCTCGAGGCCGCAGCGCTCGGGTTGCAGACGCCGACGAGCAGCCCCCTCACGCCGGCCGCGGCGCCTGCTGCCCCCCCTGCTGCTATGGCGAGCACGGTCACCATGGCGCACCCCTACCTGAGCGTGCCGAGCACCCCGACGCGGGTCAGCTTCCCGGTCGGGGCGGGGTCGTCGTCCGCCCGGCTCGCGGTGGTGCCGCTGCCGGCCGCACCTGACCCGCTCGTCGACACGATGCCGCACCCCGTCGTGCGGCTGTTCCCGCTGCCGGTGGCCGAGCCCGTCGCGGTGCCCGGCGCTGCGACGTCGCTCGATGCGGCCGATGATGCGGTGTACGCCTACGTCGACCTCGAGCGCGAGGCGGCGGCCACGGCCGAGCTGGCGGCCACCGTCGACGTCCGCGAGCACCGGACCGCCTACCACGGCCGCCACTCCGCCTGACCCCAGCACACCCCTTTCCGCCACTCAGCCCGCTTTCCGCCACTCAGGCCGCTTGCGAGGGCGGAAAACCGGCCTGGGTGGCGCAAACCGGTCTGGGTGGCGGAAACGTCGGGGTGGGGGGCGTGGGTTACTTGTCGACGTCGCCGACGACGAAGAACATCGAGCCCAGCACGGCCACCATGTCGCCGATCAGGCAACCAGGCAGTAGCTGGGAGAGCACCTGCACGTTGCCGAAGGACGCCGAGCGCAGCTTGAGCCGCCACGGCACCTTGTCGCCGCGCGAGACCAGGTAGTAGCCGTTGAGCCCCAACGGGTTCTCGGTCCAGGTGTAGGCCTGCCCCTCGGGCACGCGCAGCACCTTGGGCAGCCGCACGTTCACCGGCCCGGCGGGCAGTGACCCCAGCCGGTCGAGGCACGCCTGCACCAGGTCGAGCGAGACGTGCACCTGCTCGAGCAGGCACTCCAGCCGGGCCAGCGCGTCGCCCTCGGTGCGGGTGACCACGCGTCCAGGTCCGCCGGGGCCGAACAGCTCGCCGTACGCCAGGTAGGGCTCGTCCCGCCGCAGGTCGACGTCGAGCCCGCCGGCCCGCGCGATCGGCCCGCTCACGCCGTACGCTGCCGCCAGCTCGCGCTGCAGCACTCCGACGCCGCGGGTGCGCGCCCGCAGGATCTCGTTGCCGACGATCAGGCCCTCGAGGTCCGGTAGCCGCCGGCGGACGTCCACCACCGCGCGTGACACCCGGCCCAGCCACCCGGCCGGCAGGTCCTCCTTCAGCCCGCCCACCCGGTTGAACATGTAGTGCATCCGGCCGCCGCTGATCTCCTCCATCACCGCCTGGATCTCCTCGCGCTCGCGGAACGCGTAGAAGATCGGGGTGATCGCGCCGAGCTCGAGCGGGTAGGCGCCCAGGAACATCAGGTGGTTGAGCACCCGGTTCAGCTCGGCGAGCAGCGTGCGGGCCCACACCGCGCGGTCGGGCACCTCCATGCCGAGCAGCTGCTCGACGCCCAGGACCACGCCGAGCTCGCTGGAGAACGCTGACAGCCAGTCGTGCCGGTTGGCCAGCACGATGATCTGGCGGTAGTCGCGCACCTCGAACAGCTTCTCGGCCCCGCGGTGCATGTAGCCCACGATCGGGTCGGCGCTGATGATGCGCTCGCCGTCGACGACGAGCCTGATCCGCAGCACGCCGTGCGTGGCGGGGTGCTGCGGGCCGATGTTGAGCACCATGTCGGCGGTCGCCAGGTCACCCGCGCCCATGCCGACCGTCAGCTCGCGCGCCCGCCCGCCGTCCGTCACCTGGCCGAGTCTGCCACCACGGCGAGGCGCACCGGTGTGCCAGCATGGCGGCGTGGACCCCTTTGACCCGGACGACGTCAGCTGGCACGCCGTGAGCCACCGCCTGGCGACGGCCCGGCGGCTGATCACGGTCGCCATCGGCCTGGTCGTCGCGGCGGTGCTGGCGCTGCTCGCGTTCCTGCTGTCGATCGGCTGGATGTGGGTGCTGCCGCTCGTGCCCCTCGCCTTGGTCGGCTGGGCCTGGTGGCTGATCGGTCGCCAGGTCGGGGCCATGGGCTACGCCGAGCGCGAGGAGGACCTGCTGGTGCGGCGCGGGGTGATGTTCCGCAGCATCGTGGTCGTCCCCTATGGCCGCATGCAGTTCGTCGACGTGCAGGCTGGGCCGCTGGCCCGCAAGCTCGGGTACTCGTCCGTGCAGCTGCACACCGCCTCACCGGGCACGGACGCCTCGATCGACGGCCTGGTGCCCGACGAGGCCGCGCGCCTGCGGGACCGGCTGGCCCGCCGCGGCGAGGCCCGGCTGGCCGGGCTGTGACCCAGCCCGACGTCCCGCCGGCCGCCGGCCCCCCGCCGACCGCCCCCTTGCCGCCCGGTCCCGGGCTGCCGCCGACACCGCCGGTTCCGCCGGGTCCCGGGCTGCCGGCCGCGGCCGACGTCCTGCCCGTGGACGCCGGGTGGCAGCGGCTGCACCCGCTCACGCCGTTGGTGCGAGGCTGGAAGGTCGTGGCGGTGTTGCTGGCGATCGTCGCTCAGCAGGGCGGCGGCGAGCTGTTCCGCCAGGGCATCCCGTCCCGCCAGGAGGCGCTGATCTCGCTCGGGGCCCTGGCCCTGGCGGCGCTGCTCGGCGGCGGCTACGCGTGGCTGGCGTGGCAGCGCGCCGCCTACCGGGTCGAGACCGACGCGCTGCGCCTGCACCAGGGCGTGGTGTTCCGTCAGGAGCGGCAGGCCCGGCTCGACCGGCTGCAGGCCGTCGACGTGGTGCGCCCGCTGCTGGCCCGGTTCTTCGGCCTGGCCGAGCTGCGGCTCGAGGTGGCCGGCGGCAACGACTCGGCGATCACCCTGTCGCTGCTGCGTGAGGACGACGCGCAGCGGCTGCGCAACACCCTGCTCGCCCGCGCGGCCGGGCTGACCTACGAGGGCGAGGTCGCGCCCGAGGCGCCCGAGCACGAGCTGCTCGTCGTGCCGGTCGGCCGCACCCTGGAGTCGTTCGCCCGCAGCGCATCCTCGGTCGTCGTCCTGGTCGTCCTGGTGGGCGGTCTGGTCACCATCGCGTTCACCCGGCAGCTCGCCGTGCTCGCGGCCATGTTCCCGTTCCTGCTCGGCATGGGCAGCGCGCTGTGGAGCCGCTTCACCTCGGCCTTCGGCTTCCGGGTCGCGACCTCACCGGATGGCATCCGGCTGCACCACGGACTGCTGACGACGCGCGCCCAGACCGTCCCACCCGGCCGCGTGCAGGCGGTGCGGATGCGCCAGCCGCTGCTGTGGCGCTCGCGTGACTGGTGGAGCCTGGAGGTCAACATCGCCGGCTACGGCGGCGGCTCGCGGGGCGGCAACGACGTCGGCGGTGACTCCGCCCGCCAGGAGAACCTGCTGCTCACCGTCGGCTCGCGGGCCGAGGCCATGCTGGTGATGCGGCTCGCGTTGCCGGTACTCGACCCGGACGACGAGTCCGGCCCGACGGCGCAGGCGCTGTCCGCCGGGCTGACCGGCACCAGCAAGCAGGACGACGGCTTCGTGGTCGCGCCTCGTGCCTCGCGCTGGCTCGACCCGGTCGGCTGGCGCCGGCACGGCGTCCAGGTCCTCGACGAGGTGCTGCTGCTGCGGCGGGGCCGCCTCTCCCGCGAGCTGGACGTCGTCCCGCACGCGCGTACGCAGAGCCTGGGGGTGCAGCAGGGGCCGGTACAGCGCAGGTTCGGCGTCGCGACGTTCGTCGTGCACAGCACGCGCGGGCCGGTGGCACCCACCGTCGCCCACCTGCCCACGGCCGTCGCTGCGCAGCTGCTCGACGACCAGTCGGCCCGCGCCCGTACGGCGCGCGCGTCAGGCGGCGACTCCGACCAGGGCCGGTGGATGGAGTCCCGGTGACCGGCTCGCCCGACCCGACCCTGCGGCCGCTCGCCGAGCCGCTCGACCTGCACGACCCGGCCCTGGTCGCCGACCCCTACCCGGCGTTCGACCGCGCCCGGGCCGAGGCCGACATCGGCTGGCACGAGCAGCTCGGCGTCGCGGTGGCGCTCTCGCATAAGGCCTGCGACGTGGTGCTGCGCGACCGGCGGCTCGGCCGGCTGTTCGTCCCGCGCACCCCCGAACCCGACTGGACGACGTTCAACTGGCTGCACGCCGACTCGATCCTCGACAGCGAGCCGCCCAAGCACACCCGGCTGCGGCGGCTGGTCGCGGCTGCCTTCGGGCGCGGGCACGTCGAGCGGTTGCGCCCCCGGGTGGCCGAGCTGGCCGAGGGCCTGCTCGACGAGTGCGCCGAGGCCGCCACGGCCGACGGGCACTTCGACGCCATCGCCCAGTTCGCCGAGCCGCTGCCGGTGCTGGTCATCGCCGAGCTGCTCGGCTGGCCGAAGGCCGACCAGCACCTGCTGCGTCCGTGGTCGCAGGCCATCGTGGCGATGTACGAGGTCGACCGCACGCCAGAGCAGGAGGCGCACGCCCGCGTCGCCTGCACCGAGTTCGCCGACTACGTCAGCGACCTGGCCGCGCAGCGGCGGGCCGACCCGCGCGACGACCTGGTCTCGCACCTGGTGCAGGTGCGTGACGGCGGTGACAAGCTCGACGACCACGAGCTCGTGGCGACCGTCGTGCTGCTGCTCAATGCCGGCCACGAGGCGAGCGTCAACGGCTTCGGCAACGGCCTGGTGTCGCTGCTGCAGGCGCCTGACCAGCTGGACCTGTTGCGCCGCAACGTCGACGACGATGCACTGGTCGCCCTCGCCGTAGAGGAGATGCTGCGCCACGACTCCCCGTTGCACCTGTTCGAGCGCACGGCCACTCAGGACGTCGAACTCGATCTGCCGCGCGGTCCGGTGCGGATCCCCCTGGGAGGCAAGGTTGCTGCGCTGCTCGGAGCGGCCAACCGCGACCCCGCCGTCTTCGACCAGCCGCACCGGTTCGTCGTCGACCGCTCGCCGAACCCCCACCTGGCGTTCGGCTCCGGCATCCACTTCTGCCTCGGGGCACCGCTGGCGCGCCTCGAGCTGCAGACCTCGCTGCCGGCACTGCTGCGCCGCTATCCAGACCTGGCGTTCGCTGGGGAGCCCACCCGCCGTCCGACGTTCGTCCTGCGCGGCTACCACGAGGTGCCGGTCAGCGGGTGACCGGCGCGGTGGCGGTCAGCTGGGGCAGCGCGGGTCGGTGTCCATGCGAGTGATCGCCCCGGACTCGTCGTAGGCGACGACCAGCACGGCCTTGGGGTCGGGCTTCTTCAGCCACTCGACCGCGCTGAGCGGCTCGGACGTCATGCCGAGCTGGCCACCCGGTGACACCACGCACTTGTTGACGACGACCCTGGCGCTCTCGGTGAGCGGCGCGCTGTAGGTCTTCGAGGTGTTCTGGTTGGTGTAGCGCGCGCCTCGGTGCGGCGCGATGGTGATGCCTGACCGCGCGATGGCGCTGTCGCTCGTGCCGGGCAGCGTCCAGCGGTCGAGCTCGACGACGACCACGTCACCGATCCGGGTGAACGACGTGACGGTGCCGAGGTCGAACGCCCGCCCCTTCACGTCGCTGGTCGCGGTGGGCGTGGGAGTGGTCGACGGCGACGTGGTCGGGGAGGAGTCCTGCGTGACCGTGACGACGCGGCCAGGAGCTCCGGCACCCGCCCCGCAGCCCGCGAGCAGCATCGCCGCAGCCGCGCCGGCGCCCGCGAGGGTACGGCGGCAGCCACCGCCCAGGACCGAGTTCACCCGCCCAGGGTGGCCACGACCTGGTCGGCCTGTCCAATCCCGGTCGACTGCAGCAGCCAGCCGAAGCCGCCCAGCCCGGCGGGATCGAGCAGCTCGCCGGCCTGCGACGCGCGGCTCAGCGCGGCGAGGTAGGCCCGCGGGTCGACGCTCGCACCGCTCGCTGCGGGCAGCCGCCCGTCGACCCCCAGCCGCCGCAGGACGGTCCGCTGGGTGAGCAGCGCGCTGGACGTCGTCCCGGCAGTCTCGCCCGACGCGGCGACCGCATCGAGTGCCACGTGGGCGGTGACGTCGCAGGTGCCGTCCGGCACCGGTGGGCACGCCGCGCCGTCGCGGTAGCCGAGGAGCGTCCCACCGGGGGGTCGGTCACCGGCGTGGTGGCAGTAGTCGACGGCGAGCAGCAGGCTGCCGTGGGAGGCGCCGACGAGCGCGGCCCAGGCCCGGTCGCGAACAGCACCCACCTCGGCCCGCTCTCCGGCAGCGGGAAGGTCGCCGGTCGACCACCAGCGGTCGAGCCACGCCCGGTGCTCGTCGGTGGCAGGCGCGCCCAGCCGTTCCGCCCCGGTGCGGGGGTCCACCTCGACGAGCCGCCAGCGCAGGGCGTCGTCCCGCTCGACGACCGGGCACGGGACGTCGTCCAGCCACTCGTGCGCGACGACGAGCGACCCGCGCCACCACGGCTGGTCCAGCGGGAGCGCGTCGCCGCCGTCGGTCTGCACCCACTGCGCGTCGTCCGGCAGGTCGGCGGGCCGGTCGGCGACGTCCAGGCCGACGAGCGCCAGACCGGCGTCCGCCGCACGCAGCGCCGCCAGCAGCTCACCCTGCCCGCTGCCCACGTCGACCACCCGGTGCAGACCGCTCTCGCGGGCCAGGCGAGCAACCGCAGCACCGAGCAGCCCGCTCGCGTGCACGCTGGTGCGAAAGTGAGCGGACGGGCCACGAGCGTTGCGGTAGAAGCCTGTTGGGCCATACAGCGCGTCGTGCCATGCGACCTGCCACGCCACGAACTGCGGCGGCGGTGCCTCCGCAACGCTCATGCGGGTCGGCGCAGCGCCACCACGACGTCGGTGACCGCGAACAGGAACCGTCCCTCGTCGGCCAGCCTCCGCACCGACTCGACCCAGGCCGCTGCGCGGGCGGCCAGCACGTCGTCGTCGCGCGCCGCGGCCACCATGCCCATCGCGATCTTCCAGGCCAGCGAGCCCTCGTCGAACCGCCGGTGCGGGTCGGCCCAGGAGTGCACGCCCGTCACGGTGAACGGCGAGTCGGTCGCCAGGGTGAGCAGCTTGCGGCCCATGAAGCCGTCCGCGCGGTCCTGCCAGGAGGGCACCACCGCGACGAACCGGTCGACGAGCAGCCGGGTCAACGCGTCGTCGTCGCTGGTGAACAGCGCCGTGTCGAAGTCGGTGTGCCCCACGACCGCGAGGCCGCCCGGCCGCAGCACCCGGTAGCACTCGGTGAGGAAGTCGGCCGGGCTCACCAGGCTCTCCGCGACGTTCATCGAGACGACGCGGTCGAGCGAGCCGGACTCGAACGGAAGGGGCGCGTCGAGGTCCGCGATCCGCGAGCTGACCCGGGGGTCCTGCAGCAGGTCGTCGTCGAGATCCGAGGCCTGGTCGACGGCGTGGACCGTGCCGGGTGGGTGCGGCCGGGCCAGCAGTGCCCGCACCGTGCGCCCTGTCCCGCAGCCGAGGTCGGCGACGGACAGCCCCGGGGAGTCGACGTCCGCCAGGTCGGCCAGCCGCTCGTGACGTCCCATGCAGCGAGCCTAGCGAGCACGGGGTGGCGGGACCTGCGATCCGGCGCGCTAGCGTCCTGCCCGTGGACGGCTTCGCACCCGACGACGTGCCGGACGCCGGGCAGCGGCCCGCGCGCCTGTCCGTCGGCGTGGTCGGAACCGGCCGTGTCGGGGCGGTGCTGGGCGCCGCGCTCGCCCGGGCCGGGCACCGCGTCGTGGCGGCGAGCGGGGTGAGTCGCCAGTCGGTCGAGCGGGCCGACGCGCTGCTGCCCGGCGTGCCGTTGCGGCCCGTGCCGGAGGTCGTCGGCGCCGCCGACCTGGTGCTGCTGACGGTGCCGGACGACGAGCTCGCCGACCTGGTGGCCGGGCTGAGCCGCACCCGCGCCTGGGCGGCCGGGCAGATCGTCGTCCACACCAGCGGCCGGTACGGCGTGCAGGTGCTCGAGCCGGCTGCCGCCTCGCACGTCATCGGACTGGCCCTGCACCCCGCGATGACCTTCACCGGCACCTCGGTCGACCTGGACCGACTGGCCGGCTGCTGCTTCGGCGTGACCGCGCCGACCGCCGCTCGTCCGATGGCCGAGGCGCTGGTCGTCGAGATGGGCGCCGAGCCGGTGTGGATCGCCGAGGCCGACCGGCCCCGCTACCACGCGGCGCTCGCCCACGGGTCGAACCACCTGGTCACCCTGGTGGCGCAGTCGCTGCAGGTGCTGCGCGACTGCGGGATCGAGGCACCCGACCGGGTGCTGGCGCCGCTGCTGTCTGCCGCGCTCGACGGCGCGCTGCGCTCCGGTGACGCGGCAGTCACGGGCCCGGTGTCACGCGGCGACGCCGGTACCGTGTCAGCGCACCTGCGCGAGCTGGCCGACGCGACGCCCGACGTGCTCCCGACGTACGTCGCCCTCGCCCGAGCGACCGCCGTGCGGGCGCTCGCGTCGGGACGGCTGTCACCGCAGGCGGCCGAGAACCTGCTGGACGTCCTCGCTCGCCCCAAGGAGTCACCGTGACCACCGCCCCCGCGGCTCGCCGCGCCCCGGCCATCGCGCACACCCGCGACGAGCTCGACGTCGCGCGAGCGGCCCTGGACGACGGCGACGTGGCCGTGGTGATGACCATGGGCGCCCTGCATGCGGGGCACGCCGCGCTGATCCGCGAGGCGCGCACCCGGGCCCGGCACGTGATCGTCACGATCTTCCTCAACCCACTGCAGTTCGGCCCGCGCGAGGACCTCTCGCGCTACCCGCGCACCGTCGACAGCGACCTGGAGATCTGTGCGCGCGAGGGGGTCGACCTGGTGTTCATGCCGACCCCGGACGTCGTCTACCCGGACGGCGATCCCGGCGTCCGGGTCAGCGCCGGCCCGCTCGGCGACGTCCTGGAGGGCACCTCGCGGCCCGGCCACTTCGACGGCGTCCTCACGGTGGTCGGCAAGCTGCTGCACCTCACCCGCCCGCAGCTGGCGTACTACGGGCAGAAGGACGCCCAGCAGCTGCTCCTCATCCGCCGCATGGTGCGCGACCTCGACTTCCCGGTGGAGGTCGTGGCGGTCCCGACGGTTCGTGAGCCGGACGACCTGGCGATGAGCAGCCGCAACGCCTACCTGACCGCCAGCGACCGCGAGGTCGCGCTGTCGCTGTCGCAGGCCCTGCGCGCCGGAGCGGCGAGCGCGGCCGAGGGACCCAGCGCGGTGCGCCGCGCGGCGCGCAGCGTGCTGGTGGCCGAGCCGCTGGTGCTGGTCGACTACCTGGTGCTGGTGCACCCGGAGACGTTGCAGGACGTGCCCGAGTGGTATCAGGGCGAGGCGCTGCTGGCGGTGGCCGCCCGGGTCGGCACCACCCGGCTGATCGACAACGTGCCACTGCGCCTCGGCCCCGGTGGCGGCCCGTTGCGCGCCTTCGGCGAGACGCCATGACCTTGGCGCTCGCCCGCCGGCTGGTCGCACCGGCGCCGGGCTGGACGGCGCAGGCCGACGTCGTCGTGGTCGGCTCCGGCATCGCCGGACTGACCACGGCGCTGCGGCTGCGGCAGCGGGTCGACCACGTGCTGCTGGTGACCAAGACGGTGCTGGACGAGGGGTCGACGCGCTGGGCGCAGGGCGGGATCGCGGCGGCGCTCGACCCGGCCGACTCCCCGGCCGAGCACCTGCACGACACCCTCGTCGCCGGCGCGGACGTCTGCGACGTCGCGGCCGTGACCGCGCTGGTCACCGAAGGCCCGGCCCGGGTGCGCGAGCTGGTGGCGCTCGGCGCGGAGTTCGACCGCACGCCGGACGGCGAGATCGCCCTCACCCGCGAGGGCGGTCATCACCGCGACCGGATCGCGCACGCGGGCGGCGACGCGACCGGCAAGGAGATCTCGCGGGCGCTGATCGCCGCGCTGGAGGCCGTGCGGCACGACCCCGGGATCGAGGTGATCGAGCACGCGATGGTCGTCGACCTGTTGCAGGACGGCGTCGGCCGGGTGTGCGGCGTGACCCTGCACGTCCTCGGCGAGGGCCAGCGGGACGGCGTGGGCGCGGCGATGGCGCGGGCCGTCGTCCTGGCCACTGGTGGCATCGGGCAGGTGTACGCGTCGACCACCAACCCGTCGGTCGCGACCGGCGACGGGATGGCCGCCGGCCTGCGCGCCGGGGCGGCCGTGCGCGACCTCGAGTTCGTGCAGTTCCACCCCACGGTGCTCTGGCTCGGCGCCGGATCGCGCGGGCAGCAGCCGCTGATCAGCGAGGCGGTGCGCGGTGAGGGCGCAGTGCTCGTCGACGCCGCGGGTGAGCGGTTCATGACCGGGGTCCACGAGCTGGCCGACCTCGCACCGCGCGACGTCGTGTCCCGGGCGATCGTGCAGCGGATGCAGACCACGGGCACCGACCACGTGTACCTCGACGCGCGCCATCTGGGTGCGGCGTTCCTGGAGCGCCGGTTCCCGTCGATCGTCGAGCGCTGCCGCTCGCTCGGGTTCGACCCGGTGACCGAGCTGCTGCCCGTGGCGCCGGCGCAGCACTACGCCAGCGGCGGGCTGGCGACCGACCTGCGCGGTCGCACGAGCGTCGAGGGCCTGTACGCGTGTGGCGAGGTCGCCTGCTCGGGCGTGCACGGCGCCAACCGGCTGGCCTCGAACTCGCTGCTCGAAGGGCTGGTGTTCGCCCACCGGATCGCCGACGACCTCACGAGCAGGCTCGCGGTGGGGGAGCTGCCGGTGACCAGCCCGACCGAGCTGCCGGGTCGTACCGCGCTGCTCGATCCTGCCGCCCGGCTCGACGTCCAGCTCACGATGACGGCGGGAGCCGGTGCGCTGCGCAGCGCGCAGTCGTTGCAGCGCACCGCAACCGAGCTCGCGACGCTGGCCGACCGCACGACCGGCGAGGCCACTGCGGCTGCCTGGGAGACGACCAACCTGCACCAGGTGGGCTCGCTGCTCACCGCCGTCGCCGCGTTGCGCAACGAGACCCGCGGCGGTCACCTGCGCTCGGACCATCCCGGGCGCGACGACGCGCGCTGGCGTGGGCACCTCACCAGCCGCCTCGACGCGCTGGGTGAGATCAGCGTCGAGTACACCGCCGTCACCGAGCCGCAGGAGGCGACCGCATGAGCCACCCGCCGACCGCGCCGGCCCCGGCCGAGGTGCGCGACGTCGTCCGCCGAGCGCTGGACGAGGACCTCGGTGGCCCGGACGGCGTCGACGTGACGTCGTCCGCGACGATCCCGCTCGGGCAGCGCTCCACCGCGCACGTCGTGGCGCGGGCGGACGGCGTCGTGGCCGGGCTCGAGGTGTTCGAGGTGGTCTGGGCCGAGGTGGCCCGCCGGCTCGGCGTCGCGCCGGTCGAGGTGAGGCTGCTGGTGGCGGACGGCGAGCGGGTGCGCCGCGGCGACGTGCTCGTCGAGGCGGCTGGTGCCACGCAGGTGCTGCTCGTCGGGGAGCGGACGGCGCTCAACCTGGTCTGCCGGATGTCCGGCGTGGCGACGCACACCAGGCAGTGGGCCGACGCGCTGTCCGGCACCGGTGCCACCGTGCTCGACACCCGCAAGACCACCCCTGGGCTGCGCGCGCTGGAGAAGTACGCCGTGCGCTGCGGAGGTGGCACGAACAAGCGGATGGGCCTGTACGACGTCGCGATGGTCAAGGACAACCACAAGCTCGCGGCCGGGTCGGTGCGGGCGGCGTACGACGCGGTGCGCTCGCGGTACCCGGACGTCGAAGTGCAGGTGGAGGTGACCACCACAGCCGAAGCGGTCGAGGCGATCGACGCCGGCGCGCGGTTCCTGCTGTGCGACAACATGTCCGTGCCGCTGCTGCGGTCGACGGTCGAGGCGGTGCGCGCCGCCACGGCCGACCGGGTCGAGCTCGAGGGGACGGGTGGGCTCACCCTCGAGCACGCCCGCGAGTACGGCGAGACCGGCGTCGACTATCTCTCGGTGGGCGCTCTCACCCACTCCAGTCCCGTCCTCGACCTCGCCCTCGACCTCGCCTGACCCCCTCATTGACTGCACCTTCTCGGGTTTTCGTCCTTTCCGGCTGGCAGGGGCACTTCCGGGGGAAAGTGCCCCCGAGGGGGAGGGGTGGGGGGCTCGGTAGGGTTGCCCGGTGATCGAGCAGCCCACCCCCGCGCCGGACGACGTCCCCGAGCAGATCCGGGTGCGCCAGGCCAAGCGCGAGCGGCTGCTGGCTGAGGGAACCGAGCCCTACCCGGTGGCCGTCCCGCGCACGCACACCCTCACCGAGGTCCGGGCCGCGCACCCCGACCTCGAGCCCGGCGCCGAGACCGACGCCGTCGTGGGGGTGGCCGGCCGCGTGGTGTTCGTCCGCAACACCGGCAAGCTCTGCTTCGCCACGCTCCAGGAGGGCGACGGCACCCGGCTGCAGGCCATGCTGAGCCTGGCCGAGGTGGGCGAGCAGCGGCTGGCCGCCTGGAAGTCGGACGTCGACCTCGGCGACCACGTGTACGTGCACGGCCGGGTGGTGTCGAGCCGCCGCGGCGAGCTCAGCGTGATGGCGGACGAGTGGCGGATGGCGGCCAAGGCGCTGCGTCCCCTGCCGAACCTGCACGAGGGCGCTGAGCTCAACGAGGAGGTGCGCGTCCGCCAGCGGTACGCCGACCTCATCGTGCGACCTGCGGCGCGTGAGATGGTGCGCCACCGCGCCGCCGTCGTCCGGAGCCTGCGTGAGGCGTTCCACCAGCGTGGGTTCATCGAGATCGAGACGCCGATGCTGCAGACGCTGCACGGCGGCGCCACGGCCCGGCCGTTCGTCACCCACATGAACGCCTACGACATCGACCTGTTCCTGCGGATCGCCCCTGAGCTGTTCCTCAAGCGCGCCGCGGTGGGCGGGCTGGACAAGGTCTTCGAGATCAACCGCAACTTCCGCAACGAGGGCGCCGACTCCACGCACAGCCCCGAGTTCGCGATGCTCGAGTTCTACGAGGCGTACGGCGACTACGACTCGGTCGCCGACCTGACCCGGCTGCTGGTCCAGGGCGCGTGCGAGGCGGTGCACGGCTCGCAGGTCGCGGTGCTGCACGACGGCAGCGAGTACGACCTCAGCGGGCAGTGGACCACCCTCACCATGTACGGCTCGCTGTCCGACGCCCTGGGCGAGCAGGTCACCGCACAGACGTCGGTGGCCACCCTGCGCGGGTACGCCGACCGGCTCGGGCTGGACGTCGACCCCGCCCACTTCGGCCACGGCAAGCTGGTCGAGGTGCTGTGGGAGCACCTGGTTGGCGACCACCTGAGCGCTCCCACGTTCGTGCGCGACTTCCCGCTCGAGACGACGCCGCTGACCCGCGAGCACCGCAGCGAAGCCGGCCTCACCGAGAAGTGGGACCTGTACGTCCGCGGCTTCGAGCTGGCCACCGGCTACTCCGAGCTGATCGACCCCGTGGTGCAGCGGCAGCGGTTCGAGGAGCAGGCCAAGCTCGCCGCGCTCGGCGACGACGAGGCGATGCACGTCGACGAGGACTTCCTGCGGGCCATGGAGTACGCGCTGCCGCCCACCGGCGGACAGGGCATGGGCATCGACCGGCTGCTCATGGCGTTGACCGGCCTCGGCGTGCGCGACACGATCCTGTTCCCGCTCGTGAAGCCGCACTGACCGCGGCGTACCGTGGTGGCATGGTGAAGGCCCTCCTCGCGCTCGTGCCCTCGGCCGGCGTGCTGTTCCTGTTCGTCATCGCGGTGCGCGCGATGCTCGAGGGCGACCGCCGCGAGCGCTCTGCTCAGGCCCGGTGGGAGAAAGCCAATTCGGTGGATTCCGCCCCTTCTGGGGATTCTCGCTAACGCATTCTCGTATTACCGGTTTTGACATTACGCGCGGCGGCCCGAAATACTTCCCGCTCACGACGCCGGCAATTCCGTCGGCGATTGTCGAAACCGAGAGTGAGCTGAAACGTCATGGCGCAGCGGGTCCAGGTCGTGTTGATCGACGACGTCGACGGCGGCGACGCGAGCGAGACCGTGACGTTCGGGCTCGACGGCGTCACCTACGAGATCGACCTCAACGAGCAGAACGCGGCCGCACTGCGCGATGCGTTCGCCGTGTGGGTCGGCAGCGCGCGCCGGGTCACCGGCCGCAGCCAGCGCGCCGGCTCCGGGTCGGCACGGACGACCGGACGCCGCGCGGCAGGCGGCGGCGAGGACTCCGCGGCCATCCGCGAGTGGGCCAAGTCCAACGGCCACCAGGTCAGCGAGCGCGGCCGGATCTCAGCCGCCGTCCGTGAGGCCTACGACCAGGCCCACTGAGCCGGGCGGCTGTCAGGACGTCGGCACCCGCGGTCCGGGCTCGAGCAGGGACGCCGTCACGTGGGCGTGGTCGGCCAGCCGTTCCAGCGCCTCGGGGTACGGAACCTGCGCCAGGCTGCCGGCGTCCTCGATCTCGTCCCAGGTGCGCGGCGCGGCGACGTTCGGCTGCTCGCGCCCGCGCAGCGAGTACGGGCAGATCGTGGTCTTCGCGCTGTGGTTCTGGCTCCAGTCGAGCAGCACCTTGCCGGGTCGCAAGGCCTTCGACATGGACGAGACCACGAGCCGGCGGTGCTCGCGGGCGAGCTCCTCGGCCAGCCGCTTGGCATACCCGCGCACCACGTCGGCGTCCTGCTCGCCGGACAGCGGTGCATACAGCTGCAGGCCCTTGCTGCCGCTGGTGACCGGCACGCAGGTGAGCCCGTCGGCGGTCAGCCGCTCGCGCACCAGCAGCGCGACCTCGGCGCACTCGGGCAGGGCGGCCGGTGCGCCGGGGTCGAGGTCCACCACGAGCCGGTCGGGGTGGTGCATGCCGCCGCGCGGCCCGACGGTCCACTGCGGCACGTGCAGCTCGAGGGCCGCGAGGTTCGCCAGCCACACGAGCGTCGCCAGCGAGTCGACCACCGGGTAGGTGATGCGGTCGCGGTCGCGGGACGAGCCGGGCGCGTCCAGCGTCACCGTGCGCACCCAGTCCGGCGTGCCCTGCGGCACGGACTTCTCGACGAACGACGACGCAGCGACGCCGTCCGGCCACCGGAACCGGCTGACCGGCCGGTCGGCCAGCATCGGCAGCAGCGCGCTCGAGACCCGCGCGTAGTAGTCGATCACCTCGGCCTTGGTGGTGCCGGTGGCCGGGTAGAGCACCTTGTCGAGGTTGCGCAGCCGCAGCCGGCGGCCGTCGATCTCGACCTGCGCCTCGTGAGCCTCCTTCGTCCGCTCGGCGTCGGTGGGGTCAGGGCTCACGGATCAGCTCCTCGGGCCGGACGTCGGTGCGCACCCCGCGCAGGGCCGGCTGGCGCAGCCTGCCACCGCTGCCGTACCCGAGGTGCTGCACCTCGACGCACAGCTGCGGCTGGACCCAGAACGAGCCGCGGGCATCGACCGCGGGCACGTCGTGGAAGGGCGTCGTGTCACGGGCCAGGGGGGCGAGTCGACGGGTCAGGTCGGCGGACGCGGTCGCGCCGATCCCGCTGCCCACCCGGCCGAGGTACGTGAGCCCGCCCGCGCCGTCCGGCAGGCCTACCAGCAGGGCGGCCAGGCTGGACGCCGTGCCGGTCTGCGGCCGCCACCCGCCGACCACGCAGGTCTGGGTGCTGCGGTGCGCCCGCTTGATCCAGTCGCGGCTGCGTCGACCCGGGTGGTACGTCGAGGCGCGCCGCTTGCTGACGATGCCTTCCAGCCCGCTCTCGCGGGTCGCCTCGAGCAGGGCCGGCCCGTCGTCGAACAGCGCCGGCACCTGCCAGGGGTGGTCGCGGCCGTCGCCGAGGTCGAGCCGCTCCAGGGTGTGCCGCCGCTGGTCGAAGGAGCGCTCGAGCAGCGGGACGCCGTACAACCGCAGCACGTCGAACACCACGTACGACACCGGAACCCGGCCGGCGAGGGCGGCGGCGCGGCGCTCGTCGCGCACGTGCATGCGCTCGGCCAGGGCGCCGAAGTCGGGGCGGCCGTCGGCGAAGGCCACGACCTCGCCGTCCAGCATGCCGTCGGCCAGCACCTCCGGCAGCCCGGCCAGCTCGGGGAAGCTCACCGTGACGTCCGACTCGGTGCGCGAGGTGAGCCGCAGCACGCCGTCAGTGACCTCGGCGAGCACCCGCATGCCGTCCCACTTCACCTCGTGCACCCACGCGTCGCCGGACGGCGGCGTGCTGCCGGGCTGCGCAGCGGTGGCGAGCATGGGGCGCATGGGGCCATCCTGCCTGTAGCGTCGAGCTGAGACACCTCAGCCGGGAGGAGCGTGGCGCATGCGAGCGATGTGGAAGGGCGCGGTCTCGTTCGGGCTGGTCAACGTGCCGGTGAAGATGTTCACCGCGACGAGCAGTCACGACATCGCGTTCCACCAGGTGCACCGCAAGGACGGTGGCCGGATCCGCTACAAGCGGGTCTGCCAGGCCTGCGGTGAGGAAGTGGCCTACGACGAGATCGCCAAGGGCTACGAGTCCCCGGACGGCGAGCTGGTCGTGCTGACCGACGAGGACCTCGCCGAGCTGCCGGTCAGCGGCAGCCGCGAGATCGACGTCGAGCGCTTCGTGCCCGCCGAGCAGATCGACCCGATGCTGCTCGACAAGAGCTACTACCTCGAGCCGGAGAAGTCCGGCGTCAAGCCCTACGCCCTGCTGCGCGAGGCGCTCAAGGCGAGCGACCGGATGGCCCTCGTGCACGTCGCCATCCGCGCCCGCTCGACGCTGGCCGTGCTGCGGGTGCGCGACGACGTCATCGTGCTGCAGACCATGATGTGGCCGGACGAGATCCGGGCCGCAGACTTCGACACCCTCGGGGACGTCGACGACCTGCGCCCGCAGGAGCTCGCCATGGCCTCGTCGCTGATCGACTCGATGACCGGGGACTACGACCCGGACGAGTTCGACGACGAGTACCGCGACGCCGTGCAGGCGCTGGTGGAGGCCAAGCTCGACCGCGGCGAGAGCGCCACGATCCCGGTCGAGGAGTCCACGTCGTCCGCGGGCGACCGTGGCCAGGTGCTCGACCTGATGGCGGCGCTGCAGCGGTCGGTCGACGCGGCGAAGGGCAAGCGTCCGTCGTCCGGCGAGTCCGGCGAGTCCGGCGAGTCCGGCGAGTCCGGCTCGGAGTCCGCGAGCGAGCCGGCGGCGGTCGAGCAGGGCGGCGGCTCGAAGAGCGCGGCGGCCAAGAAGACCACCGCGAAGAAGGCGGCGGCGAAGAAGACCACGGCCAAGAAGACGACCGCCAAGAAGACCACCGCCAAGAAGACGGCCGCGAAGAAGGCCTCGGCCAAGACCGCCGAGCCGGCGAAGAAGGCCCGCCGCTCCGCCTGACCCGGGCGAGAGGCCCGACCCCGGCGCGGTAAGCCTGGCCCTGGCGGCGCCGAGCCGGCCGGGCCGGGTCGTCGTCCCGCTGCGCACCCGCCGTCCCGCCCTGGCGACGGTGATCACGTTAACGTGATCACCACACGCTTACCGAGGGTTAGAACGCTCGGCAAGCAGCCCGACGCCTGCTTGACGTGATCAACGTCAGGCGGCGGATTCTGCGGAGGGCGAACGGGAGGGGGACGGCGGAACACGCTCAGGTCCGCCTGACGTTGAGCCGATCAGACGCAAGGTCTGGTTCGCTCCCGGAGTGTCCGTGAGGTCACGATGTGGGCGACGATCGGGTCGTCGTCGTACCACGGGGATAGCATCGACGTGGCGAGGGAGGGGAGAGCCCCGCTCCTGCCATCCGCTCGCGAGGAGAATGCAGATGTTCGAGAGGTTCACCGACCGGGCCCGACGAGTTGTGGTGCTGGCGCAAGAAGAGGCCCGCATGCTCAACCACAACTACATCGGCACCGAGCACATCCTGCTCGGGCTGATCCATGAGGGCGAGGGTGTCGCCGCCAAGGCGCTCGAGAGCCTCGGCATCTCGCTCGACGCTGTGCGCGAGCAGGTGCAGGAGATCATCGGGCAGGGCCAGCAGGCGCCGTCCGGGCACATCCCCTTCACCCCGCGCGCCAAGAAGGTGCTCGAGCTGAGCCTGCGCGAGGCGCTGCAGCTCGGCCACAACTACATCGGCACCGAGCACATCCTGCTCGGCCTGATCCGCGAGGGCGAGGGTGTCGCCGCGCAGGTGCTGGTCAAGCTGGGCGCCGACCTCAACCGGGTCCGCCAGCAGGTCATCCAGCTGCTGTCCGGCTACCAGGGCAAGGAGCCCGCGGCCACCGGCCCGGCCGAGGGGACGCCGTCCGGCTCGCTCGTGCTCGACCAGTTCGGCCGCAACCTCACCCAGGGCGCCCGCGAGGGCAAGCTCGACCCGGTGATTGGTCGCGAGAAGGAGATCGAGCGGGTCATGCAGGTGCTGTCCCGCCGCACCAAGAACAACCCGATCCTGATCGGCGAGCCCGGCGTGGGCAAGACGGCCGTCGTCGAGGGCCTGGCCCAGGGGATCGTCAAGGGCGAGGTGCCCGAGACGCTCAAGGACAAGCAGATCTACACCCTCGACCTCGGCGCGCTCGTCGCCGGCAGCCGCTACCGCGGAGACTTCGAGGAGCGGCTGAAGAAGGTGCTCAAGGAGATCCGCACCCGCGGCGACATCATCCTGTTCATCGACGAGATCCACACGCTCGTCGGTGCCGGGGCCGCCGAGGGCGCGATCGACGCCGCCAGCATCCTCAAGCCGATGCTGAGCCGCGGCGAGCTGCAGACCATCGGCGCGACGACCCTCGACGAGTACCGCAAGTACATCGAGAAGGACCCCGCCCTCGAGCGCCGCTTCCAGCCGATCCAGGTGGCCGAGCCGAACCTCGCGCACACCATCGAGATCCTCAAGGGCCTGCGCGACCGCTACGAGGCGCATCACCGCGTCTCGATCACGGACGGCGCACTGGTCGGCGCCGCGACGCTGGCCGACCGTTACATCAACGACCGTTTCCTGCCGGACAAGGCGATCGACCTGATCGACGAGGCGGGCGCGCGGCTGCGGATCCGCCGGATGACCGCTCCGCCGGACCTGCGCGAGTTCGACGAGCGCATCGCGGCCACCCGCCGTGAGAAGGAGTCCGCGATCGACGCGCAGGACTTCGAGAAGGCCGCGGCGCTGCGCGACACCGAGAAGCGCCTGCTCGGCGAGAAGGGCGAGCGCGAGAAGCAGTGGAAGGCCGGCGACATGGACGTCGTCGCCGAGGTCGACGAGGAGCTGATCGCCGAGGTGCTCGCCACGGCCACGGGCATCCCCGTCTTCAAGCTGACCGAGGAGGAGTCCTCGCGCCTGCTGCGCATGGAGGACGAGCTGCACAAGCGCATCGTCGGCATGAACGACGCGATCAAGGCGCTCTCCCAGGCCATCCGGCGTACCCGTGCCGGCCTGAAGGACCCGCGCCGTCCTGGCGGCTCGTTCATCTTCGCCGGTCCGACCGGCGTCGGGAAGACCGAGCTCGCCAAGACGCTCGCCGAGTTCCTGTTCGGCGACGAGGACGCGCTGATCCAGCTCGACATGAGCGAGTTCAGCGAGAAGCACACCGTCTCGCGGCTGTTCGGCTCGCCGCCCGGCTACGTCGGGTACGAGGAGGGCGGCCAGCTCACCGAGAAGGTGCGCCGCAAGCCGTTCTCGGTCGTGCTGTTCGACGAGGTCGAGAAGGCCCACCCCGACATCTTCAACTCGCTGTTGCAGATCCTCGAGGACGGCCGGCTCACCGACTCCCAGGGCCGGATGGTCGACTTCAAGAACACCGTCATCATCATGACCACCAACCTCGGCACCCGCGACATCTCCAAGGGCCAGGGCGTCGGCTTCTCGTCGGGCAACGACACCGCGACGAACTACGAGCGGATGAAGTCGAAGGTCAACGACGAGCTGAAGTCGCACTTCCGCCCCGAGTTCCTCAACCGGGTCGACGACACGATCGTGTTCCCGCAGCTGACGCAGGACGAGATCATCCAGATCGTCGACCTGATGCTGGCCAAGCTGGACGCGCGCCTCAAGGACAAGGACATGGGCATCGAGCTCACGTCCGCGGCCAAGGAGCTGCTCGCCGAGAAGGGCTACGACCCGGTGCTGGGCGCGCGGCCGCTGCGCCGCACGATCCAGCGCGACATCGAGGACGTGCTCTCCGAGAAGATCCTCTACGGCGAGCTCAAGGCCGGCTCGATCGTGCTGGTCGACGTCGAGGGCGAGGGCAAGGAGCGCGCCTTCACCTTCCTCGGTACGCCGAAGGCCGCCCTCCCCGAGCCTGCCGTGGTGGGGGCTCCCGAGGTCCCGCCGGCGACCGATCTCGGCGACGTGCAAGACAGCTGAACCCGGTCGGCGCCATGGCGCGCCGGCAGCCGAAGGGGCGGTACCCGCGAGCCGGGTACCGCCCCTTCGTCGTCTGCCGGGCCGGGCCGGGTCTGGTCGGAGGCCGCCTCGCCGTGGTGCTGCGCCTCGCCGCGGTGCTGCTCGGGTCTACTGCGGCACGGTCTGACCGCGCTTGGCGGCGTAGAGGTCCTCGTCGGCCGCGCGGTACAGGTCGGTGCGCGACACCGAGGTAGCGCCCGGCGTGGCCGGTCCCAGCCCCACACCCGTGCTGATCCCCACGACCCGGCCGGGCGTCAGCGCCTCCCAGTCCTGCTCGCGGATGAGCGCGTGCAGGGCGTCGATCCGGGCCGTCACGCCGTCGCCGTCCGAGCCGTGGGCCACGAGCACGGCGAACTCGTCGCCACCGAGCCGCAGCCCGACGTCGCCGGCGCGCAGCACGCCCGTGATCAGCCGACCGAACAGCCGCAGGACGTCGTCGCCCACCGCGTGCCCGTACCGGTCGTTGACCTCCTTGAAGTCGTCCAGGTCGATCAGCAGCAGCGCGACCGACGCCGACGGCTGGCCGGTGTCGGCGAGCCAGGCGTCGAAGACGCGCCGGTTGCTCAGCCCGGTGAGGGCATCCGTCGTGGCGTCGAGGAGCAGCCGGTCGCGCTCGGTCCGCCGCCGCGCGACGTCGACCTGCGCCGAGGCCGCGTCCAGCATCGCCAGCCGCGCCTGCCACCGGGCGAGCGCGAGGCGTTCGATGTGGTCGGCCTGCGCGCGCACGCGCGCGCCGGGCCGACGTCCGCGCAGGATGACGGCTCGCACCCACGAGGGCACGGTCGACCCGCCGGACGACGACGAGGTGTCGAGCCGCATCCGGCGCGCGGCGCGCTCGGCCTCGCGGCGGTGCCCGGCGCGGTGCAGGGCCAGCGCCCAGGACGCCTCCAGCAGCGGCAGCAGGTGCGCGTCGCCCGCCGCGCGGAGCTCCTCGGCGATGACCTCGACCTGGTGCCGTCGGTGTCGAGGGGAGGGGTCGGTGAGCAGCTCGACCAGCTCGCCGCCGGCGACGGCCACCCGACGCCACAGCCGTGGCATGGGTGTCTCCCGGGCGAGGTCGACGGCGTGCAGCGCCCGGACGAGCTGGAGCACCGCCTCGGCGTCCGCGCCCACCTCGGCGAGCGCCAGCGCCCACTCGATCCGCACGATGACGCGGTTGACCGCGAGGGCGGCCCGCTGGGCAGCGCAGAGGTCCTCGCGGTCGCAGGCCTGGGCGCGGTCGTACAGGTCGTCGACGATCTCCCACAGGCGCAGCCCGTTGTAGGCGGCAGCCACCACGACGTAGCCGGTGGCGCGGTCGGCGGCCGGCAGGGTGTCGTCGTCCAGCAGCGTCACGGCCGTGGCGGCGTCGCTGAGCAGCGCCGCGGTGTCGCCGATGGTGCCGGCCAGCACCGCGCGCACGCCCAGTGCGGCAGCCTCCATGGCCGGCGCCCCGACCGAGCGAGCCCGGCACAGCAGCAGCTCGGCGGCGTCCCAGGTCGTGCCGTTCGGGTCCGTGGCCAGGCCGTGGGCGCAGAGCACGAGCCGGAGCACCAGCTCGGCGTGCGTCCAGCCCTGGTCGTCGGCCCGCTGGAGCGCCCGGCGGGCAGCGTCCAGCGCCACCTCGGGGTCGTCACCCTGCACGCCCTCGAGGAGCCGGTACGCCTCTCGGTAGGCGCGCAGCTCGTCGTCCACCGGGCTCCCCTCGGCAATGCGGTCGGACACCTGCAAGAGGCGTCGGCATCCGAGCATCCCACCTTGACCATGGCGAACCGGGGCAAACACTCAGAATCATCGTGCGGGCAGCGTGCCCCCGGACTTCACCAGGGCCGAGTACCAGCGCGCGCTGTCCTTCAGCGTGCGGCGCTGCGTGTCGTAGTCGACGTGCACGATGCCGAACCGCTTGGAGTACCCGTACGACCACTCGAAGTTGTCGAGCAGCGACCAGAGGAAGTACCCCGTGACCGGCGCGCCCGCCTCCACCGCGTCGAGGACGGCGTCGAGATGGGCGTGCAGGTAGGCGATCCGGTCGTCGTCGTGCACCTGCGGCTCGGGGCCGTCCACGAGCACGTCCGGGAAGGCCGCGCCGTTCTCGGTGACCATCAGCTCCAGACCCGGGTGCTCGCGGTGCATGCGCAGCAGCAGCTCGCGCATCCCGGTGGGGTCGATGGCCCAGCCCATGTCGGTGTGCAGGCCCGGCTGGGCCGGGAACTCGACGTCGTCGCATCCGATCCACGGCGTGCCGGCCTTGGGGTCGTGGCCGTCAGCGGTCTCGCGTGGGGTGCTGCCGTCCCAGTGCCGGACGACGGTGGGCGAGTAGTAGTTGATCCCGAGGACGTCGGGCACCTGGTGCACCAGCTCGAGGTCGCCGTCCTGGACGAACGACCAGTCGGTGACCGCACGGGTGTCGGCGAGGACGTCGGCGGGGTAGCTGCCCTCGAGCACCGGGTCGAGGAACACCCGGTTCTGCAGCCCGTCGATCCGGCGCACCGCGTCCTCGTCCTCGGGCGCGCCGGCCGGGGAGTGCACCCAGGCGAGGTTCAGCGTGAGCCCGATCCGCGCGTCGGGGGCGACGGCGCGCACGGCGCTCGCGGCCAGCCCGTGCGCGAGGTTGAGGTGGTGGACGGCGGTGAGCGCCTCGGCCGGGTCCTGGCGGCCGGGGGCGTGGACGCCGCTCGCGTACCCGAGGTACGCCGAGCACCACGGCTCGTTGAGCGTGATGTAGGTGCCGACCTGCGGCGAGAGCGCCTGCGCCACGACGGCGGCGTACTCGGCGAAGCGCTCGGCGGTGCGCCGGTCGGTCCAGCCGCCGACGTCGCCGAGGGCCTGCGGGAGGTCCCAGTGGTAGAGCGTCACAGCCGGCTCGATGCCGGCGGCGACCAGCTCGTCGACGAGGGCGCGGTAGAAGGCGAGCCCCTCCTCGTTGACCGGGCCGAGGGCGTCGGGGCCGACGTCCGGGGTGATCCGCGGCCAGGCCACCGAGAAGCGGTAGGAGGTGAGGCCGAGCTCGCGCATGAGCGCGACGTCCTCGCGGAACCGGTGGTAGTGGTCGACCGCGACGTCGCCGGTGTCGCCGTCGAGCACGGCGCCGGGGGTGTGGCTGAACGTGTCCCAGATGGACGGCGTGCGGCCGCCCTCGGCCACCGCGCCCTCGATCTGGTAGCTCGCGGTCGCCGAGCCCCAGCGGAAGCCGGGCGGGAACCGGCGGGGTGGCGTGGCGGACGACGCGGCGGTCACGGGACTCCTCGAGGAACGTGGGAACGTGGGAATGTGAGCACGTCGTGAGAGCGCTCTCACGGCGTGCTTCGATGGTGCGGGACGCGCGGCAGCGGTGTCAAGGAGCTCGGCGCTCAGCACGTCTCGCGGGTCACCAGCTCGGTCGGCAGCACGACCGAGGTCGCGGTGGGCGTACCGGCGAGCTGGGCCAGCAGCACGCGCGCCATCTCCCGGCCGAGCCGGTCCATCGGCTGGCGCACGGTGGTGAGGGCGGGATGGGTGGCGGCGGCCAGCGGGCTGTCGTCGAAACCCACGAGCCGCACCTGACCGGGTACCGAGAGCCCGGCTTCGCGCAGCGCGTGCAGGGCGCCGGACGCCATCGAGTCGTTCGCCGCGAACACACCGTCCGGGGGCCGGCGCGAGCGCAGCAGCCGGCGCATCGCCTGGTAGCCGCTGTCGGTGCTGAAGTCGCCGTGCGTCACCCAGGTGCGCGTCGTCCGCAGCCCGTGCGCTTCGAGCTCGGTCTGGAACCCGGCCAGCCGGTCCTGCCCGGCGGGCATGTCGGGGGGTCCGGCGATCGTGGCCACCCGACGGCAGCCCGCGTTCACCAGGGCGCGGGTGGCCAGCCGGGCGCCGCCGGCGTTGTCGGCGTCCACGTGTGGAGTGTCGTCGTCGTCGCGGAACGGGCGTCCGGACAGCACGACCGGCAGGCCGACCTCACGCAGCCGTCGGGGCAGGGGGTCGTCGCCGTGCAGCGACACGAACATCGCGCCGTCGACGTGGCCGCCGGCGGCGAACCGGAAGAACTGGTCGTGCTCGGCCCGCGTCGACAAGGCGACGAAGACGAGCTGCATCTGCTCAGCCGCGACGGCCTGGTGAGCCCCGCGCAGCACCGCTGGGAAGAACGGGTCGGTGAACACGCGCTCCTCCGGCTCGGAGACCACGAAGGCGATCGAGTCGCTGCGCCGGGTGACCAGCGATCTGGCCGCGCGGTTGGTGACGTACGACAGCTCGGCGGCGGCGTCCAGCACGGCTCGGGTCGAGGCCTCGCTGACGCGGGCCGACCCGGAGAGCACCCGGCCGGCGGTGGCGCGCGAGACCCCCGCGAGTGCTGCCACCGACTCCAGCGTCGGCGCGCCCTCGTGGCCGGTCGCCGTTCGGTCGCGTGCATCCGGGCTCACGAGCGGAGTCTAGGCGGGCCCTGCGGGCCAGGGAGGGGCGCGGCGTCGTCCGGTGGGCCGCTCGCCGCGGCAGAATGCTGGTCATGCACCCGGACCCCACTGCCCCGCGGGTGAGCGTCCGCGCCGCCCGCACCGGCGACGTCCGGATGATCCGCCAGCTGGTCGAGCCGCTGGCCCGCGAGCGGGTGCTGGTGAGCAAGGACGCGGTCGCCTACTACGAGGGGCTGCAGCAGTTCGTCGTCGCCGAGCTGGACGACGGACGGCTGGCCGGGTGCGGCGCCCTGCACGTGCTGTGGGACGACCTCGCCGAGGTGCGCACCCTCGCCGTCGACGAGCAGTTCCGGGCGCACGGGGTCGGTGGTGCGCTGCTCGGCGCGCTGGTCGACCGCGCGGTCGGGCTCGGCGTGCGGCGGCTGTTCTGCCTGACGTTCGAGGTCGACTTCTTCACCCGGCACGGTTTCGTCGAGATCGAGGGAACTCCGGTCGAGCCGGAGGTCTACGCGCAGCTGTTGCGCTCGTACGATGAGGGCGTCGCAGAGTTCCTCGACCTCGATCGGGTCAAGCCGAACACCTTGGGTAACTCCAGGATGCTGCGCGAGCTGTGGCCGCCGGGCGTCGCCGGCGGCTGATGGGTCGACCGGAGGGTGGGGCAGTGAGCAGGACCTGGGGGGCGGTGCGTCGTCCGCGCACCGTGGCGGTGCTGGCGGTCGTGCTGGCGTTGGGATCGGTGGCGCAGTCGCCGGCCGGCGCCCGCGTCGCCAGCCACGGCGCGCGTGCCACCGCAGCGTCCGCCCCGGCCACGCCGCCGCCGTCGCCGTCGCCGGCCGTGGTGGTGCGCTCCGCCCAGCCGCCGGCGACCCCCGCGTCCCGGGCGCCCGGCGACGTGTCGTCGGTGCCGGGCGGCCGGGTGCTCTACCTGACGTTCGACGACGGCCCTGACCCGCACTGGACGCCGAAGGTTCTGGCGCTCCTGGCGCGCTACCACGCCACCGCCACGTTCTTCCAGGTGGGCGAGCAGGTGCGGGCGCACCGGCATACGGCGGCTGCCGTCCGCGCGGCGGGTCAGCGGGTCGGCAACCACACCTCGCACCACCGCGGGCTCACCGGGCTGTCCGCGGCGCAGGTGCGGGCCGAGATCCGCGGCGGCGTGCCCGGCGCGACCTGCCTGCGGCCGCCCTACGGCTACGTCGACCGGCGCGTGCGGGCGGTCGCGGCCGCCGAGGGCCAGCGCGTCGTGCTCTGGTCGGTCGACACCGAGGACTGGGCTCGGCCGGGCGCCGCCCGCATCGAGCACCACCTGCTGTTCGACGTGAAGCCCGGGCGGATCGTGCTGATGCACGACGGTGGCGGCAACCGGCAGGAGACCCTCACCGCGCTGGCCGCGGCGCTGCCGGTGCTCGCCGCCCGCGGGTACCGGTTCGCGGGCCTGCCCGGCTGCTGAGCGGTTGCTGCGCTCAGCTGCGGTCGGTGAGATACAGGCGCCGGACGACGTCCTCGATGTCGGGCTCTTCCACCGCGAGGTCACGAACCTCCACCCGGCGGCTCACGTCGGCCAGAACCGTTGCCGCCGTGGTGGTTTCGGGCGAGAAGGCGAGCCGCTGTCGCAGCCCATCGCCCTGTGAGCCGACGTGCCGCGTGCCGGGCACGTCGAGAAGGTCGGGCCACGGCTCGGCCAGGTCGACGGCCAGCACCCGCTCGGCGCCCACCCTCGACACCAGGCCCGGCAGCGTTCCGTCGTACGCCAGCCGGCCGTGGTCGACGACGAGCACGCGGTCACACAGCCGCTCGATGTCGCCCATGTCGTGGGTGGTGAGCAGCAGCGTGGTGCCGTGCAGCGCCCGCTGCTCGCGCAGGAACACCCGCAGTCGCTCCTTGCTCAGGACGTCGAGGCCGATGGTGGGCTCGTCCAGGACGACCAGGCTGGGGGAGTGCAGCAGGGCGGCCGCCACCTCGCCGCGCATCCGCTGGCCGAGGCTGAGCTGGCGCACCGGCTGGTCGAGGAACCCGCCGAGCTCGAGCCGGTCGGCCAGCTCGTCCCGCCGTCGCTGCCACGCGCCGTCCGGGATGGCGTGGATCGCCGCGAGCACCCGGAAGGACTCGATCAGCGGCAGGTCCCACCACAGCTGGCTGCGCTGGCCGAACACCACGCCGATGTGCCGGGCCAGCTCGCGGCGGCGGCGCACCGGGTCGAGACCGCACGTCGTGACCGACCCCGCGGTCGGCACCAGGATGCCGGTGAGCATCTTGATGGTGGTCGACTTGCCCGCGCCGTTGGCCCCGATGTAGCCGACCGACTCGCCGGCGTTGATCGTGACGTCGATCTCGTCGACCGCCGTGATGATCCGCTTGCTGCGCCGCACGCGCCCGGCCCGCTGCCGCACGACGAACCGACGGGTCAGCCCGCGGGCCTCCACAATGGCCGGTGAGTTCGTGCTGGTCATCCGCCCGCTCCCGTGTAGTGCCGAAGTCCTGCCCGCCACCAGAGCAGCGCCACCGCCCACGCCAGCCCGGCCATCACCGGGGTGCCCCATCCCAGCCAGGCCGGCAAACCCGGGGGACCGGGCTCGCCGGTCAGCAGCAGCGCCGGCAGGTACGCCGTGAACGCGGCGGGAACGACGAAGGAGAAGAACACCCGGACCGCCACGTGCAGCACGCTGGCCGGATAGCTGCCGACATACGACGAGCCATAGGTGAAGGCGTTGGTCGTCTCGGCGCCGTCGACCAGCCAGAACTGCGCACCGGCCGCCGAGACGAACAGCGAGCCGTAGATCGCCGCGCCGGTGAACGGCGTGATCACCAGCAGCACGACCTTGGCCGGCGTCCAGTCGTCGACCGCCAGCGGCAGGGCCACGGCCAGCACGACCAGGCCCATCGCCGTCCGGGCGAGCCGGCGCAGCGAGAGGTCGGAGGTGATCAGCTGCGCCAGCGCGGGCAGCGGGCGCAGCAGCATGGCGTCGAGAGTGCCGGTGCGGATGAAGGTGGGCAGCGTGTCGAGGTGGCCGACCACGGTGTCGGCCAGCGACCACGAGACGTTGGCCAGGGCGAAGACGAGCAGCGCCGCACCCAGATCGAGGCCGCCGAGCACGTCGACGTTGTGGAAGATCACGTAGATCTCGCTGAACTCCATCACCGCCAGGCCGGCCTGACCGACCAGGTCGAGCGAGAAGCTGGCGCGGTAGGAGGTCTGGGCGCGCAGCCGCGAGCCCAGCAGCACGCGGTAGGCCCGTGCATCACCCACCCTGCACCACCAGCCGTCGGGTCGCACGAGCCAGCACGACCTGGCCTAGCAGCAGGGTGCCGACGAGCCAGATCGCCTGCACGCCAAGGGTTTGCGCGGCCTGCCAGCCGGCTGCCCGGCCGGACAGGATGTCGACCGGCGCTTGCAGCATCGAGGGGAACGGCGTGGCGTTGGCGATGGCCGCCATCCACCCGGGGAACCAGTGCACCGGGACGATGAGACCGGCCAGGACGTTACTGGTGACCACGTAGAGGGTGAGGGCGCCGCGCAGGTCGAGCAGCCAGAAGGCCACCAGGTTGAGCGCGAAGCGGCAGGCGAACGACACGGCCACTGCGAGCGCCACGCTCACGCTCGCCAGCAGGTAGGCCAGCGGACCACCGGGCAGGCTGACCCCGAAGAAGAGCACGCCGACGAGCAGCGGTGGCAGGCCGCGGGGCAGCAGCATGTATGCGGCCCGGCCCAGGTCGGCGGCCAGCCACGACAGCTGCAGGTCGATCGGGCGCGCGAGGTCGACAGCGACGTCCCCGGTGCGGATCCGCTCGGCGAGGTCGCTCCAGCCGAACAACGCGACGGTGGCGATCAGCCCCTGCACCAGCCAGGAGTACGTCGCGCCCTGCTGGGCGTCGTAGCCGGCGAGCTCGCCACCTGCGGACGCGATCGCCGCCAGCGTGATGCTCGCCTTGACCACGCCGAAGACCGTGTTGGTCAGCGCGCCGCCCACGGTGGCGGCGCGGTAGGCGGCGTACCGCGCGAACCCCGCACGAGCGAAGGCGAGGTAGGGGCGCACAAGGAGGAGAGCCTAGCCCCGTTCTGTCGGTGGTTGCGGCTAGCGTCGTGGCTCATGCGGCACGCTCTTGACCTGTCGCCGGTCGGCGCGTGGGGAGACCCTCGCTCGCTTGCCGGGCTCAGCGCCCTGGCCGAGCGCAGCGGGTGGGACGGCGTGTTCGTCGAGGACTACGTCGTGCACCCGGCCGGCGAGCCGTGCTGGGACGTCTGGCCAACGCTCGCGGCGATGGCGCTGGCCACCCAGCGGGTCCAGCTGGCCACCATGGTCACGCCGATGCCGGCCCGGCTGCCCTGGCAGCTGGCCGGTCAGGCCGCGACGCTGCATCACCTCAGTGGGGGGCGGTTCGTGCTCGGCGTCGGGTCGGGCGACCCGCAGAGCGCGGACGTCGCCGGGCTCGGCCCGCCGATGTCGTTGCGCGAGCGGGCGGATCGGCTGGACGAGGCACTCGCGCTGATGCGGGCGCTGTGGTCCGGTGAGCCGGTCTCGCACGAGGGTCGGTGGTACCGGGTCGACGGCGTGCGCCTGGGGCCGCCGTCCGGGCGGCCACACCCCGTTCCGGTCTGGGTCGGCGGGGCACTGACCCGCGACGGCCCGGTGCGGCGCGCCCTCGCCGCCGACGGCGCCTGCCTGTACCGGGTGCCGCCGCCTGGCTGGGAGGACGTCACTCCGGACGACGTGCGCGCCCTGCGTCGTCGCGCAGCGCTCTCGCGCCCGGACGGCGCCGATGGGTTCGTCGTCGCGGTGGGCGGCCGGCGGCGGCGGGGCGACCTCGATGCCGAGCGCGCCTGGATCGCAGATCTGGCGGCGGCGGGCTGCGACTGGTGGCACGAGTACGTGCCGCCTGAGACGCCGGTCGACGTCGTGCGCGAGCTGGTCGCTGCCGGGCCGCTGCGTTGAGCGCGCGGCGCGGCTGCTTGTGGTCAGGCTGGTAGCCGGTAGCGGTCGCCGTCCAACGGTTCGAGCAAGCCGTCCTCGATCAGTGCCGCCAGGCAGCGGGCCCGCTGCTGCGGGTCGCGCTGCTCGTCGTCCGGCACGGCGGCGACGAGCGCGCTGAGCGGGACGTCGGCCGGGGCGTCCCGCAGCACGGCCAGCAACCGCCCGCGTACCTGCCGGTCGGTGCCGTGCCAGGCCTGGCCGCGTCGGGCGGGACCGTCGTACGGCGGTGCGCCGGCCAGCCGCCAGGCGCAGGTCTCGACCAGCGGGCAGGCCGAGCAGCGAGGGACGCGGGCGGTGCACACCAGGGCGCCGAGCTCCATCACCGCGACGGCCCACCGCGCGGCGGTCGCCGGGTCGGCGGGGACGGCGGCCTCGGCGGACTGTCGCTCGGCGGCGGTCAGCGCGGGGGCCGGCAGTGGCGCGCCCGCGACCGCCCGGGCCAGCACCCGCCGCACGTTGGTGTCGACCACGGCGTGGCGCTGGCCGTAGGCGAACGTCGCCACGGCAGCCGCGGTGTACTCCCCGACGCCGTCGAGCGCGCGGAGGTCGGCGACGTCCGACGGCACTGCTCCGCCGTGCCGGGTGACGATCTGCGTGGCGGCAGCGTGCAGTCGGACGGCTCTTCGCGGGTAGCCCAGGCGCCCCCAGGCCCGCACGGCGTCGCCCGGAGTGGCTGCGGCGAGGTCGGCGGCCGCGGGCCAGCGGCGCAGCCACTCGGCCCAGACCGGTTCGACCCGGGCCACCGGCGTCTGCTGCAGCATCACCTCGCTGACCAGCACCCCCCATGGCGTCCGGTCGGCCGCGCGCCACGGCAGGACGCGGGCGTGCCCGTCGTACCAGTCGAGCACCGCCCCGACCCGCTCGACGTCCGCCACCCGCCCGATCCTGGCACGCCCCACCCCCGTCGGTGGCGCGGGGCAACGCCGCAGCATTCCTGGTGAAGTAGGGGTCCCCCCTGCCACGGCCCGGATGCAGTGATCGTCCCCACGTCTCCGGACCCGGCTCGCCCGGACGGCGGAGCCGCCCTGGGGAGGATCGCTGCACTCGAGGAATGGCGCGGGGGCACCCACGTACGCCCCGAATGCTGCGGCGTTGCCCCGCGCCATCGAAACGCGGGGCGGGTGGGGGTCAGACGTAGCGTTCGAGGATGCTGGACTCGGCGAGGCGGGACAGGCCCTCGCGGACGGCGCGGGCCCGGCCTTCGCCGACACCGTCGACGGCCTGCAGGTCTTCCAGGCCGGCGGCGAGCAGCTTCTGCAGGCTGCCGAAGTGCTCCACCAGCCGGTCGACGATCGCCCCGGGCAGCCGCGGCACCTTGGACAGCAGCCGGTAGCCGTGCGGGCTCACCGCCGCGTCGAGCGCGTCACCGACCACGCTGTAGCCCATCAGCCGGGCCACCGACGCCAGGTCGAGCAGGTCGGTCGACGACAGCAGGGACAGGCTGGCCAGCATCGACTCGATGTCGGGCTCGCTCGCGTTGGGCTCGAGGTAGTCGCGGATGACCAAGGTGCGGTCGGGCCCGACCCCGCCGATCAGCTCCTCGAGCTGCAGCGTGAGCAGCCGGCCGTCGGTGCCGAGCTCGATGACGTAGCCGGCGATCTCGTCGCTGATCCGGCCCACCATCTCGAGCCGCTGGACGACGGCCGCGACGTCGCGCACGGTCACGAGGTCCTCGATCTCGAGGGCGGACAGCGTGCCGGTGACCTCGTCGAGGCGCAGCTTGTAGCGCTCGAGCGTCGCCAGGGCCTGGTTGGCCCGGGACAGGATGGCGCTGGAGTCCTCGAGCACGTGCCGCCGGTTGCCGACGTACAGCGCGATGATCCGCATGGACTGGCTCACCGCGATGACCGGGTAGCCGGTCTGCTTGGCGACCCGCTCGGCGGTGCGGTGCCGGGTGCCGGACTCGGCCGTCTCGATGGAGGGGTCGGGCACCAGCTGGGTGCCGGCCCGCAGGATCCTTGAGGCGTCGCGGTCGCAGACGATCGCGCCGTCCATCTTGGCCAGCTCGCGCAGGCGGGTCGGGGAGAACTCGACGTCGAGGGGGAAGCCGCCACTCGAGATGCTCTCGACGGTGCGGTCGTGACCCAGCACGAGCAGCGCCCCGGTGCGGCCGCGCAGGATGCGCTCCAGCCCGTCGCGCAGCAAGGTGCCAGGCGCGGCCGCGGCCAGCGTGGAGCGGATGAGGTCGTCCTCGCTCAGCTCTGGTGTCGCCACGTGCATCCCCTGCCGGGCCGGTGGTCGTTCGGGCGTGTGCTCAAGCCGCGCCGCCGCCCGGGCGTCACGGTGGGGCAATCGTAGCGGTCGGGAGCCCGGGTGCGGCGGACCGACCGGATCAGTCGGCGCGCAACCTCGCGACCCGCACTGCGGTTGACAGGTCGGGCACCTCGAGCACCCGCATCCCCTCTGGCAAGGGACCAGAACCGAGGGCGCCGGTGGGCACGATCGCCGTCGTGAAGCCCAGCCGGGCAGCCTCGCTCAGCCGGCGCGGCACGCCGCCGACCGGCCGGATCTCACCGGCCAGGCCGACCTCGCCGAACGCGATGGTGCGCGCCGGCAGCGCGCGGTCGTTCGCCGCACCGGCCACGGCCAGAGCCACCGCGAGGTCGGCGGCCGGCTCGCTGACCCGCACCCCACCGACGGTCGAGACGTAGATGTCGGCGTTGCGCATCGAGACCCGGGCCCGTCGCTCGAGCACCGCGGTGAGCATCGACACCCGGCTGCCGTCGAGCCCGGACGTCGCGCGGCGCGGCGACGGGAGCACGCTGGCCGCGACCAGCGCCTGGACCTCGGCGAGCAGCGGCCGTCGCCCCTCGAGGGTGACGGTGACGCAGGTGCCGGGCACCTGGTCTCGCTGGCCGCTGCCGTCGGGACCGCCTTGGGACAGGAACAGCCCGGAGGGGTCGGCCAGCCCGATGATCCCGACGTCGGACAGGTCGAAGCAGCCCACCTCGTCGGTGGGGCCGTAGCGGTTCTTGACCGCGCGCACCAAGCGCAGCCGCGAGTGCCGCTCGCCCTCGAACTGCAGCACGACGTCAACGAGATGCTCGAGCACCCGCGGCCCGGCGATCGAGCCGTCCTTCGTCACGTGACCGACCAGCAGGGTCGCGATGCCGCGGGCCTTGGCGACACCGGTCAGCGCAGCAGCCACCTCACGCACCTGCGACACGTTGCCGGCGGCGCCGTCGACCTGGGCCGAGGCGATGGTCTGCACGGAGTCAATCACCACGAGGTCGGGTTGCACCTGGTCGAGGTGACCGAGCACGGCGGCGAGGTCGGTCTCGGCGGCGAGATAGAGGGTGCGGGCCATGGCCTCGATCCGCTCGGCGCGCAGCCGCACCTGGGCCGCGGACTCCTCGCCGGTGACGTAGAGCACCCGCCGTCCCTCACGCCCGGCCCGCCCGCACACGTCGAGCAGCAGGGTCGACTTGCCGATACCAGGCTCGCCGGCCACGAGCACCACAGCGCCGGGCACCAGGCCGCCACCGAGCACGCGGTCGAGCTCGCCGACCCCGGTGGGGCGGGCCTGGGCGAGCTGGGCGTCGACCTCGACGATCGGGCGGGCCGGTGCGGAGACCGGCCCGGCGGCGGTGGTGCGGGCGGTGACCACGCCCACCTCGTCGACGCTGCCCCAGGCCTGGCACTCGCCGCACCGGCCGACCCACTTGGTGGTGACCCAGCCGCACTCGGCGCACCGGAACCCGGGCTTGGGGACGGCCTTGCGCGCGGTGGTCGACGACATGCGGCCGACTCTAGGAGACGTCACCGACAACGTCGGGACGACGCGGCGGGCGAGGTCAGCCGGCCTTGGTCCCCGCGAGGACGGCCGCCGCGGCGACCAGCGTGATCGACGGGACCACTCCGATGACGAGCCAGGAGTAGTTGCGGGTCCGGCGGTACGCGAGGGCCGTCACCACGAGGGCGACCGCGACCCCGAGCAGCGTCAGCCCGGCCGCCAGCGCGAGCCGGGACCCCGGTGCGCTGGTCTCGGCCGGCGAGACGACGAACACCGGCGCGATGAGGGCGAACAGGAAGGCGGCGGCCAGCACGGCGAGCTCGATCAGCGAGACGGCCGGTGGCTTGTCCATCGGGTGCAGGGGCGGGTTGTCGAACCGCAGCGGGGGCGCCGGGTCCTTGGAGTGGGCGCTCATGTCTCCACTATCCGCCGTTCTCGCCGGGCCGCAACCCTCTGCACACGAACACGTAGTGGTCAATAGCCGCGGTGGCGCAGCGCAACCGCGTAGTCGACCTCGGTGCCGTGGTGCTCGGCGAGGACGGCTTCGGCGACCTCCGGCGCGAACTCGATCCGCACGACGGCCTCGAGGTCCTCCCGGGTCGCGAACCGCCAGACGACGTCCAGGGACTGCGTGTGCCAACCCTGACGTGCCCAGAACCGTTGCACCGCAACGGGATCGTAGCGAGGGTTGGCGCGACGGAACCACGACCCGAACGTCGAGCGGGTGGCGTCGTTGTCGATGACGAACGCCCTCCCACCCCGCCGGACGACGCGGGCGAGCTCGGCCAGTCCCGGCTCGCAGCCCGGCCCGAAGAAGTACGCCCACCGCGCGTGCACGACATCGACGGAGGCGTCGACGACGGGCAGCTGCTGGGCCGTGCCGTGCCGGACGTCGACCCGCTCGCGCAGGTGGGGCGCCAGGGACGCCACCCTCGCCCGGGCCGCCCGCACCAGCGGGGGGTACGGCTCGACGCCCACCACGGCGCGGGCCCGCTGCGCCCACTGCGCGAGGTGAAAACCGTTGCCGCAGCCCACATCCAGCACCAGCTGGTTGCTCCAGTCGTGGTGTGCCCTCATCGCCCGCTCGATCAGCCCGTCAGGGTCGACGGCCTGATTCTCGATCTCGTACGTGGACGGGTGCTGCCAGATGTTCGGGCTCGGCACCACACCCGGCAGGCTCACCTCAGGGCTGGCGCACTGGCCGCTTGGCCGGGACGTCGGTGGCAACGCGGCCCTGGGGCGCGCTCGCCGTCCGGCCTTCGCTCTCTGCGGCCAGCGTCGCGGGATGTACCAGCAACGGCAGCAGCTTGCGGCCCGCGCTCGTCGTCCGGGCGGTGGCCACCGTGGCGAGGTGCGCCTCGCAGCGCCGGGCCAGCTCGTCGAAGCCCGCGTCGCCCATCAGCTCGCGCAGCTCGCCCTCGTTCGAGCGGAACACCGGCTGGCTGCCGACGTGCGCCTCGGAGTTGCTGCTGCAGTACCAGTCGAGGTCGTGGCCGCCGGCCCCCCAGCCGCGTCGGTCGTACTCGCCGATGGACGCTTCGAGGTACGACGTGCCGTCCGGCCGCTCCACCGTGCGGTACGACCGGCGCAGCGGCAGCTGCCAGCACACCTCGGGCTTGAGGGTGTGGAACGGGACGCCGCGCCGAGCGGCCTCGTGGTGGAAGGCGCAGCCGTAGCCGCCAGCGAAGTCGCGCGAGTTCAGGAACACGCAGGCGCCGTCGACGACCCGGGTCTTGCGCTCGCCGTCCTCGCGCTCGGTCCAGCCGCGGCTGCTCGTGCCCTCGGCGTGCTTCTCCCAGACCTCCGGGCCGAGCTCGGCCACGACCGCCTTGACGTTCTGGTAGTCGGCCTTCTCGGTGAAGTGCGCGCCGAGGGTGCAGCACCCGTCGTCCGGCCGCCCGTCGTAGATGCCCTGGCAACCGGCGCCGAAGATGCAGGTCCACGACGACGTGAGCCAGGTCAGGTCGCAGCGGAACACCTGCGGCTGGTCGTCGTCGGCGGTCGCGGGGTCGACGAACTCGACCCAGGTGCGGGCGATGTCGAGCGAGGTCTCTGGCACGCCGTCAGGGTAGCGTCGGCGCCATGCGCCTCGGAGTGTTGGACGTCGGCTCCAACACGGTGCACCTGCTGGTCGTCGACGCCCACCCCGGCGCCCACCCGCTTCCGGCGTTCTCGCACAAGAGCGATCTGCACCTCGCCGAGCACCTGGACGACGCCGGGCTGATCACCCCGGACGGCCACCGCACGCTGCAGGCCGCGGTGCGCGACGCGCTGCTCGTGGCCGAGGACCAGGGCTGCGAGGACGTGCTGGCCTTCGCCACCAGCGCGATCCGCGAGGCACCGAACGGCGCCGACGTGCTGGAGGACGTGCGGGTCACGACCGGGGTCGACCTGCAGGTGCTCAGCGGCGAGGACGAGGCGCGCCACACCTTCCTCGCGGTGCGCCGCTGGTTCGGCTGGTCGAGCGGCCGGCTGCTCGTGATCGACATCGGCGGCGGCTCGCTGGAGGTCGCGGCCGGCCTCGACGAGGAGCCGGATGTCGCGCTGTCGCTGCCGCTCGGGGCCGGCCGGCTGACCCGTGAGCTGCTGCATGGGGACCCGCCGCCGCTGGACGTGGTGCGCGCCACCCGCAAGAAGGTGCGGGCCGACATCGCCCGCGTCGTCCGGCAGGTCACGGTGCACGGCCCGCCCGACCGCGTCGTGGGGTCCAGCAAGACGATGCGGTCGCTGGCCCGGATCGCCGGCGCGTCGTCGTCCGCAGAGGGGCAGTACGCGCGTCGTGAGCTGACCCGGGCGGACGTCGCCACCTGGCTCGAGCGGTTGGCGGTCATGTCGCGCGAGGAGCGGGCGGCGCTGCCGGGGGTGTCGCCACGCCGGGCCGCCCAGCTGCTGGCCGGCGCCATCGTCGCGGACGCCGCGATGGACCTGCTCGGCGTCTCGTCGCTCGAGATCTGCCCGTGGGCCTTGCGCGAGGGCGTGATCCTGCGACGGTTGGACTGGATCGGCGCCGACTGACGCAGCGCGGGCCCAGCCGAGCATCAGTCCAGCCGAGCGTCAGTCCAGCCGCACGAACCAGCTGGCCGCGGCGGCGGCCTCCCGGCGGCGCTGCTCGTATCGGAAGCCCAGCGCCAGCAGCACGGCCCCGGCGGTGCCGAGGCTGACGAAGCGGGGCAGCGCCACCGCGTAGGGGCCGAGCTGTGCGACTGCGACCAGCACGCTGGCCAGCACGCCGGTCGCGACCGGCGACTGCCACCGCAGCCGCACGCCGGCCGCGGCCACCGCGACACCGGCGAGCAGGACCAGGAGCGGACGGGTGAGGGCGTCGTCCGACATCGCGGCGACGGCGGAGGGCAGCAGGCCGGCCGCCAGCCCCGGCCCGACCGTCGTCCAGGACGGCGCGCCGGCGACCCGCCGGTGGCGCACGATGCCCGCGCCCAGTGCCAGGGCGGCGAGCGGCAGCGAGTAGACCTCGACGGTGCTGACGTCGGCCTCCAGGTTGATCGCCCAGGTCGCGGCGGAGCAGACCAGCACGCCTGGGACGGCCAGCAGGCCCCTGCCGCGTAGGGCCGAGTAGCCGAGGGTCAGGACGCCGGCGACCCCCAGGACGACGGCGAGGGTGACCAGCGGGCGGGGGCTGTCCTCGGCGTAGCGGGTCGCGAGGGTGGCGGCGACGAGGGCGCCGGCGGCCAGGCCTGCCTCCTCGGGCCGGTGCCGGCGGTAGGCGGCCGTCGCGGCGAAGGCCACGGTCGCCGCGCACAACAAGGCCGTGCGGACCCACGGCGACAGGTCGTGGGTGAGCGCGCCGACCGCCAACGCCGCCGTGCCGGCGGAGTACGGCACCGTCACGGTCTGGCGGCCGCGCGGTACGAACCATGCGGCGACCGCGCCGGCCGCTGCGACGGCGGCGAGCCAGGCGCCGACCTGCGGCCACGTCCAGCCCGCCTCGGTGGTCGACCACGCACCGGCGACCCAGGCCAGGGCGTGCAGGACGAGCACGTGCCGCAGCTGCCCGCCGCGGACGATGCCGGCGACCGCGACCGCGGACGCGGCGACCGCAACGAGCGTCAGCGCCAGCGCGCCACCGTGCTGCGCGACGTCGGCCACGCCGATGACCACCACCATATGCGCTAGCACGAAAGCGCTGTCGCGCAACAGTTTCGGCAGTCGACCGGCACGACTGGCCAGCACCAGTCCGGCGAGGGTCGCGACGAGCGCGGCGGCGGCTCCGGCCCCGCCGTCCCACGGCGCGTTCCGGAAGACGTCGATCAGCGAGGTCTGCGTCGCGACCCAGAGCCAGCCGACCGCGGCGACACTGATCGCGACCACCACCGAGGTACGCGCGGAGCCGCGGGCGACGATGAGGGCCGTGACCCCGGCAAGCCAGGTCGCCGCCGCGAGCATGGCGGCGCCCGTGAGGCCGAGCCCGAACGCTGGGATGAGGACGGCGGGCACGACGGCGCCGGCGGTCACCGCCGCCAGCGGGTAGACGATGCTGCGCCGTGCCAGCCGGGCACCGCCGGTTGCCGCCGCCGCAAGCAGCACGAGCGCGCCGACCCAGTAGTCGGCCGCGTCGAGGCGGTCGGTGCCGAAGAGCCCGTAGTGGCGCACGGCGACCGCGTCGAGCACCAGCAGGCCGCAGGCCAGGACGGCGATCGCCTCGGCCGAGGCGGCCAGGTCGCGACCGAACAGCAGCCGCGAGCCGCCCATCGCCGCTGCTGTAGCGCCAAGCATCACGACCACCTGGCCGAGCAGCCCGATGCGGTCCCACTCGACGGCGACGAAGATGACCGCGGCGACAAGCACGAGCACGACCCCGCCACCCAGCAGCAGCTCCTGCACGCTCCAGGACCGCGCAGTGCGGGGGGCCGGGACGGTTGCGGGCGGCTCACCGGCCCGCAGCCGCGCGAGCAACGGACCGCGCTCGGCGGCGAGCGCAGCCAGCTGCTGGTCGACCTGCCACAGCCGCTCGGCGGCCGGGCCGACCAGGCTGATCCCGCAGGCCGGGCAGGCTCGGGCGCCGGCCGGCAACGGCGCCGAGCAGTCCGGGCACGGCACGCTCACGCTGGCCTCCTCAGGTCGACGGGCCTCCTGCCTTCAGGATGGCGGTCCGGCGGCTCCGTGGCAGGGACTTAGGCCTTGCCGCACTCCGGCGGCCGCGCCTCCTAGGCTGGGCGGCATGAGCCGGCCGGTGCGTGAGCCGTCAGCGCGCGTGTCGCTGTCGACCGCCTCGACGTACCCGGAGTCCTGCGCCGCCACGTTCGAGATGGCCAGCAGGCTGGGGTACGACGGCATCGAGATCATGGTGTGGACCGATCCGGTCAGCCAGGATCCTGCTGCGCTGCAACGGTTGTCCGACCACCACCAGCTGCCCATCGTCGCCATCCACGCGCCCACGCTGCTCGTGACGCAGCGGGTCTGGGGCAGCGACCCCTGGCCGAAGCTCGACCGCGCCTGCGCGGTGGCCACCGAGGTCGGGGCGGGGACGGTCGTCGTCCATCCGCCGTTCCGGTGGCAGCGCGACTACGCCCGCGGCTTCCAGGACGGCATCCGCGACCTGGAGGAACGCACCGGCGTCCTGCTCGCCGTCGAGAACATGTTCCCGTGGCGGGCCCGGTCACGGGAGGTCCGGGCGTACCTGCCGGGCTGGGACCCGGTCGGGCTCGGCTACGACCACGTCACGCTCGACCTGTCGCACACCGCGACGTCCGGCTCGGACGCCCTGGCGATGGCCGACGAGCTCGGCGACCGGCTCGTTCACGTGCACCTGGCGGACGGGCTGGGCTCGGCCAAGGACGAGCACCTCATCCCGGGCCGGGGCGGCCAGCCGTGCGCTGAGCTGCTCGAGCGGCTGGCGACGCGTGGCTGGAGGGGCAACATCGTCGTCGAGGTGTCGACCCGGCGGCTGCGGGGACGGGCCGAGCGCGAGGCCGACCTCGCCGAGGCGCTCGCCTTCGCCCGGCTGAACTTCGCGGCCGCGGCGGGGTCCGGCCGCTGAGCGGGCTGCGCCGTCGAGGCGGGCAGGACTAGGTTGCGGCGCGTGAGCAGTGCCCCGGCAGTGCAGATCAGCGGCTTGCGGGTGATCCGGGCCGGCCGGGTCGTCATCGACGGCCTCGACCTCGCCGTGCCCAGCGGCCAGGTGGTCGGGCTGCTGGGGCCCAGCGGGTGCGGCAAGACGACCCTGATGCGCTCGGTGGTCGGCGTCCAGCAGGTCGTGGCCGGCGACATCACCGTGTGCGGGCTCCCGGCCGGGCACCGCGACCTGCGCCGCCGCATCGGCTACGTCACCCAGGCGCCCAGCGTTTACGCCGACCTGACCATCACCGAGAACCTGCGCTACTTCGCGACCGTCGTCGGCGCTCCCGACTCGGACGTCGGCCGCGTCCTCGACGAGGTCGGGCTCGCCGACCACGCGGACGTGCGGGTGCTGCGGCTCTCCGGCGGCCAGGAGTCGCGGGTGTCGCTGGCGGTGGCCCTGCTGGGCACGCCGGACCTGCTGGTGCTCGACGAGCCGACCGTGGGCCTCGACCCCGTGCTGCGCCGCGACCTGTGGCAGCTCTTCGCCCGGATCGCGGCGGGCGGCACCACCATCTTCGTGTCGAGCCACGTCATGGACGAGGCGACCCGGTGCGACCGGCTGGTGCTGATGCGCGAGGGCGCGGTGCTCGCCGACGGCCGCCTCGACGAGCTGCTCACGCGCACCGGCACGAACGACGTCGAGTCGGCGTTCCTCGCACTCGTCGAGCGGGAGCCGGCATGAGCCTGCGACTGACTGCGGCCACCGCTGCCCGGGTGCTCCGGCAGCTGCGGCACGACCGCCGTACCGTCGCCATGCTGCTCCTGGTCCCCTGTGTCCTGATCGGGCTGCTGGCCTGGGTGTTCCAGGGCACGCCCGTCTTCGACCGGCTGGGCGCGCCGCTGCTGGGGGTCTTCCCGTTCGTCGTGATGTTCCTCGTCACGAGCGTGACGACGTTGCGGGAGCGGCAGTCCGGCACGCTCGAGCGGCTGCTCGCGATGCCGCTCGGCAAGGGAGACCTGGTCGGCGGCTACGCGCTCGCCTTCGGGCTGGTCGCTGTCGTGCAGGCCGGCATCGCCACCGGCTTCGCGATCTGGGTCTGTGGGCTGGACATCGCCGGGCCGGTCTGGCTGCTGCTCGTGGTGGCCGTGACCGACGCGGTGATGGGGTCCACCCTCGGGTTGTTCGTCAGCGCGTTCGCCACCACCGAGTTCCAGGCAGTGCAGTTCATGCCAGCCGTCGTGCTGCCGCAGTTCCTGCTCTGCGGGCTGCTGGTCCCGCGCGAGCAGCTGGGCAGCGTGCTGCACGCCGTCTCCGACGTCCTGCCGCTGTCGTACGCCGTCGACGCGATGCGCACCGTGACGACCAGCGTCGACGCCACGGGTGCGGCCTTGCGCGATGTCGCGGTCGTGGCCGTCTTCGCGGCGCTCGCGGTCGCTCTCGGAGCGGCGACCCTGCGGCGCCGCACACCCTGACCTGCTGCCGTAGCCTGACGCCATGCTTCGTCAGGCCCTGCTGCAGATGTCCAAGAGCGACCGGGTTCGCCACCTCGTCGAGACCGCTCCGGTCTCCCGCGGTGTCGTGCGCCGGTTCGTGCCGGGAGCCGCGGCGTCGGACGCCGTCCGCGCCGCCACCGAGCTCGTCGAGTCGCACCGGCTGGTGACCATCGACCACCTCGGCGAGGACGTCGTCGACATCGCCCACGCCCGCGGCACCCGCGACGCGTACGTGTCGCTGCTCGGCCTGCTCGCCGAGGCCGGGCTGACCGAAGGCGGGCGCGCGGAGGTCTCGGTCAAGCTCTCGGCCGTCGGCCAGGCCCTCGGCGACGACGGCGAGAAGATCGCGCTCGAGCATGCGTGGGACATCTGCCAGGCCGCGGACGAGGCCGGCACGACCGTCACGCTCGACATGGAGGACCACACCACCACCGACTCGACCCTGTCGGTGCTGCGCGAGCTGCGGGGCGACTTCCCCTGGGTCGCCGCGGTGCTGCAGGCGTACCTGCGTCGCACCGAGGGCGACTGCCGCGACCTGGCAGGGCAGGGCTCGCGGGTGCGACTGTGCAAGGGGGCCTACGACGAGCCGGAGTCGGTGGCGTTCCAGGGCAAGCCGGCCGTCGACGCGTCGTACGTGCGGTGCATGAAGGTGCTGATGCGCGGCGACGGCTACCCGATGCTGGCCACCCACGACCCCCGGCTCGTCGACATCGGGGGCGCGCTCGCCGTCCAGGCTGGCCGCAGCCAGGGCAGCTACGAGTACCAGATGCTCTACGGCATTCGCCCGGACGAGCAGCAGCGACTGGCCGACCAGGGCGAGAAGATGCGGGTCTACGTGCCCTACGGCGACGACTGGTACGGCTACTTCATGCGCCGGCTGGCCGAGCGCCCGGCCAACACGGCGTTCTTCCTGCGCTCGCTCGCCACGAAGGGCTGATCGCGATGACCGCGACACCGCAGAGCAGGCGAGGAGACGGGCCGGTCGCCATCGTGGGTGCCGGGGTGATGGGCGAGACCTTGCTGTCCGGGCTGCTCCGGTCGGGCCGCTCGGTGGAGTCGCTGGTCATCAGCGAACGCCGTCCGGAGCGGGTCGCCGAGCTGACCACGAAGTACGGGGTGCGGGTGCTCGACAACGCCGCCGCCGCTGCCGAGGCGAGCACCCTGGTGCTCGTCGTCAAGCCGCAGGACATGGCCGCCGCGCTCGCCGACGTCCGGGACGCGCTACGACCCGGCACGCTCGTGGTCTCGCTGGCGGCCGGCATCACCACCGCGACGCTGGAAGCCGGTCTGCCGCAGGGCACTCCGGTCGTCCGGGTGATGCCGAACACGCCGGCGCTCGTCGACGAGGGCATGGCGGCGATCAGTGCCGGTGAGCACTGCGACGACGCCCACCTGGCCGAGGCCGAGGAGCTGCTGCGCTCGTGCGGGCGCGTCGTTCGGATCGGCGAGCAGTACCAGGACGCCGTCACGGCCATCAGCGGTTCCGGCCCGGCGTACATCTTCTACGTCGTCGAGGCGATGATCGAGGCCGGCGTGCTGCTGGGGCTGCCGCGCGCGACGTCCACCGAGCTCGTGGTGCAGACGCTGTACGGCGCGGCCACGATGCTGCGCGAGACCGGTGAGCACCCGACCGTGCTGCGTGAGCAGGTCTCCAGCCCGGCCGGCACCACGATGGCCGCGCTGCGCGAGCTGGACGACCACAAGGTGCGCGCGGCGTTCCTGACGGCGATGGTGGCCGCCCGCGACCGCAGCCGCGAGCTGGCCAGCGGGGACGGCTGAGGCCGCCGTCAGGTGGCCGACGCGAGCGGCCCGTGATCATCCGCACCCCGCCCTCCCTGCCGCTGTGCGTCGCGGTCTGGGAGGCTGGGCGGCATGAGTGAGGTCACCGTGCGCGCCCTGGAGGGCGACGACTGGCAGACGTACCAGCAGATCCGGCTCGCCGCGCTGCAGGACGCCCCGGAGGCCTTCGCCTCGTCCTATGAGCAGGAGGCCGCCTACGACGAGGACTTCTGGCGGTTGCGGATGAGCCGCTCGACGCGCCTGGTCGCGGTCGACGTCCCGGACGGTGACGGTGACGGGTGACGGCGAGGAGCAGATCGCGGGCACCGTGTCCGTCGGGCAGGCGAGCGAGGACGACGTCGCCGAGCTGTTCGGGATGTGGGTCGCGCCGGCCTACCGCGGCAAGGGCGTCGCGTGGAAGCTCACCCAGGCCGCGGCGCTGCACACCCGCGAGGCCGGTCAGCGGGCGATCAAGCTGTGGGTCTCGACCGACAACGGTCGCGCGGTGGCGTTCTTCAGCAGCGCCGGGTTCCGGCCGGGCAACGAGCGGCGGGCGATGACCAACGACGCCGACGTCGAGGAGCTCGCGATGATCCTGCCTGTCGGTGACGACCCCGGCTGGGTCCCCAGCACCACCCAGCTCTGACTGTTTCCGCCACTCAGGCCGGTTTGCGTCACTCAGGCCGGTTTCGCCGTCCTCGAACCGGCCTGGCTGGCGGAAACCGGCCTGAGTGGCGGAAAGGGTCAGGGGCGGGCGGCGAAGCGCTCGATCAGCTCGGTCCGGCCACTGACGATAAGCAGGTCGTGCGCGCTGATCTTGGTGGTGGGGACGGCGTAGGTGAAGTCGCGCCCGGGTGACTTCACGCCGACGACGGTGACGCCGTACTTGGCCCGCACCTGCGCCTCCGCGAGGGTGAACCCGCGGGTCTCCTGCGGCGGCGGCATCTTGACGATCGCGAACCCGTCGTCGAACTCGATGAAGTCCATCAGCTTGCCGGCCACCAGGTGCGCGACGCGCTCCCCGGCGTCCCGTTCGGGGTAGACCACCTTGGTCGCGCCGATCCGCTCGAGGATCTTGCCGTGCGCCAGCGTGATGGCCTTGGCCCAGATCTGCTTGATGCCCAGGTCGGCGAGGGTCGCCGTGGTGAGCACGCTGTCCTCGATCGACGTCCCGATGCCGACGACGGCGATCGGGAAGTCGCTCGCGCCCACCTGCCGCAGTGCCTCCTCGGACGTCGAGTCCGCCTCCACGACGTGCGTCAGCCGTCCCGACCACTCCTGCACCAGCGCCGGGTTGGTGTCGATCGCCAGCACCTCGTGGCCCAGCCGGTCGAGCGCCTCGGCGATGGCGCTGCCGAAGCGGCCGAGCCCGACCACGAGCACGGCGTCACTGTGCGTCTCCTTGCTAGCCAACGACAGGCCTCTCCTCGGGTAGGCGCACCACCCGGCGGCGGTCACGCAGGGCGAGCGCGGCCGCCAGAGTCATCGTGCCCGTACGGCCCGCGAACATCAACGCCGTCAGGACGTACTTGGCACCGTCCGGCAGGTCGGGGGTGAGCCCGGTCGACAGTCCGCAGGTCGCGAACGCCGACACGGTCTCGAACAGGACGACGTCCAGCGGCTCGTCGGTGATGGCCAGCAGGGTGAGGGTCGAGGTCAGCACCAGCGCCGTCCCGGCCAGCAGGACGGTCACCGCGAGCCGCAGGCTGGCCGAGGGGATCCGGCGGCCGAAGGCCTCGACGTCGCGGTCGCCGCGGGCCTCGGCGATGGTGGCGAGCACCAGCACCGCCAGCGTCGTCACCTTGATGCCACCGGCCGTCGAGGCGCTACCGCCGCCGATGAACATCAGCACGTCCTGCATGGCCCAGGTGGACTCGTTCATCTCACCCATCGGCAGCGCCGTGAAGCCACCCGAGCGCGGCATCACGCCGGCGAACAGCGCGTTGAGCAGCCGGTCGCCGATGCCCAGCCCACCCAGGGTGCGCGGGTTGGTCCACTCGAAGGCGGCGAACAGCAGCACCGACAGCAGCAGCAGGATGAGCGTGGTCGTCACCGTGAGCCGGGTGTGCAGGTTCCACCGCGCAGGACCGCTGCGGACGCCGTTCCTGCGGCGCAGCCCGTTGGCGATGGCCAGCAGCACGGGGAAGCCCAGGCTGCCGGCGAACACCCCGATCGCCACGGGCAGCAGCACGAACGGGTCGCCGACCCACCGCGACAGGCCGCCCTCGTGCACCACGAAGCCGGCGTTGTTGAACGAGCTGATCCCGTAGAACACCGCGTGGTACGTCGCCCGGCCCGGGCCTTCGCCGCTGGCCAGGAAGCTCGGCAGCAGGGCCACGGCGATGACGACCTCGACGGCGGTCGAGCTGATGATGACCGCGCGCAGCAGGCTGCCGACCTCGCCCAGCCGCAGCGCCTTGGTCTCGCTGGCCGCGATGAGCCGCTGGCGCAGCCCGAGCCGGCGTGAGACCGCCAGCCCGAGCAGCGAGGCGAGCGTGATGATCCCCAGGCCACCGATCTTGATCGCCACCATGATGATCACCTGGCCCAGGCCGGACCAGTACACCGCCGTGTCGACCGTGGTGAGCCCGGTGACGCAGACGGCCGACGCGGCGGTGAACAGCGCGTCCGCGAAGGATGCCTGCTGCCCGGACGCCGTCGCCGCAGGGATCGACAGCAGCCCGGTGAAGACCGTGATGACCAGGGCGAACACGACCAGCGCCAGCCGGGCAGGCGACTGGCGGGCCGCCGCGTCGACCCTGGCCCGCAGCCAGGAGGCGACGCCGCGTGGGGACGTCGTGGCCCGCGCGACGGCCCGGCTCGACGTCATCGGGGTCCTCTCGTCGTGCTCGGGCGGTGGCGGCGTCCTGCAGGTGCCATCGTGCCCGTCCGGCGCGCCGAGCACGAGCCCAGCACGCCGGGGTAGCGTGCCGGACATGGCGACGCAGGCCCGGGTGATCTGGGACGAGCGGTTCACGCAGTACGACTTCGGCCCGACCCATCCGATGGCGCCGCTGCGTCTCGACCTGACCGCCCGGCTGTGCCGGTCGCTCGGGCTGTTCGACGACCCGGCCGCGGTCGAGGTCGTCGGCGCCGAGCCGGCGGACGACGCCCTGCTGGCCACGGTGCACGGCGCCGACTACGTGGCGTCGGTGAAGCAGGCGTCGGCCGACCCCGCGAACGCCGACCAGTCGTGCGGGCTCGGCACCGAGGACGACCCCGCGTTCGCGGGCATGCACGAGGCGAGTGCTCGCGTCGTCCAGGGCAGCGTCGACCTGGCGGATGCCCTGTGGCGGGGTGAGATCGAGCACGGCGTGAACTTCTGCGGCGGTCTGCACCATGCGCTCAGCGACCGGGCGAGCGGGTTCTGCGTCTACAACGACGCGGCCGTCGCGATCCGCCGGCTGCTCGACCAGGGCGCGCGCAAGGTGGCCTACGTCGACGTCGACGTCCACCACGGCGACGGCGTCGAGCGGGTGTTCTGGGACGACGAGCGCGTGCTGACCGTGTCCGTGCACGAGAGCGGACGCGTGCTGTTCCCGGGCACCGGCTTCCCCGACGAGATCGGTGGGCCAGCCGCCGAGGGCTCGGTCGTCAACGTCGCGCTCCCCCCGGGCACCGGGGACGCCGGGTGGCTGCGGGCCGTGCACGCCGTCGTGCCCCCGGTGGTGCGCGCCTTCGGCCCGGACGTGCTGGTCACCCAGCACGGGTGCGACAGCCACTTCCTCGACCCGCTGGCCCACCTCGCGGTGTCGGTCGACGCCCAGCGCTGCGTGCAGCAGACCGTGCACCAGCTGGCGCACGAGGTGAGCCAGGGCCGCTGGCTGGCGCTCGGTGGGGGCGGCTACGAGATCGTCGACGTCGTCCCGCGGTCGTGGTCGCATCTGGTCGCGATCGCCGCGCACCGGCCGGTGCCGACGTCCGCCGAGGTGCCGGCCGACTGGCTGGCGCACGTGCGCAGCGCGCTGGGCCGGCCCGGGCCGGCGCGCATGGGCGACGGCACCGAGCCGTGGTGGCGGTCGTGGGAGGTGGGGTACGACCCCGAGGACGCTGTCGACCGGGCCGTGATGGCCACCCGCAAGGCGGTCTTCCCGCTCCACGGTCTGGACCCCTGGTTCGACTGACCCCGCTCCCCGCGAAGCGGCACAGGGGGGACGAACCGCCCGATCAACCCCCGACACGCCGGGCCAGGTGCTTGACCAATGGGGTGAATGTTGTCCTGGGTACTTCCCCACGTGTCACTCCAGCCCCTATCGTGAGGCGTCGCACGATCGGACACCGGTGGGGAAGCCGGTGCCACGTGCCGTGCCCGAGGACCGGTGGAGTATGGCGAACGACAAGAAGCTGGCCGAGGTGCGGTTCCTGACCGTCGCCGAGGTCGCCACGATCATGCGTGTCTCGAAGATGACCGTGTACCGGCTGGTGCACGCCGGCGAGCTGCCGGCCGTGCGGGTCGGTCGCTCGTTCCGCGTCCCCGAGCAGGCCGTCCACGACTACCTGCGGTCCTCGTTCATCGAGACCGCCTGACGCGGCCCAGCGCGAACGGACGGCGGCCGGCCCCCTCTCGGGGACCGGCCGCCGTCCGTTGCCGGGTGCGAGCGGTCAGCCGGCGTCGACCGCCGTCAGCGTGATCGGCACGTTCGCCCCCGTGTAGAGCTGGGTGAGGACGTAGGCAGCGCCGCCGGGGATCACCGCGGACTCGTCCGCGGCGGCTGAGGCCGCCGAACCCTTCAGCGAGCAGTCCGACCCGAGGAAGTACAGGTCGAGGTCGTGCCCGGCGGGGGTCGACTCGCCACCCCGTACGGTCACCGTGTGCTGGCCGTCGCCGAAGCCGGCAGGCAGCTTGCTCACCCAGGCGTCCGCGCCCTGGCTGGCGACCGGCAGCGAGCAGGTGGTGGTGAACTCCGTGCCGGTCACGCCGTAGACGTTCACCAGGCCGGTCGGGTCGCCGGCCGCCGGGTTGCCCGTGACGATCGTGCCGCTGTCGGTGAACGGCGCGTCCGGGGCCGGCGGGATCGGCGTGACCGAACCCGACGAGCCGAACGCCTGGATCTCCGCCACCTGGGCGGCCTTGGCCGTGTCGCCCTGCACGCTGTCGACGAAGAACCGCAGGTAGCCGGCCTTCGTGGGCGTGCTGAGCGCGAACGAGTGGTACGTCAGGTCCGGGGCGGTGGGCCGCGGCGTCTGGTACCCGAACGCTCCGGTGCGCACCGTGCGCCACAGCACGCCGTCGTCCGACACCTGCACGGTGAAGTCCTTGAGCGTGTTGAACCGCCCGCCGCCGACGTTCGGGAAGGCGCTGACCTGCACCCGGCTGATCGTCGCCGGCTTGGCCAGCTTCACGGTGACCCGCTGGTCCGGGCCGTCGTTGTAGGCGGTCGAGGACGTCGCGGTCCGCCACACGCTCGAGGCCGTGTCGTCGAAGGCGAACGTCCCGGGCAGCCCGTCGTCCTGGCTGGACGTCGAGACCACCGTGGCGCCGGACGACGCGGACAGCAGGTTCGGCGACAGCTTGAGCGTCCTGGCCGTCGTCGCGCCGGCCTTCACCGGCAGCGAGAACGTCTGGACGCCGAAGCCGGGCGCCTGCACCAGCACGTCGTAGCTGCCGGCCACCATGCGCAGCGCCGCGCCGCCCGTGCTGCTGGTGCGCGCTGCCGGGCTCACCCGGGCCTCGTAGCGCCCGATGATGACCTTCGCGCCGGACACCCCGGCACCGGTGGTGGCGTTGAGCACCTTGAGCGACAGCGTGCCGTTGCGGACCGCGGCCGGGTGGTTGAACGCGGGCGTGGGGTCGGTGTCGTCGCCGGTGTCGGAGACGGCCGAGGCGCCCGCACCGCGCGCAGCGAAGACACTCCAGATCAGGTCGGTGTTGTCACCGTGGTAGCGGTCGGTGTCTGCGGCCAGGATGCCGTCCCGCGCGTCCAGGAACGAGGGGTCGGGAGCGGTGAGCGGCATGCCGTCGGTGACCAGCCGGGCCGCGATGTCCCCGCCCTTGGTGGCTCCGTAGCGCTCGACCAGCTTCTTGCGCAGGTTCCACAGCAGCGTGGTCCAGATCTCGCCGTCGGCGTGCACCTCCGGGCCGGTCACGTCGTAGCCGATGTCACCGAAGCCCGTCGGGTTCTGGTCGTAGTCGTAGTTGCGGATGCCCCGCTCGTTGTTGCCGGTGACGTACTGCCCCACCACGGCGGTGGTGGCCAGGCCCGCGTCGTAGAGGTGGTTGAGCGCGTACCAGTCGCTCCAGCCCTCGCCCATCGAGCCGGCCTGCTGCGAGCCCAGCGCCGATCCGCCCGCGACGTAACGGTTCGACAGGCCGTGCACGTACTCGTGCTCGACCACGCTGGCGTCGAAGTTGCCGTCGCTGTACGGGCCCTCGAACGCGTCGTTGATCGGCTCCCACAGGAACATCCCGCTCCACGGCGGGATGCCGTCGTCGAGGGTGAGCATGTAGGCGTTGTCGCGGCCGGTGTAGGTGGGGGCACCACCGGACGCCGCTCCCGCGTGAACCAGGCCCAGGAGCGGGTCGCCGCCCTGACCTCCGTTGCCCTGGTTGTCGACCTGGAAGTTGCCGGCGCTCTCGGTGAAGCCGTAGCCGTAGAGCTCGTCGTGGATCCGGTTGTGCTGGTAGAAGAGGTTGGTCGCGGCGGGGTCGAGGTCGGCGACGTAGGACGGCGGGACGGCCTGACCCTTGGTGGCGGCCCAGTTGTTCTTGTAGACGTAGTCGAACGAGCCGTCCGGTGCCACCGGCCGCGGTCCCTGGTCGGCCGGCACCAGGAAGTTGGAGTAGTTGGCGTAGGTGCTCGCGTTGTTGCCGAGCGTCGTGACGCCGGTGCCGGCGACGCCGGTCGGGTCGGTGTAGCCCTTGGGCGAGGCGGCGGTCGGGCCGAACGACCGGCTGACCGGCTGGCCGCCGCGGGGCGCGCCGGGGTAGTTGTCGTAGACCGTGCCGGACGACTCGTGCGCGGCCAGCGACGCGCGGTAGAGGATCGCGCCGCTGTCGGCGTCGACCACGACGTCCCAGGCCTCGTCCAGGGCCTTGACGAACTGCACCCGGTAGGCCGCGCGGGCGCCGTCCTTCGTGGGGAAGGCCACCTGCTTGACGTACGACGGGGCGGCGAAGGCGCCGCGGGCGAAGACCGTGTAGCCGGCCAGCGTGCCGTCCGCGCTGACCGCTGACAGCACGCCCGGGGCGAGGGCGTGCGAGACCTTGGACAGGGCCTGCGCTGCGGTGAGCTGGTAGCCCCCGCCCAGCGCGCCGGCGCCGACCGGGTCGCCGGCGTACGAGGCCACCCGGCCGTCCTTGGTCACGGCCACCGTGAGCCGGCCGCCGCGCACGGCGGGCTTGCCCTCGAAGGTCTGCACGAAGGTGACGACGTGCGTCTGCGTGCCGGGCAGGGCGTGGTCGCGGGCCACGCTGAGCGCCGCCACGTCGGCGGCGCCGAGCCGGAAGGCCGCGGCGTGCTCGGCGATCCAGCCGCGGGCTACCGCCACGGCGCTGCCGGACGTCGGCCCGGTCAGCGCGCCGCCGTCGCGGCGCAGCGAGCGCGGGGTGCCGAACCGGCGGTCCCAGGTCAGGCGGGCACCCTCGCCGGACGCGGCGACCAGCGCGGCCGCGGCCTGTCGCTGCGCGGCGCTCGGGGTGACTGCGTCCTTGACGTCCCGGACGTCGAGCACGGCGTCCGTCGCCGCGTCGGTGGAACCGTCGACCAGGGGAAGGGACGGGGAGCCGCTGCCCGACACCGCGGCGCCGGCGGGTAGGCCGGCCGCGATGAGAGCCACGGCGGACAGCACGCCGGCGGTGGTGAGCGCAGCGGTCGGCCGGCGTCGGCCGGTTCGTCGGGGGGTGGTGGACGGGCGACGCAGTGGCATGGGCGCTCCTGGCGACGGGCGGGGACGGCTCGGGTGACCGGGTCCGCTGGTACCGGGTGCAACGAGCGCGCGGTCCGAAGGTCACGGCCGGCGCGCTACCATGGGTGCCGATCGGTCGGTGGCTGCACGCTGCCCCGGCCCCAGCGACGTCCGACAATCTTTCCGAACGAGGTACTCCATGGGCTCGGTCATCAAGAAGCGCCGCAAGCGGATGGCGAAGAAGAAGCACCGCAAGCTGCTGCGCAAGACGCGTCACCAGCGTCGCAACAAGAAGTGAGCGAAGCGGCCCCCGGACCATCGGTCGGGGGCCGTCCGCATACTGGGTGGAGCACGCAGGCATCGAGCGCGAGGCGGTGACGACGTCATGGGGCAGGTCGTGCTGGTCACGGGCGTGTCGCGCTACCTCGGCGGGCGCTACGCCCGGCAGCTGAGCGAGCACCCGGACGTCGACCGCGTGATCGGCGTCGACGTCGTCCCGCCGCCGCACCCCATCGGCGACGCGGAGTTCGTCCGCGCCGACATCCGCAACCCGATCATCGCCAAGGTCATCGCCCAGGCCGAGGTCGACACCGTCGCGCACCTGAACGTCATCGCCACGCCGCTGTCTGCCGGCGGCCGGGTGTCGATGAAGGAGATCAACGTCATCGGCACCATGCAGCTGCTCGCTGCCTGCCAGAAGGCGCCCAGCGTGCGGCGGCTCGTGGTCAAGAGCAGCGCAGCGGTGTACGGCTCGTCACCGCGCGACCCGGCGATGTTCACCGAGGACATGGGCCCGAAGGCCCTGCCCCGCGCCGGGTTCGGCAAGGACTCGGTCGAGGTCGAGGGGTACGTGCGCGGCTTCTCCCGGCGCCGGTCAGACGTCGACGTCTCGGTGCTGCGGTTCGCCAACATCATCGGTCCGGGGATCACCACGGCCATGACCGACTACTTCTCGCTGCCGCTCATCCCGACCGTGCTGGGCTTCGACGCCCGGCTGCAGTTCGTGCATGAGGACGACGCGGTCGACGCCTTGCTGACGGCCACGACCCGGCCCGGGGTGGGACTGGTCAACGTGTCCGGCGACGGCGTGATCGCGGTCAGCCAGGCGGCCCGGCTCGTCGGGCGGCCGACGCTGCCGGTGCCGCTGCAGGCCGGCGGCTGGGTGGGTCAGGTCGTGCGGCGCTCGCGGCTCGCCGACTTCTCTCCCGAGCAGCTCCAGCACCTCGCCTTCGGCCGCGGCCTCGACACCACCCGGATGCGCGAGGTGCTCGGGTTCGAGCCGCGCTTCAGCACCCTCGAGGCCTTCTGCGACTTCGTCGCCTCGCGCCGGCTGCCCCTGCCGAGCCTGCTGCCGATGCTGGTCGACGCACTGGGCTCGGCCGAGCGGTGGGCCGGACGCCGCCCCGGCACCCGACCCCACGCCGGAGTGGCGTCATGAGCCCCGAGCGGCAGGGCCGGGTCATTCCGATCGACCGCGGGCGACCCGGCTCTGAGCGCAGCGAGACCCCGCCTCGCTCGCCTCGCCCGGCGCGGCAGGCTCGCGGCGCCGACGCTGTCGCCGCCGGCGCCCGCCGGGCCTCGGGCGAGCGCTCGCGCCGCCGCCGCACCCCACTGATCGAGGAGCCGGTCGAGCCCCCGGTGACACCGGCCTCCGCGGCGACCGACCCGCTCGACGAGCAGCCGGCACTCGACCCGCTCGAGGCGGCGGCCGCACTGGGCGCGTCAGCCGCCGGTTCACCGGGCCGCGGGCTCAACCCCGCGACGCTCGTGCAGTACGCCGTCGAGGCGGTGGTCGAGGCGCTCGTCACGGAGGGCGAGCGGGCCGGCATCGCGGACGTCGACCGGCACGTCGCGTCGGCCCTGGCCTTCCTGCGCCGCCGGCTGTCCGGTGACTACGTCGTCGACGACTTCGGCTTCGACGCCGAGCTCACCGATGCCCTGATGCCCGTGCTGCGCCCGTTGTACCGCAGCTGGTTCCGGGTCGACGTCCGTGGCATCGAGAACATCCCGACCACCGGTGGCGCGCTCATCGTCGCCAACCACTCGGGCACCATCGCGCTCGACTCGATGATGACCCAGCTGGCTGTCCACGACGAGCACCCGCGGGGCCGCCACCTGCGGATGCTGGGCGCCGACCTGGTGTTCGCGACGCCGTTCATCGGGTCGATCGCGCGCAAGACCGGCTCCACCCTGGCCGCCAACTCCGACGCCGAGCGGTTGCTGCGTTCCGGCGAGCTGGTCGGCGTGTGGCCCGAGGGTTTCAAGGGCATCGGCAAGCCGTTCAGCGAGCGCTACAAGCTGCAGCGGTTCGGCCGCGGCGGGTTCGTGTCGGCAGCCCTGCAGGCGGGGGTCCCGATCATCCCCTGCTCGATCGTGGGGGCCGAGGAGATCTACCCGATCCTGGGCAACTTCAAGACCCTCGCCCGGCTGCTCGGCCTGCCCTACCTGCCGATGACCCCGACCTTTCCGTGGCTCGGGCCGCTCGGGCTGGTGCCGTTGCCCAGCAAGTGGATCATCGAGTTCGGCGCGCCGATCGAGACGTCCGACCACACCGACGGCGGTGCCGACGACCCGATGCTCGTCTTCAACATCACCGACCAGGTGCGCGAGACGATCCAGCAGACGCTGTACGCCCTGCTCATGCAGCGCCGGTCGGTGTTCTTCTCGTGAGCCGGCGGGCCCTCGCCACCGCGGCCTCCGTGGCTGCGGTGGCCACGCTGGTCGCTGCCTGCGGCGCGGGTGCGTCGACGAGCGGCGCCGCGGCGACGACGGCGACGGGTCCGGCCGCCACAGCGCCAACGACGCCGACCACGGCAACGACGCCAGCGACGTCGGCGACACCGAGCGCGACGCCGGCCACCCGCCGTCCCACCTCGATCCCGACGTCGCCCCGGCCGAGCGCCCGGGCCTCCTCCGCGTCGCCGAGCCGGCCCGCGGTGACCCGGCTCTCGGTGGTGCCCCGGGCGGGTGCCGAGCCGACGGTGCGGTTCCCCGACAACCCCGCTGCCGTCGGGGCGGGCGCCAACGCGCAGATCGCCCGGGTGCCCGACTCGGTCTGGCGGCGCATGGTCGGCACGGCGTGGACGTCGGGTTGCCCGGTGGGCCGCGCCCAGCTGCGCTACGTCTCGGTGAACTTCTGGGGCTTCGACGGACGTCGCTCGCGCGGCGCCCTGGTCGTCAACCAGTCCATCGCCACACCGGCCGCGCGCGCCTTCACGGCGCTCTACGACCAGCAGTTCCGGATCCGCCAGCTGCGTCCGATGGACTCCTCGTGGGGTAAGAACCCCAAGGGCCCCGGGGCCGACGACTACGCGGCGATGGACGCCGACAACACCTCCGCCTTCAACTGCCGCTACGTCGGCGGCCAGGAGTCCCGCAAGGTGTACTCCAAGCACGCGTACGGGACGGCGATCGACGTCAACGACTTCGAGAACCCCTACCTCGCGGACGACGGCACGATCTATCCCGACCCCTACTTCGCCTACCGCAGGTCCGCCCGGCCCGGCGTGTTCTCGTCGTCGTCGAGCGCGGCGGTGCGCGCCTTCACCCGGCAGGGGCTTCGGTGGGGTGGCTTGTGGCGCAACCCGGACTATCAGCACTTCGAGGCATGATCGCGTTGCGACACAACGGAATCGGCTACGTGGGCGCGGCGGTCGCAGTGTCCGCGGTGCTGGCCGCCTGCGGGTCCGACCCTGTCCCGTCGGCGCTCGACGCGACGACGAGCCCCACCACCGCGGTGTCGAGCACCACGACGTCGATCACGACCGCGCCGACCACCACCGCTACGGACGCGACGACCTCGGCGAAAAGCACCACGACCAAACGGGCCGCCACCCGCAGCCGCACCCGCACCGCGACGCCGACCACCAGCCGGCCGTCGACGTCCTCCACGGCCGCCAGCCCGGCCGCAGCCTCCTGCGCGGTGCCCAGCGGTGTGCGCGCCGCCCAGGTGGTGCTGGTCGTGTCGTCCGGTGCCCGGGCCACGGTGCGCGCCTGTCGGCGCTCCGGCAGCAGATACATCACGGCACTCGGCCCGTACGCGGGGCACGTCGGCGCGAACGGCGTGAGCTCGGCCAAGCGCGAGGGTGACCTGCGCACTCCCGCCGGCGTCTTCCCGCTGCGCGGCGGGTTCGGCGCGCGTTCCGACCCCGGGCTGCGGATCGGGTCGTGGCTACGGGTCGACTCGCGCGACGTCTGGGTCGACGACTCGGCGTCCGACCTCTACAACACCCACCAGCGCAGTCCGGCGAACGGCCGGTGGTCGAGCGCCGAGAAGCTGCTCACCACACCGGCCTACGACTACGCGCAGGTGATCGGCTACAACGAGGCGCGGACGCCGGGTCGCGGCTCCGCCATCTTCCTGCACGTCGACCTGGGGCACGGCACGGCGGGCTGCGTCTCGCTGCCGACCGGCGCCCTGCTGGCCGTGCTGCGCTGGGAGCGCGCGGGCGCCGTCATGGCCATCCGCTGACCTGCACGACCGCAGCGAAGTGGGGCACCGCGGCGAGCCGCGGTGCCCCACTGCCGTACTGGTCGGGTCAGCTGGTCAGCGAGGTGTCGTCGATCACCCAGCTGGTCTGCAGCGACGAGTCCTCGGTGTCGGTGAAGCGCACCGTGACGGTCTTGCCCTTGAAGGCGCTCAGGTCGAACGTCTTCTGGGTGTACGTCGCGTTGGTGCCGACGTTGGAGTAGGTCGCCAGCGTGGTCGTGGTGGTGCCACTGACGATCTGCGCCTTCATCGTGTCGTACGCCGTCGAGCCGGACTCCGAGGTGTCCGAACGCATCCAGAACGACAGCGTCGGGGTGCCCGTCGACGGGACGGCGACCGACTGGTTGATCGTCTCGGTGCCAGCCGAGCCGTTACCGCCCAGCCACAGCTTCCACGTGCCGGTGCGCGCCGGACGGCCGGTGTTGTTGGTGATCGGGCCGGCGGTACCGGTCCAGTTCACCGCACCGGACTCGAAGCCGGGGTTCAGCAGCAGGTTGGTGCCGCCACCCCCGCCGCCGCCGCAGACCGCCGAGCCGGCGGGAACCGACAGTGCGTTCCAGACCGCGGCGACCTGGGTGCACTGCGTGCTGGTCGCGCCGTACAGGTCGATGGCCGCCTTGATGGTGCTGTTGCGAGCCATCGGGTAGGTCTCGGTCGAGACCATGTAGGTGGTCAGCGCGCGGTACCAGATCTTCTCCGCCGCTGCCCGGCCCACGCCGGTGACGGTCGAGCCGTTGCAGGTGGGGCTGTTGTACGAGACGCCGTTGATGGTCTTGGCGCCCGAGCCCTCCGAGGCGAGGTAGAACCAGTGGTTCCCGACGCCGGAGGAGTAGTGCGGGTCGAGGCCACCTGTGCTGGTGGACCAGCAGTCGACGCTGCCGCCGTCCTTGGACGGCTTGTCCATGTACCGCAGCGGAGTTCCGTTGCCGTTGATGTTGATCTTCTCGCCGATGAGGTAGTCGCCGACGTCCGAGGCGTTGTTCGCGTTGAACTCCACGGCGGTGCCGAAGATGTCGCTCGTCGCCTCGTTCAGGCCGCCCGCGTCGCCGCTGTAGGCCAGGCCCGCGGTGGCCTCGGTGACACCGTGGCTCATCTCGTGGCCCGCGACGTCGAGCTCGACCAGCGGGTGGGTGTTGCCGGCGCCGTCGCCGTAGGTCATCTGGGTGCCGTCCCAGAACGCGTTCACGTACGCGTTGCCGTAGTGCACGCGCGAGCGCACGCCCTGGCCGTTGTTGAAGATGCCGTTCCGGCCGTGCACGTTCTTGTAGTAGTCCCAGGTCGCGCCGGCGCCGTAGTGCGCGTCGACCGCGGCCGAGGCGCGGTCGCTGGTCGAGCCGTTGCCCCACACGTTGTCGGCGTCGGTGAACGTCGTGCCGTTGCCGGACGTCGCACCGTTGAGGTCGGTGGTCCAGTTGCCGCCGCGGCCGGTGTCGGTCATCGAGTAGTTGCCGGCGCTGCCGCTGGTGCCGATCGTGACCTGGCCGGAGTAGATCGAGTTGCCGGTGCCCGTCTCGATCTCGTCGTAGGAGGCGAGCGGCTTGCCGGTGCGCGCATCCACGTAGGTGTGCAGCCGGCTCGGGGTCTGGTCGGGCTTGATGCCCTCGGTGACCACGTCGTAGGCCAGCCGCGGGGTCGCGCCGGCGGCGTAGACGACGAGCTCGGACGTCGAGGACTCGTCGTTGGCGCGGGAGACCGCCTGGCCCGTGCTGCGTGCGGTGGACGCGGCAACCGTGGGTGCGGTGCTGGTGACCGCGACCTTGCCCGAGCCCGCCCGGTCGACGCCCTTGATGGCGCCGGCCTTGGTCTCGTGCACGACGAGGTCGCCGCCGACCACCCGCAGCCCGTTGAACGTGCGGGTGTAGCGAACGTGCGTGGTGCCGTCGCGGTCGGTGAAGGCGTCCTTCACCTTCAGCTGCTCACCGGAGCCGAGCCGCAGGGCCTTGGCGACGGAGGGGCTCTGCTGCTGCTCGGCCTTCATCAGGGAGGATCGGGCTGCCGCCAGGCCGGGGTCTCCGGCCGGCGAAGCCGCGCTGGCGCCGATCGGCGCTGCCGCGACTCCAGCGGCGGCGAGAACCGCCACCGCTGCGAACGTGGTCACTCTGGTCAACTCAGTACTCCTGTCTGCGTGGTTCGCCGCTCGCGCGACGGCCCTGGTCGGATGCACCTGAGTCCGGGCTCGGTCGCGGGCAGGAGGTAGTGCCGTGCGGACGAGGTGGACGGGCAGACTGTGACCCGCTGGCCGGCGACGCCACAAGGCTTGACAGGGTGTCCCGCTTTGTGCGCTATGGCCGTTTTGACTGGCTCTTGACCAAGAAATGGCCCGATCCAGGGCAACCTGGACGCCGCGGCTGGGCTGAACGGGTGGCGGCGGCGTACCCCAGGGGGTCAGCCCCCGAGGCAGATCCCGCCGACGCCGATGACGCAGCCCGATGTCGAGACGCTGGCGGTGACGGAGCCGGCGGTGACGCTGATCGGCGGCACGGTCAACGTCGGCTGGCCCGCTCCCGGTGCGGTCGCCGGGCCGGTGGGCAGCGCGCCGCTCGGCACGCTCGGGCGCGGCAGCGAGACCCCGATGCCGGGGACGGACACCGACACGCCAGGCACCGTGGCGCTGTCGCCGGGGCTTGTCCCGCGGGGGACGGCGGTGGGTGCCGTCGCCGGGACGCCGACCGATGCGCCGCCGGACGGACGCGGGCCGTCGCTCGACCCAGACGCGCCTGGCGCGCCGCCCGCGCCGGTACTGGTGCCGGGTGCGAAGCCGGCTGGCTGCCGGGCGAGGTCGCGACGCAGCTGGTCGCACGGGCTGCCGCAGGCCAGCACCTCCTGGCGAATCGCGTCCTGGCCGACGGCGAGCAGGTCGAGCAGGTGGCGCAGCGAGGGGCCGGACGCCGTCGGCATCATCGGGGCCAGTGCCCGCAGGCGCCCCTCGGCCTGGGCGCTCGCATCCGACAGCGCCTGCAGCGACTCGGGATCGGGCCGCCCGTCGTCCGGCGAGAGCAGGATCCGTTGCGCTGCAGCCAGATCGGAGCTTGCCTGCGTGAGGGCGACGTCGACCAGGGCCGAGCGCGGGTCGCCGGCGCCCACGAGCGCGTCGACCTCGTCGAGCCGGTGGTCGACCTGCTCCAGCAGGGCGCGGCCCCTGGCCAGGTCGGTGCCGGCCAGCCGTACCTGGGCCTGGCCGATGCCGAGCTTGACCTCGTACAGCCGGTCGCCGGGCAGGGCTCGGCTGCTGAGGCCGCCGACGAGGACGGCGAGGCCGAGCAGCCCGGCGACCAGGCCCGGTGCCCACCCGTGCGGGATCCGGACGACGAGGTCGCGCGCCGGCCGCGCCGGTCGGGGCGTGACGGTGGCGGGGCGCGCCGGCGTGGCGGCCGCCGCCGCGGCGGCGCGGGCGTCGGCCTCGGCCACGAGGCGGACCCGTAGCCCGGCGACGAACGCCGGGTCGGGGCTGACGGCGGGGCGGGGGATGGCGCCGGCCAGGGACGTCAGCTCGCGCAGCGCCGGCGGTGCGGCGACGACGTCCTCACCGTCGAGCAGGCGGGCGAACAGCTCTGCGTCGCGTCGCGTCGTCAACGCCATGACCCCCACCTCCTGAACCTGTACTTCCCCCGGTCCGCGCCGTCGCAGCGACTCGTCCTGTCCAACGACGCCACGGGGCGCGGGTTACGGGTGGGATCGCGCCGGCCGGCGAAGGGGGTCACGGGCGCTCACCGCCCAGCTCGCGGTGCAGCGACCGGACGGCGCGCAGCTGCAGCTGCTTGACCGCTCCGGCGCTGCGTCCCATGGCCTCGGCCGTCTCGGCGAGCGAGAGGCCTTGCAGGAAGCGCAGGGCGAGGCACTCCTGCTGCTCGGGCTTGAGCAGCCGCATCGCGTCGACCAGCCGCTCGTCACGCAGCCGCTCGAGCACCGACTGCTCGGGGGACGGCTCGCGTTCGTCGCCGTCGAACAGCTCGCCCGTGCTCACCTCGAGCTTGTAGCGGGAGGACTTCACGTGGTCGATGACGATGTTGCGGGCGATCGTGATGAACCAGGCGGCGATGTCGCGGCCGGTCCAGGTGAACGAGTCGAGCCGTCGCAGGGCACGCACGAACGTCTCGGACGTGAGGTCCTCGGCGACGTGGTGCGAGCCGACGCGGTAGTACACGTAGCGGTAGACGACGTCGACGTACCGCTCGTAGATCAGGGCGAAGGCTTCGCTGTCGCCGTCGCGCGCCAGGGTGACGAGCGCCTGGACGCGGTCGAGCTCGACGTCGTCTCCGGGCTCGGCCAGCCGGCTCCCACCGGACCCGCCCCTCGATCCGGGCGAGGACGGCGGCTCCGCCTGCGACGTCCATCGGCCCGGCAGCGCGAGGGCCGGCTGCGCCACCGGCCCGGCCTGCACCTGTACCAGCACCCGCAGCGCGCGCAGGCCCGCCACCCCGGCAGCGTTGGCGGGGCGGTACGGCGGCAGCTGGTGCGGCGTGCGGACCTCCTCGTCCGTCGGGGGCGCGGTCGGCGCCTCGGTCAGTGGTGCTTGCGCCGCAGGGCGGCGCCCGCGACCACACCTCCGGCGGCCGCGCCCACCCCGGCCAGGGCCGGCACGCCCACCTTCGCGGCTTTGCGGCCGGTGCGGTAGTCGCGCACCCGCCACCCATGGGCCTTCGCATGCGCGCGCAACCGGGCGTCCGGGTTGATCGCGCACGGTCGGCCGACGAGCTCGAGCAGGGGGATGTCGTTCGCGGAGTCAGAGTAGGCCGAGCAGCGGGCCAGATCGAGACCTTCGTGCTCGGCGAGTGCCGCGACCGCGGCGGCCTTGGCCGGCCCGTGCAGCGGCTCGCCGACCAGCCGCCCGGTGTAGACGCCGCCCACGTGCTCGGCGACCGTGCCGAGCGCGCCGGACAGGCCCAGCCGGCGGGCGATGGTGTCGGCCATCTCGATCGGGGTGGCGGTGACCAGCCAGACCCGCTCGCCGGCGTCCAGGTGCAGCTGGGCCAAGGCGTGGGTGCCCGGCCAGATCTTGTCGGCCATCACCGCGTCGTAGACGTGCTCACCGATCGCGGTGATCTCGGCCACCGAGTGCCCCGCGACGAACGACAGGGCGCGCTCGCGGATCAGCTGGACGTGCTCGAGCTTCTCGCCCAGCGTGGTGAAGCGCAGCTGCATCCAGCCCATCCGCGCCAGGTCGCGCACGGTGAAGAAGTCGCGCCGGTACAGCTCGCGGGCCAGGTAGAAGATGCTCGCGCCGCGCAGGATGGTGTTGTCGACGTCGAAGAAGGCCGCCGCGGTCGGGTCCGCAGGCACGGCGAGCTCGCCGGCGAGCTCGCCTGCCCTCGCCGGGCCGCGTGCCGTCACCAACGGCGGTTCCACGTCCACTTACTGGAGAGTAACGACGTACCGGGCGAACCACACGTTCTGTCCGTCTGAGGTGGGCGCGGTCTGCCGGATAGGGATCACTGCCGATGTGGCGGGCTACCTCAGGCGCGCAGGCTCGAGAACGTCAACAACAGGTCTCACCCGAGGAGCACGTCATGTTCCACCCCATCGCCCTGATGTCGTCCGCCGCCGAGGTCGAACACCGCCGCGAGCAGATCCGCAAGGACCTCGCCGGCCGCCGTCGCGGACGTCGCCGTGGTCGGCAGACCACCGCCGAGCCCGCGATCGCGCGGCAGCGGTCCGGCGTCCGCGAGGCGCACCCGCGGATCCATGCTGTCTGAGGTGCTCGCCCCTGTCGGTGGCACGCACGATGATGTGGACGTGCCCGCGGGTCCGCAACGGACGACTGCCCCACTGGTCGGTCGAGCAGACGAGCTCGACCGGCTGGTGGGGCTGGTCGGCGTCCACGACTAGCGCACCGACGACCACGCACGACAGCACGCCGTCCGCGGCCTCCGTGCTGGTCTCCGGCGACGCGGGCGTCGGCAAGACCCGCCTGCTGGACGAGCTGCGCGCGACCGCCAGCGCTGCCGGGTGGCAGGTGGTCGTCGGACACTGCCTGGACTTCGGCGACAGCACGCTGCCCTACCTGCCGTTCACCGAGATCTTCGGCCGGCTCGCGAGCGAGCGGCCGGCCGAGGCCGAGCGCGTCGTCACGGCCCGTCCCGCCGTCGCCAGGTTGATGCCCGGCCGCCGGTTGCTCGGCGACGCCGACGACGCTGCCGACACCACCGACCGGTCGGACCTGTTCGAGGCGGTGCATGCCGCCCTCGGCGACCTGGCCCGCGCGGGACCCCTGCTGGTCGTGGTCGAGGACGTCCACTGGGCCGACCAGTCCACCCGCGAGATGCTCGGGTTCCTCTTCGCCCGGCAGCACGACGTCCCGGTCGCCCTGGTGGCCTCCTACCGCACCGATGACCTGCACCGTCGCCATCCGCTGCGCGCCACGGCTGCGCAGTGGTCCCGGCTGCCCACCGTCAGCCGGGTCGCCGTCGACCCGCTGCCCGACCCGGCCGTGCGCGACCTCGTGCGGGCCCTCCACCCGGCCCCGCTCGCCGAGCGGGAGGTCCGCGCCATCGTGCGCCGCGCCGAGGGCAACGCGTTCTTCACCGAGGAGCTCGTCGCCGGCGTCGAACGCGGGGGCGGGTCCCTGTCGTGGGACCTCGCCGAGCTGCTGCTGGTGCGCCTCGACCAGCTGGACGACGACGCCCGGCTGGCCGTCCGGGCCGCTGCCGTGGCCGGACGCCGGGTGCCGCACCCGCTGCTCGCGCTCGTCGCGGGACTCGAGCCCGAGCGGCTCGACGCCGCGGTCCGCGCCGCCGTCGACGAGAACGTGCTGGTACCGGCCGGCCAGGACGGCTACGCGTTCCGGCACGCACTGCTGGCCGAGGCGGTCTACGACGACCTGCTCCCCGGCGAGCGGGTACGCCTGCACGCCGCCTATGCGCAGGCTCTGGCCTCGCGCGCCGTCGAGGGGACGGCGGCCGAGCTGGCCCGGCACGCCCGCGCTGCGCACGACCTGCCGACGGCGGTCCGCGCGAGCATCCAGGCCGGTGAGGAGGCGATGGGCGTCGGCGGCCCGGACGAAGCCAGCCAGCACCTGCAGACCGCCCTGGAGCTGATCGGTGCCCCCGGCCACGACACCGGGCTCGCGGCGGACGTCGACCGGGTGGGGCTCACGCTGCGCGCCGCCGAGGCCGCCATGGCGGCCGGTCGCAGCCATCGCGCGCTCGCCCTGGTGAGTGACCAGCTGCGCTGCCTGGACGGCGACGTTCCGGCGCTCACCCGGGCCCAGGTGCTGCTCAGCCTCGCCTCGATCGCGCTGGTCAGTGACAGCACGGTCGACGTGCTCGCCCTGACGACCGAGGCGCTGCGCCTGGTGCCGGAAGACCCCGAGACTCCGTTGCGGGCCAAGGTGATGGGGGTGCACGCCCAGGCCAACCTCGACCACTACCGCCGGGAGGAGGCGACGCGCTGGGCGCAGGCCTCCGCCGAGCTGGCCCGCCGGCTCAAGCTGTCGTCCGTCGAGGTCGAGGCACGCACCACCCTCGCCTACCTCGACCGGCGGGCCGGTGACGCGGTGGCCTCCCGCGCGGCGCTCGAGCTCAGCGCCAGCACCGCCCGCGCGGCCGGCGACGTCGCCGCCGAGCTGCGCAGCCTCTACGGGCTCGGCTCGCTGGCCTTCGAGTGGGGCGACCTCGCCGAGGCCCGGGCCGCCTTCGGTGCGGCGATCGGGCTGGGCGCTGCGCGCGGCCGGCCGTGGGCGCCCTACGCGATGGAGGCCCGCTCGCAGGCGGCCGTCGTCTCCTACGTGCAGGGCGAGTGGGACGACGTGCTCGACCTCACCGACGTCACCGATGCCTCGCCCCCGGGCGTCGCGGAGGCGCTGCTAGCGGCCGGCGCGCTCGCCGTGCGGGCCGGCCGGGGCCAGCGCGACGCGCTCGCCCTGCTCGACCGGATCAGGCCGTGGTGGACCGTCGAGGGCACCGTGGCGATCAGCTGCATCCCGGCCATCGACCTGCACGGCGACGCGGGTGACCTGGCGGCCGCAGCCGCCGTCCACGACGACATCATCGCCGCCGTCACGGCGCTCTGGCAGCGCACGACGTTGCACGCCCAGGTGCGGATGGCGGCGCTGCTGGTGGGCCAGCTGGCCACCGAGGCCGGCCGCGCCGCGACCACCCAGGCGCGGTCCGCGCTGGCCGCGCAGGGTGCCGAGGTGGTCGAGCGCGCGCAGGCGGCGGCGGTCTGGGCGCACGAGCCCGGGGGGCGTCCCGGCCCGGAGGGGGCGGCCTGGGTGGCCCGGTTGGCGGCCGAGCAGGCGCGGCTCGAGTGGCTGGCCGGTGTGGGCTCAGCGGGCGACGACCTGGTGCAGACCTGGCAGCAGGCCGTGTCGGCGTTCGACACCTTCGGTCATGCGTTCGAGGTCGCGCGGAGCCAGACCCGGCTGGCGGCGGTGCTGCGTGCCACCGGGCGCGCGGGGGAGGCCGAGCCGCTGGTGGGCGCGGCCAGGGCGGTCGCGCTGCGGCTCGGTGCCGAGCCCCTTCTGCGCGAGCTGCGGCAGCTCGGTCCGGGCGGCGCCCGCCGCCGGGCGGCCGACCCGGACCAGCGTGGCCCCGATGCGCCGGGCGGCCCGGCTCAGCCGCTCACCGCCCGCGAGCGCGAGGTGCTCGCGCTCGTGTCGCTCGGCCGCAGCAACCGGCAGATCGGCCAGCAGCTGTTCATCAGCACGAAGACGGTCAGCGTGCACGTGTCGAACATCCTGGCCAAGCTCGGAGCCGCCGGACGCACGGAGGCCGCCGCACTCGCCCGTCGTCGCGGGCTGCTCGACGACTGAGCGTCGCTACCCTGCTGAGATGGCCGATTTCGTGATCCGCGAGTGGCAGCTCACCCCCGTCGCGGGTGACCAGGCGCCGCTGCACGTGCACCACCGCGGCGATGAGGCGTTCTACGTCATCGAGGGTGCGATCGACGTCGTCGACGGGCGCGTGCGCCATCGGCTCGAGGCTGGGCAGTGGCACACCGTGCACGCGGGCGCGGCGCACACCTTCGCCACTGTCGACGACGTCCCGGCGCGGGTGCTCGTGGTGATGACCCCGGAGATCGACGAGCTGGTCGCCGCCTTGCACGCCGGGCCGGTGGACGACGTCGATGCGCTGTGGAGCCGGCACCACTCCGCGGTCGTCCGCGGCGCCGGGTCGCCGTGAGCACCCAGGACGCGCCGGCGCGGATCACCCTGCTGGGTCGGCCGGGGTGCCACCTGTGCGACGACGCCCGCGAGGTCGTCCGTCGGGTGGCCGACGACACCGGGGTGGGCTGGGTCGAGCGGTCGGTCGACGACGACCCCGAGCTGCTCGAGGAGTACGGGGAGCAGGTGCCGGTCGTGCTCGTCGACGGCGCGCAGCACGACTTCTGGCGGGTCGACGAGCAACGTCTGCGCACTGCCCTGGCGGGCCCGCGGCGCAGCCGCTGGCGACGTCCCGGGGGGTGAGGTGGCTCACCCGCGCCGGGGCCGCCGCGCTGGCAACTTTGTGCGCACGTTCACAAATGCTTATCGTGGTGTCGTCAGCCGGACGGGGCCCACCCCGGGTCCACGTCGGCGCCGACCATCTGCTAGGCCGGATCAGCGGTGGTCTGCCGTGAGCGAGGAGTCCGACAGCACGTGAGTGACGAGCAGGGCACGCGTCGGGGCATCCCGGACGCGACGGTGGCACGGCTTCCCGTGTACCTGCGCGCGCTCACGACGCTGGCCGAGCGCGACACCACCACCGTGTCGTCGGAGGAGCTGGCCACCGCGGCCGGCGTGAACTCGGCAAAGCTGCGCAAGGACCTCTCGCACCTCGGCTCCTACGGGGTGCGCGGCGTCGGCTACGACGTCGACTACCTCGTCTACCAGATCTCCCGCGAGCTCGGTCTCACCCAGGACTGGCCGGTGGCCATCGTCGGGATCGGCAATCTGGGCCACGCGCTGGCCGGCTACGCGGGCTTCGCCACGCGGGGCTTCGAGGTCGTCGCGCTGTTCGACACCGACCCCGGCATTGTGGGCGAGGTCGTGTCCGGGCTGCAGGTGCAGCCGCTCGACGCGCTCGAGGCGGTGAGTGCCCAGACGCCGATCTCGATCGGTGTGGTCGCCACGCCCGCCGGACCCGCCCAGGCGGTGTGCGACCGGCTGGTCGCCGCCGGCGTTCGCAGCGTGCTGAACTTCGCACCGTGCGTGCTGTCCGTGCCGGACGACGTCGACGTCCGCAAGGTCGACCTCTCGACCGAGCTGCAGATCCTCGCCTTTCACGAGCAGCGCAAGGCATTGGCGCGCAACGGTTCTGCTGGGCTGGCCGAGGTTCTCGGCTCGGTGGCGGGAGGTGACGCATGACCCTGCTCGCCATCGGTCTGTCGCACCGCACAGCGCCCCTCGACCTGCTGGAGCGGGTGGCCCTGCCCGTCGACACCGCCCGCGACCTCGCCTCGCTCGTCCTGAAGGCGCCGCACGTGAGCGAGTCGCTCGTGCTGGCGACCTGCAACCGGGTCGAGGTGTACGCCGAGGTCACGGCGTTCCACGGGGGCCTGGCCGACCTCGGGGAGGCGCTGTGCGCCGTCACAGGTGTCGGCCTGGACGAGATGAAGGACCACCTGTACGTGCACTACGCCGACCGCGCGGTCACTCACCTGTTCTCGGTGGCGTGCGGCCTGGACTCGATGGCCGTCGGCGAGAGCCAGGTGCTGGGCCAGCTGCGGCAGGCCCTGCGGTCGGCCCAGGACGCGGGCGACACGGGTCGGGTGCTCGACCCCCTGATGCAGCAGGCGCTGCGGGTCGGTAAGCGGGCCCACGCCGAGACCGCGATCGACCGCGCCGGGGCCTCGCTCGTCGGTGCCGGGCTGTCCCGGGCGGTTCGCGCGCTCGGGTCGCTTGCGGACCTGTCGGTCCTGGTCGTCGGGGCCGGCTCGATGAGCGCCCTGTCCGCCACCTCGCTGCTGCGCGAGGGCGCCGGCTCCATCACGATCGCCAACCGCACGCCCGAGCACGCCCAGCGGCTCGCCGCGGCCGTGGGCGGCCGGGCCGTGCCCCTGGCCGACCTCGACGACGAGCTGGCCGACGCCGACCTCGTCGTCTCCTGCACCGGCGCCGTCGGGCACGTCATCGACCTCGACACCGCGACGGCGGCCGCGCTGGCCCGTGGCGGCCGCCCGCAGCTGTACGTCGACCTCGCCCTGCCGCGGGACGTCGACCCGGCCGTGGCGGGCGTCGCCGGCGTCGAGGTGGCGGACCTCGAGGTGCTGGGTCAGGACCTCTCCGAAGCCGAGGTCGCCGAAGACATCGAGCAGGTGCGCGGGCTCGTGCACGCCGAGGTCGCCGACTACCTCACCGGGGTACGCGTGCAGGCCGTGGCGCCGACCGTCGTCGCGCTGCGCAGCCGGGCCGCGGCTGTCGTCGACGCCGAGCTCGCCCGGCTCGGCAACCGGCTGCCCGACGTCGACCCCGCGGTCCGCGAAGAGCTGCGCCGCACGGTCAACCGGGTCGTCGAGAAGCTGCTCCACGCGCCGACCGTGCGGGTCAAGGAGCTCGCCAGCCGCCAGGACGGCGGGTCGTACGCCGCCGCCCTGCGCGAGCTGTTCGACCTCGACCCGGACGGCGTGAGCGCCGTCTCCGACGTCCCACTCGAGACCGACGTGGCCGCACTGCTCATCGGCCGCCCCCAGAACTCCGGCGACGCGTCCGGCCTCGCGCTCGACACCGCGCTCGACACCGCGCTCGACACCGCGCTCGACACCGCGCAAGAGGTCGAGCGATGACCGCCGCCGCCACCGACCCGCTGCGTCTCGGCACCCGGCGCAGCCGCCTCGCGCTGGCGCAGAGCCGGCAGGTGGCCGAGGCCGTCACCGCCACGACCGGCCGAGCCGTCGAGCTCGTCGAGGTCACCACCGAGGGCGACGTCTCCCGTGAGCACCTGACCCAGATCGGCGGCACGGGCGTCTTCGCCGCAGCCCTGCGCCGCGCCCTGCTGGCCGGCGAGGTCGACCTCGCCGTGCACTCGCTCAAGGACCTGCCGACCGCGGCCGAGCCCGGGCTCGTCATCGCCGCGGTGCCCGCCCGCTCCGACGCTCGCGACGTCCTGGTGGCCCGCGACGGGCTCACGCTCGGCGAGCTGCCGTCCGGCGCCCGGCTGGGCACCGGCGCGCCCCGCCGCGCGGCCCAGGTGCTGGCCCTCGGGCTCGGCCTCGTGGTCGAGCCGGTGCGCGGCAACGTCGACACCCGGATCGCGCTCGTGACCTCGGGATCCATCGACGGCGTCCTGCTGGCCCGCGCCGGTCTGCTGCGCCTCGGCCGCGCCGACGAGGCCACCGAGGTGCTCGACCCGCTCCAGATGCTCCCGGCGCCGGGCCAGGGGGCGCTGGCCGTCGAATGCCGGTCGGCCGACGCCGAGCTCGTCGCCGGCCTCGCCGCGCTCGACCACGCCGACACCCGCGCGGCCGTGACGGCCGAGCGGGCCTTGCTCAGCGCCCTGGAGGCCGGCTGCACGGCTCCGGTCGGCGCCCTGGCCGAGGTCGTCGAGTCCCTCGACGCAGCCGGTGCCGTCGTCGAGGAGCTGTTCGTGCGAGCCGTCGTCGCGGCTCCGGACGGCTCGGTCACCCTGCGCCGCAGCGCCACCGGCCCGCTCGCCGACCCCGTTGCCGTCGGCCGGCGGCTCGCCGCCGAGCTGCTCGACGACGGTGCCGCAGAGCTGGTCGACGCAGCCACTGCCCGGCTGCCCGAAAACACTGGCGAACGACCACCGAGCCCGACCGACTCGCCAGCAGCAGACCTGTCCACCCACCAGCACTCTCCGGAGCGTGCCTCGTGACCCCCACGCCCCCCATCCGCAGCGACCGCACCTCGACCGGTCGCCCAGCCAAGCCGACGGGCAGTGTCGCCTTCGTCGGCACCGGCCCCGGTGACCCCGGGCTGCTCACGTTGCGGGCGGTCGACCTCATCGCCGCTGCCGACGTCGTGGTGCTCGACCAGCTCCTGCGCGAGCCCGACCTCGCCCGCTGGGCGCGCCCGGACGTCGAGGTGCTCGACGCCGGCTTCGGTGAGGACGGCGCCCCGCTGACCCAGGCCAGCCGGGCCAAGATCGTCACCCGCGCTGCCCGCGGCGGACGGCGCGTCGTCCGGTTGATGGACGGCGATCCGGCCACCTTCAACGGCCTGGCCGAGGAGGCCCTGGCCTGTCGTAAGGCACAGGTGCCGTTCGAGATCGTGCCCGGCGTCTCCGCGGTGTCGGCGGTCCCGGCCTATGCGGGGATCCCGCTGACCACCAAGACCTCGCGCGCGGTGCATGTCATCACCCCGCACGACGTCAAGGTCGACTGGAGCCGCTCGACCGGCAACGACGTCACCGTCGTCGTGCTGGGCAGCCCCGACACCGTCGCCTCGGCGCTCACCGAGCTGGCCGCCGCGGGCCGCGACGGGGCCACGCCCGTCGCGCTCACCGCCAACGGCACGTCCACCGAGCAGCGCACCGTCACCGCCACGCTGGCCACCGCGACCGAGGCCCTGGCGGCGTCCGGCCTGGGCCGTCCGGTGCTCGCCGTGGTCGGCGACGCCGTCGCGTTGCGCGAGGAGCTGTCCTGGTTCGAGACCAAGCCGCTGTTCGGCTGGCGCGTGCTGGTGCCCCGCACCAAGGACCAGGCGGGCGCCACCACCGACCGGCTGCAGGACTTCGGGGCCGTGAGCGAGGTCGTCCCGACGATCTCGGTCGAGCCACCGCGCACGCCCCAGCAGATGGAGCGGGCGATCAAGGGCCTGGTCACCGGCCGCTACGAGTGGATCGGCTTCACCAGCGTCAACGCGGTGCGCGCGGTCCGCGAGAAGTTCGAGGAGTTCGGGCTCGACGCCCGCGCCTTCTCCGGGCTGAAGGTCGCTGCGGTCGGCGGGGTCACGGCAACCGCGTTGCGCGAGTGGGGGATCGAGCCCGACCTGGTGCCGAGCGGCGAGCAGTCCGCTCACGGCCTGCTGGCCGACTGGCCGCCGTTCGACGACGTCCTCGACCCGATCAACCGGGTGTTCCTGCCGCGGGCCGACATCGCCACCGACACGCTGGTGGCCGGGCTGCACGAGATCGGCTGGGAGGTCGACGACGTCACGGCCTACCGCACCGTGCGCGCCGCACCGCCGGCCGCGCCGGTGCGCGAGGCGATCAAGGCGGGTCGGTTCGACGCCGTCGTCTTCACCTCGAGCTCGACCGTGCGCAACCTGGTCGGCATCGCCGGCAAGCCGCACACCTCGACCGTGGTGGCCTGCATCGGGCCCGCCACGGCCAAGACGGCCGAGGAGCACGGCCTGCGGGTCGACGTCCTCGCGCCGGAGGCGAACGCGGCCGCGCTCGTCGAGGCGCTCGCCGAGTACGGTGCGGGGCTGCGGCTGGCGGCGCTGGAGGCCGGCGAGCCGGTGGTCCGCCCGAGCGAGCGCAAGGGTTCGTCGCGACGCAAGGCCCGGTGAGCGAGGTGGGCTTCCCGGTGCACCGGCCGCGCCGGTTGCGGCAGTCGCCGGCGGTCCGCCGGCTGGTGAGTGAGACGCGGCTGCACCCGGCCGACCTCGTGCTGCCGGTGTTCGTCCGCGAGGGCGCGTCGACGCCGGTGCCGCTGGTGAGCATGCCGGGCGTCATGCAGCACTCGCTGGCGTCGCTGCGGGTCGCGGCCCGGGTGGCGGAGGAGCTCGGCCTGGGCGGCGTGATGATCTTCGGCGTGCCCGAGCAGCGGGACGCCGTCGGGTCGGGTGCCGACGACCCGGACGGCATCCTCAACGTCGCGCTGCGCGAGGTGCGCGCCGAGGTCGGCGACTCCCTCGTCGTGATGGCCGACCTGTGCCTGGACGAGTTCACCGACCACGGCCACTGCGGCGTGCTCGCGGGCGACGGCTCGGTCGACAACGACGCCACGCTCGACCGCTACGCCGCGATGGCTCTGGCGCAGGCCGAGGCGGGGGCCCACGTCGTAGGGCTGTCCGGGATGATGGACGGTCAGGTGGGCCACGTCCGCGCGGCGCTGGACGCCGCCGGGCGCACCGACGTCCTCGTGCTGGCGTACGCGGCGAAGTACGCCTCGGCGTTCTACGGTCCGTTCCGCGAGGCGGTGGAGTCCACCCTGCACGGCGACCGGATGAGCTACCAGCAGGACCCGGCCAACGTCGTCGAGGCGCTGCGCGAGGTGCGGCTCGACCTCGAGGAGGGCGCCGACATCGTCATGGTCAAGCCCGCGCTGCCGTATCTCGACGTGCTCAGTGCGGTGGCCCAGGCGTCTGACGTCCCGGTCGCGGCGTATCAGGTGAGCGGCGAGTACGCGATGGTCGAGGCGGCTGCGGCGGCGGGGATGATCGACCGCGACCGCGCCATCCTGGAGTCGCTCACCGCGATCCGGCGGGCCGGCGCGCAGATCATCCTCACGTACTGGGCGGCCGAGGTCGCCCCCCTACTGCGCCGCTCCTGACGCTCCACGACGAACCGGCCGGCCCCCGAGGGGACCGGCCGGTTCGTCGTGCGGGTGCGGTGCTGCGTCAGGCGGTGTCAGGCGGTCTCAGGCGACCTTGCCGGCCTCGATCTCGAGGACGATCTTGACCTTGTCGGCCACCAGGACGCCGCCGGTCTCGAGCCCGACGTTCCACTCCAGGCCGAAGTCCTTGCGGCTGATCTCGGTCTCGGCGCTGAAGCCGGCCGTGGGGTTGCCGTCGGCCAGCGGGTTGCCGGCTGCGCCGTTGAACTCCAGGGCGAAGCTCACCGAGCGGGTGACGCCGTGCATGGTGAGGTCGCCGACCAGGACGAACGCGTCACCGTCGGGACGGATGTCGGTCGAGGTGAAGGTGAGCTCGGGGTACTGCTCGACGTCGAAGAAGTCGGCCGAGCGCAGGTGGTTGTCGCGGTTCTCGTCCCGGGTGTCGATGCTGGCAGCCACGGCGGTCGCGGTGACGCTGGACTCGAGGACGTTCTCGGCGACCGTGATGGTGCCGGTGACCGAGGTGAAGCGGCCCTTGACCTTGCTGACCATCATGTGGCGAACGACGAAGCCGACCTCGGAGTGCGAGGGGTCGATGGTCCAGGTGCCGGTGGTGAGGCCGGGCAGGGTGGTCACGGTGGTGGTGCTCATGCGGTGCTCCTTGAGTGGTGGTGAGGAGATGCTCGGGCGTGCTGAGGAGGGGAAAGTCGTTGCGTTCTCAACTAACGTAGCGCACGATGATTTATATTTCAACTTCGGTTGCGCTACGATCGCGCCATGAGCACGACGACCCCCGCGGCCACCCGGTGGCTGGACCCCGATGAGCAGCGCGCCTGGCGCAGCTACCTGCGGGCGGTGCGCCTGCTCGACGAGGAGCTGCGCCGCGGCCTGGAGGAGCACGGCCTGAGCCACTCCGAGTACGAGATCCTGGTCCGGCTCTCCGAGCGACCCGGCCACGCCCTGCGGATGTCCGAGCTGGCGGCCGGCGTGGTGAGCTCGCGCAGCCGGCTGACCCACACCGTGACCCGGCTGGAGCGCGCCGGCCTGGTGCAGCGCCGGCCCTCCACCGGTGACGGCCGCGGTGTCGAGTGCTGGCTGACGCCGGAGGGCTTCGCCGCCCTCGAGTCGGCCGCCCACACCCATGTCGAGCAGGTGCGCACGCACCTGCTCGACCCGCTGACCCGCGAGCAGTTCCTCGCCCTCGGAGCGGCGCTGGAGCAGGTGGCCGACCGGCTCGACCCGCAGCGGCTGGCCGCGGTCTGAGCCCTCGGCATCCGGTGGCGGGCCACGCCTGCGAGCCGCGGTGGCCTCGCTGTCCACGCCCTCAGGCCGCCTTGCGACAATGTGCGGCGTGACCTACCCCTACGAGGCCCCGGTGAGCGCCGCGCTGCTCGAACGCGCGCGCCGCGTCACGCCCGGCGGTGTCAACTCTCCCGTCCGAGCCTTCCGCGCGGTCGGGGGGACCCCGCGGTTCATGACCCGCGCCGCCGGCCCGTACCTGTACGACGTCGACGACCGCGAGTACGTCGACCTGGTGTGCTCGTGGGGCCCGATGATCCTGGGCCACGCGCACCCGGCGGTGCTGGACGCCGTCCGGTCGGCCGCCGCGCGAGGGTTCAGCTTCGGCACGCCGAGCGAGAACGAGCTGCTGCTCGCCGAGGAGATCGTCCGCCGGGTCGAACCGGTCGAGCAGGTGCGCCTGGTCAGTAGCGGCACCGAGGCCACCATGAGCGCCATCCGGCTGGCCCGCGGCGCGACCGGCCGGGCGGTGATCGTCAAGTTCTCCGGCTGCTACCACGGCCACGTCGACGCGCTGCTCGCCGCGGCGGGCAGCGGCCTGGCCACGTTCGCGCTGCCCGACAGCCCGGGCGTCACGGGTGCCTCGGCCGCCGACACGCTCGTCGTCCCGTTCAACGACGTCGCGGCGCTCGAGACGGTCTTCGCCGAGCGTGGCAGCGAGATCGCGTGCGTGATCACCGAGGCCGCACCCGGCAACATGGGGGTGGTGCCCCCCGAGCCCGGGTTCACCGCCGCCCTGCGCCGCATCACCGCCGCCCATGGGGCGCTGCTGGTCAGCGACGAGGTCATGACGGGGTTCCGCTGCTCGACCGCCGGCTGGTATGGGCTCGAGGGGCCCTACGACGGGGGCGCCCCCGACCTGTTCACCTTCGGCAAGGTGATGGGCGGCGGGTTCCCGGCCGCAGCGTTCGGCGGCCGGGCCGACCTGATGGCCCTGCTGGCGCCGGACGGCCCGGTCTACCAGGCCGGGACGCTCTCGGGTAACCCGGTGGCGACCGCCGCCGGGCTGGCCACGCTCACCGAGTGCACCGCGCAGGTGTACGACCGGCTCGACGTCGTGGCCGACGCGATCTCCGGTGCGGCGTCGCAGGCGCTGTCGGCGGCCGGGGTGCCGCACGTCGTCCAGCACGCGGGCAGCATGTTCAGCGTCTTCTTCACCGACGAGCGGGTCCGCGACTACGCGGGAGCCCGCGGCCAGGACCTGGGCGCGTTCAGGGAGTTCTTCCACTCGATGCTCAGCCAGGGCGTGCACCTGCCGCCGAGCGCGTTCGAGGCGTGGTTCGTGTCGGCGGCTCACGACGACGCCGCGGTCGACCGCGTCCTGGCCGCGCTGCCCCGGGCGGCGCAGGCAGCAGCCCGAGCCGCCACGCCCACCACCGAGGGAGCAGGCTCGTGAGCGAGCGAACCGTCGTCCACCTGATGCGGCACGGTGAGGTGCACAACCCCGAGGGGGTGCTGTACGGCCGGCTGCCGGGCTACCACCTGTCCGACCGCGGACGCCGGATGGCCGATCTCGTGGCCACCCACCTCGCCGACCACGACGTCACGGCGGTGATCTCCTCGCCACTGGAGCGCGCCCAGGAGACAGCGGTCGCCGTCGCGGACTCGCACGGACTCGGCATCGACCTCGACGTGCGGCTGATCGAGGCGGGCAACCACTTCGAGGGCATGACGTTCGGTGTCGGCGACGGGTCTCTCAAGCACCCGGCGCACTGGCCCAAGATGGTCAATCCGTTCCGCCCGTCGTGGGGCGAGCCGTACGAGCAGATCGCCGCGCGCATGCTCGCGGTGGTGGCCCGCGCGCGCACAGCGGCCGCCGGTCACGAGGCAGTGCTGGTCTCGCACCAGTCGCCGGTCTGGATCGCCCGGCTCAAGCTGGAGGGCCGGCGGTTGTGGCACGACCCGCGCAAGCGCGAGTGCAGCCTGGCGTCGCTGACCTCGCTCACGTACGACGGCGAGCGCCTGCTGTCGATCGACTTCAGCGAACCCGCGGCCAGCCTGCTGCCCGGCGCGAGCAAGGTCGTCGGCGCCTGATGCCCGTCAGGTCCGCGTTCACGCCCGTTCGGGGGCTCGTCGTCGCTGCCGCGCTGCTTGCCCTCGCCGCGTGCGGTGGTGGCGCCAACACCGTTGCCGCACAAGCGAATGCCGGCGACGGCAAGGGCTATGTGGCGGGTGACGGCACGATCGAGCAGATCCCACCCGCCGACCGTCGGGTCACGATCACCGTCACCGGCACCTCGCTGGAGGGTGCGCCCATCGACTCGGCCAGCTACCGCGGCAAGGTCGTCGTGGTGAACACCTGGGGCTCATGGTGTCCCCCGTGCAACGCCGAAGCCCCTGGCCTGCAACGCACCTGGGCGGGGCTGAAGGACGAGCCGGTGCAGTTCCTCGGGGTCGATGTGCGCGAGGGCAAGGACGCCGGGCTCGCGTTCCAGCGCAAGATGGGCATCACCTACCCGTCGATCGCCTGGGACGGCGGCTCGGTGCTGCTCCAGCTGCAGGGCAAGGCCTCGGCAACGCCGACCACCCTGGTGCTCGACCGGCAGGGCAGGCTGGCCGCGCGCATCTCTGGCGAGGCCTCCGGCAGCACGCTGCGCGACATGGTCCGCCAGGTGCTCGACGAGCCGGCCGCAGGCAGCGGTTCGTGAGCGCCGCCGTCCGGTTCGAGTCCCTGGCGCAGGTGGTCGGGTCTGGCTCGATGCCGCTGGCCCTGCTGGTGGCTGCGCTTGCCGGCGTCGTGTCGTTCGCCTCGCCGTGCGTGCTGCCGCTGGTGCCCGGTTACCTCGGGTACGTCACGGGTCTGGGCGGCGTCGAGCTCGAGCGTCGACGGCGCGGCCGGATGGCCGCCGGGGCCGGCCTGTTCGTGCTGGGCTTCACCGTCGTGTTCGTGGTGCTCACCGCGACGTTCAGCGCGCTCACCCGCGCCGTGCTGGGGCACCAGGACCTGCTGCTGCGGCTGTTCGGCCTGGTGGTGATCGCGCTCGGCCTGCTCTTCATCGGCGCTCTGCCGGGTGGGGGCCGCATGGTCAAGCCGTCCTGGCGGCCTGCGGCCGGCCTCGCCGGTGCGCCGCTGCTCGGGGCGATCTTCGCGGTCGGCTGGAGCCCGTGCATGGGCCCGACGCTGGCCGCCGTGCTGGCCCTGGCGACCGGCGAGGGCGGTGGGGCCCAACGCGGCCTGGTGCTGGCCGTCGCGTACAGCCTCGGGCTGGGGGTCCCGTTCATCCTGGCTGCCGCGCTCTACGCCCGCGCCAGCCGCGGGCTGGCCCTGCTTCGTCGCCATCAGCGGGGCCTGCAGCTCGCGGGTGGCGGGCTTCTCGTGCTCGTCGGCGTGCTCATGGTCGCCGGGGTCTGGGTCGACCTGCTCACTCGCATCGGCACCGTCGTGGCCGGCTTCCAGGTGGCGGTATGACCACCACGAAGCCGGCCGGTCAGGTGCGTCCGCCCACGCCCACCCAGCCCCGGCTCGGCGCCATCGGCCTGCTGCGGTTCGCCTGGCGACAGCTCACCAGCATGCGCACCGCGCTGTTCCTGCTGCTGCTGCTGGCCGTGGCCGCCGTCCCCGGATCGGTGCTGCCGCAACGCGGGGTCGACGCCGGCAAGGTCACCGGCTACCTCGAGCAGCACCCGTCGTCCGGGCCGTGGCTCGACCGGCTCGGCGGGTTCGACGTCTACTCCTCGGTGTGGTTCTCGGCCATCTACCTGCTGCTGTTCGTCTCGCTGGTCGGGTGCGTCCTGCCGCGCACGAGGCTGCACTGGCGGGCGCTGCGCGCTCGTCCGCCGCGCGCGCCGTCCCGGCTCGACCGGCTGCCTGCCCACCGCGAGCTCGAGACCGCCCACGGGCCGGACGAGACACTTGCGCTCGTGGCAGCGGCGTTGCGCCGCAGGCGGTTCCGGGTAGAAGTGCGCGACGACACCCTGAGCGCCGAGCGAGGCTACCTGCGCGAGAGCGGAAACCTGGTGTTCCACCTCTCGCTCGTCGTGCTGCTCGTGGCCGTGGCGCTCGGGCACCTGCTGGGCTGGCGTGGCGACGTCGTGGTGCCGGTCGGCTCGACGTTCAGCAACACGGTCTCGACCTACGACACGATCGACCCGGGGCCGTGGGTCGACACCGAGCACCTGCCCCCGTTCTCGGTGCGCATCGACTCGATGTCGGTGACCTTCGAGCGCCAGGCCACCCAGCGCGGCGCCCCTCGCGACTTCCGCGCCACCGTCACCTCGCGGAGCGCGCCTTCCGCGCCCGCGGTCGGTGGCACGATCCGGGTCAACCACCCGCTGACCGTCGACGGCGCGAACGTCTACCTGCTCGGCAACGGGTACGCGCCGGTGCTGACCGTTCGCGACAGCACCGGCGACGTCGTGTACTCGGACGCGACGCCGTTCCTGCCGCAGGACGGCAACTACACCTCGACCGGCGTCGTGAAGGTGCCGGGCGCACAGCCGCTGCAGCTGGGGCTGGTCGGGCAGTTCCTGCCCACGGCGTCCGATGCGTCCGGCATGCCGCGCTCGGTGTTCCCGGACGCGCTCAACCCGGTGCTGGTGATCACGGCACTGGAGGGCGATCTCGGCCTGGGATCCGGTGCCCCCCAGTCGGTCTACTCGCTCGACATCTCGAAGATGAAGAGCCTGCGCACCCCGGACGGCGACATCTTCCGCACCCTGATGCGGCCCGGCCAGACCGTCCAGCTGCCGGACGGGCGCGGCTCGGTGACCTTCGACCGGGTCGAGCGGTTCGCCGGGCTGTCGATCCGGCACGACCCGGGCAAGGTCTGGGCGCTGTGGGCCGCGATCGCGGCCATGGTCGGCCTCTCGCTGTCGCTGTTCGTCCCCCGGCGCCGGCTGTTCGTCCGGGTCCGGCCCGCGGGAGACGGCAACGGACCGGCACGTACCCTGGTGGCGACCGGTGCCATCGCCCGCGGCGAAGACACCGGCCTGGACGACGAGATCGACCGCGCGCTCGCGGTGCTCGAGCCCGGCACGCCGGTCACCACAGGTCGCTGATGAGGAGGGGCGCGTGAGCGTCAACGAGACCCTGGCCAGCCAGGCGAACCTGCTGCTGTACGGCTCCATGGCCAGCTACACCGGCGCGCTGGTCGCCTACACGAGCGACCTGGCCGGCGGTGCGGCCCGGGCCGAGCGGCGTCGCGACCAGGTGGTCGCGGCCGAGCGCGAGCTCGCCGCCGTCGGCGCCGCGCCGGGGGCGGCGGCACCAGCCAGCGCTCCGCCCGCGCCGGTCGGGCCGGTCGGGCCGCCACCCGAGCGACGCCGAGCCGCTGCCGTCGGCACCTCGCTCACCGTGCTGTCACTGGTGCTGCACGGCACCTCGGTCGCGTTGCGCGGAGCGGCGGTGCAGCGGCCGCCGTGGAGCAACATGTTCGAGTTCGCCACCGCGGGCTCGGCCGTCGTGACGCTCGTCTTCGTGCTGGCGTTGCGCTGGCGCGACCTGCGGTACCTGGGTGCCTTCGTCGTCGGGCCGGTGCTGCTCACCCTCGGCCTCGCCGTGACGGTGCTCTACACCGAGGCGGCCCAGGTGGTGCCGTCGCTGAGGAGCTACTGGCTCGCGATCCACGTCAGCGTGGCGTTCGTCGCGTCGGCGTTGCTCACCCTCGCCTTCTCGCTCACGGTGCTCTACCTCGCGCAGGACCGTCGGGCGCGCCGCGCAGCCGAAGGCCTTCCGGTCGGCCGCTCGTTCATGGACGCCCTGCCGTCGCCCCGCGAGCTCGACCTCGCGTCGTACCGGCTGCATGCGGTCGCCTTCCCGCTGTGGACGTTCACCCTGGTCGCGGGCGCCATCTGGGCCGAGAGTGCGTGGGGCCGCTACTGGGGCTGGGACCCCAAGGAGGTCTGGACGTTCGTCATCTGGGTGGTCTACGCCGGCTACCTGCACGCCCGGGCGACGCGGGGGTGGCAGGGCCGCAAGGCCGCTGTCATCGCGATCGTCGGGTTCGGCTGCCTGCTGTTCAACTTCCTGGTCGTCAACATCTTCTTCGTCGGCTGGCACAGCTACGCCGGCGTCGGCTGAGCCGTGACCACCGACCCGCTCGGTGCCGTGCAGGCCGAACGGGATCTCGCCCTGGAGCAGGTCGAGACCCTGACCCGTGACCTCGGGCGCGTCGTCGAGGCGTCCGCGGACTCGAACGCCGACGACGAGCACGACCCGGAGGGCGCCACCATCGCCTTCGAACGGGCCCAGCTGTCGGCGCTGCTGGACGCCGCGCGCCGCCGCCTTGCGGACGCCGAGCACGCCGTCGCGCATCTCGCGGCCGGCGGGTACGGCCGGTGCGAGCGCTGCGGCGCCCCGATCGGCAGCGAGCGGCTGGCCGCCCGGCCGACGGCCCGGCTCTGCATCGACTGCGCTCGCACCGTCTCGTGAGCATCCAGGTGCGCGTGGCGCAGGCGGTCGAGTACGCCGCGGTCGGCGAGCTGACCGCACGGGCGTACCTGGACGACGGACTGGTGCCGGCGGGCTCGGACTACCAGGTGACGCTGCGCCGGGCCGACGACCGCGCCCTGCACAGCGAGCTGCTGGTCGCCGTCGACGACGCCACGGGCGAGCTTCTGGGCACGGTGTCGTTCGTGCGGGCCGGCTCGGTCTACGCGGAGGTCGCGACGTCGGGCGAGGCCGAGTTCCGGATGCTCGCGGTCGACCAGCGCGCACGAGGCAGGGGCGTCGGGCGGCTGCTGGCGCAGGAATGCGTTGCGCGGGCGCGAGCAGCGGGCGCGAGCCGGGTGGTGATCTCGACGAGCACGCAGATGGCACCAGCGCACCGGCTGTACGAGTCCCTGGGCTTCGTGCGGCTGCCCGCTCGCGACTGGGAGCCGCTGGCGGGCGTGTTGCTCATCGCGTACGCGCTCGAGCTGGGCGGCGGGGCGTCCTGACCGGGCCGGCCGCGGCGGAGCCTCAGGCCATCGTCGGCTGGTTGCGCACCGCGGCGACGAACTCGTCGGCGACGGTCGGTCGGCCGAGGTGCCAACCCTGGCCACCCTGGACGCCGAGGTCGGCGAGCGCGGTGAGCTGCTCGGGGGTCTCGATCCCCTCCGCGATGCACTCCATGCCGAACGAGCGCGCCAGCTGCACCACGGTGCGGGCGATGGTGTCGTCGACGGCCAGGTTGGCCACGAACTCCCGGTCGATCTTCAGCACGTGCAGGGGGAGGCGGGCGAGGTAGGCGAGGGAGGAGAAGCCGGTGCCGAAGTCGTCAACGGCCACGGTGATCCCCTTGGCGCGCAGCCGCTGCAGCGCCTCGCGGGTGTGCTCGACGTCGTCGACGACGTCCCGCTCGGTGATCTCGAGGGTCAGCGCGCCAGGCTCGAGGCCGACCTCGGCGACGAGCCCGGCGAGGGCGTCGTGCAGGCCGGGCGTGAGCAGGTCCTGAGCGCTGATGTTGACCGCGACGCTGCCGACCTCGCTGAGCCCGGCCCGTCGCCACGCGGCCAGCGCGCGCAACGACTGGCGCGCGACCACCATGGCGAGCTCGGGCCCCAGCCCGAGCTCCTCGGCGAGCGGCACGAACCGCAGGGGCGACACCTGGCGGCCGTCGAGCTCCCACCGGGCGAGCGCCTCGGCGGCGATGACCTGGCCGGTGCGCAGGTCGACGACCGGTTGGTAGACGGCAGTGACGGCGCCGGGGTGCAGCCGTCCGTCAGCCTGACCGCCGAGGGTGATGGCCGCCCGCAGCTGCTGCTCCACCGCGAGGTTCGCCGCGACGTCCTCGCTCATGGCGGTGTCGAAGGTGGCGGACCGGCCGCGGCCGGCACGCTTGGCCGCGTACATGGCGGCGTCCGCCGAGCGCAGCAGGTCGCCGCGGTGCTCGATGCCGTTGCCGGAGACGGCCACGCCGACCGACACCCCGATCCGGTACGGCGAGCCGTTCAGCTCGACCGGCTGGTCGAACAGGCGCACGAGCCGCTCGCCGGCCGCCGTGGCTTCCTCGGGCGTGCACGGAGCGCAGACGATCGCGAACTCGTCGCCGCCCAGCCGGGCCGCCCGCTGGTCGGGGTCGAGGGCGGTGACCAGGCGTTCGGCGGCCTCGCGCAGGAGGCGGTCGCCGGCGAGGTGGCCGAGCGTCTCGTTGACGTTCTTGAACCGGTCGAGGTCGAGCACGAGAAGGCCGACCTCGTCGCCGGGGTCGCCGCTGCGGGCGTGCAGCGCGATGTCGATGAACAGGTCGAGCGAGGTGCGGTTGGGCATGCCGGTCAGGGCGTCGTGGGTCGTCGCGTGGTGCAGCTCGCGCTCGGCCGTCTCGGCGGCTGCCTGCCGGCGCACGGCGGCGTCCCGGGCCTCGCGGTAGGACTCGCCGGCGCGGGCCAGGATCAGGCCCAGGCAGGCGATGATGACGGCGCGGAGCGACCAGCTGGCGAGCGTGACGTGCGGGGTCGCGGTGCCGGTGAAGTACTGGGTGAACAACGCGGCGGCGACCAGGCACGCGGTGCGTCGCGCATAGCGGGTGAGCAGCAGCGGGTAGACGGCGATGATCGCGTACCACCACTGCAGCGTGTGGGGGACCAGGTCGACGTCCACGAGGGGGAGCGCGAAGGCCACCGCGGTGAGCAGGACCGCCCGGGCCGCGAGGGCGGTGTTGCCACGCCAGCCGGCCAGCCCGGCCGCGCTCAGCGCGGCGACCAGCAGCACCAGGCCGATGACGACCGGGCCACCGCCGACGAAGTAGGCCGAGACCAGCCCCACAGCAGCCAGCAGCAGCGGGACGGCCGGCTCGAGCGCCTCGACGGAGCCGACTCGATCCGAGCCGCTCGCGGCTCGATCTAGCGGACGCGGGCTCACGTCTGCACCATCGGCGGCAGCGCCCGCGATCTTGAACGTTGCGCCCGGCCGGTTTGTCGGCCGGGCGCACGCCCCTCGTGGCTCAGCGGGACAGGCGGCGAAGCAGCCGGGCCAGGCTGACGCGGGGCTGGGCGGTGGGCTGACGCTGCGCGAACCGGGTGATCTCGTCGATGTAGGCACGCGCGTACTCGGGGGTGACCATGATTCCTTCTCGTTCTGTGGCACTTGGCCTTGTGTGTGATGGGCATCAGCGGCGCTGACCCATTGATCGTAACAGAGATGTGACCTAATCTATTTCGAATCGAAGGTCGCTACCTTGAGCGTGGGAGGGTGTGGTGACCGTCACGCGAAGGAGGTGCCATGGACGTCGTCGACCGCCAGCTGCTGGCCGCCCTGCGGGAGAACGGCCGGGCGAGCTGGGCCGAGCTGGGCCGCCTGGTCGGCATGTCCGGCCCGAGCGTGCAGGAGCGGGTCAAGCGCCTCGAGGAGCGCGGCGTGATCACCGGCTACCAGGTGCAGGTGTCGGCCCTGGCGGTCGGCCTGGGGGTCAGCGCCCTGGTCGACCTCTACCAGGCCGACGAGATCGACGCCGAGGACGTCGCCGCCGAGCTCCGTCGGATCGAGGAGGTCGAGGACTGCTGGTACGTGGCCGGCGACGAGAACTTCGTGGTCAAGGTCCGGGCGGTCGACGTCTCCGGGCTCGAGGCAGTGGTGGCCAAGCTGCGCCGGGTCCGCGGCGTCACGCGAACCCGCACGACCGTCGTCCTCTCGACGTACTGGGAGGGACGCGGGCTGCCGCTCCCGGCCGACGACGGGACGACCGTAGGCTTGGCCCCGTGACGTTCCTCCGGTACTCCCTGCTCCGCCTGCTGCTGCTGCTGGGCTGCCTGCTCGTCCTGTGGCTGGTGGGGGTGCGCGACCCGCTGCTGCTCATCGTGCTGACGGCGGTGGTGTCGGTGGTGCTGTCGTACTTCGTGCTGCGCGGCCCGCGTGAGGCGATGACGGCCCAGCTGGCCGAGCGGGTGGCCGGCCGGGCTCGCCGCCCGGGCGGTGCGGACGACGTCGACGCCGCGGCGGAGGACGCCGAGATCGCCTCAGCCGAGATCGGCTCAGCCGAGCGCCAGCCCGACCCCCAGGAGCACCCCGAAGGCGAGCTCGGCGCGGCCGGTGTCGCGGAGCACCGGGATGAGCGCGAGCCCGGTGGCCCCACCGCGGACGGTGCGCAGGGCCGGCCACAGCACGACGGCTGAGCCGAGCGCCAGCAAGGCCCACGGGTGGGCCGGGGCCATCACGGCGGCCAGCGCCAGCGGCGCCAGCGCGAGGGCGCGGTAGAGGCTGCGCGTGCGCGGGTCGCCGAGCCGCACGGCCAGGGTCCGCTTGCCCGCCAGCAGGTCGGTCGGGATGTCGCGCAGGTTGTTGGCGACCAGGATCGCGCAGGCGAGGCAGCCGATCGCCACGGCGGCGGCGAGTGCGGTCCACGACACCCGGCCGGCCTGCGTGTACGTCGTGCCGAGCACGGCCACGAGGCCGAAGAAGACGAACACGAAGAGCTCGCCCAGCCCGAGGTAGCCGTAGGGGCGTGAGCCGCCGGTGTAGTACCAGGCGGCGAGGATCGCGAGCGCCCCCACCGCCAGCAGCCACCAGCTCTGCGCGGCCATCACAAGCACCAGCCCGGCGACCGCTGCGACCGCGAAGGCCGCGAACGCCGCAGCCTTGACGGCGCGCGGCTGGGCCGCGCGCGAGCCGGTCAGCCGGAACGGACCCACTCGGTCGTCGTCCGTGCCGCGGACGCCGTCGGAGTAGTCGTTGGCGTAGTTGACGGCCACCTGGAGCGCGAGCGCGACGACGAGGGCCAGCAACGCACGGCCGGGGTGCAGCGCGTCCAGCGCCGCCGCCGCACCGGTCCCGGCGGCCACGGGGGCCACTGCGGCGGGCAGGGTGCGGGGGCGGGCGCCTTCGATCCATTGCGCAGCAGTGGCCATGGGCCCGATCCTCTCGTGTCAGCGGCTAGGGTGCCGCCGTGGCCCCCGTCGACGTCGTCGCCTGCCCCCGCTGTGCGCATCAGGTTCCCGAGGGTGGTTCGTGGGTCACCTGGTGCGAGTCCTGCGACTGGAATGTGGTCACGGCTCCCGAGCGCCGTCGAGGGCTCGTGCATCGTTGGCGGTATCGGCTGGCTCAACGGGCCGGAGCCCGCACCTTCACGGACCTGGTGTCAGGGCGCGGCCCGGGGGCTCGACACCAAGTGGCCGAAGTCGTCGTCCTCGGCGTCTGCGCTCTGGTGGCCGCAGGTGTCGTAGCGGAACTGGCAACGTTGGGTTGGGCCGTGCCGACGACCCGGCTGGGCTTCTGGCACTGGGGTGCGGTGCTGGTGCTGGCGATCGCCGCCTGGGTTGTCGTTCCCCGAGCACCGCGGCTGCCCGGCGACGTCCTGCTGGTCTCGCGCGGCGAGGCGCCTACCTGGTGGGGCCTCGTCGACGAGGTCGCGTCGGTCCTGGGCACGCGGCCGCCGGACCAGGCGGGGTTCGACCGCCACCTGAACGCCGCGGCGGCCCGCGTCGGGACCCGCTTTCGCTCCACCGTGATCTTCGGCATGCCGTTGTGGTGCGTCCTGCTGCCGCAGGAGCGCGTCGCCATCCTGGCGCACGAGATCGGGCACTTCCGGCACGCAGACGTGCGGCGTTCGGTCGTCGTCTCGTTGGCCATGGGGTCGCTCGAGCGCGTACTCGAGGTTCTGTGGCCAGATGCTGTGGACGAGGAACCGACGTTCGACGAGACGACGCTGTTGACGTTCTTGGTCGACGCGACCCGCCGGGTGCTCGCCCTGCCCTTCCTCGGTCTGCTCTACGTCCTCGATCGCGCTTCGGCAAGCGGTCGGCCACGGCAGGAGTACCTCGCCGACCTCGCCGCCAGTGCTGTCGCCGGCACCGAGGGCACCCGTACGAGCCTGCTGCGGCTGCTCAGCGGCGAGGGGACGCTGGCACGGGTGCAGGCTGCGGTGCGGCGCCGGGAGGATGTCTGGGCGTCGCTTGGCAGTGCGCCGCCCCCTTCACCCCGCGAGCTGCGTCGGCTGCTCCGAGCCTGCGACCTCACCGGTCACCAGCAGGACGAGACGCATCCGCCGACCCACCTTCGTGTGCGGCTTGTCGACGAGACCGAGGGCCGCCCGGCCCAGGTGGTGGTGGACGCAGCTCGGTCGATGGCCATCGAGCGGGAGCTGGACGGCGTGCGGGAGCGGATGCGCCGCGGTCTCACCGACGACCTCTTGGAGTAGCCGCCTGCCCCGATCGCAGGCGGCACGCCTGTGAGTGCTGCTCAGGCCGGCTCGAGCAGTTGCAGGACGTCGAGGTTGTGGAACGTGGGGGGGCCGTCGCACAACGCGATCATCCGCTCGGCGAACTGCCCGGTCTCTGGCGTCTGCGAGTTCTCCATCGCGAGCTCGTACGACGCGAACTCGACGATCACCATGAAGTGGTTCGGGTCGTCACGGTCGACGACCAGGGTGGCGCGCTGTGGGTCGTGTGGGGTCGGGTCGGCTCGCCGCGCTGCGTTGAAGTCCGCGGTCAGCGTTGCGACCTCTTCGGCATGCGAGGTCCGGTAGTCGATGATCTGCACGAACCCAGCCATGGTGCCTCCTCGTTCCCCTGCCGTGTCGACCCTGCCCCGCGGGCCGGAGACGCGCAAGGGACGAACCGGGCCAGTTGGTCCGCCGGTATCACCCACGATCGCGCAGCCGGGTGACGAAGCACAGGCCCGACCAGGTCGCGTCGATGGCGCAGACCTTGATGTCGACGCGGCCGGAACGCAGCCCGAAGTCGCGCACGATGTTCTCGTCCAGGTCGGTCGGCACGCCGCTGGACCGCTTGGGCCAGGCCACCCAGAGCCGCCCGGCCGTCGTGGTGCGCGAGGTCAGCGCAGGCCAGCGGCGCCCGAGGCGGGCGCGATCCCCGGCGAAGAGCAGCACGACGTCGTAGCTGCCTTTGCCGACCCGCTGGTGCACGGTCGCGCCGGGCGGCAGCGGGCCGAGGTCGAGCTCGCCGGGTGCGGCGTCCAGCAGCACCCGCGAGGACGGCGCGATGCCGAGCTTGCGGGCGAGCGGCGTGCCGCTGTAGCCGGCCGGGTTGCTCACGCCGCCAGGGTAGGTGGGTCAGGTGGCGGCGTGCAGCGCGACCGCGAGCCGGACGGCGGCAGGTCGGTCCGGCTTGCCGAGCGGACTCTGCGGCAGCGCGGCCACGTCGTATACAGCGCGCGGAGCGGCGGCTCGCCCGAGACGCTCAGCGATGCTCTGCTGCAACAGAGCCAGGCTCGGAAGGGCATCGGCCACCACCAGGACGATGACCTGCTGGCCCCACTCGCCGTCCGGGACACCGACAACGAGGCACTCGCGTACGCCGGGCAGTGCGGACACCACCGCCTCCACCGCCTGCGGTGACACCTTGGCGCCCCCGGTGATGATGACGTCGTCGGCCCGGCCGAGTACGTCGAGCCGGCCGGCGCGCAGCTCACCGAGGTCGTCGGTGGTGAACCACCGGGTGCCACCGCGCTTGCTGAAGGCCGCGGCGTCGGGCCGCAGCCGGTAGCCGCGCGCGACCACCGGGCCCCCGAGCCGCACCCGGTCGGTCACCTCGACCTGAACGCCGTCGAGGGCGCGGCCGTCGTAGACGCAGCCGCCGCACGTCTCGCTCATGCCGTACGTCGTGACCACCCGCACCCCAGCGGCCCGGGCCCGCGCCAGCAGCGACGGCGGGGTGGCGGCACCGCCGAGCAGGACGGCGTCGAAGCCGGTCAGCGCCGTCAGCGCCGCTGCGTCGTCCGCGAGGATCCGCACCAGCTGCGTCGGCACCAGTGCCGTGTAGCAGCGGACGCCTTGCTCGACCAGAGCCGCTGCGGCAGTGGCGAACCGGTCGAGGTCGAAACCTGCTCGAAGATCGACGACTCCCGGAATGGTGCCGGCGAAGGTCGAGCGCACGAGCACCTGTGCCCCGGCGACATGGTGCGGCGCAAGGGCCAGCAGCCAGCGGCCTGGACCGCCCAGGCGTTCGTGCGTGGCGGCGGCCGAGGCGCGCAGTGCCGACGCGGGCAGCAGCGCCCCCTTGGGCTCGCCGGTCGATCCGGAGGTCGCCACGACGAGTGCCGTCGGGTCGGCGTCGTCGTCCTCGCCGTCGCGCAGCGCGGTCGCGGCCTGCAGCGCCTCACGGGCGCGGACCGCCGCCGCGTCGTCGGCGGTCGGCAGCAGCGCGTCGCCTGAGCCGTCGAGCGCGGCCCGCACCAGGTCGAGCGCGTCGTCCACCGGCAGGGCCGCGAGGTCGACGGCAGTCAGCAGGCGGGACACGTGGCCAGGGTAGACAGCGGGTCGCGCTCAGCCGGGTGCCGGGCCGTCGACGTTCACGGTGGGGACGCCGGTGCCGCAGCGCACGACCACGGCGCGCGACGAGCCAGCGCCGGGGTTGGACTCCCGGTGCACGGCGTGCGCCGGGATATGCAGGAAGTCGCCCGGCCCGGCCACCACCGCGTGCCCCCCGGCGGCGCCGGACTCCATCCGCATCTGCCCGCTGACGATGTAGAGCGTCGTCTCGTGCTCGCCGTGGTGGTGCCAGCCGGAGACGGCGCCCGGCTCGGTGTCGACCGTTCCGCTCCACATGCCCGCGACGTCGAGCCCGACCCGCCGGGTCATCCCGGGGGTCGGGTCCGCGTCGCGCAGCTCAGCGGCCGGGACGTGGGTGCAGGGCTGCGAGGCCAGGTCGTCAGGCACAGCACCAGCGTGCCTCAGACCGCCTCGCCGCGGTAGTCACCGAAGCTCCACGTCACCGAAGCTCCAGTGCCCACCCAGGGATCACGCAGCGTGCAGCCGCCCTCGTCCAGTCCGATGGTCAGCGGCGCAGGCCGTAGGTCATCACGGCGTTGCCGGCGCTCGTCGTCGTCCCCTCCAGCAGGGCGAGCCGGGTGAGCGGGACCGACTCGTCGAACAGCCGCCGGCCCTCGTCAGTGACCACGGGATGAATGGTCAGCGTCAGGGCGTCGACGACCCCGGCGAGGAACATCGACCGGACGGTCTCGACCCCCCCGATGACCGCGATGTCACCGTCGCCCTCCTGCTGGAGCTTCTGGACGTAGGCGACTGGGTCGCCGTCGACCACGGTGCTGTTCCACGGAAGGTCGCCGCTGAGCGTGCTCGTCACGACGTGCTTGCGCACGGGGTTGATGAACGAGCCGAACGGGTCGTCGGCGCTCGGCCAGTACTCCGACCACTCCTGCCAGAGCTTGCGGCCGATGACGACGTCGGTGACACCCGCGATCGCCTTGCCCATCAGCTGGCCCTCCTCGGGCCCGAAGGCATCGAACTGGAAGAGGTTCGGCGACTCGACGACCCCGTTGACGGTGGAGAACAGGTGCGCAGTGGTCCTGCGGGTCATGGCTCATGCCTTTCGTGTGCGGTGCGGACACTGGGTAGACGACGCGGGCGCTCGAGACTCATCGGTCGAGCAGCAGGAATCTGGCACGAACCTGGGAAACTGGGAAACTCTTGGCATGCGTCTCGTGGGCATCGACGGAACCATCCTGGACCTCGCGGTCGATCGCTACCAGATCGCTGCTCGCGTCGCTGCTTTCGGGTCCCGGGACTGGGACGCGAACTGGCTCGTGGTGCGTGGGCGTCTGGAGCTGCCGGACGGGCGCGGCCATGCGTTCCGCGATGCCTGCCTGACGACCTGGGAGGCCCGTGAGCTCGGCGGCTGGCTCCGGTCGGTCGCCGACGGTGAGCTGCGGCCCGGAGCAGCGGGCGCAGACCCGGACCTCGTCTTCACCGAGCCCTGCGTCGCGCTCGACCTCGAAGGCGTCGCGACCGGCTCCGTCGTCCTTCGGGTCTACCTGTCGCTGGAAGCCGAACCACCGTTCGTCATGAACGGCGCGGCCGGGATGTTCGCCAACTACCTCCGCCTTGAGATCACCCGCGAGCAGCTGACGCTTGGCGTCGGCCACTGGCACCGGGAACTGGCTGCGTTTCCCATCCGCTGAGGCGGTGCCGGACGAGATCACCCTGGATCCTAGGCGGGCAGCGGCCCGCCGCACGGAGAGGACACATGATGAGCGATGAACCGGCGGCGCCGGAGGCGCGGGGGGTCGCGGTGGAGCTGCTGGCCACGGTCGACCTCGGGCCCGAGATCCCCGGCATGGAGGGGCGCCAGCTCCGGATGCGGATGGTGACCATCGAGCCGGGCGGGGTCTTCGGGCCGGTTCACGACCACAAGGGCAGACCGGGGACCGTCTACGTGCTGCAGGGAACGATCACCGACCATCGCGATGGCGTTGCAACCGACTACGGGCCGGGTGTCGGCTGGCCCGAGGACCGGAACACCGTCCACTGGCTCGAGAACCGGGGGACGACTCCGGCGGTGGAAATCTCGGTCGATGTGGTGACGCACGAGTAGGCGGGCGGCGCCGGGACCAGCAACTGGCACCGGACCAGTGCGTCATCCGCAGCGCTGCTACGACTTCGTGGCGTCCCAGGCCTGGTCGTTGCTGGTGCAGTCCCGGGCCGGCGTGTCGGTGTAGGAGATCGACTCGCGTAGCTGGCCGGCGAGCCGCGGGACCCCGGAGGGGCTCAGGCCGTGGACGTTGCCGCGGAAGACGTACGTGAACGTGGCCGGGTGCCCGGCGAAGACACCGCTCTGGCTGGTGGTGGAGCTGAAGGATCCATCGGGGTTGAGCGTCACGGACGCGATCTGGATCTTGTCGAAGGGGCTGGCGCCGTCGGGAAGACAGGACAGTCCGACGGTCGGCACGGAGATGTCCTGGAGCGCGGTGCCGGTGGCGGAGACGAAGAAGGTCAGCGGCCGCCCTTGGGTGTTGAGGCCGGCGTAGCTGCCGGTGGGCGGGGCGGTGGTGGGCTGGAAGGGCTGGGTGTCGCGGGTGGCGTTCCAGGCCTGGTCGTTGCTGGTGCAGTCCCGGGCCGGCGTGTCGGTGTAGGAGATCGACTCGCGCAGCTGACCGGCGAGCCGCGGGACCCCGGAGGGGCTCAGGCCGTGGACGTTGCCGCGGAAGACGTACGTGAACGTGGCCGGGTGCCCGGCGAAGACACCGCTCTGGTGGGTCGTCGACGCGAAGGACCCGTTGGCGGCCAGCGGGATCGACGCGATCTGGATCTTGTCGAAGGGGCTGGCGCCGTCGGGAAGACAGGACAGGCCGACGGTCGGCACGGAGATGTCCTGGAGCGCGGTGCCGGTGGCGGAGACGAAGAAGGTCAGCGGCCGGCCCTGGGTGTTGAGGCCGGCGTAGCTGCCGGTGGGCGGGGCGGTGGTGGGCTGGAAGGGCTGGGTGTCGCGGGTGGCGTTCCAGGCCTGGTCGTTGCTGGTGCAGTCCCGGGCCGGCGTGTCGGTGTACGAGATCGACTCGCGCAGGACGCCGGCCAGCGTCTGTGCACCACCGGTGGTCACGCTGTTCAGGTGGCCGCTGAAGACGTACGTGAACGTGGCCGGGTGCCCGGCGAAGACACCGCTCTGGTGGGTCGTCGAGACGAAGGACCCGTTGGCGGCCAGCGGGATCGAGGCAATCTGGATCTTGTCGAAGGGGCTGGCGCCGTCCGGGACGCAGCTCAGGCCGACGGTCGGCACGGAGATGTCCTGGAGCGCGGTGCCGGTGGCGGAGACGAAGAAGGTCAGCGGCCGGCCCTGGGTGTTGAGTCCTGAGTAGCTGCCCGACGGCGCCCTGGCTGGTGGGGCGAGGTACCTGAAGACGTCGGCGGCAACCGCCGGCGAGGTGCCGTAGGCACCGGTGACCCGCAGGTGGACGGCGCCAGCCGGGTGGGCGGGCGCGGTTACCAGCAGTTTGGTGGTCGAGAGCACCGACACCGCGCGGCCGACACTCGTGCCGAACCGCACGGCGGTGATCCGGCGGAAACCGGTGCCGGTGACTGTTACCCGGGTCCCGCCCCTCGTCGGTCCCGAGGCCGGGGTCACGGCGCGGACACGTGCGGGCGAGACGAACGTGAAGCGGTCACGGATGACCAGGGCGGAGTTGCCTGCGGTGGTGACGACCCGCACGTCCACCCTGCCGGCGCCGTGGCGGGGCGTGGTGACCAGGAGCTTCGTGGAGGACACCACCCGCACCGACGTGCCGGCCACCGACCCGAACCGCACCGCCCGCACGTGCCGGAACCCACGGCCGGTGACGGTGACCCGGGTGCCGCCATTCGTGGAACCGGTGGTTGGGGAGACGGCGGTCACCGAGGAACGGGTCGCCGCCACCGCCGGGCCGGCCGGGACCACGGGCGCGACGAGCCCGATGAGACAGGCGAGGAGCGAGGTGACGGCGAGGCGCATCGAACGTGGCCGCGCGGACGGCGTACTGGGAGCATGCATCGCGGAACTCCTTCGTCCCGCGGGGCTCACTGTCGGAAGAGTCGGTGCCGACGTTGGCAGCGTCCTCGCTCAGCCGAAGGTGCACAACCCCCAAAACGGGGGGCTTGTGCGAACGCGACAGATCAGAAGTACCAGGGGAACGCCGACCAATCGGGGTCACGCTTGTCGAGGAAGGCGTCGCGGCCCTCCACGGCCTCGTCGGTCATGTACGCCAGCCGGGTCGCCTCGCCGGCGAACACCTGCTGGCCGACCATGCCGTCGTCCGTGAGGTTGAAGGCGAACTTCAGCATCCGCTGAGCCGTCGGGCTCTTGCCATTGATCTCACGTGCCCATTGCAGCGCAACGACTTCCAGCTCGGCGTGGTCGGCGACTTCGTTCACCGCTCCCATCCGCTGCATGGTCTCGGCGTCGTAGGTGCGGCCGAGGAAGAAGATCTCGCGGGCCACCTTCTGCCCGACCATCTTCGCCAGGTACGCGGACCCGTACCCGCCGTCGAACGAGCCGACGTCAGCGTCGGTCTGCTTGAACCGCGCGTGCTCGCGGCTGGCGATGGTGAGGTCGCAGATCACGTGCAGGCTGTGCCCACCACCGGCTGCCCAGCCCGGCACGACGGCGATCACGATCTTCGGCATGGTGCGGATCAGCCGCTGGACCTCGAGGATGTGCAGCCGCCCGCCCGCCGCCTTGACCCGGGCCTGGTCGACGCTCTCTGCGGTCTCGCCGTCCGCGTACTGGTAGCCGCTGCGGCCCCGGATCCGTTGGTCGCCGCCGCTGCAGAAGGCCCAGCCCCCGTCGCGGGCGCTCGGACCGTTGCCGGTGAGCAGCACGCAGCCGACGTCCGGTGTCATGCGCGCGTGGTCGAGGGCGCGGTACAGCTCGTCGACGGTGTGTGGGCGGAACGCGTTGCGCACCTCGGGGCGGTCGAACGCGATCCGCACGGAGCCGACGTCGCGGCCGTCCTCGATCGCGCGGTGGTACGTGATGTCGGTGAAGTCGAACTCCTCGACCGCTCGCCAGGACGACGGGTCGAAGATCTCGCTCACGGGCTGGCTGGTCACATCCGCGAGGATAGGGGGGTGCTGCCCGACCTGGACGACCTGCTCGCCGCCTCGCACGTGGTGAGCCTGCCGATGCGAGTGCCCTTCCGTGGGGTCACGACCCGCGAGGCGCTGCTGCTGCGCGGTCCGCGCGGATGGGGCGAGTTCTCGCCGTTCGTCGAGTACGCGGATGACGAGGCCGCCCGTTGGCTGCGTTCGGCCATCGCCGGCGGCTGGGATGTCGCACCCGCCGCGGTACGCGACACGGTGCCGGTGAACGCGACCGTGCCTGCGGTCGGGCCGGACGACGTCGCGGCGGTGCTCGCGCGGTTCGACGGCTGCACCACGGCGAAGGTGAAGGTGGCCGAGGCCGGTCAGTCGCTGGACGACGACATCGCCCGGGTTGCGGAGGTGCGGGCGCTGCTCGGGCCGGCCGGCCGGATCCGGGTCGACGCCAACGGTGGCTGGACGGTTGACGACGCCCTGCACGCGCTGACCCGGCTGTCGCGGTACGCGCTCGAGTACGCCGAGCAGCCGTGCGCGAGCCTGGACGAGCTCGGCGCCCTGCGGCGGGCGCTGGCGCGTGGCGGGGTCGACGTCCTGGTCGCGGCGGACGAGAGCATCCGCAAGGCCGCCGACCCGTTGCTCGTGGCCGCCCGGGGCAGTGCCGATGTCGTGGTGCTGAAGGTGGCACCCCTCGGCGGGGTGCCGGCCGCGCTCGCGGTGGCCGAGCAGTGCGGGCTGCCCGTGGTGGTGTCGTCGGCTCTCGACACGTCGATCGGCATCGCGGCCGGGGTGGCTCTCGCGGCGGCGCTACCGTCGCTGCCCTTCGCGTGCGGGTTGGGCACTGTCGGCCTCTTCGCCGCCGATGTGTGCGGCACGCCGCTACGCCCGCGAGGGGGCGAGATCCGCGTCGCGTCCGCGCGGCGGATCGCACCGGACGAGGACTCGCTGGACCGCCTCGCGGCGACGCCGGAGCGCGGGGCGTGGTGGCTCGATCGCCTTGGCCGCTGCTGGGCGCTGCTGGCCGGCCAGCAGAACTGACGGCTCGGTCGGGATCGCCCTCACTGCTGCATGCGTTCTCGCCAACGCTGGGCGAGGTGGTCCAAAGCTCTGGTGGCGCGGGTGATCGTGCCGGTCGACGGGTGAGGGGAGCTGTCCCACCTGACCTCACCGTCGGTGACCTGGCCGGTCTGCCGGGTCGCGTGGACGTGGCGGTGATGGCGCGGGCAGAGCAGCGCGCCGTTGGACACCGAGGTGGGGCCGCCGTCGCCATAGGGCTGCAGGTGGTGCACGTCGCACCAGGCGGCCGGCGCGCGGCAGGCGCCCCAGGTGCAGTGCTGGTCGCGCACGCAGATGGCCAGGCGCTGCCGGGTCGGAAACGCGTACTGGGTACGACCGACGTCCAGCGGGCTGCCGGACCCGTCCACGGCGACCGCGACCAGCTCGGCCTGACAGGCCATCACCTGCAGGGCGGTAGCGGTAAGGGGGTGGCCATCGGGCAGCGTGGCCGGCTGTAGAGCGGTCAGGGGTCGTCCCGTCAAGGCGGCGACGAGCGTGCTGTGCGGGACGATGGTGACGATCCGGTAGGGCGAGCCGTGTGTCGACGGGAGGGCGCCGGGGTCGGCGATCGCCGCCCGAGCGAGGTGGGCCAGGGCGTCGTGACGTCGCTGGGCTGCCGTGCGCCGATCCGGGGTGCCGTCGTCGTCGGCGGGCAGCGGCGCAGCCAGCGCGTCGATCGCCGTCGTGACGGCGGCACCGGCTTCGGGAGTGAGCAGCCCGTCGAGCTGCACCATCCCCGAAGCCGTCGCGTACACGGTCAGCCCCCTGGCCCGGTCGCGCGCGTGGTCGTCCTTGGCCAGACGGGCGTCTGCGTCGGGATCGAGCCGGGCCCTCACGTACTGCCCCACCCGCCCGAGCTGGATTCCATCCAGCAGCTTGGCCTGCTCGATCAGCAGCTGCTGTGCCTCACCCACGGTGTCGTCGTCGATGGTGCCGGCCGGCACGACGGGCGGCAGGAGCGCCGAGATCGTGGCAGTGAGCACGTCGGTCTGGTCAGCCGACAGGTCACCGGCCAGGGACGCCTGCCGGGTCGGGCCAAGGGCGGTCGCCAAGGGGGAGGCGTACAGCGCCTCGGCCCGTCGGGCGAGCTTGGCCGCCTGGTGCTCGGACATGGTCGGCACGACCTCGCGGACCCAATGCGCCAGCCGGCCGTGCCCTCGGCGACCCGGTAGCCCCCGTGACGCCGCCTCGCCGACCAGCCGTGCCCGCTGGGCCTCGAGCAGCCGTCCTACCCGGTCGAGACCGGCCACCGCGGCGGTCAGCTGCTCATCTGACAGCTGCCATGCCTGGGTGGCGGCCAGCTGGCCCAGGCCGGCGACCAAGCAGCCCGCGGCGTCAGCTGCCGCGTCGAGCTGGTCGCCATCCGGTCGCTCCGTCATGTGTCAAGTCTAGAGAGAGCCACCGACAGAACCGTTGCCCTGCAGCAGATCTGTGGATGGTGTGACAACTCGCCGGTGTTGTGGACAACATCCGCTGGACGGCGCTGGGCCGCTGTGCGGCAGGATCAGCAACGTGAACCCTGCCACCGCTCTCGCCGAGGTGCTCGTCGACGAGCTGGTCCGGCACGGCGTCCGCGAGGCCGTTCTCTGCCCCGGGTCGCGGTCCGCACCGCTCGCGTTCGCGCTGCACGCCGCTGAGCAGGCCGGCCGTCTGCGGCTGCACGTGCGCACCGACGAGCGCTCCGCCGCGTTCCTCGCGCTGGGCCTGGCGAAGGGCAGCGGGCGGCCGGTGCCCGTCGTGACGACGTCCGGCACAGCTGTGGCCAACCTGCACCCAGCTGTCCTGGAGGCCTCGCACGCTGGCGTCCCGCTGCTGCTGCTCACGGCCGACCGCCCCCCTGAGCTGCGCGGAACCGGCGCCAACCAGACCACGGAGCAGGTGGGGATCTTCGGTTCCGCGGTGCGCTGGCAGGGCGACCTCGGGACGCCGGACGCCCGGCCCGGGCAGGTCACGTCGTGGCGCTCGACCACGGCACGGGCCGTCGCCGCCAGCCTCGGCGTGCGTGGTGGCACGCCTGGCCCCGTGCACCTCAACCTGCCGCTGCGCGAACCACTCGTGCCGGACGACGATCCCACCTTCACCGAGCCGCTCGACGGCCGTGCCGACGGTGCGCCCTGGACGTCGGTTGCCGGCCACACCACGTGGGCCGCCCCGATCGCGCCCGACGGACGGCGCACCCTGGTGCTCGTCGGTGACCTGCCCGCCGGCACCCCCGACTGGGGCGCCGCGGCCGCCCGGCTCGCCGAGCGGCACGGCTGGCCGCTGGTGGCCGAGCCGTCGAGCGGGGCAGCCCGGGCCGCCGCGGTGGCGCACGGCTCGCTGCTGCTGGGATGCGAGCCGTGGCTCGAGGCGCACCGCCCCGAGCGGGTCGTCGTGGTCGGCCGGGTCACGCTGGCCCGCGCGGCCGCCCGGCTGCTGGCTCACCCCGCCACGGGCGTCGAGCTGGTCGCGGCGAGCGGACCGTGGCCCGACCCCGCGGGGCGTGTCCACCGCGTGCACCCGCTCGCGGCGCTGCTCGACGACGCCGCACTGTTGGACGACGCCGCGGCGCGCGACACGGAGGGTGACACGGAGGACTACCTCAGGGACTGGCAGGACGCCGGGCGGGCTCTGCGCGGGCCGGTAGGCGACGCGGTGACGGATTCCTGGCCGTCAGGGATCGCGGTGGCGCGCGCCGTGTGGTCGGCGGTCCCGCGGCCGTCGCAGCTGTTCGTGGGCTCGTCGAACCCGATCCGCGACCTGGACGTCGGGACGGCGGGGGACGGGCCGACGGTGCTGGCCAGCCGGGGGCTGGCCGGGATCGACGGCTGCCTGTCGACCGCGGCGGGCATCGCCCTGACGACGCCGACGACCCCGACGTACGCGCTGCTCGGCGACCTGACCTTCCTGCACGACCTGGGTGGCCTGATCATCGGACCCTACGAACCCGAGCCGCACCTGACCGTCGTGGTGGTCAACGATGACGGCGGCGGCATCTTCAGCACGCTCGAGCCCGGTGCGCCCGAGCACGCCGGTGCCTTCGACCGCGTCTTCGGGACCCCTCATGGCGCGGATCTGGGGTCGCTCTGCCGTGGTGCCGGGGTCCCGCACGACCTGGTGACCACGCCGGCCGCTCTGGGCGCGCGCCTGCACGAGCGTCCTCGCGGACTGCGGGTCATCGAGGTCCGCGTCGACCGCTTGGTCCATCGCGACCTGCATGAACGGCTCAGAACCGTTGCGGCGCAAGCGGTTCACCCAGTCTGAGGCCTAGTGGCGACGGTGGCTCGACTCGCGCAGCACCGCGACCCTGCCGTTCTCGCCGGACGCCCAGCAGGCACCGTCCCGGGTGCACTCGACGCTGTCGAGGCTGCTGGTATCGAACGACGTCCAGGTGCGGCCACCGTCGCGCGACAGGTCCGAGCCGGTCGGCCCGACGGCAACCACGGACGAGCGGGTGCGCGGCAGCCAGGCCGAACCGGACCGGTAGCCCCCGAGGTCGCCGCCCTGGCGCCAGTGCCGTCCGCTGTCGCGGGAGAACGCGGACGCCTTCGTGCCCACCGTGGGTGCGGTGAAGTCGCCGCCTACGGCGACGAGCTCGCGGCCGTGGCGCACGGCCAGTGAGAAGATGCCGGCCGCCGCCCCGCTGGGAATCGGAGTCGTTGCGGCAGACCAGGTCTGACCACGGTCGGTGGTGTGCAGCACCCGGGTGCTGGCGCCGCCGCCCGTGGCGATCCAGGCGTCTCGGTGGCCGGCGGTCACCAGGCAGGTGCCGCTCGCGGCGAAGCCGAACTCACCGGGCAGCGCGGCCGGCATTCCCGCCGGATCGACGACGCTCCACGATCGGCCGCCATTGCGCGTGGACAGGATGCGGAACTTCCCGTCGACCGGGTCGCTCATGGCCAGCCCGTGCTGGTCGTCCCAGAAGTCCATGCAGTCGTAGAAGGCGTTCGGGTCGTCGTTGACGAAGGTCTTGTGCCAGCTGTGGCCGCCGTCCGACGTCCGGTAGATGCGTGAGTCCCCGCCCTCGCCGATCGACAGGATGACCGCCCGGTGGGAGTCGAATGCCTCGAGGTCGCGGAACTGCAGGCCGACGGTGTCGCCGCCCGGCGACACGTCGTCCCAGGAGCGGCCGCCGTCGTCGGTGCGCAGCACCGTGCCCTCGGTGCCGGACACCCAGGCGACCGAGCGGCTGACCGGGGCCAGGCCGCGGAACCGCGCCGTCGACCCCGTCGGGCGGTCGGACCACCTCAGGTGGTTGGCGTGGTCGTGGTCGCCGCCGCGATCCCTGCCGTGGGCGACCGACGGCTCGGCCGACAAGAGCCCGGCCGGGACGGCGAGGGCTGACGCCGCAGCAACGACGGTGAGCGGGCGCAGGACATCTCGGGCACTCATGGCAGGCGAACCTACTGCGCAACCCCGGTCTGCACCAGAGGGCGCAGCTAGGCTCGGCCGGTGGCAGCTGAGACGACGACACCTGACGAGCCGCAGCCGCTGACCGGTGGCAACACGAGCGTGGTGGTGCGCCTCGGCGACACCGTCCGACGGTCTGCCGGCCCGTGGACACCGGCCGTGCACGCGCTGCTGCGACACCTGCGGTCCGTCGGGATGCTCGACGTCCCGGAGGTGCTGGGGCTCGACGAGGCCGGCCGGGAGGTGCTGCGATTCGTCCCTGGTGAGGTCGGCACGCTGGACGAGCAGGCGGCGCTGGCGCCGTGGTTCCGAACCGTCGACGCAGCTCATGCGATCGGCGACTGGCTGCGACGCTTCCACGCAGCCCAACGGACCTTCCGGCCCGACCCGTCGCTGCCGTGGAGGCGCGCGCCGGGCCGCGAGCTGGGCGCCGGTGAGGTCATCTGCCATCACGACGTCTCGCCGTACAACACGGTCCGCCGGCCGGATGGTGGTGTGACCGTTCTCGACTGGGACTTCGCCCGGCCCGGCGACCCCCTCGAGGACCTCGCCTGGGCGGCGTGGCGTTGGGTGCCGCTCATGGCACCCGGCTCGGCGTTCCTGACCGCGTACGGCTACGACGTGGACGTCGGCACGCAGCGGGAGCGGCTCGCGGCGCTCCTGGACGGCTACGCGGCCAGCCGAAGAGACCGCTCGCGGGTGCTCGACGTGGTCGTCGACGAGCAGCTCCGCCACGCGGACGTTCTCGAGCAGATCGCCGCCGAAGGAGACCAGGCCTTCGTCGCCCTGTGCGAGCAGGGGTACGCCGACGCCGCGCGGCAGGACGCAGCCTGGCTCCGCTCGGGACAGCTGCTGCCTACGCTGGGGTGATGGCGGTCAACCGGACGCGCAAGGCCACGTACGCGCGACGGCGCAAGCGTCGGATGGACGGCGTCGAGCATGACCTCAGCGACGCGCAGTGGGCGGCCCTCAAGGCAGCCTGGGGTGGCTGCGCTTACTGCGGCGCGAGCGACAAGCCGTTGCAGCGCGACTGCGTGCTGCCGATCTCGCGGGGTGGCCGGTACACGCTCGACAACATCGCCCCCGCGTGCGGCTCCTGCAACGCCAGCAAGTGCAACGACGAGGTCACCGGCTGGCTGCGGCGCAAGAAGCTGGACGAGCGCGCCTTCCTCGAGCGACACCTCGGGATCGCGGCGCTCCTGGTGTCTGGGGGAGTGCCTACGCAGGCGACGCCGCAGCGTCCGAATTGAGTCGATTTGGCGGAACGGTGTGGGTAGCGTGCCGCCGTGAGCACGGAGATCCCTTACCGGCCGCTACCCGTCGACCAGACTGACGTCCGCTACGCCCACGGTCCCGACTCGGCCGTGCAGGCTGGCGTGCCCAGGGGTACGACCGTGGAGTTCGAGTGGAACGACAGCACCGTCTTCCCGGGCACGGTGCGCAGGTTCTGGGTGCACGTTCCGGCGCAGTACGACCCGGCAGAGCCGATGTCGTTGATGGTGTTCCAGGACGGGCAGTGGTACCTGGATCCCGAGGGTGACGTTCGTGGCGCGATCGTTCTGGACAACCTCATCCATCGCGGCGACCTCCCGGTGACCATCGGCGTCTTCGTGGATCCGGGGGTCTTCGCAGACATCGAGGACCTCGACGAACGGAAGAACCGCAACGCCGAGTACGACGCGTTCGACGATCGGTACGTCACCTTCCTGCTGGACGAGGTCATCCCCGAGGTCAGGAAGCGGTGGGCGATCAGCGATGACCCCGACCGTTGGGGTATCTGCGGCGGGAGCAGTGGCGGTAACTGCGCCCTCACCGCGGCGTGGCTGCGCCCGGACGCGTTCAGGCGAGTCATCTGCTGTCTGTCCAGCTTCACCCAGATGCCTGGTGGCAACCCGTTTCCCGAGCTGATTCCCAGCGTTCCGCGCAAGCCGCTGCGCATCTTCATGCAGGCGGGACATCGTGACCTGCAGTGGAACGAGCCGGAGAGCAACTGGCTCGCAAGCAACCTGCGCGTCGCTGCCGCGCTGGCGGAAGGCGGCTACGACGTCCGGCTCGTCCTCGGCGATGGCGGTCACAATCCGAACCACGGCGGAGTCGTGTTGCCGGACGCGCTGCGCTGGGTGTTCCGAACGGCCGACCGAGAGCCCGCCCGCTGATCGGGCTCCGCCCCCTCAGGCCAGGCGAAGCACCTCAAGCACTCGGGGCCACGCCCGGGCGCCGAGCTCAGCGTCCGCGGCAGCGTGGCCGCCATGGGCGAACTGGCCGGTCGGCGTCACGGCGGTCTCGCCAGGGAAGACGACGCGGTGGCCGGCCGCAGGTGACGAGACGAGCTCAACCTGCTGCCCCGCAACGGTTCGAGTCGTCACGATCGACTCAGCGTGGCTCAGTGAGTCCCACATCTCGTCGTCGCCGCCGGCTACGAGCAGCAGGTCGGCCCGGGTCTCGGCGACGTCGATGGTCGCGGCCGCGGTGCGCTCTGGATCGAGGGTGAGGCTGCGCCGGTAGAGATCGACGTTGGCCACGGGCGGCGGTCCTGGTTCCCAGGACTCGTCGTAGCTCACGAACGGCAGCGGCCGTCCCTGCCAGGACCAGGACGACCGGTACGGGTAGGTCTCGCCGTCCAGGCCGGGTCCGACGTTCGCCCAGGCCACGTGCGACGGCGCCAGCGCGACGACGGCCTCGACCCGCTCGTCGACGGTGCTGACGGCGAGCGCCGCCTCCGCGCCCTTCGACAGCCCGAGAATCCCGAGCGGCAGACCAGGGGCCTTCTGCTGCAACAGATCCAGGCCGGTCGTGAACGTCTCCAATGGAACTTCGCAGATGCCTGGTGGCTGCCCCTCGCCGCCGAACCACTGCAGCGCCAGCGTGAGCGCACCGCGAGCGGCGAGAAGGGTGGCACGGTCGGCGTCCACTCGTCCGCTGGATCCGGCCAGCACCAGCACGGCGGCCCTCGGCGCACCCGCCGGTTCCACGAGCACCCCGTGCACGCCCGGCGCCAGCGACACCGGCTCAGTCACCGTCCAGTGCGTCCCGCATCGGCACCAGCTTGGCGTCCGACTCGGCGAGCTCGGCCTCGGGATCGGAGCCGGCGACGATCCCGCAGCCGGCGAACAGGCGCAGCCGGTGCGGGTCTTCGCGCGAGAGCTCGGCGCAACGCAACGCGATGCCCCACTCCCCGTCGCCCGAGCCGTCGGTCCAGCCGACCGGCCCGGCGTACCGGCCACGGTCCATGCCCTCGAGCTCGCGGATCAGCTCGATGGCGGCGTCGGTCGGGGTGCCGCCAACCGCTGCTGTGGGGTGGAGTGCAGCGGCGAGCGTCAGGGACGTCGCGCCGTCCGCGAGCACACCGGCGACGTCCGTCGCGAGGTGCATGACGTTCGACAGGTGCAGCACGAACGGTGCCTCGGGCACGTTCATCGAGGTGCAGTGCGGAGCGAGCGATCCGGCCACCGAGCGCACCGCGTACTCATGCTCCTCGAGGTCCTTGCTCGATCGCGCCAGCGATCCGGCGAGGGCGAGGTCGTGCTCGTCGTCGCCGGTCCGCCGGATGGTGCCCGCAAGCACCCGCGAGTGCACCAGGCCGCGTTCGAGGCGTACCAGCAGCTCCGGGGTCGCGCCGACCAGCCCGTCGACCGCGAATGTCCAGCAGCCCGGGTAGCGCCGCGCCAGCCCGCGCAGCAGCCACCGCGCGTCGACCGGCTCGCTGGTGTGGACGTCGAGGTCGCGCGCGAGCACTACCTTGTCGAGCTCCCCGGCGCCGATCCGCTCGACGGCGCGCGCGACGACCGACTCCCAGTCGGCCCCCGACATGGTCCCGTCGGCGTACGTCACCTGGCCGGGCGACGCTGCGTGGTGCCGGGCGATCTCGGCCGCAGCGGGCAGCCCGCCCTGCGCCGCAACGGTCGTGACCCACCAGCGTCCGCTCCGGTGGCCCACCACGACGGCGGGGACGGTCAACACGCTCCCCTGGCCGGACCGGTCGTCGAACGCGAACGAGCCGAAGGCCACCGCGCCCGAGCCCGGCACGCCCACCTCGTCGCGGACCACGGCGTGCGCCACCATCTCGCGCCACCAGCCCTGGGCAGCGGCGAAGCGGTCGTCCCCCGAGGACTCGAAGCGGGCGGCCTCGCCCCAGCCGACCAGCCCCTCGCCGCGCCGGACCCACGAGACGCCGGCCTCGTCGGGCAGCAGGTCGAGCAGGGGGCCGGGGTCGGTCAGCCCCACCGTCCGGACGACGAGCGGCGCCGCGGCGGCGGACGGAGCGACAGTCACGATTCCCAGGGTAGGTCGACATACCCGTCCCCCGCCCACCGGGAGGCGCGGCCGGGGTGGGCGAACGTGCATGATCACCGCCGGGTGGGGGCGGGCGGTGGGCGCTGGGGTGGGTGCGGCGTGGGCGAACGTGCATGATCACCGCCGGGTGGGGGCGGGCGGTGGGCGCTGGGGTGGGCGAACGTGCATGATCACCGCCGGGTGGGGGCGGGCGGTGGGCGCTGGCGTGGCGGTGCGCGAGGATGGCCCGCGTGAGCCGAGCCCACCTGGACAAGCGTCCCGACGAGGTCGCCGCGATGTTCGACACCGTCGCCGACCGCTACGACGTGACCAACGACGTGCTCTCGCTGGGCCAGGACCGGCTGTGGCGCCGGGCCGTCGTCCGCGCGCTGGACGCCCGTCCCGGCGAGCGCGTGCTCGACCTCGCTGCCGGCACAGGCACCAGCAGCGAGCCGTTCGCCGACCACGGGGTGCTCACCGTCCCCGCCGACTTCTCCCTCGGGATGCTGCGCGTCGGCAAGCGGCGCCGTCCTGACCTGCCGTTCACCGCGGGCGACGCGACGCGGCTGCCGTTCGCCGACGCCAGCTTCGACGCCGTGACGATCTCGTTCGGGCTGCGCAACGTCGTCGACAGCGCGGCCGGGCTGCGCGAGATGCTCCGCGTCACCCGGCCGGGGGGCCGGCTGCTGGTCTGCGAGTTCAGCCACCCGGTGTGGGCCCCGCTGCGCGGCCTGTACGTCAACTACCTGATGCGGGCGCTGCCGCCGGTGGCCCGCCGGGTGAGCTCGAACCCGGAGTCGTACGAGTACCTCGCCGAGTCGATCCGCGCCTGGCCCGACCAGCAGGCCCTCGCCGAGCGCCTGCAGCACGCCGGCTGGGGTGACGTCGCGTGGCGCGACCTGACCGGCGGCATCGTCGCCCTGCACCGCGCCACCCGGCCCGCCTGATCCGCCGACTCCAGATGCGGGGACGCCCCGGTGGTCGTTCACTGGGTGGCACCTAGCGAAGGAGGCAGCATGGGCAACGACGACAAGCTCGACAACACCGGCGAGGACATGCGCGGCAAGGCCAAGGAGGCCGCCGGCAAGCTCACCGGTGACGAGGAGCTGGAGGCGCAGGGCAAGGGCGACCAGGCCAAGTCCGACCTCAAGCAGGCCGGCGAGAAGGTCAAGGACGCGTTCAAGCACTGACGCCGTCACCACGACCGGCACCCTGCGCGCAGGGTGCCGGTCGTCGTGTGCAGGGGTTCGCCTAGACTTCCGATCTGCGCTCGTGAAGCCGGTCACAAGCATCACGGACGCCGGGCCCGTCGGGGTGAGGCACGCCTTACCTCGGGCGGTCCGGGGGCGGCCCTAGGATGAGGTCGCCTCGGGCCCGCCGCGGTGCCTGTGAGAGCAAGACTCGAGCTACAGAGGGGAGCGGGACGGCGTGAACCCCTACGTGCCGATTCTCGTCCTGGCCGCCATCGGAGCCGGCTTCGCGGTGTTCTCGATCGGCGCCGGCGCGCTGGCCGGGCCCAAGCGCTACAACCGCGCCAAGCTCGATGCGTACGAGTGCGGCATCGAGCCCACTCCGCACGCCGCCGGCGGGGGCCGCTTCCCGGTGAAGTACTACCTGACCGCGATGCTGTTCATCATCTTCGACATCGAGTCGGTCTTCCTGTTCCCCTTCGCCGTCGGGTTCAACCGGCTCGGGGTCTTCGCACTCGTCGAGATGGTGTTGTTCATCGCCACCGTCTTCATCGCGTACGCCTACGTCTGGCGGCGCGGCGGACTGGACTGGGACTGAGGTCTTCATGGGTATCGAGGAGAAGCTGCCTGCCGGCTTCCTGCTGACGACGGTCGAGGGCCTGGCCGGGTACATGCGCAAGAGCTCGGTCTGGCCGGCCACCTTCGGGCTCGCCTGCTGCGCCATCGAGATGATGGCCGTCGGCACCCCCGACTACGACATCGCGCGGTTCGGCATGGAGCGCTTCAGCGCCACGCCGCGCCAGGCCGACCTGATGATCGTCGCCGGCCGGGTGAGCCAGAAGATGGCGCCCGTCGTCCGGCAGGTCTACGACCAGATGCCCGAGCCCAAGTGGGTCATCTCGATGGGCGTCTGCGCCAGCAGTGGCGGCATGTTCAACAACTACGCGATCGTCCAGGGCGTCGACCACATCATCCCGGTCGACGTGTACCTGCCGGGGTGTCCGCCGCGCCCGCAGATGCTGCTCAACGCGATCCTCACGCTGCACGAGCAGATCCAGTCGGCTCCCCTCGGCGTCAACCGGGTCGAGGCGGCTCGGGCAGCCGAGGCGGCGGCGCTGCAGTCCACCCCCACCGAGCACATGCACGGGCTCCTGCGATGACCGACGACGCTCAGCGGCCCGAGGCTCAGAAGCCGGACGCCGTCGTGGCCCAGGAGGCCGCGCCGACGACGTCCGAGGTGGCCCGCGCCGGCGGCGAGGCCGAGCTGGTCGACGTGCGCACCGGCATGTTCGGCGCCCTCGGCAGCGGCGACACCTCCGGCTACGGCGGCCTGGTGCGCCCGGTCGCCTACGGGGCCCCCGCGGTCCGCCCGCTCGAGGGCTGGTGGGAGGGCCTGGCCACCGACCTCGCGGCGGCGCTCGAGGACGACGGCAGCAGCTTCGACGAGGCGGTCGAGAAGGTCGTCAGCGAGCACGGCGAGCTCACGCTCTACGTCCGGCGCGAGTCCTTCCACACGGTGGCCCGAGCGCTGCGCGACGAGCCCGGCCTGCGGTTCGAGATCTGCACCGGCGTCAGCGGCGTCCACTACCCGCAGCAGACCGGCCGCGAGCTGCACGCCGTCTACCACCTGATCTCGCTGACCCACGGCGGACGTCGGGTGCGCGTCGAGGTGACCTGCCCGGACGACGACCGCCGCATCCCGTCCGTCGTCGACGTGTGGCCCGGCAACGACTGGCACGAGCGCGAGACCTGGGACATGTTCGGCATCGTCTTCGAGGGCCACCCGGCACTGACCCGGATCCTCATGCCGGACGACTGGCCCGGCCACCCCCAGCGCAAGGACTACCCCCTCGGCGGCATCCCCGTCGAGTACAAGGGCGCGCAGATCCCGCCGCCCGACGAGCGGAGGTCGTACAGCTGATGAGCGACCAGACCATCCACCAGGACGCTGCTGCCCGCGACCCGTACGGCCTGACCGACGCCGAGGGTCCCAGCGTCGCGGTCTTCAACGCCTCCGGCGGCGACTGGGACGACGTGGCCGAGGAGGCAGCGGCGCTCGGCGAGGAGCGCATCGTCGTCAACATGGGTCCGCAGCACCCGTCGACGCACGGCGTGCTGCGGCTCATCCTCGAGATCGACGGCGAGACCGTCACCGAGGCGCGGGCCGGGATCGGCTACCTGCACACCGGCATCGAGAAGAACATGGAGTTCCGCACCTGGACCCAGGGCGTGACCTTCTGCACCCGCATGGACTACCTGACGCCGATGTTCCAGGAGACCGCGTACTGCCTGGGCATCGAGCGGCTCCTCGGCATCACCGACCAGGTGCCCGAGCGCGCGTCGATCATCCGGGTGCTCATGATGGAGCTCACCCGGATCTCCTCGCACCTGGTGGCCACTGCCACCGGCGGCATGGAGATGGGCGCGACCACCGTCATGACGGTCGGCTTCCGCGAGCGCGAGCGCGTGCTGAAGGTCATCGAGAACATCACCGGCCTGCGGATGAACAACGCGTACGTGCGTCCCGGTGGCGTCGCGCAGGACCTGCCGCCGGGCGCCATCGACCTGATCCGCGACATGATCCCCGCAGTACGCCGCGGCCTGGGTGAGCTCGAGGCCCTCCTGCTGCAGAACCCGGTGCTCAAGGGCCGCACGGTCGACGTCGGCTACCTCGACCTCACCGGCTGCATCGCCCTGGGCATCACCGGCCCGATGCTGCGCTCCACCGGCCTGCCCCACGACCTGCGCAAGTCCGATCCGTACTGCGGGTACGAGACCTACGAGTTCGAGGTCATGACCCGCGACACCTGCGACGCCTACGGGCGGCTGTGCATCCGGCTGGACGAGTGCTACGAGTCGCTGTCGATCATCGAGCAGGCGGCCGACCGGCTGCAGAGCACACCCGGCCCGGTGATGGTCGAGGACAAGAAGATCGCCTGGCCGGCCCAGCTGGCCATCGGCTCGGACGGCATGGGCAACAGCCTCGACCACATCAGGCACATCATGGGCACCTCCATGGAGGCCCTGATCCACCACTTCAAGCTGGTCACCGAGGGGTTCCGGGTGCCGGCCGGCCAGGTCTACCAGGCGGTCGAGTCGCCCAAGGGCGAGCTCGGCGTGCACCTGGTGAGCGACGGCGGCACCCGCCCGTTCCGCGCGCACTTCCGCGATCCCAGCTTCAACAACCTGCAGGCCACGGCGGCGATGTGCGAGGGCGGCCAGCTCGCCGACGTCATCGTCGCGGTGGCCTCCATCGACCCGGTGATGGGAGGGGTGGACCGCTGATGCCCGCGGAGTACCAGGCGACCTTCGTCGCGACCGACGGCGCCGAGACCTACCCGGACGACGTGCTGGCCCGGCTCGACGCCGACGCCGCGCAGATCGTGGCGCGCTACCCACAGCCGCGCTCGGCGCTGCTCCCGCTGCTGCACCTGGTGCAGAGCGAGGAGGGCTATGTCAGCCCGCGCGGCATCGAGTACTGCGCGCAGGCCCTCTCCCTCACCACCGCCGAGGTGGCCGGTGTGGCGACCTTCTACACCCAGTACAAGCGGCACCCCAACGGCACCTACACCGTCGGGGTCTGCACCAACACGCTGTGCGCGATCATGGGCGGCGACCAGATCTTCGACGCGCTCGCCGAGCACCTCGACGTCGGGCACGACGAGACCACCGACGACGGCGCGATCACCCTCGAGCGGATCGAGTGCAACGCGGCATGCGACTTCGCGCCGGTCGTGATGGTCAACTGGGAGTTCTTCGACAACCAGACGCCGGCGACGGCACGCGCGCTGACCGACGAGCTGCGGTCGGGAGCGCCGGTGCGCCCGAGCCGCGGGCCGAACGCCGTGTGCAGCTTCAAGCAGGTGTCGCGCACGCTCGCCGGCTTCTCCGACGGGCTCGCCGACGAGGGGGTCGGTGCGGCTGGCCCCTCGCTCGAAGGCCTCGCGCTCGCCCGGGCCAAGGGCTGGACGGCGCCGTCCGGCTCGCACAGCTCCGGCTCGCACAGCACCAGCGCGCCGGTCGAGCAGGTCGCGGCCGAGCACGTGGCCGACCCCGACGCCCCCAGCTCCAGCGACGCCGCAGTGGCCTCGGGCGAGCAGGGGGCCGCGTCGACCAAGGCCGCCCCGCGCAAGCGCAGCGCCCCCCGGGCCGCCCGCAAGGCCGAGCCCAAGCCCGCCACCGACGAGAAGGAGGCCTGAGCATGGCCGCCTCGACCGGGACGACGCTCACCCCGATCCTCACCGAGTTCTGGGACGACGAGCAGTCGTGGACCATGGACACCTACGAGCGCCACGACGGCTACCAGGCGCTGCGCAAGGCGCTCGCCACCGAGCCGGCCGACCTGATCACCATGGTCAAGGACTCCGGGCTGCGCGGTCGGGGTGGGGCCGGCTTCCCCACGGGCATGAAGTGGGGCTTCCTGCCCAAGCCGGACGGCGGCCCCCGCTACCTGGTGGTCAACGCCGACGAGTCCGAGCCCGGCACCTGCAAGGACACCCCGCTGATGATGGCGGCGCCGCAGTTCCTCATCGAGGGCGTGGCGATCACCTCGTACGCGATCGGCTGCCACCACGCCTTCATCTACGTGCGCGGCGAGATCGTGCACGTCTACCGGCGCCTGCTGCGGGCCGTCGAGGAGGCGTACGCCAAGGGCTACCTGGGCAAGAACATCCTCGGCTCGGGCTTCGACCTCGAGGTCACGGTGCACGCCGGTGCCGGCGCCTACATCTGTGGGGAAGAGACCGCGCTGCTCGACTCCCTCGAGGGCCGGCGCGGCCAGCCGCGGCTCAAGCCGCCGTTCCCCGCCGTGGCCGGGTTGTACGCCCGGCCCACCGTCGTCAACAACGTCGAGTCCATCGCCAGCGTGCCGCCGATCGTGCTGCACGGCGCCGACTGGTTCAGCGGGATGGGCACCGAGAAGTCCACCGGCTTCGGCCTGTTCAGCCTCTCCGGGCACGTCAAGCGCCCCGGCCAGTACGAGGCGCCGTTGGGCATCACCCTGCGCGAGCTGCTCGACATGGCCGGCGGGATGCGCAGCGACGAGCGCTCGCTGAAGTTCTGGACGCCGGGCGGCTCGTCGACGCCGATCTTCACCGCCGAGCACCTCGACGTCCCGCTGGACTTCGAGTCGGTCGCCGCCGCCGGGTCGATGCTCGGCACCCGGGCGCTGCAGATCTTCGACGACACCACCTGCGTCGTGCGGGCGACGTACCGCTGGATCGACTTCTACGCCCACGAGTCCTGCGGCAAGTGCACCCCGTGCCGCGAGGGCAACTACTGGATGAAGCAGGTGCTGCACCGGCTCGAGCACGGGCAGGGCAGCGAGGCCGACCTCGACAAGCTGCTCGACATCTGCGACAACATCCTGGGCCGCTCGTTCTGCGCTCTGGGCGACGGCGCCACCAGTCCGGTGACCTCGAGCATCCAGTACTTCCGTGACGAGTACCTGCGCCACCTGCCCTCTGCCGACAACCCCGCGGGCGGCTGCCCCTTCGACCCCGCGGCCTCCGCCCTGTTCGCACCTGAGGTGATCGCAGCACCATGACCGTGACCACGCCCACCGGTGGCCAGCCGGCGACCCGTGACGACCTCGTGCGGGTGAGCATCGACGGCACCGACGTCGAGGTCGCCAAGGGCACGCTCGTGATCCGCGCCGCCGAGCAGATCGGCGTCCAGATCCCGCGGTTCTGCGACCACCCGCTGCTCGAACCCGTCGGCGCCTGCCGCCAGTGCCTGGTCGAGGTGTCGACCCCCGGCCCGGACGGCGAGCTGCGGCCGATGCCCAAGCCGCAGACCTCGTGCACCCTGGCCGTCACCGAGGGCATGGTCGTCAAGACCCAGCGCACCTCGCCGGTGGCCGACAAGGCGCAGCACGGCATCATGGAGATGCTGCTGATCAACCACCCGCTGGACTGCCCGGTGTGCGACAAGGGCGGCGAGTGCCCCCTGCAGAACCAGGCGCTGTCGAACGGCCGCTCGGAGTCACGCTTCCAGGACGTCAAGCGCACCTTCCCCAAGCCGGTGCCGATCTCCAGCCAGGTGCTGCTCGACCGCGACCGCTGCGTGCTGTGCGCCCGGTGCACGCGGTTCAGCGCCCAGGTCGCCGGCGACCCGTTCATCGAGCTGGTCGAGCGCGGTGCGCTGCAGCAGGTCGGCATCTACGCCAAGGACCCGTTCGAGAGCTACTTCAGCGGCAACACCGTTCAGATCTGCCCGGTCGGCGCGCTGACCGGTGCGGCCTACCGCTTCCGGTCGCGGCCGTTCGACCTCGTCTCGACCCCCGGCGTCTGCGAGCACTGCGCCTCGGGCTGCGCGATCCGGGTCGACACCCGCCGCGGAGTCGTCCTGCGCCGGATGGCCGGCAACGACCCGGAGGTCAACGAGGAGTGGAACTGCGACAAGGGTCGCTGGGCCTTCCAGTACGCCACCACCGACCGGCTGACCCACCCGCTGGTGCGCGACACCGACACCGGTGAGCTGCGGGTCGCCTCCTGGCCGGAGGCGCTCACGGTTGCCGCCGCGGGGCTGGCGGCGGCGCGCGCGGCGGGCGGTGTCGGCGTCCTGACCGGCGGCCGCGTGACGCACGAGGACGCGTACGCCTACGCCAAGTTCGCCCGGGTCGCCCTGGGCACCAACGACGTCGACTTCCGCGCCCGGCCGCACAGCGCCGAGGAGGCCGACTTCCTCGCGCACGGCGTCGCCGGTGCGTGGGTCGGCATGGGTGGGCTCGACAGCATGGGCGTCGACTACGCCGAGCTCGAGGCTGCTCCGGTGGTGCTGCTCGTCGGCTTCGAGCCCGAGGAGGAGTCGCCGATCGTCTTCCTCCGCCTTCGCAAGGCGGTGCGTCAGCGCGGTCAGCAGGTCGTCTCCGTTGCCAGCTGGGCCTCGCGCGGGCTCGACAAGCTCAGTGGCCGGCTCATCCCTGCCGGTCCGGGCACCGAGGCGGAGGTCGTCGACGCGCTCGCGACCGGCGCCGCCGAGGTCGCCGACACGACGAAGCTGTTGCGCACCAACGGAGCTGTCATCCTGGTGGGTGAGCGGCTGGCCTCGACCCCCGGTGCGCTGTCCGCGGTGCTCCGGCTCTCGGACGTCACGGGTGCCCGGTTGGCCTGGGTGCCCCGCCGCGCCGGTGAGCGCGGGGCCGTCGAGGCCGGTGCGCTGCCGAACCTGCTGCCCGGTGGTCGTCCGGTCGCCGACGCCACCGCGCGCGTCGACCTCGCTGCGGCCTGGGGGGTCGACGGGCTGCCCGCCGAGCCCGGTCGCGACACCGCCGGCATGCTGGCCGCGGTCCGCGCCGGTGAGCTCAGCGGCCTCGTGGTCGGCGGCGTCGACCCGGGTGACCTGCCCGACCCGCTCGAGGCGCTCGAGGCGCTCGACGCGGCGCAGTTCGTGGTGTCGCTCGAGCTGCGGCCGAGCGCCGTGACCGAGCGCGCCGACGTCGTCCTGCCGGTGGCGCCGGTGGCCGAGAAGGCCGGCACGTTCTGGACCTGGGAGGGCCGCGAGCGGCCGTTCGAGGTGGCCCTGGACTCCAGTGCGCTCAGCGACTACCGGGTGCTCGACCTGATCGCCGACGAGATGGACGTCAAGCTCGGGCTGCGCGAGCTGACCGCCGTCCGGTCCGAGGCCGCCGAGGTGGCCGTGTGGGACGGCGAGCGGGCTCCTGCCCCGCAGGTTCCGGCCGCGCAGCCGCCCGTCGTCGGCCCGAACCAAGCCGTGCTGGCCACCTGGCACCTGCTGCTCGACGCCGGCCGGCTGCAGGACGGCGAGCCCTGGCTCGCCGGCACCGCGCGCCGTCCGGTGGCCCGGCTGTCGCCGGCCACGGCTGCCGAGGTCGGGGTGGCCGAGGGTGAGCCGCTGACCGTCTCGACCGCGCGCGGCGAGCTGACCCTGCCGGTGGTCGTCACCGCGATGCCCGACCGCGCCGTCTGGCTGCCCACGCACCAGCCCGGGTTCGCCGTCCGGGCCGTCCTGGGCGCCGATGCCGGCGCCGTCGTCACGCTGAGCAGGGGAGGTGCCGCATGACCACCGCACTGCCCACCGCACTGCCCACCGCTGACTGCAGGCTGCCGGCGCGGCCGACTTCAGCCAGGAGACCTGGTGGCTGGTGCTGGCGAAGGCGCTGCTGATCTTCGTCTTCCTGGTGGTCACCACACTGGTGCTGATCTGGTTCGAGCGCCGGGTGATCGGCCGCATGCAGCAGCGTCCCGGCCCCAACCGCACCGGCCCGTTCGGGTTGCTGCAGACCCTCGCCGACGGCGTGAAGCTCGCGCTGAAGGAAGACATCATCCCGAAGGCGGCCGACCGCGCGATCTACATCCTCGCGCCGATCATCGCTGCCTCCACGGCCTTCATCGCGTTCGCGATCGTCCCGTTCGGGCCGAGCGTCTCGGTCTTCGGCCACCGCACGCCGTTGCAGCTGACCGACATCCCGGTGGCGGTCATCTTCGTGCTCGCCGTCGCCAGCGTGGGCGTCTACGGCATCCTGCTGGCCGGCTGGTCGTCGGGCTCGACGTACCCGTTGCTCGGTGGGCTGCGCTCGTCCGCGCAGATCGTCAGCTACGAGATCGCCATGGGCCTGTCGCTGGTGCCGGTGTTCCTCTACGCGGGTTCGATGTCGACGTCCCAGATCGTCGACGCCCAGCGCAGCCAGTGGTTCATCATCCCGGCGATCTTCTCCTTCTTCGTGTTCGTCGTGACCATGCTCGGCGAGACGAACCGACTGCCGTTCGACCTCGCTGAGGGCGAGGGTGAGCTCACCGGTGGCTTCCACACCGAGTACTCCTCGCTGAAGTTCGCCCTGTTCTTCCTTGCCGAGTACGTCAACATGGTCACCGTCTCGGCGATGGCCACCACGCTGTTCCTCGGCGGCTGGCGCGCGCCCTGGCCGCTGTCGGCGGTCAACGACGGCATGTTCAACACCGGCTGGTGGCCGGTGCTGTGGTTCGTCATCAAGCTGTGGATGTTCCTGTTCTTCTTCGTCTGGGTGCGTGGCTCCCTGCCCCGGGTGCGGTACGACCAGTTCATGCGGTTCGGCTGGAAGTTCCTCATCCCCACCAGCCTGCTGTGGATCGTTGCCGTCGCCACCATCCGCTCGCTGCCCGACATCACCGACACCAGCCGCCGCGGGCTGTTCATCGCCATCGGGGTGCTGGCGCTGGTCGGCGGTGCGATCGCCTGGGTGGTCGACGCGCGCTCGGCGCAGCGGCCTGACACCGGCGGGTGGCAGCTCGGCGAGGTCGACCCCTTCGCGGGCGGCCACCCGGTGCCCCCGCTGCCCGGCCAGACCCTCGTGGTCAGCCGCGGACCACGCCAGCGCGCCCGCGCCCTGGCCGGCAGCGGCGCAGCCGCCGACGACGACCCCGACCTGACGACGCCCGAGGAGGCTCCCCGTGGCTGATGGACCCGTCCGGCCCGCGGACGACACCACGCCGGCCAGCGGAGAGCGCGGCCACGCCGTCTCCCGTGAACCGCGCAAGAGCGATCGCAAGGGCCTGCTCGCCACGGTCGCGCCCCAGGTGGCCGGCTTCGGGGTGAGCTTCTCGACGATGTTCCGCAAGGTCGCCACCGAGGAGTACCCCGAGAAGCCGCGCCCCACCGAGCCGCGCTACCACGGCCGCCACCAGCTCAACCGGCACCCGGACGGTCTGGAGAAGTGCATCGGCTGCGAGCTGTGCGCCTGGGCCTGCCCGGCCGACGCGATCTACGTCGAGGGTGCCGACAACACCGAGGGCGGTCGCTACTCGCCCGGCGAGCGCTACGGCCGCGTCTACCAGATCAACTACCTGCGTTGCATCTTCTGCGGCCTGTGCATCGAGGCCTGCCCCACCCGGGCGCTGACGATGACCAACGAGTACGAGCTCGCCGACGACTCGCGCGGCAAGCTCATCTTCGAGAAGGAGCAGCTGCTCGCGCCGCTGCTGAGCGGCATGCTTCCCGCGCCGCACCCGATGCCGGAGGGCAAGAACGAGAAGGACTACTACCGCGGTGACGTGGTGCGGGCCACGCCCGACCAGCAGGCCTGGGTCGACGCGCACGGCCCCGCAGCGGGTGGCGAGTCCGACACGACCACCGGCCCGCAGGCCGCCGGCACCGCGATCGCCGAGCAGGCCCGCCCGTGAACGCGCTGGCGCTGCCCGCGCAGCTGCTCGCGGCCGGCGACCCCTCACCCGGGTCGGCCGAGACGGTGATGTTCTGGGTGCTCGGGCCGGTGATGGTGCTGGCCGCGCTCGGCCTGATCTTCGCCCGCAAGGCGGTGCACGCGGCGCTCGGCATGGCCGTCGTCATGGTCGGCCTCGGCGGGATCTACCTGGTGCAGGACGCCGACTTCCTCGGCGTCATCCAGGTGTTCGTCTACACCGGCGCCGTGATGATGCTCTTCCTGTTCGTGCTGATGCTGGTGGGCGTCGACTCCTCGGACTCGCTCGTCGAGACCATCGCCGGCCAGCGCTGGGTGGGGATCCTGCTCTCGATCGGGCTCGCCGTCCTGGTGATCACCGCCGTCGGCTCGGTCACCTTCGCCAGCCCGGTCGGCCTGGCCTCCACGAACGCCGACGGCAACGTCGTGGGCATCGCGAACCTGATCTTCGGCAAGTACGTCTGGGCCTTCGAGGTCACCAGCGCGCTGCTGATCACCGCGGCGATGGGCTCGATGGTGCTGGCGCACCGCGAGCGGCTCGGTGAGAAGCGCACCCAGCGGGTGCAGGCCGAGGAGCGCTTCCGCAGCGGCCGGCTGCCCACCGGCCTGCCCGCTCCGGGCGTCTTCGCCCGGCACAACGCGGTCGACACCCCGGCGTTGCTGCCCGACGGGACGCCGAGCGACCTGTCGGTCTCGCGGGTGCTGCGGGTCCGTGGCCAGGTGCGACCGGCGGAGGAGTTCGACACCGCCGTCGCCGCGATCGAGGACGACGTCGAGCAGGGAGGACGGCGATGAGCCTCACCAACTACATCTACCTGGCGACGATCCTGTTCGCGATCGGCGCGGCCACCGTGATGCTGCGGCGCAACGCCATCGTGGTGTTCATGGGCGTCGAGCTGATGCTCAACGCGGCCAACCTGCTGTTCGTGACCTTCGCCCGCATGCAGGGCACGCTCGACGGCCAGGTGGTGGCGCTGTTCGTCATGCTGGTCGCCGCCGCCGAGGTCGTCGTCGGGCTGGCGATCATCTTGACCATCTTCCGCGCCCGCCGCTCGGCCTCGGTCGACGACGCCAACCTGCTCAAGCTCTGACGGGCACGAGAACCGGAACGGATTCGATACGCAGATGACCACCACATCGGCTCTCGCGACCGAGGGCGCCGTCTTCCATGCGACGGCGGCATCCGGCGTGTTCTCGCTGACCTGGCTGCTCGTCGGGTTGCCGCTGCTCGGCGCCGTCGTCCTGCTGGTCGGCGGCCGGCGCACCGACCGCATCGGGCACCTGGTCGGCACGCTGGCCTCGTGGGCGGCGTTCGTCGTCGCGGCGATCCTGTTCATCGCGATGCTCGGCCGCGACGGCGCCGACCGCTCGTTCGGCCAGCACCTGTTCAGCTGGGTGCCGGCGGGGTCGTTCAAGGTCGACGCCGGGCTGCTGCTGGACCCGCTGTCGCTGGCCTTCGCGCTGCTGGTGACGTTCGTCGGGTCGCTGATCCACGTCTACTCGATCGCGTACATGGAGCACGACGTCGACCGCCGCCGGTTCTTCGGCTACCTCAACCTCTTCGTCGCCGCGATGCTGCTGCTGGTGCTCGCCGACAGCTACCTGCTGCTCTACGTCGGCTGGGAGGGCGTGGGTCTCGCGTCGTACCTGCTGATCGGCTTCTGGAACCAGAACTCCGCGTACGCGGCGGCGTCCAAGAAGGCGTTCGTGGCCAACCGGGTCGGTGACTTCGGGCTGTCCGTCGCGATCATGATCATGTTCGTCCAGTTCGGGGCGGTCGACTTCGGCACCGTGTTCTCCGGGGCCGAAGGCGCGTCCGAGGGTGCGCTGACCGCCATCGGCCTGATGCTGCTGCTCGGCGCGGCCGGCAAGTCGGCCCAGTTCCCGTTGCAGTCCTGGCTCGGTGACGCGATGGCCGGCCCGACCCCGGTCTCGGCGCTGATCCACGCCGCGACCATGGTGACTGCGGGCGTCTACCTCGTCGTCCGCTCGCACCCGATCTTCAACCTCGCGCCCACCGCCCAGCTGGTCGTGGTGATCGTCGGCACGATCACCCTGCTGTTCGGGGCGATCGTCGGCTGCGCCAAGGACGACATCAAGAAGGCGCTGGCCGCCTCCACCATGAGCCAGATCGGCTACATGATGCTGGCCGCCGGGCTCGGGCCGGTCGGCTACGCGTTCGCGATCTTCCACCTGCTGACCCACGGCTTCTTCAAGGCCGGCATGTTCCTCGGCGCCGGGTCGGTGATGCACGGCATGAACGACCGGGTCGAGATGCGCCGCTTCGGTGGACTCTCGGGGGTCATGAAGATCACCTGGGTGACCTTCGGCCTCGGCTGGCTGGCCATCCTCGGCGTGCCGCCGTTCGCCGGCTTCTGGAGCAAGGACAAGATCATCGAGGCCGCGTTCGTCGGCGAGGGCTGGCGGCCGTGGGTCTTCGGGCTCGCGGCGCTGATCGGCGCCGGGGTGACCGCGTTCTACATGTCCCGCCTGTTCTTCATGACCTTCCACGGCAAGCGCCGCTGGGACGACGACATCACCCACCCGCACGAGTCACCGCTGCTGATGACCGTGCCGATGATGGTGCTCGCGGTGGGCTCAGCGCTGCTGGGGCTGCTGCTCGGGCCCACCAACGCCATCACCGGCTGGCTCGCGCCGGTCGTCGGTGAGCACGGCGAGGAGACCCCGGTGATCGCCGTCCCGGTGCTGATGGTGCTCACGCTGGTGCTGGTGGCCGCCGGCATCGGCCTGGCCTGGCTGCGGTACGTGCGCGAGTCCGTGCCCGTCGTCGCTCCAGCCGGGACGCTGCTGACCCGGGCCGCTCGGCGCGACCTGCTGCAGGACGACGTCAACGAGGCGTTGCTCATGCGTCCCGGCCAGCACCTGACCCGGTCGCTCGTGTTCGTCGACAGCAAGGGTGTCGACGGTGCAGTGGGCGGGTTCGCCGCGATGATCGGCGGTACGTCGGCGCGACTTCGCCGCTGGCAGAACGGCTTCGTGCGCTCGTACGCGCTGAGCATGCTCGCCGGCGTGGTCGTCGTCCTCGCTGCACTGGCGGTGATCCGGTGAACACCACCACCGACCCCAACCACGCCCACCCGCGACGCGGAACGGACCTGTGATGCAGAACCTCCCCTGGCTGACGGTCATCGGCGCCGTGCCGCTCGTCGGCGCTGCGGTCGTGATCCTGCTGCCGCGGGCGCTGGCCCCCCGCGCGAAGCACGTGGCCCTTGCCACGTCGCTGCTCACGCTGCTGCTCACCGTGCTCATGGCGCTGCGCTTCGACCGCGGCGGCGAGCAGTTCCAGTTCACCGAGCTGCACCAGTGGATCCCCCAGTTCGGGGTCAGCTACTCGCTGGGCGTCGACGGGATCGCCCTGGTGCTGGTGGCGCTGGCCGCGGCCCTGACGCCGATCTGCATCCTCGCGGCCTGGCACGACGTCCCCGAGGTCGGTCGTCGCGAGCAGAACTTCTTCGCGCTCATCCTGGTGCTTGAGACGATGATGGTCGGCGTCTTCGCGGCCACCGACGTCTTCTTGTTCTACGTGTTCTTCGAGGCCATGCTCATCCCGGTCTACTTCCTGATCGGCTCGTTCGGTGGGGCGCAGCGGCAGTACGCGGCAGTGAAGTTCCTGCTGTACTCGCTGGCTGGTGGCCTGGTGATGCTCGTCGCCGTCATCGCGCTGTACTTCGCCGGTCCCGGTGGCGACCAGGGGTTCCTGCTGAGCAAGCTGGTCGGCCTCGACCTCGGGGTCGGCCTCGAGCGGCTGCTGTTCCTCGGCTTCTTCTTCGCCTTCGCGGTCAAGGCGCCGATGTTCCCGGTGCACACCTGGCTGCCGGACGCCGCGGCCGAGGCGCCGCCGCCCGTCGCGGTGCTGCTGGTCGGCGTCCTCGACAAGGTCGGCACCTTCGGCATGATCCGGTTCTGCCTGCCGCTGTTCCCGGACGCCTCGAAGTGGGCGACCCCGGTGGTGATCGTGCTCGCGCTCGTGTCGATCATCTACGGGGCGTTGCTGGCCATCGGGCAGACCGACGTCATGCGGCTGATCGCCTACACCTCGATCTCGCACTTCGGCTTCATCGTGCTGGGCATCTTCGCGATGACGACGCCCGGGCAGACGGGCTCGACGCTGTACATGGTCAACCACGGGTTCTCGACTGCCGCGCTGTTCCTGGTGGCGGCGATGCTGACCGCCCGGCGCGGGTCGCGCCGGATCCCCGACTTCGGCGGCTGGCAACGGGTCACGCCGCTGGTGGCCGGCGTGTTCCTCATCGCCGGCATGTCCAGCCTCGCGCTGCCTGGCCTGTCGAGCTTCGTGAGCGAGTTCCTCGTGCTCGTGGGCACGTTCGCGCGCTATCCGGCGGCGGGCGTCATCGCGACCGCCGGGATCATCCTGGCGGCGGTCTACATCCTGCTCATGTACCAGCGCATGATGACCGGCCCGCGTCCCGAGAGCGCGATCGGCACCCCCGACCTGACCGCCCGCGAGGCGTGGGTGGTTGCCCCCCTCATCGTCGTCATCATCGGCCTCGGGGTCTTCCCCAAGGTCGTGCTGGACGTCGTCGAGCCCGCGGTGCGCACGACCATGACCCAGGTGGGGGTCACCGACCCCGCGCCGCGGGTCCCCCCTGCCGCTGAAGGGACCGCGAAGTGAGTGCGCTGGTGACGGCCGAGATCAACGCCCCCTCGGTCTCGTACCACCTGATCGCCCCCATGCTGATCGTCTTCGGCACGGCGCTGATCGGCGTCCTGATCGAGGCGTTCCTGCCCCGGCGCTGGCGCTACGGGCCGCAGGTCGCGATCGCGCTGCTCGGCCTGGCCGGGTCGTTCGTGGCGATCGTGCTGGCGGCCGACCGGCCCAAGGGCACGACCCTGGCACGGGCGGTCGTCATCGACGCACCAGCGCTGTTCCTGCAGGGCACCATCGTCATCCTGGCGATGCTGGCGGTGCTCACGATGGCCGAGCGGTTCCTCGGCAACGAGGGTGACGCCTTCACCTCACAGGGAGCGAGCATCCCGGGCTCGCCGTACGAGGCCGCCACGGCGCGGGCCGGCTGGGTGCAGACCGAGGTCTACCCGCTCACCATGCTGTCGGTCGGTGGGATGATGCTCTTCCCGGCGTCGAACGACCTGCTGACGCTGTTCGTCGCGCTCGAGGTGCTCTCGCTGCCCTTGTACCTGCTGTGCGGACTGGCCCGGCGTCGGCGGCTGCTCTCTCAGGAGGCCGCCCTCAAGTACTTCCTGCTCGGGGCCTTCTCGTCGGCGTTCTTCCTGTTCGGCGCGGCGCTGCTGTTCGGCTTCTCCGGCTCGCTGTACCTCGGTGACATCGCCACCGCGATCAGCCAGCGCACGGACGCCGACGGCATGCTGATGGTCGGCATCGCGATGGTCGCCATCGGCCTGCTGTTCAAGGTCGGCGCGGTGCCGTTCCACGCCTGGACGCCGGACGTCTACCAGGGTGCACCGACGCCGATCACCGGCTTCATGGCCGCGTGCACGAAGGTCGCGGCGTTCGGCGCGATGCTGCGGGTGTTCTACGTCGCCGTGGCGGCCGGGCGCTGGGACTGGCAGCCGATCGTCTGGGCGGTCGCGATCGCCACCATGCTGGTCGGCTCGGTGCTGGCCATCACCCAGACCGACATCAAGCGGATGCTCGCGTACTCCTCGATCGCCCACGCCGGCTTCATCCTCGTGGGCGTGCTGGCCTTCGACCGCTCCGGGGTGGCCGGTTCGCTGTTCTACCTCGCGGCGTACGGCTTCACCACCATCGGCGCGTTCGCCATCGTGACCCTGGTGCGCGACACGGCGGGCGAGGCCACCCATCTGTCGCAGTGGGCCGGGCTGGCCCGGCGCTCGCCGGTGCTGGCCGGGACGTTCACCTTCTTCCTGCTCGCGTTCGCCGGCATCCCGCTGACGTCGGGCTTCACCGGCAAGTTCGCGGTGTTCTCGGCGGCGATCGCCCACGGTGGTACCTGGCTGGCCGTGGTCGGCGTCGTGTCGAGCGCCATCGCGGCGTTCTTCTACGTGCGCATCATCGTGCTGATGTACTTCTCCGAGCCCGACTCGGACGGCACGATGATCGCCGCCCCGAGCGCCTTCACCACCATCGCGATCGGCGTCGGCGCGCTGATGACCCTGGTGCTCGGCGTGCTGCCGGGTCCGCTGCTCGACCTGGCGAGCCGTTCGGCTCTGTTCCTACCATGAGCGACCGGCCCTCGCCGTGACCGCCCCGAGCTCGGGCGCGGACGCCTTCGGGCTGCCCATCGACGACCCCGACCTGTCGGCCGTGGTCGCCGAGGGCATGGCGCGGGTCGAGAGCTCGCTGCGTGAGTCGGTGGGGCACGTCGACAACTACATCGCCACGACCGCCGGCCACCTGCTCGAAGCAGGTGGCAAGCGGTTCCGGCCGCTGCTGACCGTGCTGGCCTCGCAGGTCGGCCCGCAGGCCGGCAAGGTGTCGGACGACGTGGTGAAGGCCGCCGTGGTGGTCGAGCTGACCCACCTGGCCTCGCTCTACCACGACGACGTCATGGATGAGGCGGCGCTGCGCCGGGGCTCGCAGAGCGCGAACGCCCGCTGGGGCAACTCGGTGGCCATCCTGACCGGCGACCTGCTCTTCGCCCGGGCCTCGCAGGTCGTGGCCGACCTCGGGGCCGAGGCGGTGCGGGTGCAGGCGATGACCTTCGAGGTGCTCTGCTCGGGCCAGATCCGCGAGACCGTCGGGCCGGCGGCCGGGCAGGACCCGGTCGAGCACTACCTAGCGGTGCTGGCCGAGAAGACCGGCGTGCTGATCGCGACCGCCGGACGCTTCGGTGCCTGGTTCGCCGGCTGCGACGAGGCCACCATCGAGGTCATGCGGCTGTACGGCGAGCGGATCGGCGTCGCCTTCCAGCTGGCGGACGACCTGATCGACCTCGCGTCGGAGTCGGGGGAGTCGGGCAAGACGCCGGGTACTGACCTGCGCGAGGGCGTCGCCACCCTCCCGGTGCTGTACGCCCGAGAGTCGACCGATCCCGCGGACGCGCCGCTGCTCGACCTGCTCGGCAGCGACCTGGCCGACGACGCGCGCCACGCGCAGGCACTTGCCCTGCTGCGGGCGCACCCGGCGATGGAGCGTGCTCGCCGTACGACCCGGGACTGGGCCGACCAGGCCCGTGCGGCGCTGGACCCGTTACCGGACGGTCCGGTCAGATCCGCCCTCGCCCGGCTGGCGGAGGGCGTCGTCGAGCGCACCAGCTGACAGGGTTGACGGTTGACACGAGCGGCCCTCGCCCGGCAGGATCGCTGTCTGGGACGCCGTGGGGCCGTGCGGTGGGCGTCCCGGGAGGGGTGTCGTCGTGGACGTCATGTTGCTGCGCGCGTTCGTGCGGGTGTCGGAGGTGGGCTCGATCTCGGCGGCCGCTCCGGTGCTGGGCTATACCCAGCCGGGGTTGAGCCAGCGGATCCAGGTCCTCGAGCGCCGGCTCGGCACGCGGCTGTTCGACCGCGGGCCGCAAGGGGTCGCGCTGACGGCGGACGGCGCCGCCGTCCTGCCGTATGCGCGGATCATGATCACCGTCGCCGAGGCGATGACCGCGGAGGTCAGCCGGCGGTGAGGTCGGCTGCACCATCAGCCGGCCGGTGCCGACGATGGGAGCGGCTTGGCCATCAGCAGCTGGCTTCGGCCGTCACGCACGTGCTCCAGCTCCCCGGTGAACTGGTAGCCGAGGCGGACGTACGCCTGCCGACCGCGGGGGTTGTCCTCCATCACACCGAGCCTGACGGTGGTCGCCCCCGCTTCCTGGGCTACGGACTCGCAGGCTCGGACGAGCGCCTCGACGACACCGGTGCCGCGCGCGTCCGGGGCCAGCCACATGCCCATGAGCCACCACTCGCCGTCCAGGTCGAACACGCCGGCGATGCCGACATCGACGCCGTCTCGGGAGGCGAGGAACGTAGCCGGCCGCGCGGCCCGGCCGCGCCATTCCGCTTCGTCGAACGCCTGTTCCTTCGCCACGGTCGAGCCGAACATCTCGGGTGACTCAGCCAGGGCTGCCAAGCGGACGGCTCGCAGGCGCTGCCAGTCTGCCGGCTGAACCCGGGTCACCAGGACCGCGGTCGAGGGGCCGTCGGCTGGGGCGTCCGACGACGTCATGGCTGGGTCAACGCTTCTCGCCGGCCTCGAGCTTGGCGATGGTGGACGCGATCCGCCGCGCGCGGGTCTGCGGCTGCTTCGCGGCCTCGACCTGCGTCACGAAGTTGCGCTGGTAGCTCGCCGCGAGCGCGTCGAACTGTCGCCGCGCCTCAGCCGATGCCGCCAGGGCGGCGGCCAGATCCGGGGGTACGGCCACGTCGGCAGGTGCGTCGTCGAGTCGCAGCGTGACCGTCACCTCGTCCCCGCCGGAGAGTCCGGAGGCCTCCCGATGGGCCGCGCTGAACGAGATCATCGCGACGCCACCCATCGAGCCGAGCGAGGTTCGCAGCTGGTAGTCGTTGATGTCCGCGGCGACCTTCGGCCGGCGACCGCCACCCAGCTGGTCGAGCACCTCGTCGGGGACGGGGATGCCGGTGTTGCGCCCGGTCTGGGCGATCCGCGTGCGGTACGTGACGGCCATGCGGGCTCCTCGGGGGTGGGTCCAGGTCGTCGTGCAGCCTAGGTCAGCTCGGCGGCGCGAGCGGCGACCACCCGCGCCCGCGAGCTGCGTAGCGACTCGACGGTCAGCACGCTGAGCGCCACCCAGACGATGGCGAACCCGATCCAGCGCGTCGTCGGCACCTGCTCGCCCAGCAGCAACACGCCGCACAGCAGCTGGAGCACCGGAGTGATGAACTGCAGCAGGCCGATCATCACCAGTGGCACGCGCCGCGCCGCGGCCGCGAACATCAGCAGCGGCAGCGCCGTGGCGACCCCGGTGGAGGCGAGCAGGAGGCCGTGCCACGGACCAGCGGTCGTGAACGTGCCCCGGCCGGTCACCTCCAGCCAGACCAGCGCCCCGGCAGCCAGCGGGAACAGCAGCGCCGTCTCCGTGGTGAGACTGGCGAGCGCGCCCACCCGGCCACCGACCCGGTTCTTCATCAGGCCGTACGTGGCGAACGAACCGGCCAGGGCCAGCGCGATCCACGGCGGCCGCCCGTAGTCCGCGGTGAGCACCGCGACGGCGACGGCGCCCAGGGCCACCGCCACCCACTGGGCGCGGCTGAGCCGCTCGTGCAGCAGCAGCACCCCGGCGAGCACGGTGACCAGCGGGTTGATGAAGTACCCGAGGGCGGCCTCGACGACGTGCCCCGAGTTGACGGCGTAGACGTAGATGCCCCAGTTGAGCGCGATGAACGTGGCGGCCACGGCGAGCGTGGCGAGCTGACGGGGCTGGCGGACCAGGACCCGGAACCAGGCGGCCTGCCGGGTGACCGCGATGATGACCAGGCAGACCAACAGGGTCCAGACCATCCGGTGGATGACGATCTCGACGGCCCCGGCCGGACGCAGGGCGCGGAAGTAGAGCGGGAAGACGCCCCAGAGCAGGTATGCGCCGGCCCCGAACGCCGTACCGCCGCGCGCCGACGGTCCGGCCGGGGTCGTCGACGCCGGCCGGCGGGTCAGCGACGTCACGGGGTCACGGGCCGACGGACCACGTGTCGTTGCCGGCGACGAGTGCCTGCAGAGCCTCGGTGGTGGGGGGCCCGTCGGCGCTGGCCGTCGTGATCTGGTCGCGCACGAGGTCGTCGTAGGTGGGGCGCTCGACGGAGCGGAAGATGCCGACCGGCACGTGTGCCATGTCGGTGGAGTCCAGCCGCGACAGGGCGAACGCGCTGGTCGGGTTGTCGGCGTGCGCGTCGTGCCGCACGACGTCCGCGGGGTCGACGTCCTTGCCCTCGACGACCTCGAGGCCGCCGTCCGGCCGCCGCACGACCACGCGGGCGGTCTCGCCCTCGCCGATCTGCAGCGGCTCGCCGTGGCGCAGGTGCAGCAGGTGTGCCTCGGCCTCGGTGCGGTCCTTGAGCACCTCGAACGCCCCGTCGTTGAAGATCGGGCAGTTCTGGTAGATCTCGACCAGCGCGGAACCGCGGTGCTGGGCTGCGGCGCGCAACACCTCGGTGAGGTGCTTGCGGTCGGAGTCCAGGGTGCGGGCCACGAACGTGGCCTCGGCCCCGAGGGCCAGCGACACCGGGTTGAACGGGTTGTCGACCGAGCCGGCCGGAGTCGACTTGGTGACCTTGCCGGCCTCGGACGTCGGGGAGTACTGGCCCTTGGTCAGCCCGTAGATCCGGTTGTTGAACAGCAGGATCTTGAGATTCACGTTGCGCCGCAACGCATGCACGAGGTGGTTGGCGCCGATCGACAGGGCGTCGCCGTCGCCGGTGACGACCCAGATCGACAGGTCGGGGCGCGAGACCGCCAGTCCGGTGGCGATGGCGGGCGCACGGCCGTGGATCGAGTGCATGCCGTAGGTGTTCATGTAGTACGGGAAGCGGCTCGAGCACCCGATCCCGGAGATGAACACGATGTTCTCGCGACGCAGGCCCAGCTCGGGCAGGAACCCCTGCATGGTCGCCAGCACGGCGTAGTCACCACAGCCAGGGCACCAGCGGACCTCCTGGTCGGAGGTGAACTCCTTCTTGGTCTGCGGCTTCGCGCCGTCGTCGAGGGTTGGCACGCCGGCGAATCCCGAAGTCGTGGGCATCCCCAGGTCGGTGGTCATGGCAGGTCCTCGGGGTCGGTGGTCGCGGAGGTGCGCGTCGGCTCCGGCCGAGGCTGCACGACCCGGGCACCGCTGCCGGTCAGGTCGGCGACCGCCGTGGCGATCACCTCAGTGAGCTCGGTCGTGGTGAACGGCAGCCCGCGCACCCGGTTGTAGCCCTGGATGTCGACCAGGTAGCGAGCGCGCAGGAGCATCGAGAGCTGACCGAGGTTCATCTCGGGCACGATGACCCTGCGGTACCCCCGCAGCACCTCAGCGGTGTTGCGCGGGAACGGGTTCAGGTGGCGAAGGTGGGTTTGGGCCACTCGTAGGCCGTTGCCGCGCGCCGCGCGGACGGCGGCCGAGATCGGCCCGTACGTCGATCCCCAGCCCAGGACGAGCACGTCGGCGGTGCGCCCTGCGGCGTCCGGCGGATCGTCGACCACGAGCGGCTCGATGCGTTCGGCGATGCCGTCGACCTTGGCCTGACGCAGCCGCACCATGTGGTCGTGGTTGTCGGGGTCGTAGCTGATGTTGCCGGTGACGTCAGCCTTCTCGATGCCGCCGACGCGGTGCTCGAGGCCTGCCGTGCCGGGGACCGCCCACGGCCGGGCGAGCGTCTCGGGGTCGCGCAGGTAGGGGTGGAACACCGGCTCGCCGGCGTCGTCCGTGGCGTTGGGCCCGGTGGCGAGCTCGACCGTCATGTCGAGAACGGCCGAGATGTCGGGGATGCGCCACGGCTCGGACCCGTTGGCGAGGTAGCCGTCGGAGAGGAGGAAGACCGGTGTGCGGTAGGTCGTCGCGATGCGCACCGCCTCGATCGCGGCCTCGAAGCAGTCGGCGGGCGACTGGGGCGCGATGACCGGCACCGGCGCCTCGCCGTTGCGGCCGAACATCGCCTGCAGCAGGTCGCTCTGCTCGGTCTTGGTGGGCAGCCCGGTCGAGGGACCGCCGCGCTGGATGTCGCAGATGATCAGCGGGAGCTCGAGGGAGACGGCAAGGCCGATCATCTCGGACTTCAGCGAGACCCCAGGCCCGGACGTGCTGGTCATCCCGACGGCGCCGCCGAAGCTGGCGCCGAGTGCGGCGCCGATGCCGGCGATCTCGTCCTCGGCCTGCAGTGTCGTGACGCCGAAGCGCTTGAGGCCGGACAGCGTGTGCAGGATGTCGGACGCCGGGGTGATCGGGTACGAGCCGAGCACCAGCGGCCGGCCGGCCAGGTGCGCGCCCACCACCAGCCCGTACGACAGGGCGATGTTGCCCGTCACGTTGCGGTAGGTGCCCGCCCGCATCGGGGCGGGGGCGACGGAGTACCGGACGGCGAAGTCCTCGGTGGTCTCGCCGTAGTTCCAGCCGGCGTGCAGTGCCGCCAGGTTGGCCTTGAGGATCTCGGGGGCACTGGCGAACTTCGCGTGCAGGAACGTCTCGGTGCCTTCGGTGGGCCGGTCGTAGAGCCACGACAGCAGGCCCAGGGCGAACATGTTCTTCGCCCGCTCCTTCTCCTTACGGGTGAGGTCGAAGTCCGCCAGTGCCTCGACCGTGATCGAGGTCAGGCCGACGGCGTGCACGTGGTACGAGTCGAGCGACCCGTCGTCCAGCGGGTTGGCGGCGAAGCCGACCTTGCGCAGGTTTCGCGGGGTGAACTCGTCGGTGTCGACGAGCACCATGGCGCCGCGGGGGACGTCACCCAGGTTGGCCTTGAGCGCCGCCGGGTTCATGGCCACCAGCACGTCCGGCGCATCGCCCGGGGTCAGAACGTCGTGGTCGGCGAAGTGCAGCTGGAAGCTGGACACGCCGGGCAGGGTGCCCTGCGGGGCGCGGATCTCGGCCGGGAAGTTGGGCAGCGTCGACAGGTCGTTGCCGAGGGCGGCCGTCTCGGAGGTGAACCGGTCGCCGGTCAGCTGCATGCCGTCGCCGGAGTCACCGGCGAAGCGGATCACCACGCGGTCGAGCTTGCGTACCTGCTTGCCGCTCGTGGGGTGTTTCATCGGTACCGTCATCGCCTCGCTGAGCTCACCGGGTGACCGAGTGCGCGGTCACTTCCTACGCCATCGTAGGTCGCCGACGAGCGGAAGGCGCGAGCGACCGGCATCTGGACCGGAGATCCTGCGCCGAATCGGGTGATCGGGAGTAGCCTGTTCCCGTCATCGGCGAGGGATGTGACGAGCTGAAACCGCACAGCAGCTACCGGCACGAAGCGCTGCTTTACGAGGGCGACGCGGCGTTCCTGGAGGGCACGCTCGACTTCGTCCGCGAGGGGCTCGATCTCGGGCAGCCCGTGATGGTCGCCGTCCCGGCACCGCGGCTCGATGCGTTGCGGCGCAAGCTCGGTGCGGATGCCGGTCACGTCGCCATGGTCGACATGACCGAGCTGGGCCACAACCCGGCGCGGATCATCCCCGCCTGGCGGGAATTCGTCGACAGCAGCCGCCGGCCAGGCCGGCGGCGCACGGCCGTGCGTGGCGTGGGCGAGCCCGTCTGGTCCGGCCGGCGCGATGTCGAGCTGGTCGAGTGCCAGCTGCACGAGGCACTGCTCAACGTCGCGGTCGCACCGGACGAGCCGCTGTGGCTGCGCTGCCCGTACGACGTGAGCCGGCTGGCCGCTGGCACCGTCGCCCTCGCCCAGCACAGCCACCCCTCCGTCGTGGAGTGCGGCGACCACCGGGGCAGCACGTCGTACGGCGGTGTCGCGCACATCGAGGAGATCTTCGGCGGCGAGCTGCCCGAGCCCCCGAAGGGGCACGTCGCGCGGGCGTTCACCGCGACCGGACTGACCGAGCTGCGCCGGGCGGTCGACGACCAGTGCCGCGTGCACGGCGTGCTGGGTGACCGGGCCGACGACCTCGCGCTGGCCGTCACCGAGCTGGCCACCAACAGCCTGCGGCACGGCGGCGGCCACGGGCAGTGGCGCAGCTGGCGCGACGACGGCGCGCTGATCTGCGAGATCAGCGACAGCGGCACGATCGTCGACCCGCTCGTCGGGCGGCGCGCGCCCGGCCCGGACGACGAGGGCGGACGCGGGGTGTGGATGGCCAACCAGCTGTGCGACCTGGTGCAGGTGCGCTCGTCCGCCCGCGGCACCGTGGTGCGCACCTTCGTCTGGCTCGACCAGCCGTGAGCGGGTCGGTGGGTGGCGTGCCGATGGGTGAGTGTGCCGGTGGGTGAGCTGCCGCCGTACGGCGTGGTGGGGCTCGTCGTCCTGAGCGGCGTCGCGCTGTTCGTGGCGGGCACCCAGGGCACCCGGTTGCTGCGCCCGGCCGCACCGACCGCCGCCAAGCTCACGACGTACGAGTGCGGCGTCGACCCGGTCGGGGAGGGTTGGGCGCAGACCAACGTGCGCTACTACCTGTACGCCTACCTGTACGTCGTGTTCGCGGTCGACGCGATGTACCTGCTGCCGTGGGCGACCGTGCTGGCGCTGCCCGGTTTCGGGTGGCGCACGCTGGCCGAGATGGCGGTGTTCCTCGGGGTGCTGTCCGTGGGCCTGGCGCACGCCTGGCGGCGTGGGCTGCTGCGGTGGGTCTGACCGACTCGCGGGCTTGACCCGGCCCTCCTTATCCTCACACTGTGGACCTGCAGGTCAGTGGCGAGCTGTGGTTTTGGCGCGGCCCTTCGCCGTGGCACTTCGTCACCGTCCCTCAGGCGCAGTGCGTTCTGCTGCAGGCGGCCGCACCGGCGGTGACGTACGGCTGGGGGATGATCCCCGTTACGGCCCAGATCGGCGCGACCTCGTGGACGACGTCGTTGTTCCCCAAGGACGGGCGGTACCTGCTGCCAGTGAAGACCTGGGTGCGCGAGGCGGAGGACCTCGAGCTCGGCGACGTGGTCACCGTGCAGTTGGACGTCGACGTCTGACCCGGTGCGGCTCGCGCCACGCGGTCAGCCGAATCGCGCCACGCGGTCAGCCGGATCGCGCCTCCAGCGCATCGAGGTCGCGCTCGGCAAACCTGCGGTGCTCCCACTCCTCGTTGAGGACGACGCGCAGGCACTGGCGCACCGGGTAGCTTCGCGGCCTGGGCCAGCCGGGGCCCTCGACCGGCTCGGTGTCGGCGGCGAGGGACTCGTCGGTGAGGCTGTCGATCACCTGGCGGACGGTCGCCATCCGGTCGTGACGCAGCTGCAGCACGGTGTCGAGCGCTGGACGGGCGGCCTGGTCGCGCGGCACTCCTGGAGTGTCGGGCATGCCGTCCCAGGGCAGGTCGAGCGGATCCCACGGCGCCGGATCACCGAGGATCGCCCGCCGGACCCAGGCGTCCGTGGCGAACGCCAGATGCCGGAGCGTCTGCGTGAACGACCACTCGCCGTCGACCGACGCGTGCAGCAGCTCGGGGTCGAGCCGGCGGGCACGCTCGACCGTGCCCGCCCACAGCCGCTCGACGATGTCCCAGGCCTCGCGGAACCCGGCGGGGTCGGTCGGACGCATCTTCGGGCGGTCGGGGTAGCGACGGTCGAGCTCGGCGTCGACCAGCGGCGCGACGTCCACGCCGTTGATCGTGAGATTCACGATCTCGCCGTCGATGTCGACGTCGACCAGCTCGACGCCGCGCATCACCACCCCCGTGAGGTCGGCGTCGCGGAACCGGGCCCGGCTGAGGTCGACGTACTCGAACCGCGAGCCGCTCAGATCTGTGTGGGAGAAGTCCGCCATGACGAGGCACGGTAGCCACCGACACCGACAAGCGGGTGACTCCCGCCTCTGCCCGCTACGGACGATGGGCTGTGACGAGCCCGTGCTCGTAGGCGGCAACGGCAGCTTGGGTGCGGTCGCGTACCCCCAGCTTGGCGAGGATGCGGACGACGTGGGTCTTGACGGTGGCCTCGGAGATGCACAGGTCGCCGGCGATCTCGGCGTTGCTCATCCCGCGGGCGACGAGCCGGAGCACGTCGAGCTCGCGGAGAGTCAACGCTGACAGCTCAGCAGGGACGTCGTCCACGGCCCTCGTCGTGGGGACGGCCGCGAACCGCTGGATCAGCCGCTGGGTCAGCTCCGAGGAGAGCATGGTCTCGCCGGCGTGTACCTCGCGGACCGCGGTCGGCAGCAGCCGCGGCGGCGCGGTTTTGAGCAGGAAACCGCTCGCCCCGAGGCGCAATGCCTCGTAGACGTACTCATCGAGGTCGAACGTGGTCACGACGATGACCTTGACCGGCCAGGTGGCGGTGGCGAGCAGCTCTCCGGTGGCGGTGATCCCATCCATCCCCGGCATCCGCACATCCATCACCACGACATCTGGACGGAACCGCCGCGCCGCGGACAACGACTCCTGTCCGGTCGCAGCCTCGGCCACCACCGTGATGTCGGGTTGAGCATCCAGCATCAGCCGTAGGCCTTCCCGCACCAGCGACTGGTCGTCTGCCAGGACTACGCGGATCACGAGGTGCCCTCCGGCTCGAGCCGCAGTGGGTGCGCCGTGCCCGCGGCTGACGCCGCGGCGTCGAGGGGAAGCCGGGCGTGGACGCGCCAGCAGGATCCGTGGGGCCCGGTCTGCAGACTGCCGCCGTACAGCCGCACCCGCTCCCGCAGCCCCTGCAGGCCGTGTCCGGGCGGACCGGCGTGGTTGGCCTGGCGGACGTCGTCGTCGTCGACCGTTACGTCCAGCACGACGCCATCGGAGCGCACGTGCACGCGGACGGCCGACCGCGAGCCGTGCTTGAGCGCATTGGTCAGGCTCTCCTGGACGACCCGGAATGCTGTGGACTGCAGCCCGGGCGCGACGTCGTCGGCGAGCTCCGGCGAGTCCAGCTCGGCCCGCAGCCCGGCGGCTCGGACCCGCGCGAGGAGGTCGGGCAGGTCCGTCAGTCGTGGTTGGGGATCGAGCTCCGGTCGCGCGGCGCCGAGCAGGTCGAGCATCCGACGCAGCTCGGCGGCGGCCTGCTCCCCGGTGTGCTGGACGGCGTCGAGGAGTGCCGAGGCGCGCTCCGGGTCGCGACTGAGCAGCTCCTGGGCCGCCCCTGCCTGGACGACCATCACGGCCACGCCGTGGGCCACGACGTCGTGCAGCTCGCGAGCGAGCCTTCGTCGCTCGCTCTCGCGTGCTTCCGCCTCGGCGGCGAGCCGCTCCGAGACCAGCCGGATCCGCAGGCGCCGCATCACCTGGCCCGCGGCCGCCGCTGCACCGAAGACGGCCAGCGTCCAGACGACGTCACCGGCGGGTTGGCCGGCAGGGGCCGGGACGGTCGCGATGACGACGGCCATCGCCCCCACGACCGCAAGCGTGCTGATGGCCGCAATGACCAGGCGGCTGTAGGCGTTGACCGCATGGACGGCGACGAGCCAGGCGATGATCACGGCGAGCCCGTCCGTCTCGGTCACGGGTTGCGGGACCAAGGGAAGCAGGCTCGCGGTGAGCACCCCTGCGACTGGCACGAGAGGGGCCTGGCGGCGCCAGGCCAGGGGCACGGTGGAGAGCAGCGCGACGGCAGTGCCGAAGCCCTTGGCGCCCGGGGCGGTCTCGGTCACCCACACCTCGGTGAGGGCGGCGATCAGGAGCCCGGCAGCGACCAGCAGGTCGGCGTCGGGAGGCCGTCCGGGCCGATCCATGCGCACACCGGCCAGGCTAGCGAGGCAGGCGGCGCCCGGCATCCATCGTGAGATGCACACCGTCGTCCGCCAGGCGGACCTGCCACCCGCGAGGTCAACCCGTGGCCCGACGCGCCGACCCGCTGATGCGGCTTAGCGTCGCGTATGGCTACCTACGGAGTTCCTCAGCAACCGGCGTCTCGGCTTCGGCGGGTCGTCTTCTCGGTCGTCGGCGGCGTGGTCTCGCTCGCGTTCCTCGCCTCGACGCCCAACCTGCTCGCCCCCTGGCGGGTGGTGAACATCGAGAACCTCGCGGACCCGGCGCACGTGCGCTGGAGTCTTGCCCTCGAGGGCGTCGTCGACCTGGTCGGGATCGCCTGCGTCATCGGCGCGCTGGCGCGACCGGCACGATCGGCGCTGCTCGTGCAGTACGTCCTGTGCGCCGCGATCCTGGCGCTCGCGGTGATCATGCCGTTCAACCCGATGTTCGTTGTGACCGGCCTCGTGTTGCTGCTCGTCCCAGCGACCTACCCCTACCAGGGCCAACTCTTCTCGCTTGCTTCGCACCGTGGACCCTCCCGTGCGCTGCTAGCGGTCTCCGTCGCTGCGGCCGCAGCCCTGTTGCCGATCGCCGTGCACGCCTTGACCGTGCAGATCGCGCTACCGCGTGGGACGGGATCGGACTTCAACGTCCTTGCCACGAACGCCGAGCACCTGGTGCTGCTTGCTCTTGGCGGGCTGCTGGCTGCGACCCGGCGGCCCGGCTGGAAGGTCCTCGCCCTCTGCGTGACCGGTGCGTACGTGTACCTCGGGTTGGCGTCCATGCTCCTACCGGACCAGCCGAACAGCTGGGGGGTGGCCGGCGGCGCGATGTCGCTGTTGGCTGCGGGCTGCTTCGGGCTCTCGACGGCCATGGCAGCACGTCGGGTCGACGTCCACGCTGCGGAGTCACAGCAGGTGGCGGCGCGCGGGCTCTAGCACCGTCGGCTCGACCGAAGCACAGGCGGCTACAGCCGCCCGGAGTCGACGACGCGGCGCAGGAACTGTTGGGTGCGGGCCTCGCGCGGAGCACCCAGCACCTGCGCGGGCGGCCCCGCCTCGCACACCCGGCCGGCGTCCAGGAAGACCACCTCGTCGGCGACGTCACGGGCGAAGGCCATCTCGTGGGTCGCGACCAGCATGGTCATGCCCTCGTGCTTGAGGTCGCGGAGCATCGCGAGCACCTCGCCGACCAGCTCGGGATCGAGCGCACTCGTGACCTCGTCGAGCAGCATGAGCACCGGGTTCGTGACCAGGGCGCGCGCCACCGCCACGCGCTGCTGCTGGCCGCCGGACAGCTCGTCCGGCCAGGCGCGCGCCTTGTCGGCCAGCCCGACCCGGCGCAGCATGGCCATCGCCTCGTCCTCGGCCTGCGCGCGGTCGACCCCGTGCACCCGTCGCGGGGCCAGCGTGATGTTGTCGAGCACCCGTAGGTGCGGGAACAGGTTGTAGGCCTGGAACACGATCCCGATCCGGGCCCGGACGTCGTCCGCATCGACCCGCGGGTCCGTGACGTCGCGACCCTCCAGCTCGACCGTCCCGTCGTCGACGACCTCGAGCAGGTCGATGCAGCGCAGCAGCGTCGACTTGCCCGACCCGGATGCACCGATCAGCGCGACGCACTGGTGCGCCTGGACCTCCAGGTCCAGGTCGTCCAGGACGACGGCATCGCCGTACGCCTTGCGCAGGCCACGCAGCCGCAACAGCGGGGTCGATGCTGAGGGGGCGCTCACGGCACGCCTCCGGCGCCTTGCCAGCCCTGCCGCCGGGCGATGCGGTCGGTGAGCCGGGTCAGCGGGATGGTGAGCAGCACGAACAGGATCCCGGCCACGACGTACGGCGTGAAACTGGCGTACTCGGCCTGGCTGATCTGCGCTGCCCGCACCGCGTCGATCACGCCGAGGATCGAGATGAGCCCAGAGTCCTTCTGCAGGCTCACCAGGTCGTTGAGCAACGGCGGCACCACCCGTCGTACCGCCTGCGGCAGGACGACGAACCGCATCGTCTGCGGGTAGCTGAGGCCGAGGCCGCGCGCGGCCGCCTGCTGACTGGGGTGCACCGACTCGATGCCCGCACGGAAGACCTCGGCGACGTACGAGGAGTAGGTGAGCACCAGTGCGACGCCGCCGTAGAACACGACGCTGGCCGGCAGGCCCTGTAGCCGCAGACCGGGGACGCCGAAGCCCACCAGCAGCAGCACCAGCAGCAGGGGCATGCCACGGAACAGGTCGACGTACGCGGTGGCGAAGGCGCGCAACGGGAAGAACACCGGGCCGCGCAGGGTGCGCATCACCGCCAGGGCGAGGCCGATGACGAGGATGAACACCGCGCAGACGGCCATGACGCGGACGTTGAGCCACAGGCCGACGAGGATCTCCGGCAGCGAGGCGCGGGCCACGGCGAGGTCGAAGAAGCTGGCCTTCACGCGCGGCCAGCCCGGACTGCTCACGACGGCGGTGAGCACCACGCCGACCACGACGAAGGTGCTGAGCAGACCGGCGAGGGCGGAGCGGACCGCGCGGCGGCGACGGTAGGCGAGCCGGTCGAGCTGGCGCTCGCTCGGCGCGTAGGTCACGTCAGGTCACTTCAGGACGGGTGCACCGGCGGTACTGGTCAGCCACTGCTGCTCGAGCTGGCCGAGCGTCCCGTCCTGGCGCAGCGCGTCGACGGCCTGCGAGACGCACGCCGTCAGCGGGCTGCCCTTGTCGAGCACCATGCCGAACTGCTCTGGCGTTCCGGTGGTGGGCACCTGGCCGACGAGCTTGCCGCCGTCGAGGTCAGCGGCGGCGAGGAACAGGCCGGTCGGCAGGTCGACCACGAGGGCGTCGATCTGGCCGTTGAGCAGGGCCGCCTTGGCGTCGTCGTTCGTGTTGTAGACGGCGACCTTCTGCGTCGGCGCGATGGTGTCCTTGGCCGCGGTGTAGCTCGTGGTGCCGACCTGGGCGCCCAGCTTGAGCTGCTTGAGGTCGGCGATGCTGGTGGCGTTCTCGGCGCGGCTGCCCTTGATGGTGACGACCGACTGGGCGACGTCGTAGTAGCCCGACGAGAAGTCGAGGTTCTTCTTGCGCTCGTCGGTGATCGAGACCTGGTTGATGTCGACGTCGAACGTCTTGGGGCCGGGTGCGGTGGCCTGGTTGAAGCTCACCACCTGCCAGGACACGTCGGTCGGTGCGAAACCGAGCTGCTGCGCCACGGCGTAGGCCACCGCCGACTCGAACCCCTTGCCGTTGCTGGGGTCGTCGCCGGAGAACCACGGCTCGTAGGCGGGCTTGTCGGTGCCGACGGTGAACGTCCCCTTGGTGCGCGTGGCGAGTGAGTCCTTGGTGCAGGTCGCGGTGGCCGAGCCGGACGGCGAGCCGGAGGCGGCGGGCGACGCCTCGTCGGCGGGTGCACAGGCAGCGACCCCGACCAGGGCTGCCGCGGCGGCCGTAGCGAGGGCGAGGCGGGCGGTTCGATGGCGCACGGCGGGCTCCGGTGAGGCGAGGCGGCGGGACGGGACTGCACGGGACAGGACAGGACGGGACTGCCCGGGCAGCAGGCCAACGATAAGAGACTGTCCGGGGATCGGACACGCTGGTCTCGACGCGTGGACGGCTCTGGACAAACCGGGCGTCAGCGGCGGCGGGGTATCTCACGGCAGTCGTCCCTCCGTCACCGCCGGCACCGCACGGGGTGCCGGCACGTCCATCAGGCTGCCAGCCCTCACGCCGCGGGGCGGGTCGAGGGCAGCGCGCCGCCACCGACCCCCGGGGCGCAACCCGGCAGCGGCTCGGGGCTCGTCGTCACCTGCAGCCCGTTCCGGAGCAGCCAGGTGACGGTGCGCGGCCCCGAGCCGGGCCCGGCGTCGAGGCGGCTGCGCACCAGCCGACGCGTCTTGGCCTCGTGGTGCCGACGGCACTTCGGGTCGAGGTTCGCCACGCTCGTCGGGCCGCGGGGAAACGGGGTGTCGTGGTCGAGGTCGCACGCGCGGGATCGTCTGGCGCAGTCGTAGAACGAGCAGGTCGGCGCCTCGGCGCGCACGTGCCGGGCCAGCGCCTCGCCCGGCCGGTAGCCCTCGTCGGTCAAGCGCGCCGGCCCGCCCAGGGCACCCCGCACCGCCTTGAGCAGGTCGCTTCGGGTGCCGCAGTGCTGCGCCGCGTGCTCGAGCCGGACGACGCGCTCGAGAGCACCGGAGGGATCGACCAGCAGCACCTGCACCGCCGCGCCCTCGGCCAGCTGGCGACGGGCGACAGCTCGCGCGCTCACCGGATCGAGCGCGGCCGGGGTCCCGAGTCCGCGCTGCTCCGCGCACGCGTCGGCGGCGGCACCGTCGCCGAGCAACGTGTCGCTGTGCAGCACGAGGCCGAGGTCGTGCACGCGGCGCACCGGCACCGTCGGGAGGTCAGCCGGGTCAACTGCGGTGCAGCCGGCCAGGCTCCCGTGCCGGATGCGGCGGAAGACGTCGAGCAGCGCGTCGGTGCGTCGCTGGTCGAGGGTCAGCTCGACGCCGTCGCTGTCGATGGCCGGCCACGCGTGCGCCAGGTCGGTGACCACCTGGTCGGCGAGCGCGATGTCAGCAACGTCGGCGCGCAGCTGCAGCACGCCGGTGCCGTCGCCCTCGGCCCACGACCGCACGCTGCGGGCAGCCATCGCAGCCGCCCGACGGCGGGCGGCCGCGGCCGCATCCGCACGCACGACGGCGCGCTCGACCCGCGCACGCCAGGCGCGCGGCGACGGCCCCAGCCACGTCGACTCGCCCGCGCCCGCAAGCAGCTCGTCCGCGACACGTCGCGCGGTGTCGTCGTCGAGCACCGCGGTCGCCTCGGCGAGGAACCGGACGCGCGGCAGGTCGACCACGCCGGATGAAAGGGCGGAGAGGGCCGTAGGCAGCACGCTGATCAGCCGCCAGGCCAGCTCGACTGCGGCCGTCGCGCCGACCCGGCTGATGCCCAGCGCCACGGATACCTCGTCGACGGCGAGCGCGTGGGCGAGCCGCTCGGCGTCCGCCGCATGGTGCGCCTCGCCGACGGCGCATGGGACGTCGGCCAGGCAGTCGCGCACGACCTCGGCGACGGCCAGCAGCTGGGCCGCCTGGCCGGCGCACACCACCTCGTAGGCAGCGCGCAGCCGCCCGGCCGCGGCGCGGCCCGAGATGGTGCTGGCGCTCTCCATGTCCCGAACGCTAGCGGCGGCCACCGACAACGGACCGGGCTGCTCGCCGGGGTGTGGACAGGGCTCGCCACTGCCCCCGGCAGTAGGGTGACGGTCGTGGCCGTCGACCTGCCCGCGCCCCGCGTGGGACCCCTTGCCGAGGCGGCGCCGCGCCCATTGCGCCTGGTGCTGAACTGGGGCCGCCGCTACAGCCTGTGGGTGTTCAACTTCGGGCTGGCCTGTTGCGCCATCGAGTTCATCGCGGCGTCCATGGCTCGCCACGACTTCATCCGACTCGGCGTGATCCCGTTCGCGCCCGGTCCGCGCCAGGCCGACCTCATGGTGGTCAGCGGCACGGTGACCGACAAGATGGCGCCCGCGATCAAGCGCCTCTACGAGCAGATGCCCGAGCCGAAGTACGTCATCTCGTTCGGCGCCTGCAGCAACTCCGGCGGCCCGTACTGGGACTCCTACTGCGTCACCAAGGGCGTCGACCAGCTGATCCCGGTCGACGTCTATGTCCCGGGCTGCCCACCGCGCCCCGAGGGCCTGCTGCACGGCATCCTGCGCCTGCAGGAGAAGATCGCCGCGGAGTCTGTCAGCGGTGCGGCCATCCAGCGTCGACGACGTCCCGCCACCGCCGGTCAGGTCATGCGCCCCCTGGTGACGGCGGCGGACGCCGGCCCGGTCACGGCGGCCGCGGGCGAGCCCTCGTGAGCCTGTCGATCGGTGCGCCCGACGACGTGGCGCGCCGGATCGCCGAGGGTCTCGGCCTCGATGCGGAGGTGACGCTGCCCAGCGAGGACGCTCAAGGACTGATCTGCGTCGACGTACCACCCGACCGCTGGCACGACGCAATGTCGTTGGCGCGCAACGACTTCGGACTCGACTTCTTCGACTGGCTCTCGGCAGTCGACGAGCCGGACGTCGAGCCCGCGGGAGTCGACGTCGTGGCCCACCTGATGCGCTCGACGTCCGGCGGTGGCGACCTTGGCGGCGGCGGGCTGGTCCGGCTGCTGCTGCGGACCCGGCTGCCGGCCGAGGCGCCGGCGCTCGCCAGCCTGACCGACCTGTGGCCCGGCAGCGCGTGGCACGAGCGGGAGACGCACGAGATGTTCGGCGTCGACTTCGTCGGGTTCGACGACGGCGCCCGCACGATGGACGGCGAGCCGCTCGGCCTGCGCCCATTGCTGCTGCCGGACGGCTTCGAGGGCACGCCGCTGCGCAAGTCCTTCGTCCTTGCGGCGCGCGCCAGCAAGGCCTGGCCCGGCGCCAAGGAGCCGGGCGAGAGCGATGCCGGCACCTCGCCGTCGCGCCGCAAGATGCTCCCGCCGGGTGTCCCCGATGCCGACTGGGGTCCACGCGATGCCTGAGGTGCTCGAGGTGCTGGTGCGCGTGGTGGGTGTGCTGGCGGCGTTCCTGGTGCTGCCGCTGGTGGTCGGGCAGACCGAGCACAAGGTGATGGCGCACATGCAGGGTCGCCTCGGGCCGATGTACGCCGGCGGGTTCCACGGCTGGGCGCAGCTCGTCGCCGACGGCGTGAAGTTCGTGCAGAAGGAGGACATCACCCCGGCTGCTGCCGACCAGCGCGTCTTCCGCCTGGCGCCGGCTGTCGCGCTGGTGCCGTACCTGGTGGCCATGGTGGCGATCCCGCTGGCACCGGGCGTGGTGGGGGCCGACCTTGACGCCGGGCTGCTCTTTGTCCTCGCGGCCAGCGCGGTCGGCGTCCTGGGCACCCTGATGGCCGGCTGGAGCAGCGCCAACAAGTACGCCCTGCTCGGCGGGCTGCGCACCGCGGCGCAGCTGCTGTCGTACGAGCTCCCCATCGTGCTGGCTGCCAGCAGCGTCGCCATGGCGGCCGGCACGCTGTCGCTCACCGGGATCGGCGAGGCGTGGCGGCCGTGGTGGCTGCTCTGGCAGCTGCCCGCGCTGGTGTGCTTCCTGGTGGCCGGCGTCGCCGAGCTCGCCCGGCCGCCGTTCGACATGCCGGTCGCGGACTCCGAGATCGTGTTCGGCCCCTACACCGAGTACTCCGGGCTGCGCTTCGCGTTCTTCCTGCTCAGCGAGTACGCCGGGATCGTGGTGGTCTCGGCGATGACGGCGGTGCTGTTCCTCGGCGCGTGGCAGGGGCCGTTCTCCGACCAGCTCGGGTGGCTGTGGACGCTGCTGAAGACCGGAGCGGTCGCCGTCCTCATCATCTGGGTGCGGGTGTCCTGGCCCCGACTGCGCGAGGACCAGCTGCAGGCGCTGGCCTGGAAGGTACTCGTGCCGCTAGCGCTGGCCCAGCTCGCGCTCACCGGTGTCGTCGTGGTGACGCTCGCCTGACCCCCGCCGTCCCCTTCGCTACTTGTGACGCGTTGTTGTTGTCTCCCGCGCCCGGGAGACAACAACAACGCGTCACAAGTCGAAGGGGGCCAGGGCGGCGGTGACGAGGGCACCGAGCGACGGCAGGTGGTAGCCGCCCTCCTGCACCAGCACCGTCGGCAGCCCCAGCCCGGCCAAGAGGCGCCCGGTCTCGGCGTACCCGTCGGCGCTGACCGACAGCGGGCTCTCCGGGTCGTCGCGCGCGGCGTCGACCCCGAGCGAGACGACGAGGGCGTCCGCTCCGAACGACGCCGCCGCGTCCGTGAGGCGGCGCACCCCGTCAAGCCACGCGCCGTCGGCCGAGCCCGGAGGCAGCGGCACGTTCAGCGTCGTCCCGGCGCCCGCACCGTCCCCCGTCTCGTCGGCGAAGCCGATCGCGTGCGGGAACCAGCCGGCACCGGGGTCGACGTGAACCGAGCCGTAGAGGACGTCGGAGCGGCGCCAGAACACCGCCTGCGTGCCGTTGCCGTGGTGCGCGTCGACGTCGAGCACCGCCACCCGCAGCCCTCGGTCGCTGAGCGACTCGGCGGCGACGGCTGCGTTGTTGAGGTAGCAGGAGCCGCCGTATCCGGCCGACGTGGCGTGGTGGCCCGGCGGACGGCACAAGGCGTACGCGGCGCGCTCACCCCCGACGACGAGGTCTGCTGCCGTGAGGGCGCAGTCGACCGCAGCCCGCGCGGCCTCCCAGGTGCCAGGACCGACCAGGGTCATCGTGTCGTAGCACCACCACCCCGCCTCGGCGTGCGTCGCCACGGGCCGACGCAGCGGCATGCCGGCGCTCATCGCCGGCGTCCCGAAGACGTACGGCACGACCCGCTGCTGGCCGACCTCGGCCGCGTACCGGCCGTCGTCCCAGCGCTGAGCGGCGGTGCGCAGCCACGCGACGAGGCCAGGATCATGGACGGCGAGCAGCGCGTCATCCGGGTGCGTCGTCGCCGGCACCTCGACGTGTCCGCGCGCCGCGAGTGCGGCCCGGATGGTGGTAGCCCGAGCGGCGACCTCGACGGCCGGGGTCGCCGTACCCAGCCAGACCTCGTGAACAGGGTCGTGGCGCAGCACGTCATCGGCCCACACGACTGGCAGCACGCTGTCATGCTGTCACCCGTGGCACGCTGCGAGGACCTCCCACGCCGGATCGGCTTGCTTCCCAGTGGTCCTACGGCATCGATCCACGACGTTCAGGGCATCGGGCTGGGCCACGTCGAGCTGGTGCTGGACGAGCCCGACCACCCGCACGGACGTGGCACGGTGCGCACCGGCGTCTCGGTGCTGCACGTCGATGGAGACCTGTTCGGCTCGCCGGTGCCCGCGGGTGGCGCACTGCTCAACGGGATGGGCGAATGCACTGGCTTCGTCGCGATCACCGAGTGGGGTCGACTGGAGACGCCGGTGTTCCTCACGTCGACCATGCAGGTGGGCCGGGTGTACGACGCAGCCTGCTCGTTGCTGGCCGCCCGTGACGGCCGAGTCGGCGTGGACGACGTGGTCATCCCGGTCGTGGCCGAGTGCGACGACTCGGGGCTGAGCGATCCCCGCTGGGCCCGACTGACCGACGAGCAGGTCGAGCAGGCGTGGGCCGAGGCGCGCGCAGCGGTCGGTTCGACGCAGCCGCCTCGGGAGGGCTGCGTCGGGGCGGGCAGCGGCATGGAGTGCCTGGGGTTCAAGGGAGGTATCGGCACTGCGTCGCGACTGCTCCCCGACGGTCACGTGCTCGGGGCCGTGGCGCTCACCAACTTCGGCGACGCGGCGCGCCTGACCGTCGCCGGGGTGGCGCTGGGCGACCTGGCTGCACACCCCGCTCCGGGCGACCCTCGTCCGGGCCGTGGGGCGCTGGGGTCGTGCATCGTCGTGCTGGCGACGGACGGCCCGCTGGACGCCCACGCCTGCACCCGGTTGGCGCGCCGTGCCGGGTTGGGCCTCGCTCGCACCGGCTCGGTCGCCAGCCACGGCTCCGGTGAGATCTTCCTGGCCCTTGCCACGGGCCTGCGCGGCGACCGTGCGGCGCCGGCAGCCGGCACACCGGTCAGCGGGGCCGCGCTCGACCCCTACTTCGCAGCAGCCGTGGAGGCCACCGAAGAGGCGGTCATCACCTCGTTGCTGGCCGCGACGACCACCAGCGGCCGCGGGGGTCGCACCGTCGCCGCCCTGCCGATCGCCCCCGTGGCAGAACGGCTTCGGCCCGATCGCCGCGCCCGGCGGCCGCGCAGCGAGTAGCCTCCGCACGGCACGCACTGAGGAGACGACCCACGATGTCAGCACCACCCACGGCGGACTCGCGCTACGAGCAGCTGCTCACTGCGGCGGCGTCCGTCATCGGCGAACGCGGGTTCGCCGACACACGGCTCGCGGACGTCGCGCGCGAGGCCGGCGTGAGTCCCGCGCTGGTGGTCTACTACTTCGAGACCCGCGAGCGCTTGCTGCTGGAAGCGCTGCGGCACAACGAGGACGCCTTTCACCGAGCGGTCGTCGCACGGCTCGCCGAGCTCGGAACGGCGTCCGAGCGGTTGTCCGAGCTGGTCCGGCTGAGCTGCTCGCCGGAGGGGTTCGAGGACTCGTTCGGTGGGTGGTCGCTGTGGTTCGACCTGTGGGTCCAGGCGGCCCGCAACCCCGCTGCCGCGCGCGACCGTGCGGAGCTCGACGACCGGTGGCGCGCCACGGTCGCCGACATCGTGCGCGAAGGTCAGCGTACGGGCGAGTTCGGTCCCACCGACGCCGACCAGTTCGCCCAGACCCTGGGTGCGCTGCTGGACGGTCTCGCCGTGCAGGTGACGCTGGCCGACCGTACGGTGACGGCACAGCGGGCGCTGGAGATCGCCACCGCCATGTGTCGGGTCTTGTTGCACCCCAACGGTTCTGCGCCGGCTTGAGACTGAGCGGGTCTGAGCTGGCGGGTCAGCCGCCCAGCGGCTGGTGCAGCCAGCAGGCTACGGCAGGGCCGGTTGGCTCGGCTGGCAGCACCGGCAGGTCGCGCGTACGGCAGGCCGTCGCCACCTGCGCGGTGACGCCGGCGTCCGGCCCGGCGGCCAGGGCCGGGCAGCGCGGGTGGAACCGGCACCCGGCCGGCACCCGCGTGGGGTCCGGCGCCTCCCCGCGCAGGATGACCTGGCCGAGCTGCGCCGTCTCAGGGACGACGGAGAGCAGCGCCTTGGTGTACGGGTGCTGCGGGTCCTGCAGCACCTGCTCGGTGCCGCCCACCTCGACGATCCGGCCGAGGTACATCACAGCAACGCGGTCGGCGATGTTCCAGGCCAGGCCGAGGTCGTGGGTCACCACCAGCACGGTCAGACCCAGCTCGTCGCGCAGCTGCAGCAGGAGGGCAAGGATCGTGCCCCGCACCGAGGCGTCGAGGCTGCTGACCGGCTCGTCGGCCACCAGCAGCTCCGGCGAGAGCGCCAGCGCCCCGGCGATGAGCACCCGCTGGCGCTGCCCGCCGGACAGCTCGTGCGGGTAGCGCAGGAAGAACCGCTCCGGCGGCCGCAGCCCCGCTCGCGACATCGCATCGGCGACCAGGTCTCGCTCGTCCATGCCCGCCTTGCGCACCCGGTGCACGCGCAGGCCCTCGGCGACGGCGTCGTAGACCGTGCGGCGGGGGTTCAGTGAGCCTGCGGGGTCCTGGGGCACGAGCTGCACCCGCCGTCGCCAGCTGCGCAGCGCGCGGCGGTCGTGGCTCAGCGCCGTGCCGTCGACGAGCACCTGGCCGGAGGTGGGTCGTTCGAGTCCCAGCACCGTGCGGGCCAGCGTCGTCTTGCCGCATCCTGACTCGCCGGCGAGCGCGATGATCTCGCCGCGCCGCACAGCCAGGTCGACGCCGTCGACAGCCCGGGCCGGCGCGGTCCCGCCAGCGCGGAACCGCACCTGCAGGTCGCGCAGCTCGAGGAGCGGCGCGGCCGGCTCCGGCAGCTGGGCGGCACTCATCGCGTCTCCTCGGCGCTGGTCCGGTGACCACTGTCGTCGACCCGCAGGCACGCCACCTCACGTGACACGCCGACGTTGTGCAGCAACGGGTCCAGCCGCGTGCAGGGCTCCTGCGCGAGCGCACAGCGTGGCGCGAAGGTGCAGCCGGGGGGAAGTGCCCCGGCGTACGGCGGGTCGCCGGCCAGGCCGGACGGTGCCCGCCGCGAGGCCGGGTCGCCGATCGTGGGGAACGCCGAAGCCAGCGCCGTCGTGTAGGGGTGCAGCGCGCAGCCGAACGCCTCGGAACCGGGCGCGCGCTCGACCACCCTCCCGGCGTACATGACGTCGACCCGGTCGCACGTCGTGCCGAGCACCGACAGGTCGTGGCTGATCAGCAGCAGGCCGAGTCCCATGTCGCGCACCAGCTCCGTGAGCAGGTCGAGCACCTGCGCCTGCACCATGACGTCGAGGGCCGTGGTGGGCTCGTCCGCTACGACCAGCCGCGGCTCGCACGCGAGGGCCATCGCGATCATCACCCGCTGCCGCTGCCCGCCGGACAGCTGGTGCGGATACGCGTCGGCGCGCCGGGCCGGCAGTCCGACCCGTTCGAGCAGCTCGGCGGCGCGGCGTCCGGCCTGCTTCGGGGACGTAGCGGTCCGGTGCAGCAGCATGGGCTCGGCGATCTGTGGTCCGATGCGCTGCACCGGGTTCAGCGAGTGCAGCGCACCCTGGAACACCACCGACGCCTCGGCCCACCGCATGGCGCGCAGCGCGCCCCAGCGCATCGTCTGCACGTCCTCGCCGTCCAGCAGCACCTGGCCGGTGACCTGCGCGGTCGGCGGTTGCAGCCGTAACACGGTCGAGGCGACCGTCGACTTGCCGCAACCGGACTCACCGGCGAGCCCGACGACCTGCCCGGCCTCGACGGTGAGGTCGACGCCGCGCACCGCCTGCACCAGGCCCTCGCGCGTGCGATAGCCGACGTGCAGGTCGCGGATGTCGAGCAGCGGCATCCTCACGCCTCCCGCAGCCGTGGGTCGAAGACGGCCTCGAGGGCTCGGCCCACCAGCGTGAAGGCGAGCACCACGGCGATGACACACAGGCCGGGCGGCAGCAGGTACCACCACGCGCCGCGCGAGATCGCGCCGTGCGAGAACGCTCCCTCGATGAGGGTGCCCCAGGTGGTGGCGAACGGGACGCCGAGGCCGAGGAACGACAGCGTGGTCTCGGACAGGATGGCGACGGCCACGGTGAGCACCGTGTTGGCGAGCACCAGCGGCATCACGTTGGGCAGCACGTGCCGCGTCATGACGTGCCAGTCGCCGCCGCCGAGCGCGCGGGCGCGGTCGACGTACGGGCGGGCTTCGACGGTCAGCGTCTGCGACCGGATGAGCCGTGCCGTCCCGGGCCACGATGTGACGCCGATGACCAGGATCACGGTGAACAGGCCGCGGCTGAGCACCGTGGCCAGCACGATCACCAGCGGCAGGAAGGGAATCACCAGGAACCAGTCGGTGAGCCGTTGCAGCGCAGCACCTCCGAGGCCGCGGAAGTGGCCTGCTGCAATGCCGACGGCCGTGCCGAGCACCACCGAGATGACGCTGGCCGAGAACCCCACCAGCAGCGAGACGCGCGCGCCCCAGACCACCAGCGGCAGCAGTGACAGGCCGTTCTCGTCGGTGCCGAGCGGGAAGTCCGCCGAGGGGGGCGCCATGCTCGGCCCGACCGAGGGACCCGCGACGTCGAACGTGTCGGCACCGATGAACAGCGGGGCGGTGACCGCGAGCAGCACGAACGCGACGAGCACGACCAGGCCGGCGACGCCACCGCGGTCGGACCGGAACTGCCGCCAGGTGCGCGCCGCCGACGCCCGCATCCGGGCCCGGGCCAGCGAGCCGCTCACGTGCGCACCCGGGGATCGAGCACCGCGTACAGCACGTCGGCGATCAGGTTGAACGCGACGATCGACAGCGAGAACAGCAGGAACAGCGCCTGCAGCAGCGGCAGGTCCGGGCCGCTGAGGGCGTCGTACGACAACAGCCCGAGGCCGGGCCAGCTGAACACCGTCTCGACCGTGATGGCACCGGAGATGACGAACCCGAGGTTGAGGAAGACCAGCGTCGTGGTGGGCAGCAACGCGTTTGGGACGGCGTGCCGGCGCCGCACGTCGCGGTCCTTGAGACCCTTGGCCCGTGCCGTGGCCACGTAGTCCTCGCGTAGCTCGTCCAGCAGGGATGAGCGCATCACCAGCGCGTACTCGGCCAGGTAGGCCAGCGTCAGCGTCGCCACCGGCAGCACCAGGTGCTGGGCGACGTCCCACCAACCGGCGAGTGACCCAGGGTCGACCCGCGGGGTGATCATGCCGCTGATCGGCAGCACGCCCGGCAGGAAGCCGACCCCGACGCCGAACGCGAGCAGCAGCAGCATGCCGAGCCAGAACTCGGGCATCGAGTAGAGCACCAACGTGACGGCGGTCGACCCGCGGTCGAACCGGCTGCCCCGGCTCCAGCCGGCCCGGATGCCGATTCGGACGCCGATCACCACTGACAGCAGCGTCGACAGCCCCAGTAGGAGCACCGTCGGCCACACCCGGGACCCAATGACGTCCCAAACCGGCTGGTTGTACTTGGTGGAGCTGAGCGTGCTGCTGAACGGGTTGCTCAGGTAGTGCCAGAACTGCTGCGCCACCGGTTGGTTGAGCTGCGCCCGCAAAGCGGTCAGCTGCTCGACGGAAACGTTGCGGCCCTTGGTGTACAGGCCGATCGGGTCACCGGGCAGCAGGCGGAAGAGGAAGAAGTTGAACACCACGACGAAGACGACGGTGCCCAGGGACGTCAGCAACCGGCGGCCCGCGAACCGCACCAGGCCGGACCCTGGGCGTCGCTCGGCCGGCGCGCCGGCCAGGGCCACGGCCTCCGGCGAGGAACTCAGCGTCGACACCGCTACTCGACGTCCGCGTCGTCGGTCCGGCGCCGACGCACGGCGACGGTTCCGCCCGCCAGCAGCAGCAGGCCGGCGACGAAGGCGATGACCAGCGGCGTCCGCGAGCCGGACGACGACGATGACGTCCGGCCGCTGGCGACGTCCTCGCTCGCCAGGTGGATGTTCTGGTAGCTCCAGGTGCCGTACTGGAACAGCAGCACGCCGTGGTCGGCCGGCTGCGGCACGAACCCGGTGAACCGGTCGGAGTACGCCTGCAGGTCGTCGTAGTAGTACAGCAGCGCGTAGGGCGCGTCGTCGTAGAGCATCTGCTGCATCTGCTTGACGGTCGTGGCGCGCTCGGCCGGATCGGTCTGCGTCGCCTGCTTGGCGTACAGCGCGTCGTAGGCGGGGTTGCAGTAGAACGAGTCGGACAGGTTCGCGTACACCTGGCCGCCGTCCTTGTACGAGCGGTTGGCGCAGGTGAAGGTCGACAGCTGGTAGTCCGGGTCCGGCTCGACGACCCAGCCCCACTCGAACATGTCGAACTTGCCCTGGCCGATCAGCTCGGTGAGGTTGTCCTCGGCCACGACCTGGACCTTGGCTGCGATGCCGATCGCCTTCAGCCAGCTCTGGATCAGCCGCACCGCCTGCTGGGAGGAGGAGGACTCCTGCCGGGCGAGCAGTCGGAACGTGAGGGGCTTGCCGTTGCCCGGCATCCGGCGGATGCCGTCGGGACCCTTGGTGTAGCCGGCCTGGTCGAGCATCTGGTTGGCCTTGGCCGGGTCGTAGGTGAACGGCGCCGGCGGTGCCAGGTGCAGGCTGGTGTAGATCGGCGGGATGACGGTGGTGCCGACGCTGCCGTTCCCGTCGAGGACGCGCTGCACCAGGGTCTCGCGGTCGAGCGCGTAGGTGATCGCCTGGCGCACGACCTTCTCCTTCAGCGCCGGGTGGCCGTCGCCGATGGGCGTGCCGTCGTCCAGGGCGGCGCCGTAGTTGAAGGCCAGCTCGTCGAAACCGCCGTAGGCGCCGGCGTACGTCGTGACGCCGGGCGTGTTCTTCAACGCGGTCCATACCGGGGCGTCGAGGTTGTCGGCGAAGTCGACCTCGCCCTTCTTCAGCGCCTGGGCGAGCGAGTCGGCGTTGCGGTAGATCCGGAACACCAGCTGGCCGATCTTCGGCGCGCCGCCGTAGTAGCTCGGGTTGGCGGTGAAGCGGATGAACTGGCCGACCTTGCGCTCGGCGAGGACGAACGGGCCGGCGCCCACGACGTCCGTCTCGTTCTTGTAGGTCTTCACCGCGCTGGCCGAGACCTTCGACCAGATGTGCTCGGGCAGGATCGGCACCGGCAGCTTGGCCATGCCCGGACTCGGCGTCGACGTGGTGATGACGACGGTGGTGTCGTCCGGGGCGGTCACGGCCGTCACGTTGGTCAGGTAGCCGCCCCAGTTGGTCTTCTCGTACGACCCCTTCCGGACCCGGTTGAACGTGTACGCCACGTCGCGTGCGGTGAGCGGCACCCCGTCCGACCACGTCACGCCGGAGCGCAGGGTGTACGTCCAGGTGAGGCCGTCCGCTGACACCTTCTGGTCGGTGGCCAGCGAACCGACCGGCGCGAAGTCCTTGGCGGCGTTGCTGGCCAGCGTGGGGTAGATCAGCTGGTACATCTCGAACGCCTCGGCGACGATGCCGGTGAACGGGTTGAGCGAGTCGACGTCGTGCAGGATCCCGACGGTGAACGTGACCCCGGACCCGCTACTGGTCGGGCTGGCAGTGGTGCTCGCGGACAGCGCCCCCGCGGCGGTCGGCGCTCCCACCAGCAGGAGGGCGGTCAGGGCGGCGGTGAGCCAGCCGGTGCGACGGCGGTGGTGCGGCACGATGCCCTCCCGGACGACGAGCGGCCTGGTCCTGAACGGCGGGTCAGGATCGGTCGTGGGGTCTGTCTACTACAGCCGAAGGCGGTGGGGCAGGGGTTTGCGTCGGATTTCTTGCCGGTGGCATCGATCGGCGGCACCCTTCCCGGCTCTTGCCGCGGTACGGCGCAAGTCCACTAGCCTCCGGCCATGAACGGCGAGGATCTGCTGACGGCTCCGGTCGCGGCGCGTCGACCCCACGTGCACGAGGCACACGGCGTCCGCCGTCCGGACGACTACGCGTGGATGCGCGACCACGCCGACCCGGAGCTGCTCTCGTACCTGCGCGCCGAGCGGGCCTTCTACGACCGCAGCACCGAGCACCTCGCGGCTGCGCGGCGAGCGCTGGAGGCCGAGCTGGTCGCCCGCACCGAGGCGGCGCACACGTCCGTGCGGTGGCGGCAGGCCGGCGCCGAATGGTTCACCGTCACGACTCCGGGCCAGCAGCACGAGCGGCTCGAGCGGGTCGACCCGCGCACCGGCGTGCCCCGCACCGCGCTGGACGTCGAGCGACTCGCCATGGAGGGGCCCGGCGCCACCGGTCACGCCGAGCTCGGGGTCGCGCTGCCGAGCCCGGACGGCCGGCTGCTCGCGTACTCCGTCGACACCAGCGGCGAGGAGGTGTTCGAGCTGCGCTTCCGCGACCTCGACACCGGCGCCGACCTGCCAGACGTCGTCCGGCGCAGCTACTACGGCGGTGCCTGGAGCGCCGACAGCTCGACGTTCCTCTACACCGTGCACGATGCCAGCTACCGCCCGGACACCGTGTGGCGGCACCGGATCGGGACGCCGGTGGCGCAGGACGAGCGCGTGCTGCACGAGCCGGACCGCCGGTTCGAGCTGTCGGTCGAGCCGTCGGACGACGGGGCCTGGCTGCTGCTGACGGCCAGGTCGCGCGACACCACGCAGGTGTGGCTGGTCGACGCACGCGAGCCCGACGCGCCCCCGCGCTCGGTGGCCGAGCGGCGGCCGGGCATCGAGTACGACGTCCAGCCGCTGGCCGGCGGCTGGGACGGCGCCGGCGACGACGCGCTGCTGGTCGTCACGAACGACGGGTTCCCCGAGTTCGGCCTGGCGCTCGCGCCGGTTCCCGCGGCCGGTGGGGGGACGGCGCGGGACTGGGCGCCGGTGCAGCCCGCACCGACCGGTCCGGACGAGCGGCTGGACGGCGTCCGGGTGCTGACCGGCTTCGTGGTGCTGTCGCTGCGCAGTGGCGGCGAGCCGTTGCTGCGGGTGCTCGACCGCGCCGCACCCGGCGACGTCCACGGCCCAGCGGCATCGCGCGACGTCCGGCCCGGGCTGCCGGTCGGCCAGCTGGCGCTGTGGCACCTGCACGAGCCGGGCTCGCGCGAGGTCGTGGTGGTCGAGCAGAGTCTCGTCGTCCCGCCACGGTGGGTGCGCGTCGACCTCGCCACCGGCCACCGCGTGGTGGTCGACGAGACCACCGTGCCGGGGGTCGACCTCGGCGGGTACGTGACCGAGCGGCTATGGGCCACCGCACCGGACGGCGCTCGGGTGCCAGTGTCGGTCGCGCGCCGCGCCGGGCTCGAGCCGGGCGGGTCGGCCGGGTGCCTGCTCTACGGCTACGGCGCCTACGAGGCCTGCTGGTGGCCGGACTTCGCGGTCGGCACCCTGGCCCTGCTCGACCGCGACGTCGTGTTCGCGCTCGCCCACGTGCGCGGCGGCGGTGAGCTCGGTCGCCAGTGGTGGCAGCAGGGCCGGCTGCGCGGCAAGCAGCGCACGTTCGACGACTTCCTGGCGGCGCGCGACGCGGTGGTCGACGCCGGCTGGGCCGCCCCCGACGCCGTGGTGTGCCGCGGGCTGTCGGCCGGCGGGCTGCTGCAGGGCGCGGTGTTCAGCCAGCGCCCGCAGGCCTGGCGGGCCGTCGTCGCCGAGGTGCCGTTCGTCGACGTGGTGACCACCATGCAGGACCCGAGCGCGCCGCTCACCGTGGGCGAGTGGGACGAGTGGGGCGACCCCGTCCGCAGCCCGGAGGACTTCGCCGCGATGCTCGCCTACTCGCCGTACGACAACCCGCCGGGGCCCGGCCGTCCGGCGCTGCTCGTGACGGGCACGCTGCACGACCCGCGGGTGATGGTGAGCGAGCCGGCGAAGTGGGTGGCACGGCTGCGGGCCAGCGACGATCCGGCGCAGCCGTCACCCCTGCTGCTGCGGGCCGAGCTCGGTGAAGGGGCGCACACCGGCCCGAGCGGGCGGTACGCGCAGCTGCACTACGAAGCGGAGGTCCTGACCTGGGTGCTCGACCGGCTCGGGCGGCTGGACGGGCTCGACCCCGCCCACTTGTGACGCGTTCTGGTGGTCTCCCGGGCTCGGGAGACAACAACAACGCGTCACAAGTCGAGAGGGGCCGGGCGAGGGCGGAGCCAGCACCGCGGGGCCGGGGCTGACAGGATGCTGCCGTGAGCGCGCAGCCGCCGGACGACGCTCCGGCCACCGGGGCCGGTGCCCGAGCGGGTCTGCCCGGCCTGCCCGGCCTGCCCGGCCTGCTCAAGGGACTGGCGGTGACCGCCCGCACCCTGGCGACCCCGACCCACACCACCGAGTACCCGGACGTCGAGCCCGACCTGCCGCCGCGCAGCCGTGGGGTGATCGCGCTGCTCGAGGAGAACTGCACGGTCTGCATGCTCTGCGCGCGCGAGTGCCCGGACTGGTGCATCTACATCGACTCGCACAAGGAGACCCTGCCGGCCACCACCGAAGGTGGTCGCGATCGGCAGCGCAACGTGCTCGACCGCTTCGACATCGACTTCTCGCTCTGCATGTACTGCGGCATCTGCATCGAGGTGTGCCCGTTCGACGCCCTGCACTGGACGCCGGAGTTCGAGTACGCCGAGCTCGACATCCGCGACCTGACGCACGACAAGGGCCGGCTCGGCGAGTGGATGCCCACCGTCCCGCCGCCACCTGCCCACGACGATGCGGCTGCCGAGCCCAAGGAGGTCGCCGCGGCGCTACGGCCGGCCCGTCCCCGCCGTCCGGTGCGCCCGGCTGCGGAGGGCGACGCGTCGTGACCGCTCGCGACGTGCTGTTCACCCTGGTCGGGTTGCTGGCGGCGTCGTCGGGAGTGCTCGCGGTGCTGACCCGCCAGGTGGTGCATGCGGCGCTCTGGCTGGTGACGGCGCTCGGTGCCCTGGCCGGCTGCTACCTGGTGCTCGGCGCCGAGGTCGTGGCGCTCGTGCAGCTGCTCGTCTACGTCGGTGCGGTCGTGGTGCTCGTGCTGTTCGCGATGATGCTGACGCGCGCGCCGATCGGGCGCTCGGACGCCGTCGACGCCTCGTGGCCGCAACGGGTCGCGGCGGCGGTCGCTGGGCTCGCCGTGACCGGGCTGCTCGGCGTCACGCTGCTGATGGCGGTGCAGGGGCGTGCGGTGGTGGTGGACGCCGAACGCGCTGCGGCACAACCACTCGCGCGCTCGCTGTTCGGTGCCTGGGCGCTGCCGTTCGAGCTGCTCTCGCTGCTGCTGCTCGCCGCACTGGTGGCCGCGCTGGTGCTCTCCCGCGAGCGGGGACAGCAGTGATCCACCTCGCGCTGCCCGTCACCCTCGCGGCCCTGCTGGCCGGGGCCGGTGTCTACGGCGTGCTCGCTCGGCGCAACGCGGTACTGGTGCTGATCGGCGTCGAGCTGCTGCTGAACGCCGCCGGGCTGCTGCTCGTCGCCTTCGACGCCGCCTACGGCGACGCGCTGCACGGCGGGCAGGTGATGACCGTGTTCGTCATCACCGTCGCGGCCGCCGAGGTCGGGGTGGCGCTGGCCGTCGTCCTGCTGCTGTTCCGCCGGCGCGGTGACGTCGACCTGCGGGCGGCGCGTGACCTCGCCGAGCGCGTGGACGTCGGGTGACCACGATCGCCTGGGCCGCCCGGCTCGTCGTCCTGCTGCCCGCGGCCGCCGCCCTGGCCGGCCTGCTGCTGCCCCGGGGTGCGCGCACAGCCGCCGCCGTCGTCGCGGTGTCCGGCGCCGCGGCGGCCACGGTGGCGGCGGTCGTCGAGCTGGTCTGGGCGGCAAGGGGGGTGAGCGTCGGCGGGGTCACCCTGCTGGCCTCCGTCCCCACGGGCGAGGCGGCAGTCGACCTCACCCTGCGGGCCGACCGGCTCAGCGCTGTGGTGGCGGTGATGGTGGCCGTCGTCGCGCTCTGCGTACAGGTCTACTCCACCGCCTACCAGTCCGCCGACCCGCGCTACCGGGCCTACGCGGCAACGGTCTCGTTGTTCACGGCGGCCATGCTGCTCGTGGTGCAGGCCGACGACCTCCTGCTGCTGCTCATCGGCTGGGAGGCGATGGGCCTGTGCTCCTACCTGCTCGTCGGGCACGAGAGCGAGCGCGAGGCCGCGCGGGCCGCAGCGGTCAAGGCGTTCCTGGTCACCCGGGTCGGCGACGTCGGGTTCGTGCTGGGCATCGTGGTGCTCTGGGTAGCGGCCGGCACCACGAGCATCAGCACGCTGCTGCGCCCCGAGGTGCTCGCGTCGCTCGGGCCGACGACGCTCACGGTCGCCGCGGTCCTGCTGATCGCCGGAGTGGTCGGCAAGTCGGCGCAGTTCCCGCTGCACACCTGGCTGCCGGACGCGATGGAAGGCCCGACACCGGTGTCGGCGCTGATCCACGCCGCGACCATGGTGGCCGCCGGCGGGGTGGTGCTGGCCCGGTTGCTGCCGCTGCTGCTGGCCGCGCCCGTGGCCCGCACGGTGCTGGCCGTCCTCACCGCGGTCACGATGCTCGGTGCGGCCCTGGTGGCCTGCGTGCAGACCGACCTCAAGCGGGTGCTCGCGTGGTCGACGATCAGCCAGGTCGCGTACCTGCTGGCCGCGCTCGCCGTGGCCCCGGCCGAGCTCGGCGCGGCGCCCTCCGTCGTCCACCTGCTCTCGCACGCCGGGTTCAAGGCGCTGCTGTTCCTGTCGGCGGGCGCGCTCGCGCACCAGGTGCACAGCACGGCGCTCGGTGACCTCGCCGGCGCGGGGAGGCGCTCGCCGCTGGTGGCCGTGCTGTTCAGCCTCGGGCTCGCCTCGCTGGCCGGGCTGCCGCCGTTGTCGGGCTACTGGTCCAAGGAAGCCGTGCTGGGTGCCGCCGAGGCAGGCGTGCACGGACCCCACGCGTGGGCCGCCGTCGTCGTCCTGCTGACCGGGTTGCTCACCGGCCTGGTCACCGCCGCCTACTGCGCCCGCACCTGGTGGCTGGTCGTGCGCGAGACGCCCCGCGCGGCACACGACGACATGGCCGAGATCGAGGACGTCGAGGCCGGCGAGGTCGTGGCGGCCGCCGGGGGAGCCGTGCCGGTGACGCCGCTGCCCGTCGCGATGACCGCGCCGCTGCTGGTGCTCGCCGTCCCCACCGTCGCCGGGGGCCTGCTGCTGCTCGGCCCGCTCACCCCGGGACGGATCCACCTCGGCCTGGTCACCGCGGTGCTCGGCGCGCTGCTCGCCGTGGTGGGCGTCGGCGCCACCCTGGCGGTAGCCGCCCGGCGCGGCGACCCGGCAGCGGTGCTGCCCGGGTGGGTGCAGCGCGTGCTGTCGAGCGGCTTCGGCGTCGACGCGGCGCAGCACCGGCTGGTCATCCGCCCGGCGCAGGTGCTCGCCCGGGTGGTCACCTCCGGCGACCACGACGTCGTCGACGCCTACGTCCGTGGCAGCGTGACCACCAGCCGGTGGGCGGGATCGGCGTTGCGGCGCACCCAGACCGGGGTGTCCACGGCGTATCTCACCTGGCTGGTCGCGGGTGGCGTCGTGGCTGCCGCCGTCGGGGTGGGGCTGCGATGAGCGAGCTGCTCGTGCTGCTGGTCGGCCTCCCGCTCGCGACCGCGCTGGTGCTGCTGCTCGCGCCACGCACCATCGGTGAGCAGGTGGCGGCCGTCACCGGCGTGGTCGTCAGCTCCGTGACGCTCGTGGCCGCCGCGCTCACGCTCTTCGCGCGGCCGTGGGCCGCCACCGGCCCGGCGATCAGCCTCGACCTCCCGTGGATCCCGACGCTGGGCGTCCGGCTGCACCTCGCCCTGGACGGCATCAGCCTGCCGCTGGTGCTGCTCACCGCCGTGCTCGGGGTGGCCGTCACGGTGCACGTCGCCCGCCAGCCGCCGACCGCGCTCGACGTCGGCGACGCACCGGTCGGGTCGGTGCGCTCGCTGGTGGCGGCGCTGCTGGTCGTCGAGGGCGGCGCGCTGGCGACCTTCACCGCCGCCGACCTGATCGTGTTCTTCATCGCGTTCGAGACCGTGCTGGTGCCGATGTGGGCGGTGATCCGCTGGTGGGGTGACCCGCACGACGACGCCGGACGGCGCGACGCGGCGGCCCGGTTCGTGCTCTACACCGCGCTGGGGTCGGCGGTCATGCTGCTGGGCCTGCTCGTCATCGCCCTCGGCACCGGCACAACCGACCTGGTGGCGCTCGCCGCCGCGCACGGTGCCGGGATGGGACGCAGCACCCAGGTCGTGGCGGCCGCACTGCTCGTGGGCGGACTGGCGGTCAAGGTGCCGGTGTGGCCGCTGCACACCTGGCTGCCAGCGGCGCACACGAGTGCGCCCACGGTGGGCTCCGTGCTGCTGGCCGGCGTGCTGCTCAAGATGGGCAGCTACGGCATGGTGCGGGTCGTCGTCCCCGTTGTGCCACAAGGCTTTGCGGCGGTGGCGCCGTACCTTGCCGTCTGTGGTGTGGTGGGCATCATCTGGGGTGGACTGGTCTGCCTCGTCGAGCGCGACCTCAAGCGGCTGGTGGCCTTCTCGTCCGTGGCGCACATGGGGTTCGTCGCCCTCGGGATCGCCAGCGGCACGGCGCAGGGCCTGCAAGGCGCGCTGTTCGCCAACGTGGCGCACGGCGTCATCACGTCGCTGCTGTTCCTCGTCGCGGGCGGCTTGAAGGACCGCGTCGGCAGTGGCCTGCTCAGCCGGATCGGCGGCGGGTTGCGCGACGTGCGGCCACGGCTCGGCGGCCTGCTTGCCCTCGGCTGCGTCGCAGGCCTCGGCCTGCCCGGGCTCGCCGGGTTCTGGGGCGAGGTGCTCGCGGTCTACGGGTCGTGGCAGGCCCCCGCGGGGGTGAGCGACCGCGCGGGCTGGCGGGCGCTCGCCGTCGTCGCGCTGGTCGGCACAGCGCTCGCCGCCGCCTACCTGCTGCGGGTGCTGCGCACCGTCTGGCACGGCGTCCCGGACGTCGAGCCCACCGCGACCGCCGACCGACCGGTCGACGCCACGACCGCCGAGACCTGGATCGGGCTGCCCTTGGTCGTCATCACCGTGCTGCTCGGGCTGGTGCCGTGGCTGCTGCTGCGGGTGACCGAGCCGGCCGTGCAAGGCCTGCTCGCCGTCGTCCGGGGGTCGATCTGATGGGCGTCCCGGCGGTCGACTGGCTCGCGGTCGCGCCGTTCGCGCTGCCCGCGGCGGGCGCCGTGCTGGTGCTCGCCGCCGATGCGCTGCTGCCTTGGCGCGCCGGTCGCTGGGCGCACCTGCCCGCCGTCCTGGCGCTCGGCTCGATCCTCGCGGCGCTGGTCACCCTCGTGCCGCTGGCCTCCGGAACGCGCCAGACCTTCTGCAGCTCACCCGACCACTGCTCGTACGTCGCCAGCCACCTCACGTTCGCCGTGCAGGTCGTGGTGCTCGGCTCGGCGCTCGTCTGCCTGCTGCTCGCCCTGGCCGACAGCGAGCCGGACGACGGGCCAGGCCAGAGCGGCCTGCCCCGGGTCGAGCTGCTGGTGCTCGTCCTGGCTGCGACGGCAGGAGCCGCCGCGCTGGCCGGCGCCCGCGACCTCGCCACGCTGGCGGTCGCGCTCGAGACGGCCTCGCTCCCGATCGTCGGCCTCGCGGCCCTGCGGCGCGACGCCCGCGGCGCCGAGGGGGCGCTGAAGCTGCTGCTGACGTCGGTGCTGTCGTTCGGGTTGCTGGCTCTCGGGATCGCGTTGCTCTACGCCTCCACCGGCTCGCTGTTCCTCGGCGCCCTGCCGTCCGACCAGCTCGGTGACCTGCGCGCCGTCCACGGCCTCGGGCTCGCGCTCGTCGTCGCAGGGGCGGCGTTCAAGCTGTCGCTCGTGCCGTTCCACCTGTGGACGCCCGAGACGTACGCCGGCGCCCCACTGCCCGTCGCGGCATTCCTGTCGACCGTGTCGAAGGCCGCCGGGCTGACCGCCGTCGTCCTGGTGCTGGCGGTGGGGGCGCCCGAGCGCAGCGTGCTGTGGGCGGCTCCGATCGGGGTGGCGGCGGCCGTCACGATGACGGTCGGCAACCTGGTCGCCCTGCGCCAGGCGAGCGCCGTGCGGCTGCTCGCCTGGTCGACGATCGCGCAGGCCGGCTGGGTGCTGCTGCCGCTGGCCGGGGCGGTCGGGCACGGTCGCGTGCCCGGGGCGGTCTCGGCGTCCGTCGCCTATCTGCTCGCCTACGCGGTGGGCACGCTGGCCGCGTTCGCCGTCGTGGCCCGCACCGCCCGACGCCACCGTGACGGCGCCCGGCACGGCCTCGACGCGTACGCCGGGCTGTGGCGCGAGCAGCCGGCGCTCGCCCTCGTGCTGGCGTTCGCGCTGCTCTGCCTGGCCGGGCTGCCACCGGGCGTGATGGGGCTGGTGGCCAAGGTCGTGGCCCTGGTGCCGGTGGTCGGGGTGGGGGCCTGGTGGCTGGTGGCCGTGGCCGTCGTCAACGTCGCGCTCGGGGTCGCCGTCTACCTGCGGTGGGCGGTGCAGCTGTTCGCCGAGGGGGAGCCGGTCCCGGCCCCAGCCCCGCCCGCAACCGGGGGCACGGCCGTGCGGGTGCGCACCCCGGTGGCCGGGCGGCTGGCGCTCTCGCTCACCGCCGCCGGCTGCGTCGTCCTGTCCGTCCTGCCGGAGGGGCTGATCGGACTGCTGGGTGGCGTCCCGCTGCGCTGACCCCAGATGGGAACGCAGCGACCCCCGCCGCACGTTGACCCCTCAGCAAGCCGGCGAGAGCGACCAGAGAGGACGGTTCGATGGGCCACCAGCATTTCAACGGGCTGAAGACGACGCTGCTGTTCGGTGGCATCTTCGGGCTGCTGCTGGTCGTGGGATCCGTGGTGGCCAGCGGCCGGTTCATCTGGGCGTTCGCGCTGCTCGGCGTCGGCATGACGGCGTACGGCTACTGGAACAGCGACAAGATCGCGATCCGGGCCATGCACGCGCGTCCGGTGAGTGAGGCCGAGCAGCCCGCGATGTACCGCATCGTCCGCGAGCTCTCGACCGCCGCGCGCCAGCCGATGCCGCGGCTGTTCATCTCACCGACGATGGCCCCGAACGCCTTCGCCACCGGCCGCAACCCCAGCAACGCGGCCGTCTGCTGCACCGACGGCATCCTCGCCCTGCTCGACGAGCGCGAGCTGCGCGGCGTCCTCGGGCACGAGCTCATGCACGTCTACAACCGCGACATCCTCACCTCGTCGGTGGCGGCGGCGGTCGGCGGCGTCATCACCTCCGTCGCCCAGATCGGCCTGTTCTTCGGTGGCGGCTTCGGCGGTAGCGATGACGAGCGGCCGAACCCGTTCGCCATGCTGCTCATCGCGCTCGCCGCGCCGCTGGCGGCCGTGGTGATCCAGATGGCGATCAGCCGCACCCGCGAGTATGACGCGGACGAGGACGGCGCGACGCTCACCGGAGATCCCCTGGCCCTGGCCTCGGCGCTGCGCAAGCTGGAGGCCGGCACCCGCCAGCTGCCCCTGCCGCCCGACCGTGAGCTGGTCAACGCCAGCCACCTGTTCATCGCCAACCCGTTCAGGGGCGACGGCATGTCGCGGCTGTTCAGCACCCACCCGCCGATGGCCGAGCGGATCGCCCGGCTCGAGGCGCGGGCCGGCTACCGGCGCTGAGTCAGCGCTCGAGCTAGCGGCGCTCGAAGGCACTCACGGTCATCCGCGACTCCTGCGGCCGGGGCCGGTGCTGGTCAGGTAGCGCGCGCAGGGCGTCGACCATCGGCTGCACGGTCGCGGCGAACTGCTCGTCGTCCAGCGACCACAGAGCGGACCACGACCGGCCCACCAGCAGGTCGGCCAGCTCGGCCGGGGTGTGCTGTGACCGGCGAGGCGAGGCGGGGTGCTGCACGACGCAGCGCAGTCCGGCCGATGCGGCCGCGGTGCGCACCTGGCCCGGCGAGTCGTCGCGGACCGCGCGGAGCGCGCGCAGTCCACGGGTGGCGACGCTCAGGTCGTCGTCGCGTTCCTGCTGGGGGTCACCGTGCAGGGCCACGAGCCGGCCGCCAGGACGCAGCACGCGCGTGACCTCGGTGAGCGTCCTGGCCAGGTCGGGCACCAGGTGCAGCACGTGCACGCCGACCACGGAGTCGAACCTGCCGTCCGCGAACGGCAGCTGCTCGGCCGAGCCGCGGACCAGCCGACCGGGCAGCCGCGGCCTGGCCTGGGCCAGCATCCGCGCCGAGATGTCGATGCCGGCCAGGCGCCGGATCTGCGGCGCCGTCGTCAGCAGCGCGTGCGCCACGATCGCGGTGCCCACTCCGATCTCGAGCACGTCGCCGGGAAGGACGTGCCCGGCGACGTCGCCCGCCGAGCCGGTCGCCCGCTCGACGCCGCCGCGGGTGCGGTCGTACTCGTCGGCGACGCGGTCGAAGTTCAGGTCCGGACGGCGCGGTGAGGCAGGCACGGCCCCGAACCTATCGGCTCAGCCTGGCGCCGCGGCCAGCCGGCGGCCGGGTCGTCAGCGGTAGTTGGTGAACTGCAGCGCCACGTCGAGGTCGGCTTCCTTGAGCAGCCGTTGCACCGTCTGCAGGTCGTCGCGCGACTTGCTCGACACCCGCAGCTCGTCGCCCTGGATGTGCGCCTTCACGGACTTGGGGCCTTCGTCGCGGATCAGCTTGGCGACCTTCTTGGCGTTCTCCTGGCTGAGCCCCTCCTTGAGGGTGGACTCGATCCGGAACTCCTTGCCGGAGGCCTTCGGCTCGTCGGAGTCCAGCGACTTCAGCGAGACCCCGCGGTGGACCAGCTTGGTCTGCAGGACGTCGAGGACGGCCTTGGCGCGCTCCTCGCTGTTCGCCTTGATCAGGATCATCTCGCCGCTCCAGCCGACCGAGGCGTCCGTTCCCTTGAAGTCGTAGCGCTGCGAGACCTCCTTGGCGGCCTGGTTCAGCGCGTTGTCGACCTCCTGGCGGTCGACCTTGCTCACGACGTCGAAGGTGGAGTCGGCCACGGTGTCCTCCCGGGTTTCAGATGGGCTGCGCGTCCTTGCTATCCTTCCATCCGCCGTAAAGCGGGGGACACCAGTGGTCTCGCGGATCGGCGCGGCAGGTTGCCCGAGCGGCCAATGGGAGCGGACTGTAAATCCGTCGCGAAAGCTTCGAAGGTTCGAATCCTTCACCTGCCACCACGAAGGGGCCCCTGACCAGCGGAACCGCCGGTCGGGGGCCCTTGTTCGCGGAGGCGACGGATCTGGTGCTCAGGCAAGGCCGCCTGATCCTGGTGGCCGGGCGCAGCTTGCGGGTCTTGGTCGCAAGAGAAGCAGCACCAGACCTCCTTCCTGCTGCAGTCGACCGTGGCGCCCCCTCCACGCCGATCACGATGCCGGAGACGCAAGATTCGGACTAGCGTGGGCAGAGGGTTCGTGGACCGAGTGCTCTGTGGTTCCTCGGCTTGCCCAGAGAACGTCAAGCACGAGATGTGTTGTGGAGTGGAAAGAAGGCTCGTAGATGAGCGACCAGCCAGTCCGTCCGTTGATCGTCGTCGGGGTTGACGGCTCCGAGTTGAGCCTGCAGGCGGTCCGGTGGGCTGCAGAACAGGCCCGCGTCACGAAGGCCGGCCTCCTTGCGGTAACCGGCTACGAGATTCCCTGGACCATCCTGGTGGCGCCCACCTACACGGAGGCCGACTACGACCGGGACGCGCGCGAGGTCCTCGACCGAGCCGTGGCCGAAGCTCTCGGGCCCGAGCCGGCCGTGCCCGTCGAGAAGAGGCTCGTGCAGAAGCGGCCGGCCCACGCACTGACCGAGGCCGCCGTGGGGGCGCAGCTCCTCGTCGTCGGTAGCCATGGTCGGGGAGAGCTGCCTGGAATGCACCTGGGCTCGGTCGCCACCTTCTGCGTGCACCACGCGCCGTGCCCAGTGCTCGTGTTCCGCGGCGAGCACACCGGCCGCTGACGCCGAGTGGGCACCAACGGCGACTGCCGTCCGGGGGCCGCCACCCCCGGCGTGCCCGGGCGATCGTTCCTGGCGTGCGGGTCAGCGACCGCTGGGCCACGCTGAGGCCATGGCTGAGGTGAGCAGGCAGGTGGCGGCGTCCCCCGAGCGAGTCTTCGAGGTGCTGGCCGACGGGTGGCTCTACACGACCTGGGTGGTCGGGGCCTCGCACATCCGGGCGGTGGACGCCGAGTGGCCGGATCCCGGCAGCCGGATCCACCACGCCGTCGGCGCCTGGCCGGTGCTGCTCGAGGACGAGACGCAGGTCGAGGAATGCGAGGCGCCAAGCCGGCTGGTGCTGATCGCCCGAGGCCGGCCGTTCGGCGAGGCACGGGTCGGATTGCGGCTGAGCGCCTCGGGCAACGGCACCCGGGTCACCATGGTCGAGACGCCGGTGAGCGGCCCGGGCAAGTGGCTGCACAACCCGCTGGCCGAGGCCGTGCTGCGCCGCCGCAACCAGGAGTCCCTCGACCGTCTCGCCGTCCTCGCGGTCCGGCCGACCCGGCCCGCCTGAGGCCGACGTGGGCACGCGCGACCTGCCCGACCCGCGGACCATCGACTCGGTGGTCCGGGCGATGCAGCAGCGGCTGGACGCGCTGGGCCCACGGCACGGGGCGCGCCGCGTCTTCCTGCAGACCTACCAGCGCACGACCGCGGCGGTCGGCGCCGCCGTCCGGGACGGGACGTTCGCCGACCCCGAGTGGGTGGAGCGGTGGGACGTCGCCTTCGCCGACCTCTACCTCGACGCCCTCGACGCGGACCTGGCCGGCGGCCGCGTCCCCCGGCCGTGGCGGCTGGCCTTCGACGCGCCTGCTGAGCTACCGCCGCTGCGGCACGTGCTGCTCGGCATCAACGCCCACATCAACTACGACCTGCCGCAAGCCCTGCTCGCAGTGATCACCGACGCCGAGCTCGCCGACCCGGCCGTGCTGGCCCGGCGCCGCCTGGACCACGAGCGGATCGACGGCGTGCTCTCCGGCCGGGTCGCGGCCGAGGACGCGGAGCTGGCGGCGCGCTCGGCCCGCTCGCTGCTCGACCGCGTGCTGCAGCCGGTCAACCGGCTCAGCTCGCGCCGGTTCCTCACGGAGGCGCGGCAGAAGGTGTGGCACAACACCCTCGAGCTGCACCGAGCCCGGGTGGCGGGAGCGAGCCAGCTCGCCGCCCGGCTGGCCGAGCTCGAGGTGCTCAGCGCGGCCCGGATCGCCGACCTGCTCGCGCCCCGCCAGGTGCTGTTGCGGCTGGCTGTCGCCGGCTTCGGGGTGGTGCTGCCCCCGCCCGACCTGCCGCGACCGACCCCCGGTGCCACCCCCGAGCTCCCCCACCCACCGGAAGGACCGTCGTGAAGCGCCGGCTCCCGCGCCCGCACGACCTCGCCCCACTGCTGCGCTTCCAGCCGCCGACGCTCGACGGCCGCCGCCGGCGGCTCGAGCGGTGCCACACCATCTGGGACCTGCGCGACGTGGCACGGCGGCGTACTCCGCGTGCGGCCTTCGACTACACCGACGGGGCGGCCGACGGCGAGGTGTCGCTGCGCCGGGCCCGCCAGGCGTTCGCGGACCTGACGTTCCACCCGGGGATCCTGCGCGACGTCGGGTCGGTCGACACCTCGGTGGAGGTGCTGGGGGAGCGGTCGGAGCTGCCGTTCGGCATCGCCCCCACCGGCTTCACCCGGATGATGCAGACCGAGGGCGAGATCGCCGGTGCGACGGCGGCGCAGGCGGCCGGTATCCCGTACACCCTCTCGACCATGGGCACCACGTCGATCGAGGACGTCGCAGCCGCCGCTCCGCACGGGCGCAACTGGTTCCAGCTGTACATGTGGCGAGACCGCGAGCGCTCGATGGCGTTGGTCGAGCGGGCCCGGCTGGCCGGCTACGACACGTTGCTGGTGACGGTCGACGTCCCGGTGGCGGGCAACCGGCTGCGCGACGTCCGCAACGGCATGACGATCCCGCCCGCGCTGACGCTGCGCACCGTGCTCAACGCGCTGCCGCGTCCGGCCTGGTGGTTCGACTTCCTCACCACCGAGCCGCTGGCGTTCGCCTCGCTCGACGCGTGGTCGGGCACGGTGGCCGACCTGCTCGACACGATGTTCGACCCGACGGTGACCTTCGAGGACCTCGCCTGGATCACCGCGCAGTGGCCGGGTCGGGTCGTGGTCAAGGGCGTGCAGAGCCTCGCCGACGCCCGCCGGCTCGCCGACCTCGGTGTGGACGCCGTCGTGCTGTCGAACCACGGCGGCCGCCAGCTGGACCGCGCACCGGTGCCGTTCCACCTGCTGCCCGACGTGGTGCGCGAGGTCGGGTCGGACGTCGAGGTGCACCTGGACACCGGGATCATGAGCGGCCAGGACGTCGTCGCCGCACTCGCCGTCGGCGCGCGGTTCACCCTGGTCGGCCGGGCCTACCTGTACGGGCTGATGGCCGGGGGGCGGCCCGGCGTCGACCGGGCCATCGCGATCCTGCGCACCGAGATCGAGCGCACCCTGCGCCTGCTCGGCGTCCGCTCCGTCGCCGAGCTCACCCCCGCCCACGTCACCGCCTTCCGACGTTGATCACGTCAAGCAGGTCATCGCCCGCTTGCCGAGGGTTCCAACCCTCGGCAAGCGGCGTGTCGCCCCGGCCGGACGGTCCGCTCCGCGCAGCCCCGCGCCCCCGTGCAGGCGGTCTGCCGCACCGATTTCTCGGGCGGTCGGCTGACCGTGTACGCTCGTCCGCGCTGCCCCAATAGCTCAGTCGGCAGAGCGTCTCCATGGTAAGGAGAAGGTCTACGGTTCGATTCCGTATTGGGGCTCTGGTGGGTGTTCGTCGTCCGGCCCGGACGACGGCCCCGCACGTGGCGGGGTAGCTCAGGTGGTTAGAGCACACGGCTCATAATCGTGGTGTCGCGGGTTCGAGTCCCGCCCCCGCTACCACAAGCGTTTGGAGCACACCCTGCTCCTCGCGTACCCTCAGGTCGTTGTCTCCATCCGAAAGTGAGCAGTTCCGTGGCCAAGAGCACCGACATCCGCCCCAAGATCACTCTGGCCTGCACGGAGTGCAAGGAGCGCAACTACATCACCAAGAAGAACCGTCGCAACGACCCCGACCGGCTCGAGCTGAAGAAGTACTGCCGCCGCGAGGGTCGTCACACGCTGCACCGCGAGACGCGCTGACGCGAGCTCGTCCCGAAGCGGCCGCCCCCTGGTGGGGCCGGCCGCTTCGTCGTCCCCGGCCGGTAGCGTGAGCCGCATGGTCAACGCAGAGTTCGCGGGGCGGCAGTACCCGCCCACCCCGCCGTACGAGGTGGGTCGCGAGAAGATCCGCGAGTTCGCCGAGGCCACCGGCCCGCACCCGGTCCACACCGACCCCGAGGCCGCTCGCGCGCTGGGCTACGCCGACGTCATCGCGCCGCCCACGTTCGCCGTGATCGTCGCGCAGCGCTGTGACGCCCAGCTGGTGCTCGACCCCGAGGCCGGCATCGACTTCAGCCGCGTCGTGCATGGCGAGCAGACCTTCGCCCACCACCGGCCGATCGTGGCCGGCGACCGGCTGGTCGCCGTGCTGCACGTCGACTCGGTGCGCTCGGCAGGCGGCCACTCGATGGTGACCACCCGCAGCGAGATCACCACCGAGACGGGCGAGCCGGTCTGCACGGCCACCTCCACCATCGTCGTGCGGGGAGGCGAGTGATGACCGGCCCCAGCAGCACCCCGCAGTTCGACGCCGTGCAGGTCGGTGACGTCCTGCCCGCACAGACCTTCACCCTGACCCGCGCCGACCTGGTGCGGTACGCCGGCGCCAGCGGCGACTTCAACCCGATCCACTGGAGCGACCGGTTCGCCGCCGAGGTCGGCCTGCCCGGCGTCATCGCCCACGGCATGCTCACCATGGCCACGGCGGTGCGCGTCGTGTCCGACTGGGCCACCGACCCGGGTGCCGTCGTCCACTACGGCGTGCGCTTCACCAAGCCGGTCCCGGTCGACGACGTCGCGGGGGCGCCGGTGCACGTGGCCGGTGTGGTCGCCACGAAGGACGACGCCGCGCGCACCGTGCGGGTCGACCTGACCGCCACCACCGACGGGCCGGACGGCGCCGCACTGACCGTCCTGGGCCGCGCCCGCGCGGTGGTCCGCCTCGCGTGAGCACCACCTCGCCCCCGGCGAGCGCTGACTCCACCGTCCGTCGCGCCCGCACAGCCGTGTACGCCGTGTTCGCGGTCAACGGGCTCATCCTGGCCACCTGGATCTCACGGATCCCCGCGCTGCGGGACGCCCTCGACCTGTCGGCCAGCCAGGTCGGCCTCGTGCTGCTCTCGATGAGCGGGGGCGCGGTGCTGGCGCTGCCGATGACCGGCGCGATCGTGGGGCGGGTCGGCGCCTCCCGCACCGTCCGGCTCGCGTCGTCGGTGTGCATCGCCGGGTTGGCCCTCATCGGGCTGGCCGACGCCATCCCGCTGCTGGTGGCCGGGCTGTTCCTGGTCGGCCTCGGGTCGGGATCCTGGGACGTCGCGATGAACGTCGAGGGGGCCGAGGTCGAGCGCCGCCTGCGCCGCGCGATCATGCCGCGCTTCCATGCGGCGTTCAGCATCGGCACCGTCGTGGGGGCGGTGGTCGGGGCGGGGGCGCTGGCAGCCGGGCTGTCGACCCGCACGCACCTGCTGGCGCTCGCGTTGCTGGCCGTCGTGGTGAGCCAGCTGGGTGGTCGGGCCTTCCTGCCGGTCGAGGTGCGCCCCGAGGGCGAGCCCGCGCCGGTGCGGCGCAACCCGCTGGCCGCCTGGCGCGAGCCGCGCACGCTGGCGATCGGGTTGCTGGTGCTCACCTTCGCGTTCACCGAGGGCTCGGCCAACGACTGGATGGCGCTGGCGTTCGCCGACGGCTACCACGTGTCGAACGCCCACGCGGTGCTGGGCTTCGCCGCCTTCGTGGCCGCGATGACGGTCGGCCGGCTGGTCGGCACCCGCGCCCTCGACCTCTTCGGCCGGGTGGTCGTGCTGCGCGCCACGGCGCTGCTCGCGTCCGCGGGCCTGCTGCTGGTGCTGGTCGGCGGCTCGGTGCCGGTCGCCGCCGTCGGTACGGTGCTGTGGGGGCTCGGCGCCTCGCTGGGCTTCCCGGTCGGCATGAGCGCGGCGGCCGACGACCCCGAGCACGCGGCCGCCCGGGTCAGCGTGGTGTCCTCGATCGGCTACACCGCCTTCCTCGCCGGGCCGCCGCTGATCGGCTTCCTGGCCGACCACGTGGGCATCCTGGACGCGCTCTGGGTGGTGCTCGGCGTCCTGGTGCTCGCGGTGGTGCTGGCCGGGGCGAGCGCCCCGGACGCCGCGGCGCCGACGCACCCGGTGCAGCGCCCCGCCGAGGAGACGTCGTGAGCGCCGAGCAGTCGACCGTGCGGCTGGCCGACCTCACGACGCTGCGGGTCGGCGGTCCGGCCGAGCGGCTGGTCACCGCGCGCACCACCGACGAGCTCGTCGACGCCGTGCGCGAGGTCGACGACGCCGACGAGCCGCTGCTGCTGCTGGCCGGTGGGTCGAACCTGCTGGTCACCGACGAACCCGTTCCCGGCACCGTGGTCCGGGTCGCCACCAGCGGCGTCACCGTCGAGTCTGTCGACGACTGCTCGGGCGCGAGCGTGCGGGTGGCCGCGGGCGAGACCTGGGACGACCTCGTCGCCCGTGCCGTCGATGAGGGCTGGGTGGGGATCGAGGCGCTGTCCGGCATCCCGGGCACGGTGGGCGCGACCCCGGTGCAGAACGTCGGCGCCTACGGCCAGGAGGTCGCCCAGACGATCGCCTCGGTGCGGGTGTGGGACCGCGCCGGTCAGCAGGTCGTGACGGTGGCGAACGCCGACTGCCGGTTCACCTACCGGCACTCGGCGTTCAAGGGCACCGACCGGTACGTCGTCCTCGACGTGCTCTTCCAGCTGCGGCTCGGCACGCAGTCCGCGCCCATCGGCTACGCCGACCTCGCGCGCGGCCTCGGGGTGCAGGCCGGCGAGCGCGTGCCGCTGGCCGAGGCTCGCGAGGCGGTGCTCGCCCAGCGCCGCAAGCGGGGCATGGTGCTGGACGACGGCGACCACGACACCTGGAGCGCGGGCTCCTTCTTCACCAACCCGCTGCTGCAGCCGGCCGAGCTCGAGCGGCTGCGCGAGCGGGTGCGTGAGCGGCTCGGCGCCGATGCCGCTCCGCCCACCTACCCCACCGACGGCCCGGGGGCGGCAACCAAGACCAGTGCGGCCTGGCTGATCGAACGCGCCGGGTTCACCCGGGGGCACGGGCTGCCCGGCCGCGCGTCGCTCTCGACCAAGCACACCCTGGCACTGACCAACCGCGGCGGCGCGAGCGCGGCCGACCTCCTCGCCCTGGCGCGCGAGGTGCGCGACGGCGTCCACGCTGCGTTCGGGGTCACGCTGGTCAACGAGCCGGTGCTGGTCGGCCTCAGCCTGTGAGCGTCGCGGCCGCCGCGTCGTATCGGTCGAGGGCGATCGCCACCAGCCGCGGGTCGGGCTCGTCGCCCGCGCGCAGCAGCGGGTCGGTAACGACGTCCGCACCGGCGGCGAGCAGCCGGTGGTGGAAGTGCCCGGCGGCCAGCAGGTAGGCGGCGACCGCCACGCGTCGTCCCGGCTCGGCCGAGCGCAGCGCGGCGACCGCGTCGGGCACCGTGGGGGTGGCACTGGCGCCGAACCCCACCGCGACCGGACCACTGCGGCGGGTGCGCAGCCCAGCGGCCAGCCGTCCGACGTCGGCCGCCGCGCGCGGGTCGCTCGACCCGGCCGCTGCCACCACCACCGGCTCGTCGTCCTCGACGCCGGCCTCCCGGATCCGTTGCAGCAGTAAGGCGGTGAGGCGGTCGTCCGGGCCGAGCGCGGGGGCGGCGACCGCTGTCCGGCCGTCGACGGCGCGGGCGACGTCGACCCCGACGTGGTACCCGGTCGAGAGCAGCAGCGGCACGACCACGGCAGCCCTGCCCTCGTCGGTGACCCGGGCCACGACGTCGACGACCGAGGGCGGCTGCACGTCGACATACGCGGCGTGGAGCGCCAGGGCGGGCCGGGCGGCGCCGATCGCCGCGACCAGGCCACCGATCGCGCTGCGGCCGCGCGCGTCACGCGTCCCGTGCGCGCAGGCGATCAGCACCGGTGAGGTCATCGGTCCAGTCTGAGGCCCACCGGCCGCCGCAGCGCGCGGCCCGCGACCAAGATCGTTTCCGCGCGCGCATCCGGCCACTCGGTGGCACCCTGAAATGGCGTCAGGGGACCCCTCAAGACCACCGGTGGGTAGTCGATGAAGCAGATGGACCACTTGACCACGCGACCTCAGGCCGCGGACCGGAGGGACGACATGGACCTGACCACGTACGTCACCGAGCTCATGGCGGGCCTCATCGGCGCCACCACCTTCGCGGCTGCCGTCCGGCAGACCGGGCAGACCGCGGACGCCGTCCGCGTCCTCGTGCCCATCGCCGGGCACCACCCGGCGGCTGCCGAGGCGCTGGCCCGCCTCGCCCCCGGCCTGCGCCGCTGAGCGACGCCCCCCGCCACTGTCGGGGGGTCGTGATCTGATCTGGGCATGACGCAGATCGTGCTCTTCCACTCTGTCCTGGGGCTGCGGCCCGGCATCGTCGACGCCGCCGACCGGCTGCGGGCCGACGGCCACGAGGTGCTCGTGCCAGACCTGTTCGACGGTCGCACGTTCGACGACTACGAGCCCGCCATGGCGAACTGGCAGGCGTCGTCCGACGAGCTCGACCGCCGCACCCGCGAGGCGGTCGCCGACCTACCCGACGGCTTCGTCGTCGGCGGCTTCTCCGCCGGCGGGGGCCAGGCGGTGCAGGTCGCGACCTCGCGCCCGGTCTCCGGCGTGCTGCTCTTCTCGGGCGTGTTCCTGGCCGGCTGGCTCGGCGACGACGTGCGCTGGCCGCAGGGGGTGCCGGCCCAGGTGCACACGATGGTCGACGACCCGTTCCGCGACGACGCGGACGCCTTCGCCGACCAGCGCCAGGAGGTCGAGTCGGCCGGCGGCCGGATCGACATCTTCGACTACCCCGGCTCGGCGCACCTGTTCGCCGACCCCTCGCTGCCCCGGGAGTACGACGCCGCGGCGACCGAGCTGATGTGGTCGCGGGTGCTGCCGTTCCTGCGTGGGCTCGAGGAGTAACGGCCGGGCCGTCAGTCGCCGGCGAGCCAGGCGTCGACGTCCGCCAGCAGGGTCTTGCGGACGTCGTCCGGGGCCCGCGAGCCGCGGATCGACGCGCGCGCCAGCTCGGCCAGCGCGGCGTCGTCGAACCCGTGCACCTCGCGGGCGATGCGGTACTGGTCGGCCAGCCGGGTGCCGAACAGCAGCGGGTCGTCGGCGCCGAGCGCGACGCTCACCCCGGCGTCCACGAGCGCGCGCAGCGGCACGTCCTCGGGGTCGCGGTAGACACCGAGCGCGACGTTCGAGCCGGGGCAGACCTCCAGGGTGATGCCGCGGCGCAGGACGTCGTCCAGCACCCGGGGGTCCTCGATGCTGCGCACGCCGTGGCCGATCCGGTCGGGGGCGAGATGGTCCAGGGTCACCCGCACGTGGTCCGGCCCGAGCAGCTCGCCGCTGTGCGGCACGCTGGCCAGTCCGGCCCGGGCGGCGATCCGGAACGCCGCGGCGAAGTCCGCGGTCAGCCCGCGCCGCTCGTCGTTGCTCAGCCCGAAGCCGACCACCTCACCAGGCCCGGCACCGGCGTGCCGGGCCGCCAGCCGGGCGAGGGTGCGGGCGTCGAGCGGGTGCCGGATCCGGCTCGCGGCGACCACCACGGCGATCGGCAGGCCGGTGGCCGCGGTCGCCTCGCGCACGGCGTCCAGCACCAGCTCGAGCGTCGGCGTCAGGCCGCCGAGGTGCACCGCGTACGACGTCGGGTCGACCTGGATCTCCAGCCACCGCGAGCCGTCCCGGACGTCGTCCTGTGCCGCTTCGAGCACCAGCCGCCGGATGTCCTGCTCGTCGCGCACGCACGAGCGGGCGACGTCGTACAGGCGCTGGAAGCGGAACCAGCCCTTCTCGTCGGTGGCCCGCAGCTGCGGTGGTTCGCCGCGGGTCAGCGCCTCGGGCAGATGGATGCCGTGCCGGTGCGAGAGGTCGATCACCGTCGCCGGCCGCATCGAGCCGGTGAAGTGCAGGTGCAGGTGGGCCTTGGGCAGCGTCCGGAGGTCGCGCTGCCCGGGTCGCTGCATGCGCCGATCCTGCCAGCCGGCGCGTGGATCGGCGTCCGGGGTCAGGTGGCCTCGGCGAGCAGCGTCTGGATCCGGCCGACGCCCTCTACCAGGTCGGCGTCGCCCAGGGCGTACGACAGGCGCAGGTAGCCGCTGGGGCCGAACGCCTCGCCGGGCACCACCGCGACCTCGACCTCCTCCAGGATGAGCTCCGCGAGCTCGGCGGACGTCGTCGGCGTGCGGCCGCGGATCGTGCGTCCGAGCACCCCCTCGACCGAGGGGTAGACGTAGAAGGCGCCCTCGGGCACGGGGCACACGACGCCGTCGATCGCGTTGAGCATGTCGACCATCGTGCGCCGGCGGCGGTCGAACGCCTCGCGCATCGTCGCGACCGCCGACAGGTCGCCGGTCAGGGCCGCGATCGCCGCGCGCTGCGAGACGTTCGCGACGTTCGACGTCGCGTGCGACTGCAGGTTGGTGGCCGCCTTGACGACGTCGCGCGGCCCGATCATCCAGCCGACCCGCCAGCCGGTCATCGCGTAGGTCTTCGCGACGCCGTTGAGCACCACGCAGGTGTCGGCGAGGCCCGGAACCTCGACCGGCATCGAGACCGACCGCGCGTCGTCGTAGACCAGGTGCTCGTAGATCTCGTCCGTGACCACCCAGATGCCGTGCTCGAGCGCCCACTCGCCGATGGCGCGCACCTGCTCGGGTGGGTAGACCGCGCCCGTCGGGTTGGACGGCGAGCAGAACAGCAGCACCTTGGTGCGGTCGGTGCGGGCTGCCTCCAGCTGGTCGACGCTCACCAGGTACCCGGCGTCCGCCCCGGCGAAGACCTCGACCGGCACGCCGCCCGCGAGCTTGATCGCCTCCGGGTACGTCGTCCAGTAGGGGGTGGGCAGGATGACCTCGTCGCCCGGGTCGAGCAGCGTCGCGAACGCCTGGTAGACCGCCTGCTTGCCGCCGTTGGTCACCAGCACCTGCTCGGGCGTGACCTCGTACCCGCTGTCGCGCGCCGTCTTGGCGACGATCGCCGCCTTCAGCTCGGGCAGGCCGCCGGCCGGCGTGTAGCGGTGGTTGACCGGCTGGTGGGCCGCCTCGACGGCCGCCGCGACCACGTAGTCCGGCGTCGGGAAGTCCGGCTCGCCCGCCCCGAAGCCGATCACCGGCCGTCCCTGCGCCTTCAGGGCCTTGGCCTTGGCGTCGACCGCCAGGGTCGCGGACTCGGCGATGGCGCCGATCCGCGCCGAGACCCGACGGACGGTCGTGGACGGGGTGCGGGACGTCGTCTGCTCGCTCACCGGGCCATCCTCGCACCGTGCGAGGGGGGCGCGTCGAGCCGGTTCGACCCACAAGGAGCGCTCGCGTACACTCTGACGCGGTGGTTGACGACTGCCATGCTGACGCCTGCCCGCGATCTGTTGCTGGCGGTGCCGGCGGGGCGAGCGGGGCCATCGAAGGGCAGTAGCTCAATTGGCAGAGCACCGGTCTCCAAAACCGGCGGTTGGGGGTTCAAGTCCCTCCTGCCCTGCGTAGCACCCCCACCAGGGGGTGGCACCGACCCGCCGCGAGGCGGCGGAGCACCCACCGCAAAGTGGTGGCTCCGGCCCCGGGGCGCCTGATGCGCCTTGCGGGTTGTCTACCGGCGAGCATCGGGTGAGGAACCAGTGAGCCAGACCAGCACCGGCGACGCCGGCCGCAGTGGCGCGTCATCGCGCGAGCGCGGCCCGTTCCAGCGGATGGCGCTGTTCTTCCGCCAGGTGGTCTCCGAGCTGCGCAAGGTCGTCCGGCCGACCCGCAGCGAGCTGATCACGTACACGAGCGTCGTCATGGTGTTCGTGGTCGCGGTCATGGCGTACGTCGCCGGGCTCGACGTCGCACTCGGCGCGCTCGTCGTCCGGGTGTTCGGCGGCAGCTGACCGCAGCACGCAGCACCGGCACGACCACGCACCACCGGCACGACCCGGCACGGCCCCCGGCACCACCCCGAGCAGACGCACGACCCACGACCAGGAAGCAGGCACCACGTGTCCGACCAGACGGATCCGACGCACGACACCCTCGAGAGCGGCGCACCCGACGCCGAGGGTGCTGCGGACGCTTCGCCGGCCACCGAGCCCACCGATGCCGTCGACGTGATCGACCTGCGCGACGAGGCCAGTGACTCGTCGGACGAGGCAGCGGACGAGGCAGCGGACGAGGCAGCGGACGAGGCAGCGGACGAGGCTGCGGACGAGGACGAGGACGAGGTCGACCCGATCGAGGAGTTCAAGGACGGCCTGCGCCGGGCCTTCGGCGACTGGTTCGTCATCCACTCCTACGCCGGGTACGAGAACCGCGTGAAGGCCAACCTCGAGACCCGCATCCAGAGCCTGGCCATGGAGGACTTCATCTTCCAGGTCGAGGTGCCCATGGAAGAGGTCACCGAGATCAAGAACGGCCAGCGCAAGCTGGTGCGCCGGGTGCGGATGCCCGGGTACGTGCTGGTGCGGATGGACCTCACCGACGAGTCCTGGGGCGCCGTGCGCCACACCCCGGGTGTCACCGGCTTCGTGGGCAACACCCACCAGCCGGTGCCGCTGAGCATCGACGAGGTGTTCTCGATGCTCGCACCGACCATCGAGGTCAAGGAGAAGCCAGGCCAGAAGGCGGCGGCTCCGGTCAAGGTGATCGACTTCGAGGTCGGCGAGTCCGTCACCGTCATGGAAGGCCCGTTCGAGACGCTTCCGGCGACCATCTCCGAGATCAGCGCCGACGCCCAGAAGCTCAAGGTGCTCGTGTCGATCTTCGGTCGCGAGACGCCGGTCGAGCTGTCGTTCAGCCAGGTCGCCAAGATCTGAGCACCGCCCACCCACCCGGCGCCGTCGTCCGACAGCACCGAGAACCCGCACCACGTAAGGACCCGAGAGATGCCCCCCAAGAAGAAGAAGAAGGTCACAGGCCTGATCAAGCTGCAGATCCAGGCTGGCGCCGCGACGCCGGCGCCGCCGGTCGGTCCGGCCCTGGGTCAGCACGGCGTCAACATCATGGAGTTCGTCAAGGCGTACAACGCCGCGACGGAGGCCCAGCGCGGCAACGTGATCCCGGTCGAGATCACGGTGTACGAGGACCGCTCGTTCACGTTCATCACCAAGACCCCCCCGGCCGCCGAGCTGATCAAGAAGGCTGCCGGCGTGGCCAAGGGTTCCGGCGAGCCGCACAAGACGAAGGTCGCCAAGCTCACGCAGCAGCAGGTCCGCGAGATCGCGCAGAGCAAGATGGAGGACCTCAACGCCAACGACGTCGACGCCGCCGCCAAGATCATCGCTGGCACCGCGCGTTCGATGGGCATCACCGTCGAGGGCTGAGCACGACCCAGCACGACCAGCACGACCAGCACGATCCAGCAGTACGTGGCAGGGCCAGCGCTGGCCCGTCCGACCACACCCCACCACAGCACCAGGGAGCAGCATCATGAAGCGCAGCAAGGCCTACCGCGCCGCCGCCGACAAGATCGACGCCGAGCGCCTGTACGCACCGCTCGAGGCCGTCCGCCTCGCGAAGGACACGTCCGTCACGAAGTACGACGCCACCGTCGAGGTCGCCTTCCGCCTGGGCATCGACCCGCGCAAGGCCGACCAGATGGTCCGCGGCACCGTCAACCTCCCGCACGGCACGGGCAAGACCGCTCGGGTCCTGGTCTTCGCCACCGGCGACCGTGCAGAGCAGGCGACCGCGGCCGGCGCCGACTACGTGGGCAGCGACGACCTGCTCGAGAAGATCCAGGGCGGCTGGCTCGACTTCGACTCCGTCGTGGCGACCCCCGACCTCATGGGCAAGGTCGGCCGGCTCGGCAAGGTGCTCGGCCCGCGTGGCCTGATGCCGAACCCGAAGACCGGCACCGTCACGATGGACGTCGCGAAGGCCGTCACCGAGATCAAGGGCGGCAAGATCGAGTTCCGTTCCGACAAGCACGCCAACCTGCACTTCATCATCGGCAAGACCTCGTTCAGCGAGACCTCGCTGGTCGAGAACTACGCCGCCGCCCTCGAAGAGGTGCTGCGGCTCAAGCCCTCGTCGTCCAAGGGCCGCTACCTGCGCAAGGCCACTGTCGCCACGACCATGGGCCCGGGCATCCAGATCGACCCGAACCGCACGCGCAACGTCACCGTCGACGACGAGGCCGAGTCCGCCTGACCTCAGCTGTCGCTGGCTCAGCACGCCGAAGGATCCTTCCCGCCGCGCGGGAAGGATCCTTCGGCGTTTGCCCACCACCGCCCAGAGGGGTGGGGATTTGGTGGGGTGGGGGGGCTGGCCGTACGCTGGGCACTGCCCAAGACCGCTGGTCGACGCCGCACCTCCCGGTACGACGTCCGAAAGCCCGCTCCGTGCGGCGGCCCGCGCAGGTGAACGTGTGGTTCTCGGTCGACGTCCTCGCGACGTGCCCCTGACGCCCCGCGCCTCCTGCGCCGGGGCGTTCGTCATGAGGGGGCCCGGGAAGACCCGCGCTTCACCCGTGGAAGGAGGCCCATGGCCAGGCCCGACAAGGCAGCTGCCGTCGCCGAGCTCACTGACAAGTTCCGTGACTCCAAGGCGGCCGTGCTGACCGAGTACCGCGGTCTCACCGTGGCCCAGCTGACGAAGCTGCGCCGCGACATCAGTGAGCACGCGACGTACGCCGTGGTGAAGAACACCCTCACCGACATCGCGGCGAAGGCGGCAGGTGTCTCGGCCTTCGACGGCCAGTTCACCGGCCCGTCCGCGATCGCCTTCATCACCGGTGACCCGGTGGAGACGGCCAAGTCGATGCGGGACTTCGCCAAGGACCACCCCGCCCTCGTGATCCGGGGAGGCCTGCTCGACGGCAAGCCGCTCTCGGCCGACGAGGTCCGGCAGCTCGCGGACCTCGAGTCCCGCGAGGTGCTGCTGGCCAAGCTGGCCGGCGCCATGAAGGCGTCGATGTCCGGCGCCGCGGCCCTGTTCGCCGCCCCCCTGTCGCAGACGGCCCGCGTGGTCGACGCCCTGCGTCAGAAGCGCGAGCTCGAGCCGCAGGACTGACCGCCCGACCGCACCACCCCCTCGGGCGAGCCCGCCCACACACGACCGCCCACACCCGGGCGAAGACAGGAAGGACACGCCATCATGGCGAAGCTCAGCACCGACGAGCTCCTTGACTCGTTCAAGGAGATGACCCTGATCGAGCTCTCCGAGTTCGTGAAGAAGTTCGAGGAGACCTTCGAGGTCACCGCCGCCGCTCCCGTCGCCATGGCTGCCGCTCCGGCCGCCGGCGGCGCCGCTGGTGGGGCCGAGGCCGCTGCCGAGCAGGACGAGTTCGACGTCGTCCTCGAGGCTGCCGGCGACAAGAAGATCCAGGTCATCAAGGAGGTGCGCGCCCTCACGAGCCTCGGCCTGAAGGAGGCCAAGGACCTCGTCGACGGCGCTCCCAAGGTCGTCCTGGAGAAGGTCGACAAGCCCGCGGCCGAGAAGGCCAAGGAGGCGCTCGAGGGCGCCGGGGCGACCGTCACCCTGAAGTGACCTCGTCTCACCCCTGAGACCGGCTGCACCGCAGCCACCAGCCAGGGCCGACCCGCACGCCGGGTCGGCCCTGGCTCGCGTCCGGACCTCCGCCGACGCCGTCGTCTCGGGGTGCGGACCGGGTTACCTGGCCGTAACCTCTGGCGGTCGCGCTCGTTGAACGTGATGTAGCGCACGTCGGCGAGGGCCGCGCGCGCTCGTCGCCGGCCTGACGAGGGGTGGAGTGTGGGAGTCGAGATCCGCGTCGAGGGACTGACGAAGTCCTTCGGTTCGCAGACGATCTGGCAGGACGTCACCCTGACCCTCCCCGCAGGGGAGATCTCGGTGATGCTCGGCCCGTCCGGCACGGGCAAGTCGGTGTTCCTCAAGACCCTCGTCGGTCTGCTCAAGCCCGACCGCGGCTCGATCCTCATCGAGGGCCGGGACGTCGTCACCCTGCGCGAGCACGACCTGTACGAGATCCGCAAGCTGTTCGGTGTGCTCTTCCAGGACGGCGCGCTGTTCGGCTCGATGAGCCTGTACGACAACATCGCCTTCCCGCTGCGCGAGCACACCAAGAAGTCCGAGTCCGAGATCCGCTCGATCGTGATGGAGAAGTTCGAGCTGGTCGGCCTGCAGGGCGCCGAGGCCAAGCTGCCCGGCGAGATCTCCGGCGGCATGCGCAAGCGGGCCGGCCTGGCGCGGGCCCTGGTGCTCAACCCCGAGATCATCCTGTTCGACGAGCCCGACTCCGGTCTCGACCCGGTGCGCACCGCGTACCTCAACCAGCTGATCGTCGACCTCAACGCCCAGATCGACGCCACGTTCCTCATCGTCACCCACGACATCAACACCGCGCGCACCGTGCCCGACAACATCGGCCTGCTCTACCACCGGCACCTGGCGATGTTCGGCCCGCGCGAGATGCTGCTGAGCAGCGAGGAGCCGGTGGTCCGCCAGTTCCTCAACGCCCAGCGGGTCGGCCCGATCGGGATGTCGGAGGAGAAGGACGCCGACGAGCTGGCCGCGGAGTCCGGCCAGGAGCTGCCGCCGCTGCCGCCGATTCCCCTGCAGCTGTCGACCTCCGACGGCGTCCTGCGCAGCCACCAGCGCGAGCCCGGCGCATGGTGCCGCGACAACGGCATCACGCCCCCGCCCGGTTCGTTCCAGGACGCCGCGCCCTCGCTGTCCGGGCAGCCGGCATGAGCAACCCGGCCGTCGGGGCGCTGCGGCAGAGCGGGAACCTGTTCGCGCTGGCGCTCGACGTGCTGCGCGCGCTGCCCCGCCGGCCGTTCCAGACCAAGGAGTTCCTCCAGCAGGCCTGGTTCATCGCCAGCGTCACGATCCTGCCGACGGCCCTGGTGTCGATCCCGTTCGGCGCGGTCATCGCGCTGCAGCTCGGCACCCTGACCCGCCAGCTCGGCGCCCAGAGCTACACCGGCGCGGCCAGCGTGCTCGCCATCATCCGCGAGGCCAGCCCGATCGTCACCGCGCTGCTGATCGCCGGGGCCGGCGGCTCGGCCATCTGCGCCGACCTCGGCTCGCGCAAGATCCGCGAGGAGATCGACGCGATGGAGGTGCTGGGGATCAGCCCGATCCAGCGGCTGGTGGTGCCGCGCGTCCTGGCCTCGATGTTGGTGGCCGTGCTGCTGAACGGCCTGGTCTCGGTCGTGGGCGTCATCGGCGGCTACTTCTTCAACGTCGTCCTGCAGGGTGGGACGCCGGGCGCGTACCTCGCCTCGTTCACCGCGCTGGCCCAGCTGGCCGACCTGGGGTCGGGCGAGGTCAAGGCGCTGGTGTTCGGGGCCATCGCGGCGATCGTCGCCTCCTACAAGGGCCTGACCGCGGGCGGCGGCCCGAAGGGCGTCGGCGACGCGGTCAACCAGTCCGTGGTCATCACGTTCATGTTGTTGTTCGTCGTCAACTTCGTCCTCACGGCCGTGTACTTCCAGGTCGTCCCGCAGAAGCTCGGGTGAGCGCCGTGCCGAACACCGTGACCTCGCGCGTCCTCGACACCGCCCGCCGGCCGGTCGAGGGTCTCGACACCTTGGGCGGCCAGCTGCGCTTCTACACGCGCTCGCTGGCCTGGACGCCGCGCACGATCCGCCGCTACAAGAAGGAGATCCTGCGGCTGCTGGCCGAGGTGAGCCTGGGCAGCGGGGCGCTCTCGGTGATCGGCGGCACGGTCGGCGTCATCGCGTTCCTCGCCTTCTTCACCGGCACCGAGGTCGGGCTGCAGGGCTACTCGGCGCTGAACCAGCTCGGCACCGGCGCCTTCACCGGCTTCATCTCCGCGTACTTCAACACCCGCGAGATCGCCCCGCTGGTCGCCGGGCTGGCGCTGGCCGCCACGGTGGGCTGCGGGTTCACCGCCCAGCTCGGTGCCATGCGGATCAGCGAGGAGGTCGACGCGCTCGAGGTGATGGGGCTGCCGAGCCTGCCGTTCCTCGTCACCACCCGGATGATCGCCGGCTTCATCGCGGTGATGCCGCTCTACGTCATCGGGCTGCTGTCGTCGTACTTCGCCACCCGGTTCATCACCACGGAGTACTTCGGCCAGTCCAAAGGCACCTACGACCACTACTTCCACCTGTTCCTGCCGCCGGGCGACGTGCTGTGGTCGTTCCTCAAGGTGCTGGTCTTCGCCGTCGTCATCATCTTGATCCACTGCTACTACGGCTACACCGCCAGCGGCGGCCCGGCGGGCGTCGGCGTCGCGGTCGGCACCGCCGTCCGCACCTCGATCGTCGCCATCAACATCATCGACTTCTTCCTCAGCCTGGCCATCTGGGGCGCCACCACGACCGTCCGGATCGCGGGGTAGCCGGGCATGCACATGGCTCGGACCCGCCCCACGAGAGGGTTTCTCTCGCGGTTCGCCACGCATCTGTACGGCGTCGCGTTCCTCATCGTGCTCGCACTGCTCCTCGGGCTGTCGGTCGCGATGTTCCAGAAGCGCTTCACGCCGGTCGTCCTGGTGACGCTGAAGACCGACTCCATCGGCAACCAGCTGCAGACGACGTCCGACGTCAAGATCCGCGGGCTGATCGTCGGCGAGGTGCGCTCGATCCGGCACGAGGACGACGGCGCCGTCGTCCAGCTGGCCCTGCAGCCCGACCAGGTCGGCGCCATCCCGGCGAACGTCAGCGCCCGGCTGCTGCCCAAGACCCTGTTCGGCGAGCGCTACGTCGACCTCGTCGCCCCCGACCAGCCGGCCCGCGCGCCGCTGCGGGCCGGCGACGTGATCGGCCAGGACCGCACCTCGGTCGCCATCGAGCTCGAGCAGGTCTTCGACAACCTGCTGCCCCTGTTGCGCACCGTCAAGCCGGGCCAGCTGGCCACCACGCTGAACGCCATGGCCACCGCGCTGGAGGGCCGAGGGAAGGCGCTGGGCGACAACCTCGTGCTGGCCGACCGCTACTTCACCGCCTTCAACGCCAACCTCCCTGCCCTGCAGCAGGACATCAGCGGACTGGCCGACGTCGCGTCGATCTACGCCGCGGCCGCCCCCGACCTGCTCGACATGGCGCGCGACCTGTCGGTCACCAACCGGACGCTGGTCCAGAAGCAGAGCTCGCTCGCCGGCTTCCTCGCCGGCACCACCGGCTTCGCCCGCACCGCGACGAGCGTGCTCAACGAGGACGGCGACCGGATCATCCGGGTCGGACGGGTCAGCCGGCCCACCCTCTCGCTGCTCGCCGAGTACTCGCCGATGTACGCCTGCTTCGCCCAGGGCCTGACCGGCTGGATCCCGCGCATCGACCAGGCGTTCGGGTCGAAGTCGCTGCACATCACCCTCGAGGTCGTTCCCCAGCGCCGTGGTTACCAGCCGGGGGAGGAGCCGGCCTGGGTCGCCCAGCGGCCACCGGACTGCAAGGATCTGCCCGCCCGCACCGGCTCGCAGGCGCACCCGTACGGCGGCGACCACATCCCCGACGGCACCAACGGCTCCAGCAGCGCCAGCGGCAGCGCCGTCCCGTCCTCGCTGGCCGCCGGGGCGTCGTTCGTCGACCCGCAGAGCGGGGACGCCGGGACGCCGGCCGAGCAGGCGGTCACCGATGCGCTGTTCGCCCCGATGATGGGGACCTCGGCCCAGTCGATGCCGGACATCTCCAACCTGCTGCTCGGCCCCCTGGTGCGCGGGACGCAGGTGAACCAGGGATGAAGACCACTGCCAGCCTGGTCAAGCTGCTGATCTTCGCCGCCGCGACGATCACCGCCTTCGGCATGCTCGCCCTCACCATCTCGCCGCTGGCGAGCGGCGACCGCGCGCAGTACAAGGCCGTCGTCTCCGACGTCACCGGCCTGATGCCCGGCGACGACGTGCGCATCGCGGGCGTGAAGGTGGGGCGGGTCAAGCAGATCGCGCTGTCCGGCCGCACCCGTGCCCTGGTGACGCTGGACGTCGAGGCGACCCACCCGTTGACCGAGAGCACCCAGCTCGTCATCCGGTACCGCAACCTCATCGGGCAGCGCTACGTCGCGCTGGTGCAGGGCGCCGGGTCGGGAGCCCGGCTGCCGGCCGGCGCCACCATCCCGATCGAGCGCACCCAGCCGGCCCTCGACCTCACGGTGCTCTTCAACGGCTTCAAGCCGCTGTTCGCCGCGCTGTCGCCGCAGGACGTCAACCAGCTCAGCGGCGAGATCATCCAGGTGTTGCAGGGCGAGGGCGGCACCATCAACAGCCTGCTCGCGCACACCGCCTCGCTGACCTCGGCCGTCGCCGACCGCGACCAGGTGATCGGCCGCACGATCGACAACCTGAACGCGGTGCTCGGCACGGTCGACGCGCGGGACGCCCAGCTCGACGAGCTGCTCGTCCAGCTGCAGCGCTTCGTCTCCGGCCTGTCGCAGGACCGTGTCGCGATCGGTCAGTCGCTGACCAACATCAACGGCCTGGCCGCCGACACCGCCGGGCTGCTCTCGCAGGTGCGCCCGCCGCTCGCCGCCGACATCGCGAACCTGCGCCGGCTCTCGGCCACGCTGAACAAGCCGGCCAACACCACGACGTTCGAGAGGTTCATGAACACCTGGCCCAACAAGGTCAACACGCTGACCCGCACCGCCACCTACGGCTCGTGGTTCAACTTCTACCTGTGCCGGTTCGACGGCTCGGTCGTGCTGCCCACCGGCGTGATGGGGCTGACCAAGGACACCCGGCTGCCGGTGGACGTCGCGGCCAACGACGCGGCGCGCTGCGCGGGGGTCGGCTGATGGCGATCCCGTTCCGCGAGCGCAACCCGGTGCCCATCGGGGCCATCGGCCTGCTGTTGATCGGGGCCTTGCTGCTGCTCGCCTTCAACGTCCAGAAGCTGCCGTTCGTCGGCCGCGGCACCACCTACCAGGCCGCGTTCACCGAGGTCGGCGGGCTCAAGACCGGCGACGACGTCCTGGTGGCCGGGGTCAAGGTCGGCAAGGTCAAGAAGATCGAGCTGGACGGCGCGCAGGTCCTCATCACGTTCAAGATCACCGAGCCGGCGCACTTCGGCACCCGCACCCAGGCCGCGGTGAAGATGAAGACGGTGCTGGGCCAGAAGTACCTCGCGCTCGAGCCCGAGGGCCCGGGCCAGCTCGACCCGCACCAGGTGATCCCGACCAGCCGCACCGTGCCGTCGTACGACGTCATCGACGCGTTCAGCGACCTCACCACCACGACCGAGCGGATCGACATCCCGCAGCTGTCCAGCTCGCTCGACGTGCTGGCCACCGAGTTCAAGGACAGCCCGCCCCAGGTCAAGGCCTCGCTCGAGGGCCTGACCCGGCTCTCGCGCACCATCGCCTCGCGCGACCAGCAGCTGGCCGAGCTGCTCTCCCACACCAAGAACGTCTCGGGCACGCTGGCCGCTCGCAACGGCGAGGTGGAGTCACTGATCAAGGACGGCGACCTGCTGCTGCTCGAGCTGCAGAAGCGGCGCGCGGCGATCCACACGCTGCTGACCAACACCGCCGCGCTCGCCGAGCAGATCACCGGGCTGGTGCGCGACAACCGGGCCCAGCTGCGTCCGGCGCTCGCCGAGCTGCAGCGGGTGCTGGCCACCCTGCAGAAGCACCAGGACGACCTGGATGCCGGCATCAAGGCCATGGCGCCGTTCACCCGCGTGTTCGCCAACACCCTCGGCAACGGCCGGTGGTTCGACACCTACATCCCCAACCTCATCCCCGTCGGCGGAACCCTGCAGGGGAAGAAGTGAGCAGCATGGTGAAGCGGCTGCCGCTGCGCAGGCTCGTCGTCGGGGTGCTGGCCGTCGGGCTGGTCGCCGCTGCCGCGCTCGTGTTCTGGCCCTCGACGCCCGACCGCACGGTCACGGCGCACTTCACCCGCGCTGTCGGGCTCTACCCGGGCTCGCAGGTGCGGGTGCTCGGCGTCCCGGTCGGGACGGTGCGCAGCGTGCGGCCGCAGGGCGAGCAGGTCGAGGTGGTGCTCAGCGTGCAGGGCGACGTCAAGGTGCCGGCCGACGCTCAGGCGGCCATCCTGTCGCCGTCCCTGGTCAGCGACCGCTATGTGCAGCTGCTCCCGGCCTGGACCAGCGGCCCGACCATGGCCGACCATGCCGACATCCCGGTCGAGCGCACCGCCGTGCCGGTCGAGCTGGACCGCGTCACGCAGAGCCTGGACGACCTGAGCAAGGCGCTCGGCCCGAAGGGTGCCAACGCAGACGGCTCGCTGTCTCGCCTGCTCGCCACGAGCGCCGACAACCTCGGCGGCCAGGGCGAGAAGGCGAACGAGGCCGTCCACCAGCTGTCGCTGGCGCTCGGCACGTTGTCCGGCAGCCGTTCCGACCTGTTCAGCACCGTGCAGAACCTGCAGACGTTCACCAGCACGTTGGCGGCGAACGACCCGCAGGTGCGCCGGCTCAACACCGACCTGGCCTCGGTGGCCGACCAGCTGAACGGCGAGAAGGACGACCTCGCGCTGGCGTTGAAGAACCTGGCGGTGGCGCTGGACGAGGTCTCGACGTTCGTCGCCGACAACCGGGGGGTGCTCAAGCAGGACCTCGGCGCCCTCACCTCGGTCACCGGCACGATCGCGGCCGACCGCAACCAGCTCGCCGAGCTGCTCGACAACGCGCCGGTGGCGCTGTCGAACCTGCAGGAGGCGTACAACCCGCCGTCCGGCACGCTCGACACCCGCGACAACTTCAACCAGCTCAACCATCCCGACGAGCTGTTCTGCGGCCTGGTCAACCAGCAGGTCAGCAAGGTGACCGCCTGCCAGGACGAGCTCGGGCCGCTGCTCGCCCCGCTGTCCGGGCTGCTGCCGGGTGGGTCCGGCTCCGGCACGGCGTCGCTGCCCACCAACCTGCTGTCCGGGACGCCGTCGTCGCTGGTGGTCGACCGCCGCGGACCGGACCGCACGCTCAGCGGGATCCTGGGTGGTGCCCGATGAGCGCGTCGCTGCGCCGGTTGCTCGCCGTCGCCCTCGCTCCCGTGCTGCTCGTGCTGGCCGGCTGCCAGGGGGCGTACGACATCGCGCTGCCCGGCGGCGTCGCAGGCCACGGCGACATCTACCGGGTCACCGTCCAGTTCGCGGACGTGCTCGACCTGGTGCCGCAGTCGGCCGTGAAGGTCGGCGACGTCACGGTCGGGTCGGTCGAGAAGATCACCCTGGACGGGTGGACGGCGCAGGTCACCGTGCGCCTGCTGGACTCCGTGCACCTGCCCGACAACGCCACCGCAGAGCTCAAGCAGACCAGCCTGCTCGGCGAGAAGTACGTGTCGCTGCAGGCGCCGCCGGGTGCCGCCGCCGTCGGACGGCTCTCGGACGGCGACGTGATCCCGCTCGCGCGCTCGGGCCGCAACCCGGAGGTCGAGGAGGTCCTCGGGGCGATGTCGATGCTGCTGAACGGTGGCGGCGTCGCCCAGCTGAAGATCATCGAGACCGAGCTCAACAAGGCGCTCACCGGCAACGAGAGCGCGGTGCGCGACCTGCTGACCAAGCTGGACACCTTCGTCGGCGCCCTGGACGCGCAGAAGAGCGAGATCCAGCGCGCGCTCGACAGCATCGACCGGCTGGCGGCCCGGCTGGCGGCGCAGCGGCGCGACATCGCCACCGCCCTGGAGGACGTGCCCGGCGGCCTCAAGGTGCTGGCCGACCAGCGCCGTGAGCTCACCGCGATGCTCACCGCCCTCAGCCGGCTCGGCGCCGTCGGGTCGCAGGTGATCCAGGCGTCCAAGGCCGACACCGTCGCCAACCTGACGGCGCTCAAGCCGGTGCTGCGCTCGCTCAACGACGCGGGCGACGACCTGCCGAACTCCCTGCAGCTGCTGCTCACGTATCCCTTCCCCGACAAGGCGATCGAGGGCGTCAAGGGTGACTACACCAACCTCTGGGTGACCGCCGACCTCGACTCGCGCTCGCTGCTGGCGGCCGCCGGGGGCTCGGGTGGGCACGGGCCGGGCGGGCCGGTGCTGCCGCCGGTGCCACCGCTGCCGGGCGTCACCACCATCGCGTGCACCATCCTCGGCACCGTCGTCCAGTACCCCGGCACGAAGTGCCCCGAGCCGATCAAGCCTGGCGACCTCACGGTGCAGTGCCGCAACGACGCGCTGCCCTCCGTCGTCCTGCCGTTCAAGGGCACCAGCTGCCCGTCCGGGTGGACGAAGGTCTCGGCCAAGCCCACGCCGGCGCCCTCTCCGACCGGTGGGTCCGGTGGCGGTGGTGGCGGTGGCGGCGGGGGCGTCTGCCTGCCCGGCGTGCTGTGCCTCGGCGCTGCGCGGCAGAGCGCCTACGACCCCAACCTCGCCGGGCTGCTGCTGGGAGGGCTGAGCTGATGGTCACCCGTGGCGTCAAGCTGCAGCTGGTCGCCTTCCTGGCGCTGGCCCTGGTCGCGGTGAGCGTGCTGTCGGCGCGCTACATCGGCCTGTTCGACAAGGTCGCCGGTGGCGGGTACGTCGTCACCGCCGACTTCGGCGACTCCGGCGGCATCTTCACCGGGGCGGAGGTCACCTACCGCGGCGTCACCGTCGGCTCGGTCGACCGGCTCCGGCTGACCGACGGCGGGGTGCTGGTCGACCTGCGGATGCACCGTGGCACGCAGGTGCCGCGCGACACCATCGCCGTCGTCGAGAACCGCTCGGCCGTCGGCGAGCAGTACGTCGACCTGCAGCCACGCACGGACCGTGGCCCGTTCCTGGCCGGCGGCTCGCGCATCCCGCGCGACGACACCCGCACGCCGACCCGGATCGACACGGTGCTGCTGGACGTCGACCGCCTCGTGCGCTCGGTCGACCGGCAGGACCTGAGCACCACCGTCGACGAGCTGGGCAAGACGTTCGCCGGCGGCGGCACCGACCTGCAGCGGCTGATCGACTCCGGCGACGCGCTCACCGCGTCGGCCACCCAGGCGCTGCCTGAGACCACCCGGCTGATCCAGGACGGGCGCACCGTGCTGGCCACGCAGAAGGCGTCGGGCAGCGACATCCGCTCGTTCGCGGCGGACCTGGCCGACCTGTCCGGGCAGCTGCGGGCCAGCGACCCCGACCTGCGGCGGGTGCTCGACCGCGGCGTGGTCGCCAGCCACGAGCTCGACGGCCTGCTCACCGAGAACCGCACCAACCTGGGCGCGCTGCTGACCAACCTCGTCACGATCGGCCAGGTCACCGTGACTCGTACGAAGGGCCTACGCCAGATGTTCATCACCTACCCCGACGTCGTGCGCGGCGGCTACACCGTCGTCCCGGGCGACGGCACGGCGCACTTCGGCCTGCAGGCCAACGCCGACGAGCCGCCCGCCTGCACCAAGGGCTACGGCGGCACCCACCGCACCGACCCGCAGCAGACGACCAACCTGCCGCCGGTCAACACCGGCGTGCGGTGCGCCCTGCCACGCGGGTCGGCATCCTCGGTGCGCGGCGCGCAGAACGCGCCGCGGCCCGGGTCGGCCCCGGCGTCCTCCATGCCGTTCGGTGTGGACGGCGCCGGCGGGTTCGGGGCGGTCACTGACTTGCCCACCGTCTCGACGTCCGGCCCGCCGGCCGGCGCGGACTCGTTCGCCTGGATGCTGCTCGGCGCGCCGACGGGCGGGACGCGATGACCCGCCCACCGCTGCGCACGCTGCTCGCCGGTGCCCTGGCGCTGCTGATCGTGGCCGGGCTGGTCACCGGCGTGCTGCTCGGCCGCCGGGTGCTGGACGAGCGCCAGCGCGAAGCCGCCGGCCAGGACGCCGTCGCCACGGCGACCCAGCTCGCGGTCAACTTCACCACGCTCGACTACCGGACCTTCGACCGCGACGCCCAGCGGGTGCTCGACGCCGCGACCGGCACCTTCAAGCAGGAGTTCTCGGCGCAGACCGCGCAGCTGAAGAAGCTCGTGACCAGCAACAAGGCGGTCAGCAAGGGCAAGGTCGTCACCGCGGGCCTGGTCTCGCACGACGCGGACAGCGCCCGGGTGATCCTCGTCGTCGACGCCGACGTGACCAACAGCGCCGCCACCACCCCCGTGCCGCGGCACTACCGTATCCAGGTCGACCTCAGCCGCTCCGGCGAGCAGTGGCAGGCCAGCCAGCTTCAGTTCGTGGGCTGAGGAGCGCCATGACCGACGTCCGACGTCCCGGAGGCATCGTGAGCCCGAACCCCCGCCCGTCGTCCGCACCGCGGCCGGCGGCCCGGCGTCGGGTGGCCGGCGAGCGCGCGCGCCCGCGCCCCGACGCCCTCGAGACGCTCGAGCCCGCTCCCGAGCCCGCTTCCGAGCCCGCTCCCGAGCCCGCTCCCGAGCCCCTGAGCGAGGAGGCCGCACCGCCGGAGGAGGAGCGCCGGGCGGTCCGGACGGCGCCGGGCTGGCTGCTCGCGGTGCTGGCCGGCGTGCTCGTCGTGGTGCTCGCCGGCGTGGCGGTGCTCGTCGTCGCCGACCGGCGGGCCGCGGCGGTCGACGACGCGCGGGGCCAGGCCGTGCGCGCGGCGCGCACGGCCGCGACGGCGCTGCTGAGCTACGACTACCGGCACCTGGACGCCGACTTCGCCGCCGGCAAGGCGCTCACCACGGCGCCGTTCGCCGACCAGTACGCCCGCACCACCAGCGCGGCGGTCAAGCAGGTCGCCACCGAGACCAAGGCGACGGTCGTCGCCGAGGTCGCCTCGGTGGGGGTGGAGCGGGCCTCGGCCGACCAGGTCGTGGTGCTGCTGTTCGTCAACCAGACCACCACGTCGTCCCGGCTCGAGCGTCCGCAGGTCGACCAGAACCGGGTCGAGATGACACTCGTGAACCGTGGCGGTCGATGGCTGGTCTCGCAGGTCAGAGGCCTGTAAGGCCCGGTCGGGGGCCGCGGCGCGCCGCGCCGGTCGCAGGCAGACCCTTGACGCGGGCCCGGCGGCGCGTCATCCTCGTGCGCAGCACACCGCTCGTCGTGGGTTCGGCTGCAGACCCTGGGGTCCTCCGGTCGGTCGCGTCGCACTCGGCACGGGCGTTTCGTTGCGCGCGCTCCATCATGTATGCTTGCGCTTTGCGCTGCCTGTCTCCCTGCCCGTCGATCGGATGAGCACTTCCGTGCCCTTCCGAGCGCCGGGGCGATTGGCGTGCGTACTCACCGCATCAAAGGCCCGTGGAAGGACCCTCCTTGGCTGCCTCGCGCACCGCACGCTCGACGTCCACCGCTCTCACGGCCTCCGGCCGTATCAGCTTCGGCAAGATCCGCGAACCGCTTGAGGTCCCCGACCTCCTCGCACTGCAGACCGACAGCTTCGACTGGCTGCTCGGGAACGAGAACTGGCAGTCCCGCGTGCAGGCCAGCGCCGGCGACAGCCACATCCACGAGAAGTCCGGCCTCGAGGAGATCTTCGAGGAGATCTCCCCGATCGAGGACTTCTCCGGATCCATGTCGCTGTCGTTCCGCGACCACCGGTTCGAGCCCGCCAAGTACTCGATCGACGAGTGCAAGGAGCGGGACATGACCTACGCCGCTCCGCTGTTCGTCACGGCCGAGTTCATGAACACCAACACCGGCGAGATCAAGAGCCAGACGGTGTTCATGGGCGACTTCCCGCTGATGACCGAGCGCGGCACGTTCGTCGTGAACGGCACCGAGCGCGTCGTCGTCTCCCAGCTGGTCCGCTCGCCGGGCGTGTACTTCGAGCGCACCGCCGACAAGACCTCCGACAAGGACGTCTACACCTCGAAGGTCATCCCCTCACGCGGGGCCTGGCTCGAGTTCGAGATCGACAAGCGCGACATGGTCGGTGTCCGCATCGACCGCAAGCGCAAGCAGTCGGTCACCGTGCTGCTCAAGGCGCTCGGCTGGACCGAGGCGCAGATCCTCGAGGAGTTCGGCGAGTACGAGTCGATGCGCCAGACGCTGGAGAAGGACCACACCTCCGGCCAGGACGACGCGCTGCTCGACATCTACCGCAAGCTGCGCCCGGGCGAGCCCCCCACCCGTGAGGCCGCGCAGACGCTGCTCGAGAACCTCTACTTCAACCCCAAGCGCTACGACCTGGCCCGGGTTGGCCGCTACAAGATCAACAAGAAGCTCGGCGTCGACAAGCTCCCGTCGGCGAGCGTGCTGGACGTCGACGACATCGTCGCCACGATCCGCCTGCTCGTCATCCTGCACGCCGGCGGCAGCACCATGCCGGGCTCGCGCGAGGGCAAGCCGGTCGACCTGCGCGTCGAGGTCGACGACATCGACCACTTCGGCAACCGTCGCCTGCGCACGGTCGGCGAGCTGATCCAGAACCAGGTCCGCACCGGCCTGTCGCGCATGGAGCGCGTCGTCCGCGAGCGGATGACCACCCAGGACGTCGAGGCGATCACGCCGCAGACCCTGATCAACATCCGGCCGGTCGTCGCCTCCATCAAGGAGTTCTTCGGCACCAGCCAGCTCTCGCAGTTCATGGACCAGACCAACCCGATCGCCGGCCTGACGCACAAGCGTCGCCTGTCGGCGCTTGGCCCGGGTGGTCTGTCCCGTGACCGCGCCGGCTTCGAGGTCCGCGACGTCCACCCGTCGCACTACGGCCGCATGTGCCCGATCGAGACGCCGGAAGGCCCGAACATCGGCCTGATCGGATCGCTGTCGACGTACGCCCGGATCAACGCGTTCGGCTTCGTCGAGACGCCGTACCGCAAGGTGCACAAGGGCAAGGTCAGCGACGAGGTCGACTACCTCACCGCCGACGAGGAGGACGAGTTCGTCATCGCGCAGGCCAACGCGCCGCTCGACGACACCGGTCGTTTCGCCGAGTCGATGGTGACCGTGCGCCGCAAGGGCGGCGAGGTCGAGCTGGTCGCGGCCGAGGCCGTCGACTACATGGACGTCGCCGCGCGCCAGATGGTGTCTGCCGCCACCGCGATGATCCCGTTCCTCGAGCACGACGACGTGAACCGCGCCCTGATGGGCTCGAACATGCAGCGTCAGGCGGTGCCGCTGGTCAAGGCCGAGGCGCCGCTCGTCGGCACCGGCATGGAGCACCGCGCCGCGCTCGACTCCGGCGACGTCGTCCGGGCCGACAAGCCCGGCGTCGTCCAGGAGGTCTCGGCCGACACGGTCACCGTGGCCAACGACGACGCGACCTACACCACGTACCGCGTGGCGAAGTTCCGTCGCTCGAACCAGGGCACCTCGTACAACCAGCGCACCGCCGTCAACGAGGGCGACCGCGTCGAGGCCGGCAGCCTGATCGCCGACGGTCCGTCCACCGAGGGCGGCGAGATGGCCCTCGGGCGCAACCTGCTCGTGGCGTTCATGCCGTGGGAGGGCCACAACTACGAGGACGCGATCATCCTCAGCCAGCGCGTCGTGCAGGACGACCTGCTCTCCTCGATCCACATCGAGGAGCACGAGGTCGACGCGCGCGACACCAAGCTGGGCCCGGAGGAGATCACCCGCGACATCCCGAACGTCTCCGAGGAGGTCCTCGCCGACCTCGACGAGCGCGGGATCATCCGGATCGGCGCCGAGGTGCGCGACGGCGACCTGCTCGTCGGCAAGGTGACGCCCAAGGGCGAGACCGAGCTCACGCCCGAGGAGCGGCTGCTGCGCGCGATCTTCGGCGAGAAGGCGCGCGAGGTGCGCGACACCTCGCTGAAGGTGCCCCACGGCGAGACCGGCACGGTCATCGGCGTCAAGGTCTTCGACCGCGACGAGGGCGACGAGCTGCCGCCGGGCGTCAACCAGCTGGTGCGCGTCTACGTGGCCAACAAGCGCAAGATCACCGACGGCGACAAGCTCGCCGGCCGGCACGGCAACAAGGGCGTCATCTCCAAGATCCTGCCGATCGAGGACATGCCGTTCCTGCCGGACGGCACCCCGGTCGACGTCGTGCTCAACCCGCTCGGCGTGCCGAGCCGGATGAACGTCGGCCAGGTGCTCGAGACGCACCTGGGCTGGGTCGCCTCGCGCGGCTGGAAGGTCGAGGGGTCGCCGGAGTGGGCCAAGGATATGAAGGCCGACGCGCTCGAGGCCAAGCCCGGCACCCGGGTCGCCTCGCCGGTGTTCGACGGCGCGCGCGAGAACGAGATCACCGGGCTGCTCGACAGCACCCTGCTGACCCGTGACGGCGAGCGGCTGATCGACGGCACCGGCAAGGGCCAGCTCTTCGACGGGCGCACGGGCGACCCGTTCCCCGAGCCGGTCTCGGTCGGCTACATGTACATCCTGAAGCTCCACCACCTGGTCGACGACAAGATCCACGCGCGCTCGACCGGCCCGTACTCGATGATCACGCAGCAGCCGCTGGGCGGTAAGGCCCAGTTCGGCGGCCAGCGGTTCGGCGAGATGGAGGTGTGGGCGCTCGAGGCGTACGGCGCGGCCTACACGTTGCAGGAGCTGCTGACGATCAAGTCCGACGACATCCAGGGTCGGGTCAAGGTCTACGAAGCCATCGTCAAGGGCGAGAACATCCCCGACTCAGGCATCCCGGAGTCGTTCAAGGTGCTCCTCAAGGAGATGCAGTCGCTGTGCCTCAACGTCGAGGTGCTCAGCAGCGACGGCACGTCCATCGAGATGCGCGACGCGGACGAGGACGTCTTCCGCGCCGCCGAGGAGCTGGGCATCGACCTGTCCCGGCGCGAGCCGAGCAGCGTCGAGGAGGTCTGACGGCCGCCAGCCGTCAACCGACCGTCAGACCTGATCACACCGAGTACTGAGAGAAGGACACACGTGCTGGACGTCAACTTCTTTGACGAATTGCGCATCGGCCTGGCGACCGCGGACGAGATCCGCCAGTGGTCGCACGGTGAGGTGAAGAAGCCCGAGACCATCAACTACCGGACCCTCAAGCCGGAGAAGGACGGCCTCTTCTGCGAGAAGATCTTCGGTCCCACCCGGGACTGGGAGTGCTACTGCGGCAAGTACAAGCGCGTGCGCTTCAAGGGGATCATCTGCGAGCGCTGCGGCGTCGAGGTCACGCGGGCCAAGGTGCGCCGTGAGCGCATGGGCCACATCGAGCTGGCCGCCCCGGTCACGCACATCTGGTACTTCAAGGGTGTGCCCAGCCGGCTCGGCTACCTGCTCGACCTCGCCCCGAAGGACCTCGAGAAGGTCATCTACTTCGCGGCGTACATGATCACCTCGGTCGACGAGGACTCCCGGCACCGCGACCTGCCCTCGCTCGAGGCGCAGATCGAGGTCGAGAAGAAGGAGTTCGAGAACCGCCGCGACGCCGACATCGACGCGCGCGCCAAGCGGCTCGAGTCCGACCTCGCCCAGCTGGAGTCCGAGGGCGCCAAGGCTGACGCGCGCCGCAAGGTGCGCGAGTCCGCCGAGCGCGAGATGAACCAGCTGCGCAAGCGCGCGGACGTCGAGCTCGAGCGCCTCAGCGCGGTCTGGGACCGGTTCAAGAACCTCAAGGTCCAGGACCTCGAGGGCGACGAGGTCCTCTACCGCGAGATGCGCGACCGGTTCGGCCTGTACTTCGAGGGCGGCATGGGAGCCGCGGCGATCCAGCGCCGGCTCGAGAGCTTCGACCTGGACGCCGAGGCGGCCTCGCTGCGCGAGACCATCGCCACCGGCCGCGGGCAGAAGAAGACCCGCGCGCTCAAGCGGCTCAAGGTGGTCTCGGCCTTCCTGACCACGCGCAACTCGCCCATGGGCATGGTGCTGGACTGCGTCCCGGTCATCCCGCCGGACCTGCGCCCGATGGTGCAGCTCGACGGCGGCCGGTTCGCGACGTCCGACCTGAACGACCTGTACCGCCGGGTGATCAACCGCAACAACCGCCTGAAGCGGCTGCTCGACCTCGGCGCGCCCGAGATCATCGTCAACAACGAGAAGCGGATGCTGCAGGAGGCCGTCGACGCACTGTTCGACAACGGTCGCCGCGGTCGTCCGGTCACCGGCCCGGGCAACCGGCCGCTGAAGTCGCTGTCCGACATGCTCAAGGGCAAGCAGGGTCGGTTCCGCCAGAACCTGCTCGGCAAGCGCGTCGACTACTCCGGCCGCTCGGTCATCGTCGTCGGCCCGCAGCTGAAGCTGCACCAGTGCGGCCTGCCCAAGCAGATGGCGCTCGAGCTCTTCAAGCCGTTCGTCATGAAGCGGCTCGTCGACCTCAACCACGCGCAGAACATCAAGTCCGCCAAGCGCATGGTCGAGCGCGGCCGGGCCGTGGTGTGGGACGTGCTGGAAGAGGTCATCACCGAGCACCCGGTGCTGCTCAACCGCGCACCGACCCTGCACCGCCTAGGCATCCAGGCCTTCGAGCCGCAGCTGGTCGAGGGCAAGGCCATCCAGATCCACCCGCTCGTCTGCTCGGCGTTCAACGCCGACTTCGACGGCGACCAGATGGCCGTCCACCTGCCCCTGTCGGTCGAGGCTCAGGCCGAGGCGCGGGTGCTGATGCTCTCGAGCAACAACATCCTCAAGCCGGCCGACGGCCGCCCCGTGACCATGCCCACCCAGGACATGATCATCGGGCTGTTCCACCTGACCTCGCTCACCGAGGAGCCGGTCGGCGAGGGTCGCGTGTTCGGGTCCGCCGCCGAGGCGATCATGGCCTACGACGCTCGCGAGCTCAGCCTGGGCGCCACGATCAAGGTGCGCATGGACGGCGTCACGCCGGCGCTCGGGATGGAGCTGCCCGAGGGCTGGAGCGACGGCGAGCCGCTGCTCGTCGAGACCACCCTCGGCCGGGTGCTGTTCAACGAGACGCTGCCGGTCGACTACCCGTGGGTCAACGAGCCGATCGACAAGAAGGCGCTCTCGGCGATCGTCAACGACCTCGCCGAGCGCTACCCGAAGGTGCAGGTCGCCGCGACGCTCGACGCGCTCAAGGAGGCCGGCTTCCACTGGGGTACCCGGTCGGGCACCACGGTCGCGATCTCGGACGTCGTCACCCCGCCGCGCAAGCAGGAGATCCTGGAGTCCTACGAGGCCAAGGCCGCCAAGGTCCAGGGTCAGTACGAGCGCGGCCTGATCACCGACGACGAGCGCCGCCAGGAGCTCATCGAGATCTGGACCCAGGCCACGAACGAGATCGCCAAGGAGATGGAGGCCAACCTCCCGGCGTCCAACTCGGTCTACCGGATGGTCAACTCCGGTGCGCGTGGTAACTGGATGCAGGTCCGCCAGATCGCCGGCATGCGTGGCCTGGTGGCCAACCCCAAGGGCGAGATCATCCCGCGCCCGGTGAAGGCCAACTTCCGCGAGGGCTTCTCGGTGCTGGAGTACTTCATCTCCAGCCACGGTGCCCGCAAGGGTCTGGCCGACACCGCGCTGCGTACGGCCGACTCCGGGTACCTCACCCGGCGTCTGGTCGACGTCTCGCAGGACGTCATCGTGCGCGAGGACAACTGCGGCACCGAGCGGGGCTTCGTCCTGCCGATCGCGGTCGAGGGCTCGGACGGCACGCTGCGCAAGCACGACGACGTCGAGACCTCGGTCTACGCCCGCAGCCTGGCTGCGGACGTCGTGGTCGACGGTGCGACCGTGCTGGTGGCCGGCACCGACCTCGGCGACGTCTCGATCGACATGCTGATCGAGCACGGCGTCCGCGAGGTCAAGGTGCGCTCGGTGCTCACCTGCGAGTCCAAGGTCGGCACCTGCGCCCAGTGCTACGGACGCTCGCTGGCCAGCGGCAAGCTCGTCGACATCGGTGAGGCGGTCGGCATCATCGCCGCCCAGTCCATCGGTGAGCCGGGCACGCAGCTGACGATGCGCACGTTCCACACCGGCGGCGTCGCGGGTGACGACATCACCCACGGCCTGCCGCGCGTGGTCGAGCTGTTCGAGGCGCGCACCCCCAAGGGTGTCGCCCCGATCGCCGAGGCCACCGGACGGATCGGGCTCGAGGAGACCGACAAGACCCGCCGGATCATCCTCACCCCGGACGACGGCTCGGAGGAGCACGCCTACCCGGTGTCGCGCCGCTCGCGCCTGCTGGTCGCCGACGGCGACCACGTCCAGGTCGGCACCAAGCTGGTCCAGGGGGCGATCGACCCCAAGCAGGTCCTGCGCATCCTCGGGCCGCGCGCGGTGCAGACGCACCTCGTCGACGAGGTGCAGGAGGTCTACCGCAGCCAGGGCGTGTCGATCCACGACAAGCACATCGAGGTCATCGTCCGCCAGATGCTGCGGCGGGTGACGATCATCGAGTCGGGCAACGCCGACCTGCTGCCGGGCGAGCTGGCCGAGCGCACGCGCTTCGAGTCCGAGAACCGTCGGGTCGTCGCCGAGGGCGGCAACCCGGCCTCGGGTCGCCCGGAGCTCATGGGCATCACCAAGGCCTCGCTGGCCACCGAGTCGTGGCTGTCCGCGGCCTCCTTCCAGGAGACCACCCGGGTGCTCACCGACGCGGCGATCAACGGGCGCAGCGACCCGCTGCTGGGCCTGAAGGAGAACGTCATCATCGGCAAGCTCATCCCGGCCGGTACGGGGCTGCCCCGTTACCGCAACGTCCGGGTCGAGCCCACCGAGGAGGCGCGCTCGCTGATGTACGCCATGCCGGGGTACGAGGACATCGACTTCGCCCCCTTCGGCTCCGGCTCCGGCCAGGCCGTGCCGCTGGAGGACCTCGACTTCGGGGACCTGCGCGGCAACTGACCGGCTCGCCGGTCAGGCACGACCGTCGGACGGCGGGGGACGAGCCCAGCTCGCCCCCCGCCCGATCCGGCGGGGCTCATTTTGACCTCGTCGAGCACGGACGGGTAAAGTTGCCCTTCGTGCCTGGGGTCACCTGGGCGCTATCACCAGAATGTCGTGCGCACGCCGCGGTTCACGAGGCGACGGCACGAGATCGGCGCGCGGACGCCGCTCGACACGCCCGACCTCGGGGGTCGTCGCGGCCGGCGCACCCGCCGAGACCGAGAGACCACCGTCGGCTCGCCCGACGAGCACGACCACAGCACGGCACCACCCCGAAGCACTACCCCGAAGCACCACACCGACGAAGCATGACCGCGCAAGAGACGGAGACAGAGTGCCCACGATCCAGCAGCTGGTCCGCAAGGGCCGGCAGGACAAGGTCACCAAGACCAAGACCCCCGCGCTCAAGGGGAGCCCGCAGCGACGGGGCGTGTGCACGCGCGTCTACACGACGACCCCGAAGAAGCCGAACTCGGCGCTGCGCAAGGTCGCCCGTGTCCGCCTCACCAGCGGCATCGAGGTCACGGCGTACATCCCGGGCGTCGGCCACAACCTGCAGGAGCACTCGATCGTGCTCGTGCGCGGTGGCCGAGTGAAGGACCTCCCCGGCGTCCGGTACAAGATCGTCCGCGGGTCGCTCGACACCCAGGGTGTGCGCGGCCGCAAGCAGGCTCGTAGCCGCTACGGCGCGAAGAAGGAGAAGAGCTAATGCCCCGCAAGGGTCCCGCCCCGAAGCGACCGCTCGTCGTCGACCCGGTGTACAGCTCGCCGCTGGTCACGCAGCTGGTCAACAAGATCCTGCTCGACGGCAAGAAGTCCGTTGCCGAGCGGATCGTCTACGGCGCCCTCGCCGGCGCCGAGGAGAAGACCGGCTCCGACCCGGTGGTGACGCTCAAGCGCGCCCTCGACAACGTCAAGCCGGCGATCGAGGTCAAGAGCCGTCGCGTCGGTGGCGCCACCTACCAGGTGCCGATCGAGGTCAAGCCCAACCGCTCGACCACCCTGGCGCTGCGCTGGCTGGTCAACTACTCGCGCGACCGCCGTGAGAAGACCATGACCGAGCGCCTCATGAACGAGATCCTCGACGCGAGCAACGGCCTGGGCGCCGCAGTGAAGCGCCGCGAGGACACGCACAAGATGGCCGAGTCGAACAAGGCCTTCGCGCACTACCGCTGGTGACGGGTGGGGTGACACCCCCACCACCCAGAACTCTCGACAGCAGTCGAATCGACGCAGACGGGCAGGAACACCGTGGCACAGGACGTGCTGACCGACCTCACGAAGGTCCGCAACATCGGCATCATGGCGCACATCGACGCCGGTAAGACCACCACCACCGAGCGGGTCCTGTTCTACACCGGGATCAACTACAAGATCGGCGAGGTGCACGACGGCGCCGCGACGATGGACTGGATGGAGCAGGAGCAGGAGCGCGGCATCACCATCACGTCGGCCGCGACGACCTGCTTCTGGGAGGGCACCCAGTTCAACATCATCGACACGCCCGGCCACGTCGACTTCACCGTCGAGGTGGAGCGCTCGTTGCGCGTCCTCGACGGCGCGGTCGCGGTGTTCGACGGCAAGGAGGGTGTCGAGCCCCAGTCCGAGACCGTGTGGCGGCAGGCCGACAAGTACAACGTCCCCCGCATCTGCTTCGTCAACAAGATGGACAAGCTCGGCGCGGACTTCTACTTCACGGTGCAGACCATCATCGACCGGCTCGGCGCCAAGCCGCTGGTGATCCAGCTGCCGATCGGCTCCGAGAGCGACTTCGTCGGCGTCATCGACCTGGTCTACATGCGCGCCCTCACCTGGCGCGGCGACACCGGCAAGGGCGAGGCGTACACGATCGAGGAGATCCCGGCCGACCTGGCCGAGAAGGCCGCCGAGTACCACCACACGCTGGTCGAGACGATCGCCGAGACCGACGAGACGCTGCTCGAGAAGTACCTCGGCGGTGAGGACCTCACGCCCGACGAGATCAAGGGTGCGATCCGCAACCTGACCGTCACCGGCGACATCTACCCCGTGCTGTGCGGCTCGGCGTTCAAGAACAAGGGCGTGCAGCCCATGCTCGACGCCGTGGTCGACTACCTGCCCTCGCCGCTCGACGTCCCGCCGATGATCGGCCACGACGTCCGCGACGAGGAGAAGGAGATCATCCGCAAGCCGGACTCGAGCGAGCCGTTCTCGGCGCTGGCCTTCAAGGTCGCGACGCACCCGTTCTTCGGCAAGCTCACCTACGTGCGGGTGTACTCCGGTCACGTCGCCTCCGGCAGCGGGGTCATCAACTCGACCAAGGGCCGCAAGGAGCGCATCGGCAAGCTCTTCCAGATGCACTCCAACAAGGAGAACCCGGTCGACGCCGCGACCGCCGGCCACATCTACGCGATGATCGGCCTGAAGGACACCACGACGGGCGACACGCTGTGCGACCCGAGCGACCAGGTGGTCCTCGAGTCCATGACCTTCCCGGACCCGGTCATCTCGGTCGCCATCGAGCCGAAGACCAAGGGCGACCAGGAGAAGCTCGGTACGGCGATCCAGAAGCTCGCCGAGGAGGACCCGACCTTCCAGGTGCAGCAGGACGAGGAGACCGGCCAGACCATCATCAAGGGCATGGGCGAGCTCCACCTCGACATCCTCGTCGACCGCATGCGGCGCGAGTTCAAGGTCGAGGCGAACGTCGGCAAGCCCCAGGTGGCCTACCGTGAGACGATCCGGCGCGCCGTGGTGAAGTTCGACTACACCCACAAGAAGCAGACCGGTGGCTCGGGCCAGTACGCGAAGGTGCAGCTGACCTTCGAGCCGCTGGTCACCGACGATGGCACGATGTACGAGTTCGAGAACAAGGTCACTGGTGGCCGGGTTCCGCGCGAGTACATCCCCAGCGTCGACCACGGCATCCAGGACGCCATGCAGCTCGGCGTCCTGGCCGGCTACCCGCTCGTCGGGGTCAAGGCCATCCTGCTCGACGGTGCGGCGCACGACGTCGACTCGTCCGAGATGGCGTTCAAGATTGCCGGTTCGATGGCGCTCAAGGAGGCCGTTCGTCAGGCCGACCCGGTGCTGCTCGAGCCGGTCATGGCCGTCGAGGTGCGTACGCCCGAGGACTACATGGGCGACGTCATCGGCGACCTGAACTCCCGGCGTGGCCAGATCCAGTCGATGGAGGACGCCAGCGGCGCCAAGGTCGTCCGGGCGCTGGTGCCGTTGTCGGAGATGTTCGGCTACGTTGGCGACCTGCGGTCGAAGACCCAGGGACGCGCCAACTACAGCATGCAGTTCGACTCCTACGCTGAGGTTCCCCGGAACGTCTCGGAGGAGATCATCAAGAAGGCTCGGGGCGAGTGACCGTCCAGGTCACCCGATCTCCCGGTAGCGCACCACCCCAGACCCGCCGCATCACCCAGATCCGCGGCAACAGACACCCAGTCCTGAGGAGGACCCACAGTGGGTAAGGCGAAGTTCGAGCGGACTAAGCCGCACGTCAACATCGGCACCATTGGTCACATCGACCACGGAAAGACGACGCTGACGGCCGCGATCACGAAGGTGCTGCACGACAAGTACCCGAACCTCAACGAGGCGTCGGCGTTCGACCAGATCGACAAGGCGCCGGAAGAGAAGCAGCGCGGCATCACGATCTCGATCGCGCACGTCGAGTACCAGACCGAGGCGCGCCACTACGCGCACGTCGACTGTCCCGGTCACGCCGACTACATCAAGAACATGATCACCGGCGCGGCCCAGATGGACGGCGCGATCCTCGTGGTCGCGGCCACCGACGGCCCGATGCCGCAGACGAAGGAGCACGTCCTCCTGGCCCGCCAGGTCGGCGTCCCCTACATCGTCGTGGCGCTCAACAAGGCCGACATGGTCGACGACGAGGAGATCCTCGAGCTCGTCGAGATGGAGGTCCGCGAGCTGCTGTCCGCTTACGAGTTCCCGGGCGACGACCTGCCGGTCGTGCGCGTCTCGGCGCTGAAGGCGCTCGAGGGCGACGCCGAGTGGAGCGAGAAGCTCATGGAGCTGATGAACGCGGTCGACGAGTCGATCCCGCAGCCTGAGCGTGACACCGAGAAGCCGTTCCTCATGCCCGTCGAGGACGTCTTCACGATCACCGGTCGCGGCACCGTCGTCACCGGTCGCATCGAGCGCGGCATCCTCAAGGTCAACGAGGAGGTCGAGATCGTCGGCATCCGCGAGACCAACACCCGCACGACGGTCACCGGCATCGAGATGTTCCGCAAGCTGCTCGACGAGGGCCAGGCGGGCGAGAACGTCGGCCTGCTGCTGCGCGGCATCAAGCGTGAGGACGTCGAGCGCGGGCAGGTCATCTGCAAGCCGGGCTCGATCACCCCGCACACCGAGTTCGACGCCAACGTCTACATCCTGAGCAAGGACGAGGGTGGCCGGCACACGCCGTTCTACGGCAACTACCGCCCCCAGTTCTACTTCCGGACGACCGACGTGACCGGCGTGGTGACCCTCCCCGAGGGCACCGAGATGGTCATGCCCGGTGACAACACCGAGATGAAGGTCGACCTCATCCAGCCGATCGCGATGGACGAGGGCATGGGCTTCACCATCCGCGAGGGTGGCCGCACCGTCGGTGCGGGCCGCGTGACCAAGATCATCAAGTAGTTCTCGCTCCACCGGCCCCGGGGCCCGGGCACACGCCTGGGCCCCGTGGCACGGCCGGGCACCCATGCCGACCGCCGTCCAGCACGGATTGGCCAAGGCGCGGGTGACTCTGGCACACTAGGCAAGTTGCTCGACGCGCCCCGGCGCGGCTGACCACCTCAGGTGGGCGGCCCTCGGCGCCCCGCCTGACGGCGGGGAAGGCGTGTCGACGTCCGGCCCAGGCCGGTGACCAGAAGACCCGCCGACAACGGCATCTCCGGATGCCCGCCTCGGCGCGTGGCGCGAAGGCGACACGCCCGACCTCGGGGGTCGGCGAGAGTCACCACCCCGGAGCGGCTCCCGCCGCCCGGGCCAGCAGCACCAGCGACGAGAGAGAGTTAACCGAAGCGATGGCGGGACAGAAGATCCGCATTCGGCTGAAGTCCTACGACCACGAGGTCATCGACAGCTCGGCGCGCAAGATCGTCGACACGGTGACGCGCGCTGGTGCGACGGTCGTCGGTCCGGTGCCGCTGCCGACGGAGAAGAACGTCTACTGCGTCATCCGTTCGCCGCACAAGTACAAGGACAGCCGCGAGCACTTCGAGATGCGCACCCACAAGCGCCTCATCGACATCATCGACCCCACGCCGAAGGCCGTCGACTCGCTCATGCGACTCGATCTGCCGGCAGACGTGAACATCGAGATCAAGCTCTAAGGACCCCTTGACATGACCAAGCAGATTCAGGGCGTCCTGGGTGAGAAGCTCGGCATGACCCAGGTCTGGGACGACGCGGGCCGGCTCGTGCCGGTGACCGTGGTCCAGGCCGGGCCGTGCGTCGTCACCCAGGTCCGTACCTCCGACAGCGACGGCTACGACGCCGTCCAGATCGCGTACGGCGCGATCGACCCTCGCAAGGTGAACCAGCCCATGGCCGGTCACTTCGCGAAGGCCGGTGTCACCCCGCGTCGCCACCTCGTCGAGCTGCGCACCGCCGATGCCGGCGAGTACGCCCTCGGCCAGGAAGTCACCGTCGAGGTGTTCGAGGCCGGCCAGAAGGTCGACGTCGTCGGCACCACGAAGGGCAAGGGCACGGCCGGTGTGATGAAGCGTCACGGCTTCCACGGTGTCGGCGCCTCCCACGGTGCGCACCGCAACCACCGCAAGCCCGGGTCGATCGGCGGGGCCTCCACGCCCGGCCGCGTCTTCCGGGGCCAGAAGATGGCCGGCCGCATGGGCCACGTGCGCAAGACCACCCAGAACCTCACGATCCACGCCGTGGACGCCGACCGGGGCCTGCTGCTCATCAAGGGCGCCCTGCCCGGCCCCAAGGGCGGCCTCGTGCTGGTCAAGACCGCTGCCAAGCTCGCAGTGAAGGGGGCCTGACGACATGTCGACGATCGACGTCCTCTCGCCGTCCGGCAAGAAGTCCGGCACGGTCGACCTGCCCGCCGAGATCTTCGACGTGCAGACCAACGTCCCGCTGATCCACCAGGTCGTGGTGGCCCAGCAGGCCGCTGCGCGCCAGGGCACGCACTCGACGAAGACCCGTGGCGAGGTGCGTGGCGGTGGCCGCAAGCCGTACCGCCAGAAGGGCACCGGCCGCGCCCGCCAGGGCTCGACCCGCGCGCCGCAGTTCGCCGGCGGTGGCGTCGTCCATGGCCCGCACCCGCGCGACTACAGCCAGCGCACGCCCAAGAAGATGAAGGCGGCCGCCCTGCGCGGCGCCCTGTCCGACCGGGCCCGCAACGGCCGCATCCACGTGCTGTCCGCGCTGGTCGACGGCGAGTCGCCCTCGACCAAGGCGGCAGTGCTCGCGCTGGCCGCGGTGTCCGACCGCAAGCACCTGCTGGTGGTCGTCGAGCGCGATGACGTCCTCGGCTGGAAGAGCCTGTCGAACGTCGACCGCGTCCACGCGATCGTGCCCGACCAGCTCAACACCTACGACGTGCTCTGCGCCGATGACGTGGTCTTCACGTCCGCAGCGTTCGACGCCTTCGTCGCCGGGCCCGCGAAGGGCAAGAGCGCCAAGGCCGTCGCGACCGAGTCCGAGGCTGCCGACGAGGAGGCCGCGAAGTGAGCGCCCAGCTGCAGAAGAACCCGCGCGACATCCTGATCGCCCCGGTGGTGTCCGAGAAGAGCTACGGCCTGCTCGACGAGGGTGCCTACACCTTCGTCGTCGACCCGCGCGCCAACAAGACCGAGATCCGGATCGCGGTCGAGCAGGTGTTCGGCGTGAAGGTCCGGTCGGTCAACACGCTCAACCGCAAGGGCAAGACGCGGCGGACCCGCTTCGGGTTGGGCAAGCGCAAGGACACCAAGCGCGCCATCGTGACCCTGAGCGAGGGGTCCATCGACATCTTCGGGGGACCGGTCTCCTGACCGGCCCGCCGACGAGAGAACATCGAAGAGGACTTTGAGCTATGGGTATCCGTAAGTACAAGCCGACGACGCCAGGCCGCCGCGGCTCCAGCGTCGCCGACTTCGTCGAGGTGACGCGCTCCCAGCCGGAGAAGTCGCTGGTGCGTCCGCTGAGCAAGACCGGCGGTCGTAACAACGCCGGTCGGGTGACCACCCGTCACATCGGTGGTGGCCACAAGCGCGCCTACCGCGTCATCGACTTCCGTCGGCACGACAAGGACGGGGTGCCGGCGAAGGTCGCGCACATCGAGTACGACCCGAACCGCACCTCGCGCATCGCGCTGCTGCACTACGCGGACGGCGAGAAGCGCTACATCCTCGCGCCGGCCAAGCTGAAGCAGGGCGACACGATCGAGAACGGTCCGTCCGCCGACATCAAGCCCGGCAACAACCTGCCGATGCGCAACATCCCCGTCGGTACGGTCATCCACGCCATCGAGCTGCGGCCCGGCGGCGGCGCGAAGATCGCCCGCTCGGCGGGTGCCAGCGTGCAGCTCGTCGCCAAGGACGGCCCGTACGCGCAGCTGCGGATGCCGTCCGGCGAGATCCGCAACGTCGACCTGCGCTGCCGCGCATCGGTCGGCGAGGTGGGCAACGCCGAGCAGTCGAACATCAACTGGGGCAAGGCCGGCCGGATGCGCTGGAAGGGCAAGCGCCCGACCGTGCGCGGTGTGGCCATGAACCCGGTCGACCACCCGCACGGTGGTGGTGAGGGCAAGACCTCTGGTGGCCGCCACCCGGTGAGCCCGTGGGGACAGGCCGAAGGCCGCACCCGTCGTCCCAACAAGGACAGCGACAAGATGATCGTCCGTCGCCGTCGTACCGGCAAGAAGCGCTGACAGGAGCCCTGAGACATGCCTCGCAGTTTGAAGAAGGGCCCCTTCGTGGACGACCACCTCGTCAAGAAGGTGGACGCCCAGAACGAGAAGGGGACCAAGAACGTCATCAAGACCTGGTCCCGGCGCTCGATGATCGTGCCGGACATGCTCGGTCACACGATCGCCGTGCACGACGGCCGCAAGCACGTCCCGGTCTTCGTGACCGAGTCGATGGTCGGCCACAAGCTCGGTGAGTTCGCTCCGACCCGCACCTTCCGCGGGCACGAGAAGGACGACCGCAAGGGCCGCCGGCGCTGACGCGCCGGCCTCACCGGACACAGACAGAACTCACCGAGAGACAAGGGACAGCGATGGAAGCCAAGGCGCAGGCGCGGTACGTCCGTGTCACGCCCCAGAAGGCCCGGCGCGTCGTGGACCTCATCCGAGGTAAGCAGGCGACGCAGGCCAGTGCGGTGCTGCAGTTCGCGCCGCAGGCCGCCAGTGACCCCGTACGCAAGGTGCTGCTCAGCGCCGTGGCGAACGCGCGGGTCAAGGCGGACAAGGCCGCCGAGGCGTTCGACGAGCGTGACCTGGTCGTTCAGGCCGCGTACGTCGACGAGGGACCGACCATGAAGCGGTTCCGGCCGCGCGCTCAGGGACGGGCCTTCCGCATCCGCAAGCGCACGAGCCACATCACCGTGGTCGTGGGCACCCCCGATACCGACCAGACCGCAGGCCAGCAGAAGTCGGCCGCCACGAAGGGGAGGACCCGCTAGTGGGACAGAAGGTCAACCCGCACGGGTTCCGCCTGGGCATCACCACCGACCACAAGAGCCGGTGGTTTGCCGACAGCACCAAGCCGGGGCAGCGCTACCGCGACTACGTGAAGGAAGACGTCGCGATCCGCAAGCTCATGTCCACGGGCATGGAGCGCGCCGGCATCTCCAAGGTCGAGATCGAGCGCACGCGTGACCGCGTCCGTGTCGACATCCACACCGCCCGTCCGGGCATCGTCATCGGCCGCCGCGGCGCGGAGGCCGACCGCATCCGTGGCGAGCTCGAGAAGCTCACGGGCAAGCAGGTGCAGCTGAACATCCTCGAGGTCAAGAACCCCGAGATCGACGCGCAGCTGGTCGCCCAGGGCATCGCCGAGCAGCTGTCGGCACGGGTGTCCTTCCGTCGCGCCATGCGCAAGGGCATGCAGAGCTCGCTGCGCGCTGGTGCCAAGGGCATCCGGGTGCAGTGCTCCGGCCGCCTCGGTGGCGCCGAGATGTCGCGCTCGGAGTTCTACCGCGAGGGTCGGGTTCCGCTGCACACGTTGCGCGCGAACATCGACTACGGCCTGTACGAGGCCCGTACGACGTTCGGTCGCATCGGCGTCAAGGTCTGGATCTACAAGGGCGACGTCACGGCCAAGGAGCTCGCGCAGCAGCAGGCCGCTGCCCCGCGTGCGCCCCGTGGCCCGCGCAGCGACCGCGCCGACCGTCCGGCACGCGGTGCGCGCACGGACCGCCCGACCCGTGGCGCGCGCAGCGACGCCCCGGCAGCCGGGGCCGAGACTGCAGCCGCTCCGGCGGAGGCCGCAGGCACCAGTGGAACGGAGGGCTGACGCATGCTGATCCCTCGTCGCGTCAAGCACCGCAAGCAGCACCACCCGAAGCGCTCGGGCGCCGCCAAGGGCGGCACCGCGATCGCCTTCGGCGACTACGGCATCCAGGCGCTCGAGCCTGCCTACGTCACCAACCGGCAGATCGAGTCCGCGCGTATCGCCATGACCCGGCACATCAAGCGTGGCGGCAAGGTGTGGATCAACATCTACCCCGACCGTCCGCTGACCAAGAAGCCGGCCGAGACCCGCATGGGTTCCGGTAAGGGCTCGCCGGAGTGGTGGATCGCGAACATCAAGCCCGGACGCGTCATGTTCGAGCTGTCCGGCGTCCCGGAGCCGATCGCCCGCGAGGCGATGCTGCGTGCGATGCACAAGCTCCCGATGAAGTGCCGCTTCGTGCGGCGCGAAGGTGGTGACCTCTGATGGCAGTCGGTTCCAAGGACCTCACCACCTCGGCCCTGGCCGAGATGAGCGAGGAGCGCCTCGTCGAGGAGCTGCGCAAGGCCAAGGAAGAGCTGTTCAACCTGCGCTTCCAGTCGGCCACCGGCCAGCTCGAGAGCCACGGTCGGCTGCGCGCCGTCCGGCGTGACATCGCGCGCATCTACACGGTGCTGCGCGAGTTCGAGCTCGGCATCAGGACCCGTCCGGAGGCCCAGGCATGAGCCAGACCCCCAGCACCGAGAAGAAGCAGGACACCGTGAGCAACAGCACCGAGCCGTCGTCCGACCGGGCCTACCGCAAGACGCGCCGCGGCTATGTCGTCAGCGACAAGATGGACAAGACCGTCGTTGTCGAGGTCGAGGACCGCGTCAAGCACGCGCTGTACGGCAAGGTCCTGCGGCGCAGCAGCAAGGTCAAGGCGCACGACGAGGAGAACTCGGCGGGCCGCGGCGACCACGTGCTGATCATGGAGACCCGCCCGCTGTCGGCCACCAAGCGCTGGCGCGTCGTGGAGATTCTCGAGAAGGCCAAGTAGTCCTCATACCAGTTCCGCAAGGCTCGCCAGCCGAGAACCAGCGCGACGACAGGAGTTAGCAGTGATCCAGCAGGAGTCGCGACTCAAGGTCGCCGACAACACGGGTGCGAAGCAGATCCTCTGCATCCGTGTCCTCGGCGGCTCGGGTCGGCGCTACGCCGGCATCGGTGACGTCATCGTCGCCACCGTCAAGGACGCCATCCCCGGCGGCAACGTCAAGAAGGGCGACGTCGTCAAGGCCGTCATCGTGCGCACCGCCAAGGAGCGCCGTCGGCCGGACGGCTCGTACATCCGCTTCGACGAGAACGCCGCCGTCATCCTCAAGGGTGACGGGGACCCGCGCGGTACTCGCATCTTCGGGCCGGTCGGCCGGGAGCTGCGCGACAAGAAGTTCATGAAGATCGTGTCGCTGGCGCCGGAGGTGCTCTGACCATGGCGAAGATGAAGATCAAGAAGGGTGACCTCGTGGAGGTCATCACGGGTCGCGCGCAGAAGAACGGCGGCGACCGAGGCAAGCAGGGCAAGGTCATCAGCGTCGACGTCGAGCGCCAGCGGGTGCTCGTCGAGGGCGTCCGGCAGGTCAAGCGCCACACCAAGGTCGGCTCGACCGGCCGTGGCGCGAAGACCGGCGGCATCATCACGCAGGAGGCTTCACTGCACCTGAGCAACGTGATGCTGGTCGACCCCGAGAGCAAGAAGCGCACCCGGGTCGGGTACCGCACCGAGACCGTCGAGCGCGACGGCCGCGAGCGCACCGTCCGGGTGCGCGTGGCCAAGCGGTCGGGGAAGGACGTCTGATGAGCACCGCTACCACCGAGTCGACGCAGCAGGCCCGCCCGCTGCCCCGGCTGAAGCAGAAGTACCGCGACGAGATCGTCGCCGGCCTCACCGAGCAGTTCGGCTTCGCGAACATCATGCAGGTGCCGGGCGTCGTCAAGGTCGTCGTCAACATGGGCGTCGGCGACGCCGCCCGCGACTCCAAGCTGATCGAAGGCGCTGTGCGCGACCTGACGGCGATCACCGGCCAGAAGCCGATCGTCACCAAGGCGCGCAAGTCCATCGCCCAGTTCAAGCTGCGCGAGGGCATGCCGATCGGGGCGCACACCACGCTGCGCGGCGACCGCATGTGGGAGTTCCTCGACCGCCTGGTCTCGCTGGGCCTCCCGCGGATCCGCGACTTCCGCGGTCTGTCGCCCCGCCAGTTCGACGGCAACGGCAACTACACGTTCGGTCTCAACGAGCAGTCGATGTTCCACGAGATCGACCAGGACCGCATCGACCGCGTTCGCGGGATGGACATCACGGTCGTGACCACCGCGACCAACGACGACGAGGGGCGGGCCCTGCTCAAGGCGCTCGGCTTCCCGTTCAAGGAGAACTGACGTGGCCAAGACGTCCCTAGTCAACAAGGCGGCGCGCAAGCCCAAGTTCAAGGTGCGCGCGTACACCCGGTGCCAGCGGTGCGGCCGTCCGCACTCCGTGTACCGCAAGTTCGGCCTCTGCCGCATCTGCCTTCGCGAGATGGCGCACCGCGGCGAGCTGCCGGGCGTCACGAAGAGCAGTTGGTGAACGAATTCGTGCAGCTGGTAACCGCTACGCCGCAGGTCCCGGGCCGCACGGCCTGTGAAACCACGGTGAGGAAGGGCAGGAAAGCCCGATGATGACCGACCCCATCGCAGACATGCTCACGCGTCTGCGCAACGCCAACTCGGCGTACCACGACTCCGTGGCCATGCCGTTCAGCAAGCTGAAGTCCCACATCGCCGAGATCCTCGAGGCGGAGGGCTACATCTCCTCCTGGTCCGTCGAGGACGCCGAGGTGGGTAAGAAGCTGGTGATCGAGCTGAAGTACGGCCCGAGCCGCGAGCGCTCGATCGCCGGCATCCGCCGCGTGTCGAAGCCCGGCCTGCGGGTCTATGCCAAGTCCACGAACCTGCCCCGCGTGCTGGGTGGCCTGGGCGTCGCGATCCTGTCGACGTCGTCCGGTCTGCTCACCGACAAGCAGGCGACACAGAAGGGCGTGGGTGGGGAAGTCCTCGCCTACGTCTGGTGAGGGAGGAGTAAACAGATGTCCCGCATCGGTCGACTCCCCGTCCCCGTCCCGTCCGGCGTCGAGGTGACCATCGACGGCCAGGCCGTGCACGTCAAGGGGCCCAAGGGCGCCCTGTCGCACACGGTGGCCGTTCCGATCGCCGTCAACCGCGATGACGACGGCACCATCAACGTCACCAGGCCGGACGACGAGCGGCGTAACCGCTCGCTGCACGGCCTGACGCGCACGCTCATCGCCAACATGGTCGAGGGCGTCACCAACGGCTACGAGAAGAAGCTCGAGATCGTCGGCACCGGTTACCGCGTGGTGGCCAAGGGTCAGGACCTCGAGTTCGCGCTCGGCTACAGCCACCCCATCACCGTCAAGGCGCCCGAGGGCATCAGCTTCGCTACCGACGGCCCGCTGCGGATCACCGTGCAGGGCATCGACAAGCAGTTGGTGGGCGAGGTCGCCGCGAACATCCGCAAGCTGCGCAAGCCTGACCCGTACAAGGGCAAGGGCGTGCGGTACGCCGGCGAGCAGATCCGCCGCAAGGTCGGAAAGGCTGGTAAGTAAGCCATGGCAGTGACCGTCAAGCGGAGCAAGGGCAAGGTGGCCGCTCGCGGCCGTCGTCACCTGCGCGTCCGCAAGAAGCTCTCCGGTACGGCGGGGCGTCCGCGCCTGGTCGTCTCCCGGTCCGCCCGGCACGTCTTCGTGCAGGTCGTCGACGACGTCGAGGGTCGTACGCTCGCGTTCGCCTCGACGATGGAGGCCGACCTGCGCGCGCTCGAGGGCGACAAGACCGCCAAGGCCCGCAAGGTCGGCGAGCTCGTCGCCGCGCGTGCCAAGGAGGCCGGCGTCGACGCCGTGGTCTTCGACCGCGGTGGCAACAAGTACCACGGCCGGGTCGCCGCGATCGCGGACGGCGCCCGTGAGGGTGGGTTGGCCCTGTGATGACGCACACCACCCGCGCAGCCACCTTCGTCGCAGAGAAGAGGAACGTCTGATGCCTGGACCCCAGCGCCGTGGAACCGGTGCCGGTGCCGGTGCCGGCGGCAACGATCGTCGTGATCGCCGCGATGGCGGCGGTCGCGGTCGCGACTCCGCCGAGAAGAACGTCTACATCGAGCGCGTCGTGACCATCAACCGCGTGGCCAAGGTCGTCAAGGGCGGCCGCCGCTTCAGCTTCACCGCCCTCGTGGTGGTGGGTGACGGCGACGGCACCGTGGGCGTCGGCTACGGCAAGGCCAAGGAGGTGCCCGCGGCGATCGCCAAGGGCGTCGAGGAGGCCAAGAAGTCCTTCTTCAAGGTCCCGCGGATCCAGGGCACCATCCCGCACCCCATCACGGGTGAGGCGTCGGCAGGCGTCGTCCTGCTGCGCCCGGCCGCTCCCGGTACCGGCGTCATCGCCGGCGGCCCGGTGCGCGCCGTGCTCGAGTGCGCCGGTATCCACGACGTCCTGAGCAAGTCGCTCGGGTCGGACAACGCGATCAACGTCGTCCACGCCACCGTGGCCGCGCTGCGGGGCCTCGAGCGCCCCGAGGCCGTGGCTGCTCGCCGTGGGCTGCCGCTCGAGCACGTGGCTCCGGCCGCGATGCTGCGGGCCCGGGCTGCCGGGGCAGGTGCCTGATGGCGCGGCTCAAGGTGACCCAGACCCGCTCGACGATCGGCGGGAAGAAGAACCAGAGGGAGACCCTGCGCACGCTCGGCCTCAAGCGGATCGGCGACGTCGTCGTCAAGGAAGACCGCCCTGAGATCCGCGGCATGGTGGCGACGGTGGCTCACCTCGTGACGTTCGAGGAGGTCGACTGACATGGCCAAGGACACCACGCTGAAGGTCCACCACCTGCGCCCGGCACCGGGGGCCAAGACGGCCAAGACCCGGGTCGGACGCGGTGAGGGCAGCAAGGGCAAGACGGCCGGTCGCGGCACCAAGGGCACGAAGGCGCGCTACCAGGTGCCGGCGAGCTTCGAGGGCGGCCAGACGCCGCTGCACATGCGGCTGCCCAAGCTGCGCGGCTTCAAGAACCCGTTCCGGGTCGAGTACCAGGTGGTCAACCTCGACCGCCTCGGCGAGCTCTTCCCGGACGGCGGCGACGTGAGCGTCGACGACCTCGTGGCCAAGGGCGCTGTGCGCAAGGGCCAGCCGGTCAAGGTGCTCGGCGACGGCGACATCTCGGTCGCTGTCAACGTCACCGTGAACAAGTTCTCGACGTCGGCGAAGGACAAGATCGCCGCCGCCGGGGGTAGCACCACCGAGCTCTGACCCGAGCCCGCGCCCGATCGGGCCCGTGACCCGGGTCCCTCGACAGCACCCCGGACCCCGCAGCTGCCGGGGGCCGGGGTGTTATCGTCCGCAGGTCCGTCGTGACGGGCCGTCAACGCCGCCACCGCGGTGGAACTGGAGGATTCGTGCTCACCGCGTTCGCACGGGCATTCCGCACGCCCGACCTGCGTAAGAAGATCCTCTTCACGCTCGCGGTCATGGCGTTGTTCCGTCTCGGCTCGCTGCTGCCCACCCCCGGGATCTCCTACCCGGCCGTGCGCCAGTGCATCCAGGCCACCAAGGACAACTCCCTGCTCGGCCTGGTCAACATGTTCAGCGGCGGCGCGCTGCTCCAGCTGTCGGTGTTCGCGCTCGGGATCATGCCGTACATCACGGCGAGCATCATCGTGCAGCTGCTGACGGTGGTGATCCCGCGGTTCGAGGCCCTCAAGAAGGAGGGCCAGCAGGGGACCACCAAGCTCACGCAGTACACCCGGTACCTCACCATCGGGCTGGCGGTGCTGCAGTCGACCACCCTGGTGTCGGTCGCGCGCGCCAACCCCAGCCCGCTGTTCCCCGGCTGCTCGGCTGACCTGGTGCCCAGCAACTCGCTGGCCACCATCCTCATCATGGTCGCCACCATGACCGCCGGCACCGGCCTGGTGATGTGGCTCGGTGAGCTGATCACCGACAAGGGCATCGGCAACGGCATGTCGCTGCTGATCTTCACCCAGATCGCGGCCAGCTTCCCGTCCGCCCTCTGGGCGATCAAGGCCTCCAAGGGCTGGAACGTCTTCGTCCTCGTCCTGGCCATCGGGCTGGTGATCGTGGCCGCCGTCGTCTTCGTCGAGCAGTCGCAGCGGCGCGTGCCGGTGCAGTACGCGAAGCGGATGATCGGCCGACGCCAGTACGGCGGCACCAGCACCTACATCCCGATCAAGGTCAACCAGGCCGGCGTCATCCCGGTGATCTTCGCGTCGTCGCTGATGTACCTACCGGCCCTCGTGGCGCAGTTCCAGAGCAACGCCAACGCCGGCTGGGTGGTCTGGATCCAGCGCTACCTGGCGCGCGGCGACCACCCGCTGTACATGATCACGTACTTCGTCCTGATCGTGTTCTTCACGTACTTCTACGTGGCCATCACGTTCAACCCGGACGAGATCGCCGACAACATGAAGAAGTACGGCGGCTTCATCCCAGGGATCCGCGCCGGGCGACCCACGGCCGAGTACCTGGACTACATCCTCACCCGCATCACCCTCGCGGGCGCTCTGTACCTGGGCGTGCTGTCGATGATCCCGCTCATCGCGTTGTCACTGGTCAACGCGAACGCGAACTTCCCCTTCGGTGGCACCTCCATCCTGATCATCGTTGGGGTCGGCCTCGAGACGGTGAAGCAGATCGAGTCGCAGCTCCAGCAGCGTCACTACGAAGGGTTCCTGCGCTGATGCGCCTCGTCATCCTCGGCCCGCCGGGCGCCGGCAAGGGCACCCAGGCCGCGCGGCTGGCCGCGCACTACGCCATCCCGGCCGTCTCGACCGGCGACATCTTCCGTCGCAACATCGCCGAGGGCACCGAGCTCGGCCAGCAGGTGAAGGCGATCCTGGACGACGGCGGCTACGTCTCCGACGACATCACCAACGCGATGGTCCGCGAGCGGCTCGGCGAGGACGACGCCCGCGGCGGCTTCCTGCTCGACGGTTACCCCCGCACCCGGGCCCAGGTCGACGAGCTGGACGCGATCCTGGCCGAGCAGGGGCACGCCGTCGACGTCGTGGCCGAGCTGACCGTCGACCGCGAGGAGATCGTGGCCCGGCTGCTCAAGCGCGCCGAGACCGACGGCCGCAGCGACGACACCGAGCAGGTCATCCGTCGCCGGCAGCAGATCTATGCCGACGAGACGGCGCCGCTGGTCGAGGTCTATCGCGAGCGCGGGCTGCTCGTCGCCGTCGACGGGCTGGGCGGTGTCGAGGAGGTCACCGACCGCCTCGTCAGGGCGCTCGACTCCCGCGGCTGAGGCGACGACCGCATGCTCAACCGCGACCGCATCCAGTACAAGTCGCCGCAGCAGGTGCGCGCCATGCGCCGGGCCGGCCTCGTCGTCGGCGCGACGCTCGAGCGGCTGCGCGCGGCGGCGGCGTCCGGGGTGAGCACCGCCGAGCTCGACGCCCTCGCCGAGTCCTCGATCCGGGGGGCTGGGGCCACCCCGAGCTTCCTCGGCTACGGCCACCCGCCGTTCACCGGCACCGTGTGCATCTCGGTCAACGACGAGATCGTGCACGGCGTGCCCGGCTCCCGGGTGCTGGCCGACGGTGACCTGGTCTCGATCGACTGCGGGGCCATCGTCGAGGGCTGGCACGGCGACGCCGCGACCAGCCTCGTGGTGGGCGGGACCGAGCAGGCCGACCCGGCCGACGTCGAGCTGCTGACCGTCACCGAGGAGGCCATGTGGCGCGGAATCGCGGCCCTCGCCGTGGGCGAGCGGCTGCACGCCGTCGGTGCCGCTGTCGAGGACCACGTGCTCGCTGCCTCACGCCCGTACGGCATCGTCGAGGAGTACGTCGGCCATGGCATCGGCACCGAGATGCACCAGGACCCCCAGGTGCCGAACTACCGCGTGCGCGACAAGGGGGTCCGGGTGCGTCCGGGCCTGGTCGTCGCCATCGAGCCGATGCTCACCCGCGGGTCCGCCCAGACCCGCGTCCTGGCCGACGACTGGACCGTCGTCAGCCTGGACGGCTCGCGCGCGGCGCACTTCGAGCACACCGTCGCCGTGAGCGACGAGGGGCTCTGGGTGCTCACCGCGATGGACGGCGGCGCATCCCGGCTGGCCGGCCTCGGCGCGCGGTTCGCTCCACTCGCCTGAGCCCCCAGGTGGCTCTCAGCGTGTAGCGTCGAGGCGCATGGGGAACCTCGCGCTCGGCCCCTTCCTCGCGGCCGCTGCCCTGCTGGTGCTCGCCGGGCTGCCCAAGCTGCGCGACCCGCTGCCGTTGGTGCGGGCCCTGCGCTCGGTGGGACTCCCCGGCGGCGCGGGTCTGGTGCGGGTGCTCGCCGTCGCTGAGGTCGCGGTGGGCGTGGGCGCCGTGGTGCGTCCTGGCCGCCTCACCGGCCTGTTCGTCGCCGCCGCCTACCTGGTCTTCACCGCCTTCGTGGCCCTGGCACTGGCGCGCGGGGGCCTGCTGGGGTCGTGCGGCTGCTTCGGCAAGCCGGACACCCCGCCCACCACGGCACACCTGCTCGTGACGGCGGTCCTGGCGGCCTCTGGGGCAGCGCTCGCGGTGGCACCGCCGGCGTCCACGCCGTGGTCCCTCGCGCCGTCCCAGCCCGCGCTGGTGGTGACCCTGCTGGGGTACGCCGCCCTGGTGGGCGTGCTCTCGTACCTCGTCCTCGCCGTCCTGCCGTCGCTCACCCCGGCCGCGGTGCGTTCCGCGGCCGCTCCGCGGAGAGGCTGACACCGTGCTCGTCGTCGTCGTCGCCGAGGGCGTCGCCATCGCCCTGCTGACCGTGCTCGTGCTGGGGCTGCTGCGCAGCCACGCGCTCATCCTGCGGGCGCTCAACGAGCTCGGTGCCGGGCTCGAGCTCGAGAAGGCGGACGGCAACGCAGCGCACGCCGCCGCGGCCGGCCCACAGCCGGTCGAGCTCCAGGCCGGGGTCGTCCCCGCGTCCCGGCCGGCCACCGAGCGGGGCAGTGCGGTGACCGGTACGACCCTGACCGGCGAGGAGGTCACGATCCCCGTCGAGGGCGGTGGGCGTCGCACCCTCATCGCGTTCCTGTCCAGCGGCTGCTCGGTCTGCCAGACGTTCTGGGACGAGCTGTCCCGCGGCGAGCCGGACGTGCCGGGGGACGGCCGGCTGGTGGTGGTCACCAAGGGCGCCGAGGAGGAGAGCACCACCAGGCTGCGGGCCCTGGCCGGCGAGCGGCTGGAGGTCGTGCAGTCCTCGGCGACCTGGACCGACTACGACGTGCCGGGCTCGCCGTACTTCGTGTACGTCGAGGATGGCGTGATCACCGGCGAGGGGTCGTCGACGACCTGGCCGCAGGTGCGGGACCTGATGAGCCAGGCGGTGGACGACGCGGCGGACGCCGCGCGGCGCGTGCCGGTCGCCGGTGCCGTCTCCCTGCCACCCGGGGTCAACGGCCCGTTCCCGATGGACGACGACGTCGACGTCGCGCACGCCGACAGCGCGCTGCTGGGAGCCGGGATCCAGCCCGGCCATCCCAGCCTGTACGACGACCCGGGCCCGCCGCAGAGCGGCTCGCGACCGTGAACCCGTCCAGCATCGCCCTGGTGGTGGGCCTGCCGCTGGCCGCCGTGGCCGCGGTGCGCTCGACCTGGTCGCCTTGAGGGGAGTCGATGCTGTCCAGCATCAGCCCGCTCGGTGAGCGGGCACGCCGTGCCCGGTGGGGACTGACCGTCGCCGCCTACTTCGTCGGGTCCGCGCTCGGCGGCGCTGCCGTGGGGTCGCTGAGCGCGCTAGCCGGCTCCCTCCTGCCCACGCCGTGGCGCGCGTCGACCCTGGCCGCGCTCGTCGTGGCTGCCGCTCTCGTGGCCGGGCTGGTGCTCGACCTGCGGGCGCGCGGCGGCGGGCTGCCGTCCTGGCGGCGGCAGGTCGACGAGGCCTGGCTCGACCGGTACCGGGGCTGGGTGTACGGCTTCGGCTTCGGGGTCCAGCTCGGCGCCGGCGTGGTCACCATCGTGACCAGCTCCACCGTCTACGCGGTGCTGGTGCTGGCGGCGTGGTCCGGTCACGTCGGCGTGGGCCTGGCGCTGGGTGCGGTCTTCGGCGTGAGCCGGGCGCTGCCGGTGCTCGCCCTGCGGCAGGTGCAGGCGCCGGCCGACCTGCACCGGTTCTTCGGGCGGGTCGAGCGGTGGGGCACCCCGGTCGACCGGCTGGCCCGGGCCGGGCTGGTCGCGAGCGCGCTGGTCGTCGTCGGAACGGGATGGAGCTGACGTGGGCGAGTCGCGCTACGGCCTGACCGTGCAGGGAACCGATCCCGGCTGGGAGACGCGCATCTCGCGCCGCGAGCCGCTGGAGCCGCAGGAGGTGACGCACCCGGTGCTGCACGCGTGCACCCGGCCGCTGCCGGCCGGCCGCGGCGACTTCGGCGCCGGCGTCATCGAGCATCTCGGCCGCGAAGACCTCTTCCTCGCCCTGATCGAGTTCGGCGCGGACGTCGCCGACCGCGGGCTGTTCGCCCCGCAGGGCCGGCCACTGCTGCGCCCGTCCCAGTTCGCGGCCAACCGGCTGGCGCGGTCCTACCCGGGCGTCAGCGCGGCGCAGCACTTCTTCTCCGAGGGCGGGCGCGCGTTCTGTCTGTTCGTCGTCCTCGGCGCGCACTCGCGGCGGATGGCGCTCGTGCCGCGCGCCGAGCGGCTGGTGCGCACCGTACGGGTCACCGATCGGCGCACCTTGCTGCGCAGGGGAGCGATGCCATGACCACGTTGCAGGAGGCCACCACGGCCACGACCGCCTCGCAGCGGATCGTGGAGCGGGTGGCGCGCGGGCTCGGCCGGTTCAGTCGGCGCGGCTTCCTGGTGCAGACCGCGGTCGTGGGCTCGGCGCTCGTCGTCGACCCGAAGGGCTACGTGCTGCGGCCGCAGACCGCTGCGTCGACGGTGTGCGGACCGGCTGCGTCCTGCAGCGCCGGGTACACGGTGTTCTGCTGCACCATCAACCGGGGCGTCAACGCCTGCCCGGCGGGCACCATCACGGCCGGCTGGTGGAAGGCGGCGGGCTCGTCCTGGTGCGGCGGCAAGTACCGCTACATCGTGGACTGCAACGCCACCTGCTCGGACTGCTCGACGGGCTGCTCGGGCGACCACATCTGCGACAGCCGCTGCTGGAGCTGCAACTGCCGGTGCGGCTCGAAGTCCACCTGCGACCAGCGCAAGGTGTGCTGCAACGGGTTCCGGTACGGCCAGTGCAACACCCAGGTGCGGTGCACCGGCGGCGTGGCCTGCCGGGTGGTCAGCTGCGTCGCGCCGTACAAGTGGACCAACTGCACGACGACGTCGCTGAGCGACAACGCGACGAGGGAGCACAGCGCGCCGTGCCTGCCGCGCAGCGGGGCCATCCAGCGCAAGTACGACGAGCTCGGGTCGAACGGCGGCTACCTGGGGGCGAGCACCAACGCGATCCGCTCGGTCGGTGACGGCCGCGGCCAGTACCTCACCTGCCAGCGCGGCCGCATCTACTACGCGTCCAGCCCGGGCGCCCACGCGATCCGCACCGGCTGGGCGCTGACCCGCTGGCTGACGCGGGGTGGGACGCGGGGCGTCCTGCGGTACCCGACCGGCGAGCAGCAGCCGGCGCGGGACGGCAAGGGGCTGTACCAGCCGTTCGAGAAGGGCGCCATCGCGCGCTCGCCCGGCGGGGCGGTGGGGGCCGTCTGGGCCTCCGCCTACACCCGCTGGGTCCAGCTGGGCCGCGAGACCGGGACGCTCGGCTACCCCAGCGGTGACCGCATCTACGCCAGTGGCAGCACCTGGTGGGTGCAGCTGTTCGGCTCGGGCGCGTTGGCGGCCACCACGCGCGGGCTGGTGTACGTGGTGCAGCCGCTGTACGGCGAGTGGGCGCGGCTGGGTCGTGAGAAGGGCACGCTCAAATACCCGATCGAGGACCCCAAGACGTCGGCCGGAGGCACCGTGCAGCGCTTTCAGGGCGGCACGCTCGCGGACGGGCCGAACGGGCCAGTGGTCGCCGTGCTCGGCAGCTTCGCCAGCCGGTGGGCCGCGCTCGGCGGCGAGACCGGGCGGCTGGGCTACCCCACCGCGACCCGATCGTCCTCGGGCACCGGCCGGGGCACCGGCCAGCGGTTCGACGGCGGCGAGCTGTGGCAGCTGGGGAGCGGGACGCCGCGGGCGGTGACCGGGCGGGTGCTCACCGCCTGGCAGGCCGAGGGTGCGGAGGGCGGCCGCTGGGGCTTCCCGCTGGACGACACGGTGACGGCGTCCGACGGCACCCAGCGGCAGACCTTCGAGGGCGGCGTCCTCACCGCCTGAGCCGGTGCCCGCATTTGGGTTCCGAGCACGATCTGACGTATCCTGCTGTGTCGGCTCACGAGCACTCTCGTCCTCGCCCCGTCCCGCGGCTGGTTCTGGCGGCAGGAGGACGCTGTCACACGTGCGCTGCAGCACCACACCACAGGGTGGCCCGAGCCTGGGCGCCCCACGACGGAATGCGGAGGATATGGCGAAGAAGGACGGTGTCATCGAGATCGAGGGCACGATCGTCGAGGCTCTCCCGAACGCGATGTTCCGCGTCGAGCTGAGCAACGGCCACAAGGTGCTGGCGCACATCTCAGGCAAGATGCGCCAGCACTACATCCGGATCCTCCCCGAGGACCGGGTCGTCGTCGAACTCAGCCCGTACGACCTCACCCGCGGCCGGATCGTCTTCCGGTACCGCTGAGGCCTCCGCCTGCACCACCAGCACCACCAGCACCACGACCCACCGACCACCACGAGCAGACAGCAGGGCGATGAAGGTCAAGCCGAGCGTCAAGAAGATCTGCGACAAGTGCAAGGTGATCCGCCGCAACGGGCGGGTCATGGTGATCTGCGAGAACCTGCGCCACAAGCAGCGCCAGGGCTGAGCAGCTCACCGGCACCACAGGTCTTCACGACCGAACGACACGACAGCCGCAGCACCCGACCCCGGCGCTCGTCAGAGCACCGGACGCCACCCCCGGCCGCGGAGGCCGAGGACCCCACCACGAGGTGGGGGCCGGTGCTGCACCAGACCTCCGCAGCAACAGATCTGGAGACAACGCCACATGGCACGTCTGATCGGCGTCGACCTCCCGCGCGACAAGCGCGTCGAGGTGGCGCTCACCTACATCTTCGGCGTCGGGCGCACCCGCGCTCAGCAGACGCTCACGGCCACCGGGGTCAGCCCCGACGTCCGCGTGCGCGACCTGGCCGACGACGACCTCGTCAAGCTGCGTGACCACCTCGAGGCGACCTTCAAGCTCGAGGGCGACCTGCGTCGCGAGGTTGCTGCCGACATCCGCCGCAAGGTGGAGATCGGGAGCTACGAGGGGCTGCGGCACCGCCGTGGCCTTCCGGTGCGCGGTCAGCGCACCAAGACCAACGCGCGAACCCGCAAGGGGCCCAAGCGCACCGTGGCCGGCAAGAAGAAGGCCGGCCGCAAGTAGCAGCCCCGGCGTGCGCGTGATGCGCAGGCACCCCCGACCTCGAACGTAGGAGTAACCAGCAGATGCCTCCCAAGGGCCGTACCGCTGCGGGCACCAAGAAGGTGCGCCGCAAGGAGAAGAAGAACATCGCCCACGGGCATGCTCACATCAAGAGCACGTTCAACAACACGATCGTCTCGATCACCGACCCCAACGGGGCCGTGATCGCCTGGGCCTCAGCCGGCCAGGTCGGCTTCAAGGGCTCGCGCAAGTCGACGCCGTACGCCGCTCAGATGGCCGCCGAGGCGGCCGCCCGGCGTGCGATGGAGCACGGCATGCGCAAGGTCGACGTCTTCGTCAAGGGCCCAGGCTCGGGCCGCGAGACGGCGATTCGGTCACTGACGGCTGCCGGCCTCGAGGTCGGCTCCATCCAGGACGTCACCCCCGTGCCGCACAACGGAGTCCGTCCGCCCAAGCGCCGCCGCGTCTGAGCTGCGCCACCGTTCCTGCTAGCGCCTGAAACCAAGGAGAACCAGCCACATGGCGCGATACACCGGCGCAGACTGCAAGCGCTGCCGACGAGAGAAGATGAAGCTCTTCCTCAAGGGTTCCAAGTGCGACGGGCCGAAGTGCCCGATCGAGATCCGTCCGTACCCCCCGGGTATGCACGGTCGCGCGCGCACCAAGGAGTCCGAGTACCTGCTGCAGATGCGTGAGAAGCAGAAGGCTGCCCGCATCTACGGCGTTCTCGAGAAGCAGTTCCGCGGGTACTACGAGGAGGCGCACCGCGCCTCCGGCAAGACCGGCGAGAACCTGCTGCGCATCCTCGAGACCCGCCTCGACAACGTCGTGTACCGGGCTGGCTTCGCCAAGTCCCGCGACATGGCGCGCCAGCTGGTCCGACACGGCCACCTGACCGTCAACGGCGTCAAGGTCGACATCCCCTCCTACCGCGTTCGCGAGAAGGACATCATCGAGGTGCGGCAGCGTTCGCACGAGATGACGCCCTTCGTCGTGGCGCGGGCCGAGGCCGGCGAGCGCTCCGTCCCGGCGTGGCTCGAGTCGATCCCGACCCAGCTGCGCGTCCTCGTGCACTCGCTCCCGGCCCGGCAGGTCATCGACACGCCGGTCCAGGAGCAGCTGATCGTCGAGCTGTACTCCAAGAACTGAACCACTGACGGACGCCGGCCCGACCGCAGCTGCGGATCGGGCCGACGTCCGGCCCCACCCGTGCGACAGACCGAGCTTGCACGGGTGCGCCGGACGGACCACCCGCGATCTCGCGATGGGTCCGCAGCGGCGCACGTTCGCGAGGTGTCATATGGCGGACACCCGTGGGAAGGAAAGCACCAGTGCTCATCGCACAGCGTCCCCAGCTGACCGAGGAGAAGGTCGACGAGGTCCGTTCGCGGTTCGTCATCGAGCCCCTCGAGCCCGGCTTCGGCTACACCCTCGGCAACTCCCTTCGTCGCACGCTCCTGTCGTCCATCCCGGGCGCGGCCGTGACGAGCATCCGCATCGACGGCGTGCTGCACGAGTTCTCCACGGTCCCCGGCGTCAAGGAGGACATCACCGAGCTGATCCTCAACGTCAAGTCGCTCGTGGTGTCCAGCGAGCACGACGAGCCCGTCGTGATGTACCTGCGCAAGCAGGGCCCCGGCGCGGTCACCGCCGCTGACGTGGCGCCGCCGGCCGGCGTCGAGATCGTCAACCCCGAGCTGCACCTCGCCACGCTGAACGCGAAGGGCAAGCTCGAGATGGAGCTCACCGTCGAGCGTGGCCGTGGCTACGTCTCGGCCCAGCAGAACAAGTCCGGCGACGCCGAGATCGGCCGGATCCCGGTCGACTCGATCTACTCGCCGGTGCTCAAGGTCACCTACAAGGTCGAGGCCACCCGCGTCGAGCAGCGCACCGACTTCGACCGCCTCGTGGTCGATGTCGAGTCCAAGGCGAGCATCTCCCCGCGCGACGCCATGGCGTCGGCCGGCAAGACGCTCGTCGAGCTGTTCGGCCTGGCCCGTGAGCTCAACGTCGAGGCCGAGGGCATCGACATGGGCCCCTCGCCCACCGACGCCGCGCTCGCAGCCGACCTCGCGCTGCCGATCGAGGAGCTCGACCTGACGGTGCGCTCGTACAACTGCCTCAAGCGCGAGGGCATCCACACCGTGGGTGAGCTCGTCGGGCGCAGCGAGGCGGACCTGCTCGACATCCGCAACTTCGGCGCCAAGTCCATCGACGAGGTCAAGGCCAAGCTCGTCGGCATGGGCCTGCAGCTCAAGGACAGCCCGCCCGGGTTCGACCCGGCCGCGGCCGTCGAGGCCTACGGCGCGGACGACGACGCGGCGTACGCCGAGGACGAGCAGTACTGACCCGTTCCCTGACCGACCGGTAGGAGATCCACCACCATGCCCACGCCCACGAAGGGCCCGCGCCTCGGCGGCGGCCCGGCGCACGAGCGGCTCATCCTGGCCAACCTGGCCCAGGCACTGTTCGAGCACGACCGCATCACCACCACCCAGGCCAAGGCCAAGCGGCTGCGGCCGCTGGCCGAGCGTCTGGTGACGTTCGCCAAGCGCGGCGACCTGCATGCTCGTCGCCGCGTGATGACCGTCATCCGCGACAAGAGCGTCGTGCACCGGCTGTTCACCGAGATCGCCCCTGACGTCGCTGAGCGGCAGGGCGGTTACACGCGGATCACCAAGATCGCGCCGCGCAAGGGCGACAACGCCCCCATGGCCGTGATCGAGCTGGTGCGCGAGCCGCTGTCGGCGAAGCAGGCGACGGTCAAGGAGGCCGAGGCGGCCACCAAGAAGTCCGCCAAGAAGTCCGCGGCCAAGAAGTCCGCCAAGAAGGCTGAGGCGCCCGCCGCCGCGGTCGACGTCCAGGACACTGACGTCCAGGACACCGAGGCGCCGTACGGCGAGGGCTCGCACGCCCCGCTGGCCGACGACTCGGCGCCCGAGGGCTTCGAGATCAAGGGCAACAAAGACTCGATGAAGTACCACACCCCCGAGTCGCCCTGGTACGACCAGACGGTGGCCGAGGTGTGGTTCGCCACCCAGGAGGCCGCCGAGGCCGCCGGCTTCGAGGCACCCGGCTCCATGCCGGACGCCGACGAGGCCGCTGCCGAGGAGCCGTCGGACTCCAAGGACGCCTGACCAGCAGCACCCCGCAGAGCCCGTCACCGCATCGCGGTGGCGGGCTCTCGGCGTCTGCCGCGTGCCGGGGTCGGGGCACCCGGCCACTAGCCTGTTCCGCATGAGCGAGCCCGGCACCGTGCGGCTGCGCCTGGATCTCGCGTATGACGGCACCGAGTTCTCCGGCTGGGCGGCCCAGCCGGGACTGCGCACCGTCGAGGACGTGCTGTCGTCCGCCCTGACCCGGATGCTGCGGGCTCCGCAGCCGGTGCGGCTGGTCGTGGCGGGACGCACCGACGCCGGGGTGCACGCGCGCGGCCAGGTGGCCCACGCCGACGTCGACCCGGCGGCATGGGCGGCCCTGCCGGGACGCTCCGACCGCAGTCCGGAGCAGGCCGCGGTAGCCCGGCTGAGCGGGCTGCTGCCGCCGGACGTCGTGATGCGCGCCGTGGCTCCCGCGCCGCCCGGCTTCGACGCTCGCTTCGCTGCCGTCCGCCGCCGGTACCGCTACCGGATCTGCGACCGGGCTGAGGCGCTCGACCCGTTGCGGCGCTGGGACACGGTCGTGGTGAAGGGCGCGCTGGACGCGGGCGCCATGGACGCCGCATCGGCGGCGCTGGTCGGCCTGCACGACTTCGCGGCGTTCTGCAAGCGCCGCGAGGGGGCGACCACCGTGCGCACGCTGCTCGAGTACGGCTGGCAGCGTGAGGGCGACGGTCTGCTCGTCGCGACCGTCGTCGCGGACGCGTTCTGCCACTCGATGGTGCGCTCGCTGGTCGGTGCCGTGCTGCCGGTAGGGCAGGGCCGTCGTCCGGCGGAGTTCGCGGCGCAGGCGCTGGCGGGACGCCGGCGCGACCCCGGCGTGGTGGTCATGCCGCCGCACGGGCTGTCGCTGGAGGAGGTCGTCTACCCCGACGACGCCGGCCTGGCCGACCGCGCCCGCGAGTCGCGCGCCGTCCGCCACCCCCTCCCGCGGTGATCATGCACGTTCGCCCCGGAGTGCGGGGCGAACGTGCATGATCACCGCGGGAATGGGGGGCGGCGGGAAACCAGGTGCCGGTTGTCGGTGGTGAGGGCCACACTTGATCCTCGTGGGACACGTCGACGTCAACAGCATCAGCTACCACCTCGCGGACGGCCGTCCGCTGCTGGACGACGTCTCGTTCCGCGTGGGGGACGGCGCCACCGTCGCGCTGATCGGGCCGAACGGCACTGGCAAGACGACGCTGCTGCGGATCATCGCCGGCGACCTCGACGCCCATGCCGGGGCGGTCACCCGCAGCGGTGGCCTCGGCGTGATGCGTCAGTTCGTCGGCCAGGTGCGCGACGCCTCCACGGTGCGCGACCTGCTGCTGACCGTGGCCCCACCGCGGGTGCGGGCCGCGGCGGCAGCGCTCGACGCCGCCGAGCTCGCGATGATGGAGTCGGACGACGAGCGGGTGCAGATGCGCTACGCGCAGTCGCTCGCGGACTGGGCCGACGCCGGCGGGTACGAGGCCGAGACGCTGTGGGACGTGTGCACCGTCGCGGCGCTGGGCGTCCCCTACGAGAAGGCGCAGTGGCGCGAGGTGCGCACGCTCAGCGGTGGTGAGCAGAAGCGGCTGGTGCTCGAGGCGCTGCTGCGCGGCCCCGACGAGGTGCTGCTGCTCGACGAGCCCGACAACTACCTCGACGTCCCCGGCAAGCGCTGGCTCGAGGAGCGGCTGCGGGAGTCGCCGAAGACGGTGCTGCTCGTGAGCCACGACCGCGAGCTGCTCGAGCAGGCCGCCGACCGCATCGCGACGCTCGAGCCCGGTGCGGCGGGCAGCTCGGTATGGGTGCACCCGGGCCGGTTCTCGGCGTACCACCAGGCGCGCCGCGACCGGATGGCCCGGCTTGAAGAGCTGCGCCGCCGCTGGGACGAGGAGCACCAGAAGCTCAAGGACCTCGTGCAGTACTACAAGACCAAGGCTGCCTACAACAGCGACATGTCCAGCCAGTACCACGCGGCAGAGAAGCGGTTGCAGCGGTTCGTCGACGCCGGGCCGCCCGAGGCCCTGCCGCAGCAGCAGAACGTCCGGATGCGGCTGCAGGGGGGCCGCACCGGCAAGCGGGCCGTGGTCTGCGACGACCTCGAGCTGAGCGGGCTGATGCGGCCGTTCGACCTCGAGGTCTGGTACGGCGAGCGGGTCGCGGTGCTCGGGTCGAACGGCTCCGGCAAGTCGCACTTCCTGCGGCTGCTGGCGGCCGGTGGCACCGACCCGGACGCCGAGCACCGGCCGGTCGACGACGTCGTGATCGCGCCGGTCGCGCACACCGGGCGGGCCCGGCTCGGGGCTCGAGTGCGGCCGGGCTGGTTCGCCCAGACGCATGAGCACCCACGGTTGCTCGGGCGCACGCTGCTCGAGATCCTCCATCGCGGTGACGAGCATCGCGACGGCCTGCCCCGCGAGCAGGCCGCGCGGGCGCTCGACCGCTACGAGCTCGCGCGGGCCGGCGAGCAGGTGTTCGAGACGCTCAGTGGCGGTCAGCAGGCGCGCTTCCAGATCCTGCTGCTGGAGCTCAGCGGGGCCACGGTGCTGCTCCTCGACGAGCCCACCGACAACCTCGACCTGCACTCGGCCGAGGCGCTCGAGGACGGGCTGGCGGCGTACGAAGGCACGGTGCTGGCAGTGACGCACGATCGGTGGTTCGCTCGTGGGTTCGACCGGTACCTCGTGTTCGGTTCAGACGGCGAGGTGTACGAAGCACCGGAGCCGGTGTGGGACGAGGCCCGCGTGGTGCGGGATCGATGACGAAGGAGCGGACGATGATGGGCTGGGCCAGGGGGATCGGGACGTGGGGGGACTCACTCGGCACGTCGGCGCGGGCACGGGTGGTGCGCCTGCTGCTGGCGCTCGTCGTCGTGCTCGGGATCACGCGGGTCGTGGTGGCCCAGGTGCGCCGCGACGCGTTCGTCTACGCCTACGGGCAGTTCCGGCACCTCGACATGACCAGCTTCCTGGGCCAGGAGGTCGCCAAGCGGGACGCGCCCGGCCACCTCGACTCGGCGCTGTTCAGCCTGCTGTGTGCCGGCCTGCTGCTGCTCCCGCTGGTCCGCCGGGTCGGCCAGGGCGCACCGTGGGCGAAGAACGCGGCGCTGTTCCTCAGCGCCATGGGCGGCCTCAACACGCTCGGCTCGATCGCCGTCCCCGCCCCGTGGTGGTACCACGTGTCGACCATCCTGCTGGTCGCGTTGACCGCGGTGGTGGTGTGGCTGCTGTGGCGGGCCCCGGTGGTCGAGGACCCGTGGGTGCGGGCGGATGCGCGGGCGCTCGGCCGCTAGGCAGGTTGCTGTTCGGTCACGACTTGGGCAGGGGTTGGGTCACAGCCGCAGACGCGGCGCGCCGACCCGGCCTAGGGTCGCCAGGGACGGCGGTCGCCGGGGTCCGAGACAGCTGACCAGGACCTGGGCCGACCGCCGGTCTGGAGGCCGGTGATCGACGTCAGGGACCTCGAGGTCCCGCCCGCGGACGGTGCCTGGGACACGGCACCCGATGCGGTGCGACGCGCCTGCACCATCCTGGTCCCGCTGGTCGCGCTCGGTGGTTTGCGCGTGTGGATGGTCGCCACGCAGTGGCCGGACTTCCTGCTCAGCTACGGCCGGGCGCGTGGCCTCGACATGGGCAGCGAGGCGGGTTGGGTGCTGTCGGCGCTGCGCGCGCCCAGGCAGGGGAGCGTGCTGCTCGACCTGGGCGCGGTCGTGCTGGTGTGCGCGCTGGTGGTGGCAGCGTTGCACCGGGTCCGCGCCGCCCGGGCGGCCGGCGTCGCGCTGTCGGCCGGGGTGGGGGTGGACGCCGTCTCCTCGCTGGCCTACCCGGTTCCCTGGTGGTTCGTGGTCGCCAGCCTGATGCTGGCCGCCGTCACGGCGGTGCTGGTGGCCCTGCTGACCCGGCCCGCGTCGTCCATGCACCTGATGCCGGACCCCGGCCAGGTCCACGAGCGGATGCCTCCCCGGCTGTCCGGCGGTGACACCGCCCGACGCTCGTGACGCCGGGCTGAAAGTTCTTGCAGAAAGTTGCGGTCAGGTCTTCCATCGGGCACGGAGCAGGACTAGGGTCCAGAACGATTCGGACACCCCGGACACCGCCGTCCGCCTGCTGGGAGCACCCTCATGACCGCTGCACCTGTCCGCCGCCCGCTGAGTGTCCTGACCGTGCTCGCCCTCGCTGTCGCGCTGCTCGGAGGCCTGCCGGGCCCGCTCGCCCGGGCCGCGCAGACGCCGTTGCCGAGCTCGGTCACCCTGGTGGGCTCGCTGCAGAGCGAGCTGGGCTGCACCGCTGACTGGCAGCCGGACTGCGCCAAGACCCATCTCGAGCGGGTCGGCGACAGCAGCGTCTTCGCCGCGCGGTTCGACGTGCCCAAGGGCAGCTACGAGCTGAAGGTCGCCCTGAACGACAGCTGGGACGAGAGCTACGGCAAGGACGGCGGCGGGTCCAACATCGAGCTGGTGCTGGCCGGGGACGCGAAGCTCGACGTCACCTACGACCACACCACCCACCGGGTGGGCCTGGCACCGACTGACCTGCCCGGCCCGGTCACCAAGGCCGACCGCGCGCTGGCCCAGCCCAGCCTGCGCGCGCCGCTGACCCGCGAGCGCTTCTACTTCCTGATGGCCGACCGGTTCGCCAACGGCGACACCGCCAACGACCAGGGTGGACTGACCGGCGGCCGGCTCGAGACCGGCTACGACCCCACCGACAAGGGGTTCTACCACGGCGGCGACCTCAAGGGGGTCACGCAGAAGCTGGACTACATCAAGGGTCTGGGCACCACGGCCATCTGGCTCACGCCGTCGTTCAAGAACCGGCCGGTGCAGGGCAGCGGCGCCAACGTGAGTGCCGGCTACCACGGCTACTGGATCACCGACTTCACCCAGATCGACCCGCACCTGGGCACGAACGCCGACATGAAGGCGCTGATCGACGCGGCCCACCGCAAGGGGATGAAGGTCTTCTTCGACATCATCACCAACCACACCGCGGACGTCATCGACTACCAGCAGCAGCAGTACACGTACATCAACAAGGAGACGGCGCCGTACAAGGACGCCAGCGGCCGGGTGTTCGACGACAAGCAGTACGCCGGCACCAACAGCTTCCCGACGCTCGACGCGGCCACCTCGTTCCCGTACACCCCGGTGTTCCGCAGCGAGGCGGACAAGACCGTCAAGGTGCCCGCCTGGCTGAACGACCCGACGCGGTACCACAACCGCGGTGACTCGACCTTCGCGGGCGAGAGCTCGGAGTACGGCGACTTCGTCGGCCTCGACGACCTGTTCACCGAGCAGCCGACGGTGCTCGACGGGATGACGAAGATCTACCAGCAGTGGGTCGACTTCGGCATCGACGGCTTCCGCATCGACACCGTGAAGCACGTCAACATGGAGTTCTGGCAGTCGTTCTCGCCCGCCCTGCTCGCCCGCGCCAAGGCGCGCGGCAACGAGGACTTCTTCATGTTCGGCGAGGTCTACGACGCCCGCCCGGCGGTGATGTCGGAGTACACGACCAAGGGGCGGCTGCAGTCGACGCTCGACTTCGGCTTCCAGGCCGCGGCGAAGGACTTCGTCACCGGCAAGCCGACCACCGGCGTGCGTGACCTGTTCGCAGGTGACGACTACTACACCGATACCGACTCCAACGCCTACGAGCTGCCGACCTTCCTCGGCAACCACGACATGGGCCGGATCGCGATGATGCTGCAGAAGTCCGGCGTCGCCGCTGACGAGGTGCTCAAGCGCGACGTGCTCGCGCACCAGCTCATGTACCTGACCCGCGGCCAGCCGGTGGTCTACTACGGCGACGAGCAGGGCTTCGCCGGCGCTGGCGGTGACAAGGACGCCCGCCAGGACATGTTCGCCAGCAAGGTCGACCAGTACAACGCCGAGACGCCGGTCGGGGGGACCAGCGGATCGAAGGACCGCTACCTGAAGGGCTCGCCGCTGTACCGCCAGATCGCGGCGATCTCCGCTCTGCGACAGGCAAACCCGGCGCTCGCCGACGGCACGCAGGTGCACCGGTACGCGTCGTCGTCCGCCGGCATCTACGCCTTCAGCCGGGTCGACCGCAAGACCAAGGTCGAGTACCTCGTGGCCGCCAACAACGCCACGACGGCCAAGACGGTGGACGTCGCCACGTTCGGCGAGCGCGCGACGTTCCGGCCGCTGCTCGGCAGCTCCACGCGGCTGCGCACCGACCGCGAGGGGCGCACCAGCATCACCGTGCCGCCGCTGTCGGTCGCGGTGTGGAAGGCGGCCCGCCCCGTCGACCACCGCCGTACCGCGCCCGCGGTGTACCCCTCGTCGCCGCAGCCCGGCGCGGTGATCGGCGGCCGCGCCGAGATCGGCGTCTCGGTGCCGGAGAACGCGCTCGCCGAGGTGACCTTCGCCTACCGTCCGGTGGGCACCAGCGACTGGACCCGACTGGGCACCGACGACAACGCGCCGTACCGGGTGTTCCACGACACCAGCGGGCTGGCCAAGGGCACGATGGTCGAGTACCGCGCGGTGCTGCGCGACAGCAGCGGCAACTACTCCGCGACGTCCACGTACGGCATCGTGGGCGATCCTGCGCCACAGGGTGGCACCGGTGGTGGTGTCGGCCCGGTCACCCAGCCTGGGTCCGTGAGCGTCCCGGGCAGCCACAACTCCGAGATGGGCTGCACGGGCGACTGGCAGCCGGACTGCCCGCAGGCCCAGCTCGCACTGGACGCCAAGGACCAGGTCTGGAAGGGCACCTACACGTTGCCTGCGGGTCCCTACGCCTACAAAGCCGCCATCGACCAGAAGTGGGACGAGAACTACGGTGCGGGCGGGGTAAAGAACGGCGGCAACATCGAGTACACCGCGCCCGCCACCCCGGTCAGCTTCTACTACGACCACGCCACCCATTACGCGACGTCGGACGCGCAGGGCCCGATCGTCACCGCCCCCGGCTCGTTCCAGAGCGAGCTGGGCTGCCCGGCGGACTGGAGCCCGGACTGCATGCGCCCCTGGCTGCAGGACCCGGACGGCGACGGCGTCTACACCTGGCGCACCGACCAGATCCCTGCTGGCAGCTACGAGGTGAAGGCCGCGCACGGCCTCACCTGGGACGAGAGCTACGGCGCCGGAGGTGCGCCGGGCGGCGCGAACATCGCCTTCGACGTCCCGGGGGAGGGCGTCGTCACGACGTTCAGCTACACCCTCGCCACCCACGTGCTGACGGTGTCGACCTCGCGGGCCGGCGCAGCGCCTGACCTGTCGAAGGCGAAGGCGCACTGGGTGACGCGCGACCTGATCGCCTGGCCCGCCACCGGCGTGCCCGCCGGGACGTCGCCCGAGCAGCTGCGCTGGCGGCTGCACTGGTCGCCCACCGGGGGCCTGGCCGTCGACGACGAGGCGGTGACCGGCGGCTCCTCGGCGGCCCTGCGCTACGACCCGGCCGGCCTGCCGACGTCCGTGACCGAGCGCTTCCCGCAGCTGTCGGGGTACCTGGCGCTGCGCGTCGACCGGCGTACGGCCAAGGCGGCGGACGAGATCCTGCGCGGCCAGGTGGCCGTCGGGCAGTACGACGCGCTCGGCCGTCTCACCGACGCCTCGGGCGTGCAGGTGCCCGGGGTGCTGGACGACGTATACCGCCGCGCCGAGCGGGCTCGGTTGGGCGTGACCTGGCACCGCGGTGCCCCGTCGTTCGCCGTCTGGGCGCCGACCGCACACGACGTCGACCTGCTCGTGTGGCGCAGGGGGCGCGAAGGCGCTGCGCCGCAACGGGTCCAGCTGCGTCGTGACCGCGATGGCGTGTGGTCGGCGCGAGGTGGCCGTGCCTGGGCGGGTGCGCAGTACCTGTACGACGTCACGGTGTTCGCCCCGTCCACCCTTCGGGTCGAGCACAACCGGGTCACCGACCCGTACTCCGTGGCACTCACCACGAACTCGCAGCGCTCGGTGGCCGCCGACCTGGCCGACCCGGCCCTCATGCCGCGGCAGTGGCGCACCACCCCCGCACCGCGGCTCGCGCAGGACGTCGACTCCACCATCTACGAGCTGCACGTGCGCGACTTCTCGATCGGCGACCGCACTGTGCCCGCGGCCCACCGCGGCACCTACCTGGCCTTCGCCGACCAGGGCGACGGCACCAAGCACCTGAAGGCGTTGGCAGCGGCCGGGCTCAACACCGTGCACCTGCTGCCGACGTTCGACATCACCAGCATCGAGGAGCGGCGCAGCGCGCAGCAGGAGCCGGCGTGCGACCTGGCTGCGCTGCCGCCGGACTCCGAGCAGCAGCAGGCCTGTGTCGGAGCGGTCGCGGCGCACGACGGCTACAACTGGGGCTACGACCCCTACCACTGGATGGCACCGGAGGGCTCGTACGCCACCGACCCGCAGGGCACCACCCGGGTGAGCGAGTTCCGCACCATGGTGGGGGCGCTGCACGCCGACGGCCTGCGCGTCGTCCTCGACCAGGTCTACAACCACACGTCGGCCTCCGGGCAGGCCGCGACCTCGGTGCTCGACAAGATCGTCCCCGGCTACTACCACCGGCTCAACCCGGCCACGGGGGCGGTCGAGACCTCCACCTGCTGCCAGAACATCGCCACCGAACACGCGATGGCGCAGAAGCTGATGGTCGACTCGGTGGTCACCTGGGCCCGCGACTACAAGGTCGACGGGTTCCGGTTCGACCTCATGGGCCACGCCTCGCGCGACAACATGCTGGCGGTGCGGCACGCGCTCGACGCGCTCACCGTGCGGCGCGACGGCGTCGACGGCCGCGGCATCTACCTGTACGGCGAGGGCTGGAACTTCGGCGAGGTCGCCGACAACGCGCGCTTCTACCAGGCGACGCAGGGCCAGCTCGGCGGCACCGGCATCGGCACCTTCAGCGACCGGCTGCGCGACGCGGTGCGCGGCGGCGGGCCGTTCGACGACGACCCGCGGATCCAGGGGCTGGGCTCAGGCCTGGCCGGCGACCCGAACGGCGCGGCCGTGAACGGAGACACCACGCAGCAGGCCGCCACGCTGGCGCACGCCACCGACCTGGTCGAGCTGGGCATGGCGGGCAACCTGCGGGCCTACCGGTTCCGTTCGACGTCCGGCGACGTGGTACGCGGTGACCAGGTCGACTACAACGGCCAGCCGGCCGGGTACGCCGACCAGCCGGACGAGGTGGTCAGCTACGTCGACGCGCACGACAACGAGACGATCTGGGACGCGCTCACCCTCAAGCTGCCGCAGAACACCGCGATGGCCGACCGGGTGCGGATGAACACCGTCTCGCTCGCCACCACGGCGCTGGGCCAGTCGCCGTCCTTCTGGCACGCCGGCGCCGACCTGCTGCGCAGCAAGTCGCTCGACCGCAACAGCTACGACTCCGGCGACTGGTTCAACACCCTCGACTGGACCGGCCACGACAACGGCTTCGGCCACGGGCTGCCGCCGAAGGCCGACAACGAGGCGAAGTGGGCCTACCAGCGACCGCTGCTCGCCGACGCCGCGCTCAAGCCCACCGCGGGCGACGTCGCCACCGCGAGCGCTGCCGCGCAGGACCTGCTGCGGCTGCGATCGTCGTCCCGGCTGTTCCGTCTGGGCTCGGCGGCGCTCATCGACCAGAAGGTCGGCTTCCCGACGAGCGGGACGTCGTCGGCCCGTCCCGGCGTGATCGTGATGCGGATCGACGACACCGTCGGACCGGACGTCGACCCCGCCCTGCGCGGGCTGCTCGTGGTGGTCAACGCAGGTGCGACGGCGGTGTCGCAGCCGGTGCCGGGGCTGTCGGGGCACGCGCTGGCGTTGTCGCCGGTGCAGCGGTCCGGCTCGGACGCCGTCGTGCGGGGCACCACGTGGGACGCCGCGACCGGTACGGCGAACGTGCCCGCGCGCACCGTGGCGGTGCTCGTCGAGCGCTGATCCGGCAGGGCTCGGACCCGTTGCGCCATAACGGTTCTGGATATCCACAGGCCTCCCGCGTGGGTGGAGGGCTGAGGTAGAATCGAACACATGTTCGAGACTGTCGCTCCCGAAGCCAGCGCACCGGTGCTGCGGTCGTGGCTGTCTCGGTTGGGTGAGCCCGGCGTGACGGACGACGATTCCGACCTGATCGCCGAGATCGAGCTGCTCGAGCAGGTCAAGGCTGCGTGCGCCGCGCGGCAGGCCCGGTTGAGCGTGGCCTTCGACGAGGCACACCGGACGGCGCAGCAGGCCCGCGGTGTTCCGGCCAGGGCGGCTGGCCGTGGCGTGGCAGAGCAGGTGGCGTTGGCGCGCCGGGACTCACCGACGAACGGCAGCCGTCACCTCGGGCTGGCGAGGGCACTGGTGCGTGAGATGCCGAACACGCTGGCGGCACTGTCGGTCGGTGAGATCAGCGAGTGGATGGCCACCGTCGTGGTCCGCGAGACGGCCTGCCTGGCCGCTGAAGACCGCGGGCGGGTCGATGCCGAGCTCGGGTCCCGGCTAACCACCCTCAGCCCGGCGCAGGCCCGGCGCGAGGCGTGGGCGACCGCGTGCCGGCTCGACCCGCACGCGGCCGTGGCTCGGCACCGGAAGGCGGTCAGCGAGCGACATGTCTCGGTGCGTCCGGCGCCCGACACGATGACGTACCTGACCGCACTGCTGCCGGTGCAGGAGGGGGTGGCCGCCTATGCCGCCCTCGACGCCGCTGCGGCCAGCGCTCGGGCGGCCGGCGACCCGCGCAGCCGCGGCCAGGTGATGGCCGACACGCTCGTCGAGCGGCTTCGCGGGTCGGGTGCGGCCACGCCGGTCGAGGTCTGCGTCGTGATGACCGACGCTGCCCTGCTCGCCGGTGACGACGCACCCGCACGGATCACCACGACGAACCCGAGCAGCGCCTCGTCGGCCGCAGGCCTGCTGCCGGCCTCAGCCGCACGGGATCTGGTGCGCGAGGCGGGCCGGGCCTTCGTGCGCCGGCTTCGGGCGGACCCCGCGAGCGGTCAGCTGGTCGGGATGGACTCCACGCGTCGCGTGTTCGACGGCAACCTGCGCCGGATGCTCATCCTGCGCGATCAGACCTGCCGCACCCCCTGGTGCGACGCGCCGATCCGGCACGGTGACCACGTCAGTCCGCACGCCGAGGGCGGCGTCACCAGCCTCGAGAACGGGCAGGGGCTGTGTGAGCGCTGCAACCAGACCAAGAGCCTGCCGGGCTGGCGGGCCGAGGTGGTGCGGCCGGCACGGGGCGACCCGGACGGCCGTCACGTCGTCCGGACGACAACGCCGACGGGGCGCACCTACGACTCCACCGCACCCCCGCTGATCGCCTACGGGAACAGGCTCGCCGGCTGACCGACTCCGCGTGCGTTGGCGATGGGCCACGGGCGAGACTGCGGGCATGGAGTCGCTGCAGATGCCGGCTGATGACGGGACTTTGCTGCACGTCGGTGTCACCGGTGACGGCCCTGACGTCGTGCTGCTGTCGGGCGGGCCGGGCTGCGTCCAGTACCTGGAGGACGACGGATTGGCTCCGGACGGCGTCCGGGCTTGGTACCCCGAACCTCGGGGAGTGGGCCGCTCCGACGGCGGTGCTCACTCGCTCGTCGAAGCAGTGGCGGATCTCGAGGCGGTCAGACGGGTGGCCGGTGTCCACGCGTGGACGGTCGTCGGCCACTCCTGGGGCTGCGATCTCGGCGTCCGTTACGCGGTGGACCACCCTGGGTCGGTCACCAGGCTTGTGGGGATCGCTGGGTGCGGCGTGCAGAAGGACGGCACCTGGTCCGCGACCTACCACCGGCTCAAGGGCCGCGAGCCGCAGATCCCCATCGCGTGGGAGCCTGCCGTCCACGAGTCCTTGACCGCGTCGTACGTCGAGTGGATCCACGAGCCGGGCCTACTCCGGCGGCTGGCGGACTCCGCCGTCCCGATGGCCTTGCTGGCCGCTGAGCACGATGTGCGGCCGTCGTGGCCGCTGCAGCAGCTCGCCGCGCTCGTGCCGGGCGGGACGTTCGCGACGGTGGCCGGGGTCGGGCACGACTTCTGGGCCACCCACCCCGGAGTCTGGCGGCACGTCGTCAGCGCCGCCTGCGCTGCCGACCGGGGCGGACGTGCATGATCACGGCGGGGGGCGCGTTTTGACCCCCGACGAGCCCGGCGGCTACTCTGGGCTGTCGTTGTGCGTGTCCGGCGTGCCCTCCATCAGGGCCTCGCGCCGGTGAGCGCGACACCACTGCCAGCGGGCACCGATCACGTGCCTGACCATCTGTGACGAGAACGAAGGCTACGACCGTGCGTACGTACACCCCGAAGCCCGGCGAGGTCGACCGCAAGTGGCACGTCATCGACGCCACCGACATCGTCCTTGGCCGGCTCGCCAGCCAGGTCGCCGTGCTCCTGCGGGGCAAGCACAAGCCCACCTTCGCGCCGCACGTCGACACCGGTGACTTCGTCGTCATCATCAACGCCGACAAGATCGCGCTGACCGGTGCCAAGCTCGAGCAGAAGAAGGCCTACCGGCACTCCGGCTACCCGGGCGGTCTCCGCTCGCGCACGTACGCCGAGATGCTCGAGAGGTTCCCCGCCAAGGCGGTCGAGAAGGCCGTCAAGGGCATGCTGCCCAAGAACTCGCTGGCCGCAGGCCAGCTGAGCAAGCTGAAGGTCTACGCCGGCCCGGATCACCCGCACCGCGCGCAGCAGCCCCAGCCGTTCGAGATCACCCAGGTCGCGCAGTAAGCCACGGCCGAGCCCACATCAGTACCCATCAGGAGTTCGAGGAGAACCGTGGCTGAGTCCACCACCGAGGTCGAGCTCGACGCCGAAGACGCGCCGAGCAGCTACACCAGCGAGTCCACCGAGGCTCCCGCCCGGCGCGCCAGCGCGTCCGGCCCGGGTGCTGCCACCGGTCGCCGCAAGGAGGCCGTGGCCCGCATCCGCATCGTCCCCGGCACCGGCCGCTGGACGATCAACGGTCGCGAGCTGTCCCACTACTTCCCCAACAAGGTGCACCAGCAGATCGTGAACGAGCCCTTCAAGGTGCTCGAGCTCGACGGCGCCTTCGACGTCCTCGCCCGCGTGCACGGTGGTGGCCCCAGCGGCCAGGCCGGCGCGGTGCGCCTCGGGATCGCCCGGGCGCTCAACGGCATCGACGAGGAAGCCAACCGCCCCACGCTGAAGAAGGCCGGCTTCCTGACCCGCGACCCGCGGGCCATCGAGCGCAAGAAGGCCGGTCTGAAGAAGGCCCGCAAGGCTCCGCAGTACAGCAAGCGCTGATCTCTGGGCGCGCGCGAAGCGCGCTGGACGACGGCCTCGGGGGTACCGTTCCCCGGGGCCGTTGTCGTCTGGCCCCACTGCTCGACGAAAGGCAGCCCTCGTGGCACGACTGTTCGGTACCGACGGTGTCCGCGGCCTCGCCAACGGCGATGTCACCGCAGAGCTCGCGCTCGACCTGTCGGTGGCTGCGGCCCACGTGCTGGCCGACCGAGGGGCGTTCGCGGGTCACCGGCCGGTCGCGGTGGTCGGTCGCGACCCCCGCGCCTCCGGCGAGTTCCTGTCCGCCGCGGTCGTGGCCGGACTGGCGAGCGCCGGGGTCGACGTCCTCGACGTCGGGGTGCTCCCCACGCCCGCCGTGGCGTACCTGACCGCTGCGCGCGGGGCCGACCTCGGCGTCATGCTCTCGGCCTCGCACAACGCCATGCCCGACAACGGGATCAAGTTCTTCGCCCGGGGCGGCCACAAGCTCGATGACTCGATCGAGGACACGATCGAGCGGCGGCTGCGCGAGGCGTGGCAGCGCCCCACGGGCGGGGCGGTGGGCCGGGTGCGCGGCGACGTCGCGGCCGCCGACGACTACGTCGCCCACCTGCTGGGCACGCTGCCGCATCCGCTGGACGGCCTGCACGTCGTCGTCGACTGCGCGCACGGCGCCGCGAGCGTGGTGGCTCCGCGCCTGCTGCGCGAGGCCGGTGCCCGGGTCGACGTCATCGGCGGCGAGCCGGACGGCCTCAACATCAACGACGGGTACGGCTCCACCCACCCGCAGCGGCTGCAGCAGACCGTGGTCGAGCTGGGCGCCGACGTCGGCTTCGCGCTCGACGGCGACGCCGACCGCTGCCTGGCGGTCGACGCCGACGGCGTGCTGGTCGACGGCGACCAGATCATGGCCATCCTCGCCATCGCGCTGCGCGAGCGGAACGCCTTGGCGGGCGACACCCTCGTCGCCACCGTGATGAGCAACCTCGGCCTGCTGCAGGCCATGCAGCGCGAGGGCATCCGCGTCGTCCAGGCAGCCGTCGGCGACCGCTACGTGCTCGAGCAGATGCGCGTCGGCGGGTTCTCGCTCGGCGGGGAGCAGTCCGGCCACGTGATCTTCAGCGACCACGGCACCACCGGCGACGGCGTGCTCACGGCGATGCTGCTGGCCTCGCGGGTTGCCCAGACCGGACGCCGGATGGCCGACCTGGCTGCCGTGATGCAGCGGCTGCCTCAGGTGATGGTCAACGTCCGCGACGTCGACAAGGCCCGGGCCGGCCACGACCAGCACGTGCTGGCCGCCGTCCAGGCCGCCGAGACCGAGCTGGCGGGCAACGGGCGCGTGCTGCTGCGGCCCTCCGGCACCGAGCCGCTGGTGCGCGTCATGGTCGAGGCCGGCGAGGCCGACCAGGCCCAGCTGCTGGCCGATCGGCTGGCCGTCGTGGTGCGCGAGCGGCTGTCGCTGGTGCCCGTCCCCGACTGAGCCGGCGCCACAACCAGCGCTGCACGAGCAGCGTCGCCGACCCGGCGAGCACCATGCCGGCCAGGTTGATCCCGAGCTGCGCTGCCGCTCCGCCGATCTCGGCCGGCTCCACCAGGGCCAGCGCCAGGGCCAGGTTGCCGGCCGCCGGCACGGTGGTCACCGAGATGAACACGCCGACCAGCGCGTTGGCGCGTCCCGCGGTCAACGAGAGCGTGCCCGCGACTCCGGCGAGCAGGGCCACGACGAACGACCAGCGGTCCGGCTTCCAGATGAAGTTGGTCAACGGGCGCGGGCGGGTGAGGGTGTCCGCGTCGATCCAGCCCGCAGCCGAGGCGAGCAGGGCGAAGGCCGCAGCGATGACGATCGCGACCGCGAAGCCGAGCGCCAGCAGGCGCAGCCCGCCACCGATCAGCCGCCCCTCGCGCAGCACGAGGCCGAGCGCGACCGCCGACACCAGGGAGAACTCCGGCCCGACCACCATCGCGCCGACGACGAGGATGGGGGAGTCGAGCACCACCGCGACGGCGGCGATCATGGTGGCGAGGGTGAGGAACGCGTAGTAGGTCCAGGATGAGCGCACGCCCTCGTAGGCGGCGTCCGTGACCAGGTCCCAGACCACTCCGTCGTCCGGGCTGCCGGGCGCGGCCCGCTCGGCCGCGCGGGCCGGCTTCGACGGCGACGCGGCGACCTCCTGGATCGCCACCGTGCCGCCGTCGTCCAGCCCGAGCTCGCGCAGCGTGGCCAGCACGTCACTGGCGCCCTCGCGCGCGACGTCGCAGGTGACCGCATCGCCCTCGGGATCTCGCGCGGCGCCGAGCAGGACGACGACGTTCGTGGTGCGCGGGTCGTCGACGAGGAACTGCTCGACCGCCTCTCGGCAGGACGTCGGGACGACGAGTCGCAGCTGCAGCACCCGCCCATCCTGCCGCCACCGGTAATGGAGGTGCATGTCGGCGCGCAGCCCTGAGAGGGTCGACCTCGTGGACGAGCTCAAGATCGTGGACGTCGACCCGCTCACGGACGACCGGTTGCTGGCCGGCTGGGTCGCCGCCGGCATGGACAGCGCCCGAGCCGAGTTCGGCGAGCGGCACACGATGTACTCGGCGGCTGAGGTGCGCGAGCGCAGCCGCACCGTCACCGACCGCCGGTTCCTGCTGCTGGCCGTGCTCGCCGGCGACGAGGTGGTCGCCGAGGGCAACCTGCATCTGCCAGTGAAGGACAACCTGCACTTCACGGCGGCCTGGCTGAGCGTGCGGCCGGCCTGGCGGCGGCGCGGGATCGGCACGGCGCTGCTGGCAGAGCTCGAGCGCCGAGCGGTCGAGGAAGGCCGCAGCACGATGTGCGTCGAGGCCGACGTCGCGGCGGGAGGGGCTGCGGCCGACGTCTTCGCCCCGCTGCGCGGCTACGAGCCGGCACTGGTGAGCCTGCGGTGCGACCTCGAGCTGCCTGCGGGCGACCTCGACCCGCTGCTCGCCCCGCTGGAGGCCGACGCCGGGCCGCATGCCGCGGAGTACGACCTGCTGACCTGGTGGGACGCCGTCCCGCCGGAGTGGCTCGAGCAGCGGGCGGTGCTGTCGGGGCGAATGAGCACCGACGCGCCGATGGGCGAGGTCGACGCGCAGGAGGAGTCGTGGGACGCCGAGCGGGTGCGGGAGACGTTCGCGGCGGCACGGGCGATGGGCCGGCGGGTGGTCGAGACGGTCGCAGTGCATCGGGCCTCCGGATCCGCGGTCGCGTTCACGACTCTCGCGGTCGCCGAGCACACGCCGGACGTGGCCTACCAGTGGGACACCCTGGTGCTCGCGGAGCATCGGGGCCATCGGCTCGGCCAGCTGGTCAAGGCGGTCAACCTGCGGGCGATGCGGGCCGAGCTGCCCGCCGTCGCGCGGGTCGTCACCTGGAACGCGGAGGTCAACGAGCCGATGCTGCGGGTCAACCGCGAGCTCGGCTACCAGGTGGTCGGCGTCCACACCGAGTGGCAGAAGACCCTGCGCCCCTGACCCCACCTCTTTCCGCCACTCAGACCGGTTTCCGCCACTCAGGCCGGTTTTCCGGATCGAGAAGCGGCCTGAACGGCGGAAACCGGCCGGGGTGGCGGAAAGGGTCAGGGCTTGCGGAGGCGGACCCTCGTGACGGCGTGGTCCGGCCCCTTGGTGAGCACGAGCGTCGCCCGGCCGCGCGTCGGCCGCACGTTCTCGACCAGGTTGGTCTCGTTGATCCGCTCCCAGATGCCCAGCGCCGTCTGCACGGCCTCGTCGTCGCTGAGCGCCGCGTAGCGGTGGAAGTACGACGACGGGTCGGCGAACGCCGTACGGCGCAGGCGCAGGAAGCGGTCGACGTACCACTGCCGGACGTCCTCGGTCTTGGCGTCGACGTACAGCGAGAAGTCGAAGAAGTCGCTGACGGCGAGCCCCGATCGGCCTTGCGCGTCGACCCGCGGCGGCTGCAGCACGTTGAGCCCCTCGACGATCAGCACGTCGGGCTTGCTGATCGTGACCGTCTCGCCGGGCACGATGTCGTACGTGAGGTGGGAGTACACCGGCGCCGCCACCTCGTGCGAGCCGGCCTTGACCTCGGCGACGAACCGCAAGAGCGCCCGCCGATCGTAAGACTCGGGAAAGCCCTTGCGCTGCAACAGATTGCGACGCTCCAGCTCGGCATTGGGCAGCAGGAAGCCGTCGGTGGTGATGAGCTCGACGTGCGGGGTGTCCGGCCACGCTGCGAGCAGGTCGCGCAGCAGTCGCGCCGTGGTGGACTTCCCGACGGCCACCGATCCGGCGATGCCGATCACGAACGGCACCCGCTCGTGGCGTTCGCCGAGGAAGTCGCCGGTGACCCGGTGCATCTGACCCGCGCCGCGCACGTAGAGGTTGAGCAGTCGCGACAGCGGCAGGTAGACCTCCTCGACCTCGCTCAGGTCGACCCGGTCGCCGAGCCCCTCGAGCCGCTTGACGTCCTCCTGGCTCAACGTCATCGGCGTCTGGGCACGCAGGGCCGCCCACGCCGCACGGTCCAGCTCGACGTAGGGCGAGGGCAGGCTGGCGCCGTTGCCGTTGGCCACGGCGGGCAAGGCTACCCTTGCGACCATGTGCGGAATCGTCGGGTACACCGGACCAGCAGGCGGGACAGCGTCGATCGAGGTCGTCCTCGAGGGACTGCGCAGGATGGAGTACCGCGGCTACGACTCGGCCGGGATCGTCGTCCAGACCGACGACGGCCTGGTGAGCGAGAAGCGCGCGGGCAAGCTGGCCAACCTCGAGAAGGCGCTCGCGGAGTCGCCGATGCCCGTCGGCGTCACGGGTATCGGTCACACCCGCTGGGCGACACATGGCGCACCGAACGACGCGAACGCCCATCCCCATCTGAGCGAGGATGGCCGGCTGGCCCTCGTGCACAACGGCATCATCGAGAACTTCGCGGCGCTGCGGGCCGAGCTGCTCACCGACGGCGTGCGGTTCCTGTCCGAGACCGACACCGAGGTGGCTGCCCACCTGCTGGGCCGCGCCTACACCGAGACCGGCAGCCTCACCGACGCGATGCGGGTGGTGTGCAACCGGCTGGAGGGCGCGTTCACCCTGCTCGCCGTGCATGCCGACGAGCCGTCGACCGTCGTCGGCGCCCGACGCAACTCCCCGCTCGTCGCGGGCCGGGGCGACGGTGCGAACTTCCTCGGCTCGGACGTCGCAGCGTTCATCGAGCACACCCGCGACGCCGTCGAGCTCGGTCAGGACCAGATCGTGACGATCACTCCCACCACCCTCGAGGTGATCGGCTTCGATGGCGCGCCTGCGCCGACGAAGGAGTTCCATGTCGACTGGGACGCCTCGGCGGCCGAAAAGGGCGGCTACGCGAGCTTCATGATGAAGGAGATCGAGGAGCAGCCCCGGGCCGTCGCCGACACGCTGCTCGGCCGCATGGACGCGGATGGGCACCTGGTGCTCGACGAGCTGCGCATCGACCCCGCCGTGCTGCGGGCCGTCGACAAGATCGTCGTCATCGCGTGCGGCACCGCGGCGTACGCCGGGCAGGTGGCCAAGTACGCCATCGAGCACTGGTGCCGGATCCCCACCGAGGTCGAGCTGGCGCACGAGTTCCGCTACCGCGATCCGGTCGTCAACGAGAAGACGCTCGTCGTGGCGATCTCGCAGTCCGGCGAGACCATGGACACCCTCATGGCCGTGCGGCATGCGCGCGAGCAGGGCGCCAAGGTCGTCGCGATCTGCAACACGCACGGCTCGACCATCCCCCGTGAGGCGGACGCGGTGATCTACACCCACGCCGGGCCGGAGATCGCCGTCGCCTCGACCAAGGGGTTCCTCAGCCAGATCACCGCCTGCTACCTGCTCGGCCTCTACCTCGCCCAGCTGCGCGGCAACAAGTACGAGGACGAGGTGCGCGAGCTGCTGGCCAGGCTCAGCGAGGTGCCGGCCCAGATCCAGCAGGTGCTCGACGGGATCGGTCCGGTGCGCGAACTCGCGCGCTCGATGGCGGACGAGCGGGTGATCCTCTTCCTCGGCCGCCACGTGGGCTTCCCGGTGGCGATGGAGGGCGCGCTCAAGCTCAAGGAGCTCGCGTACATCCACGCCGAGGGGTTCGCCGCCGGTGAGCTCAAGCACGGCCCGATCGCGCTGATCGAGGAGGGGCTGCCGGTGTTCGTCGTCGTCCCCTCGCCGCGCGGGCGCGACTCGCTGCACGGCAAGGTGGTGTCGAGCATCCAGGAGATCCGGGCCCGCGGCGCCCGCACCATCGTGATCGCCGAGGAGGGCGACCACGACGTCGAGCCGTACGCGGACGTCGTGGTGCGCGTGCCGCAGACGCCGGTGCTGCTGGCCCCGCTGGTGACGACGGTCCCGCTGCAGGTGTTCGCCTGCGAGCTGGCCACCGCCAAGGGCCTGGACGTCGACCAGCCGCGCAACCTGGCCAAGTCGGTCACGGTCGAGTAGGGGCCGTCTCGTGATCGTCGGTGTGGGGATCGACGTGGTGGACGTCGAGCGCTTCGGGCAGACCCTCGAGCGCACGCCACGGCTGCTGCAGCGGCTCTTCACCGTCGAGGAGCGTTCGCTGCCGCTGGCCTCGCTCGCGGCCCGGTTCGCGGCCAAGGAGGCGCTGGCCAAGGCGCTCGGCGCCCCGGTCGGACTGCGCTGGCTCGATGCCACCGTGGTCAAGGACGACGTCGGGCGCCCCCAGCTCGTGGTGAGCGGCACGGTACTGGCCCGCACCGAGCAGCTCGGCGCCGTCCACCTGCACCTGTCGATGTCGCACGACGCGGGGATCGCCAGCGCCGTCGTCGTGGCCGAGTCGGCGTGAGGGGTAGGCCGTGATCCGCGCCCACGGGGTGGCTGCCGTGCGGCGGGCCGAGGCTGCCGCGATGGAGCGACTACCCGAGGGCGTGCTGATGCAGCGCGCTGCAGCCGCGCTCGCTTCGTCCGTCATCGGCGTGCTGCGCGGCCGGACCGGTGGCGTGTACGGGGCGCGGGTCGTGCTCCTCGTCGGGGCCGGATCCAACGGCGGCGACGGGCTGTGGGCCGGTGCCCGGCTCGCGGCGCGGGGTGCGCAGGTGCGGGCGCTGCTCGTCGCCGACCGGGCCCACGAGCCGGGATCGGCGGCGCTGCGCCGGGCTGGCGGACGGCTCGAGGCGGCCACCACGGCTGGCCTGGTCGGCGCGGACGTCGTGGTCGACGCAGTGCTCGGAATCGGCGGCCGGCCCGGGCTCGACCCGGCGGTCGGTGCGTTGCTCGGCGCCGTGCCCCCCGGCGTCCCGGTCGTGGCGGTCGACCTGCCGAGCGGGGTCGACCCCGATACCGGCGAGGTCGGTGAGGTGGCCGTGCGGGCCGACGTCACGGTCACCTTCGGCACCGCCAAGCCGGCGCTGCTGCTCCCGCCTGCAGCCCACCGGGTCGGCCGGCTGGAGGTCGTCGACATCGGCCTGGACCCGGCCGAGCTGGGGGCGGCCGAGGTAGCCAGCCTCGAACCGGTGGACGTCGCCCGCCGCTGGCCCCGGCCCGGCGTGGACGACGACAAGTACCGGCGCGGCGTGCTCGGCGTCGTGGCGGGGGGCTCGACCTACACCGGGGCGGCCGTGCTCAGCGTCGGTGCGGCCGTGCTCAGCGGCGCCGGCATGGTGCGGTACCTCGGGCCGGATGCGCCCACGGACCTGGTCCGCGCCCGCTGGCCAGAGGTCGTGCCGGGCGAGGGGCGGGTGCAGGCGTGGGTGCTGGGGCCTGGCGTCGACGCCGAGGCCGACCACGAGGCCGACCACGAGGCCGACGGCGAGCAGCGGGAGCACGTCGAGCACGCGCTCGCCGGCGACGAGCCGTGCCTGGTCGACGCCGGCGCGCTGGACCTGGTCACCCATCGGGCGGCCCCGACCCTGCTCACCCCGCACGCCGGCGAGCTGGCCCGGCTGCTCACCCGGCTGGAGTCCGGTGGCACCGAGCGGTCGGAGGTGGCGGCGCGGCCGCTCGAGCACGCCCGGCGCGCGGCGCGTCTGACCGGTGCGACCGTGCTGCTCAAGGGGGCGACCACGTTGGTGGTGCCACCGGACGGGCCGGTGCTCGCCCAGTCGGCCGGCTCGGCCTGGCTGGCGACGGCGGGATCGGGCGACGTCCTGGCCGGTCTGGCCGGCGCCCTGCTCGCCGCCGGGCTCGCGCCGGCCGAGGCGGGCGCGATGGCGGCTGTGGTGCACGGACTGGCGGGCGAGCTGGCCCGTGCTGGCGGGCCGCTGAACGCCGGGCGGCTGCTGGAGGCGCTGCCGCGGGCGATTGCGACGCTCCTCGGCTGAGCTCGTGTGCAGAAGTCAGCAGCATCCCGGGTTGTGCAGCCGCCCAGAACAGGGCAAAACGGACGGTTGACCGCGAATGCTGTCGATTTCTGCCCGGCGCGCGCCGGCGCCACCGCCCCAGCGCAGGTCGGTTGGGCAACCGGCTGCGAGACTGGGCGCCGTGAGCCAGCCCATCCTGCCCGCCGAGGCCGTGGTCGACCTCGCGGCCGTGCGGGGGAACGTCGCAGCGCTGCGCCAGCGGGCCGGCCAGGCCGAGGTCTTGGCGGTGGTCAAAGCCGATGCCTATGGGCACGGCCTGGTGCCGAGCGCCCGGGCCGCGCGCGCCGGTGGGGCGACCTGGCTCGGGGTGGCACAGCTGGCCGAGGCGCTCGCGCTACGGGCCGCGGGTGACCGCGGCCGACTGCTGTCGTGGCTGCACGTGCCGGGTGACGACTTCACGGCCGCCGTGAAGGGCGACATCGACCTCAGTGCCAGCGCGCCGTGGGCGGTCGACGAGATCGCCGCCGCAGCCCGCGCCTGCGGCCGCACGGCCCGCGTGCACCTGAAGATCGACACCGGGCTCTCCCGTGGCGGCGCCGCGGCCGACGAGTGGGCGGACCTGGTCGACCACACCCTCCGACTGCAGGCCGAGGGGGCGGTCGCGCTCGTGGGTGTCTGGTCGCACCTGGCCTGGGCGGACGCTCCCGAGCACCCGACCGTCGCCCGGCAGGCGGCGGCGTTCGAGGAGGCACTGCGGACGGCGCATGCCCGCGGCGCGCGCCCCGAGGTGCGCCACCTGGCCAACTCAGCGGCGACGCTTACCAGCCCGCAGCTGCACTACGACCTGGTACGGCCGGGCCTGGCCGTCTACGGTCTGTCGCCGGTGCCCGACCTGGGCGCACCCGCGGACTTCGGGCTGCGCCCCGCCATGACGCTGGTCGCCCGGCTGGCCCTGGTCAAGCAGGTCCCCGCCGGGGCAGGCGTGTCGTACGGGCACGCCTACATCACCCCGCGCGCCACGACCCTGGGCCTCGTGCCGCTCGGGTACGGCGACGGCCTGCCCCGCGCGGCGAGCAACGTCGGGCCGCTGCAGGTCGCCGGACGCCGGCTCACGATCGCCGGCCGGGTCTGCATGGACCAGGTCGTGGTCGACCTCGGCGACGGCCCGGACGTCGGCCAGCTGAGAGCGGGCGAGCGGGTCGTGCTGTTCGGCGACGCCGCCCGGGGTGAACCGACGGCGCAGGAGTGGGCCGAGGCCGTCGACACCATCTCGTACGAGATCGTCACCCGGATCGGCGCCCGGGTGCCCCGCACGTACGTCGGCGAGCAGGCGTGAAGTCGCCGTCGCGCTCGGTCATCGGGCTGGGCGCCGGGTTGGCCGCGGCCGGGGTCGGCGCTGCCCTGGGCCTGGCGGCCGAGCGGTGGACGACCGGCCGGGTGCGGCCCGGGCAGGGCGTCGAGGCGTACGGCTCGGTGCGCGGGGTGCCCCAGCGGGTCCGGGCGGACGACGGGGTGGAGCTGTACGTCGAGGTCGACGACCTCGACGTAGTGGGCGCACCGGCGGGCGGTGCCGCGTCGACGTCCCCGATCACGGTGGTCTTCAGCCACGGCTTCTGCCTCAACCAGGACATCTGGCACTTCCAGCGACAGTGGCTGCGCGGCCGCTACCGGATGGTGTTCTGGGACCAGCGCGGGCACGGCCGCTCGGACACCGGTCCGGACGACCACTACACGGTCGACCAGTGCGGCGCCGACCTGCGCGCGGTCATCGAGGCGACGGCGCCCGAGGGACCGGTCGTGCTCGTCGGCCACTCCATGGGCGGCATGACCGTGATGGCCCTGGCTGGCGAGCAGCCCGCCCTGGTGCGCGACCGCGTCGTCGGGGTCGGTCTCGTGGCCACCAGCTCAGGGGGCCTGGCCGACGTCCACTGGGGCCTGGCGCAGGGCCTCGGCCGGGTGGCCCACCGGGTCGCGCCGGTCGCGCTCACCGGCCTCACCCGGGCCCCCCGGCTGGTCGACCGCACCCGCCGGATCGGCAGCGACCTCGAGCAGGTGCTGGTCAAGCGGTACTCCTACGCCTCACCGGTGCCCCCCGACCTGGTGCGCTTCACCGCGGCGATGATCGCCGCCACGCCGATCGACGTCGTGTCCGGGTTCCTCCCGGGGTTCGACATGCACGACAAGGCGGAGGCGCTGGCGACGCTGGACGGGCTCGACACGCTGGTGCTGTCCGGGGAGAAGGACCTGCTGACGCCCCTGGAGCACAGCGCGGAGATCGTCCGGCGGCTGACGCACGCCGAGCACGTGGTCGTGCCGGACGCCGGGCACATGGTCATGCTCGAGCACCCCGACGAGGTCAACCTGCACGTCGGTGAGCTGCTCGAGCGGGCCGACGCCGCCGTCGCGAAGGCCGCCGGGCGCCGTCGGCCCAAGCTGCGGCGGGCCCGCAAGGCCTAGCGCACACCGGCCCCACCAGGGCCTGCAAGCCCGCTCCGCCCGGGCGCGGATGGGGTCCGCCGGTGGTGCCACGGGCCCATCACAACGACCCTCCACGAAGGCCAGGCTCGACCCACCCGCGAGGTGAGGAGCCTGCTGTGCCTGTGCTGACGAGCTGGTCGAGGGCGGTCTCCGTCGCAGTGGCGGTCGCGCTGCTGTCGAGCTCTGCGTGTGGGGTCGAGCACCGTGACGACGCGCTCGCGCCGGGGGCGTCGCCGGGCACCGGGTCGGGCACCGGGTCGAGTGCCGCGACCTCCGCGCTGATCAGCGCCGCCGACCTGCCCGCGGGCTTCGCCGACAGCGGCGGGCAGAGTGCGGGCTACCGGCAGCAGGTGTGCGGGGTCGACCTCGAGCCGTCAGCACCGGCTCGGACGGCGAGCGCCAGGTTCTCGCAAGGGCCGGTCGGGCCGTTCGTCGAGCAACGCGTGCGCGTCTACGCGGACGACACCGCGTCGTCCGTCATGGCGCGACTGCGCACGGCGCTCGCAGGCTGCGACCAGTACGACCTGGCCGCCACGGCCAGCGCCCCGGCGGCCAGCGTCGCCGTGGAGCCCCTCGACCTGCCGCAGCTCGGTGACGAGTCGGTGGGCTGGCGGCAGGTGGCCCGCAGCGAGCTCCCGATCACCACGGACGTCGTGCTGATCCGGCGGGGCCGCACGATCGTGCTCGTCACGTCCTACGCGCTGAAGGCGCCACCGCCGACGTCGACGATCGAGCAGGCGGCGACCGCCGCGGCCGACCGGCTCGGCGCGTGACCGCCTGGCTGCCGACGGCGCGCCGCCGGCTGGCCGGCGAGCGTGGCGCCGGCACGGTCGAGTACGTCGGGATCGCGGTCCTCGTGGCCGGGCTGCTGGCCGCGCTGCTGCTCACCCCGATCGCCGGGCGTGCGGCCGGCGCCGTCTCGACGGCGATCTGCCACGTCACCGGCGGGGCGCAGTGTGGCGCGACGGTCGGTGACCCAGCCCTCTCGCCGTACGAGCAGGCGGTGTCGGGCGAGTACGTCGCGATGGGCGACAGCTTCTCGTCCGGCGAGGGGGCAGGCGACTACGAGCCGGCCTCCGACCTCGACGACCGAGGCTTCGCTGACTGGATGGACAGCCACCTGTGGTGGCCGGGCGATCGAGACCCGAAGTACCACAACGGGTGTCACCGCTCGGGCAACGCCTACGGGTCGATCGTCGCTGCGGAGAACGACTTCGCCGGTGGGTCGAGCTTCGTGGCCTGCTCCGGCGCCCAGCTCAACGAGCTCACGCAGCCCAATGGCGGACAGAGCGGCGAGCAGCCCCAAGAGGACGCGTTGGACGACACGACCAGCCTGGTGACGTTCTCCATCGGCGGCAACGACCTGGGCTTCGCGGACGTGCTTCGGGACTGCATCATCAACGGCTACACCTGCGAGGACAAGCACGAGGCGCTCTTCCAGGAACGGCTGGTGGCCAAGCAGGCCGAGCTGATCGAGACCTACCGACGGATCCGGCAGAAGGCGCCGAACGCGCGCATCGTCGTGGTGGGCTACCCACGGCTGTTCCCGGTCGACCCCACCGACAACTACCGCGACCTGCTGTTCGCCGACGACCAGCGGTGGATGAACGAGAAGGCGGACCAGCTGGACGAGATGCTGGCCCGGGCAGCCCGCGACAGCGGCGTCGGTGTCGAGTTCGTCGACCCGAGGGCGGCCTTCCAGGGCCACGGCATCGGTAGTGCGGATCCGTGGTTCAACGACCTGTCGGTGCAGGCCAATGGCTTCACGCCGATCAACCCCGAGAGCTTCCACCCGACAGCGGCCGGTCAGCGGGCGCTCGCCGACCTGGTGGAGGAGCAGATGCGGCGCCCTCGGCCGTGAGCCGTAGCATGGCGGCGTGCAGGCCGAGCAGACCGTCGCGACCCGAGCGGCCATGCACGCCCTCGGCCGCCGCCTGGCCGCGCTGCTGCGGCCGGGTGACCTGGTGGTGCTCACCGGCGACCTGGGGGCCGGGAAGACCACCCTGACGCAGGGCATCGGGGCTGGGCTCGGGGTGCGCGGGCCGGTCACCTCGCCGACCTTCGTGATCGCCCGGGTGCACCCCAGTGAGGACGCCGGTCCGCCGCTGGTCCACGTCGACGCCTACCGGCTCGGCTCGATCGCCGAGGTCGACGACCTCGACCTGGACGCCAGCCTGGATGACAGCGTGACCGTCGTCGAGTGGGGTGACGGGCTGGTCGAGGACCTGGCCACCGACCGGCTGCACGTCGCCATCAGCCGGCCGCGCGGCGGTGCCGGCGGACCGGACGGCGCGCCGGACGACGGCGAGTCGGCGGACGACGGCGAGTCGGCGGACGACGGCGACGAGACCCGTACCGTGCGCCTGGTCGGGCTCGGCCCGCGCTGGGACGACGTCGAGCTCGGCGGCTGAGCGTGCTGCTGCTCGCCCTCGACACCGCCACGCCCGCGGTCACGGTCGCTCTGCACGACGGTGAGCGCGTCCTCGCCGAGTCGCTGGCTGTCGACGCGAGGCGGCACGGGGAGCTGCTGGCCCCGGGCATCGCCGCGGTGCTCGCGCAGGCCGGCGTCCGGATCAGTGACCTGACGGGCATCGCGGTCGGCACCGGGCCGGGACCGTTCACCGGGCTGCGCGTCGGCCTGGTCACGGCCCGCACGATGGCGGCGGCGTTGGGGATCACGGCGTACGGGGTCTGCACCTTGGACGCGCTCGCAACGCGGGCGGTCGACGACGGCGCCGTCGGTGGCCAACCGTTCGTCGTCGCGACCGACGCGCGGCGCCGCGAGGTGTACTGGGCCTCGTACGAGCCGGGAATGCCTGTGCCGCAGCGGGTATCGGGGCCTGAAGTCAGTCGCGCGGCGGAGGTCGACGTCGCGGGACGCCCGGTGGTCGGACGCGGCGCCGAGCTCTACCCCGAGGATCTCGGGGAGCCGGTGGGGCCGCTCGACCCCTCGGCGGCCGCGCTCGCGTCGTTCGCCGTCCGGTCACTGGCGGCGGGTGTCGACCTCGGCGACCTGACGCCGCTGTACCTCCGGCGTCCGGACGTGCACGAGGGTGGCGGGCGCAAGAGCGTCCTGTCGTGACCGGGGTCGCCGACCGGCTGCGTGCCCTGCGGTGGTGGGACGTCGAGCACCTGCTGCCGCTCGAGCAGGAGCTGTTCGGCCGGGAGGCCTGGAGCGCCGAGACGTGGTGGGCCGAGCTGGCCCAGCCGCACCAGCGCAGCTACGTCGTCCTGCCCGGTGCGCGGGACGACGACGTCGACGGCTACGCCGGGGTGTCCGTGACCGGATCGGAGGCCGATGTGATGACCGTCGCGGTGGCGCCCGCGTTGCAGGGCAAGGGGATCGGGGCAGTGCTGGTGCAGCGGCTGATCGAGATCGCCACGGCGCGCGCCGCCGTCCAGATGCTCCTGGAGGTGCGCGGCGACAACACGCCCGCCCATCGGCTGTACACCAGCCTCGGGTTCGAGCGGATCGCCGTCCGGCACGGTTACTACCGCACGGCGGACGGGGTCGCGGACGCCTGGGTGATGCGCCGGCGGATAGCCTTCGACCGTGAGTGACGCCCCCCTGGTGCTCGGCATCGAGACGTCCTGCGACGAGACCGGCGTCGGCATCGTGCGCGGCGACACGCTGCTGGTCGACGCCATCGCCAGCAGTGTCGACGAGCACGCCCGCTTCGGTGGCGTCGTGCCGGAGGTCGCCAGCCGGGCCCACCTGGAGGCCATGGCGCCGACCATCGAGCGAGCCTGCGCCGAGGCCGGGGTGCGCCTGGCCGACGTCGACGCGATCGCGGTGACGAGCGGCCCGGGGCTGGCGGGCGCACTGCTCGTCGGCGTGGCGGCGGCCAAGGCGCTGGCCATCGCCCTCGGCACGCCGCTGTACGGCGTCAACCACCTGGCGGCGCACGTGGCCGTCGACCAGCTCGAGCACGGCCCGCTGCCCGAGCCGACCGTGGCCCTGCTGGTGTCCGGTGGGCACTCCTCGCTGCTGCTCGTGCCCGACGTGACGTCCGACGTCCGTCCGCTCGGCTCGACCATCGACGATGCCGCGGGGGAGGCGTTCGACAAGGTGGCGCGGCTGCTCGGGCTGCCGTTCCCGGGCGGCCCGCACGTCGACCGCGTGGCGCGCGACGGTGACGCCGCGGCTATCGCCTTCCCCCGCGGGCTGACCCGCCCCAAGGACCTGGACCGTCACCCCTACGACTTCTCGTTCTCGGGGCTGAAGACCGCGGTCGCGCGCTGGGTCGAGCAACGTCAGGCCGCGGGCGAGACAGTGCCCGTCGCCGACGTCGCGGCCAGCTTCCAGGAGGCGGTGGTCGACGTCCTGACCCGCAAGGCGGTCGCCGCGTGCCGGGCCAACGACGTCGGCACGCTGCTCGTCGGGGGTGGGGTCGCGGCGAACTCGCGGCTGCGCGCGATGGCGCAGCAGCGGTGCGACGACGCGGGCCTCACCTTGCGGGTGCCGAGGCCGGGGCTGTGCACCGACAACGGCGCCATGGTGGCGGCGCTGGGAGCACAGATGGTGCGGCGTGGACGCACGCCGTCCGGCCTCGACCTGCCGGCCGACTCCTCGCTGCCGGTCACCACCGTCCTCGTCTGACCCCCACTTGTGACGCGTTGTTGTTGTCTCCCGGCGCCGGGAGACAACAAGAACGCGTCACAAGTGCGGCCTGGGGTGCGGCCTGGGTTGGGGGAGGCGGTGGGGGCGGCTCTGGCAGGCTGGCGGCATGTCGCTCCCCTCGTCCGTCGACCTCACCGGCCGGGTCGCCGTCGTCACCGGGGCCGGCAGCCCCACCGGCATCGGCCTGGCCAGTGCGCGGCTGCTCGGCGAGCTGGGCGCCCGGGTGCTCATCGCGGCCACGACCGACCGCGTGCACGACCGGGCCGCAGAGCTGCGCACAGCGGGGATCGAGGCGCACGGGATGGTCGGCGACCTCACCTCCCCGGACGTCGCAGCCGCGCTCGTGCACGCCGCGACCGAGCGGTGGGGCCGGCTGGACGTGCTGGTCAACAACGCCGGCATGACGTCGGTCGCTGACCCGGACGACCACTCCGGCGGGATCACCACGACCGATCCGCAGTCGTGGGGCGCGTCGTTGCGGCGCAACGTCGACACCGCGTTCCTCGTCACACGCGCCGCGGTACCCGTGATGGTGTCGGCCGGGTGGGGACGGGTGGTCACCGTCGCGAGCCTCAGCGGGCCGGTCATGGCGACGCCGGGCGACGTGGCCTACGCCACCGCCAAAGCGGCGCTGGTGGGACTCACCCGGGCGGCGGCAGTCGACGTCGCGGCCGACGGCGTCACGGTGAACGCGGTCGCGCCCGGGTGGATCGGCACGGGATCGCAGACCGAGACCGAGGCCGAGCAGGGGCTGCGGGTGCCGTTGCGGCGCAGCGGCACCGCCGCCGAGGTGGCCTCCGTCGTCGCGTGGCTGGCGAGCCCGGGCGCGTCGTACGTCACCGGTCAGTGCGTGGTGGTGGACGGCGGCAACTCGGTCGCCGAGGTCCGCTAGGACGAGGGCGCGACCGACCGGGCGACTCACTGCTCCAACAGGTCCAGCAGCCGGTCGAGGAAGACCCGCTGGCCCTTGACGAGCCGTGAGCGGGCCGACTCGACGTCCATCCACGCGGCCCGGTCGACCTCGGGGAACTGCTGCAGCCGTCCTGAGCGGGGCGGCCACTCGAGCTCGAAGGTGCCTGGTCGCACGGCGTCGACGTCGAGGTCGGCCTCGAGCGCCCAGACCTGCACCCGCTTGCCGCTGGGCTGCTTCGCCTCGCCGAGGTGTCGCAGGTCGCCCGCCGGGACCTCGATCCCCAGCTCCTCGAGGAACTCGCGGCGGGCGGCCTGCTCGGCGCCCTCGTCCGGCCCGTACTCGCCCTTGGGCACCGACCATGCGCCCTCGTCCCGCCGGCTCCAGAACGGGCCGCCCATGTGCGCGATCAGCACCTCGAGCGTCGGCGGCGTCGACCGCCGCCGGTACAGCAGGATGCCTGCGCTGTGCGTGGCCACCCAGCCAGGATCGCGTACCGGCCGCGAGTCCCTGACACAGCCCGAACATTCGCCCCACGCCGGGCGTACACCGGCCACCTACCGTCGAACTGCGACGCGACCAGCGTTCACGACCAGCGTTGACGACCTAGGGAGATCATCATGCGACGCACGACCATCGCGGCCGGTGCCGCTGCCGCCCTCATCGCCGGCGCGGCCCTCGCCGTTCCGGCGCTGGCCGCCGACCCCGGCTCGACCACCGCCCCGAACAGCGCGTCGTCCAGCGCGCCGTCCGGGCTGACCGACGCGCAGAAAGCCGAGCTCGACGACTTCCTCGCCGCGCACCCGAGGATGGCGCAGCAGCTGGTGAATCGGATCGAGGGCTGGACGACGTTCGCCGACGCGCACCCCGGTGTGGTCGCCGAGCTGAAGAAGGTGGCCGCTCTGCCGCAGGACCAGCGACGGGCCGAGCTCGAGGCGTGGGCCAAGGCCCACCCGGACGACGCGACGGCGCTGCGCGAGTTCCGTCAGCAGGTGCGAGCCGACCGCAAGGAACGCCGGCACGACCGTCGCGACCAGCGGCAGGAGCGCCGCGGCACGACCGCCCCCACCGCCAGCCCCACCAGCACCGTCACCTCGTAGCCGCCCGGCCCGGCCGGGCGGTGGGCTTGCGGCACCTAAGGTGGACGCCGTGGGTGAGTCGCAGCGGCGGTCGGGCCGGGGGCCGCGCGGGCCGCGCGGGCCCCGCCGTCCCGTGGGGCGTCGCGGCCCGACCCCCGAGCAGGTCGCGGAACGGCGAGCGAGCGTTCCAGCGATCAGCTACCCCGAGCAGCTGCCGGTCAGCGAGGTGCGCGACCAGATCGCGGCCCTGATCCGCGAGCACCAGGTGGTGATCGTCGCCGGGGAGACCGGGTCGGGCAAGACGACGCAGCTGCCCAAGATCTGCCTCGAGCTGGGGCGCGGCGTCGACGGGTTGATCGGCCACACCCAGCCGCGACGGATCGCGGCCCGCACCGTGGCCGAGCGGATCGCCGAGGAGATCGGCACGCCGGTCGGCGAGCTCGTCGGGTGGAGCGTGCGCTTCACCGACCGGGCCGGTCCCCGCACGCTGGTCAAGGTGATGACCGACGGCATCCTGCTGGCCGAGATCCAGCGCGACCGGATGCTCTCCCGCTACGACACCCTGATCATCGACGAGGCGCACGAGCGCAGCCTGAACGTCGACTTCCTGCTCGGCTACCTCAAGCAGCTGCTGCCCCGCAGGCCCGACCTCAAGGTCATCATCACCTCGGCGACGATCGACCCGGAGCGCTTCTCGCAGCACTTCGACGACGCACCCGTGATCGAGGTCTCGGGGCGTACGTTCCCGGTCGAGATGCGCTACCGGCCGGTCGTCGACCCGGACGACCCTCAGGCCGACCCGGACCGCGACCAGACCCAGGCCATCTGCGACGCCGTGGTCGAGCTGACCCACGAGGGTCCCGGCGACGTCCTGGTGTTCCTCTCCGGCGAGCGCGAGATCCGCGACACCGCCGAGGCACTGCGCGCCCTCGACCTGCGGCAGACCGAGGTGCTGCCGCTCTACGCGCGGCTGTCGTCGGCCGAGCAGCACCGCGTCTTCCAGCAGCACACCGGACGTCGCGTCGTCCTGGCCACGAACGTCGCCGAGACCTCGCTCACCGTGCCGGGAATCAGGTACGTCGTCGACCCCGGCACGGCGCGGATCTCGCGCTACAGCAGGCGGCTGAAGGTGCAGCGGCTGCCGATCGAGAAGATCTCCCGGGCGTCGGCCAGCCAGCGCGCCGGCCGGTGCGGGCGGGTCGCTGCCGGGGTGTGCATCCGGCTCTACACCGAGGACGACCTGCTGGCACGGGATGAGTTCACCGAGCCCGAGATCCTGCGCACCAACCTCGCGTCGGTGATCCTGCAGATGACGTCGATCGGCCTCGGCGACATCGGCGCCTTCCCGTTCGTCGAGCCGCCCGACCACCGCAGCGTCCGTGACGGCGTCCAGCTGCTGCACGAGCTCGGGGCGATCGACCCCGACCAGGCCGATCCGCGCCGCCGTCTCACGCCGCTGGGCCGCCAGCTCGCGCAGCTGCCGCTCGACCCGCGGCTGGCCAGGATGGTGATCGAGGCCGATCGCGAGGGCTGCCTTCGCGAGGTGCTCGTCGTGGCGTCCGCGCTGTCGATCCAGGACCCGCGGGAGCGGCCGGTCGAGGCACAGGCCCAGGCCGACCAGCAGCACGCTCGGTTCCGCGACCCGACGTCTGACTTCGTGGCCTGGCTGAACCTCTGGGAGTACCTGCGCGAGCAGCAGAAGGCGTTGTCCGGCAACGCTTTCCGGCGGATGTGCCGCAGCGAGTACCTGCACTACCTGCGGGTGCGGGAGTGGCAGGACGTCCACGCCCAGCTGCGCCAGGTCGTCAAGCAGCTGGGACTCGTGCGCTCCAGCGGGCGCGACGAGGAGGGCGGCCTGGACGCCGACCGCCTGCACCGGGCGCTGCTGTCGGGCCTGCTGTCGCACGTGGGCCTGCGGGACGTGGCCCAGCGCGACTACCTGGGCGCGCGCGGCGCGCACTTCTCGATCTGGCCAGGATCGGCTGTGGCCCGCAAGCCCCCGCAGCTGGTGATGGCGGCCGAGCTGGTCGAGACGTCTCGGTTGTGGGGCCGCACGGTGGCCCGGATCGAGCCGGAGTGGGCCGAGCGGCTTGCCCCACACCTGGTGCGGCGCAGCTACAGCGAGCCGCACTGGAGCTCCAAGCGGGCTGCGGTGATGGCCCGCGAGCGCGTGCTGCTGTACGGCGTCCCGCTCGTCGCGGGGCGATTGGTCGGGTACGGAGCCATCGACCCGGAGCTGTCGCGCGAGCTGTTCATCCGGCACGCGCTCGTCGAGGGCGACTGGCGCACGCACCACCGCTTCTTCCAGGCGAACCGTGAGCTGCTGGACGACGTGGAGGCGCTCGAGCAGCGCGCCCGTCGACGCGACCTGCTGGTCGACGACGAAGTGCTGTTCGGCTTCTACGACGAGCGGATCCCGGCCGACGTCGTGTCGGGCCGGCACTTCGATGCCTGGTGGAAGGTGCGGCGCCGCGAGGACCCCGAGCTGCTGACCTTCACGGCCGACCTGCTGGTCAGCGAGGCCGCGGGCGACGTCAGCGACGACGACTACCCGACGACCTGGTCGGTCGACGGCATCGACCTGGCGGTGTCGTACCAGTTCGAGCCCGGCACCGAGGCGGACGGCGTCACGGTGCACGTCCCGCTGCCGGTGCTGGGCCGGTTGCGGGCCCACCCCTTCGACTGGCAGATCCCGGGGCTGCGGCACGAGCTGGTGACCCAGCTGATCCGCGGTCTGCCGAAGGCGGTGCGGCGCGGGCTGATCCCGGCGCCGGATCGCGCCGCCGACGTCCTCACGAAGGTCGGGCCGCAGGACGGGCCGCTGCTCGACGTGCTCGGCCCGGCGCTGGAGCAGCTCACCGGCACCCGCGTGCCCGCCGAGGACTGGTCACCGGAGGCGCTGCCGGCGCACCTGCGGGTGACGTTCAGCGTCGAGGACGAGGCGGGTCGGCGTCTCGGGGAGGGCAAGGACCTCGCGGCGCTGCAGCACGAGCTGCGGCCGCGGTTGCGCGAGGTGCTGGCCCAGGCGCCGGACAGCATCGAGCGCGGGGGGCTGACCTCCTGGGCGATCGCTGACCTGCCCCGCACCCACCGCACGGTCGCCGACGGCCATGTGGTGGAGGGCTTCCCGGCGCTCGTCGACGCCGGTGAGCGCGTGGACGTCAGGGTGTTCACCGCTGCCGCTGAGGCTGACGCGGCGCACGCCGAAGGGCTGCGGCGCCTGCTGCTGCTCGGCGTGCGCTCGCCGGTGCCGTTCGTGCTGTCGCGCCTGTCGAACTCCAGCAAGCTGGTGCTCAGCCGGGCGCAGCACGCTGGCGCGACGGCACTGGTCGACGACTGCACGCACGCCGCGGTCGATGCCCTGGTCGCCGCCGCCGGTGGCGCCGTCGGCGTGCGCGACCAGACGGCGTTCGAGCAGCTGCGCCAGCAGGTGGCCGACCACCTCGACGGCCGCACCCTGGACGTCGTCGAGCGGGTCGAGCGGGTGCTGGCCGCGTCGTACGACGTGCAGTCGCGGCTGCGCGGGACGACCTCGATGGTGCTGCTGCCCGCGATGACGGACCTGCAGGCCCAGCTCGACCGGCTGGTGCGTCCGGGTTTCGTGACGGCCACCGGAGTCGCCCGGCTCCCGGACCTGCTGCGCTACCTGCAGGCGATGGCCGTGCGGCTGGACCGGTTGCCGGACGACCCGGCGCGCGACCGCACGGCCCAGGCGCAGGTCGAGATGGCCCAGGCCGAGCTGGACGACGCGATCGCCCGGCTGCCGGCCGGGAGGGAACCGAGCCCCGCGTTGAGCGCGGTGCGGTGGCAGATCGAGGAGCTGCGCGTCAGCCTGTTCGCGCCGACGATGCGAACCGCGCACCCCGTGTCGCTGCAGCGCATCCACCGTGCCATCGTCGCTGCATGGTGACTGACGGCGTGATGAGCGCCCGCGACCCCGACGAGTGGCCGGCTGCGTCCCACCCGGGGCCGGGGGAGGGTGGCGCCCCGAAACCGCGCGAGCTGGACGTCGTCGTGTACGGCGCCAGTGGGTTCGCGGGGCGCCTGGTGGCCGAGCACCTCGCCCGGCACGCGCCGTCCGACCTGCGAATCGGGCTCGGCGGACGGTCGCGCGAACGGCTCGAGGCGGTGCGCGCCGGGCTCGGCGACGTCGCACGGGACTGGCCGATCATCGTCGCCGACAGCTCGGACCGGGTTGCGCTCGAAGCCCTGGTGGGGCGCACCACGGTGGTCGCCAGCGCGGTCGGCCCGTACGCCAAGCACGGCATGCCGCTCGTGCAGGCCTGCGCTCGCGCCGGCACGCACTACGCCGACCTCACCGGGGAGGTGCTGTTCGTGCGGGCTTCGATCGACGCCTGCGACGAGATGGCGCGGGCGAGCGGGGCTCGGATCGTGCACGCCTGTGGGTACGACTCGGTGCCCAGCGACCTGGCCGTGCTCCTGCTCCACCAGCGGGTGGTCGAGGACGGCGCGGGCGAGCTCACCGACACCACACTCGTCGCGACGCTGCGTGGCGCCTTCAGCGGCGGAACGATCGACACCCTGCGGACGCAGGCCGACGCCATGGCCGCTGACCGCAGCGCCCGCCGCACGGTCTTCGACCCCTATGCCCTCAGCCCGCAGCGCACGGCCGAGCCGGACCTCGGCAACGAGCGGGACGGCGTGTCGGTGTTCCGCAGCGACCGGCTCGGCGGGTGGCTCGGGCCGTTCGTCATGGCGTCGTTCAACACCAGGATCGTGCGGCGCAGCAACGCCCTGCAGGGCTGGGCCTACGGCCGGCGCTTCCGGTACCGCGAGCTGATGGGCTACGGCCGGCGGCGCCGCTCGCCGGTCACGGCGACGGTGGTGACGGGCGCGCTGGGAGCGGTGTTCGCGGGCATGACTCGGCGGCCCACCCGCGCCGTCCTCGACCGCGTGCTGCCCAGCCCCGGCGAAGGGCCGAGCGCAGACGAGCGGGCGGCGGGCTACTTCCGGATGCGTGTGCATGGCACCATCTCGACGGGGGCAGAGTACCTGGCAACCGTTGCGGCACAAGGCGATCCGGGGTATGCGGCGACAGCCGTCATGTTGGGAGAGAGCGCCGTGGCGCTCGCACTCGGGGATGGATTGCCGGACGCCGCAGGCGTCTTGACGCCGGCCACAGGTCTGGGGGACGCGCTCGTCACCCGGCTGCGGGCACAGGGTTTCGAGCTGTCGGTGCAACGCAAGGGAGTTTGAGATGGTGCGAATGGCGCTCGGCGTGCTGATGGTCGTCGTCGGTGCCGTCTGGACCGGTCAAGGCCTGGGCTGGATCGGCGGCAGCGTCATGACGGGCGTGACCTTCTGGGCCGTCCTGGGGCCGGTCGTGGCGCTGGCCGGTGTCGCGCTGGCCGTCACGGGACCGCGCGGCCGGCGGCGCTAGGTGCCGCCGGCCGCACGGCCGCCGGTCAGCCGGTGGAGCGCGGCCGTGAGCTCACCGCCGAGAGCGGTGGCGCGACGTCCTCCAGGGCCTGGCCCTCGGCGTCGACGCCGAGCACGATCTCGACGACACCGCCGATCACCATGATGACCGCCGCGATCAGATAGCCGATGAAGAGCTTGCCGGGATCCTTGCCCTCGCCGATCAGCGCGCCGTAGAAGACCGGACCGATCGCACCGAAGGTCTGTGCGATGGCGAAGAAGACCGCGATCGCCTTGGCGCGCACCTCCATCGGGAAGATCTCGCTGACCGTGAGGTAGGCGGCGCTCGCCCCTGCCGACGCGAAGAAGAAGATCACACACCAGCAGATGGTCTGGGTGATCGCCGTGAGCGCTCCCGCGTTGAACAGCCACGCGGTGATCGCCAGCAGGACGCCGGACAGGATGTACGTGCCGGAGATCATCCGCCGACGTCCGATGGTGTCGAACAGGTGCCCGATGGTCAGCGGGCCGATGAGGTTCCCGACCGCGAAGGCGATGAGGTACAGCGGCGCCGCGGACTTGTCGACTCCGTAGAACGTGGTCAGCACCAACGTGTACGTGAAGAAGATCGCGTTGTAGAGGAACGACTGGGTGATCATCAGGGTGGCACCGAGCACCGACCGCGACGGGTACTGCTGGAACAGGACCTTGGCCAGCGCCAGGAAGCCGTGGTCGTCTGCGGGCTTGACCTCGATCGCCTTGCTGTCGTCCAGCTCGGCCAGCGTCTGACCGGACTCCTCGACCTCGCGCTCGATCCGCGCGATGTTCTCCTCGGCCTCCTGCTCGCGGCCGTGCATGATCAGCCAGCGCGGGCTCTCCGGCAGATGGCGGCGCAGGTTCCAGATCAGCGCCCCGAGCACCGGCCCGATGAGGAAGCCGATCCGCCAGCCCAGGTCGACGCTCATGTGGTTCAGCAGGATGAAGGTGCCGAGCGTGCCCAGGACCGCACCACCCCAGTAGGTGCCGTTGACGGCGATGTCGACGCGGCCGCGGTACTTGGCCGGCATCATCTCGTCGATCGCCGAGTTGATGGCTGCGTACTCACCGCCGATACCTGCACCGGCGATGAAGCGTGTGACGTACAGGAAGACCAGCCCGGCGGTTCCGCCGCTCCAGGTCAGCGCAGTCAGGGCGTTGCCGGCCAGGTAGACGCCCAGGGTGACGATGAACAGGTTCTTGCGCCCCAGCTTGTCCGACAGCCGACCGAAGAACAGCGCGCCGAACACCTCGCCGAGCAGGTAGACCGTGGCGATGGCGCCCACCTGCGTGGCCGACAGCCCCAGCGTCTCCTTCTCTTGCAGCACTGGGCCGACGGCGCTGGCGATGGTGATCTCGATGCCGTCCAGGACCCAGGCCGTGCCCAGGGCGATGACCATCCGGGTGTGGAACGGCGCCCACGTGAGCCGGTCGACCCGCGCCGGGATCAGGCTGCGGATCGTGCCGCCGGCAGGCTGCTGCTGGCGGTCGAGCGTGTCACTCATCGGTACTCCTTGCCGCTGGGCGGCTGGCCTCGGGGTGCCGGAATGCGCACCTTCAGCCGCTTTGCCGCGTGGACGAACGGCGGAAACCTACGCCTGGTCAGGCCGCGGCGCTCGTCGGAACGGCCGCGGCACGTCGACAGCCCGCTGTCGGTCCCGCGGGCGGCAGGATGGGCACCATGAGCGATGACGCACCCGACCGAACACCGGTGATCCTGGACGTCGACACCGGGCTGGACGACGCGTGCGCACTGCTGCTCGCCGCGCGCCACCCGTTGCTCGACCTTCGGGCGGTGACCTGCGTGGCCGGCAACGCCGACGTCGACCAGGTGGTGCGCAACACCTTGGTGGTGCTGGCTGCGGCCGGCCGGCCCGACGTCCCGGTAGCCCGGGGGGCCACGCGCCCGCTGCTCGAGCCGGCCCGGGAGGCCCGCCACGTTCATGGCGAGGACGGCCTGGGCGACCTCGACCACGCCGCGCTCCGGCTGCCGGCCGTCTCGACCCCGCCCGACCCGCGGCACGCCGTCGAGCTGCTGCGCGACCTGCTGCTCGAGGCTGCGGCGCGGTCCGAGCCGGTCACGCTGGTGCCGCTGGCGCCACTCACCAACATCGCCCTGCTGCTACGCACCTACCCGGAAGCCGCCGAAGGGTTGCTGCGCATCGTGTTCATGGGTGGTGCGGCGGCAGTGGGCAACGCGACGGCGGCCGCCGAGTTCAACGTCTGGCACGACCCGGAGGCAGCTTCGGTGGTGCTCGACGTGTGCCGCGAGCTCCAGGTGCCGGTGCTGATGTACGGGCTCGACGTCTTCTACGACGTCCGCATCACCCGGTCTGAGGCGGCTGAGCTGGCCGGCGCCGACGACCCGGCCGCCCGCCTGGCCGGCGCGCTCATCGAGGCCCAGTGCCAGCGATTCGGCACCGACACCGCCACGGTCGGCGACGCCGGCGCGGTCTGCGCTGTCGTGGACCCGGAGGGGGTCAGCACCTCGCCGCTGGCCGTGCACGTCGAGCTCGCGGGGCTGCGCACCCGGGGGCAGACCGTGGTCGACCGGCGGGCCTGGGCGGGTGACCTGGCGCACGACCCGCACGCGGTGCCGCCGACCTTGGTGGACGTCGCACTGGGGGTGGACGGCGAGCGCTGGCGCAGCCTGTGGCTGTCGACCGTCGACGCCGCGTGGACCGGAGCGGCCGCCGGCGGATAACTAGTTGGACATCAAGATATCTCGGCAGCACAATTCGGACATGAGCGTCGTCCAGCCTCCCGGTGGGGTGCCCGCTGCGGTGCCCTCGCGCCTGACCCGCCGCGGCGTGCCGATCGATGCGAACCTGCGCACGATGGCCGTCGCCACGCTGGTGAACACGGCCGGCAACGGCGCGATGATGACGACGTTCGCGCTGTACTTCACCCGCGAGGTGGGGATCCCCGCGACGCAGGTGGGTCTCGCGCTGTCGGTCGGGGCCATCATGGGGATGCTCTTCCAAGTGCCGATCGGTCACCTCGGTGACACCCGTGGCCCGCGCGAGATCCTGAGCCTGCTCACCGCGGCGGCCGGCGTCACGAGCCTCGGGCTGCTGTTCACCCACGACATCTGGGTGCTGTGCGCCGTCCTGGGGGTGCAGACCCTCTTCGACCGCGGCGCGGGAGCGGTGCGCAGCGGGATGATCGCCCGCCTGGCCGAGGGCGGCAGCGCGGTGGCCTTCAAGGCGTACCTGCGGGCTGTGACGAACGTCGGGATCTCGTTGGGCGCGCTGCTCGGCGGTGTGGCGCTCGCCATCGGCCAGCCGTGGGCGTACCTCTCGGTGTTCGTGCTGGACGCGGTGACCTTCGTGCTGACCGCCCTCGCGTTGCGGGGCCTGCCGCACCTCGAGCCCGCGCCGTCGCGCGAGGCCGGGGCGCCGAGGCTTCAGGTGCTGCGGGACACCCCGTACGTGGTGGTGTCGCTGCTCACCGGGATCTTCGCGATCCACTTCCTCGTCATGGAGCTGGCGGTGCCGCTCTGGATCGCGACCCGCACGGCGGCCCCGCACGTGCTGGTCGCGGTGGTGCTGCTCGTCAACACGGTGTCGGTCGCGCTGTTCCAGGTGCGGCTGTCGCGGGGGGCGACGTCGGTGACGTCGTCGGCGCGCGCGCTCGCCGGCGCGGGGGTCTGGGTGCTGGTGGGCTTCGCGCTGTTCGCCGTGTCCGGCGGCCGGTCGGCCTGGTTGTCGGTCGTACTGGTGCTCGCGGGTGCGGGCGTGCACGTCGTGGGAGAGATGGTCGGCTCAGGCGGGCAGTGGGGCATCCAGATGGGACTCGCCCCGCGCGAGCGGCAGGGCCAGTACCAGGGCTTCGCCGGGATGAGCTTCTCGGTCAGCGGCATCGTCGGACCACCCCTGATCGCGTTGCTCTGCATCTCGTGGGGCGGCCCGGGGTGGATCGTGCTCGGCGTCATCGTGCTGGGCGCCGGCCTGCTCGCTGTCCCGGCGTCGAGCTGGGCCCTGCGCACCCGGGAGCGGTACGGCGTCCTGACCGCCAGCGGCTGAGCCCCCCCGCCCGAATGGCGCGGGGGTACCCACATTCACTAGGAGTAGCGCGGCGTTGCCCCGCGCCCACCACGCGGGGCGGGCTAGGTGAGCGGGCGCAGCACCAGGACGCTGGGGCGGCCGTCGACGCGGGTCAGGGCGATGGTGCCCTCGGCCGCACCGGACAGCCGCAGCTGGCGGCGCAGCTGGGCGGGGTCGACCGCGCTGCCGCGCTTCTTGATGGTGAGCGTGCCGATCCCGCGGTCGCGCAGACTGGCCCGCAACGCCTTGAGGTGGAACGGCATCACGTCCTCGACGGCGTACGAGTGCACCAGGGGGGACGACACCGGCTGGTCCGTCGTCAGGTAGGCGATCGTGGGGTCGATCAGCCGCGCGCCGAGCTGCTCGGCCACCTCGCCCACCAGGCCCGAGCGGATGATCGCGCCGTCCGGCTCGTGCAGGAACGCGCCGACCCGACCGGTCGGGGGTCGCGGCTCGTCGCCAGAGCCGAGCACCTCGTGCATCGCACCCGAGCCATCGAGCACCAGCGCGCTGCGCCGCACCCCCTCGCGGGCGAGCGGCCCGCACCACAGGGCGCACTCGACGACGTCCCCACCGACCGACACCCACTGGGCCTCGGCGCCGTCCGGCAGCAGCCGGTGCGCGATCCCCGGCGCGAGCTTGGCGCCGGTGGCGGGGAACCGCGAGGCGACGTCCAGCACGAAGGAGTACGGCGGCGAGAACGCCTCGGGGTCGAACGTCCGTCGCGATCCGCCGTCCCGGCCGGTGGTGCGCCGCGCCGGGTCGAGCCACACGCCGTCCGCCCGGTCGAGCATGCCTTCGAGGTCGAGGGTCAGGACGTCGTGGCAGCGCACCTCGGCGTCCGGCCAGTGCCGCAGGTTGATGGTGGCGAAGGCGGCGGTGAGCTCGTCGGCGTCGATCGCCAGCACGGCGCGGTCGAGGCCGGCGAAGGCCATCGCGTCGGAACCGAGCCCGCAGCCCAGGTCGGCGACCCGCGCGACACCGGCCCCGACGAACCGTCGGGCATGGTGCGCCGCGACCGACAGGCGGGTCGCCTGCTCGAGCCCGTCCGGGGTGAAGAGCATCGCGTCCGCGAACGGGCCGAGCTTGTCGTGCGCCCGCGCCCGCAGCCTCGACTGGGTGAGTGCGGCGGCGACGACCGCCGGGTCGTGGCCCTCCGAGCGCAGCCGCTCGCCCAGCGGCATGGCCAGCCGCTCGTCGTACGGCGGCAGCGACTCCAGCAGCGCCCACCCCTCGGCAGTGAGCAGCGTGCGCATCCCGGTCAGATCGGACGGCACCTACTTGTCGTCCACCACGACGATGAGGTCGCCCTCGCTGACGACGTCGCCCTCGCTCACCCCGACCTCGGCGACCGTGCCGGCCCACTCCGTCTCGACCGGGATCTCCATCTTCATCGACTCCAGCAGGACGACCATGTCGCCCACCGCCACCGTGTCGCCGGGCGCCACGAGCACCTTGATCACATTGGCGACGAGTTCGGCCTCGACTCGCTGGCTCATCGGTGTCTCCTGGTGTCTCGGGTGCCGGTGCCGCCATCTTGGCACCGATGCCGACCCGGACCCGACGCCCCCTCTTGCCCCACCTCGCGTCGTTGATCACGTCAAGCAGGCGTTGGGTCGCCTGCCGAGGGTTGGACGCCCCGGTAAGGGGACCAAACCCCGGGCAAGTGGGCCGGCGATGACCGGACGACGGGGCGCCGGCACGGGCCGGACGACGGGGCGCCGGCACCGACCGGACGACGGGGCGCGGACGCGGCCAGACGACGTCCGGAACGCGCCGTCCTGGCACTCGGGTTGACCGAGTGCTAATCACCGGCATAGATTCTGCGTTGGCACTCTCGACGTGAGTGTGCCAATGGTGAGCCCCGCTCCGATCCCCGCGACGGCGGTGCGACGGCCCCCACCAGACCATCGTTCATCCGCGACATTCCCGAAGGGGGAGGTCAGCAAGTGTCGGTCAGCATCAAGCCGCTCGAGGACCGCATCGTGGTCAAGGCCCTCGAGGCCGAGCAGACGACGGCCTCTGGCCTGGTCATCCCGGACACCGCGAAGGAGAAGCCCCAGGAGGGCGAAGTCCTTGCGATCGGTCCGGGCCGCGTCGACGACAACGGCAACCGTGTGCCGCTCGACGTCCAGGTCGGCGACAAGGTCATCTACAGCAAGTACGGCGGAACCGAGGTCAAGTACTCGGGCGAGGAGCTCCTTATCCTCTCCGCGCGCGACGTCCTCGCGGTCGTCGAGAAGTGACATCAGCGGGTCGCTAGGCCCGCACCTCGCAACCGCCCCGGCGGCCCGGACTGCCGGTGCCCTCCGGGGCGGTTGCGGTACGCCCCACCTTCTTCGAAAGGCACCTGACTTCATATGGCCAAGACCCTGGAGTTCGACGACTCCGCCCGCAAGTCGCTCGAGCGAGGCGTCGACGCCCTCGCCAACGCCGTCAAGGTGACCCTCGGCCCGAAGGGCCGCAACGTGGTCATCAGCAAGGCATGGGGGGCGCCCACCATCACCAACGACGGCGTCACCATCGCCCGCGAGATCGAGCTCGACGACCCCTTCGAGAACCTCGGCGCGCAGCTGGCCAAGGAGGTCGCCACCAAGACGAACGACGTCGCCGGTGACGGCACGACGACCGCCACGGTGCTCGCCCAGGCCATGGTCAAGGAAGGCCTGCGCAACGTCGCTGCCGGCGCCGCGCCGTCCAGCCTCAAGCGTGGCATCGACGCTGCCGTCGAGGCCGTCAACGACGCGCTGCTGAAGCTGGCCCGCGACGTCGACGGCAAGGACGACATCGCCCACGTCGCCACCATCTCCGCCCAGGACCCGGCCATCGGCACGCTCATCGCCGACGCGTTCGACAAGGTCGGCAAGGACGGCGTCATCACCGTCGAGGAGTCCTCGACCACCGCGATGGAGCTCGACTTCACCGAGGGCATGCAGTTCGACAAGGGCTACCTGTCGCCCTACTTCGTCACCGACACCGAGCGGATGGAGGCCGTCCTGGAGGACGCCTACATCCTGATCCACCAGGCGAAGATCTCGTCGGTGCAGGACCTGCTGCCGCTGCTCGAGAAGGTGCTGCAGGCCGGCAAGCCGCTGTTCATCGTGGCCGAGGACGTCGAGGGCGAGGCCCTGTCGACGATCGTCGTCAACAAGATCCGCGGCACGTTCAACGCGGTCGCGGTCAAGGCCCCCGGCTTCGGCGACCGCCGCAAGGCGATGCTCGGCGACCTCGCGACCCTCACCGGCGGTGAGGTCATCAGCGAGGAGCTCGGCCTCAAGCTCGACCAGGTCACCCTCGAGCAGCTCGGCCGCGCTCGGCGCATCGTCGTCACCAAGGACGACACCACGATCGTCGAGGGCGCCGGCGACGCGTCCGAGGTGCAGGGCCGGGTCAACCAGATCAAGGCCGAGATCGAGCGCACCGACAGCGACTGGGACCGCGAGAAGCTGCAGGAGCGGCTGGCCAAGCTCTCCGGCGGCGTCTGCGTGATCAAGGTCGGCGCGCACACCGAGGTCGAGCTCAAGGAGAAGAAGCACCGCATCGAGGACGCCGTCTCGGCCACTCGTGCGGCGATCGAGGAGGGCATCGTCAGCGGCGGTGGCTCGGCGCTCATCCAGGCCGTGCTCGTGCTCGAGAACGGTCTCGACCGCGAGGGCGACGAGGCGACCGGCGTGGCCATCGTGCGCAAGGCGGCCTCCGAGCCGCTGCGCTGGATCGCCGAGAACGCCGGCCTCGAGGGCTACGTCGTGGTCGAGAAGGTCCGGGCGCTCCCGGCCGGTCACGGCCTGAACGCGGCCACCGGCACCTACGGCGACCTGATCGCGGACGGCGTCATCGACCCGGTCAAGGTCACCCGCTCGGCGCTGCGCAACGCGGCGTCCATCGCCTCCATGGTGCTCACCACTGACACCCTGGTGGTCGAGAAGAAGGAGGAGTCGGCCGACTCCGCCAATGGCCATGGGCACGGCCACGGGCACGGTCACTGACCTCCCGCAGCACAGAACGGCCCGGCAACCGCGAGGTTGCCGGGCCGTTCTGCTGTGTGCTGGCAGGAGGTATGCGGACTAGCTGGCCGGGCTGAGCCGGCGAGCGGGCTTGCTCTGCGCGTAGAAGGCCTCGCGCTCGTCCTCGGTCATGCCGCCCCAGACGCCGTAGGGCTCGCGCACCGTCAGCGCATGCCGGCGGCACTGCTCGATGACCGGGCAGGTCGAGCAGACGGCCTTGGCTGCCTCGTCCCGACGGCGGCGGGTGGGGCCGCGCTCGCCCTCGGGGTGGAAGAAGACGGCTGGCTCGACGCGCCGGCAGGCTCCCTGGTACTGCCACTCCCACAGGTCGGCGACGGGGCCGGGGAGCCGAGAGATCTCCGCCATTTCTGGTACCTCCACGATGCTGGTGCGGTTGAGAGGGGACCGCCCTCGGCTTGAGCGGGTGGAACGGCGTTGCGCGTTGAACAAGGCTTGAAGCGTTTTCCAAGATCAATGTAGCAACCGCGCCAGGGGTTGTTCAAGACTCTTGCGCTAGCAAATGTCCGAGATTTTCTCGGAGGTCGGGTCGGACGCGTGCCAGGGCTGCATCGTGTGCACCACACCAACTGGCGCTACCCCCTCCCAGCGCTGAGAATGAGCAGGTGACGCCGCCGCGAGCTCAGGAGACGGGGATCGCCGACCCACCCACGCTGACCGTTGCGGCGGTGGCGCGGCGCCTCGGTGTGGCCCCGGCCACGCTGCGCACCTGGGCGCGCCGGTACGGCCTCGGCCCCAGCGAGCACACCGCCGGTTCGCACCGGCGCTACAGCTCGGACGACCTGGCCCGGCTGGTCGTCATGCGGCGCCTGACCCACGAAGGCCTCTCCCCGGCCCAGGCGGCCCAGTACGCGCTCTCCGGCGAGAACGTCCCGTCCGTGGACGTCAGCCTGATCGACCTGGTGGGCGACGAGCCGAACCGCGCCGGGGGTGGACGGATCGTCCCGCTCGGCGAGGCCTCGCCGGCGGCCCGCGGGTTGGCGCGGGCGTCGATGACGCTCGACGCGCGGGGGATCAGCGAGGTGCTGCACCGGCAGGTGCGCAGTGAGGGCGTGGTCGCCACCTGGGAGACGCTCGTCTCGCCCGTGCTCATCGGGCTCGGCGAGCGCTTTGCCGCCACCCAGCAGGGGGTCGAGGTCGAGCACCTGTTCTCCGAGTGCCTGATGGGCGTGCTGCGCGCCACCACCGAGTCGCTCAACCGGCCGCTCAACACCGCCCAGGTGGTGCTGGCCTGCCTCGGCACCGAGCAGCACAGCCTGCCGCTGCACGCCCTCGCCGCGGCCTTGGCTGAGCGCGGCGTGTACGCCCGGCAGCTCGGCACCGGCCTGCCCGGTGCGGCACTGGGCAACGCCGTCCGGCGCAGTGGGGCTGCCGTGGTGTTCCTCTACGCCTCGATGGCGGTCACCGACGTCGACACGCTCAACGACCTGGCCCGCATCCGGCCCGCACCGCGGGTGCTCATCGGTGGGCCGGGATGGGGCCGGTCCATCCCGGCGTCCGTCGCGTTCGTGGAGTCGCTCGCCGAGTCCGTCGACCAGGTCATCGCCTCCCTGCTGTGACCCAGCCAGCTGGGTGCCCTTCCTAAGGAACCAGCCAGGTCCTGCCGATGGAGCAAGCAGACACGGCCGTCGCCGTGCCGCCGGTGGACCCGTGTGGGTCCGGCTCTGGAAGGACGTACGGATGGCGACCGTTCTGGTCTGCGACGACTCCCCGCTGGCGCGGGAGACGTTGCGCCGTTCCGTGGCGACCGTTCCCGGAGTGACCCGCGTGCTCGCCGCCGCCAGTGGCGAGGAGGTCCTCGCCCGCTGGCCGGTCGAGCGCCCCTCCCTCGTGCTGATGGACGTGCGGATGCCCGGAGTCGGCGGCACCGAGGCGACGAGGCGGCTGCTCTCGCTGCACCCCGAGGCCTGCGTGCTGATGATGACCGTCGCCGAGGACGTCGACGGGGTGGCCCGCGCGATCGCCGCCGGCGCCCGCGGTTACGTCGTCAAGGACGCCTCGCGTGAGGAGCTGGCCGCCACGGTGGTGCAGTCCCTGTCGGACGTCGCGGGACGTCGTCACGTCGACCCCAACGCCGTCGTCGGTGGCGCCACGTCGCAGCCGACGCTCACCGAGCGCGAGATGCAGGTGCTCACCGGCATGAGCCGCGGACGCTCCAACTCCGAGATCGGCAAGGAGCTGTACCTGTCCGAGGACACGGTCAAGACGCACGCGCGCCGGCTGTTCCGCAAGATGGGTGCGGCGGACCGCGCGCAGGCCGTGGCGGTCGGCTTCCGCTGGGGCCTGGTGCACTGACCGGCGCGGTCGACCACGGTCGGCCGGCTGCCTGGCCCCGGGTACGCTGAGGCATCTGCCCGCGTGAGAGAGGCCAGCATGACCCCTGACGGCATCGAGGTCCCGGAGAAGTTCGCGGCGCTGGGGCTGACCTTCGACGACGTGCTCCTGCTGCCGCACGAGAGCGACGTCATCCCGTCCGAGGTCGACACGACGTCCCAGGTGTCGAAGCGGATCAGCGTGCGGCTGCCGCTCATCTCCTCGCCGATGGACACCGTGACCGAGTCGCGGATGGCGATCGCCATGGCTCGCCAGGGCGGTCTCGGCGTGCTGCACCGCAACCTCTCGATCGACGACCAGGCGGGCCAGGTCGACCTGGTGAAGCGGTCCGAGGCCGGCATGGTCACCCACCCGGTCACCACCGGCCCGGGCGCCACGCTCGGCGAGGTCGACGCGCTGTGCGCGCGCTATCGGGTGTCCGGCCTGCCGGTCGTCGACGCCGACGGCCTGCTGCTGGGCATCGTCACCAACCGCGACCTGCGCTTCGAGAGCGACCAGTCCCGGCTGGTGCGCGACGTCATGACGCCGATGCCGCTGGTCACCGCCCCGGTCGGTACCTCGCCGGACGACGCGATGGCGCTGCTGGCGCGGTACAAGGTCGAGAAGCTTCCGCTGGTCGACGACGCCGGCCGGCTGCGCGGGCTGATCACCGTCAAGGACTTCGCCAAGTCCGAGAAGTACCCGCACGCCACGAAGGACGACGCGGGCCGGCTGCGCGTCGCCGCGGCCGTCGGGTTCCACGGCGACGCCTGGAAACGCGCCATGACCCTGATCGACGCGGGCGTCGACCTGATCGTCGTCGACACCGCGCACGGTCACTCGCGCGGCGTCCTCGACATGGTCGCCCAGCTCAAGGCCGACCCCGCCGCCGCAGGCATTGACGTCCTCGGCGGCAGCGTCGCCACCCGCGCCGCGGCCCAGGCGCTGGTCGATGCCGGCGCCGACGGCGTGCGAGTGGGGGTCGGACCAGGCTCGATCTGCACCACGCGCGTGGTGGCCGGGATCGGCGTCCCGCAGGTCACTGCGATCTACGAGGCGTCCCTGGCCTGCAAGCCGGCTGGCGTCCCGCTGATGGGCGACGGTGGGCTGCAGTACTCCGGCGACATCGCGAAGGCGATCGTGGCCGGCGCCGACACCGTGATGCTCGGCTCGCTGCTGGCCGGTGTCGAGGAGAGCCCGGGTGAGCTGGTCTTCATCAACGGCAAGCAGTACAAGACCTATCGCGGCATGGGCTCGCTCGGCGCGATGCAGTCGCGGGGCCAGGCGCGCTCGTTCTCCAAGGACCGGTACTTCCAGGCCGACGTCGCGGCCGACGACCAGCTGATCCCCGAGGGGATCGAGGGCCAGGTCCCGTTCCGCGGGCCGCTGGCCGGGGTCGCGTTCCAGCTCGTCGGCGGCCTGCGGCAGTCGATGTGGTACTCCGGCGCGCGCACCGTCCCCGAGCTCCAGGCGAACGGCCGGTTCATCCGGATCACCTCGGCCGGGCTCAAGGAGTCGCACCCGCACGACATCCAGATGACCGTCGAGGCGCCGAACTACAACCAGCGCTGACCCGGGCGGCTCGGGTTGCGCGCGCCCTGTGGCGTGGCACGTTGGTGTCATGAGCGAGAACCCGGCCGACCAGCACGCCACCCCACCGCAGCCCGCTGAGGACGGCGGCATCCCGTCCGCGACCGTGCCCGGCGCGAGCGTGCAGCCGCACGGCGGTGACGAGTCGCCGCACGAGCGGCAGGACGGCACCTACGTCGACGGCAACCTCGACGTCCGCGGCGACGTCGTGGCCGGCCGCCCGCAGGTCAGCCCCGACGGCGAGCGCTCCCTGGACGACGATCTCGACACCAGCCCGCGCACCGACGGCAGCGGCCGTCCGGCGAAGGATCCTGCCCAGTAGCCGGGAACCCGGGAGGCGGCGCGCCGAGGTGAACCCTGCGGCTGCCGTGACCGTGGTGGCCATGAGCGGTGCCGCCCCGGGCGCCCCTGAGCGGGAGGTCCCCGGATGACGCCAGATCCTGACCAGCTCGACCATGCCATCGGCCGCCGGCCGCTGCTGGGCGCCGGCTTTGCGGTAGCCGCGACGGCCGTCGTCGGCAGCTGCGGCAGCTCTGACACGAGCACCTCACCAGCAGGCTCGGGCCAGACCACGTCGGGCGGCGCGGCAGGGGCTGACGGCGTGATCGTGCAGCTGGCCGACGTCCCGGTCGGTGGCGCGGTGGCGGCGAAGGCTGGCGACGGCGCCCCGATCATCGTCACCCAGCCCACCGCTGGGCAGGCCGTGGCGTTCAGCGCCAAGTGCACGCACAAGGGCTGCTCCGTGGCACCGGCCGGTGCCGAGCTCAACTGTCCGTGTCACGGCTCGAAGTTCGACCTGAGCGGCAAGAACATCGCCGGTCCGGCGCCCTCGCCCCTCGCGCCGTTCGCCGTCACGGTCAAGGACGGCGCGGTGGTCGCCACCTGACCGGCCGCTCGGGCGGGCTCAGGTCCCGCTGAGCACGCGGTCGACGAAGTCGTTGCGGAACCGGCCGGCCGGGTCACGCCGGCGCACCATCTGCGCGAAGTCACCCAGGTGGGGATAGAGCTCGGCCAGGCGGGCGGGTGGGGTCACGTTGACCTTGCCCCAGTGCGGGCGTGCGTCGAGGTCCGCGAGCCGGGGCTCCAGCAGCGCCAGCGCGGCGTGCACCGCCGGCGGGTCCAGGTGCCAGGTGAAGTGCAGCGCGACGCTGTCGCGGCCGGACGCCGGGCTGATCCACAGGTCGTCGGCGGCGATGCTGCGAACCTCCGCGATCTGCACCAGCGGAGCCAGCTGTTCGCGCAGTCCCAGCACCGCCGCCCAGGCAGCCGGGGCGTCCCGGCGGGGCACCAGGTACTCCGACTGCAGCTCGGCGCCTCGGCTGCTCGGCGGCACGTCGAGCCGGAAGTGCGGGACGCGCTCGTGCCAGGGTCCGACCGCACCCTGGGCGGTCGTGCCCTCGGCCGGCTGGCCCGGCACCGGGTGGCGCGCCTCGGTTGCCAACGCGCCCCCGCGCCAGGTGGGCTCAGCCGGGGGTGGCCCGTCGTCACCGACCCGCCGCTTGAGCCAGGCCATCAGGAAGCGCTCGGACCGCAGGTCGCTGAACAGGCTGACGCTGTGGGCCGAGCCCAGCGCCTCGAGCAATTCGTCGCTGCCGGGCGCGAGCGTGACGTCGTCGTACACGTCCTGCCGGACGGCGTACGTCGGCACCGCGTCGAGCGTGAGCCGCACGACCGGCCCCAGGGCCCCCAGGCTGACGACGGCTCCCGGGAAGTCGGGGTCGCCGCGGCGCAGCGTGACCAGCGAGCCATCGGCAGCCACGAGCTCGACCACCGAGACCGCTGCGGCCAGCACCCGGTTGCCGTCGCCGGAACCGTGGGTGCCCGTAGCGCAGGCACCCGCGATGCTGATGTGCGGCAACGAGCCGAGGTTGGCGAGCGCCAGGCCGGCCCGGTGTAGGTGCGGGGCGACCTCGCCGTAGCGCGCGGCGCCGCCGACGACCACCGTGCGGGCGGCCGCGTCGACGTCCACTGCAACGGGGAGGTCGTCGAGGCTGACCAGCGTGCCGCTGGTGCAGACGATGTCGTTGAACGAGTGGCGCGAGCCGACGACCCGGAGGCGTTCGCTGCCGGCGACCAGCTCCTGCAGCTCGGCAACGGTCCGGGGCCGATGCAGCGGCCCGTCGCCGTAGGCCACGTTGCCGGCCCAGTTGCGTTCGCTCATCTCAGTCCTCCAGTCGCACGGAGCGCCCGGTGCGCCACGCCTCGTCGGCCGCTTCCAGCACCCGACTGACCGCCAGGCCGTCGGCGGTTCCGGCCGCCTGCGGGTCTGGCGCGCCGGTCGCGAGCGAGCCGACCCAGGCGGCCGCCTGCCGACGGTAGGCCTCGTCGAACCGGCCGGTCCAGCTGTCGGCGCGCTCCACGGGGGTTGCCCGCACGCCGTCCCGGCCGACGACCTCGATACCGACGACGTAGCCGCACCCGGGGCCGTAGACCAGCTCGGTGATGCCGACGGCGCCGCGTCGGGTGCGCAGCTGGAGCAGCAGGGCGGCGAAGTCCGGGCTGACGTTGGCGCTCTGGGTGCAGGTCACCTCGACCACCTCGTCCTGCGTCGTCCAGCGCAGCAGGTCGACGTCATGCGAGGCGGAGTTGCCGACCAGCACCTCGGGCGTGAACGCGTACGCCTGCACCGGGTTGCGGTGCACCGACCGGACGACGGCCGCTGGCCCGACGTCACCCCGGTGCACAGCGTGAGCCACCGCGGCGAACGCCGGGTCGTAGCGCCGCATGAAGCCGACCTGCACCAGCTGCCGGCCGAGCCGCTGCTCCTGCTCGACGAGGGCCGCGGAGTCCTCGAGGGACGTCGTCAAGGGCTTCTCGCACAACACGTTCAGCCCGCGGTCGAGGCAGGCGCGCACGAGCTCGGCGTGGGCGGAGTCCGGCGCGGCGACGACGACGGCGTCGACGTCCGCGTCGGCGACGAGCTCGAGGCCGTCGGTGTAGCCGCGGCAGCCGGGCGCATCCGCCAGCCGGTCGACGAGTGCGCCATCGACATCGCAGACAGCGGTGACCGTCAACGGCGTCACTCTGGCAAGGTCGCGCAGCAGGCTCAGGTGGGTGCGGCCCATCACGCCGAGCCCGACCACGCCGATCCTCGGTGCGTCGTTGTCGCTCACCCGAGCAGCGTAGGCTCGCGGCCGTGCCGGTCGCTGAGGGTGTGCCGCGATGACCACCCCGATGAAGCGGGCCGCCGGAACCCCCATCTCTTGGGGCGTCAGCGAGGTACCCGGTTGGGGACACCAGCTTGACCTCGACCCCGTTCTGACGCAGATGCGCTCGCTCGGCCTCACCGCCACCGAGCTCGGGCCGGACGGCTTCCTGCCGCAGGACTCGGGCATCAGCGCCGCGGTACTCGCCGCCGAGGGACTGCAGGCGGTCGGCGGGTTCGTCCCGCTGGTCCTGCACGACCCCGGCGTCGACCCGGAACCCGCGCTGCACCGGGCGATCGACCACCTTGTCGGTTGCGGCGCCGGAACGCTCGTGCTGGCGGCGGTCACCGGCGTCGACGGCAGCCGATCGCGTCCAGAGCTCGACGCCGACGGGTGGCGCCATCTGCTCACCGAGGTCGACCGGGTGGCGGCGCTGGCTGCGACCCGCGGGCTGCAGGCCGTGCTGCACCCGCACGTCGACACCATGGTCGAGACCCGCGCCGACGTCCAGCGGGTGCTCGACGGCGCCAGCATCGACCTGTGTCTCGACACCGGGCACCTGCTGGTGGGGGGCACCGACCCGCTCCAGGTCGCCCGTGAGCACGCGCCGCGGATCGCGCACGTCCACCTCAAGGACGTCGACGGCTCGCTGGCGGAGCAGGTGCGGGCCGGAGCGGTGTCGTTCCTGGGCGCGGTGGGCGAGGGGCTGTTCCGCCCGCTCGGTCACGGTGACGCGCGGATCGCCGATGTGGTGCGCGAGCTCGAGCGGAACGGGTACGCCGGGTGGTACGTGCTCGAGCAGGACGTCGTGCTGCACGGCCCGCAGGACGCCGAGGCGGCAGTCGCCGACGTCCGCACCTCGCTCGACCTGCTGGCCTCGCTCTCCTGACCGGTAGCCTTGCCGCCGTGAGCGAGATCGAGATCGGGCGTGGCAAGCGCGGACGCCGCGCGTACTCCTTCGACGACGTGGCGGTGGTGCCGAGCCGGCGCACCCGCGACCCCGAGGAGGTCTCGGTCGCGTGGCAGATCGACGCCTACCGGTTCGAGCTGCCGGTGATCGCCGCGCCGATGGACTCCGTGATGTCGCCTGCCACCGCGATTGCCATCGGCCAGCTCGGTGGTCTCGGGGTGCTCGACCTCGAGGGGTTGTGGACCCGGTACGACGACCCCGAGCCGCTGCTGGCCGAGATCTCCTCGCTCGACGACGTCAACGCCACCCGGCGGATGCAGCAGATCTACGACGAGCCGATCAAGCCCGACCTCGTGACCGAGCGACTGCGCGAGGTCCGCGAGTCCGGCGTCACGGTGGCCGGCGCGCTCTCGCCGCAACGCACGCAGCAGCTGTGGAAGACCGTGGTCGACGCCGGCGTCGACCTCTTCGTCATCCGCGGCACCACGGTGAGTGCCGAGCACGTATCCGGCCGCGCGGAGCCGTTGAACCTCAAGCGCTTCATCTACGAGCTCGACGTGCCGGTCATCGTCGGCGGCTGCGCGACGTACACCGCTGCGCTGCACCTGATGCGCACCGGCGCGGCCGGCGTGCTCGTCGGTTTCGGCGGCGGTGCCGCGCACACCACGCGTACCACGCTGGGGATCCACGTGCCGATGGCCAGCGCGGTCGCGGACGTCGCCGCGGCCCGTCGCGACTACATGGACGAGTCCGGTGGCCGCTACGTGCACGTCATCGCCGACGGCGGCATGGGCACGTCCGGCGACCTCGTCAAGGCGGTCGCCTGTGGCGCGGACGCCGTGATGCTGGGCGCCGCACTGGCTCGCGCGGTCGAGGCGCCGGGGCGCGGCTGGCACTGGGGCCCGGAGGCCCACCACCCGCAGCTGCCGCGAGGGGAGCGGGTGTCGGTGGGGACGATGGGTCCGCTCACCGAGATCCTCGAAGGCCCGGGGCGCTCGGCCGACGGCAAGACCAACCTGGTCGGCGCCCTGCGGCGGGCGATGGCGACGTCCGGGTACTCCGACCTCAAGGAGTTCCAGCGCGTCGAGGTCATCGTCGCGCCCTACGACCCCGCGTGACGCCGGGCGTTGACCGGCGTGGTTACTCATCGGTAGTCAGGGGCGGGTCGGAGACCTAGGCTGAGGCCATGTCCGACACGATCGCCGATCCCGAGACGGACGCTGCGGCGACGTACGCGGTCGACCCCGCCCTGAGCCGTCGCCTGGTCCGCCGGATCGTGGCCAGCCCTCGGGCCGCCACGCGCACCAGTCGGAGCCCGTTCACCGGGGCGCCGGTGGCCGTGCTGCCCGTCTCGACCGCGCAGGACGTCGAGGTCGCGGTCGTCGCGGCCCGTGCCGCCCAGCGCTCGTGGGCCAGGCGCGACCTCGCCGAGCGCACGCGGCCGTTCCTGGCGCTGCACGACCTCGTGCTGGAGGCACAGGGCGACTTGCTCGACCTGATCCAGATCGAGAACGGCAAGGCGCGCCTGCACGCCTTCGAGGAGGTGCTCGACGTCGCGATCGTGGCCCGGCACTATGCGCGCCGAGCCTCGTCGTACCTGCGTCCGCGCCGCCGTCAGGGCGCGTTCCCCGTTCTGTCCCAAGCGATCGAGAGCCGCCTGCCCAAGGGTGTGGTCGGGATCATCTCGCCCTGGAACTACCCGCTGACCTTGGCGGTCAGCGACGCGATCCCGGCACTCATCGCGGGCAACGCGGTGGTGCTGAAGCCGGACTCGCAGACCGTACTCACCGCCCTGCGCGCCCTCGAGCTGCTCACCCAGTGCGGGGTGCCCGAGGGGCTCGTCCAGGTGGTCGTGGGTGACGGGCCGGTCGTCGGGACGGCGATCGTCGACCAGGTCGACTACGTCTGCTTCACCGGTTCGACTGCCACCGGACGGGTCGTGGCCGAGCAGGCCGGCCGGCGCCTCGTGGGGGCCAGCCTCGAGCTCGGCGGCAAGAACGCGCTCTACGTCACCGAGGACGCCGACCTCGACCGCGCCGCCGAGGGCGCGGTGCGTGCCTGCTTCGCCGGCTCGGGGCAGCTGTGCATCTCGGCCGAGCGCCTGCTGCTGCACGACGAGATCGCCGACGCGTTCCTCGACCGGTTCATCGCCCGGGTGCGGGCCATGCGGGTGGGCGCCGCGCTGGACTACAGCACCGACATGGGGTCGTTGACCTCCCAGCAGCAGCTCGACACCGTCGTCCGGCACGTCGACGACGCCGTCGCGCGCGGGGCCAGGGTGCTGGTGGGTGGCGAGGCCCGCCCCGAGCTGGGGCCGCTGTTCTACGCGCCCACGGTGCTGGAGGGCGTGACGCCCGAGATGACCTGCTACGCCGAGGAGACCTTCGGCCCGGTCGTGTCGGTCTACCGGGTCAGCGGCGACGACGCAGCGGTCCGGTTGGCGAACGAGGGCGAGTACGGCCTCAACGCCAGCCTCTGGACCCGCGACCTGCGGCGCGGCCGCCGGCTGGCCGGCCGCATCGCCGCGGGCACGGTCAACATCAACGAGGCGTACGGGGCGGCGTGGGGGAGCGCCGGTGCGCCGATGGGTGGCATGCGGGCCAGCGGACTCGGCCGGCGGCACGGCGCGGAAGGCATCCAGAAGTACACCGAGGCGCAGAACGTCACGGCCCAGCGCCTCCTGGGCTTCGGCGCGCCGTTCGGCATGGACCACGGCCAGTGGGCGCGCCTGCTGACGGTGCTGTTCAAGGTCATGAAGCGCGCGGGCGTTCGGTGAGCCGGCTCCCCTCGGACGTCGACACCGACGTCGACGTCCTGGTCGTCGGCTCGGGGTTCGGTGGGTCGGTGGCGGCGCTTCGGTTGCGCGAGAAGGGCTACGACGTCCTCGTCGTCGAGTCCGGCCGCAGGTTCGCCGACGACGAGCTGGCTCGCACATCGTGGGACCTGCGCCGGTTCCTGTGGGCGCCGCGGCTCGGCTGCTTCGGGGTACAGCGGATCCATCGGCTGCCGGACGTCGTCCTGCTCGCGGGCGCCGGTGTGGGCGGTGGCTCGCTGAACTACGCGAACACGCTCTACGTCCCGCCCAAGGCGTTCTTCGACGACCCGCAGTGGTCGGGCATCACCGACTGGGCCGCCGAGCTGGCACCGCACTACGACCAGGCGGCGCGGATGCTCGGCGCCGTCACCAACCCCTGCGACGGGCCGGTCGAGGAGGTCATGCGGGCGGTCGCGGACGAGATGGGCGTGGGCCACACCTTCGCCAAGACCCCGGTGGGCGTGTTCTTCGGCCGTCCCGGCGCCGACGGCGAGCAACGGCGTGAGCCGGGGCGCACTGTGCCGGACCCCTTCTTCGGCGGCGTCGGGCCCGACCGCACGGGGTGCACCGAGTGCGGGAACTGCATGGTGGGCTGCCGGGTCGGTGCCAAGAACACGTTGGTGAAGAACTACTTGGCGCTCGCGGAGACGCTCGGGACGCGGGTCGAGGCGCTCCGCACCGTGGTCGACGTGCGTCCGCTGGACGACGCTGACCCGGGAGCCGGCTACCAGGTCACGACCGAGCGCACCGGCGCCTGGTGGCGCAAGGACCGCCGTGCCGTCACCGCCCGCCAGGTGGTGCTGGCCGGCGGCACCTGGGGCACCCAGAGGCTGCTGCACCGGATGCGCGCCGAGGGGGTGCTCCCGCGACTGTCGTCCCGTCTCGGCGTGCTGACCCGCACGAACTCGGAGGCGTTGCTGGGCGCGATGGCGCAGCGGGTGCCGGACGTCGACCTGACCCGGGGCGTGGCCATTACCTCGTCGTTCCACCCGGACCTCGACACGCATGTTGAGAACGTGAGGTACGGCAAGGGGTCCAACGCGATGGGACTGCTCGCCACGGTGCTGGTCGACGGCGGGGGACGGGTGCCCCGGGGGGTGCGTTTCCTGGGGCAGGTGGTGCGCGACCCCTTGGTGTTCGCCCGGTCGCTGTCGGTGCACCGGTTCAGCGAGCGCGCCGTCATCGGCCTGGTGATGCAGTCGCTCGACAACTCGATCACCGTTGGGCCGCGGCGGCACCGGTTGCTCGGCAGGCTGGGCTTCGCCCCGATCGGACTCACCTCCCGCCAGGGACACGGCCGCCCCAACCCGTCGTGGATCCCGGCCGGGCACGAGGCGGTGCGCCGGATCGCCGTCCGGCTCGGTGAACGCACGGGTGTGCCGACGGAGGCCGGCGGCACGGTGGGCGACCTGGCGAACGTGCCGCTGACTGCGCACTTCATCGGGGGCTGCGCGATCGGCGAGACCGCCGAGCGCGGCGTGGTCGACCCCTACCACCGCGTGCACCACTACCCCAGCCTGCACGTGGTGGACGGTTCCGCCGTCTCGGCCAACCTGGGAGTCAACCCGTCGCTCACGATCACGGCCCAGGCCGAGCGGGCGATGTCGTTGTGGCCCAACAAGAACGAGCGCGACGTGCGACCTGCTCCCGGCTCTGCCTACGAGCGGGTCGCGCCCGTGCCGCCGCACGCGCCGGCTGTGCCGGGCTCTGCTCCCGGAGCATTGCGCTGGGCAGCCACCCCCGACACCGCCGACGCGCCGCGCTGACCATCGCGTGCTGTCGGTGGCCGCGGCTACCGTGCGCCGGATGGCGATCAACGACGGGGTGTCAGTGGCGACGGCGTATGTCGAGCGGCTGGAGGCGCGTGACTGGGAAGGTGTCGGCCGGGTCCTCGATCCGGACGTCGTCTACCGGCTCCCGCAGACCGGCGAGGTGGTGCGCGGCCGTGAGGCGTACTTGCGCTGGAACCGTGAGTACCCCGACGGATGGCACCTTCGGCTGATCGAGGTGTACGGCGACGCGCAGGGGGCGGCGCTGCGCATCGAGGCCGACACGCCGGGGGAGACCTCTACGGCGCTGGTGTTCCTGCGGCTGCGCGAGGGCCTGGTCACTGAGATCACCGACTGGTGGCCGACGCCGTACGAGCCACCTCAAGGGCGCGAGCACCTGACGGCGCGCGAGTGACGGCTGGCGAGGTGGTTGCGCTGAGCGGTCAGAGCCGGGAGAGCCGCTCGATGTCCTCGTCGAACTCGCGGATCATCTCGTCGGTCAGGGTGGCCCGGGTCGCCTCGATCGCCCGCAGGTAGTCCTTCGTGGTCGGGCCGCGGTCGTCACCGTTGCGGCGCGGCTCATACACGGCCGCCTCGAGCGCCTGCTGGGATGCCTTGCGCGCGGCGAACTCGATGTCGGCCGGCGTGAAGAGGTTGCTCGCCGGCACCAGCTGGTCGAGGTCGACGTCGTGGGCCACGGTGGCCGGCACGTAGCGCTCCCAGATCGCTCGGCGGGCGGCGGCGTCCGGAGCCCCGATCGGGATGACGTAGTCGAAGCGACCGTGCCGCAGGAACGCCGGGTCGAGGGCGCGGACGAAGTTGGTGGCGCACACCAGGAGTCGGCCGTCCTTCTCCCGGAAGCCCGAGATGCATTTGAGCAGCTCATTGGTGACGCCCTGCATCGGCGAGGGAGGCCGGCCACCTCGCTCGGCGGCGATCTCCTCGACCTCGTCGATGAAGACGACGGCGTGTTCGAGCTCGGCGATGTCGGCGAACGTCTCACGCAGTGCCAGTCCCAGCCCCGGCCCGGCGGCGGCCAGGCGCGACGGCAGCACCTCGACGAACGGCCAGCCCAGCCGCGACGCGACCGCCTTGGCGAACGTCGTCTTCCCGGTGCCCGGTGGGCCGAACAGGACGACGGCGCGCGGCGGCCGCACGCCGAACTGCTCGGCCAGGTCCGGGTCGGCCAGCGGCAGCACCAGACGTCGCTCGATGAGCAGCTTCTCGCGCGTCATCCCGGCCAGGGACGTCCACAGGTCGTCCGGCAGCAGGTGGCCCCCGAGGTCCTCCAGCCGGCCGACCTCTTGCGGCTGCAGCGGGACGACGCGTTCGAAGTAGAACAACCCGCGGGTCTGGTAGCCGCGGTTGTGGAACGCGTCGACGCCGGTCTCGCCCTCCGGCAGCAGTGCCGACAGCCGGTGCACGCCGCGCTGCATCAGCCGCCGTTCCAGCTCGGTGAGCATGCAGGACCCCATGCCGAGGCCGCGCCAGTCGTCCGACATCGCGAGCATGTTGACCCAGGCGCGGTCGCCGTTCACCTGGGCGATGGTGGCGCCGACGACGGACGACCCGACGACGGCCACGACGGCGACGCCGTTGCCGCGGAAGGTCGCGAGGACCTCGGCCAGGCCGTACACCGGCTCGACCGCCGTCTTGCGGGACTCCTCCCAGATGCGGACGACCTGGTCGAGGTCGTCCTCGTGGAAGTCACGCACGCGCCAGGAGGCCATGGCTCAGTTTCGCAACAGGAAGTCGGGCGCATCCGGATCACGCCGTCAGCTCGCCGGCGATTCACCTCGCACCTTGTCGCCGAGGTTGCTGGACGATCGGTGCCCGGTCGTCATGGGGGTGGCCATCTCGGGGGCAGCTGCGAGCGAGGCTAGGTCGAAGCCACCCGGGCAACAAGATCGTCATTCGCCGCACGCCAGCGCTCGGTCATCCCGGCGCCGCCGTGACCATCGCCCTCATCGACGATGAGTCTTGACCCCGGCCATCTCCGGTGCAGTTGCCAGGCGGTGAGGAGGGGGGACGAGATGTCGCGTCGACCGTGGATGAGGATGCCCGAGATGCCGTTCAGGCGTTCCATGCGCTCGAGGATGGGCGGCTCCCAGAAGCCGTCGTGCGACCAGTAGTGCGCCGTGAGGCGCAGGAAGGCGAGCCGGAAACGTGTGTCGTCCCATCGCTGATCGCGCTGGAACCCACCCGCTCCGATCGAGATGTGGGTGTCCTCCCACAGCGCCCATTCCTGGGATGCGGCGTCTCGTACCGCCGGCTCCGGCGCCTCCATCAGGCGGGCGTACGCCTCGATCAACCGCCCCTTCCCGCGCGTGTAGCCGCTCCCGGACTGCTCAGCATGGCTGGCGAGCCGGTCCCATGCCTCAGGAAAGACCGCGCCGACGCCTTCGGTGACCCAGTCGACTTCGCGGCGGCTCGTCGTCGTGACAGCAAAGAGCACGAGGCCACTCACGCGCTCCGGGTGGGTCTGCGCGTAAGCCAGGGCCAGGGTCGATCCCCACGAGACACCGTTGACGATCCACGCATCGATCCCGCGGTGTTCGCGCAACTGCTCGATGTCCCTGATGAGATGGGCAGTGGTGTTGTGCCTCAGGGAAGTCGATGAGGCAGACGCGTGTGGCGTCGAACGGCCACAGCCCCTCTGGTCGAAACCGACTACCCGGGTGCGATCCAGATCGAAGCGGTGGCGGTACAGGCTGCTCCGCAGACTGCCACCAGGCCCGCCGTGGAGGTAGAGCGCCGGCACGCCATCGGACGAACCCCACTCCTCCCAGTAGATCTGCTGGTCGTCACCCACCTCGAGCATCCCGCTGGCCGTGGGTTCGTCGGTGGTTCCCATGCCCTCATGACATCACCTCAAGCAGCGGCCGCTCATCAGGCTGCGACCGGGCGTGTGCGCCGGTGAGCTCTGTCAGGCCGGCGTGAGGTGGCCGGACAGGAAGGCGAGCTGGTCGGGCAGGAGCGAGCGCCAGTAGCCGCCGTCGTGCCGGCCGGCGCTGAGGCCGCCACCGGCGACCGCGCGGCAGCGCGAGCGGTAGGTGCGGGTCACCCCGGCGAAGGGATCGCTGGTGCCGCAGCTGACGGTCAGCGGGGTATCGCGCACCCCGGGGTCGTCGAGCAGGTCGCCCCAGCGCTGCCAGTCCGCGGCGTCGTCGAACGCGCCGGGCGAGGAGTCGGCCCAGGTGGGGAACAGCGCCGGGCTGGACGCCGCGCCCGCCGCCACGGTGGTGCCGGCGAGGGTGCCGCGCTCTGACTCGCGGGCCATCATCAGCGCGCCGTAGCCGCCCATCGAGTAGCCCATGACCGCGATCCGCTCGGTGCGCAGACCCCGGCGGGCGGCGAGCGGCAGCAGCTCGCTGGTGACCATCGTCAGCGGGTCGTCGCCAGCGCGACGTGGGTGCCAGTACCGGTCGGTCCCGTCGGCGCTGAGCAGGGCGAACGGCCGGCGGCCCTCGCGAACGTGCCGGGCCAGGTAGGCGTCGAGGTGCAGGACGTCGATCGCGCTGTGAGCGTTGCCGCCGCGGCCGTGCAGCACCAGGACGACGGGTAGCCCCTCCGGCGGGACGTCGCGCGGCAGGATCAGCCCCCAGGTGATGGCCTTGCCGCAGGCCGGTGAGTCGAACGTGGCGAACTCGACCGGCCCGACCGGTCCGGCCGGTACCCGCGGGTCGATGGCGCCGCGGCCGAGGGCACGGTCGAGCCGCATCTTGCCCGGCAGCAGCTCGGCCTCGACGCCGGCGACGGCAGCCGCGCCAGCGACGACGGCTGCGGCGCCACCGAGCAGGACGGTCCGTCGTCCGGGCCGGCCCTGGGGGCGGTGCTCGTCCACCCGCTCAGCGTGGCACAGCGCCCCAGCGACCCGGTGACGCTTGCGGTCGGGCAGCAGATGACGCGGGGCCGGCACCGGGGGTGGACGGCCGACCCCGCGTCACTGCCTTCAACGAGACGGCGGTTCGGAGGTTACGGGCGCATCGGTCCAGGACTGCCACAGCGACGCGTACGGCCCATCGGCGGCCAGCAGCTCGTCGTGGGTGCCGATCTCGCTGATCAGCCCGTCCTCGACCACCGCGACCCGGTCGGCGTCGTGCGCGGTGTGCAGCCGGTGGGCGATGGCGACGACGGTGCGGCCGTCGAGCACCGCCGACAGCGAGCGCTCGAGATGGCGTGCTGCGCGGGGGTCGAGCAGCGAGGTCGCCTCGTCGAGCACGAGCGTGTGCGGGTCGTTGAGCACGAGCCGGGCCAGCGCGACCTGCTGAGCCTGTGGCGGGGTCAGCTCGAGACTGCCGGAGCCGACCTCGGTGTCGAGGCCCTGGGGTAGCCGCTCGGCCCAGCCGAGGGCGTCGACAGCGCCCAGCGCGCTCCGCAGCTCGTCGTCCGTTGCGCCCGGCCGGGCCAGCCGCAGGTTGTCGGCCAGCGAGCCCACGAACACGTGGTGCTCCTGGGTGACCAGCGCGACGTGGCTGCGCAGGTCGTCGAGCTCGAGCTCGACCAGCGGGACGCCGCCGACCTGGACCTGCCCGGTGCGTGGGCCGTGGATCCCTGCGAGCAGCCGCCCGAGGGTCGACTTGCCCGCGCCGGACGGCCCGACGACGGCCAGCCGCTCGCCGGGCACCAGGGTGAGCGACACCCCGCCGAGCACGTCGTGGCCCTCGCGGTAGGCATAGCGCACGTCGGCGGCGACGATCTCGCTGCCGGTGGGCACCGCACCACTGGCGGTGCGGTCGTCAGGAACGTCGCCGACGCCGATGATGCGGGCGAACGAGGCAGCGCCGACCTGGATCTCGTCCAGCCACGACAGCAGCTCGTCGACCGGGCCCATGAGCTGCAGGACATACAGCGTCACCGCCGTGACCTGGCCCACGGTCGCGTGGCCACCGGAGGCGAGCCAGCCTCCCCACAGCAAGGTGGCCGCCACCGGCAGGAAGTAGCCGAGCTCGACGCTCGGGAACCACACCATGCGCAGGAACAGGGTGTAGCGCTCTGCGCGGTAGCAGTCGGTGAGGTTGCGCTCGACAGTGCGCCGCCGCTCGGCGCCCAGGCCCAGGGCGTCGACGGTGCGCGCGCCGTCGACGGTCTCGCTGACGGTGCCGTTGAGCACGGCATAGGTGGCGCCCTCCCGCAGGTAGCCGGCCGGCGCCCGCTTGAGGTACCAGCGGGTGCCCGTCCAGAGCACCGGGACGGCGAGCAGCACGGGCAGCGCGACCAGCCAGCCAGCCACGAACGTCGCGATGGTGGTGAGCACGGTGGCCACCACGGCGACCAGGACGGACGGCACGGCGAAACGCACGGTGTGGGAGAGGGCGTCGACGTCGCGGGTCGTGCGAGTGACCAGGTCGCCGGTGCCGGCCCGCTCGACAGTGGACAGCGGCAGCGCGACCACGCGGTCCATGAACTGCTCGCGCAGCTGGGCGAACACCTGCTCGCCGAGGACGAACGACTGCCGACGGGCGGCCCAGGTCAGGCCGGTCTGCAGGGCGATCGCGCTGCCGAGCAGCCAGGCGAACTGGTCGACGTCGCTGAGACCGGCCCCGCTGCGCACGTGGTCGACCAGGCCGCCGATCAGCGCCGGCCCGGCCAGCCCGGCCAGGGCGGCCAGGCCGTGCAGGCCCAGCACCCAGCTGAGCGCGCGGCCGTGCTCGCGCGCCAGCACCCGCGCCTCGCGACGGACGCTCTCCGGCCCGGCGACCGGCAGCTTGGTCTCGTTCACTCGTCGTCCCCTCGGATCACGGTGTGGCGGTAGGCGTGGCTGCTCGCCAGCAGCTCGCGGTGGCTGCCCTCAGCGACGACCTCGCCGCCCTCGAGGAACACGACGTGGTCGGCGTGGTCGAGCAGGAGCGGGCTCGCCGTCATCACCACGGTGGTGCGCCCGGCCCGGTGTGCGCGCAGCCGCTCGGCGATGCGCGCCTCGGTGTGTGCGTCGACGGCGCTCGTCGGCTCGACCAGCACCAGCGTGGGGGCGTCGGTCAGCAGCGCGCGGGCCAGCGAGAGCCGCTGGCGCTGACCGCCGCTGAACGATCGGCCACGCTCCTCGACCTCGCTGTCGAGGCCGTCTGGCAGCGCCTCGAGCACGTCGTGGGCAGCAGCAGTGTCGATCGCGCGGGCGACCGCGGCGTCGCCGGCACCGCGGGCGCCGACGAGCTGGGCCCGCAGCGAGCCGGTGAACAGCCGTGGCTCGGCCTCACTCACCACCACCTGGTGGCGCAGCGCGGACAGGGGCAGCAGGTCGAGGCGCTCGTCACCGATCAGCACGGGGGCGTGCGGCACCTCGGTGAACCGGCCGAGCCGGTCGGCGAGCGCCGCCGACTCCTCGGGGCGCTGCGAGACCACCGCCGTGAGCCGTCCCGGCGCGATCGTGACGCCGGACGTCGGGTCGTGCAGCGGGACGTCGTCGCGCAGGTCGACGCGGCGCCCAGGCGTGCGGTCGGTGATGACCGGCGTGACCCGCAGGACGTTGATGATCCTGCGCGCACCGATGTGGGCGCGGGTGAGGCGGTCGACCATCTCGGTGGCCGTGCGCAACGGGGTGACCAGGAACGCGGACAGGCCGTAGAACATCACCAGGTCGCCGACGTCGATGGCGCCCCGGACGACGAGCCGCGCACCGAGCCAGGTGACGAGCACGACGAAGATGCCGGGCAGCAGCACCTGAGCGGCGTCGAGTGTCGCCTGGACCCCGGCCACCCGGACGCCGGAGGTGCGCACCAGCTGCGAGCGGTGCCGGTAGCGCTCGACGAAGGTGTGCTCGCCGCCGATGCCGCGCAGCACCCGCAGGCCGGCGACCGTATCGGCGCCGAGCGTGGTGAGCTTGCCGGCCTCGTCACGCTGGGCCGCCTGGCGGCGCTGCAACGGCTTGATCAGCAGGCCGAGCGCGCCGGTGAGCAGCGGCACCCCGATCAGCACGACCAGCCCCAGTGACATCGACGTGCGCAGCAGGATCACGGCGATCACGACGTAGCTCACGACGGCTCCGGCGAAGCGGGCGCTGACGTCGTAGGCGCCACCGAGCCGCATGGCGTCGTTGGTGACCGTCGAGACCACCTCGCCCGTCGGCACCGCGCGCGGCAGCGCCTCGCCGGTGTCGGCGGCCTTGTAGCCGAGCAGCTGGGCGACCCGGAAGCTCGCCTGCAGCCAGTTGCTCACGGCCGCCCGGTGCCGCAGCACCCCCGCGCCGGCCTGCACGAGGGCGAGCCCGAGCACGGCGCCCGACCAGAGCAGCAGGGCGGTGAGGTCGTGCGTCACGACGCCCTGGGCGATGCCGCGGCCGACGGCCACCGGGATCAGCGCCTGGGCGACCATCCAGATGATGCCCCACACCATGCCGATCGCCAGCGTGGTGCGCTGGCCCTTGGCGATCCAGCCCAGGAACCGCCACGGACCCTCGATGGCGGGGGTTCCGGGATCGGTATAGGGGAGGGTGCGCACGAGGCACCACGGTATGCCCCACCGGCGACAGGTCTCCACGCGATTTCGCGTACGGTCGGACCGTGCTCCGGACCGCGTTCCAGCCCAGGTGGCTGGCCCTGCTCGCGGCCGTGCTGGTGGTGTGCGCGGGTTTCGGCTGGCTGGGCGCGTGGCAGCTCGGCGTGGCGCGCGACCGCGGCGCCGAGCGCGCCCGGCAAGAGCTCGCGTCCCGCCCGGCCACCCCGCTGGACGACGTCCTGCGGCCGCAGCAGCCGTTCCCGGTGAGCGCCGACGGCCGTGCGGTGCTGGTGCGCGGCAGCTACGACCGCAGCCGGCAGGTGCTGGTGGCCGACCGGCTCCAGCGCGGACGTCCGGGCTGGTGGGTGGTCGGAGCGCTGCGCACCACGGGCGGGGGGTGGCTGCCCGCCGTGCGGGGCTGGGTGCCCACCCCGGACGACGCGCGCGCCGACCCCGACCTCGCGCCCGAGGGCGTCGTCGACCTCTCGGGGGTGCTGCAGCCGGACGACGCCCCGAACGACGCAGCCGCCGAGCTGCCCGAGGGCCAGCTGGCCGCGCTCGACGCCGCCGAGCTGGTCAACCGGTGGGGCTCACCCATCTACAACGGGTTCCTCGTGGTGGGCACCGAGCGGCCGGCGCCGACCGCTGCGGCCGCGCAGCCGGAGCGCGTCCCGCTGCCGACCGTGCAGCCGACCGGGCTGGCCTGGCGGAACGCGGCGTACGCCGTCCAGTGGTGGGTGTTCGCAGGCTTCGCGGTGGTGCTGTGGTGGAAGATGGTCCGCCAGGACCAGCTCGAACGTGACGTGGCCGAGCGTGAGAAGGTCAGCGTGTGAGCGAGCAGCTGAGCCAGCGGGTGCAGTCGTCCCTGAAGCGCTTCGAGGTGATGGCCTTCGTGGTCGGCTTCGGGTTGCTCCTGCTCTGCGTGGAGGTCGTGCTGCACTACGGCTTCGACAACGACGCGCTCGCCTGGTGGAGCCCGATCCACGGCGTCCTCTACATGCTCTACCTGGTGGCCACCGCCGACCTCGGGTTCAAGGTCGGCTGGTCGCTGCCCAAGATGGTCGGCGTCATGCTGGCCGGCGTCGTGCCGTTCTTCTCCTTCGTCATGGAGCGCAAGGTGGCGGCGCAGGTCGGGCGCTCGGACGCCGATACGCTGGCCGGGTGACCGACGCCCCCTCGCAGGTTCCCGGCGCCGACCTCGAGTCGCGCCCCGTCCTCGTCGTCGACTTCGGCGCGCAGTACGCCCAGCTGATCGCCCGGCGCGTGCGCGAGGCCAGCTGCTACAGCGAGATCGTGCCGCACACGATGTCGGTCGAGCGGATGCTCGAGAAGCGCCCCGCGGCCATCGTGCTGTCCGGTGGGCCGAGCAGCGTGTATGCCGACGGCGCCCCTGCGATCGACCCGGCACTGTTCGAGGCCGGCGTTCCCGTGCTCGGCATCTGCTACGGCTTCCAGGCGATGGCCCGCGCGCTGGGCGGCGAGGTCGCGCACACCGGCCAGCGCGAGTACGGCGGCACGCCGGCGCGGGTGCAGCCGGCCGACTCCACCCTCTTCTACGGGCAGACCGACGAGCAGTCGGTGTGGATGAGCCACGGCGACAGCGTGCAGGCCGCGCCCGACGGCTTCCGGGTCACCGCCGAGACCGTGGGCACGCCGGTCGCCGCGTTCGAGGACGACGAGCGCAAGCTCTACGGGCTGCAGTGGCACCCCGAGGTCGTGCACTCGACGTTCGGCCAGCGGGTGATCGAGAACTTCCTCACCCGCGGTGCCGGCCTGGACCAGTCCTGGACGACGGAGGGTGTGGCCGAGGAGCTCGTCGAGCGGGTGCGAGGGCAGATCGGCGACGCGCACGTCATCTGCGGCCTGTCCGGCGGCGTCGACTCCTCGGTGGCGGCGGCGCTCGTGCAGCGCGCGGTCGGCGACCAGCTCACCTGCGTCTTCGTCGACCACGGACTGCTGCGTGCCGGCGAGGCCGAGCAGGTCGAGCGCGACTTCGTGGAGGCGACCGGTGTCGACCTCAAGGTCGTCGACGCGGCCAAGCAGTTCCTCGACGCGCTCGCCGGGCTGACCGACCCGGAGGAGAAGCGCAAGGCGATCGGCCGCGAGTTCATCCGGGTCTTCGAGCAGGCGGCCCGCGAGGTCGTCGGTGCGGCCGAGTCCGACGGGCACCCGGTGAAGTTCCTGGTGCAGGGCACGCTCTACCCGGACGTCGTCGAGTCCGGCGGCGGCGAGGGCGCGGCCAACATCAAGAGCCACCACAACGTCGGCGGCCTGCCCGACGACCTGCAGTTCGAGCTGGTCGAGCCGCTGCGCTCGCTGTTCAAGGACGAGGTGCGTGCCGTCGGCCTCGAGCTCGGCGTGCCCGAGGGCATCGTGTGGCGCCAGCCGTTCCCGGGGCCGGGTCTCGGGATCCGGATCGTCGGTGAGGTCACGGCGGCCCGGCTCGAGACGTTGCGCGCCGCGGACGAGATCGTCCGCGAGGAGCTCACCGCGGCCGAGCTCGACCGCAGCATCTGGCAGTGCCCGGTGGTGCTGCTCGCCGACGTCCGATCGGTTGGCGTGCAAGGGGATGGGCGCAGCTACGGCCACCCGGTGGTGCTGCGTCCGGTGTCGAGCGAGGATGCCATGACGGCGGACTGGACCCGGCTGCCCTACGACGTCCTGGCGAAGATCTCGACCCGGATCACCAATGAGGTTCCCGAGGTCAACCGGGTGGTGCTCGACGTCACGAGCAAGCCACCGGGCACGATCGAGTGGGAGTAGGACACCGGCCGCAAACCAGACGGCGTCGACGAGCTAGCCGTCCAGGGGTGGCAGGACGCAGAACTCGTTGCCGTCGGGATCGGCCATCACAACCCAGCTGACGTCGCCCTGGCCGATGTCGATCCGGCTGGCGCCGAGTGAGACGAGCTGGTCGACCTCCGCTTGCTGATCACCGCCGACAGGTGGCGCGAGATGGAAGTGCAGCCGGTTCTTCCCGGTCTTGGGCGCCACCGGCGGACCACCCCAGGTGACCTTCGGGCCGCCGTGCGGCGAGCGGATCGCGGTCTCCTGGTCCTGGTCCCAGACCAACGGCCAGTCCAGCGCCCGGCTCCAGAAGTAGCCCACCTCCTGCGTACCGTCGCTGGCCAGCGCCCCGACGAAGCCGCAGTCGGCGAGGAAGTCGTTGCCCGGCTCGATGACGCAGAACTCGTTGCCGTCGGGGTCGGCGAGCACGACGTGACCCTCCTCGGGGCGCTGGCCGACGTCGATGTGCCGCGCGCCGAGTCGCAGCGCCTTCTCCACTGTCTGCTGCTGGTGGTCGAGCGACATGCTCGTCAGGTCGAAGTGCATCTGGTTCGGCCGGGACTTCTGCTGCTCGGTCGGCAGGAACCGGATCCCCAGCCCCGAGTCGTCGTCCGGTGGCAGCGCGATACCGCCGTCGGGGTCGCGGTTCAGCTCCCGGTCCAGGACGCCGGCCCAGAAGCGCGCAAGCTCGAGCGGGTCGGTCGCGTCGAAGCAGAGCTCGAGGAGATGGCACGTCATGCCGCTGGATCCTGCGATCTGCTGGCTCACCACGCAACCGGATAACGCGGAGATCAGCCCAGCACCCCCCTACTGGCCGGTGCGACCGTCGATGCACTCGCGCAGCAGGTCGGCGTGGCCGACGTGGCGCGCGTACTCCTCGACGAGATGGACGACGATGTCGCGCGCCTCGACCTCCTGGCCGTGGACGTCGACCGGCGCGTCGAGGTCCAGGTCGGCGTAGACAGCCCGGGCATGGGCGACCTCACCGCGCCAGGTGTCCCACGCCTCAGCGACGACCTCGTCGTCGGCGACGGCCTGGTTGAAGTCCAGGTCCGGGTCCTCCTCGGTGCGGTAGAGGCGCGGCAGCTCGGCCTGTCCCTCGAAGACTCGGCGGGTCCAGGCGTGCTCGACCCGGGCGAGGTGGCGGATCATGCCCAGCAGCGACATCGACGACGGCGGCACGGACCGAGTGGCGAGCTGCTCGGCGGTGAGCCCCTCGCACTTGAGCTCGAAGGTCATCCGGTAGCGGTCGAGGTACTCCGCCAGCACCGCCTTCTCGCCCTTTCCGGGTGCGATCTCCTCTCGAGGGTCGGTTCCGGGCTTGGCCCACATGCCTTGGTAGTTCATGTGACCAGCCAAGCAGACGGATCGAACGCGGCTGCGACCGGCAGGCCGCGGCCCCTTCTATGCTCGCAAGTCTTGGGAGGGAGAAGGCTCATGGCTGGCAGCCGGAGGCTAGGTACCTGGTGACTGACAAGACCGACTTCAAGAAGACGATGGACGCCTACCAGGCGCACCGCGGTCGGTTCCGGATCCTGGACGTCCCGGACCTGCGGTACCTGATGGTCGACGGGCACGGCGACCCCAACACCTCTCCCGCCTTCGCTGCGGCGGTCGAAGCCCTCTACCCGGTCGCGTACCAGCTGAAGTTCGCCAGCAAGCGAGACCTCGGGCGGGACTACGTCGTGCCGCCGCTGGAAGGGCTGTGGTGGGCGGAGGACATGGAGTCCTTCACCGGCGCGCGGGACACGTCACAGTGGGACTGGACCATGATGCTCATGGTGCCGGACTGGATCGACCAGGCCATGTTCACCACCGCCGTCGCACAGGCTGGAGCGAAGAAGAGGCCGGCGCGGCTCGGCGACGTTCGGCTGGCGGAGCTGTCCGAGGGGTCGTGCGTCCAGACCCTGCACGTCGGCTCCTTCGACGACGAGGCAGACGTCCTCGCGCGGATGCATCACGAGTTCATCCCGGGCCACGGCCTGCGCCTGGTCGGCAAGCACCACGAGATCTACCTCAGCGACTTCCGTCGGGTCGCACCGGAGAAGCAGCGCACCGTGCTCCGCCAGCCGGTCGCGTCTGCATCGCCGTCAACCGAGTGAGTCCGTTGCGGGGCGGCAAGGCCCTTGCGCCATCCTTACGCCGTATGCAAGCCTTACGAAGTAAGGTTCAGAAGGGAGACCGCGATGACCGTCACCGCCACCAACAGCTCTCGACCCGAGGCGACCACGCCTGCGCTGGTCCGCACCGCCCGCACGACCGGTCTGCTGTATCTCGGTCTGGCCGTCACCGGCCTGCTCGGCTACGTGGTGGTGCGCGGCCAGATCCTCGTCGTGGACGACCCCAGTGCGACCTTGGCCAACCTCACCCAGCACGAGTGGCTGGCGCGTCTCGGCATCGTGCTGGAGATGGGTGTCGTGATCACCCAGGCGCTCGTCGCGCTGTGGTTCTACCGGCTGTTCAGGAGTGTCGACGCCTTCGCCGCTGGCTCGATCGCCGCGTTCGGCCTGGTCAACGCCGTGGCGATCCTCGGCAGCACGGCCATGCTCGCGACCGCGCTCGACGTCAGCCAGCAGGCCTCGCTGACCGCGGGCGGCGCGGCCGCCGCCACCGCGCAGCTGCTGTACGTCGTGAGCGGCCACCTGTGGACGATCGGCGGGATCTTCTTCGGTCTCTGGCTCATCCCCATGGGCTGGCTCGCCCGGTACTCCGGCTGGATGCCCAGCCTGCTGGGCTGGATCCTGATGATCGGCGGTGTGGGGTACGTCGCCAGTGCGCTCCTCAGCTACGTGTTCCCCGACGCCGGCCTCGCCGTCGGCCTGCTGACCATGCCGGCCACCGTCGGTGAGCTGTGGATGGTGGGATACCTCTGTGTGCGGGGCGTACGCCGGCCTTGACCCGCGACGCTCAGGCAGGGCGGCCGAAGCTGGTGCGGACGCCGGCGGCGAAGGCGACGTGGTCAGGTGGTCGGCGAGCGAGGTCGGCGAAGCCGGCGGCGCCGAGCAGGCCGTCGTCCAGGACGAGCACCTCGGCCCGCGACAGCGACCAGGTGGCATGCTCGTTGCGCAGGTACCAGGTGCGGCCGAGCCGTCGGGTGTGCAAGCCCCAGCGCGCGGTGAGGAACCGCGCGAGCGAGGCGTCCGGGTCGCCGGGCGCCAGCGGCTCGCCGACTCGCACAGCGATCCGGCTGCGGACGCCGACCGGTCCCGGCCAACGGGTGCGCGCGGTCCAGACCAGCTCGCGGGTGCCGTGCGGACCAGCCCGCTCGGCACCGCGCATCCGTGCCCAGCGGTACGGCAGGCCGAGGCCGATCCGGGCCGCCGCGACGACGGCGAGGCGCGAGGCGTCCAGGCTGGCGAAGACCACACCGCGCCGGCCCGACGCGTCGACCGAGTAGAGCCGCACGTTGGTCTCCCAGAAGGTGCCGAGGTACGGCACTGCCGGGCCGCGCCCCAGCCCCGCTCCGACCATCCGGAACGGCACCAGTGCCACCGGTGTCAGGCCGGCGAAGGGGCTGTCCTCCACCAGGTCCGGCCGGGTCCCGACCGGCAGGTGCCGCTGCACCCGCTCGGCCGGAACGAACCAGTGCAGGAACGCGAGGTCGCACCAGTACTGGCTCATCAGCACCGAGTGCAGGGGAGTGGCCATCGCGCGGACGGGCTCGGCGTCCTGCCAGGTCGGCTCGCTCACCCGCCCAGCCTGCACCACTGACCCCGTCAGGGCAGCAGCTGGCGCGCGCCGTCCGCCGCCCCGCCCCGGCTCTCCACGACGGCACGGATCCGCTGCTGCGATCGGCGATAGGCCGCTCCGAGGTGGGCGGGCTGGCCACCCCGGGCCAGGGCGGTGCCCAGGTCGACCCACCGGTAGGGCGTCGCCTCGCGCACCATCGACGGCACCCAGTCGAGCCGGCCGCTGCGCCAGCGTCCCTTCGCGTCGCGCACCAGCTGCACTCGCACCAGGAGCCCTTCGCGGTTGTCGAGCCGGTGCACGCCGTGCGCGGCGACGGAGTTGCCCAGACCGTAGACGACCCACTTGCCGTGCAGCTTCTCGACCGGCTCGACGACATGTGCGTGATGACCGTAGACGAGGTCGATGTCCGTGCTGGCCAACAGCCGCTCGGCCAGCGACCGCTGCTCCGGCGTCGGGTCGTGCACGTACTCGGTGCCCCAGTGCAGCGCGACCACGACGACATCGGCTCCGCGTTGCCGGGCGCGGTGCGCGTCGGCCAGGATGCGCCGCGGGTCGATCAGGTTGACGCGCCACGGCTGCCCGGCGGGCAGGCTGCGACCGTTGAGCCCGTAGGTGTACGCGAGCAGTGCCACCGTCGTCCCCCGGACGTCGAAGGTCAGGAAGCGGCCTGCCTCGGTGGCGGAGCGGGCCGATCCGGCGTGCCGCAACCCGGCCCGGTCGAGGGTCGACAGGGTGCGGTCGACGCCAGCCTCACCCTGGTCCATCGTGTGGTTACTGGCGGTCGTGCAGGCGTCATAGCCAGTGTGCGACAACGCTTTTGCGATCTCGGGCGGGACGGAGAAGTCCGGGTAGTCGCGGTATGGGCCGCCGCTGGGTGCGAGCGGTGTCTCGAGGTGGCAGAACGCGAGGTCGGACGCCGACACGATCGGCCGCTGGCCGGCGAGCAGCGGGGCGAAGTCGAAGGCGGCGCCGGAGCCGGTGGCGCGGGCGTCGCGTCGCGCCTGGTCCCACAGCGGCGGGTGCAGCAGCACGTCGCCCGTCACGGTGATGCTCACGCAGGCGGTGCCCGGGCAGGCCAGCGCGTGCGACGGCCCGGACGACGCAGCCGGGCCCGCCGTGGTGGCGACCGGCACCGGGGTGCCCCGGGTGGCGACCGACGTCGTCGGCGGAGCCGGCGAGGCTGGCCCCGCCGCGGAGCAGGCGCCTACCGCCATCAGCGCGGCGACGACCGCGCCGGTAGCGGCGGCGGTCGGGCGGCGGGCGATGCTCACCCGGGGCAGTCTAGGAACGCGGGTCGGGCCAGGCGTCGCTCAGCTGACCAGCCGCACGTGGAACGCGCTCTGCCAGGTCCGCTCGGGTGACATCGAGACGAAGACACCGTCGTGGTAAACGACGGTGGCCGTACCGCGCCGGCCGGTGCAGGTGACCGTCTCGGTCTCGCCGCCGGGGTTGGGCACCCGCACCATGACGCAGGCGGGCACGTTCATGTCGGCGGTTGCCTCGGCCCGCCCGATCAGCGAGCGCTCACCACTGGGCCGGCTGGCGGTGCGGGTGTGGAAGCGGCCGCCGCCCTGGTACTCGCAGTCGGTGACGGCGGTCTTGTTCTTGGCGGCCCAACCGTAGGCGGCGGCGCAGCCGACGGCGCGCGGCTGTACAGCCAGCACGAGCTCGTCGCTGCCGGACTGCAGCGCGCTGAACCCGGCCGGCGTCGCCACCAGGGCGATTGCGGCGTCACGTGCGGCGACCGCGGCCCCGAGGGCGGCGGCGTCGGTGCCCTTCTGGGCGATGCCTCTACGGTCGGAGGCCTCGCCGAACTGCGTCATGCCGATCGCCACGGCGAACAGCACCAGGACGACGGCGACGAGGGGCAGCGTGATCTGCCCCTCGTCGCCGTCGTGCCAGGGTGTCGTCACCGGGACGTCCGACCTCGTGCGTGCGGCGTCAGTTGCCGGTGGTGATCTTGGTGATCACCTGGTTGACGGCCGTGACCAGCTTGGTCTGGAAGTCCGCCGCGAGCAGCGCCGCGACGATGATGCCGATGAGGACGGCGATGCCGACGTACTCCAGCGTGCCCTGGCCCTGGTCGCGCGTCTCGCGGACGGCGTGCAGGCGGGTCTGACCCTCGGCGGCGATGCGGTGGAGAAGAGCCATGGTCGTGTTCCCTTCGGTGGTTCCCCTGGTGGTGCTCGGTCGGTTGGCGCCGGGCCTGCTGGCCGTGGTGGCGACGACCTGAACTCTGCCGAGGACGGCGCCGGGCTCCCAGGGCACCAGGGCCCAGCCGCGGGCCCAAACTGGGCCTATCCCTCGTCGGCAGTGGTGGACTCAGCGCCGCAGCCAGCGGCTGACGGCCTCCGCGCGAGAGGTGACCATCAGCTTGGCGAAGATCCGGTTGACGTGGTTCTTCACCGTCTTCTCGGACAGGTAGCACTGCTTGGCGATCTGGCCGTTGGTCAGGCCCTGTGCGATGAGCTCCATCACCTCGTGCTCGCGCGCCGACAGGCCCCACGGGTCGGCCTGCATCGGCGGCTCGGCAACGGCCACCGCGGTGCGCGCCACCCGCTGCGCTGCCGCCTCGGCCAGGATCGAGCCGGCTGCGGGAGACAGGTGGACGCCGCCGGCGGCCACCGTGCGGACGGCAGACACGATCTCGTCGACGTCGAACTCGCTGTGCACCACGTAACCGCGGGCGCCCGCGGCCAGGGCAGCGGCGATGACCTCCGGCTCGTCGGAGTGGGTGAGCATCAGCACCGGCACCGTGGCGGCGATCGCCTGCGCCACGGCGATGCCGTCGACCTGCGGCATGCGCACGTCGAGCAGCGCGAGGTCGGGCTTGAGCTGCTCGACCATCGCCAGGGCCTGCTCCCCGTCGGCCGCTGCCCCGACGACGTCCAGCCCGGGCACCGTCGCCAGCAGGTTCGCCATGCCGGCCCGCACGACGGGGTTGTCGTCGGCGATCACCAACCGCAGCACCGGGATCCGGCTCTCGTCCGTGCCCGTGGTGTCGTGCGCGCTCATGCCGTGGCCCCTGCCCGGTCGTCGTGGATCCGCTGGTTAGCGCCGGTGCGTGGGCCCGAGCGCGGGAGGTCGAGCCGCACCCGCGTGCCAGGCCGCTCGGCCCCCGGAGTGACCTGCTCGAGGTGCAGGTGGCCGCCGGCGACGCCGGCCCGCTCGGTCATGCCGAGGACGCCGTAGTGGCCCTGCGCGACGCCGGGCCGGTCGGCCGTGAGGCCCGCGCCGTCGTCCTCGATGACGAGCGTCACCGACTGCGCGTCACCGAGCAGCGAGACCACGACTCGCTCGGCCCCGGCGTGCCGCTCGACGTTGGTCAGCGACTCGTCGAGCACCCGCAGCGCGGCGATCCGGGACGACGCGTCGACGTCGGCCACGCCCGTGGTGGTGAACTCGACCGGCGTGCCGGTGCGCTCGCTCCAGCGGCGGGTGCGGTCGCTCACGGCCTGCACGAGGGGTGCGCTGTCGTCCTCGCGGCGCAGGCCGGTGAGCACCTCGCGGGACTGGGCCAACGCCGACCGCGCGGCGGTCTCGAGCTCGCTCGCCAGCTGGGCCACCCTGGGCTCGCCGCGCCCAGCGACGCGCGCGACGGCCATCGACTGCAGCACCACGCCGTGCAGCGTCGAGCTGACGCCGTCGTGCAGGTCGCGGGCCAGCCTGGTGCGCTCGCGGGCCGTCGCGGCCGACCGCTCGGCGGCCACCGACGCCTGCAGGGCGACCGCCAGCCGGTCGTGCAGCCCGCGGAACGCGGCCCCGGCGCAGGCCAGGACGACGTACGCCACCGGCACGGTGAGTGCGCCGGCGCGGTCGAGGTCGCCGGTGAGTGCGGCGGAGGCGTCGTGCCGCTCGAGCAGCAGGTAGCCGCTGACCAGCAGCGTGGTCAGCAGCACCGTGCCGCCACGGGAGAAGAACAGCCCGATCAGCACCGCGGTAGTCATCGTGTAGGCCACGAAGGGTGACTGCGGGCCGGCCTGCGACAGCACCAGCAGGCTCACCGCGACGTCGGCTGCCGCGAGCGCCGGATGGCGGCGCACGACCGGCACGACCTGGGTCCAGCGCAGCGCGAGGATCGCGGTGCTCGCCACGAGCGCCACCGCCAGCACGACCTCGAGACGCGGCGGACGGGTGGCCGTCCACGCCAGCGCCACCGGGTACAGCGTCAGGATCCGCAGCAGCACCAGGGTGCGGGCGGGCGCCGTCGTCATCGGCTCGCTCATTGCTGGGTCAGCATCCCCAGGTCGAGCCCGGACGAGAGCAGGATCGAGACCACGAGCAGCACCAGCGCGCCGGGCACCATGACGAGCGTGACGACGAGCGCGACCCGCGGGCTCGTCCGGGCCGCCTGCTGGCGGGCTCGTTGCGCCGTGGAGCGCCGCATCTCGAGCGCGATCTGGTCGAGGGCCTCGGCGAGGGGGGTGCCGAGCTCCTCAGCCTGGAGCAGGGCGACGACGAACTGGTCGAGGGCCTCGGACTGGTTGCGGGTGCGCAGCCGCTCGAACGCCGTCCGGCGGGCCTCGCCGACGTCCATCTCGCGCAGGGTGTGGGTGATCTCGTCGGCCAGCGGTCCCTCGTACCGGCTCGACACGCGCTCGAGCGCGGCACGGAACGACAGTCCGGCGCTGACGGTGACCGCGAGGACGTCGAGGAAGTCGGGCAGGTCGTTGTCGATCCGGCGCTGGCGGGCGGTGCGCTGCGACCGCAGGCCGAGCTCGGGCAGGAACCACGCGACCAGGACGACGAGCAGCGCGATCGGCCACTTGCCGCGCAGCGCTAGGACGAACGCGCATGCACCGAAGATCGCCGTGAGGCGTGCCTTGCGCTCGAGGTGCGTCTGCACGGTGAGTCCGTCCGGGCGGCCGGCGAGCTCGATCCGCCGGCCCAGCCCCTCGAGCCGCGCCGGGCCCATGGCCTGCGCGAGCGGCCGGGACAGCGCGCGGCCCAGCGCCCCGAGCGGGCCGCCGGAGCGCTCGATGCCCTTGCGGCCGCGCACCAGCCGCAGGTCCTCGACCTCCAGCGACTGGAGCGGGTCGCTGCGCAGCCGGGCGTAGCCGGCCACGGCGGCCCAGGCGCAGGCGCCCGCCAGCAGGGCGACCACCACGGGGTTGGCGAACAGCGTCATCACGACTCGATCCGGGTCATCCGGCGGATGATGACCAGTCCGAGGCCGAAGCAGACCGTGGCGAAGACGAGCCCGCCGACCCCGAGGATCGTGCTGGTGAGGGTGCGCAGCAGGCCGGGCTGGATCGCGTTGATGAGGAACAGCAGGCCGACGCCCATCGCCACGACGAGGTAGCCGGTATACGTGGCCTGGGTGAGCAGCGTGCGCACTTCGCGCTTGAGCTCCTTGCGGTCTTCCAGCGTGTGGGCGATGTCGCGCAGCGCACCGATCAGCGAGCCGCCGGAGCGGCTCGAGATCACCAGGGTGCCGACGAGCACGGACAGCTCGCGACCGGGCAGCCGTTCTTCCATCTGCCGCAACGCGTCCTCGAGCGATGTCCCGACGGCCATGCTGCGCGCGCACCGCTGCAGCTCGGCCTTCGCCGGCGCCGACAGCTCCTCGCCGGCCATCTCGATCGCCGTCCGGATCGACAGGCCCGCGCTCGTCGCGTTCGACAGCACCCGCGCCAGCTCGGGCATCTGGGCGACGAAAGCCAGCCGCTGCTTCTCCTCGCGCCAGGCCAGCACCGATCGCAGGCCCAGGACGGCGAAGGCGCCGACCAGCAGCGCCACCCACGTCGAGACGATCAGCGAGCAGGCCACAGTGACGACGACGAACGTCAGGACGGCGATCGCCACCGCCTCGACCGGGCTGATCATCTCGAGCTTGGCTCCGGCGAGCCGGTTCTCCAGCCGGTGTCCCCATCCGGTGCGGCGGACGGCACGGTTGGGTGCACCGGCCAGCAGCCCGCGGATCCCGGTGCGGCCCAGGCGTTCGTGGGCGCCGACCAGTGACCGTTTCTCGGCCGCCCCGCGCGCCATCGACCAGCTGCCGATCACGGCGAGCAGCAGGGCCACCGCCAGCAGGCTCAGCGCAGCGAGCGGACGCATCAGGTGGCCCGGCGGATCAGCAGCTCGCCGGGGTGGGTGGCCGCACGGAACGGCGGCGGGACGGCCTCACCGGCCAGCAGCAGCCGGTCGGCGAGGTCGCGGGGCAGCGGGTGGTGGCTGAACGTGCCGCGCACCACGCGGTCGGCCTGCATCGGCAGCGGGTCGAACGAGCAGATCGTGGCCAGCGCGAAGTCCTCCCGCCGGCGTGAGGCGACGGCGCTGATCTCGCTGACCCGCCGCGAGCCGTCGGCGTTGCGCGAGAGCTGGACGACGACGTCCACCGCGTTGTTGATCTGGTCGCGGAGCGCCTCGAACGGGATCGCGATCTCGCTCATGCTGGCCAACGTCTCCAGCCGCATGACCGCGTCGTCGCTGGAGTTCGCGTGCACCGTGGCCATCGACCCCTCGTGGCCGGTGTTCATCGCCTGCAGCATGTCGAGCGTCTCGCCGCCGCGGACCTCGCCGACGATGATGCGGTCGGGGCGCATGCGCAGCGAGTTGCGCACGAGATCGCGGATCGCCACCTGCCCGCGGCCCTCGATGTTGGCCGGCCGCGACTCGAGCCGGATCACGTGCTCCTGCTGCAGCTGCAGCTCGGCGGCGTCCTCGATGGTGATGATGCGTTCGTGGCCGGGGATGAAGCCGGACAGCGCGTTGAGCATCGTGGTCTTGCCGGTGCCGGTACCGCCGGACACGATCACGTTGCACCGGGCCCGCACGAGGGTGCCGAGCAACAGCGCGCTGGCCTCGTCCATGGCGCCCTTGTCGACCAGCTCGGCCATCGAGTAGGCGCGGGGGAAGCGGCGGATGGTGAGCATCGGGCCGTCCAGCGCCAGCGGCGGCACGATGACGTTGACCCGCTCGCCCGTGGCGAGCCGCGCGTCGACCATCGGGCTCGACTCGTCGACCCTGCGGTTGACGCCGGCCACGATGCGGTCGATGGTCTGCATCAGCTGGTCTTCGTTGGCGAAGTGCGCATCGAGCCGCTGCAGTACGCCGGCCCGCTCGACGAAGATCGTGTCGTGGCCGTTGACCATGATCTCGGTGACGCTGGGGTCGGCCAGCAGCGGCTCGAGGATGCCCAGCCCGAGGGCCTCGTCGACGACCCGGCGGATGATCGCCTGGCGCTCGCCGCTGGACAGGATCGGCCCCTCGCGGCTGAGCAGGTGGCCCATGACCCGCTCGAGCCGCAACCGCCGCTGCCCGGCGTCGAGCTTGCTCAGCTCGCCGAGATCGATCTCGTGCAGCAGCAGACCCCGGTAGCGGGCCACGGTCTGCGCGTGCGTGTCGGCGTCGGCGACGCCCTCGGGGGTGCCGGACGCGCTGAGCCGGTCGAGCAGGCCCATGTCAGCCTCCGTAGGGCTCGGTCGAGGGCATGGTCGCCGTGCGGGTGATGGTCCACTGCGGCATCCGCGGGATCACCAGGGGCACCGACACGGTGACCGACCAGGTCTGGCCGTCGGGGTCGCTCGGGTCGGCGGTGGTGACCGGGTGCAGCGACGGGCTGACGGCGTCACGGGCGGCGGCCTCGGCCGAGCGGCCCAGGGTGGCGGCCCGCGCCGCGGCCCGCGCGGCGCCGTTCACCTGCGACAGCGAGTAGGTGTAGGACACCACCTGCAGGGCCAGCATCAGGGCGAGCAGCAGCAGGAACGCCATGCCGACGAACTCGATCGACAGCCAGCCGCCGTCGCGCCCGGTGCGCGCGTCGTCCGGCCGGAGGCGGCGCGCGAGCCGCGCGGTCACGGACTCACCTCGCTCACCGAGCCGGCTTCCGCCGACACCGTCATGCCCATCGGCCGCGAGCCGGGCATCAGCAGCGGGGTCTTGATCGAGACCTTCACCCGGGTCGAGCCCAGGGGGCTGACCGTGATGCCGTCCTCGAGCCAGCCGGGCACCGCTCGCCGGGCGGCCGACTCGACGTCGCCGCCGACGGCCGCCGCGCGCGCGGCCTCCTGTGCGCTGTTGGACGCCATGTGGGCCGAGACCCCGGTGAGGACGGCCTGCCAGGCGAAGAGCACGACGAGCAGCAGCAGCGGGAACAGGCCGACCAGCTCGATCGCGCCCTGGCCGGCGTCCGTCGCCGGGGTCTGGGCGCCGCGGCGGCGGGCGGGATCGCGGCTGCCGCGGGTGCTCAGCGGCCGCGCCGTGCTGATCCGGATCTCGGTGGCGAGCTCGTCGATCCGCTGCCGCCAGGAGCCGTGCGCGAGGTCGGGGTCGCGCTGGTTGCTAGCCGCCTCCAAGGCCCGGAACGCGGCGGGCAGCCGGGTCTGCACGACCTCGACGCCAGCGATCTTGGCCGCGGTGTCGGGCTGGATGTCGGTGCGCTTGTCGCTGCGGTTGATGATCCCGCGCACCGCCTCCTCCTTGCGTAGCGCGAGCCGCTCCCACATCTCGACCGCCCGGCGGGTGCCACGCAGCGACGGGACGTCGGGCGTGGTCACGACGAACACCTCGTCGGCCTGCTCGATGGCGGCCGCCGACGCCTCGCCGATGACCGCGCCGGCGTCGACGATGACCACGTCGTGCCGCTGGCGCAGGCCGGCCAGGATCGTCGAGACCTGCAGGCCCGTGAGGCGTTCGGCGAACTCGCCCTCGGTGGGCGCGAGCAGCACGCTGAGCCCGGAGGGGTGCTGATAGAGCGCGTCGGCGATGGAGCGGGGGCTCAGGTCGTGGGCGACCGGCGCCAGGTCGAGGATGGTGCGGCGGTGCTGCGCGTCGAGGTAGAGCGGCACGTCGCCCTTGGCGATGTCGAGGTCGACCAGGCACACCCGGCGGGTCGGGTCGTTGCGGGCGCTGGACAGCGCGAGGTGCGTCGCGATGGTCGTGGTGCCGACACCGCCCTTGGCCCCGACCAGCACGACGAGCATGCCCGACGTGCCCGTGGTGGCCTCCCGCTCGCCACCGATCACCCGGCGCATGGTCTGTGCCCAGCCGCCGGCGGACATGATCTTGCCGGCGACGTCCTCGACCTGCAGCGGGAGCGAGACGACGGCCCGCGCGCCGGCGTCCATCGCCAGGGCCAGCACCTCGGCCGAGCCGCTGGGGCTGGCCACCACGACGGCGAGATACGGGTTGGCGATGACGGTCTGGCGCACCAGCGACCAGACGGCGCCGGCGGCGAGGTCCTCGCGCACCAGGACGACGTCGGGGTCGAGCTGCGGCAGCTGCTCGCGCAGCGCCGCCTCGGAGGTGACCGTGCCGACGGTCTGCGCACCCGCCGCGGCGACGGTCTCGGCGAGGTCGGCGGCGAGCTCGTGGCTCGGCGCGGCGATGACGACGCGGTAGCTCATCACTTGCCCCCGGACGCGGCCGCGGATGCCGCCGCTCCGCCGCTGGACAGCAGCGGGGGCAGGCCGAGGTCGCTGAAGCTGCGGTCGGTGGGCTTGTAGCCCTTGCCGGTCTCGTTGTTGCCCGAGCGCATCAGACGCATCTTGACGCTGAACGCCTCGGCGTACGCCAGCCGGGTGGAGTCGGCCACGCTCAGCGCGAAGGTGACCGGCACGACCTCCTTGGGGTCGGCGTTGCCGTCGGTGGCGGCGCCGACGTCGATCCCGGTGGGGGTGCGCTCTCCGACGCTGACCACGAGTGCCTGGCTCACCACGATGCCGGCCACGTTGTAGGGCAGCTCGGCCTTGCGCACGCTCTGGTCGACCTGGTTCTTGTTGCTCTGTCGTGCGGCGAAGGCGGCGACCACGTCGACCCGGTCGCCCGGGCGCACCCGGCCGTTGATGCCGTCAGCGGCGTCGAAGTTGACCGAGATCTCGCGCATGCCGTCGGCCAGCGAGCTGCTCGAGGTGAGCAGGTCGTCGCTGAGGTAGCTGCCGGAGCGGATCGTCGTCACGCTCTTCTGCCCGAGGAACTGCGAGTCCTTGGTGACCGTGGTCGCGGTGACGTACTTGCTCGGGATCTCGCGCCGGGTCACGTCCTCGGGACGGATCGCCGCGAACGGCGGGATGTCCTTGGCGGCGACGTAGACGGCGGTGCGCGGGCCGACCTCGGCGTTGACCTGCGCGACGTACGAGGCGACGCCGACGAACACGGCGCACCCCCCGATGGCAGCGAGCACGAGCATGACGAGCCCGCGCCGTTGTCTGGGGTTCATCAGGCTCCTTGCATCGGTGCTGCTGGCGAGGCCGCGACGGCGGCGGACGTGACGGGTGACGCGGCGTGGCAGAAGCGGCAGGACGCCCACGCGACCGGGGCACCGCACGAGCGGCACTCGGTGGCCGCGTCGAGCGCGGTGCGGGTCAGCACCGTGAGGTCTTGCGGCAGGGCGGAGAACTCGGTGAACCGGGCCGTGCCCCACCGCTGGCGCGAGTCGGCCGGTGCCTCGACGACCGTGGCGTCCGCGCCGGTGAGCCGCTCGGCCACGTGCCGGACCGCTGCGGCGGTGTGGTCGTCGCCGCCGGTGCGGGCGAAGAACATCGGGACGGACGTCTCGGGCAGGTGCACCGAGCAGGTGTCGTCGGGGGCGACCAGCGCGATCTGCGGCTGCGGGTGGGTGAGCACCACGAACCGGCTGGACGGTACCCACGACCGCAGGTGCTGCTGCATGCTCGGTGCCGGGTCGGCCAGTCGGGTCACCGAGGTGACCGCGGCACCGGCGATCATCGTGCGCTCGAGGGCCTCGCACACCAGCAGCAGCTGGCCGGCGGTGAGCGTCGGCGAGAGCGACGACAGCACCTCGACGAGCCCACGGCGGGCCAGGGGCGGCAGGCTGCTGGCGTGCACGATGCCGAGGGCGCCGGGGGCGCCGGCCCTGGCCAGCGAGACGGTGCGACGGGCGGTGGCAGCCTGCTCGGTCGAGGCGACGACGAGCACGGCCTCGTCGCGGGCGGCCGCGGGACGCAGCTGGTCGAGGAGGGTCGGGACGTCGTCGACGCCGATCACGCCCGTCGCCTCGCGAGATCCCAGGAGACGCAGGGATGGTGCTGCGGTCATCCGTGTCTCCCCGTCACGTCATGGCCTCGGTCCCGCCGCATCACGACAGAACGCCACTGCCCTCTGCGGGTCACAAACCCGTGCAACTGGCACGGAGGGTAGCGGAAGCCGCAGACTACCCATCATGATCGGACACCGAAAGTCAGCACGAGGGGTTGACGCCCAAGTAGCCGACGTCGGTGACCAGGTGGTCAGATGTGGTCACGCACCGCAGCCGACAGGCCTCGCGGTGGCAGCGCAGTCGTCGACAAGGGGAGCGTTCATGCTGGGCCGGGAAAGACGGACCGGGTCATCGGCCGGGCTGGTGGCCGGCCTGCTGGCCGGTGCTCTGCTCGTGTCAGCCTGCAACGGCCCCGACAAGGCGGACCGGCCCGGTGGCAGCCCGTCCCCGTCCGGGACGTCGGCCAGCCCGACGACGTCCGTGCCGCCGGCGATGGTCGACGCCGACGGCTTCCAGCGGCTGAACGTGCTGCCGCAGCCGGTCGCCCAGCAGGTCGTCGTCGACAACAGCCAGCCGCAACCCAGCTCGGCCCGCGCAGAGCTGGTGCGGCTCGACCGCGTCGGCGACGTGGTGCGCGCCGTCCTGGCCTGGGACCGGCCCACCAGTGGCACTGCCGCCTCGGCCGACCGGATCAAGACGGTGCGGCCGCCGACGCGGTACCAGTACGAGATCGGCCTGCGGCTGTACGACCCGAGCACCGCCACGCTGAGTGAGCCGCTGCGGGCCAGTGACGAGTCCTGCCTGTGCAGCCAGAACACCCTGAGCAGCACGAACGAGGGGCAGCAGTCGCTGTTCTGGGCGGACTTCCCGGCTCCGGCGTCCGACACCGTCAGCCTGCTGATGGGCGAGTACGCGCTGCCCATGCAGGACGTGCCGATCACCACGGACGCGCCGCCGCTCGACCTCCCGGACGACCTGGTGCAGTGGGTTGTCAACCGCCCGCCGGACACGCCGGGCGAGGGTGCGGGGCCGCCTGTCGTCCGGCCGGTGCGGCGCACCGTGCAGACGTTCGGCGGCGCCGAGGACGGGCAGGTGGGCGGCAACGCCGACGTCTCGGTGCCCTCCGACGTCCTCTTCGCGTTCGACTCCGCGTCGCTGACGAAGTCCGCGCGGCGGATTCTCGCCAAAGCCGCCCCGCAGCTGGTCAAGGCTGCCAAGGGCAAGACGGTCCAGGTCGTGGGACACACCGACGACCAGGGCTCGGACTCCTACAACCGGTCGCTGTCCCTGCGCCGGGCGCAGGCGGTGGCGAGCGCGCTCGGACCGGCGCTGCGCAAGGCCGGAATCACGGTGAAGGCGACCGGCAAGGGCGAGTCGCAACCGTTGGTGCCCAACGTGTCCAAGAGTGGCAAGCCGATCGAGGAGAACCGCCGGCGCAACCGCCGGGTCAGCTTCGTCTTCGCCCGCGCCAAGGGTGGTGCCGAGGTCGACATCGACGTCCCGAAGCCGTTGCCCGGCATGCCCGTCGCCAAGAAGACCACCGCGTCGCCCGAGGTCACTGACGCCATCGCGTCCGTGCTGTCGGCGAAGGGAACCGCGCGGCTGGATGTCACGCGCGTCGAGCGCGACGGCGACGACCTGTGGGTCCGGTTCGACTTCACTGCGGTCGGCGCGACCTCCCCGTGGGGCGCGAACTCGGGCATCCTCGACCAGAACCCGGTGGCGTACAACGCGACCATGCTGGGCGTACGGCTGGTCGATGCCGGACGCCGCACCGTCGCGCTCCCGCTCGACGCCGGCGAGGGCGTCTGCGTGTGCACGGAGAACGCCGGGTCGGGGCAGCTGTTCGCCAAGCCGCTGAGCCTGTGGGCGGTCTTCCCCGCCCCGTCCGCCAGCACCACGAAGGTGACCCTGCGGGTCCCCGGTGTCGGCCAGGTCGTCAACCTGCCGATCAGCTGAGATGGGCCGTCTGTCACCGAAGGCCGCGGCCGTCGTCCGCTCCGTCGACCGCACACGACCCCTCACCGTGCAGGGCGAGCCGGTCGGCCTGGAGGTGGAGGTGGCGGCGAGCCTTTGGCGGCGGACGGTCGGCCTGCTCGGGCGTCGCGAGGTGCCGACGGCCCTGCTGCTGCACCCGTGCAACTCGGTGCACTCGCTCGGCATGCTGGTCGACCTGGAGGTCGCCTACCTCGACCGGGAGCTCGTGGTGCTGGAGGTCACCGCCCTGCCCCGCTGGCGGATGCACCTGCCACGACGGCGCGCGGTGGCCGTGCTCGAGGCGGCGCCCGGCGCGCTGACCGCAATCGGGCTGGCTCCTGGTGTGCAAGTGGGTGTCGCGGGTGCGTAGAGCCGGCTGGCTCGTGCTCGTCGGCCTGGTCACGGCGTCGCTGCTCATGCTGCCGCTGGCCCCGGTGCTGGCCGAGGGCCTGCGCGTGCGCGTCTGTCGCGGCACCGGTGGCAGCTGCGGCTACCAGCCGGTGACTACGCGCTGCACCGTGCTGTCGCGGGACTCCGGTGTCGCCTCGTCGCTGACGGTGCTGCGCTCGCAACGGATCGGCGCGCTCACCGTCGACAAGCTGGTCGACGGCACGGCGACCGTGACGCTGGCCGGCGATCGACGAGATGCGTTGGGCAGCAACGGCTCTGAGCCGCTCGAGTCGCTCTACCACTTCACCCGGCACGATGACGCGGATGCCTGGGTCGACCGCTACCGGGAGGTCGGTGACCCCGTGGTCGAGGCGCCGGCCGGGCCGCGCGCGTCCGGACTGGCAGAAGGCGTTCGACGCACCGTGGCCGCGCTCGGCTTCAGAGACCCGGCCACCGACCGGGAGCCGGACGCCGTCGTCCTCGACGTGCCGGCCCAGGCCGCTGCCGCAGGGTCGTACCTCGCAGCGTCCGGCCCGGCGCGACCTGTCGCCGTGGCCAGCCGCCCGCGGCTGACGCTGGAGCCCAGCGGACGCACGACTACCACCGGCTCCCTCGCGACGGCCCGCAACCAGGATGAGATCGCGACGTCGCTGGCGACCCGGCTCGGGCTCGTCGCCGACGCCCGGTACGCGGTGTCGACGGACCCCACCGGCCGGCCCGAGCGGCTCGTGGTGTCTGGCGAGGCCGGTCAGGACGTCGACGGCGACGTGCTCGCGGCCACGAGCCTGCCGCAGATCCGCGAGCAGGGCGCCAGCCGGGGCCGCGGCGCGCTGCAGGCGGCGATCGACCGGCGGGCCGGCGTCCGCACCTTCCAGAGCGTCGTCCTCGACCTGCGCAGCGAGTCCAACCGACGCGCCTTCGCGCGGGTCTTCCTCCCGGCCGGCGCGCTCAATGCGGCCCGGTCGGCACCGCTCGTCCGGCTGCCGCGCAGCGGGCTGGTCGTCGTCGACGCGCAGCGCAGTGCCCGAGCCGTCGACGGGCTGGTCGCCCGGTTGGCCGGCGACGCCGTGCTGCTGCGGGAGACGCGCCGCGACACCGCGGACGGCAGCGTCCTGGTCTCGGCGTTCTCCGAGGACTTCGCTGTGCCGGCCAGCCGGCTGACCGCCCTGCCGGGGTGCTCGCAGTGAGGCGCGGCTCGCTGGTCGCCGTGCTCGCGTGCGCGGTGACGGTGACTGCCCTGCTCAGCGGTGCCGTCGCCTCGGCGGGCACCACCGGCGTCCGGGCCGCAGTGCCCAACGCGCCGCCCGGCTGGACGCTGCAGCGCCAGGGTGACCTGGCGTTCGCGCTGCCGCCCGGCTTCACCGCCCGCCCCGCCGACGCCGGGCTGGCCGCCTCGGCGCAGTGGACCAAGGCCGACGACCGTCGGCTACCGGTGGCGCCGGCGGTGGCCGTCTACGTCGAGACCGGGCAGGTCGGGCCGCTCTCCGTGCGCGCCACCGAGGTCAGTCGCGTTCGCACCGCCGAGCTGGGGGTCGACCCGGCGCGGCCGGTGCACGACGTCACCGTTCCGGGCAGCGCGGCCGCCGTTGCGGCCGAGTGGCGCTGGGACGTGGCCCTCGGCGCCGGGCAGCCAGCGGTGCCCAGCCGGCAGGTCGAGGTCGTCGTCCAGACGACGGGCAGTCGCCAGTACGGCGTCATGCTGGGCGGTCCGCAGCACTACCTCACCGACCAGGTCGTCGCCGACTTCGTCGCGTCGCTGGCCGTCGTCGGGGCCGGCTCGTGACGTTGTTGCACCGCCCGACGGTGCTGCGGGTGGTGCTGCTGTCGGCCGGGTCGACGCTGGTGGCGGTCACGGTCGCGGCGATCCTGGCGCCCACCCTGGTCGACCTGGTGGGCGCGTCGACGGCCAGAGCGCTGACCCTGGTGGGTGGCTTCGCCGTCCGGCTCCTGGCTGGGCGGCTGGCGACCCGCCACACCTGGGCGGCCGGGGGCGACCTGCGGCTGGTGCTGGCCTGCGTGGTCACGGGCGGCGTGCTGGGCTGGGTCGTCTTCCCGGGCTGGGTGGCACTGGTGGGCGTGGTCTCGGTCGGCGAGGTCGCGGCCCGGGGCCCTGGGCTGCTGGTCGACCTCGCGCTGTTCGTCGTGGCCCTGGCCCTCGGTGCGGTCTCGGCGAAGTGGGGTCGGCGCACCTACTAGGGCGCTGGCTCAGGAGGGGCGCACTGCCCGCAGCAGGTCGTCCGCTCGTGCGAAGTCCGCGACCACGTCGGCGGCCGGGCGGGCGCTGGTCAGGCGGCCGACGCCCTGGCCGGCATAGAGCGGCGCGACGTCGGGGTCGTCGTCGCGCCGCGCGGCCAGCACCGCCTCGTGGGCGGCGTCGTCCGTGGCCAGCTCAGCCTCGCGGCCGACGTACCGCTCGAAGTAGGCGTTGCGCAGTGCCCGGCCGCCGAACTCGGTCGGCCAGGGCACCCGCTGCCCGACGTCGAAGACCCGCCCATAGGCCGTCGACGTCTCGTCGGCCGCGAGCAGCCGGGCTCGGGAGGCCTCGCCGGTGGTGGCCTCCGGGCAGGCGAGGAAGGCGGTGCCGACCCAGGCCCCGCAGGCGCCGGCCGCAAGCACGGCTGCCAGCCCGCGCGGCCCACTGATGCCACCTGCGGCGAGCACGGGCACGCTCACTCGGTCGAGGATCTGTTGCAGCAGAGGCAAAGTGGCCACCGCGTCGCGGCCGTGACCGCCGCCCTCGCTGCCGCGGGCGACGACGAGGTCGACGCCGCACTGCTCGGCCTGAGCGGCCTCGTCCGACGTGCCGACCTGTGCCGCGACGACGATCCCGGCCTCCTGCAACGGGCGCACGTAGGGCGTGATGTCGCCGAAGCTCACCGAGGCCAGCGCCGGTCGGGTATCGAGCACCGCGTCGAGCTGCTCTGGGGCTGCGGCGAGCGCCCAGGCCATCAGGCCGATGCCGAACGGCCGGCCGTCGGAGCCGGCGGCAGCCACCGCGTGCTGATCGCGCACCCAGTCCCCGGTCGCGGCCGGGCCGACCCCGATCATCCCGAGGGCACCGGCCCGGCTGACCGCGGCGGCGAGCCGGCCACCCGCCGTCCCGGCCATCGGAGCCTGCACGACGGGGACCTCGATCCCCAGGGTCTCGGTGAGTGCGGTGATCATCCAGCGACGGTAGCGCGCACCGTGACGGGGTGGTCGCGGTCGCCGGCCCGGACGACGTCCACGAGGTGCTCGCGTGGCCCGACGACGGCTCCGGGCCAGACGACGCTGCGTTCGAGCGTGCCGGCGACCACCGCTCCCGCGCCCACGACGCTGCGGCCGCCCGAGGCGTGCAGGTTCGCGGCGAGGTAGTCGGCCGGTGTGCCGCAGTCGATCGACGGCTCATCGTTCGCCAGTGGCACGAGGTCGAGGGCGCCTGCCGCGTCCAGCTCGCGCCAGAGCACCTCGTAGAGCCCGCTCGGCTCCGGCGGCAGGCCCGCCACCGCGGACCAGGGCAAGAGGCAGGTCCCGACGTACCGGGTGCCGGTGCCGTCGGGCAACCGGAAGTCGACCCGTCTTCCGGGCTCCGCCGGCCTGACGAGCAGCCGGCACCGCTCGCCGTCCCAGCCGGTGAGCAGGTCACCTGACCCGCCAGGCTGGTAGACGTCGGCGTTGGTGACGAGGACGTCGCGGCCGTCCAGCCAGTCGCGCAACGCCCCCAGCGCGCCTGCGGTTCCGAGCGCCACCGGCTGCTCGACCGAGACGTGCGCCCGCTCGCCGACCGCGACGGTCACCAGGTCGGCCCGGTAGTGGGCGTTGACCGCGAGCCGGGCTGGGCCGTCGCCTACGTCGTGGCCGAGGCGGGTGAGGGCCAGGTCGAGCAGGGTGCTGCCGCCGACCGGCATGAGCACCTTGGGGAGCTGGTCGGTCAGCGGCCGCATCCGCTCGCCCCGGCCGGCCGCGAGTGCGACGCCGGCCACTCCGGCAGCGCTCACGGCGTGATGACGCGGCCCAGGTAGCCCTGGGAGCTGCCGACGTCGCGGGCGGCGTCCAGGATCTGGCGGGTCGGGGCGTCCATCTCGTCGACCTCTTCTGGCAGCAGCCAGCGCGCGGTCGTCGCCTCGCCCCCGACGTGCTCGCCGATCTCGCCGCCGACCGTGACCCGGTAGATCACGTCGACCCGGCGCAACGGCGAGTCGACCACCACCGTGACCGGGCGGCCGACCTCGACGTCGACCCCGAGCTCCTCGCGGACCTCCCGGGCCACGGCGTCGGCGGCCGACTCGCCCCGGTCGAGCAGACCGCCGGGCAGGCTCCAGCCCACCCGGTGCGGCTGGCGCAGCATCAGCAACCGCCCGTCGCGCTCGAGCAGGCAGACCGCGCCGACCGTGAAGCCAGGCGTCCCGGCCCGGACCAAGGTGCGCCGCAGGGGCGCGGGGAGCCGGCGAAAGACCCGCAGGGCAGCCAGGTAGACGGGCCGCGAGTGCACCGGAGCGGGAGACATGGCGCCCAGCCTACGGACGACTAGGGTCGGCTGCGTGATGAGCGAGGGCGGGGATCCTGTGCCGGACACCGCAGTCGAGGCGCCGGTGCGGCTGCAGCGGGTCGCGGCGTATGCGGTGGTCGTGGTCGACGACCGGGTGCTGCTGACCCAGCTGTCCGACGACACCCCGTTGCCCGGCTCGTGGACGCTGCCCGGTGGCGGGATCGACCATGGCGAGGCGCCGTACGACGCCGTCGTCCGCGAGGTGCTCGAGGAGACTGCGCACGCGCTGCGCGACGTCCAGCTGCTCGACGTCGGGTCGCACCGCTTCACCGCCCACTCGCCGGTCACCGGGCGGCTGGAGGACTACCAGAGCATCCAGGTCGTCTACACGGCCGGCGTCGAGCAGGTGCGCGCGCCGCAGGTGCTCGACGTCGGTGGCAGCACCTCCGACGCGCGGTGGGTGCCCCTCGACGAGCTCGCCGACCTGGCTCTCGGGCCCGCAGCCCGCCGGTGGCTGGCGCGGGTGCTCGACCGCGCCGACCTGCTGCCGCTCGACCGCTGAGCCTGGTGTCCGACGTCGAGAGCGTGCTGGCGCGGTTGGCCGATGCCGCTGGGGGGATCGGCGTCGCGCAGCGCGCTGATCCCGAGGAGTGGTGGCGGGCCAGCGTCCACGCCGAGCTGACCGCCGCCGCGGCGGACAGCGACCCGGCCCGGGTCGCGGTGCTCGCGGAGACGTACGACCAGCTGCTCGAGCACGCCCCCAGTGAGGCGCTCGGCCAGGTCGTCTGGCGTCGGGTGCCGCGCCACGCCCGCCGACGGCTGGGCGCCTTCGCGACGCCGCGCGAGCTGGCCGAGGCGTTGGTCGACCGCGCGCTGCCGGGGGTTGGTGTGTTGGATGCCGCACCCTCGGTGGTCGACCCGGCCTGTGGTGCGGGGGCGCTGCTCGACTGCACCCTCGACCGGCTCGTGGCGCGGGGACTGCCTGCGGCACAAGTCGATCGGCTGCCTGCATGGGGTCGACCTCGACCCGATGGCAGTGACGGTGGCGCGGGCTCGGCTGGTCTCCCGGGCGGTCTGGCTCGGTGCCGATCGGGGCGAGGCCGAGGCGGTGGTCGGGCGCCAGGTCGTGGTGGGCGACGCGCTCGTCGACTCGCCGCAGATGACCTGGCGCACGGCCTTCGGCGCGGTGCTGGCGGCGGCCGGGCCTCCCGACCCGGTGACCGGGTGGAGCGGCGGGTTCGACGTGGTGCTCGCCAACCCCCCGTGGGAGCGGTTGAAGGTGGCGGCCGGCGAGCATGTCGGCGACGGGCTGGCGCGGGCGCGCTCACAGGTGCGCGAGCGGGTGCGGGCAGTGCGGGAGGGTGGCCGGCACCCGTTGACCGGGTCCGGCGACCTGAACGCGCACCTGCCGTTCGTCGAGACCTGCTGGCGGCTGCTCGGTGCGGCAGGACGCGCGGCGCTCTTGGTGCCGCTGGGCGCGGTCACCGACCGGCAGGCCGGTGCCCTCGTCACCGCGTTGCTGGACGCGGGGGCGCTGGAGTCCGTGCACGGTCTGCAGCAGGGAACGTGGTTCCCGGACGTCGCCTCGCGAGTGCGCGTTGGCGTGATCACCCTGCGGCGCAACGGGTTTGGCGCCCCCGTTGGAGCCGAGGTGGTGTCGTCCGTGGTTGACCCGCGGAAGCCACAGGGCGACGCGCAGCGGTCGTGGACGCTCGACCGCGCGCTCGTGCGGAGGGTCAACCCGTCGTCCGGCACGGCGGTGCTGTTCGACACCCGACGCGACGCCGACCTGGTGGCGCGGGCGCACGAGCGGCACGGCGTGCTGCTGGAGCGCGACGCGGGCGGGGACGTCGTGGCCGACCCGTGGGGGTTCCGCGCGCGGACGCCGATCCACCTGAGCCGCGAGGCGCGGCACCTCGCCCACGCGCCAGGTCCTGGACTGGAGCCCCTGCGCGAGGCCAAGCTCGCCGGGCTGCTCGACCCGCGTGCGGCGACCTGGGACGCCGGGCCGCCGCCCGTCGTCCGGGCCAGCCGGGCCGACGAACGGTCTGACGACGCCTGGCTGCCGGCCACGCGCTGGTGGGTGCCGACCGCTCTCGTGCAGGCGCGGTACGGCGACCTGCTGGCCCGCGGCTGGCTCGCCGGCTACCGCGTCGTGTCGACTCCCCGCACTGCCCGCACGCTGCTGCCCGTGGCGCTGCCCGCTGGTGCGTACGCGAACTCCCTGGCCCTGCTCGACGCGCCGCGACTGCCACTGCTGCTCGCCGCGCTGTCGTCGCTGCCGCTCGACTACGTGATGCGGGCCAAGGCGGGCGGCAACAACCTCAGCCTGTTCAAGGTCGAGCAGCTGCCGGTGCCGCCGCCGGACGCGTACGACCTGCCGTGGCCGGGACTCGCTGCGCCGACCCTCGGCGACTGGGTGGGCGGACGACTGGCGGTCGCCGTGCGCTGGTGCGCGGCGCTCGAGCCGCTCGCTGCGGAGCTCGCCGTACATCGACCCCGCGCCGAGGCCGACCCGCAGGCGGATGGCGCGGACCGGGCCGCGGCGTTGGCCGACCTCGACGCCGTGCACGCCCACCTGATGGGGTGGTCGGTCAGCGACCTCGAGCACGTGCTGGGCACGTTCACCGCCCTGCGCGCTCGCGAGGAGCGGCACAGCGGGCGGTACGTCACCCGCGAGCTGGTCCTCGCCGCCTTCGACCGCCTCACCCCCCCACCCCCGCGGTGATCATGCACGTTCGCCCCGTCCGGCGGGGCGATCGTGCATGATCACCGCAGAGTCGCGGGCGGCCGCTGGGCTTGCCGCACCCCCCGCACCGCCCGCACCCCTCGGCCCCCCGCACCCCCCGCAGCCTCCCCCCCTCGCCTGGCGTGATCATGCACGTTCGCCCACCTGGTCCGGGGCGAACGTGCATGATCACCGCAGGGGTTAGGGGGCGGGATCGCGCTCGTCGTCGCGCTTGGCGTCGCGCTCGGGCTCGGGGTCGGCGGGCCGCTCGGGCTCGGCGGGCTGTTCGCGGACGGGCAGCTGGGTGGTCTCGGCGAGCAGGGCCGTGCGGGCCCGCCGCCGTGAGCGCGCCGTCCCGGACACGGTGGCCACCAGGCCGATGACGCCGGCCACCACCAGCAGCAACGGGCCTAGCACGGACACGTCGGGGGCGGCCAGGACCTCGGTGTCGACCAGCACCCACAGCCCGGCCAGTCCGACGAAGAGCAGCCCGAAGACCAGCGAGGTCACATCGGTGTCATGACGTCGCACGACGCACCTCCAGGTGTCCGAATCCGGCGTACAGGTCGAGGTCGAGGGTTCCCCCGCCGGGGCCGTCCGGCCCGACGTCGGTGCGGTCGACCTTGTCGTTCACCCCGCCGCTCTCGGTGCCGAACAGGGTGAGCCCGCCGACGCCGGTGCGGGCATGCACCGTGACGTCGACGTTCTCCGGCACCACGACGACGATCTCGCCGAAGCCGATCTGCGCGTGCATCTTGGCGCTCTGGCCGGCGAGGTCCAGCCCGGTGAGGTCGTACTGCACCTGGCCCGCTCCGTACCGGTCGTCGGTCGGCAGCTGGTCGACCTGGGTCACCGTCACGGTGTCGTCGACCGCCTTGTTGGGGATGCCCTCAGCGTGCGAGGCGACCGTGGTCACGGTGGTGATCAGGGCCAGCAGCAGGCCCCAGAAGATCAGGCTGCGCGAGCGGCCATACCAGGCGCCGACGAGCAGGCCGGCTCCGGTCAGCGCCAGCGCGAGGGCCGGGTAGGCGCCCGCCGAGGGGTCAGCGCCGAGCACGTCCGCGGTGGCCAGGACACCGAGCCCGATGAGCACCACGCTCAGCGTCATCGCGAACAGGTGCGAGCGTTCGCGCGGCGGTCGGGGAGGCACCGGTGGCCGCGGTGGAAGCGGTGGGGGCGCCGCGGGATAGGCCGGTTGCCAGGGCGGCGGGACCTGGCCGCCCGGGGGCGGGACGGCGAGGGTGTCGCCGAGGCCAGGGGTGTCCTGCACGGGTGCCGTGACCGGCGGGACCGGCGGGACCGGCGGCGGCGGGTACACCGGGGGGCCCGCCGGCTGCCCCGGCTGCCCCTGCTGCCCCGGCTGCGATGGCCGGCCGGCGCGGTTCGACCGGGCCAGCCACACGACCAGCCCGATGACGGCGAGCGTCACCAGCAGCGGGCGGTCCCAGTTGCCGAAGATGCCGAGCACCCCCAGCGAGGCGGCCACCGCGAGCAGGACGGCGAGCCACACGGTCTGGCTGCTGGGCTGGTAGCGGCCGCGGTCGAGGGCCTGAGCGCCGACCGACGGCGTGCCGTCGTCCATCGGCATGAGCAGCCAGGCGATCGCGTAGAGCACGATGCCCGTGCCGCCGAAGAGCACCATGACGGCGATCACGACCCGCAGCAGCAGCGGGTCGACCCGCAGGCTGCGAGCGAGGCCGCCGCAGACGCCGGCGAGCACCTTGTCGTCGCGGCTGCGGCGCAGGCCGCGCAGCTGCTCGACGATCGGCTCGCCCGGTGGGGCTGTCGGGCCGCTGTCGGCTCCATAGCTGCTGCGCTGCGTGTCGTTGTCCGTCATGCCGCCATCGTGGTCTGTGGCGGGGGTACCCGACCATCGGTGACCACCCTGAGCCCGCCCTGAGCGCACCCCTGGCCGAACGTCGAGGGTGTGGGTGCGATCACTGGTGGTCGGCGGTACGCCGGGCGCGAGAGGATCAGGGAGTGAAAGCGACTCCTGCCGACCCCACGGTGCCCCGACTGGTGCGCCCGGCGGACGCCCGCCTGCTCGGTGGGGTGGCCAGCGGACTGGCCGATCACCTCGGCCTTCCCGTGCTGCCGGTACGGCTCGGCTTCGTCGCGCTGACGGCGGTGAGCGGCTTCGGTGCTCTGCTGTACGGCGCGCTCTGGGTCTTCGCCCCGGCGCAGACAGCGGACGACGACCCGGCCGGCCTCGCATCGGCAACCAGGGGCGGGCGGCGACCGTTGCGCCGTGGCCGGCGGGACGACGTCGGGCAGCTCGTGGCGCTCGGCGCGCTCGGTCTCGGGCTGATGCTGCTGGTGACGAGCACCGGCCTGGGCGTCGCCCCGCGCGTTGCGGTGCCCGTGCTGATCGCCGGCGCCGGGTTGGCCCTGCTGTGGTGGCAGGCCGACGCCAGCGAGCGGGCGTGGTCGCTGGCCGGTCTGGGTGAGGAGGGCCAGCCTCGCTGGATGACGGCGGCCCGCGTCGTGGGCGGGGTCCTGCTGGTCGTCGTCGCGGTGCTCGCGTTCGTGGCGGGCAGCGGGCAGCTGTCGCAGGTCGGGACGACGGCCGGGCTGCTGGTGGTGGTCGCGCTCGGGCTCGGGCTGATCGCGGGACCCTTCGTCTGGCGGCTGCTGCGCCAGCTGGACGACGAGCGGCGCGAGCGCGTGTTGCAGCAGCAGCAGGCTGATGTCGCCGCCCACCTGCACGACTCGGTACTGCAGACCCTGGCGCTCATCCAGCGCAAGGCCGACGACCCCCGCGCCGTTCTCACCTTGGCCAGGGCGCAGGAGCGCGACCTGCGGGGGTGGCTGTTCGATCGGCCTGGTGACGCGGAGGGGACCCTGCGCGCGGCACTCGAGGCTGCCGCTGCCGAGGTCGAGCAGGACCACGGCGTCCCGGTCGAGGTGGTCGTCGTCGGGGACTGCCCGCTGAACGACGCACTGCAGGCCGTGGTCCGTGCGGCGCGCGAGGCCATGGTCAACGCGGCGCGGCACTCGGGCGCGCCGGTGGTCGACGTGTACGCCGAGTGCGACGCGCGGCGGGTTGAGGTGTTCGTCCGCGATCGTGGCCGCGGCTTCGAGCCCGAGGCGGTCCCGGCCGACAGGATGGGCCTGCGCGGTTCGGTCGTGGGCCGGATGCAACGGCACGGCGGCACCGCGCGCGTGCGCTCGTCACCGGGTGAGGGCACGGAGGTCGCGCTGGCCATGGGCGACGACCCGACCGACAGGGAGCAGCAGTGAGCGAGCAGAGCGCCAGTGGCCGAGTGCGCGTCGTCGTCGTCGACGACCACGCGATGTTCCGTAGCGGCGTGCGCGCCGAGCTGGGCGAGGCGGTCGAGGTCGTCGCCGAGGCCGAGGACGTCGAGTCCGCCGTCGCGGCAGTGCTGCGTGAGGTGCCTGACGTCGTCCTGCTGGACGTCCACCTCCCCGGCGGTGGCGGGGTCGAGGTGCTGAGCCAGGCGACGGCGGCCGGGTCGACCGCGCGGTTCCTGGCGCTGTCGGTCAGCGACGCCGCGCAGGACGTCATCGGCGTGATCCGAGCCGGCGCGCGGGGGTACGTCACCAAGACCATCACCGGCCCAGAGCTGGTGCTTGCGATCGCGCGGGTCGCGGACGGCGACGCGGTGTTCAGCCCACGGCTGGCGGGTTTCGTCCTGGATGCGTTTGCCGGGGGAGAGGCGCCGTCAGTCGACCCCGATCTCGACCGGCTGTCGGCGCGTGAGCGCGAGGTGATGCGGCTGATCGCGCGAGGTTACGCGTACAAGGAGGTCGCGAAGGAGCTGTTCATCTCGGTCAAGACGGTCGAGACCCACGTGTCTGCGGTGCTGCGCAAGCTGCAGCTTTCTAGCCGCCACGAGCTCACCAAGTGGGCGGCCGACCGCCGACTGCTCTGAGGCTGTGTCGCGAGCGGCCGCAGCCGGCGATGCCGCCGATCGCTGAGTCGCGTTGGAGATATCCTGAGCCATGGCCGATGAGCTGGCGGACCGAGACCGGTCGACGACGACAGATAGGTCTGAGGGCTTTGGGGAGCGGTTGCTGGGTTCGCTTCTTGATCGGTCACACACCATGCCACCGCAGCTCATCGCGCCCTTGATCGCACAGGAAATCGCGACGATCGGGGGCCGGGATGTCACGGTCCTGTTGCAGGACTACGACCAGATGACCCTGGTGCCGCTTGCTGGTGACGGGCTGGCGATCGGCCCCGCCGAACCCATCGACGGCACGCACGCCGGGGCCGCGTTCCAAACCGATCAGATCGTCGAACAGCCTTGGGGGGCCCAGATTCGGCTACACGTTCCACTTCTGGACGGCACCGACCGCGTGGGAGTGCTCGTGTTCACCCTCGACGAGATCAACGAGGACGACCGGCGGCTTGTCCGTCGACTGGCGGGGCTGGTGGCGGACATGTTGGTCACCAAGAGCATGTACACCGACCGGTTCTTCCAGGCACGGCGACGCCGGCCGATGAGCCTGTCGGCAGAGATGCAGTGGCAGCTGCTGCCACCGCTGATGATGACCACCCCCCAGGTCGCCGTCGCCGGGGCGCTCGAGCCGGCGTACGACGTGGCGGGAGACAGCTTCGACTACGCCCTCAACGGCGACGTCCTGCATCTGTGCATGATCGATGCGATGGGACACGGCCTGGGTGCCGCGCTGATGGCCACCCTCGCCATCGGCGCCTACCGCCACGCTCGACGAGTCGGCGTCGAGCTAGCTGACCTGTACGCCGCAATGGACGCGGCCGTCGCCGAACAGTTCGACCCGGACCGGTTTGCCACCGCCCAGATGGCGCGTCTCGACGTCGGCACGGGCCGGCTGCAGTGGGTCAACGCGGGACATCCGCCACCACTCCTGCTGCGCGGTGGTCACGTCCTCCGGGAGCTCTACAGCCCGACGACGCTCCCGGTCGGTTTCGGCGGGGCCACCCCCATCGTGACCCAGGCCATGCTCCAACGCGGCGACCGGGTGCTGTTCTTCACCGACGGCCTCATCGAGGAACACACGTGGGGCGGTGCCGAGTTCGGTGAGGCCCGGATGCGTTCGCTCATCGAACGGGTCGAGGCCGACCGTGTCCCCGTCCAGGAGTCCGTCCGCCGTCTCTCCCGCATCCTGATGCTGGAGCGCCACGGAAGAACGACCGACGACTCCACCCTGCTCATGCTCGAGTGGACCGGCCCATCGGCCGACGACTTCGGTCACCCGGATGAACGAACCGACGACGATCAGCCCCCGGCCGTCCGTATGGCGCCGCCAGACGAGTCCTTCGAGGACAACGCACAGGAGTGATCGACCGGCCTCCCAGGTCTCGGTGAAGCAGCCGAGACAACCGGAACCGTCGGGCGGTCCCGTGAGTGGATCGCTCAGCGGCTGTGTCGGATGGTCCTGCGAAAGTGACGAGCCCTCGTGGTGCAACCGAAAGCTGGAGTAGGCGATGACGAACCCGCACAACCCTTCGCGCCCCATCGGATGGTGGATCAAGGAAGCCGACGCCCGACTCGACGCGGCCTTCGATCGCAGCCTCAAAGACCGGAATGTTGACCGGCGAGGGTGGCAGGTTCTCGCCACCTTGGCCAGACGACCGACGCCTCGCGATGAGCTCGTCGCTTCCTTGACCGCATTCGATTCCCCTGCCGTAGTCGACACCGTCCTGACTGGGCTGAGCTCGCTGGGCTGGATCGACGACTCCACCGGAGTGCTGCGACTGACCGCCGACGGCAAACGTCAGCACGCTGATCTGGCCCCGGTCGTCGCCGGCGTACGTGAGCAGGTCGCTGCTGGGCTTCCGCAAGAGGATTACGTCACACTCGTCGGTTTACTCCAACGCCTGGTCACAGCCCTGGAGTGACCGACGTGTCCTCTTCACCGCGCGCATCCGGCGGGCGCGCTCGTCAGTCGAAGATGGCCAGGGTGAGGGCCTGCCAGGTGATCAGGCCGACCACTCCGTCAACCGGTGGCGCGAACATCGACTGGAACTCCCGGACCGCCGCCTCGGTCAGGGGACCGAAGGACCCGTCGACCGCTAGGTCGCCCGGTACCAGTGTCTGGACGGCTTTGACCGCCTCGCCATGGTCACCGGACCGAACCGTTCGGACAAGGGATGGCCAGTCGAGCTGGCCCAGGGTCGTGCCGATCTCGGTCGCCCGCAGGGTTTGCTGAAACGCTTGGACAGCGGCGCCGCTCGCTGCTCCGAAGCTGCCGTCGGCGGCGATCGTGGCGCCCCCGGCGCGGAGCAGGTGCTGGGCGGCGAGCACCCTCCAGTTCGTGGACTGGGTGGCTCCCTGCTTGACCAACGGCCACGGGCGCGGACCCGGGCTCAGCGTGCTGAGGAACGACCAGGTCTCTGGACCAGCGATGCCGTCGAGCCCCAGTCCCCAAGACCGCTGGAACGCCGTGACCCGGGCCGTCGTGACCGGCCCGTACGATCCGTCGACGGCAAGGGGCTCTTCGCCCGGCGAAGGGACGAGGCCGAACTGCTGTACGGCACGGACCGCGTCACCGGTGGAACCGCTGCGCGTGGCGATGACCAGCCGGGGCCAGGTCTCAGGTCCGACGACACCGTCAGCCACCACACCTGCGGCGGACTGGAACGCAGTCACCGCGGTCCGGGTGGCCGGCCCGTAGGACCCGTCCGGGGTGACGACATGGCCGTGTGCCCCCAGGAGGTACTGGATCCCCGTCACTGCCGACGACACCGACCCGGACCGAGCTGTTCTCCAGGGCTTGGTGTTCATGGCGCCCTCCCGTCTCCTCGACCTACGGAGGCGGACGCCTCCATACACAAGAGTGACCCGCTGGCCCTCTGATACCCGAGGCAGTCGGTGGCCTCAGTGCGTCCCCGCCGTTCCGTTCTGGCCGCTTCGAGCTCTGGCAGGTTCGGGGTGTCACGCCACACACATCTACTACCTGACGGCGACGCGCGAGGGGGCGAGCGCGCGCCACTGGCCGCCGAGCCGTGCGGCGGCTCTACCGCTTGTGCTCCATCCAGATCATCGGCCAGGGACCGTGGCCTCGACGGTTCCGCCCCCGTACCCATTCTGGGAGTCGCGGCCCTCGACCGTCACCGTCCTGACGTCCTCGGGGATCTCCAACCCCGTCTGGGAACGGGTGAACGGCTGCTCGTTCGCGTGGTCGTGGGTCAGCTCCATCTCGCCGAGCACGTCCCCCTCCTCGTCCAGCACCCGCCACCCGTCGGCGTAGCGCTCCGGGGAGTCGTACGGCGAGCTCATCGTCACGTCCAGCGTGTAGGTCTGGCCGTCCTCGCCGATCTCCACCGCCGTCACGTCCGGATAGGCCGCCCCTGAGTCGGTGTCCAACCCCTCGGAGGTGTCACCGCAGCCTCCGAGCGCGAGTGTCAGGGCCAGCATCAGGGCAGGCAGGGAACGGGTGGTCGTCGGCACCATCCCAGTGGACCACGGCCATCAAACAGTCCGCGGGAGAACTCGGACCGGACACCGCCGCCTCGATCGCTGTCGGGGGACGCCGATGAGTCCGTCGCGTCGGCACCCTCCTTCGCATGGCGTGGTTAGATCGACACGTCGCAACTCCGAGCGAGCCCGTGGGGAGAAGCTGATGTTTGTACGCAAACTCGCGCTATGCGCTGCCGTTGCCTGTCTACCGCTGCTGGGGACACCGTCCGCGGCAGCCGAGCCGCCACGACCCGGTTGTGGGTTCGGTGACGACAACCACAGCCACCAGGCTGCACCCGGCCGGGACCCGTTGAACCTGCGGCCTGGGCGAGGCAGCGGTGACGACAACCACCCGCACACCGCACCCCCGGGCCAAGCGCCCGAGAACGGTGGCGACCAGAGCGGACCGATGCGAGGCTGCACAGCCACCCCCTAGCCCCAGTCCCATGGCTGCCCCAGACCGGTCAGCGAACGAACGCCAGCGCAACGGTCCCGGACCGAGTCGAGCTCAACGTGTCGCCGATCGTCGCCCCGGGCGGCTGAGCCGCTCGGCTTGCGAGAGACTTAGCCAGCCGGCTGCGACCGACGCGGTGGCAGCGGCCTGGTCGTCACCGAAGCCAACGCACGCGGCGACGACCATCTCCGGCACAAGGCTCACCATCGCCCCTACCGTAAGCGCCTCACTGTGGACGAGGCTGACCACGCCGTGCGTCAGTGCCCAGAGTTGGGTTGCTGCTCGGTCCGCTTGTAGGTCCTGAGCGAATCGCCCTGCGACGCAGGCTCGCTCGACGGCGGCGACGAGGACTCCGAACGGCGCGTCGGCTACCCGCGGGTCGGTCAGCGGGTACCGCTGGTCGAACATCACGCGGTAGAGGCCGGGTTCGCGTATCGCGTGCCCGATATAGGCCGCACCGGTAGCCGTCACGTCCCGCACGCTGTCATCGGTCGGGCGGAGCCGCGCCAGTCTGGCCGACAGCCTGCGGAAGCCCTCCTCGCGGACCGCGGCCCACAGTCCAGGCATTCCCCCGAAGTGGGTGTAGATCGCCATGGTCGAGGTTCCGCCCGCCTCGGCGACCGCACGCAGCGTCACCGGCTCGGCGGCGCTCAGCCGGCGAGCGGCGAGCTCGATCAAGGCGAGGCGCTGTGCAGGGTCGATGGCGCGAGGCATGTTGCCATGTTACACAGCATTGCTATAACGTCGCTATTCAACAACCGGGTCTGTTTGGGAAGGGACTGATGATGGCTGTGGAACTGATGAACCCCGAGGGGCTGCCCAAGCCTGAGCACTACTGCCAGCTAGCGATCGCCACTGGCAGCCGGACGGTGTACCTGTCCGGGCAGGTCGCCCGCGACGCAGACGGCAATCCGGTCGGCGAAGGCGACCTCGCAGCTCAGGTCGAGCAGGCCTACCGCAACGTCCTGACTTGCCTAGCTGCGGCTGGGGCAAGCTACGCCGATGTCGCAAAGCTCACCATCTATGTCGTCGACTGGGAGCCGTCGAAACTGGGTGCACTGGGCGAAGGTGTCGGCCGCGTCGCTGCCGAGTTCGGCATCGACCCCAGGAAGCCGACCACACTGCTCAGTGTCACCGGCCTGGGCGAGCCCGACCTGCTCGTCGAGATCGAGGCGATTGCCGTCATGGCTTGACTCGCCGATGGGACGGCCATCGGCTCGGCACCCGTGCACGGTGAACGAGCTCGCGAACGTCCGGTCAGACGCCGGCCTTCGCTCCCCAGGCGGTGGCGGACAGGTGGAACGGCGGCTGGGGCAGCACTTGCGCGCAGTGCGCTTTCAACGCCGCACGCCGATCGTCGTCGAGCGAGGCGACGTACGCGCCGGCCGGTCCGACGCCGAGGGTGTAGGGGTCCCACCAGTCCGCGAACGTCGGGAAGTCGACGCGCACGGTGAGCGTCATGGCCTCGACGTCGTGCAGACCGGCGAGCGTGAACAGCTCGACGAGGTGCCCTTCGCGGCTGCCGGCCAGCTGGGCCTCGCTCGGGGCGTGCGGGTCGAGGTCACGCACCGCAGCCCAGAACGCCGAGAGCGGGCCTGTCCCACCGGCGTTGTCCCACACGCACGCGGCGACGCGGCCGCCCGGCCGGGTGACCCGACCCATCTCGAGCAAGCCCTGCACGGGATCGGCCATGAAGTGCACCACGAGCTGGGCGAGTGCGACGTCCACGTCGTCATCCGGGAAGGGCAGGGCTTCGGCGGGCGCCAGCCGGACGTCGACACCGGGCAGCCGCACTCGCGCCGCCTCGACGAAGGACGCCGACGGGTCGACGCCCCGGACGGCTCCGGCACCGAGGCGCTGCACCAGCTGCGCCGTCAGGGCGCCAGGCCCGCAGCCGACGTCCAACGCCGTCTGGCCGGCCCGCACCTCGGACTGCTCGAGGAACTCGATGGCGAGCGGTTCGCTGAACCGGCCCATGAAGCGCCCGTAGGCGTCCGCGCTCACGTCGAAGCTCACGGGCAGACCGTACGACGGCGTGCTGGCGTCCGGCCATAGGATCGCGGCATGGATCTGGTCTACAAGCTGCTCGTCGTCCTGCACCTGCTCGGCATGGCCGCCCTGGTGGGCAGCTACCTCACGGTGATGCGCCGACCACGGGTGCTCGGCATCATGCGCGACGCGGCCGGGCTGCAGCTGCTCACCGGGCTGGCTCTGGTGGGGTTGGTGGAGTCCGGTGTCGTGGACGAGGATCCCCTCAACCACGCCAAGATCGCGGTGAAGCTCGTCGTCGCGGCGATCGTGATGGTGCTCGCGACGGTGGGGGCACGTCGCGCCGCCAGCCCCGGCTCGACGACCGGCCGCGAGGTCGACGGCCTTGCGCACGCGATCGGCGGGCTGGCGGTGCTCAACGTCCTCGTCGCCGTCATCTGGACCTGACCGGCTGTCTGGAGCTGATGACTACCGCGATGGCTTCCGTGTGGTGGCGGTGATCGCGACCACGCCGCGGTACCCATCCCGGTAGGGCGCGCGCGTCGGCAGTGCCGTGGCTCCCGCCGCCTCAGTACCCTCCGGTGATGAGCTTGAGCTGGTCGCAGGCCCTCGCCTGGCGGATGGGACGCCAGCTGCTCGATCCGGTCGGCACGGGATCGGTCGCGGACGTCGTTCGCCGGCTCGGCGCCGTCCCGGCTCAACCCGAGGCCGCGGCCGAGCTCGCCATCCGTACCAGGCGCAGCGCGTCCCGGCCCGGCGAGGTCGCTCACGCCCTTGCCGAGGGACGCATCATCAAGACGTACGCGTTTCGCGGTGCCACGCACCTGCTCACACCCGAGGAGGGTGGCGCCTACCTTGCCCTCCGGGCTGCCAGCCGGATGTGGGAGCGCGCGAGCTGGCAGCGTCACTACGGCTTGACGGCATCCGACTGGCCGGTGCTTCGCGAAGCGGTCCGAGCGGCGCTGTCCGGAGGCCCGCTGACCCGGCAGGAGCTCGCGGCCGCGGTGACCGCCCGACCAGCGTTCCGACACTTGGGGTTCGCCTTCGCCGACCGGGCGGACACGATGCTCAAGCCACTTGCCTGGCAGGGGGTCATGAGCTTCGGCCCACCGCGTGATGGCCGAGCGACGTTCCAGAGCCTGGCTGACAACCCATGCTGGCCGGGGCTGCCCGAACTGGACGAAGCGGGGCTGCGTGCGGTCCAGGCGTACTTCACCACCTACGGACCGGCGACGGCTGACCACGCCCGCTACTGGCTCGGGAACGGTCTGGGCGCGGGACGCAAGCGGGTCGAGTCGTGGATCGCCGCACTCGGCGAGCGCCTCGTCGCCGTCGACATCGACGGTGCTCGCGCGCTCGTCCTGCGCGAGGATCTCGACGCACTGCTCGCCACGCCTGCGACGTCCGCCGTCCGGCTGCTGCCCGGGTACGACCAGTGGGTCCTCGGGCCGGGGACGGCCGACGTCCAGGTGGTGCCACCGTTGCGGCGCCGGCTGGTCAGCCAAGGGGCGAACCTCGTGGTTGCCGGTGGAGTCGTGTCCGGGACGTGGTCACTGAGCGACGACCACCTCGTCACGGGTTGGTTCGCCGAGGCAGGTTCGCCGCCGCGGGCACGGCTGGCAGCGGAGGCTGATCGGCTCGCCGAGATCCTCGATCGCCCACTCCAGCTGACCCTCCAGACGGCCTGAGCACCGTGCGTCCCGCCCTGGCACACTGCCGCACATGTCCCGCGTGCTCCGGCAGATGTCGGCCGACGACCTGGACGAGCTGATCGTCGTTCAACGTGAGACGTCGGTCGCCGGGCTGGCGCACATCTTCCCGCAGAGCCAGCATCCCTTCCCGAGTGAGGAGATCCGGGCGCGGTGGAGCCAGGAGATCGAGTCCGCTGATGTCGACTGCTTCGTTGTGCTGGGCGCGAACGGGGAGCTGGCAGGCTTCGCCGCCACCCGGAGCGATGAGTTCCTTCATTTCGGGACGGCGGTGCAGCTCTGGGGGTCCGGCCTGGCCGCTCGCGCGCACGATGAGGTGCTGGATCACCTGCGGGAGAAGGGGTTCACCCAGGCTCGGCTTCGGGTGTTCGCGGAGAACCACCGGGCTCGCCGGTTCTACGAGCGTCGCCGCTGGCTCGCGACGGGCGAGCAGTCGCAGACGTCGTTCGCGCCGCATCCGGTGCTGCTGACCTATGTCAGGCCCTTGGGCGCGGTTTGCGGTTGCACAATGTGACTGACGTGTCACGCTGTGACGACGGGGGCCGGGCCGTGCGTCAGCGGCGACGGCGGGATCGGTGGTGGGGAGGCACGTGTGAGGACCGGGCTGCCGCTGCTGTCGGGCGTGACCCTCGCCGAAGGATCGGACGCCGTCCTCGACTACCTCGGGGCGGCGCACCCCGACGTCCTGTGGGCGCTGATCGGGCCCGTGCAGGGCGGCCACGAGGTGCTGGACGTCCGTGACCCCGACGGACTCATCCGTGCAGGCGACGTCCTCGAGGTCGCGATGCAGGGCGGCGACGCGCTGGTGCAGCCGCTGCTGGGCCAGGCAGGCGAGGAGCTCGGGGCGCTCTGGGCGCTCGACCGGGCGTCGTCCGGGGCCCTGGCGCCGATGGCGCCGCTGATCGTCCTGCTCGCCGAGCTGCTCTCGATGCTCCTGCGGGCCGACCGTGCCCGCGCCGCGAGCGCCCGGCGCTCGGAGGTGCTGCATGAGCAGGCCCACAGCGACGAGCTCACCGAGCTGCCGAACCGGCGCGGGTGGGCCCAGGTGCTCGAGGCCGAGCAACCGGCCGATGACGCCGAGCCGGACGCGCCGTCCGTCATCGTGATCGACCTCGACGGCCTCAAGGAGGTCAACGACGACTACGGGCACGTGGCCGGCGACGAGTACCTCCAGCTGGCTGCGATGACGCTGTCTGCAGCCTGCCGCGACAGCGACTTCGTGGCCCGGCTCGGTGGCGACGAGTTCGGAGTGCTCGTCGGGGGCTCCGGCCCGGAGCCGGCCGAGCGCCTGGTCACCCGCATCCGGGAAGCCCTGGACGCCGCTGGTGTGGCGGCGTCCATCGGCTGCGCGCACTACGAGAGCGACGGTGGCCTGGTGCGCACCTGGTGGCGGGCCGACCACGCGATGTACGCCGAGAAGCAGCGCCGCCGCCACGAGATGCTGGATGTGCGTCAGCCTGCCAAGGAGGCGGCGGCTCAGGGCGTCCAGCGGTAGCGACGTTCGGGGCGACCGGCGGAGCCATAGCGCAGCGTCACCTCGGCCTGGCCGATGCTGGAGAAGTACTCCAGATAGCGTCGGGCGCTGACGCGGCTGATTCCGACCTGCTCGGCTGTCTCGGTCGCGGAGACGGTGGGGTCAGCTTGACGCAGCACGTTGGCTACGAGCGACGCCGTCTGGGGACTCATCCCTTTCGGCAGCGCTGGATCGGTGGGCGTCGTCGAGCGCCGCTCGAGCACCCGGTCGATGTCCTCCTGGTCGTGGACCTGTGTGGACTCGAGGGTGGCTCGGTGCACGGCGTAGCGCTCCAGGCGGTCCCGCAGATCATCGAAGCTGAACGGCTTGAGGAGGTAGTCGACCACGCCACGGCGCAGGGCCCCACGTACCGCTTCGAGCTCCTTCGCTGCGGTGATGATCATGACGTCGCTCGCGCTGCCGTCTGCACGGAGGCGGGTGAGGACCTCGAGGCCGAACAAGTCAGGCAGGTACAGGTCGAGCAGGACCAGATCCGGCTCGAGGTCGGCGACCATCCGCACAGCGTCGGCGCCCGTGTGCGCGACGCCCGCGACCTCGAATCCCGTTGTGCGCGAGACGAATCCGTGATGAACGCGAGCGACCATGAAGTCGTCGTCGACGAGGAGAACCCGGATCACCGGGCCGCCTCGATGACCGCGTGGACAGTGAGCTGAGCGGTGAAGCGGGCTCCGGTGTCGATGTTGGTCGCGCGCACCTCGCCACCTCGCCGTTGGCAAACAAGGCGCGTGAGGGCCAGGCCGAAGCCGCGCTCGCCGTCGCGGCCGGTGCCCGGGTCCGACTTGGTGGAGAATCCCTGATCGAACATGTCGTCCTCCAGGCCCTGCGGCACACCGGGGCCTGAGTCATCGACGATGATCTCGACGCTGGAGGCGTCCTGATGCAGTTCGATGGCCACCCATCCGCCCTCTCCGGCTGCGGCGGCATCGACGGCATTGTCGATGAGGTTGCCCACGACCAGGGCCAGATCGGCGGAGTCCTCGGCGTCCAGCCGCTCAAGCGATGTGTGCTCCGAGATGCGCAGCTCGACCCGCCGCTCGGCAGCCTGTGACGACTTCGCCATCAGCAACGCCGCCACGGCCGGGTCGCCCACGCGGCTGTTGACCGACAGATCCAGGGACTGGCGGTGAGCGCTGACCGCGTCGACGAAACGAACGACGTCGTCGAACTCGCCGAGCTGGATCAGGCCGCTGATGGTGTGCAGCTGGTTGGCGAACTCATGCGTCTGGGCTCGCAGCAGCTGGGTGGTGCTGCGGAACGCGCCGATCTCGCGCTGGAGGCGAGCCAGTTCGGTGCGGTCCCGCAACGTGGTGACGGCGCCGAGATGCCGGCCGTCCTTCGTGACCCGCATCCGGTTCATCACAAGAACCCGGCCACGACGGATGACGATGTCGTCGCGTGGACTGGACGCTGACCCGTCGTCGTCGCCGGCCAGAGCCTCGTAGAGCTGGCCTTCAATGCCGAGGTCCTTCAGGGTCAACCCCACGGCGTGCTCTGGCAGATCGAGCAGGCGGCGGGCGACGTCATTGACGAGGGTGATCCGCTGGTGCGGGTCGAGGGCGAGTACGCCTTCCGCGATGCCGTACAGCAGCGCCTGGCGGTGCTCGGCGAGGCCCGTGATCTCGTGCGGTTCCAGGCCCAACGTCTGGCGCTTGATGCGACGGGCGAGCAACCAGGATCCGGCCACCCCGAGGGCCGAGGCAATGCCGAGGTAGGTCAGCAGATACGACGAGGCGCCGCGCAACCGCTCCCACGTCGAGGGGAAGTCCACCGCGATCATCACCGTTCCCAGGTGCTCACCGACATGGTCGGGGGCGATGCTCAGCACCGGAACCTGGCTCACGAGCATGCGGTCGCCCCCTATCGAGAGCGGTCCGGACCAGCTCGCTCCATGACCGACGTTGGGCGCGCCGAGCGCCAGAGGCTGCCGTTCCAAGGACGGGTCGGTCGACACCCGCACCTGTTCGTTCGCGTCGGCGATGGTCACCGTCGTCACCCGGGACTGGGTGACGATCTGCTGGGCCAGCGTCGCCAGGCCTGTGCGCTGCTCGGGCACCGTGAGGTTGGCACGCAAGAGCGGGTTGGTCGCCAGCTGCTCGGCCAGTGCGGAGACGCGCCGTCCCTCGACCCGGTTGAACGTGGACTGCGACTGCGCCAGTGAGACCGCGCCGACGCTGACCAGCACGACGGTGATGATGCCCAGTTGTAGGACGAGCAGCTGGCCGGCAAGCGTCCGTCGGCGCAGCGCGCGCATGACCACTACGAACTCAACCTTCTCTGGTGACGCAAGGACGACGCGGAGGTCGCTTGGCGGACACGATCATCTCGCTCCGCCCCCTCAACGCGAAAGAGGCCCCAACGATGAGAACTCGCTTCACCGGACTTGCTGCTGCTGCAGCCCTGGCCTCCCTGTTGATCAGCGCTTGTGGCGCCACCGCAGAGAAGGGAACGGACGCCAGCGGCAACGGCGGATCCGCGCCTGCCAGCGGCCTGCGGATCATGGTTCCCAACTCGCCCGGTGGTGGTTATGACACCACGGCTCGCACCGCCGCCAAGGTCCTGGAGTCCTCGAAGATCACCAACTCGGTCCAGGTCTTCAACCTGCCTGGTGCTGGCGGAACGGTGGGTCTGCAGCGCGTGGTCAACGAGAAGGGCAACGGCAAATTGGCCATGCAGATGGGCCTGGGCGTCGTCGGCGCGGCCTACACGCAGGACTCCAAAGCCACCCTCGGGGAGACCACCCCGATCGCCAAGCTCATCGAGGAGGCGGGCGCGATCGTCGTGCCCAAGGACTCGCCCTACACGGACATCAACCAGCTCGTCGCCGCCTGGAAGGCCGATCCCAAGAAGTTCGCGGTAGGCGGGGGCTCGTCTCCCGGTGGCCCCGACCACCTCCTGCCGATGCAGCTGGCGAAGGCAGTCGGCATCGACCCCAAGACCGTGAGCTACGTCTCCTACGACGGTGGCGGTGAGCTGCTTCCCGCCCTGCTGGGTAACAAGATCGCGTTTGGTGCCAGCGGCTTCGGGGAGTTCCTCGATCAGGTCGAGGCAGGCGACATCCGGGTCTTGGCCGTGACCAGCGAGCAGGCCATCCCGGCCCTCAAGGACGTCAAGACGCTCAAGGAGCAGGGGATCGACCTCGTCTTCACCAACTGGCGCGGGATCGTCGCCCCCCCGGGCATCTCCGACGCGGACAAGCAGGTGTGGGTGGACGCCCTCACGAAGATGCATGACTCACAGGCCTGGAAGGACGAGGAAGCCAAGCGTGGGTGGACGGACGCCTTCCAGACCGGCGACGACTTCGGTGCCTTCCTCAAGCAGCAGGACACCTCGGTCGCCGAGATCCTCAAGGAGCTCGGCCTCGTATGAGCGAGCAGACCACCGGCCCTCGGTCGGGGAGCCAGGACCGCGCACAGTACGGACTGTGCGCGGGCCTGGGCCTGCTCGGCGTCTACGTCCTGGTTGACGCGGCCAGCATCAGCGCCGTGGCGAGCAGCAACGACCCGGTCGGCCCCAAGCCCATGCTGATCCTGCTCGGAGCCCTGCTCGTCATCGTCGCGATCTTCTACGCCGTCGACGTCGCCCGTGGCGGCGTGGGGGAGCCGGAGGGCGGCGAGGACGTCGACCTCACCACCGGAGCTGACTGGCGCACCATCGGTCTGCTCCTGGGGGCGTTCGGGGTCAACGCAGTGCTGATCGAGCCGCTCGGCTGGGTGATCAGCGGCGCCCTGCTGTTCTGGGGCTCGGCATTCGCCCTCGGGAACCGGCACCACGTGCGCGGGCTGGCCTTCGGCATCGTCCTGTCGCTCGTGACGTTCTACGCCTTCGCGATCGGACTCGGCGTCAACCTGCCGGCCGGCATCCTTCAGGGGATCCTGTGATGGACAACCTCATGAGTCTCATCGGAGGCTTCGGTGACGTCCTGTCGCCGATCAACCTCCTCATCGCTCTGCTCGGCGTCACCGTCGGCACCGGGGTCGGGGTCCTCCCCGGCATCGGCCCGGCGATGACCGTCGCCCTGCTGCTGCCCATCACCTACGGCATGCAACCCACGCAGGGGCTCATCCTCTTCGCCGGCATCCTCTACGGCGGCATGTACGGAGGCTCGACCACCTCCATCCTGCTCAATACCCCTGGTGAGTCCTCGTCGGTCGTCACGGCGATCGAGGGCAACAAGATGGCCAAGGGCGGTCGGGCCGCGCAGGCGCTCGCAACCTCGGCGATCGGGTCGTTCATCGCCGGCACCCTCGGCACGCTGGGCATCGTGTTCCTCATGCCTCAGGTGGTGAAGTTCGCCATCAGCCTGGGCGCGCCGGAGTACCTCGCGATCATCCTGCTGACGTTCACCGGGGTCACAGCGGTGCTGGGGGCGTCCCGCATCCGCGGGCTTGCCGCCCTGCTGCTCGGTCTCACGATCGGTGTCGTCGGCATCGACTTCGTCACCGGGCAGCAGCGCCTCACGGGCGGGCTGCCGCAGCTGGCCGACGGAATCGACGTCGTCGTCGTCGCGGTGGGGATCTTCGCCGTGGGTGAGGCGCTCTGGGTCGCTGCCCACCTGCGGCGCACGTCGGGAGACGTCATCCCCGTGGGGCGGCCGTGGATGGGTCGCAGCGACTGGAGCCGATCCTGGAAGCCCTGGCTGCGCGGAACAGCGCTGGGCTTTCCGTTCGGAGCGCTGCCGGCCGGTGGTGCGGAGATCCCGACACTGTTGTCGTACACCGCGGAGAAGAAGCTCTCCAAGCACCCTGAGGAGTTCGGTCACGGCGCTATCGAGGGCGTCGCCGGACCAGAGGCTGCCAACAACGCCTCAGCGGCGGGCACCCTCGTCCCGATGCTCGCGCTCGGCCTGCCCACCAACGCGACAGCGGCGATCATGCTGGCCGCCCTGCAGGGCTGGGGCATCGAGCCGGGACCGCTGCTGCTGACCAAGGAGCCGGCTCTGGTGTGGGCGCTCATCGCCAGCCTGTTCATCGGCAACACGATGCTCCTGCTGCTCAACCTCCCGCTCGCACCCGCCTGGGCCAAGCTGCTCCAGATTCCGCGCCCCTATCTCTACGCGGGCATCCTGTTCTTCGCCTCCATGGGCGCGTACGCCGTGAACTCCCAGCCGTTCGACCTCTGGCTGCTGCTCGCGCTGGGCCTGCTCGGGTTCGCCATGCGGCGCTTCGGCCTGCCAGTGCTCCCGCTGATCGTCGGCGTCATTCTGGGCCCCCTGGTCGAGCGGATGGGACGCCGCTCGCTGCAGTTGACGGGCGGAGACCTGGGTGGTCTCGTCGGCGGCCCGGTCGCGTGGCTCTGCTACGTCCTGATCGTGCTCGCGATCGCCTGGCCCCTGATCGGGCTGCTGCGTCGCGGTCGCGGCGGCGATGGCCCTGGAAGCGAACCCGCACCCGGCGATTCCCTGGACGACGTCGCTAGAGACTCCACCGACTCGACGGAGGTCTCCCGATGACCGTGCTCGTGGGCTACGTACCGAACGCCTTCGGGGAGGCCGCGCTGTCGGCCGCCGTCGCTGAGTCACAGCGGCGCAGCGAGCCGCTGCTGGTGGTGAACATGTCACGCGACGACGTCCTCGTCGACGCTCACCGAGCGGCCGACGACCAGCTCGAGCGGGTCCGGCGCGACCTCGCCGAGCGGGGCGCGGTGTTCGACGTGCGGCGGGTCGAGCAGGGCGGTGACCCTGCCGAGGCGCTGCTCGATGTCGCCCACGAGATCGACGCCAGCGTCGTGGTCATCGGCCTGCGGCACCGCACCCCGGTCGGCAAGCTCCTGATGGGGTCCATCGCGCAACGGATCCTGCTGGATGCGCGATGCCCGGTGCTCGCCGTGAAGCCGGCCTGAGGGGGCTCGGCGATCAGCCGGTCGACACGACCCGGAAGGACTCGGCCAGCCGGTGGTCGCCCAAGCCGCCCTCGACGGCGGTCATGCTGCCCCAGTGCCGCAGCCGCTGCTCCAGCTCGTCGCCCATGTGGGCCGTCTGGCTCGCGTGCGCCTGCAGCGCCTTCATCTTGAGGTCGAACACGTCGGTGATGTCGACGGTGTGGTTGTTCTCGGGATGCGCCATGATCCACACCTCGGGCACCGACCAGGGCTCGAGCCCCTCGTCGGCGACCAGCTCGGGCCAGGCGAAGGGGTTGCGCGCGGCGGGGTAGATCGCCCGGATGGCGGCCTCGCCGACGGCCATGTGGTCGGGGTGGCTGGCGCCGATGCGGTCCCAGTACCGCTCGGGGCTGGGGATGAGCATCCGCTGCGGCCGCACCTGGCGGATCACCCGGACGATCTCGCGCTGCAGCTCGAACGTCGGCTCCAGCCAACCGTCGCGGAACCCGCTGAGGAAGCGCACGTCGTCGACGCCGACGGCGGCTGCCGCCGCGCGCTGCTCGGCCTCGCGGATCACCGGCATCTGCTCGCGAGGGGTGTCGTCGAAGCCACCCTGGTCGCCGTACGTACACAGCAGATACGTCACCGCGATTCCCGCGCGGGTGAACGTCGCGCTGGTCCCGGCGGCGCCGAAGTCGAGGTCGTCGGGGTGGGCAGCGACGGCGAGCACGCGCTGGATCTCGTTGTCGGGCAACGGCATGGATACTCCTCGGTGGGATGACGGGATCAGGCGTGGGCGGCGGGCTCGTGCCCACTGTGCCGGTGGGACTCGAACTGCAGGGTGGAGTGCTCGACGTCGAAGTGCCCGGCGAGGCAGTGCTGCAGCTCGTCCAGCAGCACCGGTAGGTGGCCGTCGTGGAAGCAGCCCTCCTCGACCACCACGTGCGCGGACAGGATCGGCAGCCCCGTCGCGACCTGCGAGGCGTGCAGGTCGTGTACCTCGAGCACGTGCGGGACGGACAGCAGGTGGGTGCGAACGTGCTGCAGGTCGAGCCCGCGCGGGGTGGACTCGAGCAGGACGTCGACGCTCTCGCGCAGCAACTTCCAGGTGCGCGGCAGGATCAGCGCCCCGATCACGAGTGAGGCGACGGCGTCGGCGCGCAGCCAGCCGGTGAGGTGGATGGTCAGGGCCGCAGCCAGCACCGCCAGCGAGCCCAGGCCGTCGTTGAGCACTTCCAGGAAGGCGGCGCGCAGGTTGAGGTCGTGCCGGCGTGCTCGGGCGAGCACCGCCAGGGCCACCGCGTTGCCGAGCAGCCCCACCAGGCCGAAGACGATCATCGCGCCGGACCCCACCGGTGGTGGGTCGAGCAGGCGGCGCACCCCCTCGACGAGGACGAAGCCGCCCACTGCCAGCAGCACCGCGGCCTGCGCGGCGGCAGACAGCACCTCGGCCCGACGGAACCCCCAGGTGCGCCGGTCGGACGCCGGTCGGTGCGCCAGCGTGGACGCGACCAGTGCGAGGGTGAGGCCGGCGACGTCGGTGAGCACGTGACCGGCGTCCGCGAGCAGGGCCAGGCTGCCCGAGACGACGGCCCCGACGACCTCCACCGCCAGGATCGTCACCGTGATCGCCAGGACGACGGCGAGCCGACCGCGGTGGTCGGCACCAGGCGCGATCGCTCCGTGGTGGTGGCCGTGGGCGTTCATCACCCTCAGCGTACGGGGGAGGTCGGTGGTCGGACGTAGGCTTGTCCGCGATGAGCACCCTCTTCGACGACCTGCCGCTCGGCGGCCTCGGCTCGCCCACGCCTGCGCGCGCGGGCGCCGCTCCGGCGGCGCCCGGCGCCGCGGCCGAGCCCCCCGAGGGTGTTCGCGACGCACACCGCGCGGTGTCGGCCGAGGGGCTGCTCGAGGGACTGAACCCGCCGCAGCGCGACGCCGTCCTGCACGAGGGGTCGCCGCTGCTCATCGTCGCCGGCGCGGGCTCGGGCAAGACTCGCGTGCTCACCCACCGCATCGCCTACCTGCTCGCCGCCCGCGACGCCCGGCCCGGCCAGATCCTCGCGATCACCTTCACGAACAAGGCCGCCGGCGAGATGAAGGAGCGGGTCGCCGAGCTGGTCGGCCCGCGCGCGGCGTCCATGTGGGTGTCCACGTTCCACAGCGCGTGCGTGCGGATCCTGCGTCGCGAGGCCACCCGGGTGGGGCTGAAGTCGAGCTTCTCGATCTACGACGCCGCTGACAGCCAGCGGCTGATGGCGCTCGTCTGCCGCGAGCTCGACCTCGACCCCAAGCGCTACCCGCCGCGCTCGTTCAGCGCCCAGGTGTCCAATCTCAAGAACGAGCTGGTCGACGAGGAGACGTACGCCGACCGGGCCGGCGGTGAGAACGGCAACCACGCCGAGCGCACCGTCGCCGAGGCCTATCGGATGTACCAGCAGCGACTGCGCCAGGCCAACGCGCTGGACTTCGACGACCTCATCATGACCACGGTCAACGTGCTGCAGGCCTTCCCGGACGTCGCCGAGCACTACCGCCGACGGTTCCGGCATGTGCTCGTCGACGAGTACCAGGACACCAACCACGCCCAGTACGTCCTGGTACGCGAGCTCGTCGGCGGATCGCGGTCCGAGGAGGTCGCGCGCAAGGAGGTGCTCGCCGAGGACGGCACCGTCGTGCGAGAGGGTCGCGAGGTCGACGTGCCGCCGGCCGAGCTCACCGTCGTCGGCGACGCGGACCAGTCGATCTACGCCTTCCGCGGCGCGAGCATGCGCAACATCGTCGAGTTCGAGACCGACTACCCCGACGCCCGCACGATCCTGCTCGAGCAGAACTACCGCTCGACCCAGACCATCCTCACGGCCGCCAACGCCGTCATCTCGCGCAACCCCGACCGCCACCCCAAGCGGCTGTGGACGGCGCACGACGGCGGCCCGAAGATCGTCGGCTACGTCGCGGACAACGAGTACGACGAGGCCGCCTTCGTTGCGGAGGAGATCGACGCCCTGCACGACCGCGAGGGTGTACGACCCGGTGACGTGGCGGTGTTCTACCGCACCAACGCGCAGTCGCGCGCGGTCGAGGAGGTGCTCGTGCGGGTCGGGCTGCCGTACAAGCTCGTCGGCGGCACCCGGTTCTACGAGCGGCGCGAGGTCAAGGACGCGCTCGCCTACCTGCGGGTACTCGCCAACGGCGCCGACACGGTCAACCTGCGCCGCATCCTCAACGTGCCCAAGCGGGGGATCGGCGACCGCGCCGAGGCGGTGCTCGCCGTCCTGGCCGACCGCGAGCGCATCTCGTTCGCCGAGGCGCTCGCCCGGGCCGACGAGGCGCCCGGCATCGCCACCCGCTCGCTGGCCTGCGTGAAGTCCTTCACCGACCTGCTCGAGGCGCTGCGCACCATCGTCGACGGCGGGGCCGGCCCGGCCACCGTGCTGGAGGCGGTGCTCGAGCAGACCGGCTACGTCGCCGAGCTGCAGGCCAGCCAGGATCCGCAGGACGAGACGCGGGTCGAGAACCTCGCCGAGCTCGTGCAAGTGGCGCGCGAGTTCGAGGAGGCCTCACCCGACGGCTCGCTCACCGACTTCCTCGAGCGGGTCTCGCTGGTCGCCGACACCGATGACATCCCGGACGACGAGGGGGAGGACCAGGGCGTCGTCACCCTGATGACCCTGCACACCGCGAAGGGCCTCGAGTTCCCGGTGGTGTTCCTGACCGGGCTCGAGGACGGCGTGTTCCCGCACCTTCGGGCGCTGGGCAACCCCACCGAGCTGGAGGAGGAGCGCCGGCTCGCCTACGTGGGCATCACGCGGGCGCGCGAGCGGCTCTACCTCTCGCGCGCCGGCGTGCGCAGCGCGTGGGGCGCGCCGTCGTACAACCCGGCGTCGCGGTTCCTCGACGAGCTGCCGGCCGAGCTGGTCGACTGGCGTCGCCTCGACACGACGTCGGTGCGCACCACCTCCACGCCGGCCGTGGCGCGGCTGTCGCAGGTGCCGGGAGTGCGCTCGCCCGGCAACCGCGAGATCGTCCACCTCGAGCCGGGCGACCGGGTCACGCACGACACCTTCGGGATGGGCACCGTGGTGGCCGTCGAGGGCAGCGGCGACAAGACCGTGGCCAAGGTCGACTTCGGAGCGGACGGCGAGAAGCGACTGCTGCTGCGCTACGCCCCGGTCGTCAAGATCTGAGCAGCCGGTCACCGAGCGCGCTCATTCGCGTCAGGCTGTCACCCGGTCGCACGCTTCAGGGTCGCCGGTCACCGTGCCGATTCTCGACGTGCCGAGGCATCTCGGCTCGGACGAAGGAGGAGCATGCGCACGATCACTCTCGCGCTCGGCCTGAGCGCGGCCCTGCTGGTCGGGGGAGCGGGGCCCGCCCTGGCGGCCAACGGCACCCCGCAGCGGCCAGCCGGCCCAGTCACCCCGGTGGCGCCGTCCGACAACGGCGGCGACAACGGATGGGGCAACTGCGGTCACAACTCCAGCCGCGGCAACCCGCACAGCGACCCGGCAGGCGGCGGCAACGGCGGCTACTCGAAGGGCGACTGCGCCGCGGCCCCGACCGATCCCGGCACGGGTGGCGGTTCCGGTGGCAGTGGTGACGGCGGGGGCGACCCGCCGCCCATCGTGAGCTAACGCTGGCCGGACGGGCGCCGCGTGCGCCCGTCCGGGCTGGCGTTCGGTCAGATGTGGAGGCCGTGCGCGCGCAGCCAGGTGGCCGGGTCGACCGGACCGCCGCCGTCCGGGTGGATCTCGAGGTGCAGGTGCGGGCCGGTGGAGTGGCCGGTGTTGCCGACGGCGCCCAGGGCTTCGCCGGGGGCGACCTTCTGCCCGACGACCACGGCGATGCTCGACATGTGGCCGTACCAGCTGACCGTGCCGTCCCAGTGCCGCACCTCGACCTTGTTGCCGTAGCCGCTCGACGGACCGGCGAAGACGACCGTGCCGGACGACAGCGCACCGATCCGGGTGCCGATCGGGGCCGCGAAGTCGTCGCCCGCGTGCAGCTTGCCCCACCGCATGCCGAACCCGGAGCTGAACCGGTAGCTCTCGACCGGCAGCACCCAGCGGTGCGCGGCCTCCAGGGCCTTGCGGCGCTTCTCTTCGATGCGGTGCCGTGCCTTGGCCCGGCTGGCCCGTGCCTGGGCGGCGGCGCGGTTCTCGCGGGCCACCTCGAGCAGCTCGGCCTGCGCGAGCTGGGCGCGGACGTTCGCGATGTGCTGGCGCTCGGTGGCCGGGTCGGCGGTGCTGGTGCGCGGGCTGGTGCCGATGGTGCTGTCGTTCTCGCTGGCGGCGGCGGCGCCGCCCAGGCCGGGTACCACGGCGACGCCGGTGGCCGTGAGCGTCAGGGCCGCCGCGGCAGCACCGGGCAGCGCAACGCCTCGCGGGCTGCGCTGGACCTCGGTGCGGTGCCGGCCACGGTGGCGGCCGGCGTACGCGGTGCGCTGGGGCACAGGGGTACCTCGCGGGGTGCTAGGGGCAGGACCCCACGACCATACGGAGGTCACGCGGCGTGATCAAGTTTGGCCGGCCGTGTCACGACGTCCGGCGCGCTGATCTCTCCGCGATCGGCGAGACCCCGGCCTGCAGCGTCGAGCCGTCCGTGTCGAGCTGGGCCAGCTCGGTGCAGATGCCGTGCACCACCCTCGGGTCGATCGGCAGCGACATGTGACCGACCCGACGCACCAGCTCGTTGCGCACCATGAGGTCGGGGTGGGTGATCCGCGCGTTGCGCTTGGGCACGAGCATCTGGTCGAGGTCGGACCAGTAGGCCACGAAGCGCGTGCGGCAGCCGGTGGCGGGGGCGTCCAGCTCGTCGAGCAGGTCGCTGCCCGGGCGCAGCTGGCGGCACAGCGTGGCTGGCAGCAGGTACGCCGGCAGGGTGCCGCCGTGCGGAGTGCCGAGCGTGACGAGGGTGTGGACCCGCTCGTCGCCGCCCAGCCGCTGGACGTAGTAGCGCGCGATCAGGCCGCCGAGGCTGTGCCCGACCACGTGCAGCCGCTCGTAGCCCGTCTCGGCGGTGATGGCCTCGACCTCCTCGGCCAGCCGCTGCGCCGCCGCCCGGACGTCGCCGGTGAGGGGTGAGTAGTTGATCGTGTGCACCCGGCCGAATCCCCGGCGCATCAGCCCACGACGCAGCAGCGTGAAGATCGACCGGTTGTCGACCATGCCGTGCACCAGCAGGATCGGCGTGCCGGCGGCCTCGACGTCCCCGATCAGCAGGCCGCGCTGCACCGGCGGCAGGTGCTGCACGCCGTACTGCCGGTCGTCGGGAGCGGAGCGACCGAACGGCGTGAGCAGGCCGAGCGGGTAGAACGCCAGGTGGGTGGTCAGCCAGGCCGCCTCCACGGCGACGCCGCGCACGCCGGACGGGGAGAGCAGGGTGCGCGCACCTCGACCGAGGGCGGTCGACACGCTGCGCGCGCCACGCGCCACGTGCCGGCCTACCCGGTCGGTGACCGGTTCACCGACCGGCTCGACTGCTGCGGTGCTCACGAAGCCGACGTTACCGGGCAGTAGCCGCTCACGCAGGCCGTCGGCTCGGCGCGTCGGCCCCGGACGGCGGCGCTGGCCGCGCGCTGTGAGCGGGTCCGCACCGGTGGCGGGCAGCCCGGGGGCCGCGCGCCGGTTAGAGTGCCGTGCGCAGCCCGGCGACGGAGCCGGGCCCGCCCCGTGACCTGGAGGTCCGTCAGATGAGCACCCCCCCGCCGGTCCGCGTCGTCGTGGCTAAGCCGGGACTGGACGGGCACGACCGCGGCGCCAAGGTGGTGGCCCGCGCGCTGCGCGACGCCGGCATGGAGGTCGTCTACACCGGACTGCACCAGACGCCCGAGCAGATCGTCGAGGCGGCGATCGCCGAGGACGCCGACGTCGTCGGGCTGTCGGTGCTGTCCGGCGCGCACATGACGCTGTTCGCCAAGGTCGTCGAGCTGCTGAAGGAGCGGGACGCCTCCGACATCGTCGTCTTCGGTGGCGGGATCATCCCCGAGGGCGACATCCCCGAGCTCGAGCGGCTCGGGGTCGCGAAGGTGTTCACCCCCGGCGCGACGACGGCCTCGATCGTGGCGTGGGTGCGGGAGAACGTCTCGACCGACTGAGCCGCGACTCATCGACCGATCAGCGGCAGGTTCAGCCGTGGCGGCGAGGCGGGGTCGACGACGACGCTCACCGGCTGCGACGTCGGCGCGTTCTTGTAGGCCGCGTCCGTGGCCGCCAGCACCAGGCGCAGCCGGTGCCCGGCCGACACCCGGTGCACGATGCCCGGCAGCTCGAGGTGCACCGGGCGGGTGATGTCACCGACGCGGGTCGGGCTGATCAGCCGGTGCACCAGGGTGATGCTGCCGTCCGGTGCCACGTCGTAGAGCTTGGCGAACACCAGCAGCTGCCCCGCCGGGCCTGCCGACTGGGTGAGCGCCACGGCCGGCGACGTGAACCGCACGTCGAGCGTCGGCACGCCGACCAGGTCGGCGTCCGCCGGCAGTGGCTCCGTCTGCCAGGCACCGGCGGTGCCAGGCGTGTCGAACGGCGGCGTGATGCCGTCCGGCACCGCGGAGCCCTGCAGCGCGGAGACCTCGGAGTAGCTCGACGGTGCGCCGCCGGGCGGGTTGGTCCACGCCGTCGTCCCGGAGTGGACGTCCGAGCGACGCTGCACCAGTGAGCCGCTGGGTGAGCCACCGGACAGCCAGAACGTCGAGGGGCGCGCCACGGGGTAGCTGTCGGCGGTGGCGAAGGCCGGAGCGGCGTTGCCGCTGTAGGTGATCCAGTCGCGGAAGTAGGAGAAGCCCGGGCCGGTGCTGACGCTCGAGTCCTTGAGGTAGTGGTCGAACCAGTCCTTGATCCGGCCGCCGAGGTAGGTGCTCTCGATCGCGGCGCCCGACAGGTCGAGCTCGCCGGGCGCGGGCGTGCCGCCGCTGTGCCCCCACGACTGCCAGACCATCGAGACCGGCGTCCCCCTGGCCCGCAGGCCGCGGTAGGTCGCCACTGCCTCCTGGAGGTTGAACAGGGTGTCGTTCTCGCCCTGGAGCAGCAGGGTGGGGATCCGCACCTGCCCCAGGTAGTGGCCCACCGACACCTGGTTGGTCAGGGCCACGGTGTCGGCGCTGGGGTAGCCGAACGTGTCGAGCTGGGCTTTGGCGACGCAGGCCTCGGTGCGGAAGTTGGGGCACCCGACGTTGCGGCTGGGGTCGATCGCCGCGCCCTGCACGCCGTCCGCGATCCCGACGCCGAAGAACAGCGAGGTCCACCCGATCTTCTCGGTGCCCGGCACCGACGGCGTGACGCCGCGCAGCGAGGTGTTGTTGGGAGCCAGCGAGTACTGCAGGTCGTTCCAGGTGATGATCGGCACGATGGCGTCGAGCCGCTTGTCGACCTTCGCGGTCGCGAACTGGATCTGCCCGCCGTACGACCCACCGACCATCCCGACCCGGGGGTCGTCCCGGTGCGCCACGCCGGCGTGGTCGGTCGCGTCATGCACGACGACGTCGGGCATCGCGTACGCAGCGCCCCCGCGGGTCGCCGTCCCCGTGCCACCGAGGAACGAGATGAGCTGCCGGGCAGCCTTCCCGTCGTAGGCGGGGTCGTCGAGGGTGATCTTGCAGCCGGAGTCGGGAAAGCCCAGGCCGGTGTACGAGAGGACGGCGTACCCGCGCTCGGCGAACGCCTGGCCGAGGCCGGCCTGGTCGGCCTTGCTGCCGCCGAACCCGTTCGTCGTCAAGATCGCGGGCACCCGGTTGGTGGGGCTCGCGGACGACGGGAGGTACAGGTCCGCGTCGATGGTGCAGCGGGTGGCGCCGCCGGGGCCGGTCTTCACCGTGAAGGTGAGGTCGGGGACGGTCGTCACCCCCGGCGTCGCAGCAGCGGCCGTGCCACCAGCACCGGCCGGTGGCAGCAGGGCTGCCCCAGCGAGCAGCGCGGCGACGGACAACAGGCGGGTGGTTCGCGTCATCGGTGACCTCCTGGCGGGTTCAACGAGCCGCCCGCGCCGAGGTCACGCGTGTGCGCTTCGTCGCACTTGCCGCACCGGCGTCGAGCCGGGGTGCAGCACGGGACTAGGCTCGCGGGCGGCCCGCGGTACCGCCGCGCCGGCCGCCAGCTGCACCCCGAAGCACGCTGAACCACCCTGAACCACCCGACGACGCCGTCGCACCGGAAGGCGAGAAGACCGTGGACCTCTTCGAGTACCAGGCGCGCGACCTGTTCGCCGAGCACGGGGTCCCCGTGCTCGAGGCGACGGTCGCCGACACCCCCGAGGCGGCCCGCGCGGGCGCCGAGAAGATCGGCGGCGGCACCGTCGTCGTCAAGGCGCAGGTCAAGGTCGGTGGTCGAGGCAAGGCCGGCGGCGTCAAGCTGGCCCACTCCCCGGACGAGGCGGCCGAGAAGGCCGGCCAGATCCTTGGCATGGACATCAAGGGCCACACCGTGCACCGCGTGATGATCGCGCAGGGAGCCGAGATCGCCGAGGAGTACTACTTCTCGGTGCTGCTCGACCGCGCGAACCGCTCCTACCTCGCCATGGCGAGCAAGGAGGGTGGGGTCGAGATCGAGCAGCTGGCCGTCGAGCGGCCCGAGGCGCTCGCGCGCGTCGCGGTCGACCCCATCGTGGGCATCGACGCGGCCAAGGCGCGCGAGATCGTCGACGCGGCGGGTTTCGACGACGACGTCAAGGACGCGATCGCCGACGTCGCCCAGAAGCTCTGGCTCGTCTACCGCGACGAGGACGCGACGCTGGTCGAGGTCAACCCGCTGGTCAAGACGGCGGACGGCGCGATCATCGCCCTGGACGGCAAGGTCTCGCTGGACGAGAACGCCGGCTTCCGGCACCCCGGGCACGCGGACCTCGAGGACGCCTCGGCGGCTGACCCGCTCGAGGCCGCGGCCAAGGAGAAGGGCCTCAACTACGTCAAGCTCGACGGCTCGGTCGGGATCATCGGCAACGGCGCCGGGCTCGTCATGAGCACCCTGGACGTCGTCGCGTACGCGGGCGAGGAGTTCGGCGGCGTCAAGCCGGCCAACTTCCTCGACATCGGCGGCGGCGCCTCGGCCCAGGTGATGGCCGACGGGCTGCACATCATCCTCGGCGACCCGCAGGTCAAGAGCGTCTTCGTGAACGTCTTCGGCGGCATCACCGCCTGCGACGCGGTGGCCGACGGCATCGTGCACGCCCTCGAGATCCTGGGCGACGAGGCCACCAAGCCCCTCGTCGTCCGGCTCGACGGCAACAACGTCGTCGAGGGACGACGCATCCTCAGCGAGGCGAACAACCCGCTCGTCACGCTGGTCGACACCATGGACGGCGCCGCTCGCAAGGCGGCCGAGCTCGCGGCCGCGAAGTAAGGGACGGACGACAACTCATGGCAATCTTCCTGACCGAGAACAGCAAGGTCATCGTGCAGGGCATGACCGGCTCCGAGGGGCGCAAGCACACCCAGCGGATGCTGGCGAGCGGCACCACCATCGTCGGCGGGGTCACGCCCGGCAAGGGTGGCCAGAGCGTGGAGTTCGACGACGGCGTCCAGGTGCCGGTGTTCGGCTCCGTCGGTGAGGCCGTCGAGGCCACCGGCGCCGACGTCACCGTGATCTTCGTGCCCGCCAAGTTCACCAAGGCCGCTGTGATCGAGGCCGTGGATGCTGGCATCCCGCTCGCGGTGTGCATCACGGAGGGCGTGGCCGTCAAGGACACCGCCGAGTTCTTCACCTACGCCCAGCAGTCGGGCACCACCCGGCTGATCGGGCCGAACTGCCCCGGCCTGATCAGCCCCGGCAAGTCGAACGCCGGCATCATCCCGGCCGACATCAGCGGCCCCGGCCGGGTCGGGCTCGTGTCGAAGTCGGGCACCCTGACCTACCAGATGATGTTCGAGCTGCGGGACTTCGGCTTCTCGTCCGCGATCGGGATCGGCGGCGACCCGATCATCGGCACCACGCACATCGATGCGCTCGAGGCGTTCGAGAACGACCCCGAGACCGACGCGATCGTGATGATCGGCGAGATCGGCGGCGACGCCGAGGAGCGGGCGGCCGCCTACATCAAGGAGCACGTCACCAAGCCGGTCGTCGGCTACGTGGCGGGCTTCACCGCCCCCGAGGGCAAGACCATGGGTCATGCCGGCGCCATCGTGTCCGGCTCGTCGGGCACCGCGCAGGCCAAGCAGGAGGCCCTCGAGGCCGCCGGCGTGCAGGTGGGCAAGACGCCGTCCGAGACCGCCCAGCTGATGCGCGACATCATGCAGTCCCTCACCCCCGCCTGACCACCCTCCCCCGCCTGGGGGGCCGCGCTCGGGTCAGGGGTGGAGGTCGGCGGTGAGGCGGGCGATCCGGCGTCGGCGGGTGAGCAGCAGGTCGGTGAACCCGAAGGCCAGGGCCAGCACCACGAAGGCCAGCGTCGCGACCACCGCGGTCGACATCGCGCTCGCGTACGCAGCGGCGTCCACGCCGGACGACGACCCGCCGGCGTCCGCGCGGCCTCCGGGCGCCACCCCGCGTGCGGCGAGGACGGCGAAGAACACCGACCCGATCACGGCCTGCCCGATGGCCGAGCCGATCCGCTGCGCGGTCTGCAGGACACCGCCGGCCGCGCCTCCCATCCGAGGGTCGACGTCCGCCAGCGACAGCGCCTGGTTCGGCGTGATGATCGCTCCGCTGCCCAGACCGAGCAGCAGCAACGGCAGGGCCAGCCGCGCGGTGGTGGTGACGACGTCCGTGGTCGGCGCTGCCCGGCTCACCACCAGCCCGACCGCCACGGCGCCGAGGGCGAACAGCAGCAGCGCAGCGATCACCAGCGGGCGGCCGAACCGCGGCACCAGCCGACCGGCGATCGGCGCCGCGACGGCCGAGCCCACGGCGAAGGCCGTGACCCCCAGGCCCGACTGCAGCGCCGAGAAGCCCAGCCCGAGCTGGTAGTACAGCGCGAGCACCAGCGGCAGGCCGGTGAAGGCGGCGAAGTAGAGCAGCGCCAGGCCCACCCCTGCCGTGTACGACGGTTGCCGGAACAGCCGCAGGTCGACCAGTGGGTCGCGGCGCGCGCGGGTCAGCCGCCACTCGCGGCGCAGGAACGCGGCGAACAGCGGCACCGCCGGCAGCGCCAGCCAGAACAGCCGGGGGTCGCGTGCTGTGTCGTACTGCACGGTGGGGAACAGCACGCACAGCGTGGTGAGGCCGAGCAGCGCGGCGCCTACGACGTCCAGCTGCGGTCGGCGGGACCCGGGCTCGCGTGGCTCGGGCGCGGGCAACCACCGCCGGCCGAGCACCAGCACGACGAGCCCGATCGGCAGGTTGGCGAAGAAGACCAGGCGCCACCCCAGCTGCGGGCCGCCCAGCCCGATCAGCAGGCCGCCGAGCAGCGGGCCGATCGCGGTCGCGGTGCCAACGGTCGCCCCGATGGCACCGAACGCCCGGCCGCGCTCGGCGCCGCGGAACAGCTGCTGCACGATCCCCGCCACCTGCGGGTTCACCAGTCCACCGAACAGGCCCTGCACCACCCGTAGCGCGATCAGCACGCGCGCGTCGGGTGCCAGGCCGACCAGCACGCTGGTCGCGACGAAGCCGCCCACCCCCACGAGGAACATGGCGCGTCGCCCACGGTCGTCGCCGAGCCGCCCACCGAGCACCGGTACCAGCGCGTAAGCCAGCACGTAGCCGCTCACCACCCACTGCAGCTGGGACGGCGAGGCGCTGGTGGCGCGGCCGATCGAGGGCAGCGCCACGTTGGTGACGCTGACGTCGATCAGCGTGGCGAACAGGGCCAGCTGGCAGACGGCCAGCGCGCGCCACCTGCCGTCAGCGGCGGGCGCCGGGGCGGGCGCGGCGGGGCTCCTGGTCACCGGGCGCCAGACCTCATGGCCACAGTGTGGCGAGGGCGCGACGTCCGCGCTCAGCGGGTGGCGGCGAAGCGGATCTGGGTGCGGGCGGCGTCGGCGAGCCGCCGCAGCGCGGCCAGGCTCACGGCGGACGTCTCGAACTGCGGCAGGTCGAGGAACGTGACCGCCGACCCCTCGCGGGCCAGCACCACCCAGTCCGTCGTGACCGAGCTCGCGCCGGTGCCGTAGTCGCTGCTGGTGCGGTAGATGCGCACCGAGCCGGTCGCGTCGTCGACCCGCCCCTGCGCGTCCTCGACCACGTCGGCGTTCGGGACCGGCGCGGTCTCGCCGGGCGGCAGGGCGCCCGCGTCGCGCACCGCCTGGTCGCGCAGCCGCTCCTGGCAGCGGGGCATCGCCGCAGCCATCTGCTCGGCGACCGTCGTGGCTCGGGCCGCACTTCCCAGCAGGCGCACCTTCTGCGTCCCGACGAACGTCCCGGAGCGCTCGGTCACCTGCAGGAACGCCACGTCCCCGGCGATGTCGGTGTCGGGGTCGCACGCGAACCGGGTGACGCTGCCCTCCGTCTCCTTCGGCGCTGCCGACACCATGGCGCGCCCACGGTTGAGGTCCGGCCCCTGCCACCGCTTGCCAGGCAGGAAGTACGCCGCCGCCACCGTCCCGCCGCCAGGCGCCGCCGGACGCACCGTCACTACCGGCAGGTCGGTGGGCGTCGGCCCGGCGGTCGCCGTCGCGGTCGACGGGCTCGTGGCCGTCGTGGTCGGACTCGGTGTCACGACGCCGACCGAGCCGGACGCCGGGGGAGCCGGACGCACGGTGCCCACCGGGTCCAGCAACCGTCCCGAGCCCACCCCGATGGCAGCTACGGCGGCGACCGTCGTCGCAGTGAGGCCGATCCGGCGGTGCCGACGTCGCTGGGCGCCGCGGCGCCGGACCTCGCTGGCCGGCGCGAGGTGCAGCGTGCCGAGGTCTGCGCGCAGGTCGTCGAGTGCGGCGGCCACGGGGTCGTGCTGGTCAGGAGCCATGACCGACCTCTTTCACGGTGGATCCGACGGACGGGACGGTGCCGTCGAGCGGCCCGATCACGTTGGCGAGCGCGGCTCGGCCGCGGTGCAGCCTTGCCTTGACGGTGCCGACGGGGGCGCCGGTCTCGTGGGCGACCTCATCGACGGACAGGCCGACGAGGTGGTGCAGGACGACGGCGTGCCGCTGTGCCGCGGGGATCTGCCGCAGGGCGTCGACGAGCACCATGTGGGACTCGTCGGGGGGCCGGGCGACCTCCTCGTGGCCGTGCGTGAGCAGGTGGCGGGCCGCCGTCCGGGCCCGGCGCCAGCGCGAGACCGCCACCCGACGGGCCACGGTGCGCACCCACGCCTCCGGCTCGTCCAGCGCGCCGACCTGGCTCCAGCGCTGCCACGCGCGGGCGTAGGCCTCCTGAACGCAGTCCTGCGCCTCCGGCCGGTTTCCGGTCATGGCGTACACCTGGTGCACGAGGCGCTGGCTGGTGGTGCGGTAGAAGTCGTCGAAGGACTCCTCGGCCTGCTGATCACCCACGCGCGCACCTCCTCCCGGTGTTGCCGTCACCATCATCACGCCTGAGCGCGGTGCCCGGTTGCATCGTCGGCCACGCCGCCGCGACACCCCGACCCGGCACCGGGTCCGACGACCCGGTGCGCCCGGCAGCGACCATGGAAGGGCCATGAGCATCCTCGACCGCCTCCGCCCCGACACCGCGGCCGCCACCAGCGCCGTGCGCTCCGCCACCCCCTGGTCCGGGCCGGACGACGGTCCGGTCGGCCCGGTCATGGCCCTGCTGACCGGCGTCTGGACGGCGGCGCTGTCGTGGCTCGTGATCGCGCTGCCCGCGCTGCTCGCCTGGGCGACCTCCGCCCAGGCGACTGCGGCGTGGGGCGAAGCGGTGCGGGTGTCGACCGACGTCTGGCTGCTGCTGCACCACGTCGGACTCACCGTGCCGGCCGGCTCGGTGAGCATCGCCCCGCTCGCCGCAACCGCCGTCCCGGTGCTGCTCTGCTGGCTCGCCGGACGCCGGATCGGCGCGGCACTCGACCGCCGTGACCTCGAGGCGGCCGCCTCGCCGGCCCGCGCGCTGGCGCCGGCCATCGCCGGGCTGGCCGCGGGCTACACGGCGGTGCTCGTCGTCGCGGCCCTGCTGGCCCGGGCTCCGGGCTACCAACCGGTGGTGTGGCAGGCGCTGGTCGCCGGCCTGCTGCTGCCCACCGTCGCCGCGGGCGCTGCGGGCCTGCGGGCCTGCGGGGTCCCGGTGCTCGGCACGCTCGCCGGGTTGCTCCACGTGCCGCACCGCATCCGGCGCACGGCGCGGGCGGCGGGCCTCGGGGCCGCGTCCCTGGTCGGGGCCGGTGCCCTGCTGCTCGCCGGGACGCTGGTCTGGCACGCCGACCGCGTCCTCGCGCTGCACCGGGCCCTGGACGCCGGTGTGGTGGGCGGCGCCGTGCTGGTGCTGGCCCAGGTCGCGCTGCTGCCCAACCTCGCCCTGTGGGCCGTCGGGTTCGTCGCCGGCCCCGGGTTCGCCGTGGGCACAGGCACCCTCGTCACGCCCGGCGGCTCCGACCTCGGGCTGCTCCCGCTGGTGCCGGTGCTCGGCGCCGTGCCGCCGCCCGGCGCCCTGCCGTCGGCGCTCGCGGCCGTGGTGCTGGTGCCGGTGCTCGTGGGCGCCGTCGTCGGCTGGCAGGTCGTGGCGCGCGCGGCCGTCGTCCCGGCGCGGTGGCTGGACGCCGTGACCGATGCGCTCACCGCAGTGGTCTCGACCACGGTGCTGGTCACCGTGCTGGTCGCGCTGAGCGGCGGGGCGGCCGGGCCCGGTGCGCTGTCCGCCGTCGGGCCCTCGCCCTGGCGGGTGGCGCTGGTGCTCGCCGCCGAGCTGGGCGCCGGGGCCGCCGTCGCGGCGTGGCTGACCCACCGCCGCCGCGCCGCCTGACCCGCCGATACCCTCGTCGTCCGTGACCTCCGACCGGACCCGACCGCGCCACCCCGCGCGGCTGGTCGTGCTCGTGTCCGGCGCCGGCACCAACCTGCAGGCCCTGCTCGACGCCTGCGCCGAGCCGGCCTACGGGGCGCAGGTCGTCGCAGTTGGCTCCGACCGGCCCGGCGTCGAGGGCCTGGCCCGGGCCGAGCGGCACGGCGTGCCCACCTTCGTGCACCGGCTCGGCGACGCGCCCGACCGGGCGGCCTGGGACGCCGGCCTCACTGAGCTGGTGGCCGCGCACGACCCGGACCTGGTCGTGCTGGCCGGGTTCATGAAGCTGACCGGTCCGGCGTTCCTGGCTCGCTTCGGCGGCCGCACCGTCAACACGCACCCTGCGCTCTCGCCGTCCTTCCCCGGCACCACCGCGCCGGCCGACGCGCTGGCGTACGGCGTCCAGGTCACCGGCGCGACCCTGTTCGTGGTGGACGCAGGGGTCGACACCGGCCCGATCATCGCCCAGCGGGCGGTGGTCGTGGCGCCGGACGACGACGTCGCCTCGCTGCACGAGCGCATCAAGTCCGTCGAGCGCGCCATGCTCGTCGACGTCGTCGGCCGGATGGCCCGCGACGGCTGGACCGTCCACGACAGAAGGGTCACCATCCCGTGAGCGAGCCCGTTCAGGACACCCGCCGGCCGATCCGCCGCGCCCTGGTGTCGGTGTACGACAAGTCGGGGCTGGAGGAGCTCGCCGTCGGGCTGCACGCCGCGGGGGTGTCCATCGTGTCGACCGGCTCGACGGCGTCCCGGATCGCCGCAGCCGGCGTGCCGGTGACCCAGGTCGAGGAGCTCACCGGCTTCCCCGAGTGCCTGGACGGCCGGGTGAAGACGCTGCATCCCAAGGTGCATGCCGGGATCCTCGCGGACCGGCGCAACCCCGACCACGAGCGGCAGCTGGGCGAGCTCGGCATCGAGCCGTTCGACGTCGTCGTGAGCAACCTGTACCCGTTCCGCGCGACCGTGGCCTCCGGTGCGGCCCTGGACGACGTCGTCGAGCAGATCGACATCGGCGGCCCCTCGATGGTGCGGGCTGCCGCCAAGAACCACGCCAGCGTCGCGATCGTCACGGCGCCCGGCGACTACCCGGCGCTGCTGGACGCGGTGCGGGACGGCGGGTTCGACCTGCCGGCCCGCCGCCGGCTCGCCGCCCGGGCGTTCGCGCACACCGCGTCGTACGACAAGGCGGTGGCGGAGTGGTGCGCCATGGAGCTCGACGACGACCCGCAGTGGTGGCCCGCGTACGCCGGTCTGGCCCTCGAGCGGGCCGCGACGCTGCGCTACGGCGAGAACCCGCACCAGCAGGCCGCCCTGTACGTCGACCCGGACGCGAACCCGGGCATCGCCCAGGCAGCTCCCTTGCACGGCAAGGAGATGTCGTACAACAACTACGTCGACGCCGACGCCGCGCTGCGGTCGGCATTCGACTTCGACCGGCCGGCGGTGGCCATCATCAAGCACGCCAACCCGTGCGGCATCGCGGTGGGCGCCGACGTGGCCGAGGCGCACCGCAAGGCGCACGCCTGCGACCCGGTCTCGGCCTACGGCGGGGTGGTCGCGGCCAACCGGCCGGTGTCGCTGGCCATGGCCGAACAGCTGGCCGACGTGTTCACCGAGGTCGTGATCGCGCCCTCCTTCGACGCCGACGCCTACCAGGTGCTCACCCGCAAGAAGAACGTGCGACTGCTGGAGCTGCCGGACGGCTACGCCCGCGACAGCGTCGAGCTGCGCCAGGTCAGCGGCGGAGTCCTCGTGCAGACCGGTGACCGGATCGACGCCGTCGTCACCAGCGAGGACGGCACACCCACGGGCGGCGACGACCCGACGTCCTGGACGCTGGCCTGCGGCGAGCCTGCGGACGGCGACCTGCTGGCCGATCTCGCGTTCGCCTGGCGGGCGGTGCGGGGGGTGCGGTCGAACGCGATCCTGCTCGCCAAGGACGGGGCCAGCGTCGGGGTGGGCATGGGCCAGGTCAACCGGGTCGACTCGTGCCGGCTGGCGGTCGAGCGGGCCGGGGCCGAGCGCGCGGCCGGGGCGGTTGCAGCGTCCGACGCGTTCTTCCCGTTCGCCGACGGACTGCAGGTGCTGCTCGACGCCGGGGTGCGGGCCGTCGTCCAGCCGGGTGGTTCGATCCGCGACGCGGACGTCGTCGAAGCGGCGCGGGCGGCGGGCGTCACGCTCTACCTCACCGGCACCCGGCACTTCGCTCACTGACCGGGCGGCGGTGCCGCGCGCCGGAACGCGGCTGTCCCCGTGGAAGGATGAGGCCATGCCAGCACGCGTGCTCGACGGCCAGGCGACCCTCGCCCAGATCAAGGCCGAGCTGACGGTCCGCATCGACGCCTTGCGCGAGCAGGGCGTGGTGCCCGGGCTGGGCACGGTCCTGGTGGGCGACGACCCCGGCAGCCGGTGGTACGTCCGGGCCAAGCACCGCGACTGCGCCGAGATCGGCATCGCCAGCATCCAGCGTGAGCTGCCCGCCGGCAGCACCCAGGCCGAGGTCGAGGCCGTGGTCGACGAGCTCAACGCCGACCCGGAGTGCACGGCGTTCCTCGTGCAGCAGCCGACCGGCCTGGACGAGTTCGCGATCCTCGCCCGGGTCGATCCGGGCAAGGACGTCGACGGCCTGCACCCGATGAACCTGGGCTGGCTCGCCCTCGGCAAGCCCGCCCCGACGCCGTGCACGCCGACCGGCATCATCGAGCTGCTGCGCCGCCACGACGTCACTCTGGCCGGCGCCGAGGTGTGCGTCATCGGGCGCGGCATCACGGTAGGCCGCCCGCTCGGGCTGATGCTCACCCGCCGCAGCGAGAACGCCACGGTCACCCTGTGCCACACCGGAACCCGCGATCTCGCGGCCGTCACCCGGCGGGCCGACGTCGTCGTCGCTGCGGCCGGTCGGCCGGACCTCGTGACCGCCGACATGATCAAGCCCGGAGCCGCCGTCCTGGACGTCGGCGTGAGCCGGGTCGTGGGCGAGGACGGCCGGTCGCGCGTCGCGGGCGACGTGGCCGCCGACGTGGCCGAGGTGGCCGGCTGGGTCAGCCCCAACCCCGGCGGCGTCGGCCCGATGACCCGCGCGATGCTCCTGGTGAACGTCGTCGAGGCAGCCGAGCGCACGCTGCGTACCGTCCCCGAGCCGGCCAGGTGAAGACCCCGCGGCTGCTCGGACCGTGGCTGGTGCTGGCGCTCGGGGTGGCGGCGGCGGTAGTCGCTGTCGCGCTCGGGCACCTGCGCACCGGCGGCTACCTGCTCGCCGCTGCGCTCGGCGCCGCTGCGGTGCTGCGCGCGGTGCTGCCGGTCAGGCTCGCCGGCGCCCTGGTGGTGCGCTCGCGGCCGGTCGACGTGGTGCTGCTGGCCGCTGCGGCCGGCGCGGCGGCCACGCTGGCGGCGACCGTCAAGCTCACCGCCTGAGCGCCGGTCGGCGGCCTCAGCCGATCAGGCCGAGCGCCGTCACGGCGTCGCGCTCCTCGACCAGCTCGGCCGCCGTCGCGTCCATCCGGGCGCGCGAGAAGTCGTCGATCTCGAGCCCCTGCACGATCTGCCAGTCGCCGTCCTTGGTCGTGACGGGGTAGGAGTAGATCAGGCCCTCGGGGACGCCGTACGAGCCGTCGGAGACGACCGCCATCGAGACCCAGTCGCCCTCAGGGGACGAGGTCAGCCAGTCGCGCCCGGCGTCGATGGTGGCGGAGGCGGCGGAGGCAGCGGACGACGAGCCGCGCGCCTCGATGATCGCCGCGCCGCGCTTGGCCACCGTGGGGATGAACTCGTTCTCGATCCACGCCTGGTCGCCGACGACCTCTGCGGCGTTACGACCGCCGATCTCGGCGTGGAAGATGTCGGTGTACTGGGTCGCGGAGTGGTTGCCCCAGATGGTGAGCTTCTTGATGTCGGTGACCGAGCAGCCGGCCTTCTTGGCCAGCTGCGACAACCCGCGGTTGTGGTCCAGGCGGGTGAGGGCCGAGAACCGCTCGCGCGGGATGTCGGGCGCGTTGCTCATCGCGATCAAGGCGTTCGTGTTGGCCGGGTTGCCCGTGACGCCCACCCGGACGTCGTCAGCCGCGACGTCGTTGAGCGCCTTGCCCTGCGCGGTGAAGATCGCGCCGTTGGCCTCGAGCAGGTCGCCGCGCTCCATGCCCTTGGTGCGGGGACGCGCGCCCACCAGCAGGGCCAGGTTGACGCCGTCGAAGATCGTGCGCGGGTCGTCGCCGATCTCGACCTTGCTGAGCAGCGGGAAGGCGCAGTCGTCGAGCTCCATCACGACGCCCTCGAGCGTGCCCAGGGCCGGCGTGATCTCGAGCAGCCGCAGCTCGACGGGGGTGTCCGGCCCGAGCAGCGCGCCGCTCGCGATGCGGAACAGCAGGCTGTAGCCGATCTGCCCGGCGGCTCCGGTGACGGCGACCTTGACGGGGGTGGTGCTCACGACGGACTCCTCGCGACGACGGGGCTTCGACCGTGACGACCATAGTGCGCGCCCGGGGACGGGCTCAGGTGGCTCGGACCGTCAGGACCGCTCCGGCCACTGGCACCAGCGTCCGGATGCCGATATCTTGACGTCAAACGATCCCACCACGAGAGGCACACCCATGGCGAAGATCAAGGTCGCCGGGCCGGTCGTCGAGCTCGACGGCGACGAGATGACCCGGATCATCTGGCAGTTCATCAAGGACCGTCTGATCCACCCGTACCTCGACGTCGACCTCAGGTACTACGACCTGGGCATCGAGCACCGCGACGCCACCGACGACCAGGTGACGATCGACGCGGCGAACGCGATCAAGGAGCACGGCGTCGGCGTCAAGTGCGCCACCATCACGCCGGACGAGGCGCGGGTCGAGGAGTTCGGCCTGAAGAAGATGTGGGTGTCGCCCAACGGCACGATCCGCAACATCCTCGGCGGCGTGGTGTTCCGTGAGCCGATCATCATCAGCAACATCCCTCGGCTGGTGCCGGGGTGGACCAAGCCGATCATCATCGGCCGCCACGCCCACGGCGACCAGTACAAGGCCACGAACTTCAAGGTGCCCGGCGCCGGCGAGCTCACCATCACGTTCACGCCCGAGGACGGCTCGGAGCCGATCCAGCACGTGGTCGCGAACTACGGCGCCGACGGCGGCGTGGCGATGGGCATGTACAACTTCAACAAGTCGATCGCCGACTTCGCCCGGGCCTCGTTCAGCTACGGCCTGCAGCGCGGCTACCCGGTCTACCTGTCGACGAAGAACACGATCCTCAAGGCGTACGACGGCGCCTTCAAGGACATCTTCGCCGACATCTTCGACGCCGAGTTCAAGGCCGACTTCGACGCGGCCGGCCTCACCTACGAGCACCGGCTGATCGACGACATGGTCGCCGCCGCGATGAAGTGGGAGGGCGGCTACGTCTGGGCCTGCAAGAACTACGACGGCGACGTGCAGTCCGACACGGTGGCCCAGGGCTTCGGCTCGCTGGGGCTGATGACCTCGGTGCTGATGACGCCGGACGGTCGCACCGTCGAGGCCGAGGCGGCCCACGGCACGGTGACCCGGCACTACCGCCAGCACCAGGCGGGCAAGCCGACGTCCACCAACCCGATCGCCTCGATCTTCGCCTGGACCGGGGGCCTGAAGCACCGCGGCAAGCTCGACGGCACCCCTGAGGTCACCGCCTTCGCCGAAACCCTCGAGCGGGTCTGCATCGAGACGGTCGAGAGCGGCAAGATGACCAAGGACCTGGCCCTGCTGGTGGGCCCGGACCAGCCGTTCCTCAGCACCGAGGACTTCCTCGCGGCCCTCGACGAGAATCTTTTTTCGGCGCAGTCCTGAATCGTTTCGCGAATCGCGCCAGCGCAGGTCAAAGCGACCCAATCGGTACCCGATGGGGGTACCGGTTGGGCGCTCTGCGTAGCCATTCGGGCACCCAAAGCGAGTTTGGGACTAGTCATGGTGGGGTAGTTCCCTTACCTTAGGTGCATGCCTGCTATACACAACGTGATCTCACGCGGCCTCGTGGCCCTCGCCGTCGCAGTTTCCGGCGTGGTCTCCGTGGCCGCTGCAGCCCCCGCTGAGGCTGTCTCGTCGTCGTACCTTCCGACCTACGAGGCGAACGTCATCAGCTCCATCAACTACCAGCGCCGGGTCCACCACCTGAAGCCGCTGACCGCGTCGTACTGCCCTGACAAGTACGCCGAGTCGCTGGCCAGCCGGCTGCGCTACTCCTCGAGCATCTACCACCAGTCGATGATGACCGTGCTGCGTGGCTGCCACGCCACCCGCGCCTCCGAGAACATCGTGCGCGCCGGCCAGCGGACGTCGTCCTCCACCCTGGTGGCGCTGTGGATGAAGTCGCCCGGACACCGGGCCAACATCCTGGACGGTCGGCTGACCCAGGTCGGCGTCGGCACCACCTGCAGCTCGTCGCGGGGCTGCACCACCGTGGCCACGTTCATCCGTCGCTGACCCTCCCGGCAGGATGGGCGCGTGCTGCGCGTCGTCTCTGCCAACGTCAACGGGATCCGGGCGGCCGCCCGGCGCGGGGGCCTGACCTGGCTGGCTGCGCAGCAACCGGACGTGCTCTGCCTGCAGGAAGTGCGGGCGAGCGACGCCCAGCTGCGTGAGCTGGTAGGGGAGGGGCCCTTCGCCGGGTGGTCCGTCACCCACGACACCTGCTCGATCCCCGGACGCTGCGGGGTCGCCGTCCTCACCCGCGCTGAGCCCCTGGCGGCCCGGCAGGGGGTCGGCCGCCGCGAGTTCGAGGGCACCGGCCGCTGGGTCGAGGCGGACGTCGCGACCTCGGCCGGGGTGCTCACGCTCGCCTCGGTATACGTGCCGACCGGCGAGGCCGGCACCGCGCGTCAGGACCTGAAGTACCGCTTCCTGGACGCCATGGGACGCCGCATGTCGGCCCTGCGCCGCGGCGGCGGCCACGTCGTCGTCCTGGGTGACCTGAACGTGGCGCATGGTGCGGCCGACCTGCGCAACTGGCGCGGCAACCTGCGCAAGGCCGGGTTCCTGCCCGAGGAGCGCGCCTACCTCGATCGCTGGACCTCGCCGCGCCACGGCTACGTCGACGTGCACCGGCGGCTGGCCGGTGACGGCCCTGGCCCCTACACCTGGTGGTCGTGGCGCGGGCAGGCCTTCGACAACGACAGCGGCTGGCGCATCGACTACCAGCTGGCCACGGCTGGGCTCGCGGAGCGGGCCGTGCGGGCCGAGGTCGGCCGCGCGGCGACGTACGCCGAGCGGTGGAGCGACCACGCCGCGGTCGTCGTCGACTACGACGTCTAGCCCTCGCCTGCGCTCACGTGGTCTGTGCAGCTGCCGATCGGGTCGGCGAGGTCTCCGCCGTTCACGCAGCGGTGGAAGTACTCGTCGAGCAGACCGTTGAACGCCGAGCCCTCGAGGTACGGCTCGGTGTCACCTGGTGCGGGCGTGCCCTGCGCGACAGGGTGGGGCACCACCTTGACCGTCCACGGGTAGAAGGCTTTCAGGGCACAGGTGCCCCAGTCCCAGTAGGCCACTTTGCCCGAGAAGCTGGGGCCTGCCGTCCCGACGAACGTCCCGACGACCGTCCCGGCAGGAGCCTGGGGGTGCCCGGGGCTGCCGTCGCAGCGAGTTCCGACCGGGGTGTCCTGGATCAGCCGGATCGTCGTGGTGTCGCCGACAGTGGTGAACCGCACCGGGGAACCGAACAGCGGGCCGAGGCTCCCGCTGATGCCCGGCTGTCGCACGATGTTCTGCCACAGCCCGTCCCGAGCTCCCGGCGTGTCCGAAGTCTGGCCCGAGGTGGCCGAGGGCGTGCTCGTCGTCGCCGCGGGCTCCTGAATCGGCGTCGTCTGCGGCGTGGCTGACGTCGGTGGCGCGGTCGTCGTGCGGCCCGTGGGGACAGGCCCGGGACCGGCGCTGCCGCCGCAGCCGGCCAGGGCGATCGCCGCCAGCACGGCACCTGCGCTCCGGGCGGCTCGGGCAACGCGATCAGCGGTCGCCGAGCGGTGCCTGCCCGGCGGCCGTTCGATCTCGCCCGGCGTGAGCCTGGCGAAGCGGCGCTTCACCGTCTCACCGTCGGGGAGCGACCTTGGGCATTCCTTGCGCCGACCAGCGTGGGTCGGTGGGCCACACTTCGACCCATGAGCCCGCTACTTCCCGAGCCGGCGGCGTCGTCCGACGTCCGGTCGCTGTTCCTGACGTACCTCGACTTCTACCGCGAAACCGTCGCCGACAAGGTCACGGGTCTGTCGCCGGACGAGCTGCGGTCGAGCCGGCTGCCGTCCGGTTGGTCGCCGGCCGAGCTGGTGGCGCACCTGACCTTCATGGAGCAGCGCTGGCTGGTCTGGGGATTCCTAGGCGAGCAGGTCGCCGAGCCGTGGGGCGACCAGCAGGGCGACCGCTGGCACGTGCCGGCGGACCACACCCTGGATGACCTGCTCAAGGCCCTGCGTGCCGGAGGCGAACGCACCCGTCGCATCGTGGAGTCGGCCGACCTGTCGGCGCTCGCTACCCCTGGCGGCCGGTTCGCGACGGTGGCCGACGCGCCGTCGCTGCTGGCGATCCTGTTCCACGTGCTGCAGGAGTACGCGCGGCACGCGGGGCACCTCGACGTCGTCCGCGAGCTGGTCGACGGTCGCGTCGGGGAGTGAGCCGGGCCCTAGGGTGACGCCATGCACCTCATCGGACAGCTGCTGGTCGCTCTCGTCGCGCTGATCCACGTCTACATCGTGCTGCTCGAGATGGTGCTCTGGCGCACCCCGCGTGGACGGGCCGCCTTCGGCACGACGCGCGAGTTCGCCGAGCAGACCGCCGCGCTGGCGGCCAACCAGGGCCTGTACAACGGGTTCCTCGTGGCCGGCCTCGGCTGGGGTCTGCTCGCGTCCGACCCGCTGCAGTGGCAGGTCGAGACGTTCTTCCTCGGCTGCGTTGCGGTCGCCGGGCTCTTCGGAGGCCTCACGGTGAGCAGGCGCATCGTCCTGGTGCAGACCGTGCCCGCCGTCCTGGCGCTCGCCGTCGTGCTGGCCGCGCGCTGACCCCGCCCTCCCGACCCTTTCCGCCACTCAGGCCGCTTTCCGCCACTCAGGCCGCTTTCCGGCGTGCGAAACCGGCCTGAGTGGCGGAAACCGGGCTGGGATGGCGGAAAGGTCAGCGGAGGCGGCGGCCGGACGACGACGGCTGGGCGAGCAGGAACGCCGGCGCCCGCCACCCCTTGCGGGCGAACGCCTCCGCCACCTCCTCGGCAACGGTCTCGACGCGCGCGGCCGGCACCAGGGCGATGGCCGAGCCGCCGAAGCCGCCGCCGGTCATCCGGGCGCCGAGCGCGCCCGCCTGCCGTGCCGTGTCGACGGCGAGGTCCAGCTCGGCGGCAGACACCTGGTAGTCGTCCCGCAGCGAGGCGTGCGAGGCGTCGAGCACCGGCCCGACCGCGGCGAGGTCCCCGTCCGTGAGCAGGTGCACCACGTCGCGCACCCGGCCGATCTCGGTGACGACGTGCCGCACGAGCGGGCGCAGGTCGGCGTCCAGCCGGTCGAGTGCCTCGGCGAGGCCGTCGGGTGCGATGCCGCGCAGCTGCGGTACACCGAGCGCCCGCGCGGCGGCCTCGCAGCCGGCCCGCCGCTGCGCGTACTCGCCGCCGGAGTGCTCGTGCTCGGCCCGTGTGTCGACCACGAGCAGCGCGAGCCCAGCGGCCTGGACGTCGAACGGCACCTGCCGGAACCCGCCGTCGGCGCAGTCGAGCAGCAGCGCGTGGCCCGCCTGGCAGTGCAGCGACGCCGCCTGGTCCATGCCGCCGGTAGGCGCCAGCGCCACGTCGTTCTCGGCCCGCACGCAGACCTCGACCAGCCGAGCCCGGCCGGCGTCGTCCGCGGCCCAGCCCAGGCCGGCCAGGTCGTCGCAGGCAAGCACGGTCGAGCACGACAGTGCGGCGGACGACGACAGCCCGGCCCCCACCGGCACGTCGCTGTCGACGAGTGCCGTCAGGCCGCCGACCCGCTCATCCGCCGCGGCGCGCAGCATGGCCACCGCCCCGGCCACGTAGCCGCCCCACCCGCGGGGGCGGCCGGGCCCGACGTCGTCCAGCGCGATGTCGATCGGCTCGTCCGGACGCTGCGCCGACCGGGCCACGACCTGGCTCCCGCCGGACGCGGCAGCGACGAAGGTGCTCTGCGGCAACGCGATCGGCAGGCAGAGGCCACCGTTGTAGTCGGTGTGCTCGCCGATCAGGTTGACCCGGCCGGGCGAGGCCCAGACTCCGGCGGGCGCGCGGCCGGCGACCTGCTCGAAGGCGTGTGCCACCTGCGCGGCGCGCTCGTCCGCGTCGCGTACGGGGTACCACCGCGCGGACCCGCTCATCGTGGCCCGCAGCTCACGCGACCTCCCGCAGCCGCGCTGCGATCTGCTCGGGCGTGGCGTCGTTGACCCAGGCGCCCATGCCCGACTCCGAGCCGGCGAGGTACTTCAGCTTGCCGGGAGCGCGCAGCACCGAGGTGATCTGCAGGTGCAGCCGGGCGAGGTCGCGGCCCTGACGTACCGGTGCCTGGTGCCACGCCGAGATGTAGGGCAACCGCACGACGGCGCCGTCCGGCGCCTCGTAGAACCGGTCGAGCCGCCGCAGCAGGTCGAGGTAGACGTGGGCCAGCTCGTCTCGCTCGGCGGCGTCCAGGGCAGGCAGGTCGGGGACGTCGCGGTGTGGCGCCAGGTGCACCTCGACCGGCCAGCGCGCGGCCGCCGGCACGTACGCCGTCCAGTGCTCGCCGACGGACACGATCCGCGCGCCGGCCCGCCGTTCGGCGTCCAGGACGTCGCGCAGCAGGTTGCCGCCGGTGCGGGCGCGGTGCTCCTCGGCCAGGCCGATGATCCGCCGGGTACGCGGGGTCACCCAGGGGTAGGCGTACACCTGGCCGTGCGGGTGGGTCAGCGTGACGCCGATCTCGGTGCCGCGGTTCTCGAAGCAGAAGACCTGCTCGACGCCCTCGATGGCGCCGAGCTCGCGGGTGCGGTCGACCCACGCCTCGACCACCGTGCGGGCGCGGGCCGGGCTGAGGTCGGCGAAGGTCGAGTCGTGCTCGCTGGTGAAGCACAGCACCTCGCAGCGCCCGAACGCCGGCATGGTCGGCCACAACGGCTCACCGTCGAGCAGCGTGATGACGCCGGGCGCCGTCTCGACCCGGGGGGAGAAGCTCGGCGACTTGTTCTCGAACACCACGACGTCGTAGTCGTCGGCCGGGATCTCGGACGGCAGAGTGCCGCGGCCGGTCGGGCAGAGCGGGCACTCGTGGGTCGGCGGCATGAACGCGCGGTCCATCCGGTGCGCGGCGATGGTGATCCAGGTCCCGCTCAGCGGGTCGTAGCGCATCTGCCCCGCGGTGGCGGGCTCGGAGACCGGTCGCGTGTCGTGCAGGTCGCGAGTGGCGGTGCCGTCGACGTACGGCGAGGTGTCGTCGTAGTAGATGATCTCGCGGCCGTCGTGCAGGTGCCCCGTGGTGCGGCGCACCGTGGCGATGCTGCTCATGCTTCCACCTCCGCGACGACGATCTCGCCGACCACCCCGTCCAGCGCCCGCCAGGCGCTGCGCGGCAGGCCGGCGTCGGTGACCAGGACGTCGATCCGGTCCAGCGGGGCGATCCGCGCCAGCCCGACGACGTTCCACTTGGAGTGGTCGGCCACCACGACCACCCGACGGGCGCTCGCCACCAGGGCCTGGTTGGTCTCGGCCTCGGCGAGGTTGGGCGTCGTGATGCCGGCCCGCTCGTCGATGCCGTGGACGCCGAGGATCAGCGTGTCGACGTGCAGCCCTTCCAGCGCCCGGACCGCCACCGGCCCGACGAGGGCGTTGGACGGCGTGCGGGTGCCACCGGTGAGCACCACCGTGCGGCCGGCGGCGGGGCTGTCGTGCAGCAGGTCGGCGACCGGCGGGGAGTTGGTCACCACGGTGAGGTCCTCGACGCCGAGCAGCTCCCGCGCCACGGCGTACGTCGTGGTGCCGGCCGACAGGGCCACGGACGCGCCAGGTCCGACCAGCCGGGCGGCCGCAGTGGCGATGGCGAGCTTCTCGGCCAGGGCCAACCCGGACTTCGCGGCGAAGCCCGGCTCCTCGCTGCTACGGCCGTCGACGGCAGTCGCCCCGCCGTGCACCCGCAGCACGAGCTCGGCGCGCGCGAGGGCCTCGATGTCGCGGCGCACTGTCATGTCGGAGACGCCCAGCAGGTCGACCAGGTCGGAGACGCGCGCCCCGCCGTGCTGGCGCACCTCGTTCAGGATCCGTTCCTGTCGCTGCCGGGCGAGCATCAGCGCTCCTCTCGGACGATGGCGACGCCACCCGCCGGTAGCTCGAGCGGCCCGCGGACGCGGATGTTGCCGACCAGGTCGTGACCGCTCACCGCCACGTCGACCGCGCCGTCGGTGTGGTTCAGCGCGAACAGGTACGAGCGGCCGGACCCGCTGCGGCGCACCAGCTCGACGCCCAGCGGAGCAACCGCCGCAGGTGCCACGCCGGACTCCTCGAGCAGTCGGTCGACCAGGCGCCCGAGATGCTCGCCGTCCACGCGCGTGGCGAGATACCAGGCAGCGCCGGCACCCACTGCGTGCCGGGTCACTGCCGGCACTCCCGGCAGCGGGCCGTCATCATAGGACGCGAGGGCCGCGGCCCCCTCCAGGTGCAGGTGCTCGGTCCACAGCGACCCGGTGGCGCCGTCGTCCAGGCGGACCTGCTCACCGGCGCCGAGCGGTGCGAACTCCTCGACCCGGATGCCGAGCAGGTCGCGGAACGCACCGGGGTAGCCGCCCAGCCGGATGTGGTCATGCTGGTCGACGATGCCGGAGAAGTACGTGACCAGCACGCTGGCGCCGCGCTCGGCGGCCGCGCGCACGCCGGCGGCCGCGGCGTCGGTGCACGAGTAGAGGGTGGGGACGACGACCAGCCGGTAGCGGCTCAGGTCGGCCTCGGGGTGCACGACGTCGGCGGCCACGCCCCGGGCCAGCAGCGCCGCGTGCACCTCGTGCGCGGTGTCGCCGTAGCGCACCAGCGCGCTCGGATGAGAGTCCTGGTCGCACGCCCAACCAGCCTGATAGTCCCAGAGCACGGCGACGTCGGCCTCGACGGTGGTGCCGACCACCTCGGCCAGGCGCTCGCAGACCTCCCCGAGCTGCACCACCTCGCGCCACAGCCGGGTGTCGGTGCCCGCGTGGGGCAACAGGGCGGAGTGGAACTTCTCGGCACCGGCCCGCGACGCGCGCCACTGGAAGAAGCCCAGGGTGTCGGCCCCGTGCGCGACGTGCGCCAGGCTGTTGCGCAGCATCTGGCCAGGCGCCTTGGCCCGGTTGACCGGCTGCCAGTTCACGGCGCTGGTGGAGTGCTCCATCAGCATCCACGGCCGGCCGCAGGCGATCCCGCGGGTGAGGTCCCCGCTGAACGCGAGCTCGGCCTCGGGGTCGGGCTCGGCCGACACGAGGTAGTGGTCGGTGCTGACGACGTCCTGCTCGGGACCCCACTGGAAGTAGTCGAGGTGCCGGAAGTGGTTCAGCGTCATGAAGTTGGTCGTCACCGGGACGCCGGGGGACAAGCGGTGCAGCAGGTCGCGCTCGGCCACGAAGAGCTCGAGCACGTTGTCGGAGCTGAACCGCCGGTAGTCGAGCACCTGAGTGGGGTTGCTCGCGGTCGGCGCCTGGCGCGGCGGTAGCACCTGCTCGAAGGCCGTGTACGCCTGACTCCAGAACGCGGTCCCCCAGGCGTCGTTGAGGGTCGCGACGTCGCCGTAGCGAGCGCGCAGCCAGGTGCGGAAGGCGGCCGCGCAGCGGTCGCAGTAGCACGGCACGTTGTGGCAGGCGTACTCGTTGCCCACGTGCCACAGCGCCACCGCCGGGTGCTCGTGGTACCGGGTGGCCAGCTGCTCGACGAGCCGCAGCGAGTGCTCCCGGTACGTCGTCGAGCTGGGGCAGTACGCCTGCCGGCCGCCGGGCCACAGCCGGGACCCGTCGGCGCGCTCGGGCAGCAGGTCGTCGCCCTGGCTGAGCAGCCACGGCGGAGGCGAGGCGGTCGCAGTGGCCAGGTCGACGGCGATGTCGTGGGCGTGCAGCAGGTCGAGGACCTCGTCGAGCCAGCCGAGCTCGAAGCGGCCCGGCCCGGGCTCGAGGAGCGACCAGGAGAAGACCCCGACGGTGGCGAAGGTGACGCCGGCCTGCTGCATCAGGCGGGCGTCGTCCGCCCACACCTCGCGGGGCCACTGCTCAGGGTTGTAGTCGCCCCCCAGGGCGAGGGACCTCGTCGGCCAGCTACGCATGGAGCAGAGCCTGGCCCTTACCTCTCAGGAAGTCAACAAGAACCAACACAAAGCTTCGACATGTTGATAACGATCGCGCCAACTCGGGGGAAACCCTTGACACGGCAGGCCTGCGTGACGAAGGTAGGCCGCATCACGTGATCGAATTTGTCCGAACGTGATCGACCGTGTCGGCCCAGTGCCGCCGTCAAAGGAGACGCGATGCCCCGTCACCAGTCCGAAGCCGAGTACCTCGCCTCGCTGGTTCCCTCGTCCATCGCCGGGACGTCCTTCGCCCGCAGGAGCCTGTTCCGAGGCGCCCTGGGAGTGGCGGCGGCCGGCGGTCTCGCCGCCTGCGGCGGTGGCTCCTCGAGCACCAGCTCGGCCGACCTCAAGGCCGCGACGGGCACGGTGACGTTCGGCTCGAACCAGTCGGACGCCGTGCCGAAGGCGGCCATCGCCGAGGTGGTCAGCAACTTCCAGACCGCCAACTCGAAGCTGTCCGTCAAGGTCAACACCATCGACCACAACACCTTCCAGGAGCAGATCAACAGCTACCTGCAGGGCAGCCCGGACGACGTGTGGACCTGGTTCTCCGGCTTCCGGATGCGCTTCTTCGCCAGCAAGGGCCTGGCCGGTGACATCAGCGACGTCTGGAAGAACCTCTCCGGCTTCTCGGACGCACTGAAGACGGCCTCGACGGGTGACGACGGCAAGCAGTACTTCGTGCCGTTCACGAACTACCCGTGGGCGATCTTCTATCGCAAGAGCGTGTTCGAGAAGAACAGCTACCAGGTGCCGAAGACGCTCGACGAGCTCGTCGCGCTGTCGAAGCAGATGCAGAAGGACGGTCTGTCGCCGATCGCGTTCGGCGACAAGGACGGCTGGCCCGCGATGGGTACGTTCGACCAGCTCAACATGCGGATCAACGGCTTCCAGTTCCACATGGACCTGATGGCCGGCAACAAGCCGTGGAACGGGCCCGAGGTCAAGAACGTCTTCGACACCTGGCGCAGCCTGCTGCCCTACCACCAGCCCGACTCGCTCGGCCGCACCTGGCAGGAGGCCGCGCAGAGCCTGCAGCAGAAGAAGTCCGGCATGTACGTGCTCGGCATGTTCGTGGGCCAGCAGTTCCCCGAGGGCGCCGAGCGCGACGACCTGGACTTCTTCACCTTCCCCGAGATCGACCCGGCCATCGGTGCCGACGCGATCGAGGCGCCGATCGACGGTTTCATGATGTCGAAGCGGCCGAAGAACGAGGCCGGCGCCAAGGCGTTCCTCACCTACCTGGGCACGCCGGACGCCGAGGGCGTCTCGGTCAAGGCCGACCCGACGGTCATCGCCGTCAACAGCCAGGCCGACAGCAGTGGCTACACAGCCCTGCAGAAGAAGGCCGTCGAGTTCGTCGGCTCGGCGAAGAACATCTCGCAGTTCATGGACCGCGACACCCGTCCGGACTTCGCGAGCAACGTGATGATCCCGTCGATCCAGGCCTTCATCAAGAACCCGAACGACGTCGACGGCCTGGTCAACAGCATCGAGAAGCAGAAGCAGTCGATCTTCGCCTCCGGAAGCTGAGCCATGAGCACCGCCACCGAGCAGGTGGCGCCGGTGCCGACGCGGAGCACCTCTCCGCGTCGGCGCAAGGTGCACCGGCTCTCGCGACGGGACCGCATCGCACTGGCTGTGATGGCCGGCGTGCCGGCGATCGTGGTGATCGGTTTCGTCTGGATCCCGGCCGCCGCCACCGTGGCGCTCTCCTTCACCAACTGGGACGGCTTCGGCCCGCTCAGCGAGGCCAAGTCCGTGGGATTGAAGAACTACACGGACGTGGCCACCATCTACCCGCCGTTCTGGCCGGCGTTGCAGCACAACCTGATCTGGCTGGGGTTCACCTTCCTGATCCCCACCGTGCTCGGCATCTTCCTCGCCGTGCTGCTCGACCGCGAGCTGCGGGCCAGCCGGCTGTTCCAGACGGCGTTCTTCATGCCGGTCGTGCTCTCGCTGGCGCTCATCGGCTTCATCTGGCAGCTGATCTACTCGCGCGACCAGGGCCTGCTCAACGCGGTGCTGGGGCTGCAGGGCGCCGACCGGGTGGACTGGTACGGCGACTCGAGCGTCAACCTGTGGGCCGTGCTCGTGGCCTTCGCCTGGAAACACACCGGCTACGTCATGTTGCTGTACCTGGCAGGTCTGAAGGGCGTCGACGCCTCGCTGCGCGAGGCGGCGTCGATGGACGGCGCCTCGCAGACCCGCACCTTCTTCTCTGTCGTGTTCCCGGTGATGCGCCCGATCAACATCATCGTGCTCGTCGTCACCGTCATCGAGTCGTTGCGCGCCTTCGACCTGGTGTGGGTCATCAACAAGGGCCGCAACGGCCTCGAGCTGATCGGCACGCTGGTCTTCAGCAACATCGTCGGCGAGGGACAGCGGATCGGCTTCGGCTCGGCGCTGGCCACCATCATGCTGCTGATCTCGCTGGTGTTCATCGTCATCTACCTGACCGCTGTGATGCGAGAGGACAAGGCATGACGACCACGACGCCCCCCGTCACCCTCGCGACCGGCGCGACAAGCCGCTCGGGACGACCGCCGAACAAGGGCCGGCACACGGTGCTCTACGTGTTCTTGGGCCTGATGTCGCTCGGCTGGGTATTCCCCATCGCCTGGGCGCTCTTCAACTCCTTCCGCGACTACGCCTACACGTCGGCCAACGGCTACGTGTCGTTCGGCGGGTTCACCATCAAGAACTACGTCAACGCCTGGGAGCAGGGCGGGTTCGCCCAGAGCTTCAAGAACTCGGTGATCATTACCGTGCCGTCCGTCGTCATCACGCTCTTCCTGGCCTCGTGCGTGGCCTTCGTCGTGGCGCGGTACTCGTTCAAGTTCAACATCGTGCTGCTCATGCTGTTCACCGCGGCCAACCTGCTGCCGCAGCAGGCGCTGCTCGTACCGCTGTTCAAGCTGTACAACTACGTCCAGGTGCCGTTCTGGTTCAGTGAGTCCGGCACGTTGTACAACAGCTACTACGCGGTGATCATCACGCACATCGCCTTCCAGACCGGCTTCTGCGCCTTCGTCCTCAGCAACTACATGAAGACCCTGCCGGTCGAGCTCACCGAGGCCGCGGTGGTCGACGGTGCGGGGGTGCTGCGCCAGTACTGGCAGATCATCTTGCCGCTCTGCCGGCCGGCGCTGGCCGCACTCGCCACGCTCGAGATCACCTGGATCTACAACGACTTCTTCTGGGCGGTCGCCTTTATCAGCCGCGGCGACCTGTTCCCGGTGACGTCGTCGTTGCAGAACCTGCGCGGCCAGTTCTTCACCGACTACAACCTGCTGTCAGCCGGCTCGATCATGGCGGCGCTTCCGACGCTCGTCGTGTTCTTCATCCTGCAGAAGCAGTTCGTGTCCGGCCTGACCCTCGGCGCCACCAAGGGATGAGCGAGACCCCAGCCGACGTCGTCCTGCTGCGGGCGGCCGGGACCTGCGTCGCCCTCGACGTCGCAGGTCCCGGACTGCCCCGCGTGCTGCACTGGGGCCGCGACCTCGGGGCCCTGGCCGACAGCGACGGTCGTCTCCCGGGCCGGGTAGCGGCGGAGCTCGTGCAGTCGACCACCCCGGCCGTTCCGCGCAGTGCGCTGGACGATCCGATGCTGTTCACGGTGCTGCCGGTGGAGTCGGACGGCTGGTCCGGAGCGCCCGGCCTGGCCGGTCACCGCGAGGGGACGGCGGCCCACCCGCACCTGCGGCTAGTGGGTGTCGACGTCCAGGTCGAGGCAGCAGGCGGCGGAGCCGTCACCGCGCATGGCGCCGACGCGCACGTCGGCCTCGAGGTCGAGGTGACGTTCACGCTGTCGCCGTCCGGCGTGCTGGCGCTCGACGCCGCCGTCACCAGCACCGCTGAGGGCCGCTACGACGTGGCCGGCCTGCGCCCCTCGCTGCCGCTGCCGCGGGTCGCGACGGAGGTGCTCGACACGACCGGCCGGTGGTGCCGGGAGGGCGCGCCCCAGCGGCACGACCTGCGACACGGGTCGTGGTCGCGCGCCTCGCGACGCGGCCGCACCGGCCACGACGGGCCGCTGCTGCTGGCCGTCGGGACGCCCGGCTTCGGATTCGGGCACGGCGAGGTCTGGGCGGCCCACCTGGCCTGGAGCGGCGACAGTGAGTACTCCGTCGAGCGGCTCCCCGAGGGTGCAGCGGGTCACGGCGCGGTGCTGGCCGCCGGTGAGCTGCTGCGTCCCGGCGAGCTACGCGTCGGGCCGGGCGAGAGCTACCGGTCGCCGACGGCGCTGTACGCGTGGTCCGACCGCGGCCTGGACGGCGTCGCGCACCGGTGGCACCGGTGGCAGCGGGCCCGGCCGGGCCACCCGACGACCCCGCGGCCCGTCGTCCTCAACACCTGGGAAGCGGTCTACTTCGACCACGACCTCGCTCGCCTCACCGCGCTGGCGGACGTCGCGGCCGCGGTCGGCGTCGAGCGGTTCGTGCTGGACGACGGATGGTTCCGTGGACGGCGCGACGACACCGCTGGGCTGGGCGACTGGTTCGTCGACGACGGCGTCTGGCCGCAGGGGCTGCACCCGCTAGTCGAGCACGTGCGCGGGCTCGGGCTGCAGGTCGGTCTATGGGTCGAGCCCGAGATGGTCAACCTCGACTCCGACCTCGTCCGGGCGCACCCCGACTGGGTGCTGAGCCCCGGTGACGGGGGCCTGCCGCCGTCCTGGCGCGGCCAGCAGGTGCTCGACCTCACCCAGCCGGCCGCCTCGGCCTACCTGCTCGAACGGCTCGACGCGCTCGTCACCGAGTACCGGCTCGACTTCCTCAAGTGGGACCACAATCGCGACCTGCACGCGGCCGGCTCGGCACCGGGATACGGCGCCACGGTTCACCTCCAGACGCTCGCGCTCTACGCGCTGCTCGACGCGTTGCGCGAGCGGCACCCTGGCCTGGAGATCGAGTCCTGCGCGAGCGGGGGCGCGCGCGTCGACCTGGGCGTCCTCGCCCGCACCGACCGGGTCTGGGCCTCGGACTGCAACGACGCCCACGAGCGCCAGCACATCCAGCGCTGGACCACCCAGGTGCTCGCCCCCGAGCTCGTCGGTGCCCACGTCGGACCCCCGGTGGCGCACACCACCCACCGCACCGTCGACCTGCAGATGCGCTGTGCCACAGCACTCTTCGGCCACGCCGGGTTGGAGTGGGACCTCAGCACGCTGTCGCCGGACGAGCTCGGCCAGGTCAGCGCGTGGATCGGCCTGTACCGCGAGCTGCGCGCGCTGCTGCACTCCGGGCACGTCGTGCGCGGTGACCTGCCGGGGGAGGACGCCCTGCTGCACGGCGTGGTGTCACCGGACGGCGAACAGGCCGTGCTGGCGTACGTCCGGCTCACCACCAGTCCCGACGCCCACCCCGGCCTGGTGCGGTTGCCCGGTCTCGACGCCGAGCGGTCCTACCGCGTGCGGGTGCGAAGCGAGATCGGCGACCCGGCGACGGTGCAGGCGGCTGCACCGCCCTGGTTCGCCGACGGGGCGACGCTGCCGGGGGCGGTGCTCACCGAGGTCGGCCTCACCATGCCGGTGCTGGCGCCCGGCGCCGCGCTCGTCCTGCACCTCACTGCCGACTGAGCGACCACTCGCTGCCCTGGCCGGTGTCGCGCACCTCGACGCCGGCCTCGGCGAGCCGGTCGCGCACCAGGTCGGACGTCGCGAAGTCCCGCCCGCTGCGGGCGGCGTCGCGCAGGTCGAGCAGCAGGTCGACGTACGGCGAGACGACCTCGCGCGGGTCGCGGGCCCCGGTGGCCGCGAGCTCGCCGAGCCGGACGACCAGCGAGCGCAGCGTTCGCCGCGCGACGTCGAGATCGTCACTCTCCAGCATGTCCGTCGACCACTCGTGCACGGCCTGCTCGAGCTCGAGCACCGCGGTGACGCACCCGTCGGCGTCGCGCGCGGCCAGTGCCTCGTCGAAGGCGCGGCCGGCCCGCTGGGCCGCGCCGCGCAGCGAGATGTCGCCGGGATCGGCCGGCGCCGGGTCGCCTCCGGGTGCGTCCACTGCGCCGGCTGCCGGGCCGGAGCTCGCGTCGGCGGTGGGCACCTCGGTGCCGCGCAGCAGCCCGTCGAGCACGTCCACCGCGATGGTGGAGCCGGCCGGGAAGGTCACCGAACGGCCACGCCGGCGGGCCGTCACCACGCCACGGCCGAGCACCCGCGCGGTGCGTGACTCGATGTCGAACCACAACGCCGTGTGCTCGTCGACGCCCAGCACACCGACGTCGTCCGGCAGCTCGCTCTCCAGCCCGGCCAGGCGGGGCTCGCCGAGGTAGCAGAACCGGGTGTCGTGCGTGCCGCCCTCGGCGTTGTCGTAGTGCGGCACCACGGCGGCCTGCAGTCCGGTGAGCCGGCGCAGCAGGTCGAGCCCCTCGAGCCAGCGCGGCGGCTCGCCGGCCTTGTAGATCTCGTACACCGGGATGGCGTGGCTACCGGTGGTGACGGCGGCGGCGCTGCCCAGCACCAGCGTCCCGCCCCGCTGCACGACGTCGGCCAGCGCGTCCGGCACCGGCGTCCCGAGCCACTCGCGCAGGGCGTACGAGGGGCTGCCCGGGCCGCTGAACGCCCAGGTCGCCTGGTGCAGCAGCGACAGCGCGCGTTCACGCTCGACGACGGGTGCGGCCGCACGGGGCCAGCCGGCCACCTCGAGCTCGTGCCCGACGCTCTGGGTGAAGTACGTGCGGGTGCGGGCCACGAGCTCGTCGGCGTTGAGCTGGAAGCCGAACGGCGTGTCGAGCAGCACCGCGGGGCCGTCGCCCGCGGCCGCGCGCGTGGCCGCGAAGATCTCCCGGTGCACCGGGACCAGCGTGGGGGCGGTCTCGCCCGACCCCATGATGACGAGCGCGCTCATCGGACGTCCTCTCGATGCGTGGGGTCGAGCGACAGCAGGTCGTCGGCGACCCGGCGGGGGTGCTGGGCGTGCAGGTCGTGGTCGGCGCCGGCGTACCAGCTGGCGCGCGCGTCGGGCACCGTGGCCAGCATCGTGCGGACCGCCCGCTCGGCGTCCGAGCCCGACCCCTCGCCGGTCGCCGGCATCAGCAGGGTCGGGACGTCCACCAGCGGGTAGAGCTCGTGGGGGTCGTCGCGCCAGAGCGAGTGCAGGATCGATCGATGGTGCTCGCGGGGCAGGCGGGCCCGCACGCCGCCGTCCGGTAGCCGCTCGAGGTTCGCCAGGGTGCCGGCGACGCCCTCGGCCGGCCAGTCCGGGTGGGCGGCGCTGATCCGGGCGGCGAGGTCGTCGTACCGCAGCCCGTCGAATGCCGGCGGTGCCAGCGCGGCCCAGCAGTCCTCGAAGGTCGCGAACCTGCCGCCGAGCCGGATCCATCCGCCGTCCAGCAGCGCGATGGCCCGGGCGCTGTGGTGGCGGGCCGCCAGGGTCAGGACGACGTTGCCGCCCCACGACTGCCCGGCCACCACGGGCGCTCGGTCACCGGTCCAGCCCAGCTCGGCGCACGCGGCCGCGAGGTCGGCGGCCGCCGTCGCGGTGTCGTAGCCGTCCGGCGGCTGCTGCGAGCGGCCGTGCCCGCGCAGGTCGAGCGCCACCACGTCGTGGCCGGCCGCGGCGAGCAGCCGCGTGACGCCGTCCCACACCCGCGCGTTGCTGGCCAGGCCGTGCACCAGCAGGTACGGCGCGCGGTGGCCGGCTCCGTCGCCCCCGCTCGCCCGCCGGACGTTGAGCACCGGCCCGTCCGGCAGGGGCAACGCCGCGTCGGCGAGGAGGGTCACGGTGACGACGATACGTGGGCACCTGAGACACTGTTCGCCATGTCCGACCCCCGTCGCCCGCGAGTGCTGTCGGGCATGCAGCCGACCAGCGACTCGCTCCATCTCGGCAACTACCTCGGTGCGCTCGTGCAGTGGGTGGCACTGCAGGAGACGCACGACGCGTTCTACTGCGTCGTCGACCTGCATGCGATCACCGTCGACGTCGACCCCTCGACGCTGCGCGACCGCACCCGGCGCACCGCGGCCCAGTACCTCGCCGGTGGCGTCGACCCCGAGCGCTCGACGCTGTTCGTGCAGAGCCACGTGCCCCAGCACGCCGAGCTGGCCTGGGTGCTGGGCTGCATCACCGGCTTCGGCGAGGCGAGCCGGATGACGCAGTTCAAGGACAAGTCCGGCAAGGCGGGCACCGACCGCACGACCGTCGGCCTGTTCACCTACCCGGTGCTGATGGCCGCCGACATCCTGCTCTACGCGGCCGACGCCGTCCCGGTCGGCGAGGACCAGCGCCAGCACCTCGAGCTCACCCGCGACCTCGCGATCCGGTTCAATAGCCGGTTCGGCGATGTGCTCACCGTGCCGGAGCCGCACATCGTCAAGGAGACCGCCAAGATCTACGACCTGCAGGAGCCCACGGCGAAGATGAGCAAGTCGGCCGGCAGCATGGCGGGGGTCGTCGACCTGCTCGACGATCCCAAGGTCACCGCGAAGAAGATCCGCTCGGCGGTCACCGACGCCGAGCGCGAGATCCGCTTCGACCCCGAGCACAAGCCCGGGATCTCGAACCTGCTCTCGATCCACAGCGCGCTGTCCGGCCGGCCGGTCGAGACGCTCGAGAAGGACTACGCCGGCCGCGGCTACGGCGACCTCAAGGTCGACCTCGCGGACGTCGTCACGCAGGCGCTGAACCCGTTCCGGGAGCGCGCCCTCGGGTACCTCGACGACCCCGCCACGCTCGACGACGTCCTCGCCGCGGGTGCCGATAAGGCGCGCGGCGTGGCGCAGCAGACGCTGACGGCCGTCTACGACCGGGTGGGCTTCCTGCCGCCGAGGTCATGACCGCAGACCACCTACCAGGGCCCGGGATAGGGCAGGATCGGAGCGTGACCAGCGTGCCGGAGCGGACCATCGGGGTGGCCATCTCCATCCCCAGGCCGTACGGCGAGCAGCTGCGTGCTCACCGGGCCTCGTTCGGCGACCCGCTGGCGACCTCCATCCCGACCCACGTGACGCTGCTGCCGCCGACCATCGTCGACGGCGCGTCCGCCACCGCCGTGCACGACCACCTGGTCAAGGCGGCCGACGCCGCGGAGCCGTTCGAGATCCACCTGCGCGGGACGGCGACGTTCCGTCCCGTCTCGCCCGTGGTGTTCATCCCCCTGGTGCGCGGGATCGCCGAGTGCGAGCTGCTCGAGCAGGACGTGCGGAGCGGGCCGCTGTCGCGTGAGCTGGCGTTCTACTACCACCCGCACGTCACGGTCGCCCACCACCTGTCCGACGATGCGCTCGACCAGGCAGCCCTCGAGCTGGCCGACTTCGAGTGCCGGTTCGACGTCGGGGGCTTCCACCTGTACGAGCACGGGCCGGACGGCATGTGGCGCCCCGAGGGCTGGTACCCGTTCGCGCCGGGCGCCGTCGCCCCGGACGCGACGTGAAGGCGCTGATCGCCCGGCTGAAGGCCAGCCGGGCCTACCGGTCGTGGCAGCGGTACGGCGACAGTCGGGGCAACCTGCTCGCCGGCGGTGTCGCCTACCTGGGCTTCTTCTCCATCCTGCCGGCCCTGGCCCTCGGCTTCACCGTGTTCGGCTTCGTGCTGCGCGGCCAGCCGGAGCTGTTCAGCCGGGTCGTCGACTACGTGTCGTCGACCCTGCCGGGGGTGATCCGCGACAGCCAGCACCCGGACGGCATCATCGACGCCTCCTCCCCGCCGACCCCGAACGCCCTGTCGATCACCGGCGCGGTCAGCGTGATCGTGCTCCTGGTGTCCGGGCTCGGCTGGATCGACGCCCTGCGCAAGGCGGTGCGCGCCGTCTTCGACAAGCCGGTCACCACCACCAACCCCGTGCTGCTCAAGCTGCGCGACCTCGCCACGCTGGCCACCCTCGGGCTGGCGCTGCTCGCCTCGGCCGCGCTGTCGTTCGTGGTGAACGCCCTCGGTGCGAACCTGCTCGGCTGGGTCGGGTTCGACCGCGAGTCGACGACCTCTCAGGTCGTGCTGCGCGTCCTCGGCGCGATCATCGTCCTCGGTGCTGACTTCGTCCTGATGATGATCGTGCTGCGCGTCATGAGCGGTATCCAGCTGGCTCGCGAGGACGTCGCGCAGGGTGCGCTCGTGGGGGCGGTCGGACTCGGCATCCTCAAGCTGGCCAGCGGGCTGCTGGTGCAGGGTGCCTCCAACAAGCCGCTGCTCGCGGGGTTCGCGGTCATCGTCGGGTTGCTCGTGCTGCTCAACCTGATCAGCCGGGTCATCCTGGTGTCGGCCGCCTGGACCGTCACCACGATCGAGGATGCGCGCCAGCGGGACGCCGTCCGCGGCCCCGTTCAGCCGCCGGAGGGCCTGCCGCGTCCCGCCGGCCCCCGCGACCCGGTGCTGCCGTCGTTCGGGACGCGGTCGGCCGACCGCACGGCCCTGGCCGCCGGGGCTGTTCTCGGGGTCACTGTCGCGGTCGTCGCGCGGACCGCGCGACGCGGACTGCGTGCAGCTGTCGGCGCCGCGCGCGGGCGCTGAGCCCGAGCAGAGCCACGGCGAGGAGCGCCGCAGCCAGGCCCGCCACACCCACCGCCGCGCGGGCCTGCGAGCCGAGTCCGGCGACGGTGCGCTCGGTGCGCACCGGTGCCGCCGCCGATGTCGGGTCCGTACCCGACACCGCCGTCGCTCCCGCCGGCGTCGAGCCGACCACACCGGGCTCGACCAGCTGGCCCACCGGCCGGGCCTGCGTGCCGTGCGCGAACGCCCAGTCGAGCAGTGCCGCCTCGGGGCGCCAGCTGCGGTCCTTGCGCCGCAGCGCCGTGACGACGTACGTGTGGCCGTCGCGGGTGGCGGCCCCCACGGTCGTCCACCGTGCGGCCACGGTGTAGCCGTTCTTGACGCCGATCGCGCCGTCGTAGTTGTAGAGCAGCTTGTTGTGGTTCTGGATCTCGTAGCTCGCCCGGCGCTTGTTCGGCACCTGCTTGCCCGGGAAGCGCACCCGCTTGGTGGCGACGAGGGTGCGGAACGCGGGCAGCTTCATCGCCGCCCGCGCCACCAGCGCGAGGTCGTAGGCACTGGTGAGCTGCCCCGGGGCGTCGAGCCCACTCGGGTTGCGGACGGTCGTGTCATAGGCGCCGAGGTGGCGGGCGGTGGCCTGCATCGCCGCCACGGTCTGCCGTACGCCGCCGGCGCCCCCGGCTACCCGGGCCAGGGCGGTGGCGGTGTCGTTGCCCGAGGCCAGCATGGTGCCCTGCAGCAGCTGCTCGACCGTGTAGCGCGACCCCGGATCGATCCCCACCTTCGTGCCGTCGACCAGGTCGTCCGGCTCGGCGACGACGAGCTGGCGCGGGTCGACCTCCGGCAGCACGGTGAGCACGGTCAGCGCCTTCAGGGTGGACGCCGGTAGGAACCGGCCGTGCGGATCACGCGCTACCAGCACCTGACCGGTGTCGAGGTCGGCCAGGACGTAGGCGGCGGCAGCCAGCCGAGGCGGTGCGGGGACGCCGGCCGGCAGGTCGGTGACGACCAGCTTGGCGGCCATCCGCGGGCCGCCGATCACGGGGGCGGGCACGCTGGTGGCGGCCTGCGCAGACGACGCGGCACCCAACGCGACGAGCGCTGCGGTGGCCACGACGACGAGGCGTCGGCGCACGGTCAGACCTTTCGGGTCAACAAGGCCCGCTTGACCTCCTGGATCGCCTTCGTCACCTCGATACCTCGCGGGCAGGCGTCCGTGCAGTTGAAGGTCGTGCGGCACCGCCACACGCCCTCCTTGTCGTTGAGGATCTCCAGGCGCTGGTCGGCGGCCTCGTCGCGGCTGTCGAAGATGAACCGGTGGGCGCCCACGATGGCTGCCGGGCCGAAGTACTGACCGTCGCCCCAGAACACCGGGCACGAGGACGTGCAGGCGGCGCACAGGATGCACTTGGTCGTGTCGTCGAAGCGGTCGCGCTGCTCCTGCGTCTGGATGCGCTCGCGCGAGGGCTGGTTGCCGGAGGTGACGAGGAACGGCATCACCTCGCGGTAGGCCGCGAAGAACGGCTCCATGTCGACCACGAGGTCCTTCTCGACCGTCAGTCCCTTGATCGGCTCGACCATGATCGGCTTGTCCGGGTTGAGGTCCTTCAGCAGCGTCTTGCAGGCGAGCCGGTTCTTGCCGTTGATCCGCATGGCGTCCGAGCCGCACACGCCGTGCGCGCACGAGCGTCGGAACGTGAGGGAGCCGTCCTGCTCCCACTTGATGGTGTGCAGGGCGTCGAGCAGCCGGTCGGTCGCGTGCACCGTGACGGGGTAGTCCTCCCAGTGCGGCTCGGCGTCCGACTCGGGGTTGAACCGGCGGATCCGCAGGGTCACGTCGAAGCTCGGGACGGCGCCGACCTCGGCCGGCGCGGACTCCTGGGTCGTCGTCATCAGTACTTGCGCTCCATCGGCTCGTATCGGGTCTGCACCACGGGCTTGTAGTCGAGCCGCACGCTCGTGCCTTCGTCGTCCTCGACGCGGTAGGCCATCGTGTGGCGCATGAAGTTGACGTCGTCTCGGTGGGCGTAGTCCTCGCGGAAGTGGCCGCCGCGCGACTCCTTGCGCTCGAGCGCACCCACGCAGATCACCTCGGCGAGGTCGATCAGGAAGCCGAGCTCGACCGCCTCGAGCAGATCGGTGTTGAACCGCTTTCCCTTGTCCTGCACCGAGACTGAGCGGTAGCGCTCCTTCAGCCCGTGGATGTCCGAGAGCGCCTGCTTGAGCGAGGCTTCGGTGCGGAACACCTGGGCGTTGCGGTCCATGGTCTCCTGCAACGCCTTGCGCACGGCAGCCACCCGCTCGCCGTCCTGGCGCCCGAGCATGCCGTCGAGCAGCTCGATCGTGGCGGCCTCGGGCGTCTCGGGCAGCTCGACGAGCGGGGCGGTGCGGGCGAACTCGGCGGCGGCGATCCCGGCCCGCCGGCCGAACACGTTGATGTCGAGCAGCGAGTTGGTGCCCAGCCGGTTCGAGCCGTGCACCGACACGCAGGCGACCTCACCGGCGGCGTACAGGCCAGGCACGACGTGGGTGTTGTCGCGCAGCACCTCTGCCTCGACATTGGTCGGCACCCCGCCCATCGCGTAGTGCGCGGTGGGGTACACCGGGACCGGTTCGGTGTAGGGCTCGACGCCCAGGTAGGTGCGGGCGAACTCGGTGATGTCGGGCAGCTTGGCGTCGATGTGCGCGGGCTCGAGGTGGGTGAGGTCGAGCAGCACGTAGTCCTTGTTAGGTCCGCAGCCGCGTCCCTCACGCACCTCGTTGGCCATCGAGCGGGCCACGATGTCGCGCGGCGCAAGGTCCTTGATGGTGGGGGCGTACCGCTCCATGAAGCGCTCGCCCTCGCTGTTGCGCAGGATGGCGCCCTCGCCGCGCGCGGCCTCGGAGAGCAGGATGCCCAGTCCGGCCAGACCGGTCGGGTGGAACTGGAAGAACTCCATGTCCTCCAGCGGCAGGCCGCTGCGGTACGCGATGCCCATGCCGTCGCCGGTCAGCGTATGCGCGTTCGAGGTGGTCTTGTAGACCTTGCCGGCCCCGCCGGTCGCCAGCACCACCGACTTGGCGCGGAAGATGTGCAGCTCGCCGGTGGCCAGCTCGTACGCCACCACCCCTGCGGTACGGGCGTTCGCGCCCTTGCCGTTCATCACCAGGTCGAGGACGTAGTACTCGTTGAAGAACTCCACCTGGTGCTTGATGCAGTTCTGGTAGAGCGTCTGCAGGATCATGTGACCGGTGCGGTCGGCCGCGAAGCACGAGCGACGCACCGCCGCTTCGCCGTGGTTGCGGGTGTGGCCGCCGAAGCGCCGCTGGTCGATCTTGCCCTCGGGCGTGCGGTTGAACGGCAGGCCCATCTTCTCGAGGTCGAGGACGGCGTCGATGGCCTCCTTGCACATCACCTCGGCGGCGTCCTGGTCGACGAGGTAGTCGCCGCCCTTGACGGTGTCGAAGGTGTGCCACTCCCAGTTGTCCTCCTCGACGTTGGCGAGGGCTGCGCACATGCCGCCCTGCGCCGCGCCGGTGTGCGAGCGGGTGGGGTAGAGCTTGGTCAGCACCGCGGTGCGGGCCCGCTGGCCGGACTCGAGGGCGGCGCGCATGCCGGCGCCGCCGGCACCGACGATGACGACGTCGTACGTGTGCGTCTGCATGGTGTCCCCTACCTCGTGGCTACGGCGTGCAGAACGACGGGAGCAGGCTGCTCGGCTCACCCGTCGGGCACGGGTCGAACGTGAAGATGACGAGCGTGCCCAGCACCAGCACCAGTGCCGCGCTCACCAGCAGCAGCGTCTTGAGCACGATCCGCGTGCTGTCCTTCTCGGCGTAGTCGTTGATGATCGTGCGAACGCCGTTGACACCGTGGATCTCCGCGAGCCACAGCATCAGCAGGTCCCACGTCTGCCAGAAGGGGTTCGACCACTTGCCGCCCACGAACGCGAAGTCGATCGCCTTGATGCCCTCGCCGGTGATCAGGTTGACCCACAGATGGCCGAAGATCAGGGCGATCAGCACGACGCCGGATCCGCGCATGAACAGCCACGAGTAGAGCTCGTAGTTGCTGCGGGTCGAGCGGCTGCGGCGGAACGGCGCGCGAGGTGCCTCGACGGTGCTCATGTCAGCTCCCTCAGCCGAAGACGTTCATCAGGTGGCGGACGGTGAAGGGCACGAACAGCAGCACCCACAGGCCGACGACGGCCCAGAGCATCTGCCGCTGGAAGCGCGGGCCGTGCGACCAGAAGTCGACGAGCATGATCCGCACGCCGTTGAACGCGTGGAAGATGATCGCCGCTACCAGCCCGGCCTCGCCCAAGCCGACCACCGGGTTCTTGTACGTGCCGATCACGGTGTTGTACGCCTCGGGGGAGACCCGGACGAGGGCCGTGTCGAGCACGTGCGCGAACAGGAAGAAGAAGATCAGCACGCCCGTCACGCGGTGCGCGACCCACGACCACATCCCCTCGCGACCCCGGTAGAGGGTGCCTGCGGGTGCCTTCGGCACGACGATCCCTTTCGCCTGGCGGCTGGCGACGCACCGCGCCCGCTGGCCGCAGCGCCGAGGCGGTGGGGCGGGCGGACGGCGTCGTCCACGACCTGCTCACTCTAATGAGCAGGCGCGCTCGGGCCAGCACCGGGCGGCGCGGTTGTGACCAACTCCTCAGCGCCGACCGACCGGTTCGATACGGTCACGGCGTGATCGACGACCTGGTGGCCATCGTCCCGGCGGGAGGCGCGGGCACCCGGCTGTGGCCGCTCTCGCGCCAGCACCACCCCAAGTTCCTGCTCGACCTCACCGGTTCTGGCCGCTCGCTGCTGCAGGGCACCTGGGACCGCCTGGCGCCGCTCGTCGGCAGCACCTATGTGGTCACCGGCGGGGCGCACGCGCCGGCGGTGGCGCGCCAGCTGCCGGACCTCGACCTCTCGCGGCTGCTCGTCGAGCCGTCGCCCCGCGACTCCGCCGCCGCCATCGGGCTGGCCGCTGCCGTCGTGCTCGCCCGCAACCCGGACGCCGTGGTCGCGTCCTTCGCCGCCGACCACGTGATCGCCGACGAGGCGGTGTTCGCCGCCGCCGTGACCGAGGCCGTGGCCGTCGCGCGCACCGGCCGGCTGGTCACCATCGGCATCACGCCGACCCACCCGGCGACTGGCTTCGGCTATGTCCTTGCCGGGAGCCCGCTCGACGTCCCGCAGGCGCCCTCCGCCCTCGCCGTCGAGGAGTTCGTCGAGAAGCCGGACGCCGAGACGGCCGCGCGGTACCTGGAGACCGGGCGCTACCGCTGGAACGCGGGGATGTTCGTCGCCCGGGCCGCGACCCTGCTGGAGCTGCTGGACGAGTACCGCCCACAGCTCGCCGCCGGGCTGCGCCGGATCGGCCAGGCCTGGGACGGGCCGGACGGCCAGGCCGTGCTGCACGAGGTGTGGCCGGGGCTCGAGAAGGTCGCGATCGACTACGCGCTCGCGGAGCCCGCCGCCGCGGCCGGGCGGGTGGCCGTCGTGCCCGGGGAGTTCGGCTGGGACGACGTGGGCGACTTCGCCTCGCTCGGCGCGGTGCTGCCGCCGGCGCCCTTGCAGGTCATCGGCGGGGGAGAGGTGCTCGCGCGCAACTCGACCGGCGTCGTGGTGACGACCGAGGGCCGGGTGGTCGCCCTGCTCGGCCTGGACGACGTCGTGGTGGTCGACCAGCCCGGGGCGGTGCTGGTCGCGGCGCGCTCGCACGCGCAGGACGTCAAGGCTGTTGTCGACGCGCTCAAGGCGGCCGGTCGCACCGACCTGCTCTGACCTCCGCGGGTCGTGGTGACCGTGATGGTTACCGCGGTTCGGCTGCTGGAGGCGCCTCAACGCGGAATCCACGGCGGTAGCCAGGGCATCCCCTGCGGCCGAGCCCGCGCCGGCCAAGCGGTAGCCCGCCGACCCAGAGGTCAGGCGACGACACCGGTGCCGCGGGGTGTCATGGCGACCGCCGGTCGCCGGTTCACACGCCGTGCCGCGAGGTAGGCGCGCTCGACGCGGTGCCGAAAGCCTGCCGGGTCGCGACGGAAGCCGGTCGGAGTCACGGCAACGACGGGGACGCCGTACTCCCCGAGGACCGTATCGGCCGCGACCGTCGACTCCCAATGCTGTTCGCGCAGGTGGTAGGCGCGGGAATGCACCTGGCCGGCCAGCCCGACGTCGTCCAGCCAGAAGTCAGGTGTCGGCAGTGGTGTGCCGTCGGCTGCCACGAGGCCGCGCACCGGCCCGGCCTCGAGCTCGGCCCGCAGGTCGCGCTCGCGAACCAGCCCGCGCTGTACCCCCGCGATGAGCAGCTGGCGGGTGCTCTCGACGTCGCGCATCCCGCGAGCGGCGTCGACCACCGCCCGCGCCCGAGAGCAGACGGCGAGCGGACCCCGGCTCCACGGCCGCGGGTCTAGCCGGGACGTGCGCCGGCGCACCGCGAAGCCCTCGCGCCGCGTGCCCTCACCCCAGCCGACCAGCAACCGCACGACCCCGTCGTCCTCGATGCCCGGCAGTCCGTGCCACCGAGCAGCCGTGAGCCCGGCAACCTGGCCTGCCGGTCCGGCCCACAGGCAGCCCGCGACGCGTCGCTGGCCGGCATCCAGCTCACCGGTGAACAGGGCCACCACCCGTGGCAGCACGAGCTGGTACCGGCGTCCGAGCGCCCAGCGCACCGCAGCGCGCGGCACGCCACCGTCGAGCAGCTGCCGCACGGTCAGCAACCCACGCTGCTGCTCGGCCGTGGCGGCGAGCGACTCAGGGAGGTCCATCAGGTAAGGCTCGTGACGGCACCGTCGTTGCACCAGGGTGAGCGGCCGGGCTGTGGACGACGAGACCGCGGCCGCGCAGCTTGTGGACGGCGGGTGGTGACCGCCGTGGTGCCCGTCTTCGGGCTGCTGGCGGCGCCGAGGGACGGACGCCATGCCGGTAGCCACGGAGGCCGGGCCTGCGGGCGGGCCTGTGAGGTCGGACACGGGTGGGCGCCGGGCGGCGTCCGCGCCGTTAGGCTTTCGGCTGCCGTGAGCCGAGCGGCCACCAGGCACGTACCAGCGAGGAGCCCGCGATGGCCGACGACCCGAAGGGCGAGACCGAGTCCGGCCTGCCGATCAGCAGCGTCTACGGCCCGGACCGCCTCGAGGGCTGGGACGCCGCAGCCAAGCTGGGCGAGCCCGGCCAGTACCCGTACACCCGCGGGGTCTACCCGAACATGTACACCGGCCGGCCCTGGACGATGCGCCAGTACGCCGGGTTCGGCACCGCCAAGGAGTCCAACGAGCGCTACCACCAGCTGGTCGCGGCGGGCACCGGCGGGCTCAGCGTGGCGTTCGACCTGCCGACGCAGATGGGCTACGACTCTGACGAGGCCATCGCGCACGGCGAGGTGGGCAAGGTGGGCGTCGCGATCGACTCGATCGACGACATGCGGCTGCTGTTCGACGGCATCCCGCTCGACGAGGTGTCGACGTCCATGACGATCAACGCCCCCGGCTCGGTGCTGCTGCTGCTCTATCAGATCGTCGCTGCCGAGCACGGCATCGACCCCGCCCAGCTCACCGGGACGATCCAGAACGACGTCCTGAAGGAGTACATCGCTCGGGGCACGTACATCTTCCCGCCGGCCGAGTCGCTGCGCCTCATTGCCGACACGTTCGCCTACTGCCGCAACGAGCTTCCGCGCTGGAACACCATCTCGATCTCGGGCTACCACATGGCGGAGGCCGGGGCCACGCCCGCGCAGGAGATCGCGTTCACCATCGCCAACGCGAAGGCGTACGTGCAGGCGGCGATCGATGCCGGGCTCGGCGTCGACGAGTTCGCGCCCCGGCTGTCGTTCTTCTTCGTGGCCCGGACGACGTTCCTGGAGGAGGTGGCAAAGTTCCGCGCCGCACGGCGGATCTGGGCCCACGTGATGCGCGAGGAGTTCGGAGCGCAGAACCCCAAGTCGCTGATGCTGCGCTTCCACACCCAGACGGCGGGGGTGCAGCTGACGGCGCAGCAGCCCGAGGTCAACCTGGTGCGCGTGGCCCTGCAGGGTCTGGGCGCGGTGCTCGGTGGCACGCAGAGCCTGCACACCAACTCCTATGACGAGGCGATCGCGCTGCCGTCGTCGAAGGCCGCCCGCCTCGCCCTGCGTACGCAGCAGGTCATCGCCTACGAGACCGACGTGACGAAGACCGTCGACCCGTTCGCCGGCTCGTACGTCGTCGAGTCCATGACCGACGAGCTCGAGGCTGCGGCCCTCGACCTGATCCAGGCCGTCGAGGATCGCGGCGGTGCGGTGGCGGCGATCGAGGAGGGCTTCCAGAAGTCCGAGATCGAGCGCGCCGCCTACCGGGTGTCGCAGCAGATCGACAGCGGTGAGCGGGTGGTCGTGGGCGTCAACCGGTTCACGGTCGACGACGACGAGCCGTACGAGCCGCTGCGCGTCAACCCGGCTATCGAGGCTGAGCAGGCGGCACGGCTGGCCACGCTGCGGGCCGAACGCGACCAGCCGGTCGTCGACCGCGCGCTCGCCGCGTTGCAGGAGGCGGCCCGTGGCACCGACAACGTGCTCTACCCCATGCGCGACGCGCTGGCCGCCCGTGCGACGGTCGGTGAGGTGTGCCACGCGCTGCGGGCGGTGTGGGGCACCTACGTGCCGCGCGACGCGTTCTGAGGGCTAGCCTGACGTCATCGTGAACGCTCATCCCCGGTCGACCGTCGTGCCGACGCTGTCGCAGCTCGTGGCCGATGTCGCCGCCGAGATCGTCGACACGCGACGGCACCTGCACGCGCACCCGGAGACCTCCTGGCAGGAGGAGCGCACCTGCGCGCTGGTCGCCGCCCGGCTCGAGCGCGAGGGCATCTTCGTGCAGGCGCTTCCGCGCAGCGGCCTGATGGCTGAGGTCGGCGACGCGTCGTCCGCCGCCACGATCGTGGCGCTGCGCGCCGACCTGGACGCCCTGCCGGTCGACGACGAGACGAGCGACCCCTGGCGCTCGACCGTCCCCGGTGTCGCACACGCCTGCGGCCACGACGTGCACACCGCCGCCCTCCTCGGCGCCGCGCTCGCCCTCCAGGCGCGCCACCGGGTCGACCCGCTGCAGGGTCGCGTGCGGCTGCTGTTCCAGCCTGCCGAGGAGGTCATGCCGGGCGGTGCCGTCGACCTCGTCGCGGCCGGGGTGCTCGAGGGTGTGTCGTCCATCTTCGCGCTGCACTGTGACCCGTCGCTGGACGTCGGGCAGGTGGGCCTGCGCGAAGGCCCGATCACGGCCGCGGCCGACGCCGTCACCGTGCGCCTGCGCGGCCGTGGCGGGCACACGTCCCGCCCGCACCTGACACAGGACCTCACGTACGCCCTGGCGAAGGTCGTCACCGACGTCCCCGGAGCCTTGTCGCGTCGGCTCGACCCGCGCTCGGGCGCCAGCATGGTGTGGGGCTCGGTGCACGCGGGCTCGGCCAAGAACGTCATCCCCGGCTACGGCGAGGCCGCGGGGACGCTGCGCGTGCTCGACATCCGGGCCTGGGACCAGGCGCAGCAGATCGTCGACGAGGTGGTGCGGGCCGTCGTGGCGCCATATGGCGTCACCGCCGAGATCGAGCACGTGCGCGGGGTGCCGCCGGTCATCAATGACCCGGCCGCCGCACGTCGCCTGGCCACTGCGGCCACGGCGGTCGTCGGCCCGTCCGGCGTGGTCGGCACGGAGCAGAGCCTGGGCGGCGAGGACTTCGCCTGGTACCTCGAGGTCGTGCCAGGCGCCATGGGCCGGCTGGGTACGCGCACACCCGGCGGCGCGACGTACGACCTGCATCAGGGAAACCTGCGGGTGGACGACGCCAGCGTGCCGATCGGTGCGCAGCTGCTCGCTCAGGTAGCACTCGGAACGCTCGCCGCGGCCGCCAGGTCGACGTCAACAGTTGACGATGTGACCGCCGGGTAACAGTTCGGATACCTCCTCGGCGGGTACGGACAACGGCCGCTCAGCGCCGGTAGAGTCCCGACGAACTCGCGCCCGGACGTCGTCTCGACGTCGGCGTGGCAGAAACCGCACCTGAGGGTGCGGACCACTGGGCATCGATAGAAGGAGACACCCTTGCGTCGGGTGATGAAGATGATGGCGGTCGCTTCGGTGGCCGCACTGGCATTGGCCGCCTGCGGTAGCAGCGACTCGGGGACCTCCTCGGGTAGCGGCAGCAGCAGCACGGACACCAAGAAGGCTCTCAAGGTCGGCCTCGCGTACGACATCGGCGGCCGTGGCGACCAGTCGTTCAACGACGCGGCCGCAGCGGGTCTCGACAAGGCCAAGGCCGACCTAGGCGTCACCGCCCAGGAGGCGGAGGCCGCCAACGGCGAGGCAGAGTCGGCCAAGGAGGACCGGCTTCGCACGCTCGCGCAGGCCGGCTTCAACCCGATCATCGCGGTCGGCTTCGCGTACGCCTCCGCCACCGACAAGGTCGCGGCCGAGTTCCCGGACGTCAAGTTCGCGATCGTCGACAGCGCCAAGGGCGACAAGACCCCGGCCAACGTGACCAGCCTGCTGTTCGCCGAGAACGAGGGCTCGTTCCTCGTCGGTGCGATCGCGGCCATGAAGTCGACCGCCAACAACATCGGCTTCGTCGGTGGCGTCCAGGTGCCGCTGATCGGCAAGTTCGAGGCGGGCTACATCGCCGGTGCGAAGGCGGTCAAGCCGGACATCAAGGTCCAGGTCAAGTACCTCACCCAGCCCCCGGACTTCAGCGGCTTCGGTGACCCCGCCAAGGGCAAGACGGCTGCGCAGGGCATGCTCGACGCCGGCGCCGACGTCATCTACCAGGCTGCCGGCGGCTCCGGTGCGGGTGTCTTCGAGGCGGTCAAGTCCGCCAACAAGATGGCCATCGGCGTCGACTCCGACCAGGCCCTGACGGCCGCGCCCGGCGTCCGCGACATCATCATCTCGTCGATGCTCAAGAAGGTCGACGTCGCGGTGTTCGACTTCATCACGTCGGTCCAGGACGGCACCGTCACCGGTGGCGACAAGATCTACGACCTGAAGGCCAACGGCGTCGACTACTCCACCACCGGTGGGAAGGTCGACGACATCAAGGCGAAGATCGACGACTACAAGCAGCAGATCATCGACGGCAAGATCACGGTGCCCACCGCTCCGTGACCTCTTCGTCGCGGGCCGCTCAGCGCGGCCTGTGCTGCAAGGTCTGACCTCGGTCCGGGGCGACGCGGTAGCGTCGCCCCGGATCTGTTATCTCGCCCGATACCGTCCCGCAGTCCCGAGGAGGACGCCCTGTCCACCGCAACCGCCCCGCACACGGACCAGCTCGCCGTCCGGCTCAGCGGGATCACCAAGCGCTTCCCCGGCGTGGTCGCGAACCGGGACGTCAACATCGAGATCCGCAAGGGCACGGTGCATGCCGTCGTCGGTGAGAACGGCGCGGGCAAGTCCACCCTGATGAAGATCCTGTACGGGGTGCAGAAGCCCGACGAGGGCACCATCGAGGTGGCCGGGCGCTCGCTCACCTTCAGCTCGCCGAGCGATGCGATCGACGCCGGGATCGGCATGGTGTACCAGCACTTCATGCTGGCCGACAACTTCACCGTGCTCGAGAACGTCGTGCTCGGAGCGGAGAAGCTGCACGGCATCGGTGACCGGGCGCGGACGCGGATCCGCGAGATCAGCGAGTCGTACGGCCTGGACGTCGACCCGGACGCCCTCGTCGAGGAGCTCGGGGTCGGTGACCGGCAGCGGATCGAGATCCTCAAGGTGCTCTACCGCGGCGCGACGACGCTCATCCTGGACGAGCCGACGGCCGTGCTCGTGCCGCAGGAGGTCGACGAGCTGTTCGCCAACCTGCGCGAGCTCAAGGCCGAGGGGCTCACCGTCATCTTCATCTCGCACAAGCTCGACGAGGTGCTCGCGGTCGCCGACGACGTCACGGTGATCCGGCGCGGCGAGACCGTCGCGACGGTCGACCCGGCCAGCACGACCTCGCACGAGCTGGCCGAGCTCATGGTCGGCAGCGCGCTGCCCAGCCCGCAGACCGGCGAGTCGACGGTCACTGACGAGCCCATGCTGACCGTGCGCGCGCTCACGCTGCGCTCGGGCTCGCGGGCACTGCTGGAGGACATCAGCTTCACGATCCACCGCGGTGAGGTGCTCGGCATCGCCGGCGTCGAGGGCAACGGCCAGGGAGAGCTGGTCGACACCATCATGGGCCTGCGCGTCCCCGAGCGCGGTTCGGTCCTGCTCGGCGCCCAGGACGTGACGGAGTGGTCGACCCGCCGACGTCGCGAGGCCGGCGTCGCCTTCATCCCGGAGGACCGCCACCGGCAAGGGCTGCTGCTCGAGGCTCCGTTGTGGGAGAACAGGATGCTCGGTCACCAGACCCAGGCTCCGTCGTCCCGCGGGCCACTCATCGACCGCGCCGGGGCGCGCGCCGACACCGAGCGCATCGTGCGCGACTTCGACGTCCGCACCCCAGGGATCGACGTGACGGCGGGCTCGCTGTCCGGTGGCAACCAGCAGAAGCTCATCGTCGGCCGCGAGCTGTCCGGCGAGCCGGTGCTGCTGCTCGCGGCCCATCCGACCCGCGGGGTCGACGTCGGCGCGCAGGCAGCGATCTGGGACCACATCCGCGCGGCGCGGGCCGCCGGCCTGGCAGTCCTGCTCATCTCGGCCGACCTCGACGAGCTGATCGGGCTCAGCGACACCATCGAGGTGATCCTGCGCGGCCGGCTCGTCGGCGAGTTCGACCCAGCGCAGGTCACGCCCGAGCAGCTCGGCTCGGCCATGACCGGCGCCGGTTCGAAGGAGAGCCAGGGATGAAGAACCGTGACCTGACCCGGATCGGTCTGGCGGCCGCCGCGCCGGTGTTGGCGATCGTCTTCGCCGTCCTGGTGACGAGCGCCATCCTGCTGGTCGCCGGCGACCCGGTGTGGCTGACCTGGAAGACGCTGGTCACGGGTGGCCTGCCGGGCGTCCTGCCGCGCAACCTCGTGACCACCATCAACCTCGCCTCGACGTACTACCTGTCAGCCATCGCCGTGGCGATCGGGTTCCGGATGAACCTGTTCAACATCGGGGTCGACGGGCAGTACCGGCTCGCCGTGTTCACCGCGGCCCTGGTCGGTGGCGCGATCAACCTGCCCAAGCCGCTGCACATCCTGGTCGTCATCATCGTCGCGATGGCGGTGGGTGCCGCGTGGGCCGCGATCGCCGGCCTGCTGAAGGTCGGCCGGGGCGTCAGCGAGGTGATCTCGACGATCATGCTGAACGCCATCGCCGGCGCGCTCGTGGCCTACCTGCTGCGCACCGTCGCCGCCGGTGACGGCACGAGCAACAACATCTCGACCGCGGCGATCCCCGAGTCCGGCCGGATGCCCGGGTTCACCCTGGTGCCGTCGGCCCCGATCAAGGCGTACGGCTTCGTGATCGTGGCCGCCCTGGTCGGAGTGGGCTACTGGTACCTGCTCAGCCGCACCCGCTTCGGCTACGACCTGCGGGCCACGGGCCGCTCCGCCACGGCTGCCGTCGCCAGTGGGGTCGACGTCAAGCGCATGGTGCTGATCTCGATGCTGCTCAGCGGCGCGGTCGCCGGGCTGGTCGGCCTGCCCGAGCTGCTGGGCAAGACGTACACCTACGACCTGTCGTTCCCGGCGGGTCTGGGCTTCACCGGGATCGCGATCGCGCTCGTCGGGCGCAACTCCCCGATCGGGGTGGGGTTCGCGGCCCTGCTGTTCGCCTACCTCGACACCTCCAGCAACCCGCTGCAGATCCTGGCCAACGTCGCACCGGAGCTCGTGAAGATCATGCAGGGGATCGTCGTGCTGTCGGTCGTCATCGCCTACGAGCTCGTCCGCCGCTACAGCGTGGTGCACGAGCAGCGGCGGGTCGCCAACCAGCTCAGTGCGGATCAGGGCCCCACGGCCCCGGCGGTGACGTCATGAGCGCCCCCACCGACATCGCGGCCCCGGCCCGCGAGCCGGGCGGGCGCCTGCGCGGCCGGCGCCTGAGCACCCGCACCTACCTGCTGATCGCCGCCGGTGGCCTGGTGGCGCTGTCGCTGGTACGCATCGCCACCGGGGCCAACGACATCGCCTCCAGCGGCACCATCGCGGCCGCCATCGCCCTCGCCGTCCCCATCGCGATGGCCGCCCTGGGCGGCTTGTGGGCCGAGCGGGCCGGTGTCGTCAACATCGGCCTCGAGGGCATGATGATCTTCGGCACCTGGGGTGCCGGGTTCGCCGGCTATCAATGGGGTCCGTGGGCCGGGTTGCTGGCCGGGGTCGCCTTCGGCGCCCTGGGCGGACTCATCCACGCCGTCGCCACCGTGACCTTCAACGTCGACCACATCGTGTCCGGTGTCGCGCTCAACCTGCTGGCGGCCGGCGCCGTGAAGTACCTGTCCGGGTTGGCGTTCAGCGGCAAGCCTGGTGGTGGCAAGACGCAGTCGCCACCGATCGGCAACCTGCCCACCATCAGCCTCGGACCGGTGTCGTCGGCTCTGGGTGACGTCGAGAAGCGGCACTGGTTCGTCGTCTCCGACGCGGCTGCGCTGCTGCGCGGTGTCACGACCGGAATGTCGGTGCTGACCCTCGTGGCCATCGGGCTGGTCATCGGCTCCTTCTTCATCCTGTGGCGCACCTCGTTCGGTCTCCGGCTGCGCAGCTGTGGCGAGAACCCCATCGCCGCCGAGTCGCTCGGCGTCAACGTGTACCTGTACAAGTACGCCGCCGTGGTGGCCTCGGGTGCGTTCGCCGGCCTCGGCGGGGTGTTCCTGGCCGAGGTGGCCGCGAGCGCGTACCGCGACGGGCAGACCGGTGGCCGTGGCTACATCGGCCTCGCGGCCATGATCTTCGGCAACTGGCGGCCCGGCGGGCTGCTGGCCGGGTCGGCGCTGTTCGGCTACACCGACGCGCTGCAGCTGCGTCGCGGCGGTGAGAGCGTGCACGCGCTGCTGCTGGTGATGGTGCTGATCCTGCTCGGACTGGTCGTCTGGCGGGTGCTGCGCCGGGCCAACGTCGCGACGTCCATCGTGGCGGCGGTCTGCGCCGGCCTCCTGCTCACCTGGTACCTGCTGACCGACACGGTGCCCAGCGACTTCACGGGCATGACGCCGTACGTCGCGACGTTGCTCGTCCTGAGCCTTGCGGCACAACGGTTGCGGATGCCAGCGGCCGACGGCATGCCGTACCGGAGGGGCGAGGGTGGCTGACACCGGCGACCGCCCGGACGTCGACTGGTCGGCCCTGCGGGCTGCCGCCGTCGAGGCGATGGAGCACGCGTACGCGCCGTACTCGGGCTTTCCCGTCGGGGTGGCTGCGCTCGTCGACGACGGTCGCGTCGTCACCGGCTGCAACGTCGAGAACGCCGCCTACGGCGTGGCCCTGTGCGCCGAGTGCGGCATGGTCAGCCAGCTGCACATCACCGGCGGGGGGCGGCTGGTCGCCGTCTCGTGCGTCGACCGCTCCGGCAGCCCGCTGATGGCATGCGGGCGGTGTCGACAGCTGCTGTGGGAGAACGGCGGCCCCGACTGCCTGGTCGAGACGCCGTCCGGCATCAAGCCGATGTCCGACGTGCTGCCCGACGCCTTCGGCGCCCCCGACCTCGCCCGCTGACCCACACCACCCACTGACCCACCCCACCCACCCACCCCACCTTCGCCGTCCACCCCTTTCCGCCACCCAGACCGGTTTGCGCCACTCAGGCCGGTTCTCGGACCACGAAACCGGCCTGAGTGACGCAAAGCGGCCTGAGTGGCGGAAAGGGTCGGGGGGGGTGGAGTACGCCGGGCGCGAACCGGCGTGACCCAGACCCGCCCCTACCGCGAGGATCACCCCCATGAGCGAGGCTTTCGACACCGTCGACATCATCCGCAGCAAGCGCGACGGGCACGCCCTCGACGACGCCCAGATCGACTGGGTGGTCGACGCCTACACCCGAGGCACGGTCGCGGACGAGCAGATGTCCGCGCTGGCCATGGCGATCCTGCTGCGCGGCATGGACCGCCGCGAGATCAGCCGCTGGACCGCCGCGATGATCGCCAGCGGCGAGCGGATGGACTTCTCGGCCCTGTCGCGCCCCACGGCCGACAAGCACTCCACCGGCGGCGTCGGCGACAAGATCACGCTGCCCCTGGCGCCCCTCGTCGCGGCGTGCGGCGTCGCGGTCCCGCAGCTGTCCGGTCGCGGGCTCGGCCACACCGGCGGCACGCTCGACAAGCTGGAGGCCATCCGCGGCTGGCGGGCCGACGTCACCAACACCGCGATGCTCGCCCAGCTCGAAGACGTCGGCGCCGTCGTCTGCGCAGCGGGCGACGGGCTCGCACCGGCCGACAAGAAGCTCTACGCCCTGCGTGACGTCACCGGCACGGTGGAGGCGATCCCGCTGATCGCCAGCTCGATCATGAGCAAGAAGATCGCCGAGGGCACGGGCGCGCTCGTGCTCGACGTCAAGGTCGGGTCCGGCGCGTTCATGAAGACGGTGGACGACGCCCGCGAGCTCGCCCGCACCATGGTCGACCTCGGGACCGACGCGGGCGTGACGACGGTCGCGCTGCTCACCAACATGCAGACGCCGCTGGGCCTCACCGCCGGCAACGCCCTGGAGGTGCGCGAGTCGGTCGAAGTGCTCGACGGCGGAGGACCGCAGGACGTCGTCGACCTCACCCTCGCGCTCGCCCGCGAGATGCTCGCGGCAGCCGGGCGGGACGACGTCGACCCGGCCGACCGGCTGCGCGACGGCTCGGCGATGGACGTGTGGCGGCGGATGATCAGCGCGCAGGGCGGCGACCCCGACGCGCCGCTGCCCACGGCCCGCGAGACGCACGTCGTGAGCGCGCCCGCGGACGGCGTGCTGACCCAGCTCGACGCGCTGGCCGTGGGGGTCGCGGCCTGGCGGCTGGGGGCCGGCCGCGCACGCAAGGAGGATGTCGTGCAGGCGGGCGCTGGTGTCGAGCTGCACGTCAAGCCCGGGGCCAACGTCCGCGGTGGCGAGCCGCTGATGACCCTGCACACCGACACCCCGGAACGGTTCGAGCGGGCGCTGGCCGCGCTCGAGGGCGGGTACTTCATCGCGCCCGACGGCTCGCGCCCCGACTTGCTTCCGCTGGTGGTCGAGCGCATCGCGGCCAGCTGATCCGCCGGTTGATCGCCGGTTGATCCGACCGGGCCGCGTGCCCACTAGGCTCGCAGCCATGCCCCAGCTCATCAACGCCCCGACCCGCATCCCGGTGCCAGGCGGCAAGGTCATCGACGAGTACGTCGGTCGCGTCACCAGCGGTGAGGCGGCCGTGTCGGTCGCGCACATGAAGGCGCCGCCCGGGTGGGAGGAGCCAGCGCAGACACCCGCGTTCGACGAGGTCACCCTCGTGCTGCAGGGCGCCGTGCGGGTGGAGCACGACGGTGGGGTGCTCGAGGTGCCCGCGGGGCAGGCGGTCGTGACCCGGGCCGGCGAGCGGGTGCGCTACCTGGTCGGCGACGAGGGCGCCGAGTACGTCGCCGTCTGCCTGCCTGCCTTCGACCCCGAGCTGGCGCACCGGGACGAGGGCTGACCGGCCGCTAGGCTCGGTGGGTGCCTACGTCTCCCGAGCCCGCCGTCGTGTCCGACCTGGTGCAGCGCGCCCCCAAGGTGCTGCTGCACGACCATCTGGACGGTGGGCTGCGCCCGCAGACCATCATCGACATCGCCCGAGAGACGGGGTACGCCGACCTGCCGGCGGACGACGCCGAGAGCCTCGGGGCCTGGTTCAGGGCCTCGGCCGACTCCGGGTCGCTGGAGCGCTACCTCGAGACGTTCGCGCACACGGTCGGCGTCATGCAGACCCGCGAAGCGCTGCACCGGGTGGCCAGCGAGTGCGCCCAGGACCTCGCGGCCGACGGCGTCGTCTACGCCGAGGTGCGGTTCGCGCCCGAGCAGCACCTGGTCGCCGGCCTCACCCTGACGGAGGTGGTGGAGGCCGTCCTCGAGGGGTTCCGGGACGGCGAGGCGCTGGCGGCGGCCGCTGGCCACCCGATTCGCGTCGGCACCCTGGTCACCGCGATGCGCCACGCCGCGAACGGCCGCGAGATCGCCCGCCTGGCGGTGCAGTACCGCGACGTGGGCGTCGTCGGCTTCGACATCGCCGGCGCCGAGGCCGGGTTCCCTCCCACCCGCCACCTCGATGCGTTCGAGTACCTGCGCCGGGAGAACGCGCACTTCACCATCCACGCGGGGGAGGCGTTCGGGCTGCCGAGCATCTGGGAGGCCATCCAGTGGTGCGGCGCCGACCGGCTCGGCCACGGGGTGCGGATCGTCGACGACATCCGGGTCGGGTCGCGCCCCTACGGCACCGATCCCGAGGCGGATGCCGCCGCGCGCGTCGAGGACGTCTCGCTCGGCGGGCTGGCGGGCTACGTCCGCGACCGGCGCATCCCGCTCGAGATGTGCCCGTCGTCCAACGTGCAGACCGGCGCCGCGCCGTCCATCGCCACGCACCCGATCGGGCTGCTCGCCCGGTTGCGGTTCCGGGTGACCGTCAACACCGACAACCGACTGATGAGCGGGACGTCGATGGGCCGCGAGATGCAGCTGCTCGTCGACGAGCTCGGCTGGACGGCGCAGGACCTGCGCTGGGTGACCATCAACGCGATGAAGAGCGCGTTCCTGCCGTTCGACGAGCGGTTGGCGCTCATCGACGACGTCATCAAGCCCGGGTACGCCGCCCTGACCGGCTGAGGATGCCACTGGTCACTGGCAGGATCATTGTGCCGATATGACAGTTGCTGTCTACCAGTGATCGAGGGCCTGCGTCCGGCAGTTGGGCGGAAATGGCCCACCTGCGGACGAAGATGGCTAGATCGCCTCAAGAAGATGGCCACGGCGAGCCATTCAGTTGGCCCTCAGGAAGCGAGAGGGTCGTCGTCGGCAGCCGGATCCTTCCGGCTGCCGAGCGAGGCAATGACCCACGACGGCGTGCACCTGGTCGCCAGTGCCGCGTGGTGAGCCAGTGGCGAAACCGGCGCTCCGAGCTCCGATGAGGGGATTCTGAGTGAGCAAGTACAGCTTTCTGAAGATGGGCGGGTTCGTCGGCACGATCGGCGCAGGGGCGGCGCTCGTGGCCGCGGCGGCGGGCGGGACCGGCGCGTGGTTCACCGACAGCCAGAACGGCAACCTGTCGGCCAGCACCGGGTCGATCCAGATCACCGCGAGCGACACCACCGTCTCGTTCGCTGGCCTCATGCCCGGCGAGAACCGCAGCAAGACGATCGACTACACGGTCAACACCAGCAGCGGCCAAGGGGACGTCTGGCTGACCTTCGACACGAGCTCGGTGAAGTACCTGCAGTTCACCGGCAACAAGAACAACCCGACCTTCACGGACGGGGGCATGGGTCGCTACGGACACTTCGCGGTCGCCAACAACGGCTCGACGCTGTTCAGCTCGTACAACCTGGCCAACGAGTCGGACGGCGTCTCGGGCTGCGCGAACGCCAACGGCCACGGCTCAGGCCCCATGGCCACGAGCGTCAGTGACACGCCGCCGTACTGCGGCGTGCCGGGTGCGATCAAGATCGCGTCCGGTCTTGCCAACGGGCAGGGCGGGCACCTCAAGCTCACCTTCGGCGTGACCGGCCGCTGGACCGGCCAGAACGCCCCGGCCGTGGACGTTCCGTTCAAGGTCGTCGTGACGCAGGCCGGCCACAAGCCGGGCGACAGCAACTTCTGATCGTCGCGGGGCGGGGACTCGGCGACGGGTCCCCGCCCTCTGGTCGCATGCCGGGAGGTGTCGTGGTGATGAAGCGGGTGGCGTGGTCGCTGCTGGCGGCTCTCGTGCTGGGTGTGTGCGCGGTAGGGGTGCTCGGGTGGCAGCAGGGATACCGCCTGTACGCCGTGCGCACCGGCTCGATGGCACCCACCTTCCCCACCGGCGCGCTCCTGGTCGACGCGCCGGCGGCGTCGGCCCCGGCGGTCGGTGACGTCGTCACCTTCCGCACCCAGGACGGGCTGGTGACCCACCGGGTGCACGGGCTCAGCCCAGCGGGTCTCAGCACCAAGGGCGACGCCAACCGCACACCCGACGCATGGACCGTCCCGGCTGACAAGGTCGTCGGGCACGTCGTCGTCGGCGTTCCGCGAGCGGGGTACCTGCTGGTCTTCCTGCGGCAGCCGACCGGCGTCCCCTCGCTGATGCTGCTCCTGGTCAGCTCGCTGCTGGCCTGGAGCTTCTTCTTCCCGGGGCACCAGCCTCCACGTCCGCAGCATGCGCACCGGACCCACGGGTGGCTGCGGTCCGTCGCTCAGGCAAGCGGCATCAAGCGCTTCGCGAGACCGACTGCTCGATCAGCCGGCTGATCCGGCGCTCCGCCTGGGTGGGCGAGCACGCCACGGCCCCCAGTGCCACCTGCCGCGCCACGATGCGCGGCTCGGCCCGGCGCAGCGCCCACCCACGACGCAGCAGCGTGATGGGGGGTTTGCGTGCCTCGCGCAGGTCTCGGGCGAGCCGGCGGGCGAACGTCACGACCGGCCGGTGGGTGAGCGCGATGGCGTCGGCCAGCACTCCGGCGTCCCGCAGCGGGCCGATGGTCTCGGCCGCGAAGATCCCCTCAGCGACGACCAGCGGTGAGCCGCCGGCGTCCACGACGTAGTGCCCGACCGCGCGCGAGGTGCGGATGTCATAGCGCGGCACGTCGACAGAACCGTTGTGGCACAACGACACTGTTGCAGAGACGGCTGCGTCGCGATCCCACGACGCGGGGTCGTCCCAGTCGACGATGCCGAAGGCACGCGGCAGCCGCGGGTCGTCGCCGTCGCAGTAGAAGTCGTCGAGGCGCAGCACGGGCAGGCCCAGCCGTTCGGCCAGCCGCGACTTGCCGCTGCCGGACGGACCGGCGAGGACGACGACGCGCGCCGCCAGGTGGGACGGGCTGGTCGGGTCTGCGGGCACGAGGCAGGATTCTTGCAGACACCGTCCGAAGCGCTGCGGGGTGGCGTCCGCGCCCGCGAAGGCGCAGAGTGGTGACATGGCCATGTCGGCCCGGACCCGGCAGCTGCTGGCGCGCGTGGGGCGCGCCGGTCTGCACGCGTGCGGTGTGCGCGTGCTGCCGCCCCCCGACCCGACGACCGAGCGGCTGCTCGCGCTGCGACTCTCGCTGCGGCGCCTCGATCGCGAGATGGCCCGGCTGCGCCAGTGCGACCGGCGCACCCCGGCGCTCTACCACCGGCTGTTGTCGACGACCCTGGCGTACGACGCCGTGCTGCGGGAGGCCTGCCGCACCCTCGGGCTGCAGCCGCCCGAGCCCCTGCCCTACACGCCGATCGCGCGGCTGGAGGCTGAGGCAGGGCTCGAGGCGGCCGGACTGCGCTGGTGAGGCTAGGGCTGCAGATTCCCGACTTCAGCTGGCCTGGTGGTCCAGCCGCCATCGGGCCGACGCTGCGCCGCATCGCCCGCGAGGCCGAGGCAGCCGGCATGGCGAGCCTGTGGGTCATGGACCACTTCTTCCAGATCTCGATGCTCGGACCTCCCGAGCGCGAGATGCTCGAGGGCTACTCGACGCTGGCGCACCTGGCCGCGGTCACCGAGCGGGTGCGCCTCGGCACCCTCGTCACCGGTGTGACCTACCGCCACCCCGGCCTGCTGGTGAAGACGGTGACGACGCTCGACGTGCTGTCCGGCGGTCGCGCCAACCTGGGCATCGGCGCCGCGTGGAACGAGGAGGAGCACGACGGGCTCGGCGTGCCGTTCCCGTCGACGGCCGAGCGCTTCGAGCGGCTGGAGGAGACGTTGCGGGTCGCCCGGCAGATGTGGGCGGGCGATGACTCACCCATCGTCGGTGCGCACTACCGGCTGGCCCGGCCGCTCAATGTTCCGCAGGCGCTCAGCCGCCCGCACCCACCGGTCATGGTGGGCGGGTGGGGCGAGCGCAAGACGCTGCGGCTGGTGGCGCAGTACGCCGACGCGTGCAACCTGTTCGACGCCGGTCACGACGTCATCACGCACAAGCTCGAGGTCCTGCGCCAGCACTGCGCGGATGTCGGCCGACCGTACGACGAGATCACCCGGACGACGCTGGGGCACCTGATGCTGTCGCCCGACGGCGCCGGCGACACCCAGACCGTGCCGGAGGCGGTAGAGCGGTTCGCCGACCTGGCCGCCCTCGGGATCGACGAGGCGATCGTCTCGCTGCCGAACGTCAGCCAGCACGGCGCGTTCGATCTCGTGGCCGAGCTGGTCGAGCGACTGGCACCCCTGGTGCCTGCTGGTCGCTAGCGCGGGTCGCCGTCGGTCGGCGGTGCGACCCACCGCGCACGAGCCTCGCCGCCCTTGACGGCGACGGTCAGCGTGTTCCCTGGCGGCGGCAACGGGCACACGAAGTGGTCGTTGAACGCGCACGGCGGCAGAAAGATCCGGTTGAGGTCGGCGAGCGTGCGACCGTCGGCCTCGGGTGGGGGGAAGTTCAGGAACCTGAACGGGTAGGCCGTTCCGCCGCACGCGGGGTCACCTGTCGCGTCGCGAAACACCGCCTGCAGCACGCCGTCGTCCGGGTCACGCTCAACGGCCAACCGGGTGGCGACGCCGTTGAGCGCGAACGTCACCGTGCCGCTGAGCGGCAGGGACCGCCGGACGCCGTCGACGCTGTCGACCAGGACGTCGTGCTCGGCCTCATACGGCTCGAACTGCGCTGCCAGCACATGTTCGGCCGCCCACGGGAACGACTCGATCCCGCGGTAGCCGGTCCGGCTCGGCGCGTCCGGATCGTAGACCCGGACGGCGAGCGCGCCCTCGCGCTCAATCAGCACCAGCTGCAGCCGGCCCGCGGTCACCGGCGTCGGCTCGCTCTCGACGTCGCTGCGGATCGTCGCGCTGCCGGTGAGCGGCACACCGTCGACGACCACGCCGTCATCCGGCGCGGCGGTGAGCGTGGCCTGCCGAGGCGCCGAGCCGGGCCGGACCTGCCACCGGCCGGGTACGCCGTCCAGCACGAGCTCGTCGTCGAACCAGTGCGTGCCGGTCAGCGCCAGCGCACCTCGCGGACCGGTCAGCCTGGCCAGCCGCGCCGCGTGCCAGTCGAGGTACCCCTGCTCGAGGTCTCTCGCGACGTCGCTCAGGTGCCCTTCGGGTGCCATACGGTCTTGGTCTCCAGGAACGGCCGGATCCGGTCGAGCCCGGGGGTGGCGCGCCAGTCCGGCTCGACGGCTGAGCCGTCGCCGTCGACGGCCGGGCGCACCACGCGCTTGAGGTTGTCGGCAGCCGCCACCTCGAGGTCCGGCCAGGCCAGCCCCTCGGCGTCCGCCGCACCGGCGAGGTCGATGGCGTTGACGTCCATGTGCGAGGCCAGCCACGGGGCGATCTCGGCCGTGCGACCGGTGAGCATGTTGACCACGCCACCGGGCACGTCGGACGTCGCGAGCACCTCGCTGAGCGTGACGGCGGGCAGCGGGCGCCGCTCGCTGGCCACGACCACCACGGTGTTGCCCGTCACGATGGCCGGCGCGAGCACCGAGACCAGCCCGAGCAGCGACGAGCGCTGCGGTGCCAGCAGCGCGACCACGCCGGTGGGCTCGGGAGCGCTGATGTCGAAGTAGGGGCCGGCGACCGGGTTGAGGTTGCCGAGCACCTGCGCGACCTTGTCGGACCAGCCCGCGTACCAGACCCAGCGGTCGATGGCCGCGTCGACGACCTTCTCGGCCCGGGCGCGCTGCAGGCCCTCGCCCTGCGCGACCTCGTCGACGAACTGCGAGCGACGGCCCTCGAGCAGCTCGGCCACCCGATACAGCACCTGGCCGCGGTTGAAGGCGGTGGCACCCGACCACTTGGCCACGGCGCCGCGGGCCGCGACGACGGCGTCCCGGGCGTCCTTGCGTGAGCCCTGGGCCGCGTTGGCCAGGAACCGGCCGCGGCTGTCGGTCACCTCGTACGAGCGGCCCGACTCGCTGCGGGGGAACGCGCCACCCACGTAGAGCTTGTACGTCTTGCGGACCTCGAGGCGGGTGTCAGTGGGCAAGGTAGGCCTCCAGGCCGTGGCGGCCGCCCTCGCGGCCGTATCCGGACTCCTTGTACCCGCCGAACGGCGAGGTGGGGTCGAACTTGTTGAACGTGTTGGCCCACACGACCCCGGCCCGCAGCCGGTCGGCGGTCCACAGGATCCGCGAGCCCTTGTCGGTCCAGATGCCGGCCGACAGCCCGTACGGCGTGTTGTTGGCCTTGGCCACCGCCTCCTCGGGAGTGCGGAAGGTCAGCACCGACAGCACCGGGCCGAACACCTCCTCCTGGGCGATGCGGTGGGTGTTCGAGACGCCGGTGAACACGGTCGGGGCGAACCAGAAGCCGTTGCCGGGCAGGTCGCACTGCGGCGACCACCGCTCGGCGCCCTCGTCCTCGCCGACCTGCGCGAGCTCGGTGATGCGGGCCAGCTGCTCGGCCGAGTTGATCGCGCCGACGTCGGTGTTCTTGTCGAGCGGGTCGCCGACCCGCAGCGTCGACAGCCTGCGCTTGAGCCGGTCGATAACGTCGTCGGCGACGCTCTCCTGCACCAGCAGGCGCGACCCGGCGCAGCAGACGTGACCCTGGTTGAAGAAGATGCCGGTGACGATGCCCTCGACGGCCTGGTCGATGGGCGCGTCGTCGTAGACGATGTTGGCGCCCTTGCCGCCGAGCTCGAGGGTGACCTTCTTGCGCGAGCCGGCGACGGCGCGAGCGATCTGCTTGCCGACCCCGGTCGAGCCGGTGAACGCGACCTTGTTGACGTCGGGGTGCTCGACGAGCGCCTGCCCCGTGGCCCCGGCGCCGGTGACGATGTTGACCACACCGGCGGGCAGGTCGGCCTGCTGGCAGATCTCGGCGAACAGCAGCGCGGTCAGCGGGGTGGTCTCGGCCGGCTTGAGCACCACCGTGTTGCCACAGGCCAGGGCCGGCGCGATCTTCCAGGCCAGCATGAGCAGCGGGAAGTTCCACGGGATCACCTGGCCGGCCACCCCGAGCGCCTTCGGGTCGGGACCGAGGCCGGCGTGGTCGAGCTTGTCGGCCCAGCCCGCGTAGTAGAAGAACCAGGCGGCCGCCTGGGGGACGTCGACGTCCCGGCTCTCCTTGATCGGCTTGCCGTTGTCGAGCGACTCGAGGACGGCGAGCTCGCGCGAGCGCTCCTGGATGATCCGGGCGATGCGGAACAGGTACTTGCCGCGCTCGGCCCCGGACAGCTTGGACCAGACCCGATCGTAGGCGCGCCGGGCTGCCCGCACCGCGCGGTCGACGTCCGCCGCATCGCCCTCGGCGACCTCGGCGAGCACCTCCTCGGTGCTGGGGCTCACGGTCTTGAACGACGCCCCGCTCGCCGGGTCGGCGAACTCGCCGTCGATGAAGAGCCCGTACGACGGCTGCAGGTCGACGACCGAGCGGGACTCGGGTGCGGGGGCGTACTCGAACTTCGACATGACGATCAGTCCAGGGTGACGTAGTCGGGGCCGGAGTACCGGCCGGTGGCGAGCTTCTGGCGCTGCAGCAACAGGTCGTTGAGCAGCGTGGAGGCGCCGAAGCGGAACCAGTCCGGGTCGAGCCAGTCGTCGCCGGCGATCTCACTCACCACGACGAGGTACTTCAGGGCGTCCTTGCTGGTGCGGATGCCGCCGGCCGGCTTGACGCCGACCTGCCGGCCGCCGTTCAGCCGGAAGTCGCGGACCGCCTCGAGCATCAACAGCGTCACCGGCAGGGTCGCCGCCGGCTGCACCTTGCCGGTGGAGGTCTTGATGAAGTCGCCACCGGCGAGCATCGCGAGCCAGGAGGCGCGGCGCACGTTGTCGTAGGTGGTGAGCTCGCCGGTCTCGAGGATCACCTTCAGGTGCGCCTGCCGGCCGTCGGAGGCCGTGCACGCCTCCTTCGTCGCGGCGATCTCCTCGAACACCTGCAGATAGCGGCCGGACAGGAACGCGCCCCGGTCGATCACCATGTCGATCTCGTCGGCACCGGCCTCGACGGCCTCGCGGGTGTCAGCCAGCTTGACGGCGCGGCTGGCCCGGCCGCTGGGGAACGCCGTAGCGACCGCAGCCACGTGGATCCCGGTGCCCTGCAACGCCTCCACGGCGACACCGACGAGGTCGTTGTAGACGCAGACCGCGGCAGCCTTGGGGCACGACGGGTCGCTCGGGTCGGGGTGGGCTGCCTTCGCGCACAGGGTGCGGACCTTGCCCTCGGTGTCAGCTCCCTCGAGCGTGGTCAGGTCGATCATCGAGATGGCGGTGTCGATGCCCCACGCCTTGGACGTCGTCTTGATCGACCGCGTGCCCAGGCCCGCGGCGCGCGACTCCAGCCCGACCTGGTCGACACCCGGAAGGCCGTGCAGGAACCGGCGCAGCGAGGCGTCGGTCAGCTGGTCGATCCCGGCGATGGCGGTCAGGTCGGCCTGCGACGACGCAGGCAGGGTCGGTGCACTCACCACCCCAGGTTAGTCCAGGCGGGCGGGTGCCCGGTGACGTCCGATCTGCCCGGGGTCAGAGACCGATGACCGCGGCCACGGCCGCGCGCAGCGCGCTGAGCCGCTCGGCCGCCCTCGCGCGGGCCCCAGGGACGTCGTCCGAGGTGACCGGCTCGACCACCTCGAGGTAGGCCTTGAGCTTGGGCTCGGTGCCGCTGGGCCGGATCACGACCCGGCTGCCGTCGGCCAGCTGGTAGCGCAGCCCGTCCGTGGGGGGCAGGCCGCCGGCGCCCTCGGCAAGGTCGTCGACCTGGTCGACGCGCACGTCACCGAGTTCGGCCGGCGGCGTGGCGCGCAGCCGGGCCATCGCGTCGGTGATGAGTGACAGGTCGGCCACGCGCACCGAGTGCTGGGCCGTGGCGTGCACGCCGGTGGCGCGGGCCAGGTCGTCCAGCCGGTCGAGCAGGGTGCGGCCCTCGGCCTTGAGCGTCGCGGCAAGCTCAGCGACCAGCAGGGCCGCACTGACGCCGTCCTTGTCACGCACGGTGGCCGGGTCGACGCAGTAGCCGAGCGCCTCCTCGTAGCCGTAGCGCAGCCCCTCGGCGCGGGAGATCCACTTGAAGCCGGTGAGGGTCTCGACGTGCCGCACGCCGTGCTGGGCGCACACCGCGGCCAGCTGGCGGCTCGAGACGATCGAGCACGCCATCACGGCGTCGGCCGGTACGCCGCGGTCGATCAGGTGCGCACCGAGGAGCACACCGACCTCGTCACCGGTGAGCATCCGCCAGCCGCCGTCGGCCTGTGCGTCGGGAACGGCCACCGCGCAGCGATCGGCGTCCGGGTCGTTCGCGAGCACGATGTCAGCGTCCTGCTCGCGCGCCGCCTCGAGCGCGGCGTCTATCGCGCCCGCCTCCTCGGGGTTGGGGAACGCGACCGTCGGGAAGTCGGGGTCCGGGTCGCCCTGGCTCGTCACGACGTATGGCGTGGGGAAGCCGGCCCGCTCCAGCGCTGCGACGAGCACGTCGCGCCCGACGCCGTGCAGTGGCGTGTGCACCACCCGCAGCTCGCGCGGGGTCGAGGGATCGACCACCGCGGCCGCAGCGTCCAGGTAGGCCTCGACCACGTCGTCGCCGAGCACCGTCCAGCCGTCATCGGCGAGCGGTACCGCGGCCACCGTCGTGATCCGCGAGATCTCGGTCGCGATCTGGCTGTCGGCGGGTGGCACGATCTGGCTGCCGTCGCCGAGGTAGACCTTGTACCCGTTGTCCTGCGGCGGGTTGTGGCTCGCCGTCACCATGACACCGGCGTCGACGCCGAGGTGCCGGATGGCGAAGGCCAGCACCGGCGTCGGCAGCGGTCGCGGCAGCACGAACGCCTCGCCACCCGCGGCGGTCACGACGGCCGCGGTGTCGCGCGCGAAGTCGTCGCTTCGGTGCCGAGCGTCGTAGCCGACCACGACTCGGGGCCGCGCCCCCTCGGCCTTCAGGAACGAGGTGAGGCCGGCTGCCGTGCGGATCACCACGGCCCGGTTCATCCGGTTGGGGCCGGCGCCTACTGCGCCGCGGAGCCCGGCGGTGCCGAACTCGAGCGTGCCGTCGAACCGGTCCGCCAGGTCGGCGAGAGCGTCCAGGTCGCCGCCCCGCGCGGCGGTCATGACGCCGTCCAGCTCGGCGCGCGTGACGTCGTCCGGGTCGTCGTCGCGCCAGGCGACGGCGGCGGCCAGCAGCTCGTCGTCGACGGCCATCAGATGCGCCGCACGACGTCGGCGAGCATCCGGCCACAGCGCTCGGCGGCGGCGCGGCCGGCCTCGAGCACCTCGGCGTGGTCGAGCGGGGTGTCGCTGATGCCGGCCGCGAGGTTGGTGACCAGCGAGATGCCGAGCACCTCCAGACCGGCGTCCCGCGCGGCGATCGCCTCGAGCGTGGTCGACATGCCCACCAGGTCACCGCCGAGCACCTTGGCCATCTGCACCTCGGCCGGTGTCTCGTAGTGCGGCCCGGGGAACTGCACGTACACGCCCTCGTCGAGGTCGGGCTCCACCTCACGGCACAGCGCGCGCAGCCGGGTGCTGTAGAGGTCGGTCAGGTCGACGAACGTCGCGCCCTCCAGCGGGGAGGTGGCGGTCAGGTTGAGATGGTCGCTGATCAGCACGGGCGTACCCGGCGTCCAGTCGGGGTTGAGGCCGCCGCAGCCGTTGGTGAGCACGACCGTTCGGCACCCGGCGCGAGCCGCCGTCCGGACGCCGTGCACGACCGCTCGCACGCCCTTGCCCTCGTAGTAGTGGGTACGGGAGCCGAAGACCAGGGCGCGGCGGTCGGTGTCGCCGATGCGCACCGAGCGGATCACGCCGTGGTGACCCGCGACCGCCGCCGCGCTGAAGCCGGGCAGATCGGTGGTGGCGATCTCGGCGAGGGTCTCGCCGAGCAGGTCGCCGGCGGGCGCCCAGCCAGAGCCCAGCACCAGGGCGACGTCGTGGCGTTCGACGCCGGTGAGCTCGGTGAGCCGAGCGGCAGCGGCGGTCGCGACCTCGAACGGGTCGGTGCTGGGGTCGGCGAGGTCAGGCGTCGGCGTCGTCACGAGCGAGGACGATACGCGGTCGGCGTCCGGGGGCGGTGGTGCGAGGGTGCGCTGGCCGAGGGTTGCGCGCACTTGCCGAGGGGTACAACCCTCGTCAAGCGGACCTTCTGCTGCTTGACGTGATCAACGGCGCGGGGGCGGGGGGAACTACCGGCGGGGGACGGCGAGCGCGGGGACGGGGCGCACGGTGAGGGTCACCCTCGTGCCGGGGGAGAGCTGCTCGACGTCGCGGGTCGGCACCTGGGCGAGCACCAGCCCGCCGTCCGGCGTCCGCACCTGCACGCGACCGAGCGAGCCGAGGAAGCTGCTCGCGGCGACCTCGGCCGTGCCGGCCGGGTCTGCGGTCACCGCGAGCGACTCGGGGCGCACCAGCACCGTCACCTCGCCGGACGTCGGCGAGCCGGGCAGCAGCGGAACCGGCGCGCCGAGCACCTGCGCCGTCTCGCCGGCCGCGGTGCCGGCGATGCGGTTGGTCAGGCCCACGAAGTCGGCGACGAACGCGCTGGTCGGCCGGGCGTAGACCTCGTCCGGCGCGGCGATCTGCTCCAGCTGCCCGGCTCGCATCACGCCGACCCGGTCCGCGACGGCGAGCGCCTCCTCCTGGTCGTGGGTCACGAACAGCGTGGTGGTGCCGACCTCGAGCTGGATCCGGCGGATCTCGTCGCGCAGCTGCACCCGCACCTTCGCGTCGAGGGCGGACAGCGGCTCGTCGAGCAGCAGCACCTGCGGGCGGATCGCGAGCGCGCGGGCCAGGGCCACCCGCTGCTGCTGCCCGCCGGACATCTGGTGGGCGTACCGGTCGGCCTGCTCGGAGAGCCCGACCAGCTCGAGCATCTCCCCGGCGCGGGTCCGTCGGTCGGCGCTCGACGCTCCGCGCAGCTGCAGGCCGAACGCGACGTTGTCGCGCGCGGTCATGTGCGGGAACAGGCTGTAGGCCTGGAACACCATGCCCATGTCGCGCCGGTTGGCCGGCACCGTGGTGACGTCCTGCTCGCCGACGACGATCCGGCCCGCGTCGGCGTCCTCGAGCCCGGCCAGCAGCCGCAGCGCGGTGGTCTTTCCGCAGCCGGACGGGCCCAGCAGGGCCACGAGCTCGCCGGGCGCCAGCTGCAGGTCGAAGCCGTCCAGCGCGTGCACAGCGCCGTAGTGCCGGTGCAGGCCCTCGAGCCGCACCGGCACTCCCGTGCGGGTGGCGGTCGTCGTCGGGTTGCTCACGCGGTCTCCTCGGAGTCGATCGGGGTGGCGCCGACCACGCGCTCGCGGCGGCCACCGGCCAGCGACAGCGCGATCAGCAGCACGAAGCACAGCAGCAGGGCGGCCAGCGACACCGCGACTGACATGGACGGCGTGCGCTGGCTGAGCTGGAAGATGCCCACCTGCAGGTTGTTGCGGCTCATCAGCGAGGCGATGGTGTACTCGCCGAGCACCAGCGCGACGGTGAGGAACGACGCTGACATCAGGGCGGTGCGGATGTTCGGCGTGATGACCGACCAGAACACCCGCGGCCAGCTCGCTCCCAGCCCGCGCGCCGCCTCGGACAGGGTCCGGACGTCGATCGCCGACAGCCCGGCGTCGATCGCGCGGTAGGCGTAGGGCAGCACCAGCACGGTGTAGGCCAGGAACAGCCAGACGCTGGACCCACCGACGAAGTAGGTCACCCAGGCGTACACCGGCGCCAAGCCGACGACCAGCACGATCGCCGGGATGGTCAGCGGCAGCAGGCAGAGGAACTCCATCGGTCGCCGCAGCCACGGCACCCGCAGCCGCACCCAGGTCATGGTCGGCACGAGCAGCACCAGCATGAGCGCCACCGTCAGCACCACGAGCAGGCCTGAGAGCCGCACGCCCTCGACGAAGCTCGGGTAGTCGCGCGAGAGCTGTCGCACGCTCACCAGCCGGCGCCAGGTCTCGAGGGTGACCCCGTCGGGGGAGGAGGTGCTGAACACGAGCATCGCCCACAGCGGGAGGGCGAAGAAGATGCCGGCCACGGCCAGCACGGCCCAGCGCATCCGGCGCTGGCTGCGGGCGCGTCGTCCGGTGGGGGCTGCCATCAGGCCAGCCACCGCTCGGCGCGCCGCTGCAGCCACGCGTACGCGAACATCACGACGGCCACGATGAGCACCATCTCCAGAGCGAGTGCCTTGGCGACGTTCTGCCGGCCCAGCACCACCTCGCTGCCGATCGCGTTCCCGATCTGCAGCGGCAGGATGAACGTGCTCTGCGCGTTGAGCGCCGCGGCCGTGGCGTACGCCGACAACGCGTTCGCGAACAGCAGCAGCGTCGAGCTGAGGAACGCCGGTGCCAGCAGCGGGCCGGCGACCCTGCGCCAGTACTGCCACGTCGTCCCGCCGAGACCCTCGGCGGCCTCGCGCCACTGCGGCCGGATGCCGTCCAGCGAGGGCAGGAAGACGATCACCATCAGCGGGATCTGGAAGTACAGGTAGACGAGCATGAAGCCGTTGATGCCGTAGAGCCACGAGGTGTCGACGTCGACGCCGAGGTTGTCGCGCAGGAAGGTCGGGACCAGCCCGGACAGCCCCAGCGTCGCGATCCACGCGAACGCCAGCATGACGCCGCCGAACTGCGCCAGCACGCCGGAACCCGCGCTCACCACCCGACGCAGCGCGCCCTGCGGTGACGCGGTGATCACCGCGTACGCGATCACCGCCCCGATGACGGCGCCTGCCACCGCCGTGACCCCTGACAGCAGGACGCTGTTGACGAGGGCCCGGCGGATGTCGGCGTTACCGAGCTCGCGGACGTTGCCGAGCGTCGGCGCGCCGTCGTCGCTGAGGAACGCCTGGACGACGACCACGAGGGTCGGGACGAGCAGGAACACCGCCACGAAGGCGAAGAAGGGGATGGTGCCGAGCGCGGCGCCCGCCGATCGACGGACGCCGCGTGCTCGACTCAGGCTGGTGGTGGTCACCGACCGGTCAGCCCATCATCTTCTGCCAGTTCTGGTTCAGGTAGTCGGTGATCTTGGCGCGCTGCTCCTCGGTGATGAAGGTCGGCGTGCCGCTGACTGCGGGGAGTGCCTCGTACGCAGTCTTGTCGATCGTTCCGGCCTTCGCCATCTCCTCGGCCCGCACCGGGCGCGCGCCGCCCTTGAGCCACAGGTTCTGGCCCTCGTCGGAGTACAGGTACTCCTCCCAGAGCCGCGCGGCGGCCGGGTGCGGGGCGTCCTTGTTGATCGCCTGCACGTAGTAGGCGCCGTTGACCGCGCCCTCAGGGATCACCGACTTCCAGTCGATCTTGCCGGCGAGCGCCTTGGTCTGGCCAGCGTTGTTGTAGTCCCAGTCGATGACGACGGCGGTCTGGCCGGACTGGATGGTGGCCGGCGACGGGTCGACCGGCACGAGGTTGCCGGCCTTCTTCAGCTTGACGAAGTAGTCGACGCCGGGCGCGACGTCGTCCGCCGAGCCGCCGTTGCCGAGCGAGGCCGCGACCACACCGGCGAACGCCGCACCGGCCTTGGTGGGGTTGCCGTTGAGCGCGACCTTTCCCTTGTACTCGGGCTTGAGCAGGTCGGCGAAGCTGGTGGGGGCGGGCACCTTGCCGGCGTCATAGCCGATCGAGATGTAGCCGCCATAGTCGTTGACCCACGTGCCGTTGGGGTCCTTGAGCGCGGCCGGGATCTCGTCGAAGGTGGTCACCTTGTAGGGCGCGTACAGGTCCGTGTTGGCCAACGCCACGGCGGTGCCGAGGTCGAACACGTCCGGCGCGCTGCCCTGGCCCTTGAGGTTCTTGGCCGTCGAGATCTCGGTGGCGCTGTCGGCGTCCGGCTGGGCCGAGTTCACCGGAATGCCGTACTTGGCGGTGAATCCGGAGATGACCTCGCCGTAGTTGGCCCAGTCAGGTGGGAGCGCAATGACGTTGAGCGCGCCTTCCTTCTTGGCGGCGGCGACCAGCTGCTCCATCCCGCCGAAGTCCTTGGCGCTGGTGGCCGTCGAGCTCTGCTTGGCGTCGCCGGTCGCTTCCTTGGCCGGGGGTGCGCATGAGGCGACGACGACGGTCGAGGCCGAGACGGCCAGGACGGCGGCGGCGCGCAGGAAACTGTTTCGCACGGAGGGCCTCCTCGTTCGGACGGTGAGCGACATGGCGTCACGCCGTCAGGCGCAGGCTATCCCGGCCGCCCGCGGCTGCCCAGAGTCCGGGGCAGATGGTGACGAAGGCGTTGCAGAACGGGTTGGTCAGCCGAGGGCGGAACCCGAGGCCACCAGCAGGGCGACGGCGCACGCGGCAACTATCGCGGTGGCCAGCAGCGGGACGATCCGGCCGCGGCCGCGGGCACCGGAAACGGCTGCGGTCGTAGCGCCGACGGCCGCAGCCATCAGGACGATGACCGCCCAGGGGCTCGGTCGTCCGGAGGGCGCCATCGCGACGAGGGCCGCGGCGGTGACCAGCACGACCGCTGCGCCGATGCTGGAGACCTTGCGCCCCAATCGGTGCGGCAGGCCACGGATGCCGGTGGCGTCGTCGTCGTGCAGGTCGGGCAGGACGTTCACCAGGTGTGCGCCGACACCGAGCAGTGCGCCCGCCAAGGTCAGCCACCACGGGGCGACGGCGGGCGCGGCGAGCGCGAGGGTCACGACGTTCGGCAGCAAGCCGAAGCTGAGGGCGTACGGCGCCCACGACCACCAGGTTGCCTTGACGCCGAGGTCGTAGGCCCAGCCCGACAGCACCAGCACGCTGTGCGCGGTCGCCGCGCGAAGTCCCAAGGTCGATGAGAGCGGGAGCACGGCCACCAGTGCGACCACTGCCGCGCCTCGCACCGTGCTGCGCTCGACGGACCCAGCCGCGACCGGCTTGTCGGTGCGTCCGACCTGGGCGTCGCGATCGGCGTCCAGCCAGTCGTTGGCCCAGCCGATCGACAGCTGGCCGACCAGCACCGCGACGGCCACGCGTGCCGTCGTGGCGGCGCCGGCATGCGCGGTGACGGCGAGCAGGGCGGCCAGGCTGGTGACCGCAACGGTCGGCAGCGGGTGGCTGGCGAGCACCAGCCCGCGCACCGTGGTGCGCCCCGTGGTGCGCACCGTGGTGCGGATCGGCACGGCGATCAGCCGCTGGACCGGCACGGCCGCGACCGCAGCTCAGCCAGGTAGTCGTCCGGTGCGCCGGCCGCCTGGGCCGCCTCGGCGAGCTCGCCGAGGTAGTGCGCGGAGGGCAGGCCGCCCTCGTAGCCGTCGACCACGTACACCCAGGCCAGCTGCTCGCCGTCCAGCGTGTGCACCCGGACGCGCAGCTTGCGGTAGACGCCGAGGTCGGTGCCCTCCCACTCGTCGAGCATCGCCTCGTCGCCGGGCGTGATGTCGTAGAGGGCGACGTACACCTGGGCGGACGGGTCCTCGACGAGCGTCGCGAGCGCGCCCTGCCAGCTGAGGTCCTCGCCGCCGAAGGTGAGCCGCCAGCCGTTCAGCCAACCGGTGCCGCACGGCGGCGAGTGCGGGGCCCGGCGCAGCATCCGGCGGGAGTCGAGGTTGCTGCCGTAGGCCGCATACAGGGGCATGGCCCTCAGGCTAGGGGGTCGGGTGGTTGGATGGTCGCCGTGACCAGCCAGCCCGCAGATCGAGCCGCCGGAGGCAGGGCCGCCCAGCGCGTCGTCGTCGTCGGGGGAGGCCCCGGCGGCTACGAGAGCGCGCTCGTCGCGGCGCACCTCGGGGCGGCGGTCACGGTGGTCGACCGCGACGGGCTCGGCGGTGCCGCGGTGCTGACCGACTGCGTGCCGAGCAAGGCGCTGATCTCGACCTCGGACTTCATGAGCCGCTTCGCCGCCGCCGAGGCGCTCGGCGTGCGGTTCGCCTCGTCGGCCGCGCCGAGCGACGTCGCGCGGGCCGACCTGGCCGCCGTCAACGAGCGCGTCATGTCACTGGCGCAGGCTCAGAGCGACGACATCGGCGCCCGCCTGAAGCGCGACGGCGTCGACGTCGTCGCGGGGACCGGCCGGCTGGACGGCCCCGAGCGCGTCGTCGTCTCGCGCGCTGACGGGAGCACCGACACGCTCGAGGCCGACGTCGTGCTGATCTCGACCGGGGCTCGGCCGCGCGAGCTGGCCAGCGCGGTGCCGGACGGCGAGCGCATCCTGACCTGGCAGCAGGTCTATGACCTGCCCGAGCTGCCCGAGCATGTCGTCGTGGTGGGCTCGGGCGTGACGGGTGCCGAGTTCGCGCACGCCTACCTCGGCCTGGGCAGCCGGGTGACGCTGGTGAGCTCGCGCGACCAGGTGCTGCCGGGCGAGGACGTCGACGCGGCGGCAGTGATCGAGGACGTGTTCCGCCGCAGGGGGATGACGGTGCTCGACCGGTCGCGGGCGCAGTCGGTGGTGCGCGACGGCGACGGCGTGCTCGTCACGCTTACCGACGGGCGCACCGTGGCCGGGTCGCACTGCGTGATGGCCGTCGGGTCGGTACCGAACACCGAGGACGTCGGGCTGGCGTCGGCGGGGGTGGCCTTGTCGGCGTCCGGGCACGTCGAGGTCGACGGTGTCTCGCGGACGACGGCGCGCGGCGTGTACGCGGCCGGTGACTGCACGGGCGTGCTGCCGCTGGCATCGGTGGCCGCGATGCAGGGGCGGATCGCGATGTCGCACGCGCTCGGCGACGCCGTCCAGCCGCTGAACCTGCGTGCCGTGGCGGCCAACATCTTCACCGACCCGGAGATCGCCACGGTGGGGTGGTCGGGCGCTGCCCTCGACGCAGCCGGCATCGCCTACCAGTCGGTGATGCTGCCGCTGGTGACGAACCCGCGGGCCAAGATGCAGAACGTGCGGGACGGCTTCGTGAAGCTGTTCTCCCGCAGCGGAACCGGCATCGTGCTGGGCGGGGTGGTGGTGGCGCCGCGGGCCTCCGAGCTGATCTTCCCGGTGGCGCTCGCCGTGCAGACCAAGCTCACCGTCGACCAGGTGGCGGCGTCCTTCACGGTGTACCCCTCGATGTCCGGCTCGATCGCCGAAGCCGCCCGCCAGCTCCACGCCCGCCCCTAACCCCCACCCCTCCCCCGCCCGCCCGCCCCCGCCCGCCCCCCATTGCGCACCTTTCCCGAGAAGTGCGCTCACCAGCCCCCGGTTGAGCGCACCTTTGCCGAGAAGTGCGTTCAACGGGCGCCGGAGGGGCGCACCTTTGTCGAAAGGTGCGGTCGGGCGACGTGGGCTGGCGTTACGCGGCGGTTCGTCGGCTGACCGCGGCTCGGACGGCGGCCACGATCTCGACGGGGTCCCGCAACATCGGTGCCGTCAGGTGCACGACGAGCCACCCCGCGGCCGAGAGCCGGTTGAGCCTCTCGCGATCGCGGCTGAGCTGCTCGCGCAAGGCATGCCAGGCTCCGTCGTACTCGATGGCGATACGCAGGGCCTCGATCGCGAGGTCGACGCGCGCGATGGCGCGTCCGCTGTGGACGACGAGCAGCTGAGGCGTGACGTCGAACCCGGCCAGCTCCAGCACAACCCGAGCCTGCGACTCGGGCAGCGACTCGGCGCGACGGTCGACGAGGGCTGCGGCCGCACGCACCTGCCGCACATCGTTGTCGGTGCGTCGGCGGACCCAGTCGAGGAGTCTGTGCTCGTCGACGAGTCCGGCCCGGGCCACGGCATCGAGGTGCGCGACGGCGAGCGGAAGCGGCACCCGCGCTGACAGGTCGAAGGCCATCCGCAGCGGCCCTGCCACCGGGATGCCGTCGAGGTATCGGACGTCGTCCGAGGGCCATCGTGCGACGCGCACCCGCATCCCCGTCCGGTGCCGCAGCGCCTGCCCCTCGGCAATGCACACCTCCACGGGATCGGTGCTACTGGCTAGTGGCACGCCGAGCAGAGTTGCGGCTGATCGCCCGGTGACGCAGCCGCCGTCCGGGAGCACCAGGGACACGGCCCGGCTGGCGAGGGGATGCGACAGCGGGACCCAGCTCGGCCGGTACACACCATGGATGACTCTGCGCACCAGCGGGCCGCGCAGCTGGGCAGGCGTCAGCAGTCCTTGCTCGACGGCCTCGCGCCCGCGGAAGACGTCTGGGAGGTCCGCGTGGGGTCGGGGCGCACGTCGCATGGCGTCACGCTGTCACCGGCGGTAGCGGGTCTCCAGGGGCGCCGGCCGATCTGTGGACGGCCGCCTGAGCGTGCGTCCCCTGTGGAGAGCGAGCATCCAGCGCGCACCTTCGCCGAGAAGTGCGGTCAAGAAGCGGTCTTGGAGCGCACTTCTCGGCAAAGGTGCGCAGGGGGTGGGGGTCAAGCGGGGTGGGGGTCAGGCGGGGGTGGCGGCGGGGACGTCGGCGTCCTTGAGCTCGAGCAGGACGGCGCCGCTCGTCACGGTCTGGCCGATCTCGGCCACCAGCCCGGTGACGACGCCCGCCTTGTGCGCGCTGATCGGCTGCTCCATCTTCATCGCCTCGAGCACGACGACAAGCTCGCCGGCCTCGACCGCCTGGCCTTCCTCGACAGCGATCTTGACGATCGTCCCCTGCATGGGCGCCGTGAGCGAGTCACCGCCGGAGGCGGCGGCGGACGACGAGCGGCCCGACCGCTTGGGTGCCTTGGCCTTCGCGCCACCGCCGGAGACCGCGCCGCCGCCGCCGCTGAACCCGGCCGGGAGCACGACCTCGAGCCGCTTGCCGCCGACCTCGACCACCACTCGCTGGCGCTCGCCGTCGTCCGGTGCCTCACCCATCTCGCCGCTGAACGGCGCGATCGTGTTGTCGAACTCGGTCTCGATCCACCGGGTGTGCACGGAGAAGGGCGTGTCGGCGTCGGCGGGGGCGAACGCCGCATCGCGCACGACCGCGCGGTGGAAGGGCAGCACGGTGGGCATGCCCTCGACGACGAACTCGTCCAGCGCCCGCCGCGAGCGCTCGAGCGCCTGCTGCCGCGTCGCGCCGGTGACGATGAGCTTGGCGAGCATCGAGTCGAAGGCGCCGCCGATGACGTCGCCGGACTCGACCCCCGAGTCCAGCCGGACGCCGGGCCCGGACGGCGGCGCGAACGTCGTGACGGTGCCGGGGGCGGGCAGGAAGCCGCGGCCGGCGTCCTCGCCGTTGATCCGGAACTCGATCGAGTGCCCGCGCAGCGGTGGGTCGTCGTAGCCGAGCTCGTCGCCGGCGGCGATCCGCAGCTGCTCGCGGACGAGGTCGATGCCGCTGACCTCCTCGGTGACCGGGTGCTCGACCTGCAGGCGGGTGTTGACCTCGAGGAACGAGATGGTGCCGTCCTGGCCGACGAGGAACTCACAGGTGCCGGCCCCCGTGTAGCCCGCCTCGCGCAGGATCGCCTTGGAGGCCCGGTAGAGCTCGGCGTTCTGCTCGTCGGAGAGGAATGGCGCGGGGGCCTCCTCGACGAGCTTCTGGTGCCGCCGCTGCAGGGAGCAGTCGCGGGTCGACACGACGACGACGTTGCCGTGGGTGTCGGCCAGACACTGGGTCTCGACGTGCCGCGGCTTGTCGAGGTACTTCTCGACGAAGCACTCGCCGCGGCCGAACGCCGAGACGGCCTCGCGCACCGCGGAGTCGAAGAGCTCGGCGATCTCCTCGCGCTCGCGGGCCACCTTCAAGCCGCGGCCGCCGCCGCCGTACGCGGCCTTGATCGCCACCGGCAGGCCGTACTCGTCGGCGAAGGCAATCACCTCGTCGGCGCCGGAGACGGGGTCGTGCGTGCCGGCGACCAGTGGCGCTCCGGCCCGCTCGGCGATGTGCCGGGCCTTGACCTTGTCGCCGAGGGAGTCGATGGCCTCCGGGGACGGGCCGATCCAGACCAGTCCGGCGTCCAGGACGGCCCGGGCGAAGGAGGCGTTCTCGGCGAGGAAGCCATAGCCGGGGTGCACCGCGTCCGCGCCGGCCTCGTGGGCCACCTCGATCAGCTTCTCCTGCACCAGGTAGGAGTCGCCGGGGGTGGAGCCACCGAGCGCGTAGGCCTCGTCGGCCACCTTGACGTGCAGGGCGTCGCGGTCGGGCTCGGCGTACACGGCGACCGAGGCGATGCCGGAGTCGGCGCAGGCCCGGGCGATGCGCACCGCGATCTCGCCGCGGTTGGCGATGAGCACCTTGGTGATCATCCGGTTGCCGTGTCGTCCCATGTCACGTGCTCCGTCCATCGTCATCGTCGTCGCTCCCTCGTCGCCGGGCGCGAGCCTAGCGAACCTTCCCGGCGTGGCTGGTCGCACGTGGCACGAGGGCGCTCAGGTCGTCCTGGCAGCGGCGCTCGAGCTCGGCGAGCTCGGCGAGCGCGGCCTCGACGTCCCGCTTGCGCTCCTCGAGCTCGGCGCGCCGGTCGTCGATCTGGCCGAGCAGGTACTGCAGCTGGCCCGCCTCGCCCGGTGTCTCGTCGTACATGTCGACGATCGTGCGGATCTCGTCGAGCGGGAAGCCGAGCCGCTTGCCGCGCAGCACGAGCTGGAGGCGGATCCGGTCGCGGGGGTGGAAGACCCGGGTGGTGCCGCGCCGCTCCGGCGAGATCAGCCCGAGATCCTCGTAGTAGCGGACCGTGCGGTGGGTGATCCCGAACTCCTCGGCGACCTGCGCGATCGTCCAGCTGCGGCTTGCCATGACACTGCAGCATGCTTTACGTTGACGTTAACGTCAAGGAGGCAGCCACCGTGAGCGCGTTCGAGCCGACCACGTCCTTCGAGCTGAGCAAGGACCACGAGGACTTCCGGGCCGTCGTCCGGGAGTTCGCCGAGGAGCAGGTGCGCCCGCACGCCGACGCCTGGGACCGCGAGCACCGGTTCCCCGTCGAGCTGGTGCCGCAGCTGGGTGAGCTCGGCCTGTTCGGGCTGGTGGTGCCCGAGGAGTACGGCGGCGCCGGCGGCGACTTCACCTCACTGTGCGTCGCGATCGAGGAGCTCGGCCGCGTCGACCAGTCGGTGGGCATCACGCTGTCGGCGGGCGTCGGCCTCGGCATCAACCCGATCCTCAGCTACGGCACCGACGAGCAGAAGCAGCGCTGGCTGCCCGACCTCGTGGCCGGCCGGTCGCTCGCGGCCTTCGGCCTCACCGAGCCGGACGCCGGGTCGGACGCCGGCGCCACACGCACCAAGGCCCGGCTCGACGACGGCGAGTGGGTCGTCGACGGAGCCAAGGCGTTCATCACCAACTCGGGCACGGACATCACCAGCGTGGTCACGGTCACGGCTCGCACGGGCACCCTGGACGACGGCCGCCCCGAGATCTCAGCCATCATGATCCCTTCTGGCACAGCGGGTTTCACCGTCGAGCCGGCCTACGACAAGCTTGGCTGGCACGCGAGCGACACCCACGGCCTCACCTTCGAGGGCGCCCGGGTCCCCGCCGACCACCTGCTGGGCGACCGTGGCGACGGCTTCAAGCAGTTCCTCAAGACCCTGGACGACGGGCGCATCGCGATCTCGGCGCTGGCCGTGGGCCTGGCGCAGGCGTGCCTCGAGGCCAGCACCGACTACGCCAAGACCCGGGTCGCCTTCGGCCGGCCGATCGGCGCCAACCAGGGGATCTCGTTCCAGATCGCCGACCTCGCGGTCGCGGTCGAGGCGGCCCGCGTCCTGACCTACAAGGCGGCCTGGCTGAAGGACCTGCACCACGCCGGGCAGCGCAGCGTCGCGGACGTCAAGCAGGCCGCCGCCATCGCCAAGCTCTTCTCGACCGAGGCAGCCGTCACGGCCACGCGGGTGGCGACGCAGGTGTTCGGGGGCAACGGTTTCATGGAGGAGTACCCCGTCGCGCGCTTCTACCGCGACGCGAAGATCCTCGAGATCGGCGAGGGCACCAGCGAGGTCCAGCGCATGGTCATCGCGCGCGGCCTCGGGCTGCCGTCGTGACCCACCCGGCCGACCCGCGCGTCGAGCAGGTGCGGGCCCGGTTGCACGCGGCGCATGAGGCGTCGTCCGCGCCGACCGCCAAGGCCGCCGAGAAGCTCGCCGGCCAGAACAAGCTCTATGTGCGCGAGCGCATCGCGCTGCTGTTCGACGACGGCAGCTTCGTCGAGGACGGTCGCTACGCCAACGCGATGGCCGAGGGGCTCCCGGCCGACGGCGTCGTCACCGGCCGCGGCCTCGTCGATGGCCGGGCCGCCATCGTCGTGGCGAACGACCCGACCGTGAAGGCCGGCTCGTGGGGGGCGCGGACGGTCGAGAAGATCGTGCGAGCCACCGAGGCGGCGCTGCGCGAGGAGCTGCCGGTCTTCTGGTTCGTCGACTCGGCCGGCGCCCGGATCACCGACCAGGTCGACCTGTTCCCCGGACGCCGCGGGGCGGGGCGGATCTTCCACAACCAGGTGGCGCTCAGCGGCAAGGTGCCGCAGATCTGTTGCCTGTTCGGCCCGTCGGCGGCCGGCGGTGCGTACATCCCGTCGTTCACCGACTGCGTGATCATGGTGGAGGGCAACGCCTCCATGTACCTCGGCAGCCCGCGAATGGCCGAGATGGTCGTTGGCGAGAAGGTGTCGCTGGAGGAGATGGGCGGCGCGCGCATGCACTGCACCGTCTCCGGATGCGGTGACCTGCTGGCGGTCGACGACACGGATGCGATCGAGCAGGCCCGCCTGCTGTTCTCGTACCTGCCGTCGACCTGGCGCGAACAGCCGCCGTCGTACGCGCCCGAGGCGCCGGTGCGCCCCCTCGACGCCACCGTGGTGCCGGAGGTCGAGAGCACGCCGTTCGACGTCCATGAGGTGATCGACGGGCTGGTCGACGACGACTCCTTCTTCGAGGTCAAGCCGCTGTTCGCGGCCGAGCTGGTCACCGGTTTCGGCCGGCTGCAGGGTGAGACGGTGGGCATCGTCGCCAACAACTCGGCGGTGCGCGGTGGAGTGCTGTTCGCCGACAGCGCCGACAAGGCCGCGCGCTTCATCTGGTGGTGCGACGCCTTCAACGTGCCGCTCGTCTACCTCGCCGACGTGCCGGGCTTCATGATCGGCTCGGAGGTCGAGCGAGGCGGGATCATCCGGCACGGCGCGAAGATGGTGAGTGCCGTCTCGGAGGCCACCGTGCCGCAGGTGAGCGTCGTCGTGCGCAAGGCGTACGGCGCCGGCCTCTACGCCATGGCCGGCCCAGGCTTCGGCCCGGACGCCTGCCTCGCGCTGCCGACCGCGCGGATCGCCGTGATGGGGCCGGACGCGGCCGTGAACGCGGTGTACGCCAACAAGATCGCGGCCATCGAGGACGACGACGAGCGGGCGCAGTTCGTGGCCGACCGTCGCCGCGAGTACGAGGAGGACGTCGACCTCGAACGGCTGGTCAGCGACCTGGTGCTCGACGGCGTGGTCGAGCCCGAGGACCTGCGCGACGAGCTCGTGCTGCGGCTGCGGTATGCGGCCCGCCGCGACCGGGCCTTCAGCACCCGCCGCCGCGGCATCCCCCCTGTCTGACCCGCCGCCCGGCTGCCCTAGGGGGTGGGGGGCCAGAGGTCGGTCCAGGCGAGGCCGCACTCGGCGAGTAGCTCGCGCAGCACCGGCAGGCTGACGCCGACGACGTTGTGATGGTCGCCCTCGATGCCGCGCACGAACGCCCCTCCGAGACCGTCCGTGGTGAACGCCCCGGCGACCGCCAGCGGCTCACCGGTGCCGACGTACGCCTCGATCTCTCGGTCGGAGACCTCGGCGAAGTGCACCGTCGTGGAGGCCACGGCGCCGAGCGTCGCGCCCGACCCGCCGTCCGAGCCGTCGCGCAGGTCGACCACCCAGTGGCCGGTGTGCAGGACGCCGGAGCGGCCGCGCATCCGCTGCCAGCGCTCGATCGCCTCGGCGGCGTCCCGAGGCTTGCCGTGCGTCTCGCCGTCCAGCTCCAGCACCGAGTCGCAGCCCAGCACGAGCCCGTCGTCGAGGGTCGTAGCGACGTCCTCCGCCTTGGCGCGGGCGAGCAGCAGCGCCACGTGGTCCGGCGACAGCTCGCCGTGGACTTCGTGGGCGGCGGCGACCACCGCATCCTCGTCGACGCCCGAGACCTGCACCACCGGCCGCACGCCGGCGGACTGCAGGGTGCGGAGCCGGGCGGGGGACGCGGAAGCCAGGACCAGCACGAGGTCGGGCGTCGGGAGGTCGTTCACGCGCCGACCCTATGCCCGAGGGCCGTTCAGTCGAGCAGTGCGTCGCGCAGGACGTCGAGCCCGACGGAGCCGAGGTCGAGGGCTTTGCGGTGGAAGTGGGCGAGGTCGAAGGCGTCGCCCTCGCGCGCGCGCACCTGGTCGCGGACGTCTAGCCAGAGGCGCTCGCCGACCTTGTACGACGGCGCCTGGCCGGGCCACCCGAGGTACCGGTCGACCTCGAAGCGCAGGAAGGACTCGGCCATGTTCGCCTTGTGCCGGAAGAACTCCCAGGCGCTGTCGGCGTCCCAGGTGTCGCCACCGAGCTCGGCCGGAGTCTTCAGCCCGCAGTGCACGCCGATGTCGAGCACCACCCGCGCGGCGCGCATCCGCTGGCCGTCGAGCATGCCCATGCGGTCGCCCGGGTCGTCCAGGAAGCCCAGGTCGGCCATCAGCCGCTCGGCGTACAGCGCCCAGCCCTCGCCATGCCCGCTGACCCAGCAGCCCAGCCGCCGCCAGCGGTTGAGCAGGGCCGAGCGGTAGGTGGTCTGCGCGACCTGGAGGTGATGCCCGGGCACCCCTTCGTGGTAGACGGTGGTGGTCTCGCGCCAGGTGCCGAAGCTCGTGACGTCGTTCGGCACCGACCACCACATGCGCCCCGGCCGAGAGAAGTCCTCGCTCGGGCCGGTGTAGTAGATGCCGCCCTCGTGAGTGGGTGCGATGCAGCACTCCAGCCGGCGGACCGGCCCGGGGATGTCGAAGTGCGTCCCGCCGAGGGCCTCGATCGCGGCATCGCTGAGCTGCTGCATCCAGGCCTGCAACGCGTCGGTGCCGTCGAGCTGACGGACCGGGTCGTCGTCCAGTGCCTGCATGGCCTCGTCGATGGTGGCGCCAGGCTTGATCTGCTCGGCGACCGCGCGCATCTCGGCCTCGATGCGGGCTAGTTCCTCCAGGCCCCAGTCGTAGGTCTCCTCGAGGTCGACGGTGGCGCCGAGGAAGTACCGCGACCGCAGCGAGTACTCCTCGCGGCCCACCGCGTCGTCAACCCGCGCGACGGGGAGCAGCTCGTCGCGCAGGAACGTCGAGAACTCCCCGAAAGCATGTGCCGCAACGGCTGCGGCCCGGCTGAGATCGGCGGCGACTGCGTCGGGGAGCGATTCGCCACCGGCTCTGGCGCCCGCGGCCAGCTCGGCGAAGAAGCCGTCGGCCGACCCGTGCTGCTCGGCCTGTCGGGCGCACTTCTCGACCTGGCGGCGCGAGGGGGTCACGCCTCTTGCCATGCCGGCCCGCAACGAGGCGACGAAGCCGCTCATCGCCTCCGGCGTGCGCGTGAGGCGCGTGGCGACGGTCGACCAGTCGTCCGCCGAGTGCTTGCCCATCAGGTCGTAGACCGCGCGCAGGCTCTGCATCGGGCTGGCGATGACGTTGAGGTCGTGGTCGTCGGCCCCCAGCGCGTAGATCTCCTCGGCCAGGCCCAGCCGCTCGCGCATGGCCGCGATCGTGACCCGGTCGACGTCGTCCGCCGGCTCGACGTCGTCCAGCGCGCGCAGCGTGCGCCGGCCCACCTCGCGCCGGGCCGCGTGGCCGTCGGGGGAGTAGTCGGTGAGCTCGGTCTCGCGTCCCGGCACGCCCAGGAAGGTGGCAGCGATCGGGTCGAGGGCGATCTCGGCGTCCAGGTGGGCGTCGGCGATCTCGTCGACGGCGGTGCGGGAGCGGACGGTGGTGGAGGGCTCGGTCACGCCGGTCACCCTATCGACGCGCTGTCTCCACTGCCGCTCCGTCTTGTGACGCGTTCTTGTTGTTTCTCGGTCGCAGGAGGCAACAACAACGCGTCACAAGACGGCGGGGGTAGGGGTGTTGCGCCGGCGCACGGCGACCAGCCGGCCCACCACCCCCACCGCCAGCACGCCGAGCCCTGCCAGCACCGAGCCCGTCGGCAGCGTCGCCACCAGCAGCAGGCACCCGCCGAGTCCCAGCACCTGCAGCCCGCGCGGCCAGCGCCGTTGCGCCTCCGGCTGCCGCAGCGCCGAGAGGTTGGCGATCGCGTAGTAGACCAGCACGCCACACGACGAGAAGCCGATCACGCCGCGGACGTCGAAGGCGAGCACCAGCAGCACCACGGCCGCACCAATCGCCATCTGGGCGTGGTCGGGCACCTGGTGCCGCGGGTCCACCGACGCCAACCCGCGCGGCAAGTCGCGTTCGCGCGCCATGGCGAGTGACGTGCGACCCACGCCGGCGAGCAGCGCCAGCAGGGCACCCAGGCTGGCCGCCGCCGCGCCTACCCGTACCGCCGGCACCGCCCACGCCACCCCGAGCGCCTGCGCCGCAGCGGCCATGGGGATCGCGGACGTCGGCAGGCCGGCTCCGAGCACCACGACGAGGGCGACGCCAACCGCCAGGTAGAGCGCCAGTGCCACCGCCAGGGCCACCAGCACCGCCCGGCCGATCACCCGCGGGCTCCGCACCTCCTCGCCGAGCGTGGCGATGCGCGCGTACCCGGCGAACGCGAAGAACAGCAATCCGGCAGCTTGCAGCACGCCGAGGATTCCGCCCTGCGCCGGGAGGGGCGGGGCGGCGACGTCGGTCGCTCCGGTCGCCGCCAACGCCAGGAAGCCCAGCAGCACTGTGCCGGTCACGGCCAGCAGCACGCGGGCTGCGAGCGCCGTCCGGGTCACGCCCCGCAGGTTCGCCACCGTCAGCAGGACGACAGCCCCGGCCGCCGCCAGCCGCTGCCAGAACGCGCCGGCCGGCACGGCGTAGGCAGCGAAGGTCAGCGCCATCGCCGCGCACGAGGCTGTCTTGCCGGCCACGAAGCCCCACCCGGCCACGAAACCCCACCACGGCCCGAGCACCTTTCGGCCGTAGACGTAGGTGCCGCCGGACGTCGGGTACGCCGCGGCCAGCTGGGCCGAGGCGACCGCGTTGCAGAACGCGACGACGCCCGCCACGCCCAAGCCGATGAGCAGCGCGGCACCGGCGGCCTGCGCGGCCGGGGCGAACGCGACGAAGACGCCAGCACCGAGCATCGCGCTCAACCCGACGACGACGGCGTCACCGGTGCCGAGCGAGCGGGCGAGGGTCCCGGGCGCGCTCACTCGAGCCGGTCCGCGATCTGCTGTGCCGCAACGCGCAGCTCGTCGTCCGAGACGTTGGGCAGCACGTCCTCCCACAGCGGGAGCATGGCGCCGGAGGCCTCGAGCATCCCGAGCGGACGCGGGATGAACCAGACGTGGAAGTGCGCACCGCCGTCGCCCCAGCGGTACACGTGAACCCGCCCGACGTCGCCGCGCGCGAGGATCGCCCGCTCGACCCGGGCCACCATCGGCCCGAACGCGGCAGCCGCCTCGGGTGGGAGGTCCGCGAACGAGTCGACGTGCTCCTTGCTCGCCACCCACACGCTGCCGGCCAGGCTGCCGCCGACGGGTGGGTGCATCGTGAAGTGCTCGTCCGACCAGACCTCAGCGGTGGTGTGCCCCCCGCAGACTCCGCAGGGTTCGCCGCCGGGTTCGCCGCGGCGCGGCGGTTCGGGGACGACGCGCGGTCCGAGCTCGACAGGAGTGAGGGGTTCTGCCCAGGGAATCGTCATGGCATCCACGGTGCCGCGGCCGGCCCCCGTCCCGCTTGATCGAGATTGCGGTCAGCCCAGCCGCTCCGCGAACCACTGCTTCGGGTCGCCCAGCCCGAGATCGGTGACGCCCAGCTCGCGCAGCCGGGCCACGGCGAGCAGCCGGTGGTGGGCGGCAAACGTCAGGACGTGGGCGACCATGGCGCCATAGCTCAGGACGACGGGCTGCGGGGAGAAGGCGTCGACGAACGTCTCGTCGAACCGCTCGTCGGCGGCGTAGCGGCGGACCTGCGCGACGAACTCCGGCCCGGTCGACGCGAGCCGCTGCCGGATCGAGGCCACCGGCTCGTCGAGCTCGACCGCGAAGTCGTAGCCGCGGTCGGTGACGGCGGCGTTCCACATGCCCATCTGCCCGACCAGCCGCGACAGCGCCCACCGCAGCGAGTCGCCGTCGACGTCCGCGAGCGGGCCGGTGAGCGGCTCGTCCAGCTGCGCGTCGTCGAGGCCCGCGGCCCGCTCGACCAGCCGGCCTACCAGCCACACGTGGTGCTCGACCATCTCGACGACGACGTCCATGCTGCCCATCCTGTGCCGGGCCGGTAGCCGAAGGCCACCCGGCGGGTGGAAGTGCACGTCGGACGGCGCCGCGATCCGGAAGCCGCGCGGGCTGCGTCGCCACCGCGACGGTGCCTCGCCGTACTCGCGGCTAAACGCCCGGGTGAATGCCTCGTGGGAGGAGAAGCCCGCTTGCACTGCGAGGTCCAGCAGGGTCGCGTCGGTCGTGATCATCCGGTAGGCGGCCCGCTCGAGCAGCACCCGCGTACGGAACCGGGTGGGGGTCTCGCCACCCACCGCCGCGATGACGCGCTCGAAGTGGTGGCGCGACAGGTGGGCCTGGGCGGCGAGCTCGACGGCCTGCAGCGGAACGTCGTCCAGGTCCGCGGCAAGGCGCTCGACGAAGGCGGCGAAGTGGTCGTCCACGGGATAGACCTGGTCGTCGGCTCGCAGCTCAGCGCGGCAGCTCAGTGCGGCAGCGCGCTCGCGCGCCACGCGCCGCGGCCGGCGGCCAGCGGCGAGCGGGCTCGCCCGCTGGTGGCCCAGAGCGACGGCACGGGCGGGCGGACGTCGTCCCCGCTGTTCGCGGCGGACAGCACCACGACGAGCGCGGCGAGCTCGTCGTGGGACGGCCGGCCGCGCACAACGCGAAGCGCCGTCGGCGGGGGCGCCGGCTGCTCGTTCACAGCGGGATGTTCCCGTGCTTCTTGGGCGGCAGCGTCTCGCGCTTGGTGCGCAACATGCGCAGCGAGCGGATCACGTACGAGCGGGTGTAGGACGGCGGGATGACCGAGTCGACGTACCCGCGCTCGGCGGCGATGTACGGGTTGGCCAGGGTGTCCTCGTACTCGGTGATCAGCCGCTGACGCGCGGCGTCGACGTCCTCGCCGCGCTCGGCAGCCGCCTTGAGCTCGGTGCGGTACACGATGTTGGCGGCACCCTGCGCGCCCATCACGGCGATCTGGGCCGAGGGCCACGCCAGGTTGATGTCGGCGCCCAGGTGCTTGGAGCCCATGACGTCGTACGCGCCGCCGTAGGCCTTGCGGGTGATCACGGTGATCTTGGGCACCGTCGCCTCGGCGTACGCGTAGATCAGCTTGGCGCCGCGGCGGATGATCCCCTGCCACTCCTGGTCGGTGCCGGGCAGGAAGCCGGGGACGTCGACGAAGGTCAGCACCGGCACGTTGAACGCGTCGCAGGTGCGCACGAACCGCGCCGCCTTCTCGGAGGCGTCGATGTCGAGCGTCCCGGCGAACTGCATGGGCTGGTTGGCGACGACGCCGACGCTGCGGCCCTCGACCCGTCCGAAGCCGACGATGATGTTGGGCGCGAACAGCGCGTGCACCTCGCAGAACTCGCCGTCGTCCAGCACGTGCTCGAGCACGGTGTGCATGTCGTACGGCTGGTTCGCCGAGTCCGGGATGAAGCTGTCGAGGAACGTGTCGGTCTCGTCGACCGCGTCGTCGACGTCGCTGTCGAACGCCGGCGTCTCGTCCAGGTTGTTGCTGGGCAGGTACGACAGCAGCTGCTTGACGTAGTCGATCGCGTCGTCCTCGTCGGCGCCCATGTAGTGGGCGTTGCCGCTGCGGGTGTTGTGGGTGCGTGCGCCGCCGAGGTCCTCCATGCTGACGTCCTCGCCGGTGACCGTCTTGATGACGTCCGGGCCGGTGATGAACATCTGCGAGGTCTTGTCGACCATCACGACGAAGTCGGTGAGCGCGGGGGAGTACACGTGGCCACCGGCCGCGGCGCCCATGATCAGCGAGATCTGCGGGATGACGCCGCTGGCATGCACGTTGCGCCGGAAGATCTCGCCGTAGAGCCCGAGCGAGACCACGCCCTCCTGGATCCGGGCACCGCCGCCCTCGTTGATGCCGACGACCGGGCAGCCGATCTTCATCGCGAGGTCGAGCACCTTGACGATCTTCTCGCCGTAGACCTCGCCGAGGCTGCCGCCGAACACCGTGACGTCCTGGCTGAACACCGCGACCGGCCGGCCGTCGACCGTGCCGTAGCCGGTGACGACGCCGTCGCCGTACGGGCGCTTCTTCTGCTGGCCGAAGTTCGTCGACCGGTGCCGCGCCAGCTCGTCCATCTCGACGAAGCTGCCCTCGTCGAGCAGCAGCTCGACCCGCTCGCGCGCGGTCTTCTTGCCCTTGGCGTGCTGCTTGTCGACCATCCGCGCCGAGCCGGCATGCACGGCCTCGTCGTTGCGCCGGTGCAGGTCGGCGAGCTTGCCGGCAGTCGTGTGGATGTCGATCGCCGGCTCGCTCGAGGCGGCGTCGGCGGTCGCGTCGGTGGTGGCGTCGTCGTCAGGCACGGGCCGCAGCCTAGTGCCCGTACCGGCGGCCCCCACGATCTAGGCTCGCCGGGTGCCGAGTCCGTCGCCGTGGGGCGACCTGTCGAGACCGCCGCTGCGCCAGGAGCCGCTGCGGCGGGCAATGCTGAGCGGCGCCGGTCCCTGGACCGCGCTCGACGTCGTCCCGGCCACCGGGTCCACCAACGCCGACCTCGCGGCCCGGGCCAGGGCGGGCGACGCGCAGCCCGGCAGCGTGCTCACCACCGACGACCAGCGGGCCGGGCGTGGCCGGCGCGACCGCGCGTGGACGACGCCACCGCGCTCGTCCGTGGCAGTGTCCGTGCTGGTGCGACCGGACGCCGTGCCGCGGTCGGCGTGGTCGTGGCTGCCCCTGCTGGCGGGCCTGTCCGTCGTCGACGCGGTGGTGCGAGTGGCCGGGCTGCCCGCCGGGCTGAAGTGGCCGAACGACGTCCTGGTCGACGGCCGCAAGCTGTGCGGCGTGCTCGCCGAGGTGGTCGAGCTGCCCTCCGGCACGGGCGCTGTCCTCGGAATCGGGCTCAACGCCACCCAGAGCCGCGCCGAGCTCCCGGTGCCGACCGCGACGTCGCTCGCCCTCGAAGGAGCAGCAGTGACCGACCGCGACACGGTCCTCCGCGCGGTGCTGAGGGCGCTGGGCCACCGGTACACCGCCTGGGTCGACGCACGCGGCGACCTGCGGGTGAGCGGGTTGGGGACGGCCTACCGCGAGAGCTGCCGGACGATCGGGCAGCAGGTGCGGGTGGAGCTGCCCGGCGGCGACCAGCTGGTCGGCGACGCTGAGGGCGTCGACGACGTCGGTCGGCTCGTCGTGCGCGCACCGGACGGCCGCACGCACGCGCTCGCTGCGGGCGATGTCATCCACGTGCGGCCCGCGGATGGCCCGGGCACGGCATGATCTAGCCATGGGCTACCCGCGCAAGCTGCTCTCGGTCGACGAGGAGGTCGAGCTCGACCTGCACCCGCACTGGAAAGCGCTGGTGCGCCCAGTAATCGTGCTGCTCGTGGTCGTGCCGCTCGCGTCGTTCACCGCCGCCCGGGTGCCGGCGGGTGGCGCGCAGACCGCGCTGCGGCTCATCGTGCTGGTCGTCGCGCTGGGTCTCCTCCTAGCCCTGACCCTGATGCCGTTCCTGCGCTGGGTGACCACGCACTACGTCGTCACCGACCGCCGGCTGATCATCCGCCGCGGCATCATCGCCCGCACCGGACGCGACATGCCGCTGACCCGGATCAACGACATCTCGTTCTCGCACACCGTGATCGAGCGGGTCCTTGGCTGCGGCACGCTGGTGGTCGAGTCGGCCGGCGAGCGCGGACAGCTGACGCTCGACGACGTCCCGGGCGTGGAGTCGGTGCAGCGCCGGCTGTACGAGGTCGCCGCCGAGGCGGCCGACAGTGACGACCGGGACTACCCCGATGACCGGGACGTGTACGACCACCGTGGCTGACGACGACGCGGGGCTGCTGGGAGCGCGCCGCACCCTGCGGCGTCGTGAGGTCAGCCGGGCCGCGGGCGTCTCGCTGCTGTCGGCGCGCAAGTTCTGGCGGGCGCTGGGCTTCCCGATCGTCGACGACGAGATCGAGGCGTTCACCGAGGAGGACGTCGCGGCGCTGCACAGCATCACCGGGCTCGTCCGTGACGGGTTGATGGACGAGGCGACGGCGCTGGGCATGACACGCGCGGTCGGCCGCTCGGTCGACCGGCTGGCGACCTGGCAGGTGCAGCTGCTCGCCGAGTACGTCGCGGGGCTGGACGCCGAGTCGGCCCAGGCTGCTGCGCCCGACCGGGCGGCGGCGCGACGCACCGCCGAGCTGTTCACCAGCATCGCGGACCGGATGGAGCCGCTCGTCGTGTACGCGTGGCGGCGGCAGGCGGCCTCGGCGCTGGCGCGCATCCTCGCGGACTCCGAGACAGCCCCAGGGGCCGGCGGCACGGGCAGCATCACCGACGACGGCGCGCACGACCACGACCCGACGACCACGGTGCGCGCCGTGGGCTTCGCCGACCTGGTGGCGTTCACCAGCGTCGTCCGCCGGCTCAGCGAGCGTGACCTGGCGGCCCTGGTCCAGCGGTTCGAGGCCGTCGCGTCCGACGTCGTGACGGCGCACGGCGGTCGAGTCGTCAAGACGGTCGGCGACGAGGTGCTGTTCGTGGCGCACCCCGGCCGGCCGGCCGCCGACATCGCGCTGGACGTCGCGGAGGAGATCGGCCGCGACGACCTGCTGCCCGACGTGCGGGTCGGGTTGTCGACGGGTCCGGTGGTGGGCCGGCTCGGCGACGTGTTCGGGACGACGGTCAACCGGGCGAGCAGGCTGACCTCGCTGGCCCGCCCGGGCACGGTGCTGGTCGACCTCGCCACGGTGCACTCGCTGGCCGACGTTCCGGACGTCGAGGTGCTGCAGCTGCGCGGGCGCTCGTTGCGCGGCATCGGGCACGTCGTCCCCTGGGTGCTCCGACGGCGATAGCGTGCCTGCCGTGACCGACGACACCCCTCTCTCGCTCCCCGATGACCTGGCCCTCGACCTCGAGAACGTGACGCTGCGCCAGGTGGCGGCGCACGTCGTCGAGCTCGTGCTCGACCGGCCGCAGACGATGAACGCCGTCTCGACCGCGATGGCACGCGACCTCACGGCGGCCACGTCGGCCCTCGCTGCGCACCGCGCGACGCGGGCGGTGGTCGTGACCAGCGCCGCCGAGCAGGCGTTCTGCGTCGGCGCAGACCTCAAGGAGCGCAACGGTTTCACCGACGCTCAGCTCGTCGCCCAGCGCACAGTCACCGGTGCGGCGTACCGCGGCGTGCTCGACCTGCCGATGCCCGTCGTGGCGGCGGTGCACGGGTTCGCGCTCGGTGGCGGCTTCGAGATCGCGCTGTCCTGTGACCTCGTGGTCGCCGACGAGACGGCGGTCGTGGGGTTGCCGGAGGTCAGCGTGGGCGTGATCCCCGGTGGCGGCGGCACCCAGCTGCTCACCCGCCGGGTGGGGTGGTCCCGCGCAGCCGATCTGGTGTTCACGGCGCGCCGGCTGACGGCGGACGAGGCGTACCGGCACGGCTGCGTCGACCGCGTGGTGCCGGCTGGCGAGGCGCGCGCCGCGGCGATCGAGCTCGCGACCGCCATCGCGGCGAACTCCCCGATCGGCCTGCGCCAGGCGAAGCGGGCCATGCGGCTCGGCCTGGACGTCGACCTCGCCACCGGCCTGGCCGTCGAGGACTCGGCCTGGCGGGCCACCGCGTTCTCACCGGATCGCGCCGAGGGCGTGCGAGCCTTCAACGAGCGACGTGCTCCCCAGTGGCCCGGGGACGCGTGAGCACGACACCTACGAGGGCCACCCCTACGATGGCGCCCATGACGAGGGTGCTGCTGGCGGAGGATGACGCCGCGATCGCCGAGCCCCTGGCCCGCGCCCTGCGCCGCGAGGGCTACGAGGTCGACGTGCGGGTCGACGGGCCGAGCGCGCTGGCCGGTGCGGGGGAGGGCATCGACCTCGTCGTGCTCGACCTCGGGCTGCCGGGCATGGACGGCCTGGATGTGTGCCGCGAGCTGCGGGCCCAGGGCAGCGAGGTCCCGGTGCTGGTGCTGACCGCCCGGGCTGACGAGGTCGACACCGTGGTCGGGCTCGACGCAGGTGCCGACGACTACGTCACCAAGCCGTTCCGCCTCGCTGAGCTCCTCGCGCGGGCCCGCGCCCTGCTGCGACGCGGCGGCCACGAGACCGAGCCGTCGGCCCGGGTGCGCATCGACGCCGAGGCGCGCCAGGCGTTCCTGGACGACGAGGAGCTGCAGCTCACGGCGAAGGAGTTCGACCTGCTGCGGGTGCTGGTGCGCGAGGCCGGCCGCGTCGTCCCGCGCGAGCAGCTGATGCGCGAGGTGTGGGACGCCGACTGGTACGGCTCGACGAAGACCCTCGACATGCACGTGTCGTGGTTGCGCCGCAAGCTCGGTGACGAGGCCGGCCAGCCGCGCTTCATCGCCACGGTGCGCGGCGTGGGCTTCCGCTTCGAGCGCGACGCCTAGCCGACCGGTGCGCGCCCGGCTGCTTCGCTCCTCGCTGATCGCTGCCGCGGTCGGTGTGCTGCTCGTCGGCCTGCCGGTGCTCGCCCTGGCGGGCTGGGAGGTCGGCCGGCAGACCCGGCACGACGTCGGCCAGCGGGCCGAGGACATCGTGCTGGTGCTCCAGGCGCGGAAGAAGGAGCCGCTGGCCGACCTCAGGCCGCAGGTCACGGCGGTGCTCAGCGGCGGCCAGCGCGGTGGCCGGCTGCACGCCGTCGTGGTGACGCCGGAGGGCCGGCTGGACGTCGGGCCGGCACCGGACGGCCCGGTGATCCGCCGGGTGCGCACCGACGGGCCGGTGCAGGTGACCGTCGAGCTGCCCGAGGCCGAGATCCAGTCGGACGTCGCGCGGCTGGCCCTGGTGGTCATCGGGCTGTCGGTGATGGCGTTCGTGCTGGCCGTCGCGACCGCCCTGGTGCAGGCGCGGCGGCTGGTCGCGCCGCTCGCCGTCCTGGCCGACAACGCCGACCGGGTGGGGCGTGGTGAGTCGCGGCTGCGGCCGGTGCGCAGCGGCGTGCCCGAGCTCGACCGGGTCGCGGCTGGGCTGGCCCGCAGTGCCGAGTCGATGGCAGCGGCCCTGGCCGCCGAGCGCGACTTCGCCTCCGACGCCAGCCACCAGCTGCGCACCCCGCTCACCGCGTTGTCGATGCGGCTCGAGGAGATCTCGACGATCCGCGACCTCGACGAGGTGCAGGAGGAGGCCCGGATCGCGCTCAACCAGGTCGAGCGGCTGACCCAGGTGGTCGACAGCCTGCTGGCCCGCTCCCGGCGTTCGCGCCGCACGACGATCGCGCCGATCGACCTGGGCGGCGTGCTCGGCGAGCAGATCGAGGAGTGGTCGCCGGCCTTCCGCGAGCGGCGCCGTCGGCTGGTGCTGCACCCGGTCGAGCCGGTGCGCGTCATCGCGACCCCTGGCGCGCTCTCGCAGGTGATCGCGACGCTGGTCGAGAACAGCCTGCAGCACGGCCGCGGCGTCGCCTCGATCACTGCGCGGCGCACCGGCCGCTCGGTGGTCGTCGAGGTCACCGACGAGGGCCCCGGGGTGCCGGCGCACCTGGGCTCGCGGGTGTTCGAGCGCACGGTGAGCAGCAGTGGCAGCACCGGCCTGGGGCTGGCCCTGGCCCGCGACCTCGCCGAGGCGGACGGCGGCCGCCTCGAGCTGCTGCGGGCGCGCCCCCCGGTGTTCGCGCTGTTCCTCAACGCGGCCGAGTAGCGCGTCAGCCGCCCGTCAGCCGGCTGGGTCGCCGGGTGTGTGGTGAGCGTGCTCGGCCAGCACGGGATCGTCGGCGAGCTCCTCGGTGAAGACGAACGTGCGGTAGGCCCAGAACCGGAACAGCGTGCCGAGCACCAGCCCGACGCCGTTCGCGGAGATGTTGTCGGCGCGGGCCGAGCGCAGGTCGAGCCCGTAGTGGCTGACCCACAGGCAGGCCAGGGCGATCAGCATGCCGGCGACGTTGAACGCGACGAACAGTGCCAGCTCGTGGTGCGCCTTGGCCCGCCGTCGGTGGCGGAAGGTCCACACCCGGTTGCCGAGCCAGGCGACGATGGTTGCCGCGGTGGCCGAGATGACCTTCGCCGTCAGCGGCTTGTGCTCGAGCGGACCGCCGTCGCCCAGACCGAACCGCAGCAGGTTGAACAGGCCGATGTCGACGACGAACGCGACCGCGCCCACGGCGCCGAACTTCACCACCTCACGGGCGACGACGTCCATGGTCTCGCGGGCGCGGTCGAGCAGCGAGTGGACGACGGTCACGACGAGGGCTCCGGGGTCGGCAAGGGGCGCGAGGGCGGCGCGGTGCGGCGGTGACCGCGCGAGCGTCAGGGTAGCCCGGTCGGCTGGGACCGGCGCCCCGACTAGGCTGCGGCGTCGTGGGCGAGACGAGCGCGGACGGCGCAGCACCCGGCCGGTCACCGGACGCCGTCCGCCACCCTGCGGGGTTCCCGCTGGTCGGCGTGGTCGGGGCCGGGCAGCTGGCCCGGATGATGCTGGCGCCGGCGACCGCGTTGAGCCTGGGGCTGCGGGTGCTGTCCGAAGCGGACGACGCGAGTGCGGCGCTGGTGTCGGCGCAGGCACCGCTGGGTGACCACACCGACCTGGACGCGCTGCTGCGGCTGGCGCGCGACTGCGACGTGGTGACCTTCGACCACGAGCACGTGCCCACCGAGCACCTGGCGGCGATGGAGGCGGCCGGTGCCGTCGTCCGGCCGGGGTCGGCCGCCCTCGTGCATGCTCAGGACAAGCTGGTGATGCGTGAGCGGCTGTCGGCGATGGGGGTGCCGTGCCCGCCGTGGACGGCGGTGCGCTCGGCTGACGACCTGACGCGGTTCGGCGAGCAGGTCGGCTGGCCGCTGGTGCTGAAGACCCCTCGCGGCGGGTACGACGGCAAGGGGGTCCTGGTGGTTGGCTCCCCCGACGACGCCGCCGTGTGGCTGGAGCGGCTGGCCCCGGGTGAGGCGTTGCTGGCCGAGCAGCGGGTGGCGTTCACCCGTGAGCTGGCGGTGCTGGTGGCGCGCAGCCCCATGGGGCAGGCCGCCGCGTGGCCGGTGGTCGAGACGGTGCAGGAGGACGGCATCTGCACCGAGGTGATCGCGCCCGCCCCGGACCTGCCGTCGGGGATGGCCGCGGCGGCCACGGCTGCGGCACTGCGCGTGGCCGGCGAGCTCGACGTGACGGGGGTGCTCGCGGTTGAGCTGTTCGCGGTCGAGGGCGAGCCCGGCTTCGTCGTCAACGAGCTCGCCATGCGGCCGCACAACAGCGGGCACTGGACGATCGACGGCTCGGTCACCAGCCAGTTCGAGCAGCACCTGCGGGCCGTGCTCGACCTGCCGCTGGGGGATACCCGGCCGCGGGCCAGGTGGACGGTGATGGCCAACGTCCTGGGCGGCGACTACCCGGACCTGTACTCGACGTACCGGCACGTGCTCGCACACGACCCGTCGCTGAAGGTGCACCTGTACGGCAAGTCCGTGCGGCCCGGCCGCAAGATCGGGCACGTGACGGTGTGCGGTGACGATCTGGCCGACCTGCGCGAGCGGGCCCGGCACGCAGCCGACTACATCCAGGGAGTGGTGACCGAGTGAGCAGCGCATCGGGTAGGGCCGTCGTCGGGGTCGTGATGGGCAGCGACTCGGACTGGCCCGTGATGGAGGCCGTCAGCACCGCGCTCGACGAGTTCGGCGTGGCGCATGAGGTGGACGTCGTCTCGGCGCATCGGATGCCGCGCGCGATGCTCGACTACGGCGCGTCGGCGGCCGAGCGCGGGCTGCGGGTGCTGGTGGCCGGAGCCGGTGGCGCTGCTCACCTTCCCGGCATGCTGGCCTCGGTGACGCCGCTGCCGGTGATCGGGGTGCCAGTGCCCCTGGAGTACCTCGACGGCATGGACTCCCTGCTCTCGATCGTGCAGATGCCGGCGGGCGTCCCGGTGGCGACGGTGTCGGTGGGCGGGGCGCGCAACGCGGGCCTGCTGGCAGTGCGCATCCTGGCTGCCGGCGACGACGAGGCGTCGATGGCGTTGCGGGAGAAGATGTCGGCGTTCCAGGTCGAGCTCGGGGTGCAGGCCACGGCCAAGGGTGAGCGGTTGCGTGCGCGCCGCTCCGGCGGCGTGGGCTTCGGCTCGAGTCGATGATCCTGGGCCTGCCCGTCTCTGGCGAGACCGCCCGATAGGGTCGGCCGCATGACGTGGTTGGTGACTGGCGGGGCCGGGTACATCGGCGCACATGTGGTGCGAGCGCTGCGCGAGGACGGCATCGAGGTGGTGGTGCTCGACGACCTGTCGACCGGTGATGCCGCTCGGGTCGGCGACGTGCCGCTGGTGCGGGCCTCGCTGCTCGACCGCGACGAGGTCGACCGCACGATCGCCGAGCACTCGGTCGTGGGTGTCGTTCACATCGCCGCCAAGAAGCAGGTCGGCGAGAGCGTGGCCGACCCCTTCTACTACTACCGGCAGAACGTCCTCGGCCAGCTCGTGCTGATGGAGGCCATGCGCGACGCGAACGTCCAGCAGTTCGTCTTCTCGTCGTCCGCGGCCGCGTACGGCGCGCCGGAGACGGCGCTGGTCGAGGAGAAGAGCCACCTGGAGCCTGAGTCGCCGTACGGGCAGACCAAGGTGGTGGGCGAGTGGCTCGCTCGCGACGCCGAGGCTGCCTACGGCGTGCGGTCGGTGTGCCTGCGGTACTTCAACGTCGCCGGGGCCGCTACCGCCGAGCTCGGTGACCCGGAGGTGCTCAACCTCATCCCGATGGTGTTCGAGCGGCTCACCGCGGGGCAGCGGCCGCGCATCTTCGGGGACGACTACCCGACGCCTGACGGCACCTGCATCCGCGACTACATCCACGTCGCGGACATCGCGACGGCGCACGTCGCCGCTGCCCGCTACCTCGACCGCGGCGGGGAGTCGTTGCGGCTCAACATCGGCCGCGGCCAGGGCTCGTCGGTGCGCGAGGTGATCGACATGGTCGGCCAGGTCACCGGGCTGGACGTCACCCCGGAAGTCGTCGCCCGCCGTCCCGGAGACCCGCCACGCACGGTCGCAAGCGCGGACGCGATCGCCCACTACCTCGGGTGGGAGGCGCGCTACGACCTGCGCGAGATGGTCGAGTCCGCCTGGGCCGGCTGGCAGCTGCGGCACCCCGAGGTGGCCGACCTGCCGCGGTCATGAGCCGGATCTTCACCACCAGCTTTGCCTCCATCTACGCGCTCTACGTGGCGAAGGTGGAGAAGAAGGGCCGCACGACTGACGAGCTGGACCAGGTGATCCGGTGGCTCACCGGCTTCGACGAGTCGACGTTGAGCCAACAACTCGCCCAAGGGACAACGGTTGAGGACTTCTTTGCGGCTGCGCGACTGAACCCGAACGTCTCGTTGATCACCGGTGTCGTCTGCGGGGTGCGCGTCGAAGAGGTGGAAGATCCGCTGATGCAGCAGATCCGCTACCTCGACAAGCTGGTCGACGAACTCGCCAAGGGCAAGCCCCTGGTGAAGATCCTGCGATCGTGATCTGCGCGACCTGACCGCCGTCAGCGCAGGCCGAGGCGCGGGGCCTCGATGAGCGGGCAGGTGTCCATGACGACGTCCAGCCCAACGTCCTTCGCGCGCTGTGCCGCAGCCTCGTCGACCACGCCCAGCTGGAGCCACACGGCCTCGATGCCGAGTCGCTCGCGCTCGGCGATCGCGTCGTCGACGATCTCGCCCACCCGACGGCTGTTGACGAAGCAGTCGACGACGGCCACCCGCTCGCCGTCCGGGAGGTCGGCAAGCTTGCGGTAACCGGTCTCGCCGAGGGCGTCCTCGCCGCGCGGGTTGACCGGTACCACGCGCAGGCCGAGCCCGCTCTGCAGCCAGGCAGCGACGCCGTACGCCGTGCGAGCCGTGTGCGACGAGAGCCCGACGACGGCCCAGGTGGCGGGCGTGGTGAGGAGCCGTCGGACGACGTCCTGGTCGTTCGCGTGCGCTTCGCTCATGGACGTCAGGCTATCGAGCCTCCGTCACTGGTCAGGCGGCGTGGTGGAGGGCGAGTTCGAGGGTGTGTTCGAGTGGGGTGGGGCGTAGGTCGGGTGGGGTGAGGTTGGTGGGTGTGGGGGTGGGTGGTGCGGTGGCGTCGTAGGTGTGGCCGGTGGGGGTGGTGGTGTGGGTGCGGTGGGCTTGCCCGGCCGTGGGGTGGCTGGTGGCGGTCCAGCCGGGGGCGGTTTTGGCGTAGTTGCAGGCTTCGCAGAGTCCTTGGGCGTTGGTGGCGGTGGTGGGGCCGGCGTCGGTGTGGGCGGTGATGTGGTCGATGTGTCGGATGGGGGCTTGGCACCAGGGGGTGCGGCAGGTGTGGTCGCGTAGCCGGATGAAGGTGGCTAGGGCTGGGGGGAAGCGGCGGGTGCGGGCGTCCATGGCGACCAGGGTGGGGTGGGTGGGGGTGGCGTACAGGCGGCGGAGCTGCACGCTGGCCTCGGGGTTGCTGGCCAGTTCTCGGGCGAGCTGGCCGGGGATGGGGCCGTAGCCGTCCAGGTGCGCGCTGTCGTCGGCGCTGTCGGCGCTGTCGGCGCTGTCGGTGGGGCCGGTGGCCCTGTCGTCCGGCCCGGGTGCGAGGAGGGTCTGGTCGGAGACGACCAGGTTGATGGTGACCGGGACGTGGGGCTGCTGGTGGCCGGTGTGGTGGTCGGGTTGGCCGAGTAGGCGGGTGGCCAGGGTGTCGGCCATGACCTGTCCGCGGGTGCGGGGCTCGCCGCCGGTGCTGGCGCGGGCGGTGTCGGCGGCGTGGGTCAGGGCGGCGTAGGTGGCCACGCCGGTGGCCACGGGCAGCAGGGCGGTCAGGTAGGTCATGCAGTCTGGTGCTGGGCGCAGGCTGACGTGGCGTTCGGACTCGGCTCGGCGGCGGCGGGCCACGGCGGCGGCGGGGTCGAGCTGGTAGGTCAGGCGGCGCAGCTGGCCGAGGAGCTCGCGGTCCCCGCACCGGCTCAGGGCGGCGATGGCGGTGGGGTCGCCGGCCAGGCGCTGGTCGACCTCGGCGCGGTGTTCGCGGGTCAGGCAGGCGCTCTCGCGGGCGATCAGGGTGGCCCGCCACTGGCTGATCTGCCCGGCGCGTAGGGCGGTCAGGGTGCCGGGTAGCTCGCGGGTCAGGATCCGGGCCAGGCTCAGGTGGCGGCGGCCGCGGTGGTGGGACTCGCGGCGGGCCAGGGCGACCTGCAGCCCGACGCCTTGGCCTTGCCGGTCGGCCGGCACGCCGTGGGCGGCCTGCTCGGCGCGTTGGGCGGTGTCGAACGCGGCGGTCGCCACCGCCTGGGCGCCTTCGGCCTGGCACTTGAGCTGTTCCAGGGCGCCGATCAGCTCGATCAGTGCCGGGCTGGACCAGCCGTGGGTGCTCAGGTCGGCCAGCTGCTCGCCCAGCGCGCTCGACCTGGGCGAGCAGCGGCGGCTCGTCCAGCTCGGTCGGCGATGATTCGAACATGTGTTCGAGTCTACCGGGAGAGGCATTGCAGCGCAACGATTCCGCGCCGGCTGTGGACCAGGGGATGCCGCTTCGACTCGTCGCCGGCCGCGCCGTGGGGCATAGTCCGAGTCATGCGATTCGGGATCTTCGTTCCTCAGGGCTGGCGGCTGGACCTCACCGGGATCGAGCCCGCCGAGCAGTGGCCCACCATGCTGCGGCTGGCCCAGCGGGCGGACGCCAACGACGTGTGGGAGTCGCTCTGGGTCTTCGACCACTTCCACACAGTGCCCGAGCCCACCGACGAGGCCACCCATGAGGCCTGGACGCTGATGGCCGCCTTCGGTGCCGCCACGTCGCGGGTGCGTCTCGGCCAGATGTGCACCTGTATGAGCTACCGCAACCCGATGTACCTCGCGAAGGTGGCGGCCACGGTCGACCATGTGAGCGGCGGCCGCCTCGAGATGGGGATCGGCGCGGGCTGGTACGAGCACGAGTGGCTGGCCTACGGGTACGGCTTCCCGGGTGCTGGGGAGCGGATCGCCCGGCTCGACGAGGGCGTCCAGATCATGCGCCAGGCGTGGACGACGGGCCGGGCCTCCCTCGATGGCCAGCACTACCAGGTCGACGATGCGATCTGCCGGCCGCTGCCGCTGCAGGACGGCGGCATCCCGCTCTGGATCGCCGGCGGCGGCGAGCGCAAGACGCTGCGCATCGCCGCCCAGCACGCGGCGTACACGAACTTCTCGCCCGACCTCGACGGCTTCGTCCACAAGTCGAAGGTGCTCGCGGAGCACTGCCGGGAGCAGGGCACCGACTTCGACGCGATCGTGCGATCGGCCAACTACAACATCGTCATCGGTCGCGACCAAGCCGAGGTCGACGACCGGATCGCGGCCCACCGCGACCGGCTGGCGAAGTTCGTCAGCCCGAAGGTGCTCGAGGAGCAGCTACACGGGCTCGCCTCCGGCGTCGGCGCCGGCACCCCGGAGCAGATCGTCGAGCGACTCAAGGCGCTGCAGGACGCCGGGATGACGTACGCGATCACCAACTTCGCCGAGGCCGCGTACGACACGTCGGGGATCGAGCTGTTCGAGAACGAGGTCGTGCCGGCACTGGCCTGACCCGGCCGGCGGTAGCGTGCGGCGGCCTACCCACCGGTAGCATCGAGCGCGTGACCGACTTCGACCACTTCCGGCTGAGTGACGACCACGAGGGACTGCGCGAGGCGGTGCGCGCCGTCGTCGAGGCGAAGGTGGCGCCGCACGCCGCTGACGTCGACGACAAGGGCGTGTTCCCACAGGACGCGTACGACGCGTTGCGCGCCGCGGACTTCCACGCCCCGCACATCCCCGAGCAGTACGACGGGGTCGGGGCCGACGCGCTCGCCACCTGCCTGGTGATCGAGGAGGTCGCGCGGGGGTGTGCGTCGTCCTCGCTCATCCCGGCGGTCAACAAGCTCGGCACGATGCCGCTGATGCTCGCCGGCAGCGACGAGATCAAGGCGCGCTATCTGCCACCGGTCGCCAGTGGGGAGGCGATGTTCAGCTACGGCCTCTCCGAGCGTGAGGCCGGCAGCGACACCGCCAGCATGAAGTGCAAGGCCGCCGAGGACGGCGACAGTTTCGTCCTGAACGGGCAGAAGTCGTGGATCACCAACGCCGGCATCAGCGAGTACTACACGGTGCTGGCCGTCACCGACCCGGACGCGCCTCGTGGTCGCGGCGTGACCGCCTTCGTCGTGGAGAAGTCCGACGAGGGCTTCACGTTCGGCGAGCCCGAGCGCAAGCTCGGCATCAAGGGCAGCCCCACGCGCGAGCTGCACTTCGACGGCTGCCGCATCCCGTCCGACCGCATGGTGGGTGCGCGCGGCGAAGGACTCAAGATCGCGCTGGCGACACTCGACCACACCCGCGTCACGATCGGCGCGCAGGCCGTCGGCATCGCACAGGGGGCGCTCGACGCCGCGCTGGCCTACGTCAAGGACCGCAAGCAGTTCGGCAAGGCAGTGGCCGAGTTCCAGGGCGTGCAGTTCATGCTCGCCGACATGGCGATGAAGCTCGAGGCGGCGCGCACCATGGTCTACGTGGCCGCCGCCAAGAGCGAGCGCAACGACGACGACCTGACCTTCTTCGGCGCAGCCGCCAAGTGCTACGCCTCGGACGTCGCGATGGAGATCACCACGGACGCCGTGCAGCTGCTGGGCGGAGCGGGGTACGTCAAGGACTTCCCGCTCGAGCGGATGATGCGCGACGCCAAGATCACCCAGATCTACGAAGGCACCAACCAGATCCAGCGGCTCGTGATGGCCCGTCAGCTGCTGGGCAAGAAGAAGGCGTAACTCCTGACACGCAGATCACGCACTCTCGCAACGGGACTGACGTAGCCTCGCGTCAGCGGACAGAGGGTGTTGTCCGCTCCAGGCACCGCTGGTAGTCGCTGCTCGCCTGGTCCAGGCTCGCGGCGCTGACCGTGGGCCCGGCGAGGGTTAGCGGCAGGTTCAGCGGCACCTGCTGGGTGGTGGTGAGGCCCAGCACCTCGACGCGGAGCGGCAAGGTCTCGAAGGACATCAAGTCGCCCGGACCCTGCCCACATTCACCAGCGTCCACGCCGATGAACACGGCGGCTTCCTGGCCCGGCTCGATGGTGACCTGGCGGTGCGTCGGCTGACCCAGCTGGATGGGACGCGAGTAGTCGAGGGTGGCAAAGCGCGCTTGCAGCCGGACCGCGGTCTGTTCCTCGGCGAGCCCGGTCAAGGTGACCGGCAGCCGGCCAGCGTTACGGACGCTGACCAGCAGCTCCGCCCTGGCTCCGGGTTGGGCGTGGACCAGATACCGGGTGCTGACGTACCCGTCGCTGATCTGGTTGATCCCTGCACCGGTCTGGCTGTACGACCCGGTCTCGAGCCCGGGGTGATGGGCGAGCCAGAGCCCCACGAGCAGTGCCACAGCGGCGAGAGTCAGCTGGGTAACGATGGCGATTCGCAGCCAGTGGGCCGGTCGAGACCGCCGTCGTGGGCGCGGGGTCTGGGCTGCGGGGTCAGTGTCGGAAATGTCAGCGGCGGAGACTGCGGTATCCATCGGCAGACTTCCTTCTCTTTCGGCGCCACCGGTTCTGCATTCTGGCGGCCGTTGGGCGCAGTTGGCTACCTCCAGTGGTGTCCATTCCCAGACGACTCCCAGGTGGTTCCGGCAACCTGCTCAGACGGGCGCACCACTGTGGTCGCAGTAGCACGGTGACCTAGGGGAGACACGCATGAGGGAGCAGCAGGACACGAGCAACCAGCGCGCCAGCAACCTGGGCACCGAGCCGGCTGCGCCCCAGCCATCCCGGCAGGTGACATGACCGCCCTGGCGGCGCGCGAGGTCCGCCCCTCGCGAGTCGTCGCGCGGCGCCCCCTCGGCGTCCGGGCACGTCGCGACGCCTGGGTGCGGCAAGGCGTGGCGGCCGTGCTGTGGCTGAGCCTGCTGCTGGTCACGTACTGGTGGGTGGCCGCGGGCGGGGTGCAGGACCTCGGCGGCTGGGCCACCGGTCTGACGTCGGTCGGTCGGCTGAGCGGGTTGGTGGCGTCCGTGCTGCTACTCGCGCAGGTCTTCCTGATGACCCGACTACCGGTGCTGGAGTCCGCGTTCGGGCAGGACCGGCTGGCCAAGACCCACCGCCTGGTCGGGTTCACGTCCTTCAACCTGATGGTGCTGCACGTCGTCACCATCACGTACGGCTATGCCGGCGGGCTCCTCGCAAAGACGCCTGCCATGCTCTGGCGGCTCACGGTCGACTACCCGGGCATGCTGATCGCCGCGGCCGGCACGGCGTGTCTGGTAATGGTGGTCGTCACCAGCATCAAGGCGGCCCGGCGCCGACTGCGCTACGAGTCGTGGCACCTGCTGCACCTGTATGCCTACCTCGGTGTGGGACTCGCTCTGCCGCACCAGCTGTGGACCGGCCAGGAGTTCCTGTCATCGCCAGGACGGACAGTCTTCTGGTGGACGGCGTGGGCTTCGGTCGCCGGGGTCGCGCTGATCTGGCGTATTGGAATTCCGTTGTGGCGCAACGCTCGCCACCAGCTGCGGGTGAGCGCGGTGGTGCGCGAGAGCCGCGACATCGTCTCGGTCCACCTCACCGGACGCCGGCTGGACCGGATGCCGGTGGAGGCCGGTCAGTTCCTCAGCTTCCGGTTCCTCGGCCGCCCGGGCTGGACGCGCACGAACCCCTACTCCCTCTCCGCGGCTCCTGACGGGCGCAGCCTGCGGATCACCGTCCAGGCGGTAGGCGACGGCAGCGCCGGCGCCTTCGGCCTCCTGCCCGGCACCCGGGTGCTCTTCGAGGGACCGTTCGGCCGGCTCAGCGCGCGCACCCGCACCCGCCGCAAGGTGGCGCTGATCGGCGCCGGAGTCGGCATCACGCCGCTGCGGGCGCTCGCCGAGGGCCTGGCCTACCGGCCCGGCGAAGCCGTCTTCGTGCAGCGACACACCGACGTCCCGCTGTTCGCCCAGGAGATCGACGCGCTCGTCCGCGACCGCGGCCTCGGCGTCCTGCGCCTGCCCGGCCACCGGCGCAGCCGGGACTCCTGGCTCGGTGCCGGGATGGGGAAGCGGACCGACCTGGCCGCACTGCGCGGCTGGATCCCCGACGTGGCCCAGCGCGACGTGTACGTGTGCGGCCCGGAGGGGTGGACGCAGCTGGTGCGCCGCGACCTGCTCGCCGCGGGCGTCCCCTCAGACCACATCCATCTCGAGACCTTCGCGTGGTGACCGCATGAAGCGCATCGTCCTGTGGTTCCTCAGCACGGTTTCGGCCGTGGTGCTGCTGTTCGGCTACCACACGTCCACCGCCGGCTCGGCCGCCACCGTGGGGGCCCCGACGTCCATCGTGTCCGGCAGCACCAGCAGTTCGTCGTCGGGCTCGTCCGGGTCGTCCGGGTCGTCGTCCGGGACCGGCTCGACGTCGTCGAAGTCCGGCACGTCCGCGAAGACGTTGACCGGGGACGTCGCGCAGACCCGGTGGGGCCCGGTGCAGGTGCAGCTGACCGTGAAGGGCAGCACCATCACCAAGGTCGACGTACTGCAGTACCCCAACGGCAACGGGCGCGACGCCGAGATCAACTCTTACGCCCTGCCGGTGCTGATCCAGGAGACGATGAACCAGCAGAACGCCAACATCGACATGGTGAGCGGCGCGACGGTGACCAGCGACGGCTACCTACAGTCGCTGCAGAGCGCGCTCGACCAGGTGGCGTCGTGACCGAGACGGCCGTGCGTCGCCGGGTCGAGCACGTCATGGGGATGCCGATCAGCCTCGCGCTGCGCGGTGAGCAGGGGGACGGCGCCTCCGCGGACGACGCCTGGCATGCCGTGATGGAGAGCCTGCGCGACGCCGACCGCGTCTTCAGCACCTACCGCGAGGACTCCTTCGTGTCGCGGCTCGGCCGGGGCGAGCTCTCGGTGGCGGACTGCCCGCCCGAGGTGAGGGAGGTCCTGGCACTGGGTGAGCTGGCCCGGCGCGAGTCGATGGGCGCGTTCGACGTCCGGCGACCCGGTCCGGACGGGGACGCGGTTCTCGACCCCAGCGGAGTCGTCAAGGGGTGGGCCGTGCAGCGGGCTTCGGAACACCTGAAGGCCTTGCGCGACACCGACTTCTGCCTCTCCGCGGGCGGTGACATGGTGTGCTACGTCGCCGACCCCTCCGCGCAGCCGTGGCAGATCGGGATCGAGGACCCGCGCGGCCCGACGCGGTTGCTGGCCCGCGTGCCGGTGCACCGAGGTGCGGTCGCGTCGTCCGGGTTCGCGCACCGCGGCGTGCACGTCGTCGACGCCCGGACGGGTCTTCCCCCGCAGGGCGTCGCGTCAGTGACCGTCGTGGCGTCCGACCTGACGACTGCGGACGTCGACGCCACGTGCGCGCTCGCCCTCGGGCCGGATGCCCTGCCGTGGCTGTCGGCCCGGCCCGGCCGCAGCGGCCTCGTCGTCCTGCCGGACGGAACGGTTCACGTCTTCGGCCGCTGACGGGACGGGTCAGGCCGGCGTCGGCCGGACGCCACAGGTGACTCGCCGAAGAGCTCGCGGATCGCGACCTGTCGCCGCAGCCAGCCGGCCGCAGCGGTCAGCGGCCTCCTCAGCAGCAGCCAGCCCAGCAGGCTGACAGCAGTCCCCAACGCGAGGCCGGCCACGACGTCCCACGGGTAGTGCGCGGCGATGTAGACGCGGCTGAAGGCCATCAGTAGTGCGGCCGCCACGGCCACGAGTCCGAGCCGACGCGAGACCAGCAGCAACCCGGCGGCGGCCGCGCCCGCCATCACGGCGTGGTCGCTGGGGAACGAGAAGTCGCTGGTCCTGGTGGCCAGGACCAGCAGGTGGGGATGCACCGCGTACGGCCGCCGCTCCTGGAACAGGTGGCCGATGGGCTGGTTCACGGCCACGGCGAGCACCGTGGCCGCGCCTGCCCAGGCCGCCGCGGCTAGGCGGCGGTCCGGGCTGCGGCGTACCGAAGCCAACGCCAGCAGCAGGAGCAGCGCGAAGAGCGCGACACCGTACTTCGCGAAGCCAACCACCAGCGGGTGCAGCGGCGCCGTGGCCCGCGCCAGCTGGTTGGCGGCCAACAGCAGGCGGTCGTCAAGGTGTCGCAGGCCGTTCACTACAGGGATCCTCCGAACATCAGGGTGAGCGTCCAGTCTCGTCCCGGTGGCCTGAGCGTCCCCTGAGCGCGGTCAGGGCAGCGGTACCTCCAGGTACAGGACCGTGCCGCGGCTGGGAACGGACTCGAGGTGCATGCGGCCGTTCAGGTTGGCGGCCATCTCGGAGAGCAGGCGCAGGCCGAAGTGAGGGGCGTCGTCGAGCGATGGGTTGAGCTGGACGCCGCAGCCGTCGTCCCGCACGGCGAGTGCCACGGCTGCGTCGCGGCGGGTGACCGTCACCATGACGAGGGAGGCCTGGGCGTGCGTCAGCACGTTGCGGATGGCCTCCTGAGCGGCGCGGTACAACAGCTCCCTGACGTCCGGCGTCAGGGTCAGGCGGTCGGGCACGACCAGCTCGGATCGCAGTCCCTCGCCCGGCAGGGGCGCGAGGAGGTACTCCAGTGCTACGCCGAGTCCTTCTTCTCGCAGGTTCGGCGGGTAGATGTCGACCATGAGCGAGCGCAGGTCGGTGATGCTGCGCCTCGTCAAGTTCGCGGCGGCAGAGATGGTGGTGGCGACCGCGCCGGGCGTCACGGTCGGGCAGCGTACGTCAACGGCTGCGGCCCCCAGCGAGTAGTTCACACCCGCCAGCGTCTGGACGACCCCGCCGTGCAGATCGGCTGCGATGCGGCGCCTCTCGGCGTCCGACGCGTCGATCGCCTTGCGCTGCAACGTCTCGCGCTCGCGGTACCCACGCTGAAGGCGTCGTGTGAGTCGCCATGCCAGGGGCAGCTGCAGCAGCTCGAGAGCGAGCAAGGTGATGAACAGGGCCGGGGCGAAGTTCGTCCAGATCCGCCGACTGCTGGCGAGCACGCTGTCGTAGCGGAGGTAGGTCTCGAACAGCAGCGGCGTCCCACTGGCCGTTCCGGTGCGGTGGTAGACCTCGAGCAGGGCGTGGCCGGGCGGGTCTAGCCGGTTCTCCGGTGCGTGCATGGTCGACAGGTCGGACGCCGGACGGCCAGTGCGCAGCGTCTGGCGCTCGTCCTCGCCCAGCTCAAACCGTTGGCCGATCAGTAGTGGGTTGTCGGCGTACACGACTCGGCCGTCGCCGGTCCACAGCTTGACCCGTACGACTCGGTCGTTGATGACCATCGTGCGCACTGCGCGGTCGAACGCCTCGAGAGCGGCAGGGTCGCCGGCCACCAACGCGTCAGTGAGGAACGGACGCACGGCCTGCTCGTGGACCTTGGTGAGCACCCGGGCCTGGTGCAGGGCCTCGGCCTGACCGGTCCGCCGGAGCACAACGGTGCCGACGGCGGCCAGCACCAGCATCGCCACCAGACCCGCTGCGGTGAACGCGCAAGAGCCGCGACCAGGCCGGGTCCGCGGCGTCGCGGTTCGTGCCGGCGCGGGCGGATGCGCCGGAAGGGTCCGGGTCTGGCCTGGTCAGCACGGTTGCTCCTCCGATCGGCCATGGAGATGCCGACGCATTCGGGGAATGAGAGGGGGGAGGAGAAGCCAGCCGTGCAAGGGTGGGGGACCGGCGTCGGCGGGAGTGCGGCATGACAGAGGACGTGACCTTGACCGAGGCACTCGTGGCCCTCGCCGTGTTCGTGGCGTTGGTCGGCGTCGCCGTGCTGGTCCGCGTGCTGCTGGTCCGCGCGCTCGACCGCGGTGACGGCGACCGCCACGTGGGACGGTTGCTCGGGCGGTTCCTCAGCGTCGTCGTGGTGGCGCTCGGGGCGGTGTACGCGCTCAGCCTGGTCGGGGTGAGCATCGGGCCGTTGCTGGGCGCGCTGGGCGTCGGCGGGATCGCGCTCGCCTTCGCGGCGCAGGACATCCTGCAGAACTTCGTCGCCGGCGTGCTGCTGCAGGTACGGCGGCCGTTCCGGGTGGGCGACCAGATCGGCAGCGGCGACTTCGAGGGCCGGGTCGACGACGTGAACCTGCGCACCGTCGAGCTGACATCCTACGACGGGCTGACCGTCTACCTGCCGAACGCCGAGGTGCTCAAGGCGCCGATCGTGAACTACACGCGCACCCCGTCCAGCCGCACCTCGCTCACGGTCGGCGTGGCCTACGACGCGGACCTCGACGAGGCGCGCGAGGTGCTGCTCGCCGCCGCGCGCGAAGCGGACGGCGTGCAGGAGCAGCCGCCGCCGGAGGTCTGGGTCGAGGAGCTCGCGGACTCCTCGATCAACCTGGCGGTGCGCTACTGGCACGCCGCCGACATCGCCAGCACGTGGCGGGTGCGCAGCGCCGTGGCGATCTCGATCAAGCGCTCGCTGGATGCGGCGGGCATCGCCATCCCGTTCCCGCAGCGCACGCTGTGGTTCGGTCCGGGTGGCACGACGCTGCAGGTCGGCCGCGACGAGGGCAGCGCCTGAGGTGAGGCAGCTGAGGCGTCCCGCTCGCTACGAGCTGGGTGGCCCGGTCTACGACGTCACCTCGCTGGAGTACCGGTGTACCGTCCCGGTCGCGTCGCGGGCCTGGACCTGCTGGCGTTGCAGCCGGGGCAGAGCGTGCTCGACCTCGGCTGCGGCACGGGCCTGAACCACCCGCTCCTGCGCCGCCAGGTCGGCCGCTGGCCTCGTCATCGGCGTCGAGCTCAGCGCCAGCATGCTGGCGGCTGCACGTCGCCGGGCCGAGCGGGCGGGCTGGACGAACGTCGTCCTGGTGCAGGCAGATGCTGCCGAGCTCGACGTCGAGGACGTGCTGGCCCGGACGCCGGGCTCACGGGGGATAGACGCAGTGGTCTCGACCTACGCGTTGTCGGTGATCCCGGGCTGGCAGCAGGCCTGGTCGCTCGCGGAGGCAACCGCTGCGCCCGGCGCGCGGTTCGCCATCGTCGACCTCGGTCTGCCGACCGGACGGGGGGCGCTGCTGGCGCCGCTGGCCCGGCTGGCGTGTGCCGCCGGCGGCAGCGACCCGCACCGGAACCCTGGCGCGTACGTCGCCGCTCGGGGGAGCGAGGTCACCCACCGGCGGCTGCTGGGCGGCCACGTCCTGGTGGACGTCGGACGCCTGGCACGGCCCACCGCGGGCTGACCCGGCTACTCCTGCGCGGGCGCGGGCCCGATGACGTCGAGCTCGGTCAGGCCGAGCCCGAACGCCTGCAGCCGGGCCACGGCGCCGGCGTCGACGTCACGTCCACCGCGGGCCAGCGCCTGCTTGATCGCGGAGTAGGTCTGCGCCTCGAGCCCGCACCGGCGGCACATCTCGAGGTGGCGGGCTACCTGCCGGGCGGTGGCCTCGTCGACCTGCCCGTCCAGGTACGCCTGGAGGACCCGCCCCACCTGCATGCAGCTGGCGATCTCGCGACGGCCACGCAGCCGTTGCCACCAGACGAGACCGGTCATCACAGGATCCTCCTGGGAGCCAGGCCGGACGCGGCCAGGCTGAGGCGCACGCGCTTGCGGGCGCGGTGCAGCCGACTCATCACGGTGCCTTCGGGGACGTCGAGCGCCAGCGCGGCCGCGGCGTACGTGAGGCCGCCGACGTCGACGAGGAGCAGGACCTGCCGGAACTTCGGCGGCAGGTCGTTGACGGCGGCCTCCACCGCTGCGTCGAACATCGGCCCGACGACGACGTCCTCAGCCGACGCCGCCGGCTCGTCCCGCGAGGACCGGTGCTCGAGCGCGGAGTCCGGGTCGTCAGCAGCACGGGCCGCTGGCGGCGGTGCCGGTTGATGTGCGCGTTGCGCATGATGGTGAGCAGCCAGGCCCGCGGGTACCGGCCGTCGAAGGAGTCCAGCGAGCGCCAGGCCCGCAACAGGGTGTCCTGCACGAGATCCTCTGCGTCCGCCGGCTGGCCGGTCAACGACAGGGCTACCCGCAGCAGCACCTCCACCTCGGGAAGTACCTGCTCGTGGTAGCGCGCGCGCCGTCCCGCGTCCACAACGTCACCACTCCTGCCACGGGTGAGGAACCCGCTCACTGTCCGTTGCCTTCCCGGCGAGTCGAACCTACCGGGAGAGGTGGCGAGCGACGGGAAGGCCCGGCCGTCCACCAGGGTTCCCTGACCATGACCCACGACCTGCTCGTCATCGGTGGTGGCGCCGGTGGCATGGCCGCCGCGCGCACCGCCGCCCGGATGAAGCGACGCGTCGCGCTGGTGCAGGACGGCCCGGTGGGTGGGGACTGCACGTTCACCGGCTGCGTGCCGTCCAAGACCCTGATCGAGGCGGCCCACCAGGGAGTGGCGTTCGAGCAGGCGATGCACCGGGTGCACGCGACCGTGGCTCGGATCGCGGCCACCGAGACGGCGGACGTGCTGCGGTCGGAGGGGGTCGACGTAGTCGAGGGCCGGGCCCGGCTCTCCGGGCCGTCCAGCGCGGTCGTCGACGGTCGCACGCTGCGCGCCCCGCGACTCGTGCTCGCTGCGGGCGCCGCGCCGCTGGTGCCTGATCTGCCAGGGCTGCAGGACGGCCCGTTCCTGACCAACGACAGCGTCTGGGACCTCGTCGAGCGCCCGGCGTCGCTGACCGTGCTGGGAGGTGGCGCGATCGGCTGCGAGCTCGCCCAGGCGTTCGCGCGGTTCGGCACCACGGTGACGCTGGTCGAGGCGGCCGACCGGCTGCTCGCCGTCGAGGAGCCCGACGCCAGCCGCGTGGTCGGCGAGGTCTTCAGCCGCGAGGGCATCGACGTCCGCACCAGCACCCGGGCCGTGCGCGTCGAGCACCCGACCGGGGGAGTGGTCCGCGTCGTCCTGGACGACGGCGAGGTGGTCGAGAGCGAGCAGCTGCTGGTCGCGGTCGGACGCCGCCCGTCCACCGACGGGCTGGACCTCGGGGCGGCCGGTGTCGAGCTCGACGAGCGCGGCTACGTGGTCGTCGACGCGAGGCTGCGCACCTCGGTGGCGGGTGTGTACGCCGTCGGGGACCTGACGGGTCAGCTCCAGTTCACCCACGCGGCGGACGAGATGGGCCGCACCGCAGCGATCAACGCGCTGCGCCGGCCGCTGCGGCTGCGGTTCCGCCCGGACGCCGTCCCGTGGGTGACGTTCACCGCGCCCGAGGTCGCCCGGGTCGGCCTGACGGAGGAGCAGGCGGCGGCCAGGGGACCGCGCGGGTCGCCTACCTGCCGATGACCGAGGTCGACCGCGCGATCGCCGCCGGACGCACCGACGGGTTCATCAAGCTCGTTGCCGGGCCACGGCTGTTGACCCGCGACCTCGGCGGCGGCAAGCTGCTCGGTGCCACGATCGTGGCCGAACGGGCCGGCGAGATGATTCACGAGGTGGCGCTCGCCATGCGCACGGGGCATTCACCGGGAGGCTGGCCCAGACCGTGCACGCGTACCCGACCTGGTCGACCGGGCTGCGCACGGCGGCGGCGCAGTTCTTCGCCGAGATCGACGGGCGCACTGCGCGCCCGGCACGACGAGAGGACGTCCATGGGACTGCTGAGTAGGGCACGCGAGCTGGAGCGGGTCACCAGGCTCGGCGACCCGGACTTCCGCGCAGCGCTGGCAGCGCGCTGGGCGGGGCTGCCGGACGTGGTGAAGACCCCCGGGCAGGTGCTGGGTCGGCACGCGGTCGGTTGCGAGGGGACGCACGGCGTCTTCCCGCGGTGCAACCTGGCCTGCACGCCGTGCTACCACTCGCGCGACGCCAACCGGGTGCGGGTCGACGGCGACCACACCGTCTCGCAGGTCGCGCGCCCAGATGGGGCTGCTGCGCAGGCTGCGCGGCCCGCACGCCCACGCCCAGCTGATCGGCGGCGAGGTCAGCCTGCTGCCGCCGGACGACCACGCCGAGACGCTGCAGGTGATGCGCGACCACGGCCGCGAGCCAATGAGCATGACCCACGGCGACTTCGACTACGACTACCTCGAGGCGCTCGCGCTCGACCACAGCGGGCGCGCCGCGCTTCGAGCGGCTGTCGTTCGCTGCGCACTTCGACATGTTCATGTTCGGCCGCCGCGGGATCGAGCGACCGGACGACGAGCGCGGCGCTGGCACCCCTACCGCCGCCGGTTCGCGCAGATGTTCGCCCGGCTGCGCACGCGAGCACGGCGTGCGGTCGTTCCTGGCGCACAACATGACCGTCACGCCGCGCAACCTCGACCAGATCGCGGACGTCGTCCGCGACGGCGCGCGACGACGGGCTACGGGATGTTCTCGTTCCAGCCGGCGGCGTTCCTCGGTGACGACCGGCGCTGGCACGAGAAGTACCGCGACGCCACGCCGGACGCCGTGTGGGCCGAGATCGAGTCGCGGCGCGGGCCGTCGCCTCGACTACCGGGTGTTCGAGAACGGCGACGTGCGCTGCAACCGCACCGCCTACGGCTTCTACGTCGGCGAGGCCTGGCACCCGGCCGTCGACGCCGACGACCCGCGTCGAGCTGGCGGCCCGCGACGCCTTCCTGGACGACCTCGGGCACATCTCCTGGACCGGCACGCCGGCCCGCACTGCTGGCGGCGCAGGTCATCCGGGTCGTGCTGCGTCGTCCGGTGGTCCTGGTGGTCGCGGTGCGCTGGCTGGGTCGCGTGCTGCGCCGGGTCGGCCTGCGCGAGCTGCTACGGCACCGTTCGGTGCGCCCGGTGTCGTTCGTGATGCACCAGTTCATGGACGCGGACGTCGTCGCGCCGGCCTGGGAGCTGATGCAGCAGGGGGTCACCAGCGACGACCCGCAGATCCGCGGTACGCAGGAGCGGCTCGCAGCCTGCCACTACGCGATGTCGCACCCCGAGAACGGCACCCTGGTGCCGGCCTGCGTGCAGCACGCGGTGCTCGACCCGGTCGAGAACGTCGAGCTGCGCCGGCTGCTGCCCCTGACCCCGGTCCGGCGCGCCTCGGCCGCCGGCGCGCGGTAGCGCCGTGCTGGACACCCGCGTCCGTGCCGCGATGGCACCCGGCCTGCACCGGGTGGGCCGACGGCTGGCCGCCGCCGGCGTGCGGCCGGTGACGCTCACCGCGGCCGGCTGGGCCGTGGGCGTCGGCGCCTGCGTCGCGGTGGCGCTCGGGCTGTGGCCGCTCGCGCTGGCGCTGTGGCTGGGCAACCGGCTGCTGGACGGTCTGGACGGAGCGGTCGCCCGCGCGATCGGGCCGACCGACCGCGGCGGCTTCCTCGACATCGTCGCCGACTTCAGCATCTACGCGGGATTCGTCGTGGGGCTGGCCATCGCGGTCCGTCCGCCGGCTGGCCTGCGTGGTGCTGCTCAGCGCCTACTACGTCTCAGGGACCGCCTTCCTCGCGCTGTCGTCGCTGCTGGAGCGGCGCCGGCACCGGCTCGGGGACGAGCGCTCGTTGCGGTTCTCCGGCGGCCTCGCCGAAGGCACCGAGACCGTCGTCGTCTACGTGCTGTTGATGCTGCTGCCCGGGCACACCGAGCTGATCGTCTGGCTCTTCGCCGCAGCGGTGGCCGTCACGGCGCTGCAGCGGGTCCGGTTGGGTGTGCACGTGCTGCGGCAGCCAGAGGTCGACTCCGCGCTCGCTCCGTCCGTCACCGGCCACCGTCGCGCCGTCGATCGACTGAACCGGAGAACCCTTGTCCCGCAACGACTCTCGCCAACGTACCCGCCGGTTCGCGGCGCTCGCGGTCGCCACTCTCGCCCTGCTCACCGCCTGCTGGCGGCGGCCGCGCCGAGCCGCAGGCGACGCCGGATGCCAGCGACTGGGACGCCGTACTCGGCGCCGCGCATGGGCAGACCGTCAACTGGTACATGTACGGCGGCGACGACACCCTGAACGCGTTCATCACCGGCTACCTCGCCGACCGGCTGAAGCCCGCAGGGATCACCATCAACCAGGTGAAGATCACCGACACGGTCGACGCGGTCAACAAGGTGCTTGGCCGAGAAGCAGAGCGGGCGCGCCTCCGGCGGGTCGGTCGACCTGATCTGGGTCAACGGCGAGAACTTCGCGACGGGGCAGCAGGCTGGGCTGTGGCACTGCGGCTACGACCGCGACCTGCCGAACGCGAGGTACGTCGACTTCGCCGCCCCGACGGTGTCGAGCGACTTCGGGGTCCCGGTCAAGGGATGCGAGTCGGTGTGGCAGCAGGCCGAACTCCGCGCTCGTCTACAACAGCGCCGCCCTGGGAGCGCACGACGTCCGGTCGGTCGACTCGCTGTTCGCGTGGGCGCGTGCCCACCCGGGCCGCTTCACCTACCCGGCGTTGCCGGACTTCACCGGGTCGATGGCCGTCCGCACGTTCCTCTACGACACCGCTGGAGGCGTCGACCGGCTCGACGCGGCCCGCAGGTCGGAGACCGTCGGCCCGACCGCCGAGCGTCTGTGGGCTCGCCTGGACGCGCTCGAGCCGGCCCTCTGGCGATCCGGACGCACCTACCCGAGCAGCCAGGCGGACGTCGAGAAGCTCTACGCCAGTGGTGAGATCGATGCCTTCCTCACGTACGGGCCGGGTGCCGTCGCTCAGCAGGTGGCGAAGCGCGTCTACCCGGTGACGACCCGCGAGGCCGTCCTGGACGTCGGGAACATCGCCAACAACAGCTTCGTCGCGATCCCGTTCAACGCGGCGCACACGGCAGCGGCGACCGGTGCTGGCGAACGAGCTGCTCGGCGCCGGCCACCCAGCTGGCGCTGTTCAAGGCTGCCGGGGTCTACCCGGCGATCGACCTCACCTCGCTGCCGGACGCCGACCGCAAGGCCTTCGCGGCCGTCGACCTCGGGCCTTCGGTGCTGTCGCTCGAGCAGCTGACCGCCCGGGCGATCCCCGAGCTGCCCGCGGCGGACGTCACCCTGCTGGAGCGCGGCTGGAAGACCCGTGTCCTTCAGCGGTAGCCTCCCGCGGCGCGGCCACGGATCGCGCTGCTGCTGGCCCCCGCCCTGACCGTCGTCGGGGCGCTCTTCCTCGGCGGCTTCGCGGTGGGCGGTGGCCCAGTCGCTTCGGCTACCTGCCGTTCCTGGACGGCTGGACGTGGAACCTCGACGCATACCGGGCGATGTGGCACGACCCGGCGGTGCGGGCGTCGTTCGCCCTCACGGCGCGGATCAGCCTCCTGTCGACGCTGCTGGCCACCGTGCTGGGCGGTGGCCGCGGCGCTGCTGATCCACAGCCTGCGGCGCGGGCGACGGCTGGTGAGCGCCGTCTTCGCGTCCACGCTGCCGGTGCCGCACCTGGTCGGCGCGCTGGCGATGTTGCTGGTGCTGTCCGGGACGGGCGCGGTGTCTCGGCTGACCCACGCGGTGGGCCTCACCGGCTCACCGGCGGGCTTCCCGGCGCTGACGGCGGACGCGCTTCGGCTGGGCGATCATCGCCGAGTACGTCTGGAAGGAGACGCCGTTCGTCGGGGTGGTCGGCTCTGGCGGCGCTGTCCGGTGGGGTCGACCAGCTGCAGGGAGTGGCGCGCGTGCTGGGGGCCGGCCGCTGGCAGCGGTTCCGGCACGTGGTGCTGCCGCTGATCGTCCCCAGCGTCGCGGCCACCTCGATCCTGGTGCTGGCCTTCACCTTCGGCAGCTACGAAGTGCCGTACCTGCTCGGCCGGCCCTTCCCTGCCGCGTTGCCGGTGGTGGCCCTGCAGTACCAGCAGGACGTCGACCTGGGCGCCCGCCCGGTGGCCATGGCGGTCGCGGTGCTGATCGCCGTCCTGGTCTCGGCCCTGGTCGTCGCCTACATGGTCACCGTCGACCGCCTGGTGCGGAGGTCGCGGTGAGGCGCCAGGTCGGGGTCGGGCTGCTGCTGATCGGCGTCCTCGCTCCGCTGCTGCCGCTCGTGCTGTGGGCCGGGGCCGACTCGTGGCCGTTCCCGCACCTGCTGCCGCAGAGATTCTCGGCGCGCGGGCTGCGCGCTGCTCACCGACCCGGCGTCCGACGTCCCGACCGGGCTGCTGAACTCGGCCGGCATCGGGATCGCGGTCACCCTGCTGTCGCTCGCGGTCGGGGTGCCCGCGGGTCGGGCGCTGGGCCTGTACTCGTTCCGGGGCAAGCGGTTGGTGCAGTTCCTGCTGCTGGCCCCGGCGGTCGTCCCCGGCCTGGCGGTGCTGCTCGGCACGCAGGTCTTCTTCCTGCGGTACGGGCTGGCTGACACCGTCGTCGGCGTGGTGCTCGTCCAGCTCGTGCCTACCGTGCCGTACGTAACGCTGGTGATGGCCGCGGCCTTCGCGAACTTCGACACCGACGTACGAGTCCCAGGCCCGGTTGCTGGGCGCCGGACCGGTTCGCGCGCTCGTGCACGTCACCCTCCCCACGGTGCGACCAGCGCTGGCGGTCGCCGCGTTCTTCGCGTTCCTCATCTCGTGGAGCGAGTACGTGCTGACCCTGCTCATCGGCGGGGGAGTGGTGAAGACGTTGCCCCTGCTGCTGTTCGCCTATGCGCGCGGCACCGACCTGACGCAGGCCGCAGCCGTGGCGCTGCTGCTGGTGCTGCCACCTCTGGTTCTGGTCGCCGCCCTGGCGCGCACGCTCTCGGCGACCCGCAGCAGCGAGCCGGTCATCGGGCTGGGCCGGCTGTGAGCGCCGCGCCCGCCGCGTCCGCGGTCACGCTCACCGGGTTGACCAAGACGTTCGCAGGCACCCAGCGCCCTGCTGTCGACGACCTCACCCTCCACCTCGAGCCGGGATCGCTCACCACGCTGCTCGGGCCCGAGCGGCTGCGGGAAGACGACGACGCTCAACCTCGTCGCCGGGCTGCTCGCTCCCGACCGCGGCGACGTGCTCTTCGACGGCCGGTCGGTGCTCGCCCTGGCGCCGGAGCATCGACCGGTCGCGATGGTGTTCCAGAAGCCACTGCTCTTCCCGCACCTCAGCGTCGCCGACAACGTGGGGTTCGGCCTGCGGATGCGCCGGGTGCCGCGCGGCGAGCGACGCAACCGGGTGGCCGAGGCGCTGGTCCAGGTGCAGCTCGACGGCTACGGCCCACGACGGGTGCACGAGCTGTCCGGCGGCCAGGAGCAGCGGGTCGCGCTGGCTCGCGCCCTGGTCACCGAGCCTCGGGTGCTGCTGCTCGACGAGCCGTTCTCCGCCCTCGACGCCTCGTTGCGGTCCGAGATGCGCGAGCTGCTGCGCCGGCTGCAGGCCGAGCTCGGGGTGACGACCCTGCTCGTGACCCACGACCAAGCCGAAGCCGTCGAGGTGGCGGACTCGATCGCGTTGCTGATCGACGGCAGGCTCGAGCAGCACGACGAAGCGCGGACCTTCTTCGAACGGCCGAGAACCGTTGCGGCAGCGCGGTTCTTCGGCGCCAAGAACCTGCTGGCCGGCACGCGGCGCGGCCGCTGCTTCGAGACGGCGGCGGCCCGGCTCGAGGTCGAGCAACCCGGTCCGGACGGCGCCGGCGTCCTCGTGGTGCGCCCGGAAGCCCTGCGGCTCACCGCGTGCGAGGGCGCGAACGTCATGCCCGGGGTCGTCGTCTCGGCGCACTACCGCGGCACGCACACGATGGTCACGGTGTCGTGCCCCGGCGAGCTGACGCTGCGGGTCAGCGCGGCGCCGGACGTCGTCGTCGCGATCGGCGCGCCGGTCGGCGTCCACGTCCCGCCCGAGGCGGCCGTCGTCGTCCCGCCGCGGTGAGCCGCGCTGCCCCCCAGCGGTCCGCAGGCCTACCGTGGGTGACCAGCGGACGCGTCACCTGGCGGCGCCGCAACGCGTACGACCAGGAGGCAACGGCATGGCCGACCGACCGGCGCGACGGCGATGACGAACGCGCTGGTCGGCCAGCTGCTCACGGTGCCGGGCTGGGCCGTGCTGCTCGTGGTCGGCCTGATCGTCTTCGCCGAGGACGCGTTGTTCGTCGGCTTCGTGCTACCGGGGGAGACCGCCGCGGTGCTGGGCGGAGTGGCGGCCAAGCTCGGGCACGTGTCGCTCCCGGCCGTGATCGCCGTCGTCATCAGTGCGGCGATCATCGGCGACAGCGTCGGCTACGAGATCGGGCGGCACTTCGGCCCGCGGTTGCTGCGCCTGCGACTGCTGGACCGCCGCCGCGCGCGGTTGAACGCGGCTCGCGACTTCCTGGCCCGACGCGGCGGATCGGCGGTGTTCCTCGGTCGCTGGGTCGCGTTCTTCCGTGCCGTGATGCCCGCGCTCGCCGGCACGGCCCGGATGCCCTACCCACGGTTCCTGGCCTTCAACGCGGCCGGTGGCATCGTCTGGGGGGCGGTCGTCGTGGTCGGGGGCTACCTGGCCGGCGCGTCGTACGCCACGGTGGAGAAGGCGTTCGGCCGCGGCTTCGCCGTGGTGCTGGCCGTGCTCGTGGTGGCCGCCCTCGTCACCTGGCAGGTGCGGCGGCACCGGACGACGGAGGGTGACGCCAGTACCGATCGATCGGCCCGCTCGTGACACGCCGTGACCGGTGCACCGAAAGCGGGTGCGCCGTCGCTCATACTGACGGGCGATGACCACCACGCTCCCCCGGGCACGCGACGACAGCGACCGTCGCCTCGCCGACCCGAGGTTCCTGTCGCCCGCTGCCCGGCGCAACCGCGCGCTCGTGCTGCTGCTGGCGACCCTCGTGCTGCCCGGCAGCGCCCAGCTGGCCACCGGCCGTCGTGCGCTGGGACGCCTGGCGCTGCGGCTGTGGGGCGCGACGCTGCTCGTGGCTGCGGTGCTGGTCGCGCTGGCCATGCTCGACCGCCGGCTCGCGGTCAGCGTGCTGTCGCAGGGCTGGGTGCTGCTGGCGCTCTCGCTCGCGCTGGTCGTGGCCGCAGTGTTCTGGGCGGCGCTGTTCCTGGACGCCTGGCGGCAGGGGCGCCCGCGGATGCAGACGCAGCGCGGGCGGCGCACCACCGCCGGTGCCACCGCTGCGCTGGTGCTGCTGACCAGCGCGCCCCTGGTGTACGCCGCGCAGCAGGTCAGCATCGGGCGCGACGTGCTCGCGCAGATGCTCGGCGGCAACACGCACTCGGCCGCGGCGGGCGGCCGGTACAACGTGCTGCTGATGGGCGGGGACGCCGGGGCCGACCGCATCGGCGTGCGGCCGGACAGCCTCACCCTGGTGAGCATCGACATCGCCACCGGCAAGCCCGTGCTGTTCTCGTTCCCGCGCAACATGCAGAACATCCCGTTCCCCGAGTCCTCGCCCATGCACCGCGCGCTGCCACACGGTTTCGACTGCGGCGACGAGTGCCTGCTGAACGCGGTCTACACGTACGCGCACGACCACAAGGGGATCTACCCGCCCGAGGTCAAGGACCCCGGCGCGCAGGCCACGATGGACGCCGTCTCGGCCATCTCCGGCCTGAAGGTCAACTACTTCGTGCTGATGGACCTGCAGGGCTTCCGCGACCTCGTCGACGCGTTGGGCGGGATCCGGATCGACGTGAAGCAGCCGCTGCCGATCGGCAACCGCGGCGGCGTGCTGAAGGCGGGCAAGCAGCGCCTCGACGGCTACCACGCGCTCTGGTATGCCCGGTCGCGGCATGCCGACAGCGACTACGCGCGGATGGCCCGCCAGCGCTGCGTCATGACGGCCATGCTCGACCAGCTCGACCCGGCCACGGTGCTGCTGAAGTTCCAGGGCGTGGCCCGAGCCTCCGCCGGGATCGTCACCACCTCGATCCCGCAGTCCGACCTCGGCACGTTCGTCGACCTCGCGCTGAAGGCGCACTCGCAGAAGCTGACCGCCGTGCAGTTCGTCCCCCCGCTGATCACGCCGGCCCGGCCGGACTTCGCCGTGATCCGCCAGCGGGTGGCGAGCACCATCGCGCAGTCCGAGGGCACGTCGACGCCCAAGCGGACGACCTCGTCGCCGAAGACGTCGAGCAGCCCGAGCGCGTCCGGCAGCGGAGCCAGCAGCTCTGCCAAGGGCGGGTCCGGCGCCGCAGCGGCCGAGTCCGTGTGCTCGCCTGCCTGACCTGGCTGCGGCACCGACCCCGGTAGTGTGCAGGGCGTGACCGGCCTGCCTCCCGACCCGCCGTCCACTGGCGGTCCGTGGCCGCCGGTGAGCGTCGTGATGACGGTGCGCGACGAGGAGCGTCACCTGGCGGAGGCCGTCGATCGCGTCCTGGCACAGCAGTACCCCGGCAGCCTCGACCTGGTGATCGCCGTCGGCCCGTCGCACGACCGGACGTCGCAGGTGGCCGAGCAGCTCGCGGCCGAGCACCCGATGGTGACCGCGATCGCGAACCCCACCGGGCGCACCCCGCACGGGCTCAACGCCGCCGTCCGGGCCAGCGCCGGTGAGGTCGTCGTCCGGGTCGACGGGCACTCGATCCTGCCCGACGGCTACGTCGAGACCGCCGTCCGCGTGCTGCTCGAGACGGGCGCCGACAACGTCGGCGGTCTGATGGACGCCCGCGGGAGCACTGCGTTCGAGCAGGCGGTGGCGTGCGCGATGCGCAGCCGGATCGGCGTCGGGCAGGCGACCTTCCACGTCGGCGGCGAGGCGGGCGAGACCGACACCGTCTATCTCGGCGTCTTCCGCCGCGCCGCGCTGGCCCGCGTCGGCGGCTACGACGAGCACTTCCAGCGCGCGCAGGACTGGGAGATGAACCACCGCATCCGCGAGACGGGCGGCCGGGTGTGGTTCACGCCCGAGCTCAAGGTGACCTACCGGCCCCGGGGATCGGTCCGCGCGCTGGCACAGCAGTACTTCCACTACGGCCGCTGGCGCCGCGTCGTCAGCCGGCACCACCGCGGCACCATCACCGTGCGCTACCTCGCGCCGCCGGTCACCGCGGCCGCCTGCATCGCCGGGGTGCTGGTCAGCCCGGTCGTGCCGTGGGCGCTGCTCATCCCGGGCACCTACCTCGCGGGCGTGCTGGTCGGGTCAGCCGTCGTCGGACGCGAGCTGGACTGGCGGTCGCGACCGCTGCTGCCGCTGGCGCTGGCCACGATGCACCTCAGCTGGGGTGTCGGCTTCCTGTCCAGCCCCCGGCACCTGGCGGTGCAGCCCGACGCCGCACCACCGCCGCGCCCGGCGGGCGAGGCCTCAGGCGCCTGAGCGGTCAGCGCCCGGGAGATCAGGTCTGCGGGGAACTCGCGGCCAGCCGGCCCAGCTCGTCGACGAACCCGGCCGACAACCGTCGCCAGTCGAACTCCGCCAGCGCCGTGCGGTGCCCGGCCAGGCCGAGATCCGTCCGGCGCGGCTGGTCGTCCCGCAGCTCGAGCACGGCGGCGGCTGTGGCCTCGGCGTCGTCGAAGTCGACCACCACGCCGCTTCCGCTGCGGCGCACCAGGTCTGCGGCCAGCGGAAGCGGTGTCGTGACGACGGGCACGCCGTGCGCCATGTACTCGACCACCTTGGTGGGCATGCTGACCCGGTAGTTCGGCTGGTCGGTCAGGAGCGACAAGCCGGCGAGCGCACCGCGCAGGTGGCCCAGTGCCTCGCCGGACGGCAGGTAGCCGTGCCAGGTGAGCACGTCGTCGTCGACCGCGGCGCGCAGCAGCGTCGTCGTCGCGGCGTCGGCCGCGCCCACCAGGTGCAGCCGCACCCGGCGGTCGGGGTCGCGGCTCAGCCGCCGCGCGGTGTCGACGAGCACGTGCGCGCCTCGGGCCTGGGTGAGGTGGCCCACGTAGACGGCCCGGTCGTCACCGGGAGGCGCGACGTCGTCCGGGACGACGACGGTGTTGGGGACGACGGGGTGCGGACCGGCGAAGCGCTCGGCATAGGCATGGTCGGCGAGCAGCAGGTGGACGCGTCGCTCGGCGAGCCGCTCGACCGCGGTGACGAGGCCGCGAGCGGGGGCGCGCAACGGCTGCGGCAGCCAGGGCTTCATCGACGTGGCGGCTGCGGTGTCTTCGTGCACGTCCCAGACCACGGCCGGCAGCTGCCGCAGGCCGGGGAGCGCGAGCAGCAGCTCGGGGTCGTGCAGCAGCACCACGTCGTGCCGGGGTCCCTGTGCCGCGAGTAGCGCCCGGGCCGCCCTCAGTGCCGCCACGCGCCGCCGGCCGGAGGCCCGGGGCAGGTCGATGCAGCTGAGCCCGGGCACGTCGTCCTCGGCCGTGAGCCGGTAGCCAGTGAACGGCGCGGCGTACGTGACCTGCCACCCCGCCGCCAGCAGCGCGGCGATCTCGCGGTGCCGGATCCGGGCGTCCTGCGGGTGGTGCACGACGGTGACGACCAGCGCGCGCTGGTCGCTCACGCGCCGATCACGCCTTCTTCTTCGAAGCGCCCTGACTGGACTTGCCGTAGGCGTCGCACACCTCGTCGACCGGGCCGTCCATCTTCAGCACGCCCTTGTCGATCCAGATCGCCCTCGTGCACATGGTGCGGATCGAGTTCAGCGAGTGGCTGACCAGGAAGATGGTGCCCGCGTTCTCGACGATCTGCGCGACCCGCTCGGCGCTGCGGGCGCGGAACTCCGCGTCGCCGACGGCCAGCGCTTCGTCGATCATCAGGACGTCGGGAGTGGCCGCCGTCGAGATGGCGAAGCGCAGCCGCGCGGCCATGCCGGAGGAGTAGGCGGACATGGGCAGGTAGACGAAGTCGCCGATGCCGCTGAACTCGACGATGTCGTCGAAGCTCTCGCGCACCTGGGCAGGCGTCAGGCCCAGGGCCAGCCCGCCGATCATGATGTTGCGCTCGCCGGTGAGGTCGTTCATCAGAGCGGCGTTGACGCCGAGCAGCGAGGGCTCGCCGCTGACGTACACCGACCCGCGGGTCGGCGGGATCAGCCCGGCCACCGCCCGCAGCAGGGTGCTCTTGCCTGAGCCGTTGCGACCGACGATGCCGATCGCCTCGCCGTGCCGCGCGACCAGCGAGACGCCCCGCACGGCCGGGATCTCGACGACCGCACCCACATGGCCGCTCGAGCGCTGCCGCAGCCGCGTCAGCCGGCTCGGCGGGGGGCCGCCGGCGGCCTTCTTCTTGCCGCCGAAGACGCGGTAGGTGATGTGCAGGTCGTCGACGACGAGCGAGGGGTCGCCGAGCGTGGGCGGCACCCGGCGCTGCGTCTCGGGGGTGTCAGCCTCGTAGTCGACGTCGTCGTCGTAGTGGTCGTCAGTCACGCCCGTACGTCTCCTCGGCACGCCAGAACAGCAGGAACCCGGCGATGAGGAAGGCGATCGCCCAGCCCAGGCCGACCCACCACATGAGCGGCTGGATCGGGAACTGCTCGAGCAGGCAGGAGCGGGCCAGGCCGAGGTAGACGGCGAGCGGCTGGAACGTCATCACCTTGCCCAGCAGCCCGTCGCCCACGTAGTGGTCGACGCTGAAGAAGACACCCGAGACGTACATCAGGATGCGCAGGACGAACGGCAGCAGGTTGGTCAGGTCGGGGATGCGCGAGGTGGCTCGCGCCATGATGAAGGCCATGCCGGTGTTCCACAGCCAGTGCATGGCAACCGCGAACGGCAGCAGCAGCCACGTCCACCGCGGGCGCTCACCGGTGATCAGCACGATCGTCACCATCACCAGCAGGGCGGGGGTGAGCGTGGCCAGCTCGGTCAGCGTGGTCGAGGCGGGCAGCACCGCGCGGGGGAAGTGCAGCGAACGCACCAGCGAGTAGTTCTTGCTCAGGCAGCGCGCGCCCGCGGTGACCGAGTTGGTGGTGAACCGGTACAGGAACACCCCGATCACCAGGAAGGCCGGGAAGTTCTCGACCCCGCCCCGGGTCCCCAGCAGGACGCCGAACACGAAGAAGTAGACAGCCGCGTTGATCAGCGGCGTCAGCACCGTCCAGAGCTGGCCGAGGTAGCTGCCCTGGTTGCGCGCGTAGGCCTTGGACGTCGCCAGGGTCGTGATGAAGTGACGACGGCCCCAGAGCTGCCGCAGGTATTCGCCCAGCGGCGGGCGCACGCCCATCTGCGTCAGGCCGTACTGCCGAGCCAGCTCGGCCGGGTCCTCGGTCGAGCTCGGCGAGGCGGTCGTGCTCGTGCTCACAGTCGCGCGGCGCTCTCCGTCGTGGACACCCCGCGGGTGTCGAAGAAGCGCTTGGACCGCTCGGCCAGCCCGTCGACGTCGTACGACGTGTGGTTCTGCAGCAGGATCACCAGGTCGGCCTCGCCCACCGCGGTGTCGAGGTCGTCGACCCGCTGCGGCGAGAGCCCGCTGATCCGCCAGTCCGTGACGTGCGGGTCGTGGTAGCTCAGGACTGCGCCGAGGCCGGCCAGCTGCCGGGCCACCGGCACGGCGGGCGACTCGCGCTGGTCGGCGATGTCGGGCTTGTAGGTGACGCCCAGCAGCAGCACCTTCGCGCCGTTCATCGCCAGGCCGCCGGTGTTGAGGATGTTCTGCGCCCGGTGCGCGACGTACGCCGGCATCGTCGCGTTGATCTCCTGGGCGAGCTCGACGAAGCGGAACGGGTAGCCGAGCTTGGCGCGCACGTTGTGGCTCAGGTAGTTCGGGTCGATCGGGATGCAGTGGCCGCCGACGCCGGGACCGGGGTAGAACGCCTGGAACCCGAACGGCTTGCTCGAGGCGCAGCGGATGACGTCCCACAGGTCGACGCCGAGCTCGTTGCAGAACCGCGCCATCTCGTTGACCAGCGCGATGTTGATGTGCCGGTAGGTGTTCTCGAGCAGCTTGGAGGTCTCGGCCTCGCGGGTGCCCTTGGCGCGCACGACGGTGTCGACGAACCGCTCGTAGAGCGCGGCGGCGGCGTCGGTGCACGCGGGCGTCTGGCCGCCGACGACCTTCGGCGTGTTCCGCATGCCGTACTTCGGGTTGCCCGGGTCGATCCGCTCGGGCGAGAACGCGAGGTGGAAGTCGGTGCCGGCGGTGAGACCGGACTCCTCCAGGATCGGACGCACGACCTCGTCGGTGGTGCCGGGGTAGGTCGTGGACTCCAGGACGACGAGCTGGCGGTCGTGCAGGTGCCGTGCCACGGCGCGGGTCGCCGACTCGACGGCCCGCAGGTCGGGGCCGCTGTCGTCGGACAGCGGGGTCGGCACGCAGATCACCACGGCTGCGGCGTCGTCCAGGACGGCCTCGTCGGTGGTCGCGCGGAAGCCCTTGGCCAGCATCTCGGCGATGTCGGCGTCGGACAGGTCGTCGACGTGCGATCGCCCGGCCCCCAGCCCGTCGACGACCGCCGCGCTGAGGTCGAGCCCCACCACGGTCAGGCCCGAGCGGGCGGCTTCCTGGGCGAGAGGCAGGCCGACGTAGCCCAGCCCGATGACCGCGAGGTCGACGTTCACCGATCGGCTCCTTCAGGTGTGGTGGAGGGGGCAGCAGTCCCGGCTCCGAACTGGCCCAGACCGTCGTAGAGCGACCCGTACCAGCGTGCGGCCTGGTGCCATGTGCGGTGCTCGAGCACCCACGACCGGGCTGCCCGGCCCATGCGGTGTCGGGCGTCAGCATCGTACAGCAGCGGCCGTAGCGCCTCGGCCAGCCCGGAAGCGTCCTCGGGGGTCACCAGCAGGCCGGTGACGCCGTCCTGGACGGTCTCGCGCAGCGGCGGGAGGTCGCTGGCGACGACCGGTCGTCCGCTGGCCATCGCCTCGAGCGGCTTGAGCGGTGGCACCAGCCGGGTCACGGCGGTGTCGCGCCGTGGCACGCAGAACACGTCGGTGGCGACGTGCGCGCGGCGGGCCTGCTCGCGCGGTACGCGGCCGGTGAAGGTGCTGCACGTGCCGAGCCCGGCGCGCTGCGCCCGCTCGTGCAGCCCCGCTCGCGCCGGACCGTCGCCGACGACGAGCAGGTGCACGGGCGCGCCGGCCCGGCGCAGCTCGGCCGCGGCGTCGACCAGGGTGTCGACGCCCTCGTAGTCGTTGAGCGTGCTGATCACGCCGAGCACGACGGCTGCGGGGTCGATGCCCAGCTCGGCGCGGGCGGCCGACCCGTCGTCCGGCTCACCGAGGTAGGTGTCGTCGACCGAGTTGGGCACGACGTGCACCCGCTCGGCCGCGATGCCCCGGGCCAGGACGTCGTCGCGCATGCTCTGCGAGAGCGTGACCACCGCGTCGGCGTGCTGCATGCACCACGTCTCGGCCGCGCGGTTCAGCCGGTAGACGTCCGACTCGGCGCTGCCACCGCGGCTGCGCCAGGTCTCCTCGAGGAAGCCGCGCACCTCGTACACCACGGGCAGGTCGTGCCGTCGGGCGACCGCGATGGCCACCTGCGCGTTGACGTGCTTGCTGTGCGCGTGCAGCACCTGCGGTCGCAGCCGGCGCACCAGGGCGTCGGTGGCCTCGACGTCGCGCCGCAGCCGGACGTCGTCCAGCGACGGGAGCGGGCGCAGGGGCAGCAACCGGTGGTACGGGACGCCGTCGACGGACACCTCGGGGGCCGCGCCCAGCGCACCGACGGTGACCGGGAAACCGAGCCGGGTCGCGACGTGGGCGTCGTCGCCCGCCCGGCGCTGCGCGGCGGCGATGCCCTGCGTGCGGACCGTGTAGCCGGCCTGCACCTCCGGTAGCGCGTTGGTCACCAGGTGCAGCACCCGGCGCGCACCGGACGACGGGACGGCCGACCGGCGGGCGGCCCCGGTGGGCGCTACTGGCTCGGTGGGCTGCAGCACGGCGAGCTCGGCCTCGACCCGGCGCCGGATGCGGTCGCCGCTGCGCCCGGCCCGGGCGGCCTCGTCGCGGGCGGTCACCAGGTCGCCGCGGCGCACGGCGACCAGGGCGGCCAGCCGGGCGGTCGAGGGCTCGGCCGCAGGCAGCCGCTGGAGCAGGCGTTCGGCGAGCGGCGCGTCGTCGAGCGCGCACGCGGCGGCCACCAGCCGACGGAGCGCAACGTCGTCCGCGTGCTCGCCGGAGGCGCCGATGAGCTCGGCGGCCACCGGACGCCGGCCGTCGGCGGCCAGGGCCAGGGCGGCGAGCACCGGAGCCCGGTGCAGGGAGGCGAGCCGGCGCCGCACGACGGGCGGCAGCGCGCGCAGGGCAAGCAGCCGGGCGTGCGCTGCGTCCCAGCCGAGGTGACGAGCGGCGACCGAGGCCGCGAGTGGCAGGTTGTGCAGGAGGCGAGCGGCCCGCAGAGCGCTGGACGCGCCAGCGTCGGACGGGGCCACGGGGCTCCTTGTCGCGGTTCGGGGCGTGCGGCGGTCGTCTGCCATGATAGCCGCCGGGCCCGGCCGAGCCCGCGCGCTGCGACGCCGCTGGTGCTCCTGCTGGGCCGCCGACCACCCCGCCCCCGCACCGAGAGGCGCCCATGTCCGACTACGTCCTGCACGTCACCGGTGCTCGGCCGAACTTCCCCAAGGCCGCCCCCGTCATCCGCGCGCTGGGCGAACTCGGCGTGAGCCAGCAGCTCGTCCACACCGGGCAGCACTACGACGAGAAGATGTCCGACGTCTTCTTCCGCCAGCTCGGCATCCCCGAGCCGGACATCAACCTCGGCGTCGGCTCGGGCACCCACGCGCACCAGACCGCGGCGATCATGACCGGGCTCGAGGACCTCATGCTCGACGACAAGCCGCGCATGGTGGTCGTCTACGGCGACGTCAACTCGACCGTCGCCGCGGCGCTGGTCGGCGCCAAGATCGGCGTGCCGAGCGCGCACGTCGAGGCGGGCCTGCGCAGCTTCGACCTCGGCATGCCCGAGGAGATCAACCGGATGGTCACCGACCGCCTGGCCTCGCTGCTGTTCGCGACCAGCCCGGACGCGATCGCGCACCTGGCGCACGAAGGCGTGCCGGCCGACCGGATCCATCTCGTCGGCAACCCGATGATCGACACCCTGCTGGCCAACCTCGACCGCTTCGACCCGGACGCCGCCCGGGCCGCTCACGACCTGACCGGCCCGTACGCCGTCGCGACGCTGCACCGCCCGGCGAACGTCGACGACCCGGCGGACGCGGCCAGCCTCACCGCGGCGCTGCACGCGGTCGCCGACCAGATCCAGATCGTGCTGCCGCTGCACCCGCGTGGGCGGGCCAGCCTCGAGCGCGCCGGGCTGTTCGAGCACCCGGCCATCAACGTCATCGACCCGCTCGGGTACGTCGAGTTCATGGGGCTGGTGCGCGGCTCGGACGCGGTGGTCACCGACTCCGGCGGCGTGCAGGAGGAGACCACGATCCTCGGCGTCCCGTGCCTGACGCTGCGGCCGAACACCGAGCGGCCGGTGACCATCACGCATGGCACCAACCAGCTCGTCACCCGCGAGGGACTGGCCGGCGCGATGAAGACCGTGCTCGCGGCCGGTCGAGCGACCACCTGGCCGGTGCCACCGCTGTGGGACGGCAAGGCGGGCGAGCGCATCGCCGAGGTGATCGCGCGGGAGCTCGGGTGACGTCGTCCCCGGGTGACACCGGCGGGGCCGACCTCGAGACGACGCTGCTGCGCCAGCGGCTGGCCGAGCTCGAGGCCCAGCTCGCCGTGCCGCGCCAGTCGCGGCTGGGGGTGGCCGCGCGAGTGGTCCGCACCGCGATCCGCCAGCCCAACCGGCGCCGGCAGCTGCCCCGCAACCTGGCCAAGGCCTTGCTGGAGCCGCCCGAGCGCACCGTGCACGCCCGGGACCTGGGCCGCCCGCCGCACGTCGACCTGCCGGCCGGGCCGGTCGCCCGCCCGGGCCTGGTCGTGGCGACGATCCTCGACACCTTCTCCGAGCTGTGCCTGCGCTACGAGTGGGACCAGGTCGAGTTCGGCCCGGACGACTGGCGCGAGGTGCTGACCGCGCGACGCCCCGGCCTGCTGTTCGTCGAGTCCGCCTGGAACGGCAACGACGGCCGGTGGCGCCTGCATATGACGCGCGACAGCCGGCCCAGCCCGCAGCTGAGCGAGCTCGTGGCGTGGTGCCGTGAGCAGCAGGTGCCGACGGTGTTCTGGAACAAGGAGGACCCGCCGAACTACGACGTCTTCATCGAGACGGCGAAGCTGTTCGACCAGGTCTTCACCGTCGACGCCCAGCGCATCCCGGACTACCACCGCGACCTCGGCCACGAGCGCGTCGCGCTGCTGCCGTTCGCCGCGCAGCCGCGGATCCACAACCCGGTGCAGCGCGGGCCGGGGCGGGCCCGCGACCTCGCGTTCGCCGGAACCTACTTCGCCGAGAAGCACCCCGAGCGGCGGGCGCAGATGGACTACCTGCTGCGCCCCGCGAGCGAGCTCGGCCTGCACATCTACTCGCGGCTGCAGAGCGACGACCCGCGCTACCGCTTCCCGCGCGACCTGGTGCCGTTCGTCGTCGGCAGCCTGGAGTACGACCAGATGGTCGCCGCGTACTCGTCGTACAAGGTGTTCCTCAACGTGAACTCGGTCACCGGCTCGCCCACGATGTGCTCGCGGCGGCTGTTCGAGCTGTCGGCGGCCCAGACCGCTGTGGTCTCGGCACCGGCCGCGTCGGTCGAGCCGTTCTTCGGCGAGACGATCCGGGTGGTCGAGGACGCCGACCAGGCACGGCTGGAGCTCACCGCGCTGGTGCGCCACCGCGAGCTGCGCGACCGCGTCGGCCTACGCGCGCACCGGCGCGTCTTCGACGACCACCTCTACACCCACCGCGTCGACGAGGTGCTGCGGGCGGTCGGGCTCGAGCAGGCGGGCGGCACCGACCGCACCACACCGGCGGCGCCGATCAGCGTCGTGGTGGCCACCAACCGGCCGCACCAGCTCGACAACGTGCTCTCGTTCATCGGTCGACAGGTGCACGACCCCGTGCAGCTGGTGCTGGTGCAGCACGGTTTCGAGACCGACGGCGACGAGCTCGCCCGGCGCGCGGACGACGCGGGCGTGCGCGACCTGGTCGCCCTCACCGCCGACCCCGCACTCACGCTGGGCGCCTGCATGAACCTCGGCGTCGACGCGGCCGACGGCCGGTTCGTCGCCAAGATGGACGACGACAACGTCTACGGCGCCCACTACCTCAGCGACCTGGTGCGGGCGTTCGCGTACACGGACGCCGAAGTCGTGGGGAAGTGGGCGCACCTGGTGCACCTGGAGGGATCGGGCGCCACGCTGCTGCGCTTCCCGCACGCCGAGCACCGCTACACCCAGCTCGTCCAGGGCGGCACGATCCTCACCCGGCGCGAGACGGCGGCGCGGCTGCGCTTCGAGGACCTGCCTCGGCGGGTCGACACCACGTTCCTGGAGAAGGTGCACGCCGAGGGCGGCACGGTCTACAGCACCGACCGGTTCAACTTCGTGTCGGTGCGCCGGGCCGATCCCGGCAGCCACACCTGGACCATCGCCGAGGATGCGCTGCTGGCCGGCCAGGCCGAGCTGCTCTTCTACGGCGAGGCCGGTCGGCACGCCGGCCGATGTCTGACACCGCGGCAGGTCGCCGCGGCGTCTGCGAGCCCACCGATGCTCGTCCGTTGGGGGAGAGCCGGCCCTGATGGCGCGCGACCACCTCGAGCTTTCGACGGGCACTCACGTCGCGCTGAACGACGGGGCCCGAGGCTCAGCCACACACCGCACTCGCCGCAGGGCGCCGCAGGTTTCGCCGGCGGCCGTTCTGATGGTGCTGGCCGCTGGTGTCGCCGTCGCTGTGGCGGTGCACCTGTCGGGCGTCGGCCCGGGTGACGCCCTGCGGTTCGCCACCTACCTGGTCGGTGCGGTCGTGGCACCTGGGCTGTTGGTCTGGCGGGCGGCTCGACCGTCGGTGCTCCCCGCTGGGCCGCTGCTGTCACTGGCGGGCGGATACGCGTCTGGCCTGCTGACCGAGCTGGTGGTGAGTCTGGTCGCGCGGCTGCTGGGGTGGTCGGGTGACCCGCGGTGGGTGCCCGTCGCCGGCGCCTGGGCCGTCGCGCTCGCCGTCACGGTGCTCGTGCGCAGGTCGGACGGTCTGCATCCGACGGTCGACCGCGCGCCGCCAGCGCGACGGCAGCTGCTGCTGGCGGCGGCGTGGATGGTGGCCGTCGTCCTGCCAGTCCTGTGGCTGCTGGCGGACGTCGGACCGAGCGTGACGGTGCCGTTGTCGCGGGCGGCCAGCGATCCGCGTCCGGACGTGTTCTTCCACCTCGCGCTGACCCAGGAGGCCGCGCATTCGGCCATCCCGTCCGTCCCTTGGGTCCTCGGTGAGCCGCTCAGCTACCACTGGTTCGTCTACACCCACCTCGCGTCGGCCTCCTTGCTGTCCGGCGTCGACCCGTCGATCGTCCTGCTACGACTGTGGTTCCTGCCGGCTGTGGTCGCGACCGCCGTGCTGGTCGGTGCGACGGCGACCTTGCTGCTGCGCTCGCGCTGGGCGGGCCCCATCGCCGGGCTGGTCGCGGTCGGGCTCGTCGACCCGGTGGCGGTGCGCTGGCGTGGGTCGCAGTCGCTGCACACCACTGGTCTGGGCGACGGGCTCTGGTACAGCCCGACCCAGACCTACGGCACCGTGCTGCTCGCCCTGTGCCTCCTACTGGTCTGTGTTGCGCTGCGCGGGCGCCTCCCGGTGGCGGGGTGGGTGGTGTTGCTTTCTACCGTCGCGGTGCTCGGGGGCGCCAAGTCCGTTGTGCTGCCTATTCTCGGGGCGGGGCTGCTGGCGGCGTTCCTGCGCTCGTTGGTGGCCCGGCGCAGACTGTCGCCGATCCGCTGGGGGCGCGACGCGCTGCTGCTGCTTGGCCTGGGCTGCTGGGCCGGCCTCGCGCTGCTGCTCAGCGTGCTCTTCCTGTACCGGGGGGCCTCGCAGGGGCTCACGGCCACCTGGCCGGGCCTGCTGCTGCACCACCCGCTCGTGCGCGTCACCATGGGGACGCCCTACGGGCTGCTGCTGCCCAGCGGGTTGCCGCTGCTGGCCTTCGTGGTGCTGGCGTTGCCGAAGCTGTTGGTGTTGCTGCCCACGTCTCGCCCGGACGGCCGCGCGCCCGACCTGGCCCGTTGGTTCCTGGCCGGACAGGTCTTCGCCGCGGTTCTGCTCGGGCTGGCGACCGAGCAGACGGGCGGGTCAGAGGTCTTCTTCCCGCGCACCGCTGCGCCCGCCGTCGGCATTCTGGCGGCGATGTCGCTCATGCCGCTGTTCGCCGTCGCCACCACCACGCGTCGCCGCTGGGTCCTGGTGGGTTCACTCGCCGCGCTGACGGCCGTCGCCGCAGTGGTCGCTGCCCCGGTGCCAGCCGACGGTCCGCGCTGGTCGGTCGGGCTCGTGCTCGCCGGCACCTGTCTGCTGGTGCTGGCCTTCGCGGGGGGAGCGGGCTGGGTCCGGCTCCGGCTGGCGCCTGCGGGCGCAGTGGCCGCCTTCGCGGTCATCGCGCTGGCCGTCACCGCTGCCGGCGTGGTGCGGTCTTCCACGCACGACCCGGGGCCAGGTGACGGCGTGGGCCGGCAGCTGGCCGCCGGGCTCCAGTGGCTGGACGCGCACGCCGCTCCAGATGACGTCGTCGCGACGAATCGACACTGTCGCAACAACGGTGACAGGTGCCTGGCGTCCCAGTTCACCGTCGCGGCGCTAGGTGGGCGGCAGGTACTGGTCGAGGGCTGGTCGTTCACGGCGACAGCCAACGAGCGCGCCGTCGCGCTCGGGCTCAGCTCGAACAGGGTGCCGTTCTGGCGCCCCGACGTCCTCGCCCGCAACGACGCAGCCTTCGACCCGGCACTCAGCGTCGACCAGCGTCGCGCGGCGGCCCGGGCGTTGGCCCAGCAGGACGGCGTGCGCTGGCTGGTCGTGCAGCGGGACGGCCGCCTCGTGGACGCCGAGGGTCGCGCTCGCTCCGCCCGGGTCGATCGCCCATCCGCCGTGCTCGGTGCCGCAAACCCCGGCGTGGTGTTCTCGAACGCGAGCATCGCGATCGTCGACCTTCGGGTTCCAGGCGCCCTGGGCTGACCCACGGGTCGCTTGGCAGGTCAGTTGGTCAGCCGGGCGCTTCATCCCGCCCGTCCAGGGCCGCCGCCACGGCGTCCGCTGACTGGTGCGCTACCGGGTCGAGCGCCTCGGTGGGCGCCGGTTCCGCAAGGGGCAGACCAGCTCGGGGTCCGGTGTCCATGCCGTCGACCCGAACGAGGAAGGTCGGCTGCTGCATGCCGCGGAAGTGGATCCGGCCGACGTACTCGCCGAGGATGCCGAGCGAGAGCATCTGCGCCCCGGAGAACAGCGCGACCATCGAGGCCAGCGTCGTGAAGCCGGCCACCGTCGTCCCGCCCGTGGCGAACCGGTAGAGCACCACCGCCAGCAGACCCAGCCCGAGGGCGCCGCACGCGACGCCGAGCCAGGTCACCAGCTTCAGCGGCACCGCGCTGTACCCGGTGACCATGGTCGCGGCGTGCCGCATCAGCCGGCCCAGGCTGTAGGACGAGCGCCCCACAGCGCGCTTGGCCATGGTGAGCGGCTGGCGGCGCACCCCGGTCGTCGTCCACGACAGCATCACGTCGACCGAGGCGAATGTGTCGTTGACGTGCGCGAAGCCCTCCGCAGCTCGGTGCGGAAGGCGCGCAGGGCGCTGACGTCGCGAGCGTTCGCGACGCCTGACATCGCCAGCGCGCGCTTGACCGCCCGCGAGGCGAGCGAGCGGGCCAGGCCGTGCTCTTCGTTGACCGGGACGCCGTAGACGAGGTCGACCAGCGGGTCGTCCAGCGGCGCGAGCAGGGTGGGCAGCTGCTCGGGCAGGTGCTGCAGGTCGTCGTCCATGGTGACGATGACCTCGTGGCGCGCCCGCAGGATGCCGGCGAGCAGCGCGTTGTGCTGACCGTAGTTGCGGCGCAGCAGGATCGCGCGGACGCGTCGGGAGGCCAGCTCGAGCGAGCGGGCGACGGCGTAGGTGTCGTCCGGGCTACCGTCGACCACGAGGATGATCTCGTAGTCCTCGACGGACTGCCCGAGCACGTCGTGCAGCCGCTCGACGAGCTCGGGGATGGTGTCCCGCGAGCGGTAGCAGGGGATCACGACGGAGACCTTCACTTCCCCCTAGGATGCCGTGCATGAAGGCACTCGTGCTCGCCGGCGGGTCGGGCACCCGCCTGCGGCCCATCACCCACACGTCGGCCAAGCAGCTGATCCCGGTCGCGAACAAGCCGGTGCTGTTCTACGGGCTGGAGCAGCTGCGCGACGCCGGCATCACCGACATCGGGATCATCGTCGGCGAGACGCGGGCCGAGGTCATGGCGGCCGTCGGGGACGGTCAGCGACCTGGGCATCAAGGCCACGTACATCCCGCAGGAGGCGCCGCTCGGGCTGGCGCACACGGTGCTGATCGCCCGCGACTTCCTCGGCGACGACGACTTCTGCATGTTCCTGGGTGACAACTTCCTGCTCGGCGGGGTCACCGAGCTGGTGCAGGAGTTCCGCGCGTCGTCCGCGGACGCGCAGATCCTGCTCACGGAGGTCGCCGAGCCGCAGTTCTTCGGCGTGGCCGTGCTGGACGACGCCGGTGCCGTCGTCCGGATGGTCGAGAAGCCGGCCGAGCCGCCGAGCAACCTCGCGGTGGTCGGCGTCTACATGTTCCGGCCGGTGATCCACGAGGCCGTCGCGCGATCAAGCCGTCGGCTCGCGGAGAGCTCGAGATCACCGACGCCATCGCCTGGCTGATCTCGTCCGGCCACGACGTGCGCAGCCACCTGGTGACGGGCTACTGGAAGGACACCGGCCGTCTGCAGGACATGCTCGCGTGCAACCGGCAGGTGCTCGAGGCGCTCGACGCCGACGTGCGCGGCGAGGTCGACGACGAGAGCGAGCTGGTCGGCCGGGTCGTCATCGAGGAAGGGGCGAGCATCGTGCGCAGCACCGTCCGCGGCCCGGCCATCATCGGCAAGGGGACGCAGGTCGTCGACTCCTACATCGGGCCGTTCACCTCCGTCTACCACGGCTGCCGGATCACGAGCACCGAGCTCGAGCACTCGATCATCCTCGAGGACTGCACCATCACCGGCGTCGGCCGGATCGAAGACTCGCTCCTGGGCAAGTCGGTGACGGTCGAGCTGTCGGCCAAGGCGCCGCGGGCGCACCGGTTGATGCTGGGCGACCACTCTCTGGTCAGCCTGCCCTGACCTGAGCCGTCCTGCGACTAGCCTGATGCTGGGCATCAGTACGGAGGAGGCTCGTGGGCAAGGTAGCTGTGACTGCGGCTGGCAGGTCGAGGGCGATGACGACGAGCTGGTGACGCGGTCCAAGAGCACGGGCGGCGGTGCACAGCATAAAGGTGAGCGCCGAGCAGGCGCTCGCCATGGCCGAGCCGGCCTGATCCCACGCCGGTGACCGAGTCCGACCTGCGCCTGCTCACGGTCGAGGGGCCGGTCAAGGCCGAGATCATGGTGCTCGTCATGGGCGGCTCCGGCCCGGCGCTCACCGGGCCTTGTGGTGCCGAGCCCTGGTACGTAGAGGTCGCCCAGGGCGCTGACCCGATGCAGGTGGTCGCCCGGCTCGTCCGGGCCAACCTCGGTGAGCCGGTGCTGGTGCACTCCACGTCGTGGCGGCAGTCCCGGGGCGGCGTCGTCCTGACCTTCGTGGCCGTCATGGACGCCGACACTGTCGCGACCCTCGAGCGCGCCCCGGTGTTGCGCGCGGACCTGGTACGCGGTGGCGCGACGAGCGCTGCCCAGGGGATCGGCGTGGCTCCGGTGATCGAGCACGGACTGCGCCACCTGGCCTGGCTGGTGAAGGACGACCCGGTGGTGGCAGCGACCCTGCCGGTGGAGTGGCACGAGCTGCTGCGGGACTATGTGCCTGAGCCGTTCCGGGTGCTCTGACGTGCCTGCCGGCACGTCATGGCGGTGCCGGAAGCTGACGAACCGGTGGCCGAGGAAGCTGCCGACCGCGACGACGACGACCGCGATCACCTGCGCCTCGAGCGGCGGGATCGGGGTCAGCTCGACCAGGAGGGGAGTGGCCACGAAACCGGCCACCATACCGCCGGACCACACCGACAGGAACCTGCCGAACTCGGCCAGCAGTGGACCGTGCGAACGGAACACGAGCGACCGGTAGGCCGGGAAGGCGACCGCGATGGTCACGACCTGGGCGAGCGCGATGGCCAGCAGGTACGGCAGGCCGGCGGCCAGCCCCGCGGCGACCAGGCAGAGGTAGCCGACCGACACCGAGCCCGCGACCACCAGGTAACGGCCGTGCTCGGTCGACACGAGCCGGCGCAGCAAACCGCTGACAGCGGCCCGAGTGGCAGGCCCGCCAGCCGGTCGAGCAGGTCAGGTGGATGCACCGCGGGCGCGTCGGTGAGGGCGGCAGGCAAGGGGTCGGGCACCGTCCGATGGTAGTTCGTCCTGTGGCATCCTCGGGCCCGTGAGCACCCCCGTCATCCCCTTCAGCCGCACGTACGTCACGCCGCGAGGAGGAGGGATACCTGCGCGAGTCGCTGCGCTCCGGCGTCGTGCAGGGGGACGGTCCCATGACGAAGGCGGCCACGCAGCTGCTGCTGCAGGTGAGCGGTGCCGAACGCGCACTGCTCACGACCTCCTGCACTCACGCGCTCGAGATGGCAGCCATGCTGCTCGGCCTCGCGCCCGGCGACGAGGTGATCGTGCCCAGCTTCACGTTCTCGTCGACGGCGGCGGCCGTGGCGGTGCGCGGCGCGACGCCGGTGTTCGTCGACATCGATCCGCTCACCCTCAACCTGGACGTCGCCGCCGCTGAGGCCGCCGTCACCGACCGCACCAAGGCGATCTTCGTCGTCCACTACGGGGGCGTCGCAGCGCAGACATGCCGGCCTTGCTGGACCTGGCCGCCCGGCACGGCTTGCAGATTGTCGAGGACAACGCGCACGGGCTCGGCGCCGGCCGGTTCGGCCACCGGCTGGGCACCTTCGGCGCCCTCGCCACCGAGAGCTTTCCACGCCACCAAGAACGTCCACTGTGGTGAGGGCGGCGCGTTGCTGGTCAACGACGAGGACTACCTGGAACGCGCCGAGGTGGTGCGCGAGAAGGGCACTGACCGTTCCCGCTTCCTGCGCGGCCAGGTCGACAAGTACACCTGGAACGACATCGGCTCGAGCTACCTACCGAGTGACCTGCTCGCTGCCGTGCTCCTCGCGGCCAACTGGAGCCCTTCGATGAGATCCAGCAGTTGCGTCACGAGATCTGGGACGCCTACGCCTCGGGTCTGCCGGGCTGGGCCGCGGACCACGGAGCTCAGCTGATGCACGTGCCGGACGACGCCGACCACCCGGCGCACGTCTTCTACCTACTGATGCCGACCCACCTGCACCAGACCGGCCTCCTGAGCCACCTGCGCTAGCTCGGGGGTGACGGGCACCTTCCACTACGTGCCGCTCGACACGAGTCCGGCAGGCCTGCCGGTTCGGCCGCACGCCAGTGCCCTGCACGGTCACGGCGGACGTGTCGTCCGGCGCCAGGTGCGCCTGCCGCTGTTCGCCGGCATGAGCGAGTCAGGACGTTTCGCGGGTGCTCGACGCCGTGACGCTCGTACGACGTGGGTGCGGCCGCGGGCGGGTGTCTCGGAGGTTGACGAGTGAGCTGGGCGGGTCTGCTCGCCCCGGGCATGGCGGTGACCGCGAGTGCGACCGAGAGCGACCGCTTCGGCCTTTCCGTCTCCCGCCTTCACGTCGCGAGCCGCGACAACGGTCCGCAGATCGGCCTGAGCGGCTGCGCGACGCTGCTGCGCTCCGCCGCCGAGGACGTGCTGTCGTGCTTCGCTACCCCGCCGATCGGCTCGCGCTCGCCGCGGCGGCCACGACCAGCGGACGTGCTGTGCTGCCTGCCGGCGCGCTGACCTACTGGGGTGCGGCGACAGCCACGCCGTCACCGACCCCGGGAGCGGCCAGGGGCAGGCCGCACTCTGTCCGTAGATGGCGCCGACGAACTCGGCGACGACGTCCTCGAGGTGGTCGAGGAGGTCGTGGCGGCGAGCTTCGCCGGCTACGGCAACCACTACGTAGCCGACCCGCTGCTGGACGACGCCCTGGCGCTGGCTGGCTACCAGGAATGGGCGCGGGGCAGCGTGAGCCAGCGGCCCGGAGGAAGTCCGCCTGTTGTTGCAGGCGATGGGCGAACCCGTGGGGGTCGCGACCTGCGAGGAGTCGGCGGTGCGCGGGGACCTGGAGGTGCTTTTGGCGGGCCTGGCGCCGGGAGTGCAGGGCCAGGGCTGGTACGGGGCGCTGCTGGCGGCGTGTGCGCGAGCGCGCCGACGAGCGCAACCTGCAGCGCACCATCATCTCGACCCAGGTGCACAACACCCGGGTGCAGCGTGCCTGGGCTCGGCTGGGGCTGCTGCCGTTCGGCGCCGTCGAGACGGTGCACTGCGTGCGAACGGGGGGGGGGGGGGGGGGGGGGGGGGGGGGGGGGGGGGGGGGGGGGGAAAAAAAAAAAAAAAAAAAAAAAAAAAAAAAAAAAAAAAAAAAAAAAAAAAAAAAAAAAAAAAAAAAAAAAAAAAAAAAAAAAAAAAAAAAAAAAAAAAAAAAAAAAAAAAAAAAAAAAAAAAAAAAAAAAAAAAAAAAAAAAAAAAAAAAAAAAAAAAAAAAAAAAAAAAAAAAAAAAAAAAAAAAAAAAAAAAAAAAAAAAAAAAAAAAAAAAAAAAAAAAAAAAAAAAAAAAAAAAAAAAAAAAAAAAAAAAAAAAAAAAAAAAAAAAAAAAAAAAAAAAAAAAAAAAAAAAAAAAAAAAAAAAAAAAAAAAAAAAAAAAAAAAAAAAAAAAAAAAAAAAAAAAAAAAAAAAAAAAAAAAAAAAAAAAAAAAAAAAAAAAAAAAAAAAAAAAAAAAAAAAAAAAAAAAAAAAAAAAAAAAAAAAAAAAAAAAAAAAAAAAAAAAAAAAAAAAAAAAAAAAAAAAAAAAAAAAAAAAAAAAAAAAAAAAAAAAAAAAAAAAAAAAAAAAAAAAAAAAAAAAAAAAAAAAAAAAAAAAAAAAAAAAAAAAAAAAAAAAAAAAAAAAAAAAAAAAAAAAAAAAAAAAAAAAAAAAAAAAAAAAAAAAAAAAAAAAAAAAAAAAAAAAAAAAAAAAAAAAAAAAAAAAAAAAAAAAAAAAAAAAAAAAAAAAAAAAAAAAAAAAAAAAAAAAAAAAAAAAAAAAAAAAAAAAAAAAAAAAAAAAAAAAAAAAAAAAAAAAAAAAAAAAAAAAAAAAAAAAAAAAAAAAAAAAAAAAAAAAAAAAAAAAAAAAAAAAAAAAAAAAAAAAAAAAAAAAAAAAAAAAAAAAAAAAAAAAAAAAAAAAAAAAATTTTTTTTTTTTTTTTTTTTTTTTTTTTTTTTTTTTTTTTTTTTTTTTTTTTTTTTTTTTTTTTTTTTTTTTTTTTTTTTTTTTTTTTTTTTTTTTTTTTTTTTTTTTTTTTTTTTTTTTTTTTTTTTTTTTTTTTTTTTTTTTTTTTTTTTTTTTTTTTTTTTTTTTTTTTTTTTTTTTTTTTTTTTTTTTTTTTTTTTTTTTTTTTTTTTTTTTTTTTTTTTTTTTTTTTTTTTTTTTTTTTTTTTTTTTTTTTTTTTTTTTTTTTTTTTTTTTTTTTTTTTTTTTTTTTTTTTTTTTTTTTTTTTTTTTTTTTTTTTTTTTTTTTTTTTTTTTTTTTTTTTTTTTTTTTTTTTTTTTTTTTTTTTTTTTTTTTTTTAAAAAAAAAAAAAAAAAAAAAAAAAAAAAAAAAAAAAAAAAAAAAAAAAAAAAAAAAAAAAAAAAAAAAAAAAAAAAAAAAAAAAAAAAAAAAAAAAAAAAAAAAAAAAAAAAAAAAAAAAAAAAAAAAAAAAAAAAAAAAAAAAAAAAAAAAAAAAAAAAAAAAAAAAAAAAAAAAAAAAAAAAAAAAAAAAAAAAAAAAAAAAAAAAAAAAAAAAAAAAAAAAAAAAAAAAAAAAAAAAAAAAAAAAAAAAAAAAAAAAAAAAAAAAAAAAAAAAAAAAAAAAAAAAAAAAAAAAAAAAAAAAAAAAAAAAAAAAAAAAAAAAAAAAAAAAAAAAAAAAAAAAAAAAAAAAAAAAAAAAAAAAAAAAAAAAAAAAAAAAAAAAAAAAAAAAAAAAAAAAAAAAAAAAAAAAAAAAAAAAAAAAAAAAAAAAAAAAAAAAAAAAAAAAAAAAAAAAAAAAAAAAAAAAAAAAAAAAAAAAAAAAAAAAAAAAAAAAAAAAAAAAAAAAAAAAAAAAAAAAAAAAAAAAAAAAAAAAAAAAAAAAAAAAAAAAAAACCTCGCCGGTTTGGGCGCAGCACAGCGGTCACGTACCCTGCTGGGGGCGTTGACCGTCCGCCCGCCTGGACGCCGTCCGCGCCTGTGCACAGGCCATGAACCCCGACCATGACGAGCCGAGGAGACGTGTGACCGAGCTGCGCTCCTCCCAGCAGTCCGGCGCACCCGTCACCCCGACGGGCCCGGCGGCGTCCGCGGCCCCTCGGGAGCGTCGTTCCGCGCCGACGTCGAGGGGCTGCGCGCGATCGCCGTCGGACTGGTGCTGCTGTACCACGCCGGCTCCACTAGTTCCCCGGCGGTTCGTCGGGGTCGACGTCTTCTTCGTCATCTCCGGGTTCCTGATCACCGGCTGCTGGTGCGCGAGCTGGAGAAGACCGGCACGATCTCCCTGACCCGCTTCTACGCCCGCCGGGCCAAACGCCTGCTGCCCGCCACCGCGGTCGTCCTCGCCCCACCGCCGTGGTCCGATGGTCTTCCTGCCGCGGATCCAGTGGCGCTCGATCGGCGGGACGTCATGGCGGCCGCCGGCTACGTCGTCAACTGGCGTGGCTGCCCCGTCGGTGCGACTACCTCACGAGGACAATCGCGTCGCCGGTCCAGCACTTCTGGTCGCTCGCGGTGGAGGAGCAGTACTACATCGTCTGGCCGCTGCTGCTGCTCGCGGCGGCCTGGTGGTTCCGCCGGCGCGGCCGCGGGGTGACCGACGCCCGCTGTGGGTCGGCCTGGCCATCGTCGCGGTGCCGTCCCTGCCTGGTCGATCTACCTGACCGACGTCGACCCTGGCGAGGCCTTCTTCGTCACCACGACCCGGATGTGGGAGCTCGCGATCGGCGCCGCGCTGGCCATCGGCGCGGGTCGATCCACCGCCTGCCGCGGATCGCGGCGGTCGGCCTCGGGTGGGCCGGGGTAGCGGCGATCGCCGGGCCGGCCTGTCATCCACGCGAGCACCCCTGGCCGGGCTACCGCGGCGCGCTGCCGACCCTGGGCACCGCGGCCGTCATCGCGGCCGGTCCCGCCGCGGTGCGGCCGGGACCGGTCCCGCTGCTGGGCACCCGGCCGTTCCGCTGGGTCGGGGCCTGTCCTACTCGCTGTACCTGTGGCACTGGCCGCTGATGGTGGTCGCGACCGAGTACTGGAACGGCCTGACCGGCGTCCAGGGCCTGCTTCATCGTGCTGTCCTTCGTCCTCGCCTGGCTCAGCCTGCGGCTGGTGGAGAACCCGTTCCGCTACGCGCCCTCGTCTCCCGGCTGCCCCGGCGTGCGCTCGCGGCCGCGGGGCGTTCACCGTGCTCGGCCTCGTGGCCGGCGTGGTGCTGACCCAGTCCGTCGGCTCTGCGGGGTCGACCCGGCAGCGCCCGCGGCCGCCGCCAAGGGGGCGGCAGCCCTGGAGCCGGACCCGAAGACCTCACCGGCCGGTGGGCCGGTCGGGTCCGTGGACGGATCATCCTGACCCGCTGAAGGCCCGGAGGACGTGCCGGTCGCCTACGCCAACGGCCGCCAGCAGGACGCGGCGAAGAGCGAGCCCATCGTGTGCACCTACGGCGACAAGACAGGCCCGACGACGGTCGCGCTGGTGGGGGACTCCAAGGTGCTGCAGTGGCTGCCCGCGGTGCAGAAGACCGCCGAGCGCCACACTGAAGGTGCTCACCGTCACCAAGTCGGCGTGCGCCTCGACTGACGCGACCATCCTCAACGGCAGCGGCCCGTACACCTCCTGCCGCGACTGGAACCAGAAGGTCGACGCCCTCCTCGAGAAGAACCTGCCGGACGTCGTCCTGACCTCCAGCGGCAAGCGCAAGGCCGCCGTGGGACGAACCCGTCACAGCTGAGCGTCGAGGCGATGGCGCGGCCTGGAGCCAGCTGGGGCTGGCGACCAAGGCGGGAAGTCGCGTGACCGCGCGGCGCGACACCCCGCCCACCGGCAAGCAGGTCGACGTGTGCGTCGCTGACCACATGGACGACCTGACCCAGCGCACCTTCTCCCGCGAGCGGGGCAGTGCAGCGACGGCAGCGACCAGAGTGCCGGCGGCGAAGGCGGACAAGGACGCCGACTTGATCAATATGACCGACCAGTTCCGCCCGCGGCAGACCTGCGTGCCGGTCATCGGCAATGTGCTGGTGTACCGGCAGGGGTCGCACCTGACCGCGACCTACATCGCGACGATGGCGCCCACCCTGGAGCGCCGGATGCTCGCCGTGATGCGCTGACTGCGAGGGTCGTTAGCCTGACCCTGGTCTCCCACTACCAGGTGGGGCTTGCCCTCCCTTCCGGCCGAGGAGTACCAAGCCAGATGCTGTCCAGCGCGCTGCCGCGCCGTGTCCTGTCCCGACTGCGGCAGGGCGTCCGCGGGCTGGCGCGCAGGGTGCGCCGCACGTCCGGGGCCGATACAGCGGCGAGCGCACGCCGGACCAGGGTGGCCGAGGTGGGTGCCCGGTCGCGGCCGCCACGCCCCGCGCCAGGGCCGGCGCAGCCGGCGTTCAGCTGGCTGCTGCCGTCGGCGACGGCTTGGCCGCCGAGCTGGGCGCCGAGGTCGAGCTGCACCGGCTGGTGCCCGGCGCGGGGTGGCCGAGCGCGGCGCCAGACCTGCTGCTGGTCGAGCTGGCGCACGGCGAACTTCCTGGCTGGTCGGGCGCGACGGACCGGCTCGTCGAGCTCGTCCGAGCCGCGCGAGCCCGCTCGGTGCCTTCCGTCGTCTGGGTGACCGCTGCGCGGGGCTCGAACCGCCCGACGCGATGACCGACCTGCTGGCTGCAGTGAGCCATGTGGTGGTTGCCGACCCCGACACCGTGGATGCGTGGGGCCAGTGGTCCGGCCAGACGCCGGCGGGTGCCGCCGCTTCCGGCGTCCAGCCGCGCTGGCACCGGCCCGGAGCGCCCGGGGCGACGCGTGCCCAGGCCGCCGTCGTGGTGCTCGATCCACCGGCCGGGCCACCCCGCTGGCCACCGACCCGGTCCTGGCCGAGCCCGATCTGCCGTGGGCCTTGGTGCGCGTGCTGGACGTGTGGCCGACGGCTCGCGATGGACGCACCCGTCAGGTGCCTGAGCGGCTGGCCGGCCGGCTGGCTGAGCCGGTCTCGGCGGACGTGCCCCGGCCGTGCCGCGGGAGTACCCGGTCCTCGTCGACCTCGGCCGGCCGGACGATACCTGCGGCTGGACGGTGCTGGGCGCGGGCGCGACGCAGACCGCGGTGGTTGCCATGGCCGACCGTGCGCGGACCCTGCCCGCCGACGTCCGCGAGCACGTCTGCGTCGTCGATCAGCTCGACGAGCCGGCGGGTGCGGTGAACGCCCGGATCAACCAGCACGAGCTGCGCGACCGGGAGGGGTTGCAGCTGCATCGGGCCGTGCTGGCCGGCCACACGCTGCGCCATCGGGTCGAGGAGCTGCTGGCCATGACCGGCCACCCGGTCGAGCCGGTGTGCCGCTCGGTCTCGGCCGTGGTGCCCACGAACCGCGAGCACGAGATCGACAACGTGCTGGCCAACGTCGGACGCCAGCAGCATGACCAGACCCAGCTGGTGCTGGTCCTGCACGGGCTCGACCTCGACGAGCCCGGGCTCCGCTCGCGGGCCGCCGAGGCGGGGGTCGGCGAGCTGGTGATCGTGCGAGCGGATCCCACCGCGACCCTCGGTGCCTGCATGAACCTCGGCCTGGATGCGGCGGACGGTGCCTACGTCGCCAAGATGGACGACGACAACCACTACGGCGCGAACTACCTCGGCGACCTGCTGGCGGCGTTCGACTACACGGATGCGCAGATCGTCGGCAAGTGGGCGCACTACGTCTGGCTGCGGTCCACGGGTGCGGTGGTGCTGCGGCACGCGGCGTCGGAGCACACCTACGAACGGCGCATCCAGGGCGGGTCGATGCTGTTCGACGGTGACCTGGTGCGCCAGGTGCGGTTCAGCGACATCCCCCGCGCGGTCGACAGCGACATCCTCGACCGGGCGATGGCCGACGGCGCCACGGTCTACAGCGCGGACCGGTTCAACTACGTCAGCATTCGCGGCACCGACCGCCAGGCGCACACCTGGACGGTCGCCGACCACACCTTCATGACCGCCTCCGGCCAGCTGACCTTCTTCGGTGACCCCCGGGAGCACGTCGATGTCTGAGTCGCTGTCGCTCGCTCGTCGCGCGGTCCGCGCGGCTCGACGTGGAGCCAGCGCGCTGGCCCGCCGCACGGCCGAGCGCGTCCCGGCCGGTGTCGGGCCGCAGGTGCTGCGCCGACGCGTCGAGCGCGCCCGGCTGGAGGCCGCGCAACGCGCCGTCCGGTCCGGCGACCGACCGGCGGCCGAGCGCCTCGTCGCACCACTGCTGCGCTCGCCGGACGTCGTCGTGCGGGCCAGGGCGCTGGAGGTCACCGGCGACCGGGTGGGCGCGCTGCGGGCACTGCGGTCCGGGACCGGCACGGGCCGAGGACGTCGCTGCCGCGCTGCTGCATGTCCGGCTGTTGGGCGGCCCGGCGGACGCCGCTGAGCGCGCCGACGTCCTCGCCCGGCTGGTGCGGTACCGGCCGGCGGCGCACGCGGTCGAGGTGGTCGACGCGCTCGCCGAGCACGGCGACCCCGACCTCGCGGCTGCGTACCGCCCGGTGCTCGCGGCGGCCGGCCCCGGGCGAGCGCTCACCGCCCTGGACGACCGGCTCGCCATCTGGCGGCTGACCGCGGCTCACGGTCAGGGTCCGCAGGCCCTCGCCGCCGCGACCCGGGAGGTGCCGCCCGCGCGGCGGGCTCGGCTGGTGGCACGCGCGCTGGCGGAGGTGGGCGCGTGGGAAGCCCTGGCAGCGGCCGTGGAGGGAGCGGGTCTCGCGGCAGCGGAGACGGCGCGCTGGGCCGGTCGTGCCCTGCGGGCCGGGCACACGTCGTCCGCTGTGGCGATCGCCCGGGTCGCGCTGGCCGCTGATCCCGCGCACCGCGGTGCGGACGCCGTCCTGCGCAACGGCCAGGACCAGCTGGACGTCGTCGCCCGGCGGTGGCAGCCCCCGCCGGTGGGCGTGACGCCGTACCAGCCGGACGAGCACGCGGTGCTGTCGGTGCTGTCGCAGTCGCTGCCGATCCGATCCGGTGGGTACGCGACGCGCACGCACGGCGTCCTGACCGGGCTCGCAGCGCGGGGATGGCAGATCGAGGCGGTGACCCGGCTCGGCTTCCCGTACGACCGGTGGCCCGCAGCCGATCCGCGCACGGTCGCTGACCACGACGACGTCGACGGGATCCGGTACCACCGGCTGCTGCAGGAGGGCGTGCGCGCCTATCCGCAGTTCCCGCTGGCCGACTACGTGAGGACGATGGCCGACGGGGTGGAGCGGGTGGCGCGCGCCCACCGCGCTCGCCTCGTGCACGCGTCGAGCTTCTACGTCACCGGCCTGGCGGCCGCCAGCGCCGCACGCCGGCTGGGGCTGCCGTTCCTGTACGAGATGCGCGGCCTCGAGGACCTGATGAAGGGCGTACGTGACCCGGACTTCGCGTCCACCGACCGCTACCGCTTCCTCGACCACGTCGAGACCGAGGTGTGCCACGAGGCCGACGCCGTCTTCGTCATCACCGAGGCGCTGCGCGCCGAGATGGTGCGGCGCGGCGTCGCGCCGGACAAGCTCGTCGTGCTGCCCAACGGTGTGCACACCGAGCAGTTCGCCCCGCGCGAGCGCGATCGCGCGCTGGAGCAGCAGCTCGGCCTGCAGGGCGTCCCGGTCATCGGCTACGCGGGCAGCCTGGTCGACTACGAGGGCCTGGAGCTGCTGATGACCGCGGCAGCGGCGCTGCGCGACCGGGGGGTCGTGTTTCGCGTCGTGGTGGTCGGCGACGGTCCGGCACAGGCCGCCATCCAGGCGAGCGCGGAGGCGCTCGGGCTCAGCGACCTGGTGCTGTTCACCGGACGCGTCCCGCATGACGAGGTGTCGCGCTATCTGTCCCTGTTCGACATCACGCCGTTCCCGCGGCTGCCCCTGCCGGTGTGCGAGCTGATCTCGCCGATGAAGCCGTTCGAGGCGCTCGCGATGGGCAAGGCCGTCGTCGTCTCCAGCGTCGCCGCGCTGACTGAGATCGTGCAGGACGGCGTGACGGGCCTGGTCTTCGACAAGGGCGATGCGGCAGACCTGGCACGGGTGCTGGAGATCTTGCTGGGCTCGCCGGACCTGCGCGGGCGGCTCGGCGAGGCAGGGCTGGCGTGGGTGCGCGCCGAGCGCGACTGGTCGCACGTCACCGCGACGGCGGACGCGACGTACCGCGAGGTGCTGAAACGCCGGGCGGCGTCCAGCGGCTGACCGGCAGCGATGTCATAGGTTGGCGCCATGGTCCTGGCTCGTCAGCGTTCCGCCCATCCCGTACGCCGTCCGCTGCGCCGTGCGGTACATCGTGCCGTTCGACGCGCGGTGCGCCAGCTGCCCGCGCCGCGGGATGAGGCCGCGCTCGCCCTGCTGCGGTCCGCGCGCGATCTGGTGACCGGACGCGCCCCGGCGACTTTGCGGGAGACCACCGCCGTCGCGCCCGGGCCGGCCAAGAACCGTGCGGGGTCCGGGGTCACGGACCTGGGCTACCGGCTGCCGCTCGGCCCGCGCCTGCCGGCGTCGCCGGAGGTGCCGGACATCGTGACGTGGCAGGTGCCGCCACCGTCGCCGGACACCGGGCGGGTGCGCCACCGGGGTTACGACACCGGGGTCGGCGCCACCCGGTACGACGTGGAGCTGCTCGAGGAGCTCAACGCCGAGTACGCCGACAAGCCGCTGGTACCGAAGCCGCGCTCCTACGACGCCGACCAGATGGCGCTGGCGTCCGCCCGCCGGGTTCGCTGGGTGCACCGGCACGTCGACCTGCTCGACAAGAAGGTCCTCGAGATCGGCTGCGGCAACGGGTACGAGCTCTGGTCGATGGCGCACAACCTCGGCTGTGATGCGTACGGCGTCGACGTCAACGAGATCGGGCCGTGGAAGCAGCTGGCTGGCGACCGGGTGCACTACACCCAGGCAGACCTCACCCAGCAGCAGCCGTTCGAGTACGGCACCTTCGACCGGATCGTCTCGTTCACCGTGTGGGAGCACGTGACGCACCCGTACGCACTGCTGGACGAGGCCTACAAGCTGCTCAAGCCCGGTGGCCGGGCGTGGATCCAGGCCAACCTGTACGCGGGCCCGAAGGCGTCGCACCGCTACCGGGAGATCTTCTTTCCGTGGCCGCACCTGCTGTTCACCGACGAGGTCGTGCGCGAGTGGGACGTCAAGCACGGGCGAGCGCCGAAGGGCCTGTCGTGGGTCAACCGGCTGTCGTGGGAGCACTACGCCCGGCACATCGCCCGGCTCGGCTTCCGGTTGCGCCGGCTGGACTTCTCGCAGAGCCCGTGGGACGAGGACTTCTACCGCCGGTTCGAGGACGTGCTGGGTCGCTTCCCCGCGCAGGACCTCGTCCGGGACTTCTTCACCGCCGTGCTGGAGAAGCCCGCCGACGCGCCGGCCTGACGTCCGGCTACTGCGTCAGCCTGGCCTGCGGCCGCCCGGCTCGCGTCGCGAGGTGTTCGAGCACGGCCTGCACGCTGGCCACGTCACCCACCGTGCTGCGCAGCTCGACCGGCTCAGCGCTCAGCACGCTGCCGGACTCGACGTGCGCCCATACCGCGGTGCCGCTGCCGCGGTAGTCGCTGTACTTGGACGGCAGGTACGGGTTGACCGAGTGCGTCCCCGTGGTCTCGGCGTCGTTGACGAGCAGTGCGTCATACTGCGCGGCGAGCGCGAGGAACTCCAGGTAGGGCCGGTAGCCGTGCACGCGGACGGTGTCGGCCCACGGCTGGCCGGTGAGCGCCTCGTGCACGAGGGCCGTGCTGCCGGTGAAGACGTCGAGGCGCAGGCGGGCCCGCTCTTCGGCGGAGAGCCGAGCAAGAGCGGTGAACACCTCACCGAGCCCTCGGGTGGCGTAGAACGCGCCGAAGTAGGCGATGCTGGCGCGATCCGGCTCGGCGAGCTGCTCGACCTCCGCGAGCTCGTAGAACCGTTGTGGCAGTGCGGGTTGGGGCGAGACGACGGCTTTGGCGCGCACAGTGTCTCGTAGCTGCTCGGGGCAGTCGTCCAGCATGACCTGGAGCTGGTTGGGGTTGGTGAAGACGAGCTCGTCGGCCAGGTGGTACGCGACCTGCTCGCACCACTGGAACAGCGAGAGGTCGTCGCCGGCGAAGTCTGCGGGGAGCGCCGCGCGCAGCGCGCGTGACACCTCGTCGTCCTTGACCCGCCCGGACCGCAGCTGACCGTGCACGTCGTGCGAGATGGGATCGGAGAACTCGGCGGACCAGTGCACCTGAGGGTTGTCGATCTTGTACAGCGCCGCCGCGAAGTGCGAGGCCGGCCACATCGCGCGACTGTGCATCGTGGCGTAGTGCCCCTTGCGTTCGACCTGCGCGGCGATCGCGGTCTGGCTCTCCCGGCAGAAGTCACGGATGGCCGACCACGCACCGAACAGCGTCCGGGTCTCGAGCACTCAGGGTGCGGTCGATGTACTCCTCGGCGATGGCGGTGGTGGGGGGATCGACCGCGCGGACCGCGTCCATCGCGTTGAGCAGGACATCGACGACCTCGCCGCGCTGCTGCACCCGCTTGGCCGAGACCATGGCGCTCGGGCCGGCGTACGGGGCGAAGCAGTACGACACGACCAGACGGTGAGCGACATCGCGATTCAGTGCGGCATAAGGGAACCAGGGCAGCTTTCGGCGTCGGATCGCAGCGAGCACGGCCTCTCGCTCGTCCGGTTCGGACTCCAGGTAGCGGCGCATGAACCCGGCCTGCGCTGAGGCCAGGGTCTGCGCGACGGCTGCGGTGCCGGGGTGGGCCGACTGGGCGTGCTTCACGATCCGCTCGATCACATCCAGCCGCCCCTCCACCGAGAACGCGAAGTCGTAAGTGCGGCGCGAGACCGACCCGGGCCGCAGCGTGCGGTAGTAGACGGCGCCCTCGCTGCGCGGCAGGGGGTGCAGACGGAACCGGCCGGCTGCGTACAGCGAGACCATGAACTCGACGTCGACGCCGCTGCGCAGGTCGACGTCGTAGCCGACTCGCTGGACCAGCTCGGTCGGCAGCAGCTTGCAGGCGTTGAGCGAGAGCAGGCTCGGCGCCTTGTAGGCGTCGATGACACCGCGGTCGTACTGGTCCAGGACGCGGTTGAACGGGGTGTCTCTCGTCGTGGGTGCCGTCCGGTGCGACGTCGACGAGACCGGCCAGTGGCACGACGTCCCAGCGGGCGTGCCGCAGCAGCACCTCGAGGTAGTGGGGAGAGATGGTGTCGTCGTCGTCCAGCAGGGCCATGAACCGGCGCCGGGCGACGGAGATGCCGGCGTTGCGTGCGAAACCCACCCCGGCTCGATCGACCAGCTCGACCAGCCGAACGTCGAGCTGGGGGTGGTCCGCGGCGAAGGCGTCGACCACGGCGCGGGAGCCGTCGGCAGGACCGTTGAGGACGACGATGACCTCGAGCAAGGAGGGGTCGATCGTCTGGCGGCCCAGGGACTGCAGGCAGCCGCCCAGGTGCGCGGCACCCTGGTATGACGGGATGACTACGCTGACGCCCGGTAGCAGGTCGGCACCCGGGTCGCAGGGCGGACCGTCCGCTGCCAGCTCCCCGGCCAGGCTCGTGATCAGACGTTCCCGTCGTCGGACGTCCACGCGCCGCTTACCGGGCGAGGGGTTCGCCATGACGTCGGAATCGGAGTTCTTCGACGGCTTCTTGGACGGTTTGCCCACGAGTTGGTGCTCCTCGACCTGCCCGCCCGACGCCCGCGGCGGGACGACCGCTAGACAGTCATATGATTGACGGCCAGTGACCTGCTGAACCTACCGGATGGGGACGAACGTGCCGGATCCGCACCACGCCGGTGACGACTTGCGCGACCCCGTCCCCGCTGGTCCGGACGACGAGGCAGAGGCGCTCGCGGCGGACGAGACGGCAGCCGCCCTCCAGCCCGAGCTCGCGTCGGGCCCGGGCGCTTCGCCGGAGGCAGAGCTGAAGCGCCCCGCCGGGAACGGCCAGCGGGCAACCGCCCGACGCGCGGACGACGTGCTCTGGCTCGGCGCGGAGTCGCCTACTGGCGGCCTGCGCCCGGTGTCCGGGCGTGCCGAGCGCGGCCTCGCGGTGACCGGGTTCGAGCTGCCGAGCGAGCTGGCTGACCGGGCCAGCGAGCTCGGCGTCCCGCTGGTCGTCATGGAGCTGGACTCCGAGCGGGCCATGGCGGTGGTCGAGGACCCGGCACGGCTACGTGCCGCCACCGATCTGGTCGCGGACGGCGGTGCCCTGCGGCTGGTCGGACGCGGGCCGGAGCAGACGTCGCTGCTCAGCCGGCTGCTGCTCGACTGGCCGGCCGGCTGGACGCTGGAGGACATCGGCGCCGAGCGCGGCGCCGTGTCGGCGACGATGCGCCGAGGTGACGCCGACGCCGTGATCGACCAGGCATCGGCCGCGCAGCTGCTGTGGGCCGGCCTCGACCGCCTCGCCCGCTCGTTGCACGAGCGTGACGAGCAGGTCGCCGCGACCGCGCACCGGCTGGCGTTGCGTCACAGCCAGCTCGAGCAGGCAGTGATTCGCGAGCAGGAGAGCGTCGAGCGCGACCACGCGATGCTCGACGAGATCACCCAGCTGCGCGCGCTGGTCAAGCTGGAGCGCCGTCGGCTGGATCTGTTGCGGTTGCGCTGGATGCGCCGTCCGGTACGGCTGGTGCGGCGCGTTGTCCGCAAGGCCCGGCGCCTTCTTGCGCAGGCAGCGCCGCGCGCTAGCGGGTAGCTCCTGACGCCGTCTCGCAACGCTGTGGGAGTCTTCCGTCATGACTGAGTCGCCCTCGGATCGTCCGCGTCCGCTGGCAGGGGGAGCGGGATGGCGCGGCAACCGCTTGCTGCCCATCGCCGTGGCCGTGGTCGCCATCGTTCCCGGGGTCGCTCTGACCGGTTCGGGGATGGCTCGATCGGCTGTGGTGCTGAGCGCTGTCACGCTGGGTGCGCTGGTCGCCGTCTGGCAGCGACAGGCGGCGGCGCTGAGCCGAGAACGCGACCTGTCGCACGTGGTGCAGTCCCTTCGCCAGGACGTCGGTCACCCGCCGCGGGCTGCGCTGGAGCGGGGTGAGCCGCGGTCTCTGCGCCAGCAGCTGACCCGGGTGGAGCGGACGCTGGAGGTGGCGCTCGAGACGACCTCGGCGAGGCAGGCTGAGACGGCGCGCAGCGTCGAGGAGGTCGTTCGACGCGAGGTCGAGCGAGCCGAGCGGCGCCGGCGCACCGACGACCGGCACACCTTCGCTCAGGTCGAGGCGAGCCTGAACCTGTTTGCTCAGCTGCCGCCGCAGGCCCGAATGCCGGGACTGCGGGGATGGGCGTTGTCGCCAGACCTGCTGCTGGTGGTGGTCGAGCTGCTGCGGCAGCGTCGGCCGCGGCTGGTGGTCGAGCTCGGCGGCGGCAGCTCGACCATCTGGCTCGGGCACGCCATCCGGCAGTTCGGCTTGGCGACCCGCGTCGTCACGCTCGAGCACGACGAGGCGTGGGTCCGCACCGTGCAGGAACGCATCGAAGCGCACGGCCTGCAGGAGGTCGCGCAGGTGCGACGTGCTCCGCTGGTCGACCAGGTGCTCGACGACCAGACCTTCCGCTGGTACGACCCGGCCGCCTGGCAGGACCTGTCTGGCATCGACCTGCTGCTGGTCGACGGTCCGCCGGCGGCCATCGGCGAGCAGGCGCGCTACCCCGCCCTGCCGCTCCTCGTGGACCGGCTCGCACCGGACGCGCTCGTCGTGCTCGACGACGCGATCCGCACGGACGAGCAGCAGATCGCCGAGCGCTGGCTGCCGCTGCTCGACGGCTTCACCCGGCTCGACCTGCCGGTGGAGAAGAAGGCCATCGTCTTCTACCGTGGCGCGCCGCCGGCCCTCTGAGCAGCTAGCGGTGGCCGAGCTGGCCCCGCCGGGGCCTTGTCAGCGAGGCCGATCGGGCTCAAGGTGGAGGTGCAGCAGGTCGAAGGAGTGGGTATGGGCCGAACGACGGGTGCACCGCACCGGATGCTGCCTGAGGCGATCCGCCGACTGACCCGCGCGATCGTGGCCGTGGCGGTGCTCGCGGCGTTGACGACGGCGAGTGCGACGCCCGCCAACGCGGCGACCTGCCCGTCACCCGGCGGCCAGCCGATCGCAGCGGCGCCCGACCCGGCCGGCGCGGTCTGGGTCGTGCGCGGCCACGGCTTCGGGCACTCGGTCGGGATGAGCCAGTACGGCGCGCAGGGCGCCGCCAGGCTTGGTTGCACCTACCGGCAGATCCTGGCCGCGTACTACCCGGGCACGACGGTGGTGACCAAGACGCTGGCCGATGCGGTGGACGTGAAGCTGATGCGCGGCGGCACCAGCGCCCTGGTCACAGCGGTCTCGGCCGCGCTGCCCTGGTACGGACCGGGCGGCGGCAAGGCGACCCAGCCCCTGGGCAGCACCTGGTCGGTGGTGCTCAGCGGCACGAACGCCTTCCTGCGCGACAGCAGCGACAAGAACGTCTTCAGCGCCGGCCCGGGGCTGACGATGCGGGCCTACCAGAACGGCCGCATCGTGCGGGTGCGCTCCTACGACGGCGCCTGCGCTCAAGACCGACCGGACGGTGCGCTGGGACGAGACGCGGTTCGTGCCGTCCAGCAGTGGACTCGACAGCACGCAGGCCATCCGCACGACGAGCACCGGCGAGGCTGTGCAGAAGTACCTGTGGGGGCTGGCCGAGGTGCCGTCGTCCTGGCCACGTCACGCGCTCTATGCGCAGGTCACCGCGGCGCGGACCTACCTCGTGCGGCGGTACGTGTCGGCTACCGGCGCCTACACGGTGTGGGCCACGACCGCGGACCAGAACTACCTCGGCTATGCCCAGGAGAGCGACGACGCCGCCGCCGGGGGTCACTGGAAGAGCGCGGTCGACGCCGTCCCGGGCCGGGTGATCGTTGACGGCAACGGGGCCACGATCGACGCGATGTACACCTCGAGCCACGGCGGTCGCAGCGAGGACGTGCGCTACGCCTTCGGTGGCAGCACCGCCGTGAGCTACCTGCGCTCGATCGACGACTCCCGGTGGGACCGCGCGTCGAGCAACCCCTACCGAGCCTGGACCAACGGCTACTCCTCGGCGTCGATGGCCAGTCGCTTCAGCCTCGACGCTGTGACGTCGATCAGCGTGGGTGCGCCCGGAACCTCAGCCCGGCTGGCCGGTGTGACGGTCACCGGCGTCGACCACGGCGCCACCGTCACCCGCACGTACTCGGGCATGCAGGCCCGGTCGGTGCTGGGCGTGCTGTCGCCCGGCTTCACCATCGTGCGCAAGGCCGTCGACAACGGCATCGCGGTCAGCGGTGACTGGGACGGCGACGGCATCGCCGAGGTCGGCTGGTACCAGGCGGGACAGTTCACGCTGAACTACCCGGACGGCCAGCGGAGCACGTTCGCGCTGGGCGAGCCGGGCGATCTGCCGGTCGTCGCGGACTGGAACGGCGACGGGCGCGACGGTGTCGGGGTGTTCCACGACGGCACGTGGTCGATCCGCAACTCGCTGGCCGGGGCCGGAGCCGTCACGACGTTCACGTACGGCCGCGCCGGTGACCTGCCGGTCGCGGGGCACTGGACGAGCGGTTCCCCCGCCGGCATCGGCGTGGTTCGCGGCAGTCGTTGGCTGATGCGGTCGAAGGCCTCCCGCGGTTCGGTCACGCTGGCCGTGACGTACAGCGGCTCGGGTCAGCCCGTCCTGGGGGACTGGGATGGGACGGGCCGGGTCACCCCCGGCTGGATGAGCGACGGTCGCTGGTCGCTGTCGAACTCGATCGCCCACCCCCGCACCGCGGTCCAGCTCGGGTTCGGTCGCGCCGGCGACGATGCCCTGGCCGCGGACTGGGACGGTGACGGGCTGCAGACGCCGGGCGTGGCTCGGTCCAGCAGCTTCTTCTGGCGCAACGACCTCAAGGGCGGCGCCCCCACCGGCAAGCTGGCTTTCACTGAGCCCCGCTGGCCCTCCCGCTCCCAACGGGCTGACGCCTGTCCGGGTGGTCGACGGAAAACTTCTGTGCCTCGGGCGTTCAAGTGGCGGGTGCAAGTGGCCGACGGGGAAGAGTCTGCTTCTCTACCCCTGGAGTGCTCATGCCCGGCCGGCACCGTGTCCCTGCGAGCAGGACGTCGACCTCGACGAAGGTCGCGCTGACTGCGACTGCTGCGGCCATCGCGCTGCAGCCCACCCTCGCCGACCGGGCGGAGGCGGCCACCCCGGTCAACCCGAAGCCGACCCGGACGCTGCCCACCGCGGTGGACCGAGCGTCCAGCTACCTCGAGCAGGACAGCTGCGACCCCGCTGCCAAGCCCGGCGTCGAGGCCTACGTGCGGATGGTGCTCTCGACGTACAAGGTGGGTCACAGCGGCGGCATCGTCCGCGGATGCGGGCTGGGCTCGACCAGCGAGCACAAGGAGGGACGCGCGTTCGACTACATGCTGAGCGTGAACGTCCCCAAGGAGAAGGCGGCCGGTGACGCGCTGACCACCTGGCTGACCGGCAAGGACTCGCGCGGTGTCATGGCCGGCAACGCCCGCCGGCTCGGCGTCATGTACGTGATCTGGAACCGTCGGTTCTGGAGCGCCTACACCGGCCGTTGGCGCGCCTACACCGGACCCAACCCGCACACCGACCACGTGCACACCAGCTTCAGCTGGGACGGCGCGATGATGCGCACCTCGTGGTGGGACGGCTCGGCCGTGACCGTCGAGGACAAGGGAACCTGCCGGGTGTACGCCGGCCAGCCGGCCCCGATCTACACCACCCGTCGCACGGCCAGCTGCCCGGCGAACCTGCCGGCCGCGCCCGCGTCGAAGTACCCGGTGATCTGGCCGGGACAGACGAGCACGACCGTCAAGATCGCCCAGAAGGAGCTCGGCGTCGCGCCGGACGGCTCGTTCGGCTCCTCGACCCGCAGCCGGCTGATCAGCTGGCAGCGCAAGGTCGCGCTGCCGGTGACCGGCGTCCTGGACAAGCCGACGTGGCACAAGATGGTGCCCTCGGCCACGCCGACGCCAGCGCCGACGACCCCGCCGCCGGCGACCCCGCCGCCGGCGACCCCGCCGAGCCCGTCGACCACGACCACCGAGCTCACGCCGTACTTGACGACCACGGTGCGCTCCGGTTCGCGCGGCGCGGCTGTGACCGCTCTGCAGCGGGCGCTCGGCATCACCGCGGACGGCGTCTTCGGCGCGGCCACGCTGCAGGCCGTCAAGGACTTCCAGGCCGATCGCACGCTGACCGTCACCGGCGTGGTCGACGCCGGCACCTGGAAGGTGCTCGAGCGCGCCGCCTACCCGCTGCTCCCGTACCGCTCGGTGGTCCTGCGAGAGGGCTCGAGCGGCGCGACGGTGACCCGCCTGCAGTGGGCGCTGCGGATCACCGCCGACGGCGACTTCGGGCCGCAGACGGCGGCCGCCCTGCGCGACGCGCAGACCGCGGCCTCGCTCCCCGCCACCGGTGAGACCGACCCCGCGACCTGGATCGCGGTGGAGCAGGCGGCGTACCCGTTCGGTCGCCGGCTGGTGCCTGCGTCGACCACGACCCCCGCGGAGAACCCGACCCCGCCGACCCCGCCCGCGCCGCCGACCCCGCCCGCGCCCCCACGCCGCCCGCGCCGGCGGCCAAGCCCCCGGTGCCGACCGCGGCGCAGCGGCTGATGACGACGACCAGCGTGTCTGCCTACAAGGCGACCCGTCCGCGGCTCGGCTCGAAGGGCCATGCGGTCGCGGCGCTCGAGCGCGCTCTGGGCATGCGGTCGGTCGACACCGTCTTCGGCTACGGGACGGTCGGCTACGTCAAGGCCTTCCAGAAGGCCAAGGGGCTGCCCGTCACCGGTGCCGTCGACCGCGCCACCTGGGACGCGCTGGAGCTCACCGCCCACCCGTTGCTGCCGTACCGCGGCACCGTGGTGCGCGAGGGGTCGCGTGGGCCGGCGGTCAAGGCTCTGCAGCGCGCCCTGCACCTGAAGGCGGACGGGGTGTTCGGCCCGCAGACCAAGGCTGCCGTGAAGTCCGCCCAGAAGCGGGGCCACATCGCCAGCACCGGCGCCGTCGGCGTCCTCGGCTGGGTCACGATCGAGAAGCTGGCCTACCCGGTGGGTCGACGGAACTGGTGACGAGCTCGGCCGCCCAGCGTCGCTCGAGCACCTCGGGCGGGACGGGACCGCTCGCGACCACGACGGACCCGTCGACACTCCAGGCCGCCAGGCAGGTGAGCAGCACCCGCTCGACCTGAGCGGGGCGGTCCTCGCCGGGGGTGCGGCCGACGTGCAGCCCGATGCGGGCGGTGCCGTCCGTGGGCAGCAGCGCGGCCATGGCCCGGGCAGTGGCGAGCAGGTCTGCCGCGCTGGTCTGTGCGCCGTCGACGACGAGCGCTGCGGCATCGCCCGACGTGGGCTCGTCGCCGTCGAACACGTCGCCTTGCAGCATCAGCTCGGCCGCTTCGTCGCACGTCGTGGCCGGCAGTGCCGGCGCACCCGGGAGGGTGAGCCAGCGTCGGGCCAGCGCGGGCAGCGACACCGCGACGACGGAGTGGCCGCGGTGCTGGGCCGGGCGGTCGGTGACGACCACCCCTGGGCCGCCGTTGCCCGACAGCTCGACCGCGGCGCCGGCCGACCAGGCACCCCAGGCCCAGTAGACGGCTCGCCAGTGCGGCGGCAGGTCGAGCGTGACGACGTCGCCGGGCTCGGCGTCCAGCTCGTCGACGAGCAGGTTCGACGCCTTCGCGACCCAGGTCGAGAGCACCCGCGCCGACAGCTCGATGCGCTCGCCCCGGGCCGCGTCGTCCGCGTCGTGGTACCAGGTGAGGCGTGGCCGGGCGGGGTCGCGCTGGCGGCAGGCCGCGAGCACGGCGGTGGGTGCCAGGGGCCCGGCGGGGTGCATCCTGCGACCCTAGCCCGGCCAGGCCGGCCGCCGCCTCGCCGGTGCCCGGATGCTGACAGGATGGGCGCCGCACCGCTCGAGCGCACCTGCCGCGCCGAGCCGTACCCAGCAGCGCGGAGGTTCGAGCAGTGAAGGTCCTGGTCACCGGCGGAGCCGGTTTCATCGGCTCCCACTACGTCCGCAGTGCCGCTGGCCGGCGAGTACCCCGAGCTGGCCGACGCCGACGTGGTCGTGCTCGACAAGCTCACGTACGCCGGCAACCTGGCGAACCTCGCGCCGGTGCAGGACTCGCCGCGGTATCGGTTCGTGCAGGGCGACATCTGCGACGTCGATCTCGTCGACGAGCTGCATGGCGCAGGTCGACCAGGTGGTGCACTTCGCGGCCGAGTCGCACGTCGACCGTTCGATCGAAGGTGCGGCCGACTTCGTCGTCACGAACGTGGTGGGCACCCAGACGCTGCTGGACGGCGCGCTGCGGCACGGCGTCGAGAAGTTCGTGCACGTGTCGACCGACGAGGTGTACGGCTCGATCGACGACGGCTCCTGGACCGAGGACGAGCCGCTGCTGCCGAACTCGCCGTACTCGGCCAGCAAGGCGTCATCCGACCTGCTGGCCCGCGCCTACCACCGCACCCACGGACTGCCGGTCAACATCACCCGGTGCTCCAACAACTACGGGCCCGTACCAGTTCCCGGAGAAGGTCATCCCGCTGTTCGTCACCAACCTGATGGACGGCGAGCAGGTGCCGCTCTACGGCGACGGGCTCAACGTCCGCGACTGGCTGCACGTCGACGACCACTGCCGCGGCATCGAGCTGGTGCGCGACGAGCGGCCGGCCGGGCGAGATCTACAACATCGGCGGCGGCACCGAGCTGACCAACCGCGAGCTGACCGAGCTGCTCGTCGCCGCGTCCGGTAAGGACTGGAGCAGCGTCCGACCGGTCGACGACCGCAAGGGTCACGACCGGCGCTACAGCGTCGACATCGGCAAGATCTCGGCCGAGCTGGGCTACACGCCCGCGCGATGCCGTTCGAGCAGGGCCTGGCCGACACCATCCAGTGGTACCGCGACCACCGCGACTGGTGGCAGCCGCTCAAGCGCGGCTGACGGTGCTGTCTGCGGCGGTGTCCCGCGCCGGGGTGGGCTTCGCCCTGTGGGCGCTCGGTACCTGCGCCCTGGCCGTCCCCCTCGTTGCCCTGGGCTGGTGGGCGCCACTGCCGGCGGCCGCCGTGCTGCTGGTCGCTGCCGTGGTGGCCGTGGTGCTGTCGCGCGCCGTGCCGGTGGTCGCCGCGCCGGCCTGGGCGGCGGCGACTGCTGCTCGTTGTGGCGGTGGCGGGCGGCGCCTGGGCCGGCCTGACCCACGCCGAGCACGTGGTGCTGCGCCGGGACGCCGGAACCTACGCGCTGTTCGGCCAGCACCTGGCGACCGCTCACACCAACGTGGTGGACGTCGCGCTGCCGGCCGTCGGCGGCGTCGACGCCCTGCGCTTTCCCGGGGTCACGGTCGGCTCGCCCGGCTTCTACGAGGAGGGCACCGGCCCGGACGTGCGCGTCGTCCCGCAGTTCCTCGTGGCGACCCCGGTCTGGCTCTCGGTCGGCTGGTGGGCCGGGGGATGGACCGGTCTGCTGCTCGTGCCGGCCCTGACGCTCGGTGCGGCGCTGCTGGCCTTCGGCGGCCTGGCCACCCGGGTGGTGGGCGCCCGGTGGGCGGTGCTGGCGACGGCGATCCTCGCGGTCAGCCAGCCGGTGCTGCATGCCGGCCGGTCGACGTACTCCGAGCCGCTGGCCCTGTTGCTCGGCTGCGCCGGGGCAAGCGTGCTGGTGGCGGCGCTGGCCGGTGGGGGGCGACTCGGCGGCCGGGCGGTCGCGGACGCCGGCCGGGCCCGCCGGCTCGGGCTGCTGGCCGGTCTGCTGCTCGGCGGGGTCGCGCTGGTGCGGGTCGACGCGCTGCGCGAGACCGCGCTGCTGCTGCCGGCAGCAGCCCTGCTCGCGGTGCGTCCGCCGCTCTCGCGCGAGCGCCCGGTCGCCGGACCGCTGGTGGTCGGGCTCGGGGTGGCCACGGGTGCGGCGGTGCTGGCGGCGCTGGTGCTGAGCCGCCCCTACCTCGCCTCGATCGCAGGCTCGCTGGTGCCGTTGCTCGGGGCGGGCGTGCTGCTCGCGGCCGGGTCGGTGCTGGCGGTGCGGCGGTCGCGCGGTGGCCGGCGGGTGCCGCTGGCCTGGCGCGGGCGGGTGCGGTGGGCGCTGCCCACCCTCGTGGGGCTCGCGGGTCTGGTGCTGGCCACCCGCCCGCTGTGGCAGACGGTGCGGCAGAGCGCGGCGGACCCCGGCTCGCGGGTCGTCGCCGGGCTGCAGCTGCAGCAGGGGCTCAGAGTCGACGGTGGCCGCACGTACGCCGAGCACAGCGTCCAGTGGGTCGTGTGGTGGGTCGGCGTTCCGGTGGCCGTGCTGGCGCTGGTCGGTGCGGTGCTCGCGGCTCGCGGGGTCGCGCGCGCCTGGGCGGACGACGAGCCGCTGCCCGCCTGGGCCCCGGTGGCCCTCGTGGCGGTGGGCTCCGTGGTGCTCACGCTCTACCGCCCCGGCATCACCCCCGACCACCCGTGGGCCGACCGCCGGCTCGTACCCGTCGTCCTGCCGGCCGTCGTGCTGCTGTCGGTGGGCGCTGCCCGGGCGCTCTGGGTGGTGCTGCAGCGGCGGCTGCCGGGGCGCGGCGTCCCGGGCGTCGTCGCGCGGGCCGGCGTGGCTCTGGTCGCGGTCGGCGGGCTCGTCGCGCCAGCCGCTGCGGCCACCCTTCCTGTTGCGGCACAACGGACTGAGCGCGGTGAGGTGTCGGTCGTCAACCAGGCGTGCGATGCGTTCGCGCCGTCCGACACCGCGATCCTGGTCGACAGCCGGGCGGCCAACGAGTGGCCCCAGGTGCTGCGTGGCGTGTGCGACGTGCCGACCGTCGTCGTGCGGTCGAGCGCCGCGGAACCCGCCGACGCCGCCACCGTTCTGGCGGTCGCCCGGGCCGTGGTCGCCGCCGGACGACGTCCGGTCGTGGTCAGCGCGGGGTCCGCGGAGGCCGTCGCCCGGCTCGGCGCGGCGCCCGAGCACGTGGTGCACCTGCGCACCGTCGAGGACCAGCGGCTGCTCACCCGCCGGCCGGACGGCGGGGCAGCCCTGGACGTCGACCTGTGGGTCGCGCCCGCCACGTGATCGGGGACAGGTCGCCGCACCGGTACGCTCAACGCCGAGATGAGCGAGCAACCAGCCACCCAGGTCATTCCCACCGTCAGCGCCCCGGTCAGCGCGCCCGTCGCGAGCGAGGTCGAGCGTCCCGAGCCGGAGGGCGACAGCGGCGCGCCGCCGTACGTGTCGGTCATCCTCCCGGCCTTCAACGAGCAGGACCACGTCCTGGCCGAGATCGAGCGGATCTGCGCGGCGCTCGACGGCAGCGACCTCACCTACGAGCTGCTGGCCATCGACGACGCGAGCACCGACGGCACGCTGGAGGTGCTGCGCGCCGCAGAGCGGCACTTCCCGCACGTCAAGGTGATGGCCTTCCGCCGCAACGGCGGCTCGGGCACGGCCCGCCGGATCGGCACGCAGGTGGCCCGCGGGCAGGTCGTGGTGTGGACCGACGCCGACATGACCTACCCGAACGAGCGGATCCCTGAGTTCGTGCAGATCCTGCGCGACGACCCCTCGTACGACCAGGTGGTCGGCTCGCGCACGTCCGAGGAGGGCACCCACAAGATCCTGCGGGTGCCCGCCAAGTGGTTGATCCGCAAGGTCGCCGAGCGGCTGACCAACCAGCGGATCCCCGACCTGAACTCGGGTCTGCGCGCCTTCCGGCGCGAGGTGGCGCTGCCCTACCTGCGGCTGCTGCCGCCCGGGTTCAGCTGCGTCACGACGATCACCCTGGCGTTCCTCAGCAACCAGCACGACATCCGGTACATCGACATCAGCTACGCCAAGCGGGCCGGCACGAGCAAGTTCCACTTCGTGCGCGACGCCTACCGCTACATCCTGCAGGTGCTGCGGATGGTCATGTACTTCGACCCGCTCAAGGTGCTCATGCCGATGGCGCTGTGGATGGTCGGGCTGGGACTCGTCAAGGGCCTGGTCGACATGGTGCGCCACCCGTTCTACTTCCCTGCCAGCACAGTGCTGCTGGTGGTGAGCGGTCTGCTGATCGGCTCGCTCGCGTTGCTGTCAGACCTCGTCGTCCGGTCTCGAGACGGGGTCTGACGTGCGGGTGGCGGTCGTCGGACCCACCCACCCGCTGAAGGGCGGCGTCGCGGCCCACACCACCGAGCTCGCCCACCATCTGTCCGACGCCGGCCACGACACCGAGCTGGTGTCGTGGTCGCGGCTGTACCCCAAGAAGCTGTACCCCGGCGAACAGGCTGTGCCGCAAGGGGTTCCGGACGTCACGCCGTTCCCGGCGACAACGCGCCGGCTGAGCTGGTCGAGCCCGTCGTCGTGGTGGCGGGCGGGGCGCTCGCTGCGCGACCGCGACCTCGTCGTCGTCGTCCACGTCGTGCCCGCCGTCGTCCCCGCGCACCTGTCGCTGTTGCGGGCCGTGGGTTCCGGGCCGCGCACGGTGGTCGTCGCGCACAACGTGTTGCCGCACGAGCCACACGCCGGCGCCGGGCGGCTGGTGCGCTCGCTGCTGAGTCGGGTGGACGGCGTGGTGGTGCACTCGGTCGAGCAGGCCGAGCTGGCCCGCGCCCAGGGTGCGCGCGACGTCCGCGAGGTCGCACTGCCGCCGCACCTGCCCGGCGGTGACCCCGCGCCACGGCCCGTGTACGACGGTCCGGCCCGCCTGCTCGCGCTGGGCATGGTGCGTGACTACAAGGGCACCGACCTGCTGCTCGAGGCGCTGCGCCAGGTGCCGCAGCTGACCTTGACCGTGGCGGGCGAGCTGTGGGGCGAGGCGGGCGAGCGGGTGCGCCGGCTGGCCGCCGAGCCCGATCTCGCCGGCCGGGTGCAGGTGCGCGACGGCTACGTGCCGGCGTCCGCCATCCCGGCGCTGATGGCGACGCACGACGTGCTGGCGCTGCCCTACCGCTCGGCGACCGCGTCGCAGAACGCGCTGCTCGGCTTCGCCCATGGCCTGCCGGTGCTCGCCACCCGCACCGGCACGTTCGCGCACGACGTCCGGGACGGCGTCGACGGGCTGCTCGCCGAGCCGGGCAGCATCGGCTCCCTGGCCGACGCCCTGTGGCAGCTGCTCGAGCCGGACCGGCTGGATCACCTGCGCGCCAAGGTGCGCGAGCCCGACCTCGAGGCGCCGTGGCGGCTCTACCTCGACGCCCTGACGGCGGCCGCCGGCGGCACGGGGTGAGTCGTCGGCAGGTCATCGCGGTCGCCCGCGTCGTGCTCGGCCTGCTCGTCGTCGCGGCGGTCGTCTGGGCGGTGGCCGGCAGCTGGACCCAGGTGCGCGCCGACCTCGCGCGCGTGTCGGGGCTGGCCCTGGCCGGCTCGGCGGCGCTGGCGCTGCTCGCGCTGGTGCTCACCCTCGTGGGGTGGCGGGCGCTGATGGCCGACCTCGGCTCGCCGCTCGCGCTCGGCCCGGCGTCCGGGGTGCTGTTCGTCGGGCAGCTCGGCAAGTACCTGCCCGGCAGCGTGTGGACCGTCGTGGTGCAGGCCGAGGTGGCCAGCGCCCTGGGCGTGCCGCGCAAGCGGACTGCGGTGGCCGGGTTGCTCACCGTTGCGATGAGTGCCCTGGCGGGCCTCGGGGTGGGAGTGGTCGCGCTGCCCTCGCTGCTGTCGGCGGGTGGGGGAGCGGCCTACCTGCTGGTGCTGCTGGTCGTGCCGATCGGGGTGGCCCTGCTGCATCCTCGGGTGCTCAACTCCCTGATCGGGCGGGCCTTGCGACTGGCCCGGCGCGGCGAGCTCGACCACGAGCTGTCCGGCCGGGCGATCGCGACGACGATGGGCGCCTTCGTCCTGGCCTGGCTGTGCCTGGGCCTGCACCTGTGGGTGCTGGTGCACGACCTGGGCGGACCGGTGGGCTCGTCCTGGGTTCCGTCGCTGTTCGGGTACGCCCTCGCCGCCTCGATGGGGATGCTCGCGGTGCTGCTGCCGGCCGGGGTAGGGGTGCGGGAGTTCATCCTCGTGCTGCTGCTGACCGGGCCGCTGCAGCGACCGGCCGCGCTCGCTGTCGTCCTGCTCTCGCGGTTCGTGATCACCGGCTCGGACGTGCTCGCAGCCGGGGCCGGTTGGCTGTACGACCGCAGCCACCACCTGATGGCGGCCCGGCGTGGTGACGCCGCGCAGCGACCGTAGGCTGCCTGCCATGGCGAGGACCCCGCAGCGCTCGGCCCAGCTGGCGTACTCCGAGCAGATGGCGGCGATGCGCGACGAGACCGCCCGCCGGCGCAAGGCCGCCAAGATCCTCGCCGTCCTGCGGCATGCGCTCGGCCGCGACGACCTCACCGGGCTCGACGTCGCCGACATCGGGTGCTCGCAGGGATTCATCGCCGACGAGCTGGCGGCGGCCGGGGCGGCCACGACGTACGGGGTCGACATCGACGTCCCGGGACTGTCGGTGGCGCAGTCGCGGTTCGGCGAGCGGGTGCGATTCGTCTGTGCCGCAGGCGAATCCCTGCCGCTGGCGGACGCGTCGGTGGACGTTGCCGTGTTCAACCACATCTACGAGCACGTCGTCGACCCCGAGGCGGTGCTGGCCGACGTCCGGCGCGTGCTGCGACCCAACGGAGTGCTCTACCTCGGCCTGGGCAACCGGCTGGGCATCATCGAGCCGCACTACAAGCTGCCGTTCCTGTCGTACCTGCCGCAGGCTGCGGCCGACCGCTACGTCCGGGCCTTCGGCCGGGCCGACCACTACTACGAGCAGTACCGCACGCGGCCGGGCCTGCAGCGGTTGCTGGCCGGCTGGCACGTCCTCGACTACACGCTGCCAGTGTTGGCGGCGCCGGAGTCGTTCGCCGGCGACGACCTCGTGCCGGGACCGGTGTCGCGGCTGCCCGAGCCGGCCCTGGCCGCCATGCTGCCGTTGCTTCCGACGTACCTGTGGGTGGCCAGCCCCTCGCCGCTGCAGGCCGCGGGGCCGCCGCTACGGGTGGCACCGCGGGCGGTCCGCACGCCACGCACCTGACGGCGAGAGGCGGG